>NZ_JBOZGM010000004.1:0-657002 GCF_050846875.1 Priestia sp. TRN 1309 | reverse complement strand
CGGCGAGTAGAACGACGAGAGCGGCGAGTAGAACGGCGAGAGCGGCGAGTAGAACGACGAGAGCGGCGAGTAGAACGGCGAGAGCGGCGAGTAGAACGGCGAGAGCGGCGAGTAGAACGGCGAGAGCGGCGAGTAGAACGACGAGAGCGGCGAGTAGAACGGCGAGAGCGGCGAGTAGAACGACGAGAGCGGCGAGTAGAACGACGAGAGCGGCGAGTAGAACGACGAGAGCCGCGAGAAGAGCGACGCGTACCGCGGGTAGAAGGGCGAGAGCTGCGACGAGAGCTACGAGAAGAGCGACGCGGCTTTGTTAGTGGACCGGCAGTTGGCTCTTGAAACATAAAAGATTTCAGTTCTGTACATTCTAGGGCTTCAGCAGCCTCTTTAATTTTTTCAGCTGTAATATGCAATACAAAAACCTCCTTGTCAATTGGACTAGGTCTTGCATTAATAGAATACGCGATGATGCTTGTCCTTGATATGAGTCAAAAGTGGAGTTTGCGGAAATAGTTGATGCTGCGGGGTATCATGGAGAATTTACCCTTCATATACTTTAATAATTGAAGAAAGGTGGTCGAATCATGAAGCAAAAAGAAATCCCTCAATACGCTCTGTTTGTGAATGTAAAAGATTTAAAGGAAATGCAAAGAGATATTTGGTCAGAAGAAGCGGTTCAGGCAACGATGAAGTTTAACAAAAAACGCTACGATATTGATTTGCTCCTAAGAGGTTCCCATATTCGGAAGATGAAGAAAAAGTCATATTATATTGAATTTTATTCTCCGAAAATATTTCAGCGCGCCAAAGAAATACACCTAAACGCTGAATACAAAGATCCATCGCTTATGCGCAACAAATTGTCCCTCGATTTTTTCTCTTCTTTAGATGTTTTATCTCCCCACTCTCAGTTTGTCACTCTTAAGATTAATGGGAAAAATGAAGGAATATATCTTCAGCTCGAATCGGTAGATGAACTATTTTTGAAAAAAAGAAATTTAGCGGATGGATCCATATTTTATGCAGTGGACGGAGATGCTAATTTTTCTTTGATGAGCGATTTGGATAAAAAGCCAAAAACAACTTTGTTATCTGGATATGAAGATAAAGCAGTGAGAGAAGGAGACGAGGAAAAATTAGAAAAGTTTATATTTAATATTAATACATGGACAAATACGGAATTCGAACAGAATATTGAGAAGTACCTGAACGTCGACCGCTACTTATCTTGGTTAGTCGGTATTATTTGTATGCAGAATTACGACGGTTTTGTCCATAACTATGCGCTCTATCTAAATCATGAAAGCGGGCGCTTTGAACTGATTCCATGGGATTATGATGCAACTTGGGGAAGAGATGTAAATGGAAAAGTAATGGAAGGAGACTATGTCCGTGCACAAGGATTTAATACGCTTACAGCTCGCTTACTGGCGGTGAACAGCATTAAAAAGCGATATATTCAAAAAATGAACAATGTTCTAAATAATCAATTTACAATAGAATACATGAAACCAATCATTTATCAACTGCATGAGTATATTGCTCCATATGTATTAAAAGATCCTTACGTAAAAGATAACTTGGAGCAATTTTATAAAGAACCCGAATTTATGCTGTCTTTTATAAAAGAACGAACAGCGTATATTCAAAATAACCTTTTGACTCTTTAAAAAGAGATAGATTTATAGGAAATTTATAGGCAACAGTGGATTTTGTTAATAATAGGCAAATGCAGGAAATCAATAGCTGTACATGATACGTATATATACAGTATGAATGACCAATAAGGATAACTAATAAGGAGGAAAAACAATGAGTAACTATTACTATGGCCAAGAACAAGAGCAAAATCAAAATCCACGCCAAAAATCAAGCCAAAAACGCAGCCGAAATATACAAACGCCTGATAAAGGCTATTCTTCTCACTTCAAACCCCTAAAAGGAAGAGTGGTGACCGTTTATCGTGGAGGTCCTGAATCTAAAACAGGTTATTTGGTTGACGTGCAATCAGATTATTTAATCTTAGCAGTGGAAAGCAATGATAACAATAATAACAACAATGGTGAAAATAACAATCAAAACAACCAAAACAACCAAAATAATAATCAAGCAGAATATACACTTGTATATTATCACTTAGCGCATGTAAAAAGTATTACTGAAGATACTATGTCAAATTCGGCACAAACGTTTACAGGAATTAGTGCAGACTTAGAATTATATCGAGGAAAAACTTTTGCTGGAACTTTATCATTAATGAAAACTAAATATGTGCAGGTTAATCAAGGTGGACCTGAGAAAAAAGCAGGTCAGCTTCTTGATGTCTTAGGTTCATTTGAATCTGCTTATATAGTATTACTCACAGAAGACGACGGTGTCATCTATATTAATACTGAACACGTTAAGAGTGTGAGTGAATATCAAAACAACAATGGAGATCAAACTACTCAATCTGCAAATGAACTCTTAGTGAGCCAAGAGCCAGAATATATGAAATCTAAAACCTTCAACGATCTTTTTGCTCACCTTTCCCATAAATGGGTATCAATCAATAATGGAGGACCTGAAGCTGTAGAGGGCGTGTTAGTACAAAGCCGAAATGGTACATTTACACTTGTGCAGAATAATCAAGTATTACGCTTACAGCCAAGACACGTTAAAACCATTTGTGTAGGAGCAAAAGGGGCTTTTAAGCAAAACGATAACAATCAAAACAATGAAGAAACAGAAGAAAATGGAGAGACTGAAGCTGCAAAGTCTACAGAAGAACGTACAGGAAGCCGTACGGGAGGACGTACGGGAAGTCGCACAGGTGGACGTACAGGAAGCCGCACGGGAGGACGCACAGACGATCGCTCTCGAGGACGCCGCACGGGAGGACGCCGTACGAGTTCACGCTCTTCAGCACCGGCCGAGAAAGTTATCAAAACGAAAAATTATCGTTGGAAAGCATGATGAAATGGAACATAAAAGGTGCTTATAAAGCACCTTTTCTATCATATAGGAAAAAGGAGGAGAATGAGTATGAGTATGAATCATTATATCGATAAAATTGTGGAGTTAGATATTTCAGGTAAAACGACATTTGTTGGCAGACTTATTGATCTTGGATTAGATATTATGGTTTTGTATAATGGACATGATTATTTGTATATTCCTCTTTTACACATGCATCGTTTGCGGGAAGTATCGGAAGAAGACTATACGGTTTTGCGTGAAATAGAAGAGAACTTAATAGAAGAAAGTCAGCGGATTTCTTATCGTAATATTTTACAGCAGGCAAAAGGGAAATTTATTGAAATTTATGTAACAGGAGGAAAATCATTGCATGGCTATATTACAAGCGTGCTGAATGATTATCTTGTGTTTTATTCTCCAGTGTATAAAAATGTCTTTGTTTCTCTACATCATTTGAAATGGCTTACCCCTTATAGTAATGAGTTAACTCCTTATTCTTTAAGTGACAAAGAGCTCCCAGTAAGGCCTGCCTCTGCACCTTTTGTCAGAAACTTTGAAGAGCAGCTTAAAAAATATGAAAATCAACTGGTCGTATTAGATTTAGGGGATCAATCAGAAAAAATTGGCGTACTTAAAGAAGTTTCTAATAATATTGTTGAACTAATTACGGCAAATGGAGAAAGTATGTATTGGAAGTTAGCTCACGTAAAATCTGTGCACTTGCCTTAGAAAAAGAGACCTCGGTGTCGTCTCTTTTTTTATGTACTTATCAGGACAAGTATATTGAATAAACAAATGAGATGATTTAAATTTTTTAGAAAATTATGTTGACAATAAAGAAAATCTTTATTAAAGTTAGTAACAACAAACGTTAACCACCAACAATTATATAGAACTCTTATCAAGAGTGGCGGAGGGACTGGCCCTGCGATGCCCGGCAACCATCAAATGAAACATTCATTTGAACGGTGCTAATTCCTGTGGAACATCAGTATTGTTCTAACAGATGAGAGAAATCGTGTATAAACGAACACTCTTCCATCTGTGAAGAGTGTTTTTTATTTTGAGTTAAGGAGAGAAATAGATGAAAATTGAAACTTTATTAGTTCGTTCAGGAGTAGGTCGTGACCCTTCAACAGGTTCTATTACAACACCCATTTACCAAGCATCAACATTTGCTCATCCTGCTTTAGGGCAAAGTACAGGATTTGACTATGCACGTACGGCAAATCCTACTCGTACGGCATTGGAAGAAGCAATTGCTGCTTTAGAAAAAGGCGAAGTAGGAGTAGCATTCGCTTCAGGAATGGCGGGTGTAATGTCAGTTTTAGCGCTATTTAAAAACGGAGATCATTTAATTGTATCAGAGGATTTATACGGAGGAACGTACCGAGTACTAAATGAAATCTTTTCAGAGCAAGGAATTACTGTTTCGTACGTCAACACAGCCCATCTCGAGCAAGTAAAAGATGCGCTTCGTCCCAACACGAAAGCTTTATTCATTGAAACACCTACAAATCCAATGATGCACGTGACTGATTTGCCAGAAGCAATTGCGTTAGCTAAACAGCATGATTTGCTTACTATCATTGACAATACATTCATGTCCCCTTACTATCAGCGTCCTTTAGAGCTTGGAGCAGATATTGTGATACATAGTGCAAGCAAATACATTGGGGGTCATAATGATGTAGTTGCTGGTCTTGTAGTCGCTCGATGTAGTAGCTTAGGAGAAAAAATTCGTTTTTATCAAAATGCAGCTGGGGCAATCTTAGGTCCACAAGATAGCTGGCTGTTATTGCGCGGTATTAAGACGCTAGCGCTTCGTATGGAAAAACATAACGAAAACGCACTGAAAATTGCAAATTGGCTTACTGCTCATGATCTCGTGGAAAAAGTGTATTACCCTGGTCTTGAAACACATCCGGGCTATGAAATCATGAAGAAACAAGCAACTGGATTTGGAGGCATGATTTCTTTTGCTGTCTCACACCCTGACATCGTGTCAGTACTTTTAGAAAATGTTAAAGTTATTACATTTGCAGAAAGCTTAGGAGGCGTGGAAAGTTTAATGACATTCCCAGCTCGTCAAACACACGCTGACATTCCGGAGGAAATTCGAAATCGTGTCGGAGTAACAAACTGTTTACTTCGATTATCAGTTGGAATTGAGCACGCAGATGATTTAATTAAAGATTTGAAGGAGGCATTTGATGCATACCAACAATAATAAACATAGATTTGGTACGAACTTAATTCATGCAAATACAGGAATTGACGGTCATTTTGGAGCGGTTAACGTACCTATTTATCAAGTATCTACATTTAACCAAGAAGATGAGACGAACAACGGCCGCTATGACTATTCTCGTTCAGGAAACCCAACGCGTGAGGCTTTAGAAAACACTATTGCTCAGCTAGAAAATGGATACGCTGGTTTTGCTTTTTCATCAGGTATGGCTGCTATTTCATCGGTGTTATCTATTTTTGAATCAGGGGATGAAATTTTAGTTTCACACGATACGTACGGCGGGACATATCGTGTATTAACACGATTATTTTCAAAGTTTGGTATCAAAACAACTTTTGTTGATACAACGAAGGTTGAGAAAGTAGAAGAAGCTATCACAAAAGATACGAAGGCTATTTATATCGAAAGCCCTTCAAATCCATTTTTACAGGTAACGGATATTAAAGCAGTAGCAAGTTTGGCGAAGGAGCACAATCTCCTTACAATTGTGGATAACACGTTTTTAACACCTTATCTACAGCAGCCGATTGACCTTGGTGTAAATATTGTCATTCATAGTGCTACAAAATATATCAGCGGTCACAGTGACGTCATTGGCGGTCTAGTTGTGGTAAGCGATGAAAAGCTAGCGGAAGAAGTAAAGTTTGTACAAAATGCTTTTGGTGCTATCTTAGGACCACAGGATTGTTTTTTACTACTTCGAGGCATTAAGACATTAAAAGTTCGTTTAGATCAGCAGTTAAAAACAGCGCTGCAGTTTGCAAAGTGGCTTGAAGAACAATCTCTAGTGAGCCGTGTATACTACCCGGGCTTAAAAAGTCATCCGGACCACAAACTCATTTCAGAACAAGCAAATGGATACGGAGCTATGATTTCTTTCCAAGTGCAGGATGAAAAAGTAGCACGACATATTTTACAAGGAGTCAAATTAGCTTCAATTGGCGTTAGTCTAGGTGCAGTTGAATCCATTCTCACGCATCCTGCAACAATGTCTCATGCAAGTATCCCAAAAGAAGTACGTGAAGAAAAAGGGATTACTGATTCACTTCTTCGCCTTTCAGTAGGGTTAGAGGAATTCGAGGATTTGAAGCAAGACTTTAACGCTGTTTTTCAAAGCTTAGAAGAAAAAGCGTTAATTAAATAAAAAAAGGACTTCCATTAAGGAAGTCCTTTTTTTGTTATATACAGCTATCTAAAAGGTTTGTGTATAGGGACGTAAGCGCAACTTTTTCATCAGAGGAAAGACTGCTGTTTAGAATTCTTTTTATGCCAAGATGATATTTTACATACGGTGTTTGCCGAACGCGTGGATGAGTCATTTCATCTTTTAAATCTTTCAGAATGGCTTCGTGAAGCTGATCTTCACTTGTCAGGGCTTGTTTAGAAGCGAAAGAACGGTTCAACCATAGGGTCTGATAAGCTGCTAGTAAATGTTCAGAAGTCATTGTGCAAAGAGCTCCTTTAGATTAGTTTCTTCATTATAATAATCTATAGTTTATCATAAGTATTAATACGTGTACGTAACTTTTACAGAAGCGGATACAGTCAAGGACTGAGCTTGGATAGGGGGAGAGGCTGCTAATAACTTAGGCGAGGAGCCAGATGACTGATAGACGGGGCCTTCTTCGATTAAAATGGGGATTTGGTTAATAGGGAGCTGCAGCGTGTTGGCAATGGTAAAGGCCTTTTCTTTAGCGTTAAGCAAAGCTTTACTTATCGCTTCTTGTTCATATTTATCATCATTTGTAACGTGAAATTGAAGATCTTGCGCTACGTTGGCTCCGCTTGAAAACGTAGCGTTATAAACATCGCCAGCTTGTTTTACATCTTGTACTCTTACTCTAAACAAATGCTGTACTTCGTATCCTGTAAGAGTCGATTTTCCATCGCTGTAATCATATTTAGGATTTATAGTGAATGAAGCTGTTTCAATTTGCTGGTCGTTGATTCCAAGTTTTTTTATCTCTTGCAGCAGAGTATTTGAAACAGCTGAATTTTCTTTTAAGGCTTCTTGAACGTCTCGGTTTTCCGTGCGCGTTCCAATCGTCATGGAAATTTCATTTGGAATGGCTGAAGCAGTTCCTTCACCAGTTACTTTAATTTCTCTATTTTGTGTATCTGCGCGCAGTGGCTGTGTAGGTTCGTAAGGGAAATAAGAATGTTGCATGTAAAAACCCTCCTTAATCCGTCTTTAGTACATATATATGACTGCAGGGCTTGCATTAAAAGCAAAAAGTACACAAGTCGTAACTTGTGTACTTTTTTTACTATTTTGTATGCTGTTCTAATACGCTTTCCATGTTTCTAAATTGATCTTCTACAGCTTCTGAAGGCTTTTTTGTTAACAGACTTACTACAATAACAGCCAGCAAGCTTAAGAAAAATCCAGGAATCATTTCGTAAAGGGCATCTTTCAATGGAGTATTTACCCAAATTAATACTGTAGCTGCACCTACAATCATTCCTGCAAGGGCTCCCCATCTAGTCATACGCTTCCAGTAAAGACTTAGTAAAATGGCCGGGCCAAATGCAGAACCAAATCCAGCCCATGCGTATCCGACAAGTCCTAAAATCGTATCACTAGGCTTTAAAGAAAGCAAAATACCAATAATTGCAACACCTAAAACCGCAGCTCTTCCGACTGTTACAAGCTCTTTGTCAGAGGCTTTACGTCGGAAAAATGTTTTATAAAAATCTTCTGTAACAGAGCTTGCCGTTACAAGCAGCTGAGAAGAAATAGTACTCATAATCGCTGCCAATAAAGCTGCATATAAAAATCCAGTAATTAATGGATTAAATAAAACATCAGCAAATTTAATAAAGATTGTTTCAGGATCCCCAAGTTTCATCCCAGTTTGATCCACATAAGCAATTCCAACAAGACCCGTTAACATAGCGCCAATGATTGATAGGATCATCCAGCTCATACCGATACGACGGGCAGGCTTTAATTCTTTAATAGAAGAGATCGCCATAAAGCGAACGATAATATGAGGTTGACCAAAATAGCCAAGTCCCCAGGCTAAAAAAGAAATAATCCCTACTACGGTTGTACCTTTAAATAAATCAAGGTAAGTTGGATCGATATTTTTTACAATATCCATTGTTGTTCCAACGCCGCCTAAGTCAGTAAAGGCTACAATAGGCACTAAAACAAGGGCAATGAACATAATAACGCCTTGCACAAAATCTGTTAAACTAACGGCTAAGAAACCACCGAACAGAGTATAGGCAATAACGACAGCAGCCGTTACAAATAGTCCTATTTGGTAATTTAAACCAAATGCCGATTCGAACAATCTTCCGCCTGATACCATACCAGCTGAAGTGTAAAGAGTGAAGAAAATAAAGATAACAATCGCTGATACTGTTCGAAGAACCTTGGCATGGTCGCCAAAGCGATTTTCAAAAAAGTCCGGAATTGTAATGGAGTCATTCGCTACTTCCGTATAAGTGCGAAGACGCGGAGCGAGGATTAAATAATTTAAATAAGCACCAATAGATAAACCTACTGCAAGCCATAAACTTGAAAGACCTGTCACGTACATGGATCCAGGAAGGCCCATTAACATCCATCCGCTCATATCTGAAGCACCTGCTGAAAGCGCAGTAACAGCCGGACCTAGTCCGCGTCCGCCTAGCATGTAACCCGATACGTCTTGAGTTGTTTTTGTGTAGGCATACCATCCTATTCCGAGCATTCCTACAAAATAAATGCCCAGTGAAATATAAACACCAATATCCACCAAATCTCCCCTTTATGCATTTTTTATGCATGAAACGAGCACTACTCGCCATGCAAACATCTTATGGTTTCTAAAACTAACAAACTTTTCCCTTACTATCAACCCACAAAACCGTAAAATACATGAGGCGAAAATCCCCTATCCCCCTATAACAAAGAAATGAAAACGTTTTCAAAATAAAATAAAATAAAAATATTCAGAAACTTATAAGTGCATTTTTTATGCAATATTTTATGCAATGGGTAAAATAAAAAGAGCATTTTATAAAATGCTCTTTTGACATTCATGTATATTAGCGTGAATTTGGAAACACGCGGCGAACAACTTCTGAAAACTCGTCAAACAGTCCAGAGACTGGTTTACCCGTTTGAAGCTTGTCTACATATCCATTCATACGGTTTACAAAGTCGGGGTTTGTTGATACAAACACTCGATGAACACTGCCGTCGGCTTTTCGTACTTCGTGTGCGATCTTATGCTCCATATCTTTTGTGAGATTGCCTTCTTTGTTATCGTCTAATACAGCTGCTACATAAGCTGTATGGTCGGTTACGATTACGTTAGCATCTTTTACATTTTTTAACGCTACGATACGATCAGCTGCCACATCGGCTACTCTCATTCCGCCGGACTGATTGTACTGTTCTTTCTCATTACGCTGTACGTCTTGCGTATTATTTACGTCATTCATTTTCGTTTTATTGTTTCCATTTTCATATGTGACGTTGCGGACTGTATTATCGTCAATGACGCCATCTTTACCTTGATCTGCTGTGCTGCAGCCGAATAAAGAAAGGGTCGTCATGCAGCCTACAACAAACAAAAACGATTTCTTCATGATAGTATCACTCCTTATAAGTTTTAACCTTTCTTATAATTTGTTAAAAACGTGTGAAGCATACATGAAAAATATAAAAAAGCCTATACTATCGAAAAAGGAGGAATATGTATGAGTGAAATCCGACAAAGCATATTTGTGCTTCATACAAAAGAAGAAAACCATGAAGAAACAACAACGTTTGCGTTAACTTCAGAAGAAGCTAAGCTATTATTTGAAACCCTGCAAAATAAACGAAAAGAAATTATCGACGCCCATATTGATAACATGTTGACGTAAGGAAGGTAAATATCTTATAAAACAGATGAGCCATATGTTAAAGGTGGCCAAATATTTGCATTCTACATATAGATATAGTATAATGTAAACGCAACCAAATATAATTAATACTATGTTTTGACCATATACTCGAATTAGATTTAGTGAAAATTCACTTGTTATAAAGGAGATCTACTTCGCGTAGGTCTCTTTTATAATATGTGAATTTTTTATTTACGGTATAAATGTAAATATAGAGTAACATATTAAAATTTTTATATTTTTTGGAGGTTTTTTTACATGGCTACTACAGGTACAGTAAAATGGTTTAACAGTGAAAAAGGCTTCGGTTTTATCGAAGTACCAGGCGAAAATGATGTATTTGTTCATTTTTCAGCTATCCAATCTGAAGGCTTCAAAACATTAGAAGAAGGCCAAAAAGTTGAATTTGAAATCGTTGAAGGCCAACGTGGACCTCAAGCGGAGAATGTTGTAAAATTATAATTCAACGCTACATATGAAAGCTGCCGATCGGCAGCTTTTTTTGTGCAAATTTGTTTTATTTGTATGATTAAGAAAATAGATTAAAGTAGGGGAGAAGGGAAGGCGTGAGTTCATTTCATTGCTGTGCCACATGTCAACATTTTCAAAGCATTAAATTGGATAAAGGAATGAAGTATCAATGCAAGAGACTAGGCTATGAAACTCGTCCTGCTTATCAGTTTACATGCTGGGAACCAAAAGAAGTAGTTAAAAAGCTAATGGAAAAACGAAATCAAAAAGATATTGATACATAACGAAATCGATCCCATCTAAAGACGAACAAAGAACAAATGGAATGGATTCTCTAGTATGAATTGCTTGTTACATCGCTGTTGGTTTCCGTGCAAGACTGCGCTTTCCGCGGGCGGGCGCTGAGCCTTGCCCTCCAATCAACAGCTATAAGCACCTACATACATGAAACCTACGTTCATCATCACTACGAAAAAATCCGAACGAGTTGGATTCTCCATCAGGAATCTCAATTCATCGTTCGGATTTTTACTAAACTACTTTTGTTCCAGCCGCTTTTAATTATTCCTCTTTATCTGTCCCTTCCTCTGAAGGTAAATGCTTCCCGCAAAACTCTTTGACAGCTGCTTCTTCCTCTTCTTCTAGGTCGAAGTCTAATACTTTATTTGTTGAAACTTCGTAGAAATGAGTCTGGGCAATAGAAGTGTTATCTTCGCCTTTAATATACACTACGCGTAGTGCTAGGTCGCTGCCGGTATATAATTCATCCTCTTCTTCTACCTCAATGTATAAATGAAATTCATAGCGTTCACCTAGAAGGAGACCAAATGGATCCTGCAATTGTTCAGCTGTATATTCTTTAATTGTAAACATATGTACGTCCTTTCCATATATCAGTAAAATACTTGCATCATCTATTATAGTTTTTCTTTGCAAAGAAAGAAAGTGCATGCGTAATTCATGCACGGATTTATTCCTTGGTCATTCTATTTAGCGAATCTACTTGATGCGATGGCGCAAGGACTTCGATGATTTACTTAAAGATGGAAGAAACGCGCGTATGTTATTGCTTATACATGGCAGCATCTGCTTTTTGAATTAATGTATCTAGGTTGGTGTCGTCTGAAGGCGCACATATAATAAACCCGTAACTCGCAGACAGTGCATATGGCTTCTTACATTCTTTCTTTTTATCTTCTAGCTGATTATTAATATTTTGCCACAGCTCGTGTACGTATTCTTCCGTTTGTTCAGGAGCAATTAATAAAAACTCATCACCTCCGTAGCGAAAGAGCGTATCATCCTTGCTAATATAACCACTAATTGATTCTGCTATTGTTTTAATAAGCCAGTCGCCTTCTCTATGACCGTATTGATCATTTACTAGTTTTAAGGAATTAATATCGATAAAACATAATACAAAAGATGTATCATTGGTTTTAGCTCTCAGCAGTTCCAGCTGCAGTTTTTCCATTCCGCTTCTTCGATTTAAAATTCCGGTTAGCATATCAGTTGAAGCGTGCAAGTTCAATTCATGCTCAACCGCTTTTAAATCGGTTATATCGGTAATACCTGCGAGTATGCAGCTTTCGCTTTGATACTCTAGTAATTCATAATTGATCATAACCCACTTAGAATCTCCATGTTCACGTGCTTCTAAGATGTAGTTTTTTACATGCTTTTCTTGTTGAAGACGTTTTAAAATCTCCTCTCGATCTTCATCAGTAGGGTAGATTATAAATCCGTCTAGTTGATCAAGATCTTGAGAAGCAAGATTGTAAAAATGAATAGCTTTATTGTTAATGAGCAGCACTTTGTGGTCGGATAATCTCGTTAATAGTAAAGGATAGGGATTAATTTTGAACAGCGTAAAAAAATTATGTTCGCTTTCTTTTAGCTGTAAATGATTCATATATTCTTTGTGACGGTATGTATAGAGAATATATGAGATAAGCAAAGCGATAGCAACTGCTGCAGTTGTATTGATCTGCTTTGAAATAAGAGAAAAAGAATCCGGTACATATCGTGATAAGCCATATAGTAAAAAAAGATGGTTAGGAATAAAAATAATGCACAGATGTTTTAATTTCATAGGACATAAAACAGCTGTGGAAATCAAAAGCATCATATAAACGTCTACGCGACCTGTGAAAAGCTGACTGTTAATAGTAGAAAGTGCTGCAGCAAATACGTAATAAAATATATAGCCATATACCATGGTGCTTAAGTAGTTAGCAAATCGCTCTTTTCTTTTACTAAAATAATAGAAGAATAAATAAAGAGAAGAGAGAGCGAAACTAGTGAAATGAATACCAATTAGTGTATGTCTAAACTGAGATGTCCCCGCATGTTGAAGTAAAGAAAACCCTATATAAATATAAAGAGGGTAGGAAATGACAAGAGCAAGTGAAACTAGCTTGACTCTTTGTTGAAGCATTTCTGCATTCGTTTTATCGAACATTTTATCTTCATTAACTTCTCTTCCTGAAGGGAAACGAAATTTCTTCAGAAAGGAGAAAGGTAAAAGCGAAAGAAGAAATGACATGACCATCATCTCCATATCTTTTTTTAGGTATTTTAGCATGTTTGTATAAGAAAAGACATGAATTTTTTAGATGAAAATGTCTGCTTTTCCATCAAGAAAAAGCACTAAGAGTTATAGGAGTAAAGGTGAGACCAAAGGGCCCCACCTTTTTTTATTGAAGTTTATTTGATTCAGCATGCCGTACAAACATGGTTTCATCTTCTACTAAGCCGCAAGCTCCGCACTGAATGCGTTTTTGGGGTCCGTTATAAGCAGCGTGAAAGGCATCGAGCGTATCGTTTGTGTATTCTTCTACGACGTCTCCGCTTCTTGGGTCCATTTTTACAGGTTTTGCATTTTGTTCAATGATATTAAAGCGCGTTCGATTTGTTTTGCAGCTGGGGCAAAGATAAGGGCTTCCCATTTTTAACATCTCCTTGAAAAATTTACTGTATTAATACCATGTCCGAATCCACCAAAAACATACAAAAACTTATGGTTTTCTATCGAACGTTCATTCGTTAAAATAGAAGCAGGTGATGAAAATGAGAATACGAAAAAACTTACAAGAAGTAATAGATATCTTGCAAACGAATCCATCGTATCAGCAAAATATTGTTCATTGGCATACAATCGAAGAGAAAGAAGCTAAAACTGCGCCATTTCCAGCTTCTTTGCATACGAAACTGCGGGAAGCACTTGAAAAACGAGGAATTGGTTCGCTTTATACGCATCAAAAAACAGCGTTTGATTTGGCGGCAGCTAAGAAGAATGTTGTGGCCGTTACGCCAACAGCCTCGGGGAAAACACTGTGCTACAACTTGCCGGTACTGCAAAGTATTATGGAAAACGATCAAGCTCGAGCTCTTTATTTGTTCCCAACAAAAGCGCTTGCCCAAGATCAAAAAAGTGAATTAAATGAAATCATTGAAGAAATGGAAGTGCCAATCAATAGCTACACGTATGATGGAGATACTCCGGCAAATATCCGCCAAAAGGTGAGAAAAGCAGGGCATATCGTTATTACGAATCCGGATATGCTTCATTCAGCTATTTTACCTCATCATACGAAATGGGTATCACTGTTTGAGAATCTGAAATACATTGTGATTGATGAACTTCATACGTACCGCGGTGTTTTTGGAAGCCACGTAGCCAACGTTATCCGCCGGTTAAAGCGAATTTGCCGCTACTATGGAAGCGATCCTATCTTTATTTGTACATCAGCGACCATCGCTAATCCAAAAGAACTCGCTGAACATTTAACGGGAGCTCATGTTATGTTAGTAGATAACAACGGAGCGCCTAGCGGCCGCAAACATTTTATTTTTTATAACCCGCCTATTGTGAATAAACCTTTAAACATTAGAAGAAGTGCTACGCTTGAAGTGCGAAATATTGCAGGAGAGTTTTTGAAAAATAAAATTCAAACGATTGTATTTGCACGAAGCCGAGTACGAGTGGAAATTATTTTAACGTATCTGCAGGAGCTCGTAAAAAACCAGCTTCAACATAAGTCTATTCAAGGGTATCGAGGAGGATATTTGCCGAAGCAGCGACGCGAAATAGAAAGAGGACTTCGAGAGGGAAGTATTTACGGGGTAGTCAGTACGAATGCTTTAGAGCTAGGAGTGGATATCGGGCAGCTGCAGGTGTGTGTAATGACAGGTTATCCAGGCACGGTTGCAAGCGCTTGGCAGCAAGCAGGACGAGCAGGAAGACGTCATGGAGAAGCCGTCATTGTGATGGTCGCAAGTTCAAGTCCGCTTGATCAGTATATGATTCAGCATCCGGATTACTTTTTTAGCAGAAATCCAGAAACAGCTCGAATTAATCCTGATAATCTTGTTATTTTAGTCGATCATTTAAAATGTGCGTCCTATGAGCTGCCGTTTAAGCAGGGAGAAACATTTGATGGGGTAGAAATTGAAGACGTGCTGGAGTTTTTGCAAGAAGAACGAGTGATTCATTTTAGCGGAGATAAATGGTACTGGATGAATGATTCCTTCCCAGCTCATAATATCAGTCTGCGCTCTGCATCCCAAGAAAATGTTGTCATCATTGATCAATCGGACGTTGCAAATGTGAAAGTAATTGGAGAAATGGATCGCTTTAGTGCTATGACGCTTCTTCATGATGAGGCGATTTACTTGCATCAAGGCATTCAGTATCAAGTAGAATACTTGGACTGGGATGAGAAAAAAGCGTATGTTCGTGAAGTCGATGTAGATTATTTTACCGATGCAAACTTGGCGGTTAACTTGAAGGTTCTAGAATCTGATAAAGAACGACTGGAAGGGACATATTCAATCAGTTATGGCGATGTAATGGTCAGCGCCATGGCGACGATATTTAAAAAAATAAAGTTTGAGACGCATGAAAACATAGGGTCAGGTCCCATTTCACTTCCGGAAGAAGAGCTTCATACAAATGCCGTGTGGCTAAGCTTTGAAAAAGAACAGTTTCACGAATCTGAAGAACGATTGGAACAAGCTCTTATTTCCGTGGCAAATGCCATTCAGTCAATTGCACCGCTTATGGTGATGTGCGATCCTTCTGATTTACATGTAGTGCCTCAGATAAAAGCGGTGCACAATGAACAGCCCACTATCTTCTTATATGACCGATACCCGGGAGGCATTGGCCTAAGCGATAAAGTATACGAACAAATGAATGGTGTGCTAAGTCAAACTAATCAATTAATTGTAAATTGTTCTTGCGAAGGCGGCTGTCCGTCCTGTATTGGTATGGAAGCACAGGGAGAACACGCGAAAAGCGATGCGCTCGTACTGCTACAACAACTGCAAAGTAGGTGAACTCGTGTCTTTTAAAAATAAATTAAACCGTATGAAAAAGCATCTTCATGTTACAGAAGCGAAGCCTCCGGTTGAAAGTAACCCCCAGCGATCTAAGGGCGCGTCTATTCCCTATGAGCAGGAATGGAAGGGAAATCATGCTGCGCCTTACTTTGCCGAAGACAGCTACTGTATGATCAGAGAAGTGGTTTACCCGCTCGACTACAAGCATGGACATTATGAATTTAATGAGCTGAAAAAAGTAGTGGAAGTATGGAATCAGTCTACAGTTGCTCATCCGCTTTCATCAAAAGGCCACACATATTCAGATTTGTTTTTCTTTGATACGGAAACGACGGGGCTTAGTACAGGTACGGGAACGACTATCTTTTTGCTAGGATACGCAAGGGTGTTAAAAGATTCCGTCGTTTTTCGTCAGCATATATTAACCGAGCCAAGTGGAGAAGTAGCATTTTATGAAAGTTTTTTAAAAGAAGTAGACTACACGACGCTTGTGACTTATAATGGTAAATCTTTCGATTGGCCTCACGTCAAGACTCGCCATACGCTATTGAGAGATCATTTGCCCAAGCTGCCTAAGTTCGGTCACTTTGATTTACTGCATGCGTCAAGAAGGCTGTGGAAACATAAAATGGGTTCGGTTAAGCTTGCGAATGTCGAAAAAGAAATACTTGGAATTGAACGAGTTGATGATATTCCCGGTTTCTTAGCTCCCATGATTTATTTTGATTTTATTGAAACGAAAAATCCAAGAGGCTTATTCGACATTATGAAACATAATGAACATGATATTTTATCGCTTATTACCTTATACATTCATTTATCAAAACATCTCCTTACTAGTGAGGAGTTTACAGAAAAAGAAACATATGAAGTGGCAAGGTGGTATGAGCAGTTGGGGGAGAACAAGCACGCTTTCTCTCTTTATCAAGGCGTAGCGGAAAAAGAAAAAGAAGAGCATGAAAAAGCTCAGCTAGCGATGGCTTATCATTATAAAAAAGAGAAGAGTTGGAAAGAGGCAGTGGACATGTTTGAACCGTTGGTTCAAACATGTGAAGGTGACGTCGCTATAGAAGCACTGGTTGAGTTAGCTAAAATTTATGAGCATCGTCTCAAAGATGTTCATCAAGCACTTCTATATACTGAGCTAGCCTCGGAGAAGTGGAATCAACTCAGGGGAATGACGAAAAAAACGTCGAAGGAAGCGCTTGAAAAAAGACTTCTTAGATTAAAAAATAAATCAGCTAAAGGATAGGCTTCAGCTGATTTATTTTAAAATATTCAGAATTATTATTCTTTTGTTTTTGTAGACGTTTTATATTGTTCTATTTTTCAGTCATTGATAAAATTAGTCAATGTAAGACTGATTCTTACAGCTTAAAAACAGAACTTTGGTGAGATGGAGAGAGGCCTCATGAAAAATGTGATTTTAGTATCATTTTTCGCATTAATTTGTTTAACAGTAATTGTCTTAAGCAGTTTGAAAAATTCGTATAACTCCTTTATGTAGGTCAAAAATAGGTGTTTGTCTTAGTACATGTACATTACCCTTCACATATTGTAATAGTGTAATAACTAAACAGTGAAAGGGGAAAAAGGATATGTATCCAAGACCAACAAAATGTATGCCACCAATTGTGCATCCAACAAAATGCTGCACACAGTTTACTTCTCAGGAGGTAGTTGTACCTCACATTCATCCAAGTCATAATACATTGGTGAATCATACAAATGTGAAGCACGTGCATTACTTCCCGCAAACACAATCTGTTGTAAATGAAACTTCAAATCAACAGTTTTTTGGCGGTGCGCAGCAATATCCAACTCAAGTAGGTGGAGCAGGCTATCCAGGTCAAATGGGAGGCTACCCAGGTCAAGTAGCAGGTGCTGGTTACCCAGGTCAAGGAGGTTACCCAGGTCAAGTAGCAGGTGCTAGTTATCCAGGCCAAGGAGGCTACCCAGGTCAAGTAGGTGGAGCTGGTTTTCCAGGCCAAGGAGGTTACCCAGGTCAAGTAGCAGGCGCTAGTTATCCTGGACACAAAGGTTGCGGCCAAGGAAGCTGTCATACAAAAGGCGCGCATCAAGGACCTAATTCAGGGTATTTTAGATAATGTACGTTAATAGGAGCTGATTACATCAGTTCCTATTCTATTTTGTTACAAAGGAGTTATATAATGAAGGTGCTAACGGTTACTGGTTATAAGCCATTCGAACTTGGAATTTTTAATGAAAAACATCAAGGCATTACATACATAAAAAAAGCGCTCTATAAAAAATTACAGGAATTAGTAGAAGATGGATTAGAATGGGTATTGATTAGTGGCCAGCTAGGAGTAGAGATTTGGGCAGCAGAAGTGGTATTTGATCTGCAGCTCGAGTATCCCGAGCTTCAGTTAGCTGTTTTAACACCATTTTTGGAGCAGGAAGAAAAATGGAATGACGTCAATAAAGAATTGTATGAATTCGTCTTAAGTCAAGCAGATTATGTAGATAGCATCACAAAAAAGAAATATGAAAGTCCAGCACAGTTTCGGTTGAAAAATCAATTTTTAGTAGAAAAAAGTGAAGGTATTTGTTTAGTTTACGACGAAGAGCACGAAGGAAGTCCTAAATATATGTTAGAAACGGCTAAAAAGCGTGCTGAACGAGAAGAATACCCTATTATAATGGTGACGTCTCACGACTTACAAGATATCGTGGATGAAGAGAAATTTTCGTCTTTTTAACGCCACTTGACGAAACATTTTAAAAGATAAATTGACATTTGAAGCTATTTTTGAAAAAATGAATTATAATAAAGATAAGGTTTATCGTATTCGAGGTGATAGAGATGTTAGCTGATAAAATCCGTTTAACGGCCAAAGAAATTTTAGAAAAAGAATTTAAAACAGGCATGAGAGGCTATAATCAAGAGGAAGTAGATAAGTATCTAGATTCTGTTATTAAAGATTATGAAGCATTTCATGAAGAAATTGAAGCATTACAAACTGAAAATTTACGCTTAAAAAAGCAAGTAGAAGAGTTATCCAAAAAGCCGCAACAACCTTCGTTTACCCCGCCGCCGGCTCAACAGCAGCAGCAAGCGGGTACGACAAACTTTGATATTTTAAAACGTTTGTCAAACTTAGAAAAACATGTGTTTGGAAGTAAATTATACGAATAACCTAAAAATAGGAGTTGCATTCAACTCCTATTTTTATTATACTAAGGAAAGTCGTTATCAATAACGTTCGGGTAATTGCTGCATCACATATGAGGATGTAGAGGAAAGTCCATGCTCGCACAGACTGCGATGTCTGTAGTGTTCGTGCCTAGCGAAGTCATAAGCTAGGGTAGCTGTTAAAAGCTAACGGCGGGGAAAAAGCCTAAGTCTTTTTAAGATATGGCTTGACTACTCTGAAAGTGCCACAGTGACGAAGTCTTATCAGAAATGATAAGAGTGGAACGAGGTAAACCCCTCGAGCGAGAAACCCAAATAATGGTAGGGGAACTTTCTGGAAGGAACTGAACGGAAGGAAGGACAAAATGGTTACATTTTGTAGATAGATAATTGCCACCGGAGTACGAGGTAGCTAGCCGCTTGCAGTACAATGGTACAAAACATGGCTTACAGAACGTTATTGAAAAGCAATCGACAATAGTTGTTATACACTATATTTTAATCCAACCCAGCTCTTCATATAACGGAAGAGCTTTTTTTATGTCAAAATGACAGCTTATCATAAGCTGTCATTTTTTTTGTACAATCAGGCTGAGCTTGTTGTCAGCCTCAGGTCTTAGGAGAAAATAAAGCTCTAGCTCGTTTTGAAAAAACGTTATCATCCTTAAACTAAGTATATAGAGAAGCGAAAGGAGGAAACAAAATGAAAAAAGTTGGTTTGTTTTTGATTGGAGCGGTAGCTGCTATCGTTCTTCTTGCAAATGCTGGCCCCATGGTAGGACTTGCGCTTGGCTTGGTTATTTTGTACGTAGCATTTAAAGGGTTTGTTAAAGCAGAGACCCTCTTTAAAAAATGGTTCTGGGGGTTTATTGGTGTCGTCGTACTCTTAACAACCGTTTCAAACCTTCCGGCTCTTGCTGGTATCATCGCAGCAGTAGTACTTTACATTGTATATAAAAAGTGGAACAGCAGCAGGCCTATAAAAATGGAAAAAGAAGATCCGTTTAAGCACTTTGAACGTCAGTGGGCTGACTTAAATCAAAAATAATAAAATTTCACTTTATTATCTAAGGAGATGAACAAAATGAGAAACTTATTTACTCGAATGAAAGAAACGATTTCTGCAGACCTTCATCAATTACTTGATCACAAAGAACAAAAAAATCCAATTGCTTCGTTAAATCACTATTTGCGCCAATGCGAGCAGGAGACTGAAAAGGTAAGGCAGCTTGTTGAGCGGCAGCACACGTTAAAAGAGCAGTTTAATCGCGAATACCATCTGGCACTTGACATGATGAAAAAACGTCATGAGCAAGCACAAGTGGCGCAAGCAGCTGAAGAAGCAGAATTACATGAATTTATTGTAAAAGAGCATGCTCACTACGAAGAGAGAGCAAAGCGTGTAAAAGAATCTTATGAAGATGCATCCAAGCAGTTAGAAGAGCTTGAACAAAAGTATGAAGAAATGAAGCATAAGGTAAAAGATATGCATATTCGCCGTATGGAACTAATGGGGCGCGAAAATATTGCCCGTGCGCACCATCGTATGAATTCAGTAATGAAAACGGAAGCATCTTATGCGTCCTACAGTCAGTTTGACGAAATGGAAACCTATATTGACCAGCTTGAAAATCAAATTAATACAAATTACTACAGACAAACGGTAGACAGCAAGATTGCTGAATTAGAAAAAAGAGTAAAATCATCGTAAAAAATCAGTGTTTCTGCATAAAACATGGTATTCTAAAAAAGGCGTAGGTTTCTGCGTCTTTTTAAGGTGAGAGAATAGATATCTGCAGCATCCAAAGAACGCTATGTCATCTACGAGGAGAAAGGAGAGGGAGCTGTGCAAAGCGTAAACAAAACAGAATCTCTTATGTTCATTTTTATTTGCAGCTTATTTGTCCTGTTTATTGAAATTATGTTTTTTCACAGCGGCTTGATCTTTTCTGTATTAATTGCCGGTGCGTTCATGTATATTGGGCGAAAAAAAATGAGAAGAAAATTAGGGCGTATGTTATTTTGGATTGGCGTTATTGGGCTTGTGTTGAATATATTTAATACGGTTGCCTTTAAGTTTTTAGTTATTGCTCTTTTCCTGTACTTTTTACTTAGATTTATTCAATTACGAAAGCATCCGGTTGAATTTAGACCAACTGACGAGTTGACACAGCAGCCAAACCAAAGTTTGGTGCAGGTCCGGCCGGTTTTGACGAATAAACTTCTTGGTAGTCAAAGAACCGAAGACTCCGTATACGAATGGGATGATATTAATATTCAAAGCGTATGGGGAGACATTGTGATTGATTTAAGCAATACTGTTCTGCCAAAAGGCGATGCGGTTATCTTTATTCGTCAAGTGTTTGGAAATATTAAAGTGCTCATTCCTTACGAAACAGAAGTATCTGTGAATCATTCTAAACTAGCAGGAAACGTAACGGTTTTTGGCCATCAGCGCGGCTTTTCGTTCAATGAAAATTTGTCTATCAAAACAGAGGAATTTGATCAATCTGCTCATAGGGTGAAGATTGTTACAACTGTTGTGATTGGAGATTTAGAGGTGCAAAGGATATGAGTATTCTTCAACGGCAGTTATTGTGGGGGATTTTCTTAAGTTTTTTTGTATTTGTATCCGTGCTCCTTACCGTGTTTTTTGCATATCCTGTTTTTCAACTTAGCGACTTATGGAAAACGAGCGTATTTGGCATGCCTTTTGTGCTGTTTTCCTTCAGTTTAAGCCTTACGATTGGAAGTGTGATTGGAGGAATCATGGGGTTTATGTGGAGACAGCAGTGGGCATATGTTGAAAACCGATTATATGAAATAGAAAATGGCCACCGGCATATGTCGGCAAATGAACCGCTTATTCAAGAAACGTCTCGAATTATAAGCCGTTTAAACAAAGTAGATCATAAAATGATTCTTCAAGCGCAGCAATCTCAAAAGATGGCAACGGAAAAAGTGGAAAATCAGCAAAAGCAAGTGCAAGAAATTGTTTCTCAAGAACGAAATCGGCTTGCTAGAGAACTGCATGACTCCGTTAGTCAGCAGCTATTTGCCGCTTCGATGCTTATGTCTGCTATTACGGAATCCAATCTTACGCTACAAGACTCTGAAGCTAAGCAATTAAAGATGGTTGAAAAAATGATTAATCAATCACAGCTTGAAATGAGGGCTTTGCTTCTTCATCTTCGTCCTGCAGCATTAAAAGGAAAATCGCTACAGGCTGGAATGAAAGAACTGATGAATGAGCTTGCTCAAAAAGTACCGCTTGAATTAAATTGGAAAATAGAAGGGTTTGAACTTGATAAAGGCATTGAAGACCACTTGTTTAGAATTTTGCAAGAATCCGTATCAAATACGCTGCGTCATGCAAATGCAACAGCTTTAGACGTGCTGCTGATCAAACGTGACTTTTCCATTATTTTACGTATTGTGGATAACGGAGTTGGTTTTGATGTAGAAAAGGAGAAAGTCGGATCGTACGGTCTGCAAAATATGTATGAACGCGCAGTTGAAATTGGAGGCCTATTAAAAATTATTAGTTTGCCCGACAAAGGAACAAAGCTAGAAGTAAAAGTACCGTTAGTAGAAAGAGAGGAGAAGCAAAATGATTAATGTACTGTTAGTAGATGACCATGAAATGGTTCGTATTGGCGTAGGAGCGTATTTGTCGGCTCAAACAGACATTCATGTAATAGCTGAAGCAGCCAATGGCCAACAGGCCGTTGAATTAGGGCTTCAGCTGCGCCCGGATATTATTTTAATGGATTTAGTCATGGAAGAAATGGACGGGATTGAAGCAACAAAACAGCTCATTAAGCAGTGGCCGGAAGCAAAAGTAATTATTGTCACTAGCTTTCTAGATGACGAAAAAGTATATCCCGCTCTAGAGGCAGGGGCAACAAGCTACTTATTAAAAACGTCTAAAGCAGGAGAAATTGCAGCTGCTATTCGCCGTACATATGAGGGGGAATCTGTATTAGAGCCTGAAGTAACCGGTAAAATGATGTCTAAAATGAGAAAGCCGTCTTTACCTCATGAAGAACTCACAGCTCGTGAAATGGAAATTTTACTTTTAATGACACAGGGTAAAACAAATCAAGAGATTGCAGACGAATTATTTATTGCGCTAAAGACGGTAAAAACACATGTGAGCAATTTATTAAGTAAGCTGGATGTGCAGGACCGAACTCAAGCCGTCATTTATGCCTTTAAACACAAATTAGCGCAGTGAGAATCGTTATTCAAAAGAGAATAACGATTTTTTTTGTGAAAAACCTATTTTTTTGCATGTATTCATTATAAAATAGCGATATGCGTAAAGGCGAACGCTTACGTAAAAGCACTATTTTGAGGGGTTGAGCACATGGAAAAGAAATGGTGGAAAGAAGCTGTTGCGTATCAAATCTATCCGCGAAGCTTCATGGATTCAAACGGCGACGGAATTGGTGACATTCAAGGGGTTATTTCAAAATTAGACTATTTATCTGATCTTGGAATTGATGTCATTTGGATTTGCCCGATTTATCAGTCTCCTAACGACGATAATGGCTACGATATCAGTGATTATAAAGATATTATGAAAGATTTTGGAACAATGGAAGACTTTGATGAGCTGTTAGATGAAGTTCACCATCGCGGAATGAAGCTGATTATGGATTTAGTTATTAACCATACTTCAGATGAACATCCTTGGTTTTTAGAATCTAGGTCTGCTAAAGAGAATCCATATCGTGATTATTATATCTGGCACGAAGGTAAAGATGGAAAAGAGCCAAACAACTGGGAATCTATTTTTAGCGGATCAGCTTGGGAGTTCGACGAAAAGACAAAAGAATATTACATGCACGTATTTTCTAAAAAACAGCCCGATTTAAACTGGGAAAACAAAAAAGTACGTCATGAGCTTTATGAAATGGTTAACTGGTGGTTAGATAAAGGAATTGACGGCTTTCGTGTAGATGCTATTTCGCATATTAAGAAAGTGGCCGGCTTCCCAGATCTGCCGAACCCTGAAAAGCTAGATTATGTGCCATCGTTTGAAGGGCATATGAATCGACCGGGAATTCAAGAACATTTAAAAGAGCTAAAAGAAAAAACGTTTGCCAAATACGATATTATGACGGTTGGAGAGGCAAATGGTGTAACATCGGACAGCGCAGATGAGTGGGTAGCTGAAGATGGCGGAAACTTCAATATGATTTTTCAGTTCGAGCATATGGGACTGTGGGATAAAGGAGAAGAAAAACCGCTTGATTTAATCGAGTTAAAAACAATCTTAACTAATTGGCAAAATGGTTTAGAAAAAATTAACGGCTGGAACGCTTTATATTTAGAAAATCATGACCAAATTCGTTCTGTAAATAAATTCGGCAGCACAGCTTACCGAGTGGAAAGTGCAAAGTGCTTAGCTGCACTATACTTTTTAATGAAAGGAACACCGTTTATTTATCAAGGACAAGAACTTGGAATGACCAATGTTAAATTTGATTCTATTGATGATTATGATGATGTTGGGATGATTAACTACTACCGTATTCAGCGTGAAAAAGGCGATTCACATGACGAGATTATGAAAGTTATTTGGGAAACAGGCCGCGATAACTCAAGGACGCCAATGCAGTGGAATACAGAAAAAAATGCAGGATTTTCTACCGGAAACCCTTGGATGAAAGTGAACCCAAATTACGTAGACATTAACGTAGAAGAGCAGAAAAGTGATAAGAATTCGGTACTGAATTTTTACAAACAGCTCATTAAAATTAGAAAACAGCATGATGTGCTGGTGTATGGAACTTATAAGCTGTTGGCAGAAGAAGATTCCGCTATTTACGCGTATACGCGAACATTAGAAGGTAAAACCGCTGTTGTTATTTGTAATATGTCACCGAATAATCAAACGTTCGAGTTTCCTTCAGAGAGCTCATTTACAAACATAGAAGTGCTGATTCATAATTATCCGTTGGATAAAAACGAAACGCTTGAACAATGTACGCTGCACCCATATGAAACACGTGTATACTTACTTTCATAAACAAGTTGAGCAACCGATTGCGCAATTTTAAAATGGAAAGCTTTTAAAAACAAATCTATATGCGACATATGTAAAGAAACTGCTGGCTCTACCAAGAGCGAGCAGTTTCTGCATTTTGATAAAAAGACGGAGAAAGCTTTGACTACGGCGCATGTATATGGTACTTTTACACTTAGTGTAGATAATTAGAAACAAAATGAGGTTGAAAAATGGCGAAATATAAAATTATTGCAACAGCAGCAATGGGAATTGAAGCACTAGTGGCTAAAGAAGTGCGTGCTTTAGGATATGAATGTGAAGTAGATAATGGCAAGGTTATCTTTGAAGGAGACGAGCTTGCAATTGCTCGATGCAATTTATGGCTTCGTACAGCAGATCGAATTAAAGTACAGGTTGGACAGTTCAAAGCTCGTACGTTTGATGAGCTTTTTGAACAAACAAAAGCATTAAATTGGGGAGATTATTTGCCCGTAGATGCACAGTTTCCTGTATCGGGAAAATCAGTTAAATCTAAATTGTTCAGCGTATCAGATTGTCAAAGCATTGTAAAAAAAGCAATTGTTGACAGCATGAAAAAACATTATAACAAAACAACAGGCTGGCTCGAAGAAACGGGGTCAACGTTTAAAATTGAAGTAGCGTTATTAAAAGATGTTGCTACATTAACAATTGACGCAAGCGGTGCAGGACTTCATAAGCGCGGTTACCGCGTAGGACAAGGGGAAGCTCCTTTAAAAGAAACGCTGGCAGCTGCTTTAATTATGCTAACGCCGTGGAATGCGAATCGTCCGTTTGTCGATGTTTTCTGCGGTTCTGGTACAATTGCTATCGAAGCAGCGCTTATCGGTCAAAATATTGCACCAGGATTTAATCGTGACTTCTTATCAGAAGAGTGGCCGTGGATGTCAGCAAGCATTTGGGACAAAGCGCGCGAAGAAGCAGAAGACTTAGCGAACTATGACCAAGTGCTAGATATTGCTGGTCATGATATTGACCATCGTATGGTAAAAGTAGCGGAGCAAAATGCATTTGAAGCTGGACTTGGAGATTTAATTCAATTTAAGCAAATGCAAGTGCGCGATTTTACGACGCCGAAAGAATATGGAATCATTATTGGTAACCCTCCGTACGGCGAACGTTTAAGCGATCGTCCTTCTGTTGAAAAAATGTACGCTGAAATGGGCGAAGCGTTTTCTAAGCTTGATACGTGGTCGATTTATATGCTTACATCTCATGAACAGTTTGAACAGTACTACGGTAAAAAAGCGACGAAAAAACGCAAATTGTTTAACGGATTTATTAAAACAGACTACTATCAGTACTGGGGACCTCGTCCTCCACGCAACGATCAATAAATACAAAAAGCCAAGCGGTGTAAAAACAGCTTGGCTTTTTTACGTTATTTCTTTTTTAAACCGCGATAAGCTAGCATTCCAAACATGCCTATCCCGAGCACGACAATTAATAAAATAAACCAAAACGTAGCATTAAGCAGGTATTTATATAGTCCGTCATAATAATCATGCATGTACTCACCCCATTATGTTTTTTTATAGTATGGGCGAGTAGCAGGGCAATATATGTATTCATTTCTTTTCAATAGCAGGCTTAAAACGAGAAATGATTAGCTTATTTCTAACATATTTACGAAAGGGAAATCTCATACTAAAACCTAAGAGGTGATAAAATGAGAAAAAATCGATCAGCACGGGTTTTTGGCGGGATGATGCTTCTTTCATGGTTAACCATCCCTTTTATAGGACGACAGCATATTAAGCGCTATTTATCATCTACTATGTTTATTTCCTTTTTAATTATGGTTGAAAGCTATATTGCTGAAAAAAAGAAGTGGTGGATATTCCCTAATCCTCCTCATCCATATTTAACAGGTGAAGCTGCTTTACTTTTAGGTCCATTTTTAGCAGGTTCTTTATGGATTAAAAAGTTCACATATGGCCATTTTGGAAGGTATATGTTATTAAATGCAATCGTAGATACATTTTTTGTTTATCCTTTTCAACGAGCTATGAGCCGTGCAAAGCTTTTTAGGGTAGGCACATTTAAAGAGTACCATTTGCTAGGTATCTTTCTGTTAAAAGCTGCTTTAATGTACGTTTACCAACACCTAATAGTAGAGAAACCGAAACCTCAGCGTGCTTTAAAAAATAATCCTATAGAATAAAGGGGCAGGCAGGGAAGCGTGATTTTCTTGCCTGCTATTTTAATGCCCCAGAGGTCATTCCTGAAATGAAATGCTTTTGCAAAAACACGTACGCAATCAATAATGGAATAGAAGAAAGAACGACTGCTGAAAACAGCATAGGGTAATTGGTTAGAAATTCCCCTTGAAAGTCCAATAATGCAATAGGCAGCGTTTTTACTTCTTTAGATTTTAATAATAGCAAAGGGAATAACAGATCATTCCACACGATCACAAACGAAAAAATTCCTACTGTAGCCATTGAAGGTATGGAGAGTCGAAGAGCGATTTTTGAATATATTTTCCACTCTGACGCCCCGTCCATGCGAGCGGCTTCGAATAGTTCCTTTGGCAAAGTTTTCATAAACCCCGTTATAATAAACACACCGATAGGAAGCAAAAAACTTATGGAGACGATAATGACCCCTGTTAGCGTATTGACCAGTCCAAGCTTATTCATCAGCAAAAAGACAGGAATCATATTGACTTGAGTAGGGACAATCATTCCGCAAACAAAAAAGCCGTATACAATCCATCCAAGCTTTTGAGGTAGCTGAATAATAGCGTAAGCAATCATGCTTGAAAACCATAGAATAAAAAACGTGCTAAAGACGGTAACAATCACGCTGTTTTTAATATAGCCAAAGATGGGTTCATTGACGAGCAGCTGTTTATAATTTTCAATATTCCAGCCTGCTGGTAATCCAATTGGGTTGCTGTAAAGTTCAGGCGTTGTTTTAAAGGTTGTTAATAAAACCAAGCTTAAGGGCAACAGAATGATTAAACCGTATATCCCTAAAATCAGATGTCTGAATGGATTTTGTTTCATAAAAGAATCTCCTTTTACATTTTGGTCAGGCGAAGTACGCGAAATTGAAGAAACGTTAAAAGAGCAATCACAATCATAAATACAACGGAAATGGCAGAGGCATAGCCAAAACGAAAATTAATAAAAGCTTCGTGATAAAGAAGTGTCGAAAGAATTTCAGTTGAGTTGGAGGGACCTCCATTTGTCATTGCAATGATTAAATCAAATGCTTTAAAGCTTTGTATGGTCGTATAAGCCACAACCATTGTCGTAGCTGGAGCTAAAAGAGGCCACGTAATGCGCTTGAATTTTTGCCATCGTGTTGCTCCATCAATACTAGCAGCTTCATATAACTCACTGGGAATAGCTTGAATTCCAGCTACAAAAATAATAAGCATTTGACCAGTATGTGCCCAAAATTGTACAAAAGCCAAGCTGTAAATGGCGATATGTCCATTTCCGATCCAAGACTGTGTCCAATGCTCAAGGCCTATTGTACTTAAAAATAGGTTAACTCCTCCAATGTTGGGGTCATACATAAAGTTCCACGTGAACGCAATCGACACGGATGAAATAATCGTCGGTACAAAAAAGAGTGAGCGATAAAATGTATTCCATGCAGAATTTCTATAAAGTAAGAGTGCAAAGCCTAAGCTCAATAACGTTTGAAAGATCAGCACGCCAATTGTGAACTTTAAGTTGTTTGTAAGAGACTGTGTAAAAATAGCATCGTTTGTTAAAATTTCTTTGAAGTTTTGAAACCCTACAAATGAGAACTGAGAAGACAATCCATTCCAATCAGTTGTACTTAAAAATAAAGCAGAAAGCGTTGGCAATGCAAAGAAAACCGTATATATGACAAAACCAGGAAGCAAAAACAACCATAGATGCCTGCTTTTAGAGATATTTTTAAATGAAAAGAGAGGAAAAGAGAACGAAGGGGTTCTCTTTTCTTCCTCTTGAATAGACGTATTAGTTTTTAGCGACACGTTCTACCTCTCCTTGTGCTTTTTCAGCAGCTTTTTTCGCTGACATACCGGATAGTACGTCCTGTACAGATGTTTCAACAGCTTTTGATACGCGCTCATTTAAAATGGTAAATCGAGGTTGGAAGACCGTTTTTTTGTCTTTCCACTTTGCGCTTTCTTTGAGTTCAGGTGAATCATATTTCACGTCTTTGACCGTTAATAACTGGCCAGTAGCATTTGCATACTCAGAAGAAATCTTTGGATCTGCAAGGAAAGTTAAAAATTTCTTAGCAGCTTCTTTGTGTTTTGATTTTTCAGCAACACCTAATAAGAATGTTGTGGTATGAACACCTTCGTATTTGGCTTTATCTTGATCCACTGTAATCGGTGCAAGCAAACCTTGATCAATCTTTGGATTTTGCTGTTTTACTGTAGCCATCATATAAGAACCTTGAGCAAGCATTGCGCCTTTTTCCTGAGCAAAAAGTGCTGCAGCACTTTCTTTTTTCGTACCAAGAGCATCTTTTTGGAAGTAACCTTTATCATTTAATTCTTTAATTTGAGATAGGGTTTTGATAAACCATTCATCAGTTAGCTTGCGCTTGCCCGTTTCTACTTCGTGAAGGGCGTTATTTGTAGGTTCGTTATTCATAATCATTGGGTTAATAAATTGAGAAGGACTTACGTCTCCTGAAAATAAAATCGGCGTGTAACCATTTTTCTTTAATGTTTCAGCTGTTTTTAAAAAGCTATTCCAGTCTTTAGGAACATCTAAATTTAGTTTTTCAAAAATGCCTTTGTTATAGACAGGGATGTTATAGACTAGCTGATAAGGAAGAGCATATTGCGTATTATCCGCTTTACCCGCTTGGATTAGCTTTTCGTCAAATTTGCTGAGTAAGTTTTGGTCGTCCAGCTTTGCAAAACCGTTTGCTTTGCGAATCGTTTCAAATTGACTTCCTGGAAAACTAGCAAATACATCGATGCCTTCTCCAGATAGTAGAGATCCTTGAATTTGTGATTGATATGAATCCGAAGGAAAGACGGTCATCTCTACATGAATATTTGGGTTTTTCTTTTCAAATTGCTCAATGATAGAATCAAAGGCTTTCGTATCTTCTCCTCGCCAATGCGTAAAGTTAATGGTTACTTTTTTTGAAGAATCGCTGCTGTCGCCGCTTGTTGAACTGTTTTTGCCGCAGCCGGCGATGATCACGGTGAGCATTGCTAACAGAATTAATAATTTTTTCATTTTAGTTCCCCCATTTATAGAATTCTTTTTAGATAGTTATTGGTCAATTTTGATACGATTGGTAGATGCTTGGTCAAAGAAATGAGCATGATTCATTTGAAAATGAAACGGAAAGTGCTGATGAACTTGAATATGTTCATCCCCAGGGATTTTAGCCACAAAGAGCTGCTCTCCTAAACTGCTGTATAGTATGTACTCTGCTCCTAATAACTCAGACACATCTACCGGTAATGAAATATGAGGAGCATCAGAAAAGGCGCGCGTAATATGCTCGGGTCGAATTCCTACAGTAATGAATTGATTATTGTAGCCTTTTTCATGTAACGAATGCATTTGATTTTCTGTCAGTTGAAACTCATGTTCACTGATGTACAGTTTGCTGTTCACTACTTTTCCTGTGAAAAAGTTCATTCCCGGTGAGCCTATAAAACTGGCTACAAACGTATTCTCTGGAGCATTATACACTTGCATAGGTGAACCTATTTGCTGAATTTTTCCGTCTTTCATAACTACGATTCTGCTTGCCATCGTCATGGCTTCTGTTTGATCGTGGGTTACATAAATAATGGTCGTCTGCAGCCTCTGATGAAGCTTACTGATTTCAGCACGCATTTGTACGCGAAGCTTCGCATCAAGGTTAGACAAAGGCTCATCCATTAAAAAAATTTGGGCATTCCGTACAATGGCTCTTCCTAAAGCCACTCGCTGACGCTGACCTCCTGATAATGCTTTTGGCTTGCGTTTTAAATAGGGTTCTAAGTCCAAAATACGAGCCGCTTCACGAACGCGCTCATCAATTTCTTGTTTTGGGACTTTGCGGAGCTGCAAGCCAAATGCCATGTTGTCGTAAACCGTTAAATGAGGGTAAAGCGCGTAGTTTTGAAACACCATTGCAATATCCCGGTCCTTAGAAGGTAAATCGTTTGCACGATCTCCATTAATAAGCAATTCTCCTTCTGTTATCGATTCAAGGCCGGCGATCATTCGAAGGGTAGTGGATTTGCCGCACCCTGAAGGTCCTACAAATACAATAAATTCTTTGTCTTGAATATGAAGATTAAAATTATCAACTGCAAGACTATCTTTTCCGTATTTTTTATACACATGCTGCAACTGCAGTTCTGCCATTTTTTTCTCCTCTCAGCAGGCTTTTAAAAAATAAAAGCCTCTAATTGCACAGACGGATTGTACGTGTATCTGGCAATTAGAGGCTATCGGTTGACCGGTAAGCCTGTAGTATGTAGTTTTGAGTGATTGAATCTGTAAGTAATTTTAAAATATATTATTCCTATATGTCAAGTGAGAATTAAAATATTTTAATAAGTTCGATTATTTTTCTTAAATGAAAGAATCCATTTATTAAGCCAGAGATGCTGGTTTTGAGAATAAAATAAACAGCTGGTGTATAGAATGATAGTATTCACTTTTATAGTAAGCACTACAGAGAGAGGATGTTTATAAATGGATAGAAACACGCAGTTCACTATGATTCGGCAAGCGTTGGAAAACAGCTATCATTTAATGCAGCAGGGAATAGAAGTTAGCGGAGAGACGCTTACTCAGCTGGAACAAGCAAAAGCCGAGTATGAAGCGGCCTTTTTATTGTCTCAGTCCACGGATTCCAAATTCCGCTGTAATTAATTTTTTAATAGCACTTATTCCGTTTGCGTTCTATACACCCAGCTTTTATACAAAAAGGTTCTGTCCTTACAGGCAGAACTTTTTTATGTTCAGCTCTTTTTATTGACATTTTAGATAAAGTAGTCAATAATTAAGTTTTGCTTACATGAGAAATTTACTAGATAAAAAGAAGTGAAGCTAATTTTTATTGATAGATATTTACATAAATAAAGGAGTCAGTATCGATGATGAGAGAGCGGTTGCCTTTTACAATTGAGCGGGATGAAAACTTTTTTGACAAATTAAATGAATGGATAGGTGATGTTTTTTATGATCATCTTCCAGACGCAGGATTAGAACTTCGGGATGAACAAATTTTTATGGCTTTTCAAATCGAACGAGCTTTTAAAGAAAAAAATGTAATCTTTGCAGAAGCAGGTGTAGGAACAGGGAAAACCATTGTGTATTTACTGTACGCTATTTGTTATGCAAGGTATATTGGCAAGCCGGCTATTATTGCCTGTGCGGATGAAACATTAATTGAACAGTTAGTAAAAGCCGAAGGAGACATTGCCAAGCTCTCTGGTATTTTAGATATTAACATGGATGTTCGCCTAGCAAAATCTCAAGATCAGTATCTGTGTTTAAAGAAATTAGATGCTGTGACAGCACGAACAGATAATGAAAACATTGAAGAAATTTACGATACGCTTCCTGATTTTGTTCATGATCATAGTGGTATGCAGTCGTTCTATCACTACGGAGACCGTAAAGAATATCCTCATTTAACGGATGAGGAATGGAATCAAATTAACTGGGATACGTTTCAAGATTGCTCTTCCTGTGAGCAGCGTCATAGATGTGGCTTAACGCTTTCACGCGAGCACTATAGAAAAGCACATGACTTAATTATTTGCTCTCACGATTTTTACATGGAACACATTTGGACATATGAAGCCCGCAAGCGTGAAGGACAGCTTCCGCTTCTTCCTGAAAGCAGCTGTGCTGTATTTGATGAAGGTCACCTGCTGGAATTTGCTGCACAAAAGGCTTTAACGTATCGCATTCAAGAAGATACGTTAGAAAACTTGTTAACGCGTCTATTAGAAAATGACGTGCGAGAAGAATTTGCTGTGAAGATCGAGCACGCTATCGATGTGTATGCAATGTTCTTTGACCGTTTAAGTGAAGCAAGCACAGAAATCGTTGGTTCTAGCCGTAAAGAAGTAGCCCGAACAAACGGATTACAAAGTGTAGGAAAAGAACTTTTATCGCTGCTTGAACATATCGGAAACGAGCTTGTGTTTGAGAGTGAGACCTATACAGTAGACGAATATACGCTGCGAATTGTAGATGAGTACCTAGATCAAATTGATTATTCGCTGCGCTTATTTATGGACAACGAAAATGCCATCTACTGGGTGGAAGAAAACAACTGGCAGCTGACGTTGGTTATTATGCCGCAAGCAGTAAAAGACGTCTTAAAAGAACGAGTATTTGCGAAGAAAATACCATACATTTTCACTTCTGCCACTCTTTCAGATAACCAATCGTTCGATTATTTAGCATATAGCTTAGGAATTGCAAAGCCGCTTTCTTTTTCAGTTGAATCGCCATTTGATTATGATGAGCAAATGAAAATTGCGGTGAAAAATGTTTCGGATGATCAAGAAGAAGCGTTTGCTGAAAAATTTGCCTTTGCTGTTGCTCAGCTCGAAAAAACGAACGGACGAGCACTTTTATTGTTTAACAGTAAAGAAGAACTAGAGATGTTCAAAGAAGTTTCCAAAGAGTTAAATCAGTACACATTTTTATTTGAAGGCGATCAAGAAATCAGTAAATTAGTGTCTCAGTTCCAAAGGGAAGAAGAAACGATTTTATGCGCTGTTCATTTGTGGGAAGGGTTGGATATTCCTGGACCTTCGTTATCGAATGTAATTATTTGGTCTCTGCCGTATCCGCCAAATGATCCGGTCTTTGAAGCAAAGCGCAATCAAGTAGTCGATCCATTTTGGGATGCAGATATGCCGTATATGCTTCTTCGCTTAAAGCAAGGAGTTGGAAGGCTGATTCGCTCTCATAATGATAAGGGTCTAATCACGATCTTTATGCCAAAAAGCACAGATTCAAAAGTGCGTTCAATCATTGAACAAAATGTTCCAACGAAAATAGAAAACGTATAAAAAAGCGCGGTGGCAGCCGCGCTTTTTTATATGCACAATAGATTGAATTTTCAGTTATATACACACCGTTACTATTATGATAAAATAATTTATGGTGAAATAAGGAAAGTAAGGAGGAAAAAACAATGAGAGAAGACATACAGAAAATTGAGAAACAGTTTTATGAATACATGAATAAAATCAAAAGTTATCACGAGGCAATCGGAGTGATGTACTGGGATTTGAGAACGGGTGCTCCAAAAAAAGGGGCGGATCAGCGTTCTGAAGTGATTGGCATGATGTCATCAGAAGCGTTCAATCTTTCCGTTTCTAATGAAATGGCAGGTTTTATTGAGAAATTAACGAACCCTGAGTCACAGCCTTACATAAACGATATTACGAAAAAAGCAGTGGAAGAATGTAAAAAAGAATATGACTTAAATAAAAAGATTCCTCCGCACGAATATAAAGAATACGTTACGTTAACTTCAAAAGCGGAGTCAATTTGGGAAGAAGCAAAAGAAAAAGCAGATTTTGCTTTATTTCAACCGTACCTTGAAAAAATTGTAGCGTTTAATCAGAAGTTTGTGGAGTATTGGGGGTATGAAGGAAACAAATATAACCGTTTATTAGACCTTTTTGAACCGGGAATGACGGTTGAAATTTTAGACGAGGTATTTGGAAAGCTGCGGGAGCATATTGTGCCTCTTGTTCAGCGAATCGCCGGGTCAAATACAAAGCCCAATACGGAATTTTTATTCCGTACTTTCCCAAAAGAAGCGCAAAAGCAATTTAGTCTAGACGTGTTAAAAACACTCGGCTATGATTTTGAAGCGGGGAGACTTGATGAAACCGTCCATCCTTTTGCTACTGGCTTAAACCCGGGAGATGTGCGCATCACCACTAAATATGCCGAGAACGATTTCCGAACGGCTATTTTTGGCACGATTCACGAATGTGGCCATGCTTTATATGAGCAGAATATTTCAAAGGATCTTGTTGGCACGGTTCTATGTGAAGGTACTTCAATGGGAATTCATGAATCACAGTCGCTGTTTTTTGAGCAGTTTGTCGGGAAAAATAAAGCATTTTGGCAGCATCATTACGACGTACTAAAAAAGCATGCGCCGGAACAATTTGACGATGTAGGTTTAGAAGATTTTTACCGAGCAGTAAATGAAGCAAAACCGTCTCTTATTCGTATTGAAGCAGATGAGTTAACGTATCCTCTTCATATTATGATTCGTTACGAAATTGAAAAAGGATTAATAAACGGGGAGTATAAAGTTGAGGATTTACCGGAAATTTGGAATGAGAAATACGAAGAATATTTAGGGGTTCGTCCAAGTCACGATGGAGAAGGCGTGCTTCAGGACGTACACTGGGCCGGCGGAAGCTTTGGGTACTTCCCTTCCTATGCTCTGGGCTATATGTACGCAGCGCAGTTTAAGCATACCATGTTAAAAGACTTGCCTAATTATGATGAACTCTTGGAAAAAGGAGAAATTTCGCCGATTACAAATTGGTTAACAGAACATATTCACCAGTACGGAAAAATGAAAAAACCTCTTGAAATTTTAAACGATGTGACGGGTGAAGGGCTAAATGTAGATTATTTAATTCAATATCTAGAAGAGAAATACGGACAAATTTATCACGTATAAAAAGTGCTATAACCGAATATTATGTTTTGTATTGCAAGTAAATGTTCGAAAATATCTTTTTTAGATATTTTCAAATAAAAGATTTGCTGATATAATACAAGTAACTCAATAACGCACTCATATAATGACGAGAATAAGGCTCGTAAGTATCTACCAAACTACCGTAAATAGTTTGACTATGGGTGAGCGATGAAGTTTGTTTTTCACTTTTGTGCGTAAAAGCTCAAAAACATTGCTCTACTCATATACGAGTGCAGCTATGTTTTTGAGCTTTTTTAATACAAACGTTGGAGGAACGAACTATGAAAGCTTTGCAAAACAAAATTTTAACAGATGGAATCGTATTATCGGACACGGTTTTAAAAGTAGACACATTTTTAAACCACCAAATGGATCCTGTACTGATGAAAGAAATTGGAGAAGAATTTGCTTCGCGCTTTGAAAATGCAGGAATTACGAAGATTTTAACGATTGAATCATCAGGAATTGCTCCAGCGATTATGACCGCATTGAAGCTAAACGTTGAGATGGTGTTTGCCAGAAAAAGAAAATCTTTAACACTTCAAGACGGACTCATTACATCAAAAGTATATTCATTTACAAAAAAAGAAGAAAATGAAATTTCAGTTGCTGATAAATTTATTCGAGAAGATGACGTGATTTTAATTATTGATGACTTTTTAGCAAACGGCCAAGCTGCATTCGGCTTGATGGATATCGTGCAAAAAGCAGGTGCTAAAGTAGGCGGCATTGGTATTGTTATTGAAAAAGCGTTCCAAGATGGAGGAAAACAAATTCGTAAATCAGGCGTTAAAGTAGAATCATTAGCGCGCATTCAGTCTTTATCAAATGGTAAAGTTACATTTGCTGAAGATAAACCGACAGTGGAGGTTTAATATGAATAAAGGAAAAGTCTTTTCACTTGGTTTACAGCATGTTTTAGCTATGTACGGAGGTGCGATTGTTGTCCCGCTTATTGTTGGAGGAGCCATTGGCTTGACTCAGCAGCAGCTTACGTATTTAGTGGCGATTGACTTATTTATGTGCGGTGTGGCAACGTTACTGCAAGTATGGAAAAATCGTTTTTTCGGTATTGGTCTTCCAGTTGTATTAGGGTGTACGTTTACTGCCGTAGGGCCTATGATTTCAATTGGAGGTTCTTACGGCGTTTCCTCCATATATGGTTCTATTATCGTCGCCGGTTTACTCATTGTCCTTCTTTCTGCTTTTCTAGGTAAATTGGTTAAGTTTTTCCCTCCTTTAGTTACGGGTTCGGTTGTAACGATTATTGGAATTACGTTAATTCCTGTAGCGATTAAAGATTTAGCTGGAGGAGAAGGAAGTAAAGATTTTGGCAGCTTGAGCAATTTAGGTTTAGGTTTTGGAGTTTTGCTATTAATTATTGTTCTGTATCGATTTACAAAAGGATTTATGCGCTCCGTCTCTGTGTTATTAGGATTGGTTGTTGGAACAATTGTAGCGTCTTTTATGGGGAAAGTCGATTTTTCCGGCGTAAAAGAAGAAGCGTGGATTCATATGCCGCACGTGTTTTACTTTGGGATGCCAACGTTTAATATTATGGCCATCCTGACAATGTTCCTTGTTTTACTTGTTGGCATTGTCGAGTCCACAGGCGTTTATTTTGCCGTTAGTGATATTTGTAAAAAAGAAGTGGATGAGAAAGATTTATCTAAAGGCTATCGTGCAGAAGGATTGGCGATTTTATTAGGCGGATTTTTTAACGCATTTCCTTATACAGCGTATTCTCAAAATGTAGGACTTTTACAGTTGTCAGGTGTTCGCACAAGAAATGTTGTATTTGCAGCGAGTGGGATTTTAATCATTTTGGGCTTTCTACCTAAAATCGCAGCCGTGACGACAGTTATACCGAGCTCTGTACTTGGAGGAGCTATGGTAGCCATGTTTGGGATGGTCATCTCTTCAGGTATAAAAATCCTTAGTCAAGTTGATTTAGCAAAACAAGAAAACCTTCTTGTAATTGCATGTTCGGTTGGTATGGGTCTAGGAGTGACGGTTGTACCTGAACTCTTCAAAAACTTACCAGAGAGTCTTCAAGTTCTCACTGGAAGCGGTATTGTGATGGGGAGTTTTACAGCAATCTTTTTAAATATTGTCTTTAATATGATGAAATCACCACGTGCGCAAGTTGCAGAAACAAAGTTAACAAATGAAGTAATATCGAAATAAAAAGAGGCTGGCGCCAAAATATTTTAGTTGAAGAAGATCCGAACGATTAATCGTTCGGATCTTTTCAATGTCATAGGGAACATAGCTGTAACAAGCGATTCATAGTAGATTATTTGTCCAATTTGGTCGTCTTTCCTATTAAGACCGTGTTTTGAAAAACAGTGTATAAAGCATTTTCCCCACGTCAGGATTTTTTGCCACTAATGAAATTTCTCTTTTGAATTTGAAGTCTGTAATAGGCAATGCTTTAATGTTTGAGCTTTGTAAATGGCGCATAAAAATTTCAGGGAGAATTGAAATACCTAAATTAGCTGAAATAAATCCCATAATACTTTGAGCAAATTCAATTTCATTGGCAATGGAAATTTTTAAGTTATGACGATTGTACGCTTTTTCTACTAGTGTCCGAACATCGCACCCTGGAGGGAGAACTACAATGGGTTCTTCTTTGAAATCTTCAAATGATACGCTTTCTTTTTCGGCTAACGGGTGCTGATCATTCACAAATAAATAAAAGTCTTCTTTGAATAATAATTTTGACCAGTAAGTATGTTGAATCTCTCGATCATCAAATAAAGCCCCATCAATTTGATTGCTTTCTAACTGCTCTAACAAATCATAATAGTGATGCGAGGTTTTTATATCAATATGGCGATTGTGATCTTTAGCAGAAGCCAGTTGATAAGGTAAGTAAAAAGCAGCCATACTTTGCCACGTTCCGATAGTTAAATCACAAGCTTCTTGCGTAGACACTAATTTTTTTTGAAGAGCATGAACGCTTGATAGTATGGATTCACCTTCTTGTAAAAGAATTTCACCTGCTGAGGTTAATTCTACTCCTGTAGCGGAGCGAATAAATAATGTTACTCCTAAATCTTCTTCTAGTTTTCTCATTTGCTTACTGAGCGCGGGCTGCGTCATATGCAGCTGTTCGCTTGCTTTGCTTAAGCTTTTTGTTTTGGCTGTTTCAATAAAAGACTCAAGCCATTCTGTTTTCATATTTATCACCTATAACCTTTTGTTATACCCATAGTATAGAAGGGAAGTTCTCATAAATCAACGAAGATGCTAGTGTATATAGTGTAGTTAACACAGCGCAAAGAAATTCACACAACTAGGAGGATGAATGATGTATCCAAACAAACTATATATTAACGGTGAATGGACAACAACAGAAGAGAAAATTGATGTGATTAATCCAGCAACAAAAGAAGTTATAGGACAAATTCCCAAGGCAGGCGCAAAGGAAGCAGCACTTGCCGCTGATGCAGCAGCGACAGCTTTTAAAACATGGTCGAAAAAAACCGCTCAAGAGCGCAGTGCTATTTTAATGAGATGGCATCAACTTATTGAAAATCATAAAGATGAACTAGCAGAAATTATGACAACGGAACAAGGCAAACCATTTGCAGAAGCAAAAGGTGAAGTGCAGTATGGCAATGATTATATTGCTTGGTTTGCTGAAGAAGGAAAGCGTGTATATGGTGAAACGATTCCAGCTCATCATACGCATAAACGTATTACGGTTAAAAAACAGCCTGTTGGCGTTGTAGCAGCTATTACGCCATGGAACTTCCCTGCAGCCATGATTACGCGTAAAGTGGCCCCAGCTCTTGCAGCAGGATGTACAATTGTTTTAAAACCATCTGAAGAAACACCATTTACAGCATTTCGTTTAATAGAACTCGCAGAAGAAGCGGGCGTTCCAAAAGGTGTGATCAATGTTGTTACTGGAGATGCAGCAGCTATTGGCGACACATGGCAAAAAGACGGACGCATCCGAAAATTAACATTTACTGGTTCAACAGCGGTTGGTAAGCATCTAATGCGCGGTGCTGCTGATACTGTGAAAAAATTATCGCTGGAATTAGGCGGTCATGCACCGTTTATCGTAACAGAAAATGCAGATTTAGACGCTGCTGTAAACGGCGTAATTGCTTCTAAGTTTGTCAACGCAGGTCAAACGTGCATCTGCACAAACCGCGTATACGTACAAGAATCCATTGCAGATGCTTTCGTTGAAAAATTTGCAGCAAAAGCGGCGGAATTAACAGTAGGAAACGGATTAGAAGAAGGTACACAAGTTGGACCGTTAATTAACGACAAAGCGGTTGGGAAAGTAAAAGCACAAATTGCGGATGCAAAAAGTAAAGGAGCTAAAGTTGTAGTTGGCGGACAAGCTATAACAACTAAAAACGGTTTCTTTATGGAGCCGACAATTATCACAAATGTAACTGATGACATGAATTGCATGTTTGAAGAAACGTTTGGACCATTGGCACCTGTAGCAACATTCAAAACAGTAGAAGAAGCCGTAGAACGAGCAAACAATAGCCCTTATGGTTTAGCAGCTTACGTATTTACAGAAAACATCAAAGAAGCAACATTTGTATCTGAAGAATTAGAATACGGCATTGTAGGAGTAAATGATGGCTCTCCATCTGCAGCTCAAGCTCCATTCGGCGGCTTTAAAGAAAGTGGTCTTGGACGTGAAGGAAGTCATTACGGCATTGAAGATTATTTAGAAGTAAAATATATCTCAATGGGACTTTAATAAAAAGTAGGACAAAAATAGTTTAGTCGAAGTGAAATACGAACTAGCAACTAATAATCAAAATTATTGGTTGTTAGTTCGTATTTTTTTATTGTTAAGATGGACGTAGCTTTCATGCGTTTCGTTGCTTCTAGCGGATTAATCCCATTTGTTCGTCTTTAGGTCGGAGTGATTTCGTTATGTCCCAGCCTCTTTTTTATGCACTTTTGTAAAGAAAATTTGAAATAATAGTTCTTTAACGCAATTAATTGCATTTCTAGGATGTCTGTGCAAGAATAAATATTTCAAAAATGGTTTAGCTTTGTTTAAAGCGTGGGTAATACAACAAATGCACATGATTGCTTGTTAGATGAAATGAAAAGCAGAACTTTACCACTGATAAATTACGCAAGCTAGAACCAAAATAGTAGTACTGAATGGTGAAAAATATAGGAGTTGATATAGATGATTACAGCAGAGAAAAACATAGTGAAATTTAAAGCGAAAGACGGACGTGAAGTCACTATACGCCCTGCAAAGGCAAGTGATGCAGAGCATATTACAACAGCGGTAAGAGAAATTATTGAAGCCGGGGAATTTATTCAAAAAGATGAGCCGCGCACAGTCCAAGAAGAGCAAGATTTTATTGCATCAGTAGAAAAGAACAATCACATGTACGTTGTAGCTGAAGTCGAAGGTGAAGTACTTGGAATCGCACGTGTTCTGAGAGGCGAAATTAAAATGAAGCGCCACACGGGGCTCTTCCGTACATGGCTTATTTCAAAAGCACAGGGAATGGGAATAGGAAAACAATTTATGAATTATACGCTAAACTGGTGCAAAGAAAATAATCTTCATAAACTTTCTTTAACTGTGTTTGCTTCTAATAAAGTGGCATACGAATTGTATAAAAAGGTAGGATTTGAACAAGAAGGTGTTATGAAAGAACAAGCTTATTTTAACAATGAATATGTAGATGAAATCTATATGTCCATTTTCTTTTCATAAAAAATAAGCACTTATTTTCGTCAATCCATAAATTGTATCTGTACATTCAGATTATTTGCGCTATAATAAAAGTGCACAACAAACATACACTTCTTCAAAACGTAGACTTTCCTGAGTTACAGGAAAGTTTTTTTATGTTTCACCTCCATTCCACTAAAAAAGAATTGAATAAATCCCCAGCTATTACAAATGTTAAATGTAACGCAATCAAAGAGGTGAAGTGTATGCCAAAAATTATCTCAGTTGGATTTGGAGTTCCCCCCTATGAATTAACTCAGCAAGACACGCTGCTATTTGCAAAAGAACTTTTTTCCGAGTCGTTTAAAGATATTAATCGTCTGCTGACCGTTTTTCAAAATGGTCAAATTGAAAAACGTAATTTTGCCAAAGACTTATCTTGGTTTCAAGAAGATCATACATTCGAAGAAAAAAATGATGCTTTTATAGAATGTGCTGTTGAATTAGGTACAAAAGCCATTGAAGAATGCTTAACAAATAAAGACTATGTAAGTACCCCTTTGCCGTGTGGAGAAATTGATGCTATTTTTTACGTTTCAACAAGCGGTGTAGCTACGCCTAGCATTGAAGCTCGAATTATGAATAAGCTTGCGTTTTCAGACCATACAAAAAGAATCCCTATATGGGGATTAGGGTGTGCCGGAGGAGCATCTGGACTTTCAAGGGCTTACGAATATTGCAAAGCCTTTCCGCGCGCTAAAGTTCTTGTATTATCCGTTGAGCTGTGCAGTTTGACTTTTCAGCGGAATGATCGTTCAAAAAGCAACTTAATTGGTACATCTTTATTTGCTGATGGAGTAGCAGCTGCTTTAGTCGCAGGTGACGAAGCAGATATCACTTTTTCCCGTTCAAAAAGCTTTCCTTACATTTTACATACACAATCGACGCTTATGCCAAATTCCGAAGACGTAATGGGATGGGAGATTAAAAATGATGGGTTATTTGTTGTCTTTTCAAAAGATATTCCCACTATTATCGACTCGTGGTTAGGCGGAGAAGTTGAGTCTTTTTTACAAACTCAGAATTTGACCAGTCGGGATTTAAAACATTTTGTTGCTCATCCTGGAGGGAAAAAAGTGCTTGAAGCATATGTATCAACGCTATCGCTAAACGAAAATATGATTGCTGATTCACTAGATGTACTTAAAAACCATGGAAACATGTCTTCGGCAACCGTTTTATATGTGCTAGACCGCTTTATGAAGAAAGAAATTCCGAGTAAAGAATACGGTTTATTAACAGCTCTTGGTCCTGGATTTAGTTCTGAAATGCTTCTATTAGAGTGGAGGTAAAGCGATTGTTTTTTTATAGTTTTTTTGTATTTATTATCTTACAGCGTCTATGTGAACTGGTGATTGCCAAAAGAAATGAAGCTTGGATGAAGAAGCAGGGAGCGTACGAAGCTGGTCAAAGTCACTACAAATGGATGGTAAGCATGCACGCCGCTTTTTTTGCTGCTCTTTTTACGGAAGTGTATGTGTTAAGCGGTGGAATGTATCACTTTTCTTTTTTGTTGTTTAGCTTTTTTGTGCTTGTGCAACTTGCAAGAGTATGGGCTATTTCTTCGTTAGGAAAGTATTGGAATACAAAAATTATCGTCTTGCCTAACGCGAAGGTTGTGCTAAGAGGTCCTTATCGGTTTATGAAGCACCCAAATTATATAGTTGTAGCGGCAGAATTGGTGTTAGTTCCGCTTATGTTTCAGGCATACTGGACGTTAGCTATTTTTTCTGTTTTCAATTTGTGTATATTAGCCGTTAGAATTCCTTTAGAAGAGCAAGCGCTAACGAATGAAACGAATTATGGCGAGGTCATGCAAAATACGGGACGTTTCTTTCCTGCAAAAAAATCTCAAAACTAATTGAAAATGATTATCTTTCATGATAAGATGAAATCAAATGATAAAGATTATCAATTTCATCAAGTAGAAACGGTGGTGGACGTAATGGTTAGTCTTTTTGTGATCGGAGCACTTGCTACATATGTTGGCGTCACAACGTATGTAATGAAAAATATTGAAAAAGCCCAAAAGGCGTAATATATACACGGTAAATAAATACAATGCAAAGCTGTCAAATTATTGACAGCTTTTTTTATTGTTTTTGTAACTAAAAATTCAGTTTTTTATGGGAAAACGTAGGTGAATCAAGTAAAATAGAGAAAGAATAAGCAGAAACAAAGATGGATAGAGAACATTTAAATACAGTCTTGAATGAGGCAAAAGGGGTAGAGTAATAATGGGTAAAGTGAGTGTGAAACATCAAGAAAATCTCCAATTGGAAGCATCTCTTTTTCATTTACATAAGCAATTTCAAGCAGCTGGAGATGAACAGCAGGCAGCAAAAGCAATACAGCTGTTAAAAAAGTGGGTGAACGGTGAATTTGTTGTAGCATTTTGCGGACATTTTTCGGCTGGGAAATCGAGTATGATTAACGAATTAATGGGGCAAGCAATTTTGCCTGCAAGTCCTATTCCGACAAGCGCAAACTTAGTATCAGTAAAGGCGGGGGATGAGCATGCAACCGTTTATTACCGCAAACAGCCGCCGGTGCGTTATGAAGCGCCTTATCAGTATGAACAAATTAAGCAGTTTGCTGTCGACGGAGATGAAGTAGAGTCCATTCATTTATCAATCGAGACAACCGCTATTCCTAAAAATGTTGTGGTGATGGACACACCGGGGATTGATTCAACAGATGATGCGCATCGTGTATCGACCGAGTCAGCTCTTCACTTAGCGGACGTTATTTTCTACGTGATGGATTATAATCATGTGCAGGCAGAATTAAATCTTCAATTTGCAAAACAGCTGCAAGAAGCTAATAAAACGCTTTATTTAATTGTAAATCAAATCGATAAACATCAAGAAGATCAGCTAACATTTCAAGCATTTAAAGAATCTGTAGAAACGTCATTTTTAAAGTGGAATGTTAGACCAGAAGGAATCTTCTATACGTCGTTAAAAGAGCCAGCCAACCGTCATAATGACCTTTCGTACGTAAAATCTCTATTACTTGCTATGATGACGGAAAAAGAAAACCGACATCAGCATATTCAACATGCGATGCAAATGTTAATTGACGATCACCTTGCCTTTATTGAAGACCAAGAAGAAGAAAAGTTAACGATTCATGACGAGCTGCGCCATAAGCTGACGCTTGAGAACCATGAAATAAATAAGCAGCAAAAAGAGCAGCTTCTCGAAAAAGAAGCGGAAATAAAGCGTGCTGAAAAGCAGTTAGCAGAAACGTACCAACAAGAAACAGGCAAGATACTAAGCAACGCCAATTTAACACCATATGAAATGAGAGAAAAAGCTAGGCTGTTTTTAGAAACGACAAAGCCTGATTTCAAAGTCGGTCTTTTATTTGCTAAGAAAAAGACCGAGGAAGTAAAAAAAGAGCGGCTGACGTTATTTTTTGACGATATGAAAGAACGAACAGCCTCTCAGCTGCAGTGGCACTTGCAGCAATATGTGCAAGATCTGGTGAAAAATCAAAATCTTACTGACCCGGATCTTATACGCCAGGTTCAGCAGTTTGAAATTCCGTTAGAACCTCATGACTTAATTGAAACGGTAAAAGCAGGAGCTACGATTAATGGTGATTATGTTTTAACGTACGCAAAAGATGTAGCTGATCACATTAAGAAAAAAGCCACGCGATTGTTATACGAGCTCTATGCGCAAATCGAACAGAGCAAAATGGAGCAAGATGAAGTAAAGCGTGAGAATATTTCTCAACACTTGCAGGAATGTGAGGCATTTGAAGAAGCGTATACATCTCTTCAGGAAATGAAAGCAAAACTGGCACGTACAAAAGCGTTGCTTCAATCTTTACAGCAAACTGATGACGACCTAACGCTAGAAGATACAAACGAGTTGTCATATATGTTACAAGAAGAATATGAAACGGGCATCATGAAAGCTGAAGAAAAGCATGAAGCTGCGAGTGAGCAGCAGTTAGTTTCACAGCCTGAGGAAGCTGTGCATGAAACAGGAACAGAAAAGGTTCTTCAAGATGTATCAGCTGTTCTCGAACAGCTCCGTTCATTTGGAAAATTAGACCGCTTTATTAATAGGCTTCAAGAAAAACGTAAAAAGCTATCAAATCAAACGTTTACCGTAGCTTTATTCGGAGCATTCAGTGCCGGTAAGTCATCTTTTGCTAATGCGTTGATTGGAGAAAGATTACTTCCTGTATCTCCGAATCCAACAACAGCAACCATCAATAAAATTATGCCTCCAACAGAAAGCCGGCCGCATAAAACAGCTGTTGTGCAAATGAAAACAAACGAGCAGATGATCCAAGATTTAAATGGTGCACTTAAGCTGTTTCATCATGAAGTAGAAACAATTGACGAAGCGCTAGCGATTATTCCGACCCTGCAGGCAACAGAAGAGCTGCAGCTGCATTTGTCGTTTTTACAGGCAGTAGAAAAAGGCTACGGCGAAGTCAAGCATCATATCGGTTCAGAAGTAGTAGTGGATACAGAAGGATTTCATGATTATGTAGCCAAGGAAGAAAAAGCGTGTTTTGTTCAATTTATTAACCTGTATTATGACTGTGAATTTACTCGCTTAGGCATTACGCTTGTTGATACACCTGGAGCTGATTCAATCAATGCGAGACACACGGGAGTAGCGTTTGAGTATATCAAAAATGCAGATGCCATTTTATTTGTAACGTATTATAATCATGCATTTTCAAAAGCTGACCGAGAATTTCTTATTCAGCTTGGCCGTGTAAAAGATGTATTTGCGCTTGATAAAATGTTTTTCTTAGTAAATGCAGCGGACTTAGCCAGCTCGGATACAGAGCTGCAGTTAGTTCAGACGTACGTAAAAGAGCAGCTTGAACAGTATGGTATACGCTTTCCGCGCTTATACCCGGTATCAAGCTTGCAAGCTTTGCAAAACCATGAGGATAAAATGTTTCTGCCATTCAAAAATGCGTTTTACCGCTTCATAAATTATGAATTACCAGAGCTTGCTATCCAAAGTGTCTATGCAGATTTCGAACAAATTTTAGCAGTTGCCAATGAAATGAAACAGGTGCAGACAAAATCAGAAGTCGATAAAAAGCGATACATTCAATCTCTTCACATAAAAAATGAGCAGGTAGCAGCAAAACTGCATGAAATTCATTTTGAATATGAACAACAGCAGTTTGACCGAGAATTAGAAGAGCTTTTATTTTATGTGAAAAAACGTCTGTTTGTGAGGTACGATGACTTCTTTAAAGAAGCATTCAGTCCGGCAAACTTAAGAGATGATCGAGGTGAAAAGCAAAAGCAGCTGCGCCTGTGTTTGCAGGAGTTGTTAACGTCTATTTCCTTCGACGCAACGCAAGAAGTGCGTGCGACCACTTTGCGAATCGAAAAATACATCGTAAAATTAATCGAAGACTGGCATCGAATGATCATCACAAAGCTACAGCGCTATGAACCGACGTTTACTCCAACGTTGAACTCGTTAGAGCCGCCAAATGGCAGCGAAGTTGTGACAAGTCATCAATTCGATAAGAATGAATCGTATCAAAAAGAGCTTTCACTGTATAAAAACAATAAAAGCTTTTTTGAAAAAAATGAGAAAGCAAAGCTCCACGCTGCTTTATTAGAACGTATTAAGCCGGATGTTAATCACTACATTGCGAAAGAAGAAGCTGCTCTTCATTCACACTATACCTATTTAGTGAATCAGTACGTTTTAGCGCATAAACAGTCTGTATCTGAAGAATGGTATGATTATTACAAACAGCTGCAAGCGGCCGTGTCTGAAGAATTTCCAATTCAAGAATTGGTAAGTACAATGACGGTGCTAGAACATGTATTGGAGAAAAGAAAGGGTCATTAATTTTTATGTCTACACACATAAATAAACGTTTACAGGAAATTGAAAAAGAATATAATGTAGAAATTTTGTTTGCATGTGAATCAGGGAGCCGTGCTTACGGACTCGACACGTTAGCGAGTGATTTTGACGTCCGCTTTATATATAAATATAAAGCATCACGCTATCTTCATCTCAATAGACCTCAAGAGGTCATTAATGTAGCAGAAGGCAATTATGATATGCAAGGGTGGGATTTGTACAAAACCATTTATTTGTTTACAAAATCAAACCCTTCGCTTTATGAGTGGCTATGGTCGCCTTTTGTTTATTATCAAAAGTCATCGTTTGCTGAGCCGCTCCGGCAAATGATGGCTCAATCATATTCCTTAAAAGCATTGGGATATCATTATTTTAAAATTTTAACGATAAATAGTAAAAGAAATCTGACATCTTCTGTTACAATAGAGGATATAAAAGTGATGCTCCAACTGATTCGTGCATTTTTATCACTGAAAGTAGTAGTAAAGCAGCGCAGTTTCCCTGTCATTTTATTTGCCGATTTATGTAAGCAGGCAAATCTCGACGATAGGCAGCAATCCATCATTGAGCAATTTGTACAATGCAAGATAAGCGGGAAAGTCGCTTTTAATGAAAAGATGAAAAACTTTTTGGATAGCATTAAGAAAGAATCTGTAGCGATAGAAAAAAACTTAAAAGAATTACCGGAAAAGCAAATCAGTTATGAGGACATTAACTTATTTTTACTAACTCAGCATAATATAATGGAGGAACGAACATGAGTGTACATAAAGAAATTTCAGCCCATTCTAAAAAACAGCACGAATTAGTACGTGCTTTTGCCAGCTTAGAAGCTCGACGTGAGCAAGCTATTGAAGCAGCTGTGCTTCTCTGCAAAGAAGGGAAGCCCTTTTCTGTAGACGGTATTAACGCTGTAACAGCAGAAATTAATGAGCTGTCTCAAAAATATACCATCATTCCAGGCCGTAAAGTAGTGACGGAAGAAATGGTTAAAGAGTACGTAGCAAGAATATAAACGTGCTAAGCTCTGGTGTTTTTACCTTAATTTGAACAGGATATGACGTGCCGCTTGATCCATACTAATAGTGTACCAACGAGGTACAAATAGGAGGAGATAGCGATGGGTCGTCAAAAATTAGGTAATAAAAATGCGCAAGCGAATAACAATGCAAAGCATAATTATAACCAAGAGTTCTCTTCTGAGTTTAAAGCAAATCAGGCTCAAAAAGCAAAGCGTGCAAAAAGTGCAAATGACACTTATGCTGGGGAGTTTGCTTCTGAGTTCAACGTGCAACAAAACCAAAATAATTCTGTTAACAAGAAGTTAGAAGCTAATAAAAGTGCAAATAATCAATATGGACAAGAATTCGGTTCTTATGCTGAAGTTGAATCTGCCAAAATGAATAATGCTGCACAAAAAAAGCGTAAAAAATAACAGAACTGTTTCCAAAAACGCCGGGATTAGTCTGCTCTGTCAGCAGATTAGCCCGGCGTTTTTTGTTGGGCAATATTTGCTTGGGTACAAGATGTCAATCCATCGCAAACTATAGATGAGGTGAAGCAATATGAATAAAGGAATTGTCATTGCTCTTTCATCAATCGGTTTAGCACAAGCTTTAAAAATCCCAATTAAAAAGTATCAAACAGGAAAATGGGATATGCGGATGATTGCTGCGTCGGGTGGAATGCCAAGCTCTCATTCAGCCGGCGTATCTTCTTTGGCTACCTATGTAGCATTAAAAAGAGGTGTTTCTACGATTGACTTTGCGTTAGCATCTGTTTTTGGAATTATTGTGATGTACGATGCACAAGGAATTCGAAGGCAGACTGGCGAAATTACTATTAAAGTGAATACGTTAGACGAAGAAATTGAAAAGCTTGCGGGTCTTCCAGACGGAGGCTTTCACGATTTGACGGAACAGCGCTTGAAAGAAATGCTTGGTCATCAGCCAGAAGAAGTGATTGGCGGAGCCATTTTAGGAGTAGCACTTGGAGCAATTGGCTATTTTTTAGAAGGGAAATCATAGTCAAATAGCCAAAAGTAAGCTAAGATAAAGAAGAACCTTTGCAAAAGGATGGGACGAAAAAGTGACAAAAACAGCTCAAACCGTTGAAGAGTATCTTCTTTATCTTGAAGAAAAAGGCTTTCATTTAGCAGAAGATGCACGTGGATTTATTTCATTTGGTCAGCAGTATACGCGTGCAGCTGACGAGATGGTCATATTTACAATTGAATGGACACTAAAAGTACAAAAAGAATTTGACGGCAGTTTTTTTGTATCGCTCCTCGAGAATTTGACATCAAATCGTATTAGCAATCAAAAACAAGCCATTCAATATTTAAAGTCATCAGGTATGATTTAAGCAGGATTACATTCCTGCTTCTTTTTGATTAATGGCTTGTCTGGCCAGCTGATCAGCACCTGCATTTTGAGAGCTAGGGATCCACTTTATAAAAAATAAATCAAATTGACTGGACAATTTGAGGGCTTCTTCCAGTAAAGGAGCAAACGCTTTATTTTTAACGTGTTCTTGGTTCATTGCGCGGTCTACTAGCTGAGAGTCTGTTCGAAAAGATACGCTCGTATACTTTTTTTCTAAACAAATTTTTAATGCATGAAGAAGTGCATGGTACTCTGCTTCATGATTCGTCATTGTCCCAAGAACAATAGCGTAACGATGATGTTCACCATTTCCTTTAATTAAAATACCAGCTCCAGAAGGACCAGGGTTGCCAGCAGTGGCTCCGTCTATATAAACTTCAATCATCATACAGCCTCCTTGTTAAAACAATATAAGCTTAAACCATGTTTTTTCATCAATAGTATTGTATCATAAGTACTTCAGCTATTTTATATTAGCACGTATAAACGCTAAAATCCGCTTATTAGGTAAGAAAACTGTCATGAAAAGACATAATAGAAGATAAAATACAAAAAAGCAGAAAAAGTGTTGAATTCAAAATTGCTGATGAAAGGAATGCTCGTTATGAATTTCCAAATTGAATGGCATTATAAATCCTCGAAACATAAACAGTTAATTTTCACATCCGATTTCACAGATGCGAATGAGGCGCTAATGATTGTGGGTGATTTAGAAAAAACAGGTCGAACGAAGGAAATTTTTCTACTTGATGAGCAGCAGCAAAAATGGACTGTAAAAGAAGCGAAAAAGCTCTTACAGGAAGTACAGACAGAGCCTCACGATATTGTGGCATATTTTGACGGAGGCTATGAGCATGATACGCTTTTAGCGGGGCTTGGGGTTGTGATTTATTTTAAACAGAACAACCAGTCTTACCGAATACGACGAAACTCAAGACTGCAAGAGATAGAATCAAATAATGAGGCAGAGTATGCTGCTTTTTATTATTTAATACAAGAGCTTGAGGAACTTGGTGTTCATCATATACCGGTAACGTTTAGAGGTGACTCTCAGGTTGTATTAAATCAGCTTGCAGGGGAGTGGCCCTGTTTCGAAGAAGAGTTTAATCGGTACTTAGATCGAATAGAAGATAAAATGCAGGAACTTGGTATCCGACCGGTATATGAGCCTATTTCAAGGAAGGAAAATGAAGAGGCCGACCAGCTTGCGACTCAAGCTCTTCAAGGGATACCAATTGCTAGCAGGAAGCAAGTGTAACACACAGAACGAAATGGAGATGAACGAGAGTGGAACGTAAACAATTATTAGAAGAAGTAACGGAGTTATTGGATTACTACTGTAGTGATTGTTTTGTAAAAAAAACGTTTAACAAAGAAAAGGGCAAAACATACGCTCAGACGTTTTGTATTAAAGAGTGTACCGTAGGAGAAAAGATTAAGCAGTATGGAGATTTGCTGACTAAAAAGTAAGCGTGTATAATTTGTCGGCAGCAGCTTCATTCTATCCATATGGAGGTGTTCTTTCAATGGATAAGTTTTCAAATGAAGAAGTAACAACAGGATATAATGATTTAAAGCAAGTAGAAGTGTCCATTCAATCTGCTCAAAAGATGATTGGGACAGCTACGATGAGTATGAGTCCTCAGCAGCTTGAAGAGGCAACGAATGCGCTTAATGATGCAAAAGCACAGCTTCAATCTGCCAAAGCTCATGGCACAGGAGTAGACGAGCAATTTCTTCAGCAGTGCATGCAGTCTATTCAAACATGTGACCAGCAGCTTACTGAGGCCAAACGCTAGGTATAACAAAAAAGAGACTCAGAAAAGAGTCTCTTTTACTATAAAATAAAAAGATCTATTTATGATAGCTTAGTGACATTAGCGGCTTGTGGGCCTCTATTGCCTTCTACAATTTCAAAAGATACCTCTTGTCCTTCTTCCAAGGATTTATAACCTTCGCTTTGGATGGCAGAAAAATGTACAAATACGTCGCTTCCGCCTTCAACTTCAATAAAGCCATAGCCTTTTTCATTGTTGAACCATTTTACTTTACCATTTTGCATAACTTGAATCCCCCTAGTACTGTGCAGCATCATGCTGCTGAAACTCGAATTATCATTTCCAATAGAGGTAAATGATTGTTTATATTATATAATAAGAAGAAATAAAATTTCAATATTAAAATTTAACTTTTCTGAAAATTAAATTTTATTTAACGTGGACATAGTCTATTTTTAATAAAAAAATTTCTTGTGAGATGAAAAATAACTGAAAATTTAGTTTATAATAAAAGTATAGTCAGCATAATTTTAACGCGGTGATAAGGAGTGGGTCGTGTATGTATCGTACACAAATAAATGGAAAAGAAATCATTTTGTTATTTTCAACGCTCGAAGCAGCAAAGAGCCGCAGCAGCCTAGAGAAAGAACAAATTTATAAGCGCGTATTGCATTTAAATGAGCAGCTGTTAATGTTTCAAAATGGAACAAGCTTCACCATTGGTGATCCGTTAGGATTAATTGTAGCTCAAGTGAAAAAAAGCGATTTGACAACCATATATATCGAACATATTATTGATAAACAGTTTATGTATGATGGAGATGGTCATCGAGGTGAAGTAGTGTAATAAGATGACGCCTATATATGAAGAAGCGTACGGAGATACTCGTACGCTTCTTCATATATGGGATTAAAAACATGTGTTTTTACAAGTATTAACAAGAATAAATAACAAAGTTCAATAAATTAAAGAAGAACAGTGAAACCATGAATAGCAATTACCTTTTTAGCTAAAAAATATAGATACACATCATCTTATGTAATGAGATAGTTAAGCTTTGAAATCAATGAACACGAGAAGTTTTATAAAGCTTAAATTGAAAAACGTGTGATTGTGACGTTAATTAGAAGTAAGGTTTGGAGGACGCTATGGAAAGTAGAAAAAAATTGGATTTACTTGCTCTTGCTTCTGTGCCACTTATCATGACCCTCGGAAATTCAATGTTAATTCCGGTGTTGCCGGTGATTGAAAAACGTCTACAGATAAGCTCGCTGCAGGTATCCATGATTATCACGGTCTACTCAATTTTCGCTATTTTTTTAATCCCGATTGCTGGTTATTTATCAGATCGATTTGGCCGCAAGAAAATTATTATTCCTAGTTTGCTGCTTGCTGCAGTAGGAGGGGCTTTAACAGGCTGGGCTTCATGGCAAATGGCCAATCCATTTTGGGTTATTTTAATTGGCCGCGCGATTCAAGGAATAGGTTCAGCAGGGGCTATGCCTGTTGTGATGCCTTGTGTAGGAGATATGTTCAAAGACGAGCAAGAAATTACAAAAGGACTAGGTTTAATTGAAACAGCCAATACGTTTGGGAAAGTACTAAGCCCAATACTGGGAGCTTTTTTAGCGGCTATGATTTGGTTTCTTCCTTTTTGGTTCATTCCTATTCTTTGCCTTATTTCGATTCTTTTAGTTATCTTTTTAGTAAAAGTTCCGAAAAATGATAGTTCTTCTGAATCTGAACAAAAAAAGAAAAGTATCACGCAGTTTTTGAAGGATTTGAAGAAGACGCTCAAAGAAAATATTGGATGGCTTATGGCTATTTTTATTTTAGGCGCCATTATTATGCTTGTATTATTCGGGGTTTTATTTTACCTATCGACCATACTAGAGGAGCGTTATCATATTGTGAATACGAAAAAAGGCTTGGTAATGGCTATTCCTTTGCTCGCTTTATCTATTTCTTCTTTTGTGGCGGGGAAAAAAGTTGGCAACAATAAAATCGTTATGAAGTGGTCTGCTTTTTTTGGCTTTTTATTGTTAACATGTTCTTTCATCATTTTATTTTTTAATACGTCTCTTTTTAGTATTTTACTCACTTTAGTGCTTGGTGGAATTGGAATTGGAGCAGCTCTTCCCAGTCTTGATGCACTTATTACAGAAGGAATTGAAAAGGAAGAGAGAGGAACCATTACGTCTCTTTACAGTTCGATGCGCTTTGTCGGAGTAGCAGCTGGGCCTCCTCTTTATACATTGCTTATGAAGTGGTCGGACATGGCTGTGTTCCAAACGTCTCTAGGGGTTAGTGCAGTAGGTGCCATTTTAGTTTTAAAAGCTATCAAACCAAAACCTGAAGGCGGCGTAAAACTGAAGAAAGCTGAAGTGTGATTTTACGGAGCTGTCTTATGATAAAAGACAGCTCTTTGCTATTTAAAGACCCGTCAATATGCTTAAATTTATATTGTGTCTAGAAAAAATCCTTGAAATTTCTTATACTTCAATTTATAGACAGCAGATGCAATAGTTCTTATTTTATTGAATAAGGTGGTTTTGAATTGAGTATAAATTATCAGAAATTAAAAAGCATGGTGGATCATTATCAAATATTTGATCTTGTAGCGTATATAACAGAAGAAGTACAAAGCCTTCAACCAAAGAGCCTTGCGGGGATTGTGAAAGAATGGTTGACACACTTACAAACGGAAGAAGAGCTGTACGAGCTTATCCGCTTTTGTGATGAGGCTTTATTAAATCGTGTAAGCCGAATGTTAACGACATATGGCTATCGTCGATTTGGCTCGATTCGAATGGTGACTCTTTATTGCGATGATCTCCTGCGCGAAGGCAAGATACTCGACGCTGATGATAGACTTTCTTTATTAATTTCTCAGCTGGATACGGAATCAGTTAAAAAGGAACAGCTTGAGAAAATCTATTTTTTAAAGGTAAGAATTCTTTTAGAAATGAAACAAGTGGATGAAGCTTCTAAGTGGATGAAACAAGTAACGTCACATAACCAAAAGGGTATGGCTGACAGATGGGGATATTTTTATTTGCAGCTCAACGACAGAATGAAAGCTGAAGCCTGCTTAAAAGAAGGAACGGCATATAAGGAGAATGGAGATTTTTGCTATGCAATGCTAGCGGACTTATATGCGTACGAAGGGAAGCATGAACAAGCGCTTGAAACAATTAACGAGGCTATTGTTCGCTATCCACAGCTTCCGTCTTTATATATGGATAAAGTGATGCGATTAAAAGATTTAAAAGAGTATTCTCTCTTGCTTGAAACGATTGAATTTATCGACTCAAAGTTACCCTATCACGATTATCAAGATTTTTTTACGCTGCTGCGCGCCGACATTTATTTTGAACAGCAGCAGCAATCTCAGCTTATGCATCTGCTCTCGACCAAGCGATGTTTAAAAGATTCACCTTATCAAAAATTAATCGGAAAGCATACAGACGATAAATTCAGTACAATCAAGCTTCCGATTGTACCCATCGTTCAAAAAGATAATTATTGCGTGCCAGCCAGTATGAGTATGATGTTAAGGCTTTTACATACCGAAAAAACACAGGATGAGATTGGAACGCGTATTTACGGCGGCTTAGGATCCAAATTATCAACTGCGGTGAGCTACTTTGAATCTCTTGGCTTTGCAGCGATGTTTTTCACAGGCACAGTTGAACAGTTTAAAGAACTATTAGACAAAGGGCTGCCTATTTTGGTCAGTCTGGAATTTGAACAAGCTTCCCACGTTCAAGTTGTATTTGGCTACGATGATGAACTTGAACTTTTCCATGTACAAGATGCTAATTTTCTAAGTCCAACATATGTAGAATATAAAAATTTTGATCAGCATTACGCTAATTCGGGGTTTTTATCAATTGTTGCTTCTAAAGCGGCAGCGGATCTCGCTTCACTTTCTAAAGAGCAAGATGAGTTTATCTGTCAGCTGTATGACTTAATCGAACTAGTTGAAGCGGATGAAGAGGCCCACATTAACGATCTCGTTTCTTTATTAAAAGCAAATGAGCATGTTCCATTTTCCGCTATTTACAGTATGAAGCATTTGTACAGAAAAGAGCATGAAGCCTATATTCGTACGTGTATTAATCATGTGTTAGAGAAATATAGCAATCATGATTATCTTAAGCTTCACGCCGCATATGCCTTTTTTAAACTTGACGACAGTAAGGGAGCATCTTCCTTGTTACACCACATAGATAACAAAAAGCATAGCTCTTTTTATCACTATCTTAAAGGAAGAATTGCGCTGGATGAAGAGAAATATGATGAGGCTGTTGAAGCACTGCGCAGCTCGCTGCAATTAGACGTAGAGCAGCATTTGAACTGGAGCTATCTAGCACTTGCATACATGTACCAAGGAAACCTCGAAAAGGCTTTTGAATGCTCGACTATTTCCTTAAATATGTATAGTGATGAATCTTATACACAAATCAATCACGGACTTATTTTAATGGAGAAAGAAAGATACGCAGAAGCCAGAAATCTTTTCGACGCGTTATTAAAGGAAAACCCAAAAGATGCGCACAGCTGGTTTGAAAGAGCCCGTTGTGATGAACATTTAAAAAAGTTTCGTAAAGCTTACCGGGGGTTTCAAGTAGCTAAACAGCTTTTGCCGACTGTTCCTTATCCATATCTTTCGATAGCTGATTTGCTACAATATCAACTAGAAAAAACGGACGAAGCTGAAAGCTATCTCAAAGAAGGCATGAAGCATCTACCGGGCGACATGACAATTCGAGGAAGACTAGGCGATTTATACGTCGCGAATCAAAGGTACGAAGAAGCTATTGCTCTGTATAAAGAAGGCTTAAAAATAGAGGAAGATGCCCTTATGTATTTGGGTTTATCTTATGCGTATTTAGAAACAGGTGAACATTTAACGGCCGTTGATACGCTCACGCTTATTGCGCAGAAGTTTTCATCGAACAGCGACGTCATGTTGGATGCAGGCAGCATGCTTTTAGATGCAGCAAAACAAAAGGAGCTAGACAATCAAACGATAGAGTTTGGATTTGCTCTTTATGAAGAGGGAATTCATTTTGCTCAAACAGCGTTAGATGAAGTGTTAGAAGCATATACGGGTTATTTAGAAGACACGGCGTTATTGACTCGTGGAATTAAGTTTTTAACTGCAGAACATCAAGAGCACCCTAATGAGATTTTGTACATGTGCTATTTAGGTATATTATACGAACAGGCCAAGCAGCTAACAAAAAGTGAGAAACTTTATCATCAAGCGCTTCGTATCAAGCAAGATGCTTTGCCATATTATCGGCTAGGTGAAATATATCAATCAATGAATCGCATCACTGAAGCAAAAGAGGCCTTCCAAAAGTGCTTAACTCTTGATAAAACATTTGAAGCCGCTTGTATGAAGCTTGCCGAAATGGCTTGTGAAGAACAAAATCGAACGGCTGAAAGAAATTGGCTGCTTCAATGGATACAGCTGAATCCTATGGAAGTAAACGTTGAGCACGTAGCTTCACTTTGTGAAACAGAGAAAGAGTATGAAGAGCTGTTAGAGGTATTAAAGAGCGTAGAGGAAATTGTGCTACCTCAATGGCTCGCTGACAGCCAGGCTCATGTGTATCGTCTAAAAGGAGACATTTCACAGGCTGAAGCGTATCTAGAGAAGGCTCTTGAACTAGATCTACAGAATCCTGCTATTCGCCATCATCAGGCAAAATGGCTCATCATGGAACAGAGATATGAAGAAGCTAGAAAAGTTCTTACAGAGTTGCTAAGTGAGGATCCGGAAGATTACGCTCTATTTCAAACATTCATGTCTAGCTTTCCAAATGGAAAAAAACTGTCCGGGCTTACGGCAGATTTAAAAAAGATAAAAATGGAAAAACAAAGCAAAAGTTTGTTATTTAAAAACGCAGCCGAGGCTTTAAATGAGTATGCCGATTCGGTCGTAGAAGAGCAGCAAGGATCTATCTTCAAACGAAGCTTAGCAAAATTCAAAGCAAAAGCAAAAACGGTTACGCTGCTTGGCTTAACGATTGAATTGTATGAACTTGCCATAAAAACGGATCGAAATAATAAAGAGGCTGTGCATGCATTTGCGGCTTTTTACGAAGAGAAAGGGTTGATTGAAGATAGCATCACCGTGCTGAAAAAATCGCTGCATCAAAGCTGGGATTTTGATGTTGCCTATCATTTAGCCAATATACTCGTTAATATCCAAGAAAATGAACAGGCTGCACATGAAGCGCTAAACTTAGTTCAAAAACTTCTCAAACAGCAGCCAAATCATATAGATTTGCAGATATACCGAGCATTTATTTTGAGTAACCTTGAAGAGGTAGAAAAATCAGAGGCTGCTTTTCAAGAATTACTTCAGCAGGAGATTTATCAGCCTGACATATATGCAGGACTAGCAAAACTGTATAATAAAACGGAACGTTATCATGAAACTGTTCAGCTTCTTCAAAAAGCAATTGAACAGCATCAAGAGTATGAAGGAATGTATACCGATTTAGGTATCGCGTATCATTTAGAAGGTGAAACAGAAGCAGCAGCTTCGCTTATGATAACCAGAGTAGAAAGCGGAGACGAAGATCTTTTTATTCGCTATAACTTGGCATGCTACCTAGCTGTTCTTGGAAAAACTGCCTCTGCTCAGGAAGAGTTGGATTATGTTTTAACGCACGATGAAACGGGAGAATTTTATGAAATGGCTATGGAAGACGATGAACTAAAAGGATTAACGGTAAAAAGGTAAAAAAAGAAGCTGAGTTTCAGCTTCTTTTTTTTATCCCTCTTTTGCATCTTGTCTTTTCAACGAAAGTGATTCGAAAATTTCCAGTGCAAGAATGATAATGGTACCAAGAACTAATCCATTGCTTAAGAACGTAGTAACTAAAGGAGGAAGTGTTGAAAAAGCTTGAGAAGGCAAAAACATAACCCCTATCCCCGACAGCAGCGCAATACCTGCTTTTTTCATTGCTTTTTCGGGCTGTTTGGCATGCTTGAATTCTCCAATTCCAAGAGCCATCATACCTGTAAAAACAGGAAAGATTGCCGCGTATCCGACGGCAGGAGGAAGAGCGGACATAATGGATGTTAAAGGGGTAAAGATACTCAGAAAAAGCAAAAGACACGATGCTACAATAAAAGGAACTCGGCTATAAATATTTGTAGCTGAAATAAATCCACCGGAACCTGAAATAGGAACGGCACCGACACCTGAAAACAATCCTCCAAGCAGCTGGCTTATACCCGAAACCATCCCGGAACGTTTAATATTGTCTTTTTCAATTTTTTCTCCTTTGTGTTTATAAACAGACTCAACAACACGAATAGAAGCGAGCATGTTTGTAATTAAAATGAGTGTTACAAAAAAAGCAGTAACAACCATATTCCATTCAACGCGAGGAGCTCCGAATACAAACACTTTAGGTATGTAAAATAACTGCGCCTGAAATTCGATAGGTTTAGCTAACCCTAACATTGCAAATACTCCCCAGCCTACACCAATACTAATAATAATGCTGAGTTTATTTAACGTCCGGTGTGATAATAAATAAAAAGTCAGCAGCAAAATCGCAGCTGAAGTCAGCGCAATTGGAAGTTTAATAGCTGAATTCGTTTCTGTAATGCCAAACATTCCTTTTAAAAAGGAACCGCTGAGCTGCGTCACTAATAAAATTAAATATGTACCGGTAACCGTTGGAGTAAAGTATTTTGCTAGTTTATCAATGAGACCAAACAGGCTCATTAAAATAGCAATTATCCCGCTTATAAGAAGGGTGAACTGCAGCACGCGAAGCGTTTCGGAGTGAGAACCAAACAGAACGGTTCCAAGACTCGCATACAGAGAAAAGACGCCCCACCAAACGCCAGCTGGCCCTTCCATGATTGGGTATTTATGCCCTATAAATACCTGCAAGAGCCCGGATAAAGCCAAAATAAATAACGTTCGCTGTAAAAATTGAATAGAATCTGCTGCGTTTAAATGAAACTGAGAAGCAATTACAATAGGAACAATCATACTATTAGAAATCATAAATAAAAACCATTGTAGCGAAGCAATGGAAACTCGAAACATTCTTAACACCTCAATTAATGCCGACGAGCGGCTGAATGAACCAACAGGTTGCTCTATTATTTTACCATGGGATTTCCAATTTGTAAGCGATATCTTGTTAAAAGGATGACGAGTAAAATGTCAAAAGATTCAATATATTGTTGTAAAAAGAAGAAAGATATTTTATAATTTTCTTACAATTATAAATTATAAACATAAGAATAATTTATAATGAACTGACTAACAGTCAAGGAAGGAGGAGGGATAAGACAAATGAAACTATACCTGTCGGTTGATATGGAAGGAATTACGGGACTCGTCGATCACACAAATGTTCTGCGAGAGAAAGAGAATTATGAAAGAAGCCGCAAAATAATGACGGATGAAGCGAATGCAGTCATTTATGCAGGGTTTAGAGAAAAGTGCTCAGAAGTTGTGGTAAATGACAGTCATTCGAGTATGAATAATCTCCTTGTTGAACGGCTTCATCCAGAAACTCAGCTTATTTCAGGAAGCGTAAAACCATATTCAATGGTACAGGGATTAGATCAGACTTTTGATGGTGCTATATTTCTAGGGTATCATGCTAAAGCATCCATGCCTGGTGTCATGTCTCATTCAATGATATTTGGTGCTCGCAATATGTACATAGACGATATGAATATTGGAGAGTTAGGCTTCAACGCATACGTCGCAGGCTATTACGGCGTGCCAGTTTTAATGGTAGCTGGTGATGACCAAACGGCGCTGGAAGCACAGCAGCTTATTCCAAACGTGACGACTGCTATCGTCAAACAGGCCATTTCACGTTCTGCAGCCAAAACATTAACCCCTAAGAAAGCAGAACAATTACTTCAAGAAAAAACAGCCGCAGCTATTCAGCACAAACACCTTGTTAAACCTTTAATTCCACCTAAACACCCAACCTTACGAATAGAATTTGCAAATTATGGTCAAGCAGAGTGGGCGCATTTAATGCCGGGCACAGAAATTGAACCTGGAACGACGACCGTTCGGTTTCAAGCAAAAGATATTTTAGAAGCTTATCAGGCCATGCTTGTTATGACTGAATTAGCTACGCGCACAACATTCTGTTAGAAGGTGGGATAAAGGTGAAAAGTTATATTTTAAAGCGATTTTTATCCATGCTTGTTACGCTGTGGGTAATTGTGACCTTAACCTTCTTTTTAATGCATTCGATTCCTGGATCTCCATTTAATGAAGAACGAGCGACAAGCGATGCAGTTCAAAAAAACCTGGAATCATTTTATCACTTAGATGAGCCGCTAGTTGTGCAATATGTTCTTTATTTGAAATCCATTGTTACCTTTGACTTTGGTCCTTCTATTAAACAGCCGTCTCAAACGGTTAACGACCTTTTAGGAAGAGGGTTTCCCGTGTCATTTGAACTTGGAATGGTGACGTTAATTCTTGCGGTGATTTCCGGTATTACACTAGGCATTATCGCTGCTCTTAGAAGAAACGGAATAATTGATTACATTGCGATGAGCATAGCAGTTATCGGATTGTCGATTCCAAATTTTGTTATGGCCACGTTGTTAATTCAACAGCTTTCTGTTAATTTTAAAATTTTACCCGCTGCTACGTGGACAAGCCCTTTACATATGATTCTTCCGACTCTAGCTCTTGCCACAGGTCCTATGGCTATTATTGCACGTTTGACTCGCTCAAGCATGATAGAAGTACTGACTCAAGATTATATTCGAACAGCGCGTGCAAAAGGGCTTTCGCCAATGAAAATTGTATTTAAACACGCGCTTAGAAATGCTTTAATGCCTGTTATAACAGTTCTTGGAACGATTGCAGCCAGCGTATTAACTGGCACATTTGTTATTGAACAAGTCTTTGCTATTCCTGGCATGGGGAAATATTTTGTGGACAGTATTAATACGAGAGACTACCCCGTAATTATGGGCACTACGGTCTTTTACAGTTCGATTCTCATCATTATGCTTTTTTTAGTAGACATTGCTTACGGAATACTTGATCCACGAATCAAACTGTATAAGAAGGAGGGATAACGTGCTGGAAAAACAGGAGTATAAGCAAATTCCTGATGAGTGGTTTACGCCAAAGAAAAAAAAGAAATCTGAAGCCGAAGCAGTTGTAAGGCCGAGTCTTTCTTATTGGCATGATGCATGGCGCAGGCTTGTAAAAAACAAGTTGGCCATGCTGGGTCTCTTTTTTTTAGTCATCCTCGTTGTGATGGCTATATTCGGTCCTATGTTTTCACCCTACAGCGTAACGAAAGCCTCTTTTACAGAGCAAAACCTTCCTCCTTCAGCTAGTCATTGGTTTGGAACGGATGACTTAGGCAGAGATATGTACACTCGGACATGGTACGGGGCTAGAATCTCTTTATTTGTAGGGCTGATGGCAGCGCTTATTGATTTTATCATCGGTGTCATTTACGGGGGCTTCTCAGGCTATAAAGGAGGAAAAACAGATAATGTCATGATGCGCGTAATTGAAATTTTATACGGTCTTCCTTATTTATTAGTGGTAATTTTACTAATGGTAGTCATGGGACCCGGGCTTTCTACGATTATTGTGGCACTTTCCGTTACAGGTTGGATCGGGATGGCGAGAATTGTACGGGGGCAAGTATTGCAAATAAAAAACTATGAATACGTGCTTGCATCCAAAACGTTTGGAACAAAAACAAGCCGTATCATTAAGCGAAACCTGCTTCCAAATACGATGGGACCGATTATCGTTCAAATGACACTAACCGTACCAACTGCCATTTTTGCTGAAGCTTTTTTAAGCTTTTTAGGGCTGGGTGTACAGGCTCCTTATGCGAGCTGGGGAGTAATGGCAAACGATGGTTTATCAACGATTCTATCAGGCTATTGGTGGCGTTTGTTTTTTCCCGCGTTTTTTATTTCTCTTACCATGTTTGCTTTTAATGTCCTTGGAGACGGACTGCAAGATGCACTTGATCCGAAATTAAGGAGGTAAGCAAATGGAAAAAATAATCCGAATCAAAAACTTACACGTACAGTTTTCAACTTACGGAGGGCAAGTTCAAGCTGTAAGAGGCGTTAGTTTTGATTTACATAAAGGAGAAACCCTAGCGATTGTAGGAGAGTCAGGTTGCGGAAAAAGCGTAACATCTCAAAGTATTATGAGGTTAATTCCAACACCTCCGGGCAGGATCACAAGCGGCTCTATTTTATTTAAAGACCAGGATTTAACAAAACTATCAGAAAAGAAAATGCGAGACATTCGAGGCGCTGATATTTCGATGATTTTTCAGGATCCTATGACTGCGCTTAATCCAACTCTTCGCGTAGGTGAGCAAATTGCAGAAAATATTATGCAACATGAAAACATTTCAAAAGAAAAAGCCAAAGAAAAAGCATTTGAAATGCTGGAGCTAGTCGGAATTCCAAATCCTAAAGAACGCCTAAAGCAATATCCTCATGAATTTAGCGGGGGAATGAGACAGCGTATTGTCATTGCAATGGCCCTTGTATGCAACCCCGAAGTGCTAATTGCTGATGAACCTACCACAGCCCTTGACGTCACAATACAGGCGCAGATTTTAGAATTATTTAAGGATATTCAGCAGAAAACGGATGTCTCCATTGTTTTAATTACCCATGATTTAGGTGTAGTTGCTCAGGTAGCTGACCGTGTTGCCGTAATGTATGCAGGAAAGATTGTAGAAATTGGAACAAGAAGAGACATCTTTTATACGCCGCAGCATCCGTATACAAAAGGATTGCTGCGTTCAGTTCCTCGGTTAGATCTATACGAAAGTGAGCTTGTGCCTATTGCAGGCTCACCTCCCGATTTATTTGCACCTCCATCTGGATGTTCGTTCGCACCTCGCTGTCCTTACGTAATGGAAGTGTGTGATCGCATGTATCCTACGTCGACAAAGCTGAAAGAAAGTCACCAAGTGCACTGCTGGCTTCAAGATGAGAGAGCCCAAAAATTTGTAACAACTATAAGCTAGATTTATAGATGAATAGCGAACTTATGAAAGAGGGGAAAATGATGAAAAAAATAGGGTCTTTACTAATGATGTGTGTACTTATATTTGCACTTGCTGCCTGTACGGCCACAAAAGATTCAGGCGCGGAGCCAGAAAAGAAAAGCAGTACAGCAAAAGAAGACGGTAAGGTCCTTTATATGAATAATGGCGCAGAACCTACGTCTTTTGATCCGCCTATTGGGTTTGATTCATATTCATGGAATATGCTTAATAACTTAATGGAGGGGCTGACTCGTTTAGGAAAAAGCGATGAGCCTGAAGGAGCAATGGCCGAGAAATGGGATATTTCTGACGATAAAAAAGTCTATACATTTCATTTGCGAAAAGATGCTAAATGGTCAAATGGAGATGACGTAAAAGCAAGTGATTTTGTGTTTGCATGGAAGAGGCTGTTAGATCCTAAGACTGGTTCTCCAGCGGCGTTTTTAGGCTATTTCATTCAAGGTGGAGAAGAATTTAATACGGGTAAAGGCAGTGCTGATCAAGTAGGAGTCAAAGCGCTAGATGACAAAACTTTTGAAGTTACGCTTAAAAGTCCGCAAGCCTATTTCTTAAGCGTAGTTTCCAATCCAGCGTTTTTTCCAATTAATGAAAAAGTAGCAACAAAAAATCCGAAATGGTTTGCAGAAGCAGATTCGTTTGTTGCTAATGGTCCTTTCAAATTAACTCAATGGAAGCATAACAGTAATCTAGTAATGGAAAGAAACGATCAGTACTGGGATGCTAAAAATGTAAAGCTCGATAAGGTAAAATGGGCAATTGTTGAAAATACAAACACAGAATACCAAATGTATCAAAATGGAGAACTAGATGTTTCTGAAATTCCATCGGATTTAAGTGAAAAGCTGTTGAAAGATGGAGATGTTCATATCGAAGACCAAGCGGGAACTTACTTCTATCGCTTTAACTTAGATAAAGAGCCCTTTCAAAACAAAAATATCCGTAAAGCATTCGCAATGGCTGTAGATCAAGATCAAATTGTTAATTTTGTTACAAAAAATAAAGAAAAACCAGCTCGCGGGTTTGTATCATACGGATTTAAAGATGCAGATGGAAAGGATTTCCGTAAAACAGGCGGCGACTTACTAAAAACAGATGGCAAAGAAGCAAAAGCACTTCTGAAAAAAGGAATGAAAGAAGAAGGATATAAAAAGCTGCCAGCTATTACGCTAACATACAGTACAGACGATACACATAAAAAAATAGCAGAAGCACTTCAGCAAATGTTCAAAGAAAATCTAGGTGTAGATGTGAAGCTTGCCAATATGGAATGGAATGTTTTCCAAGAAGAACAAAAAGCGTTAAAGTTTCAGCTGTCACGAAGTTCGTTTTTAGCTGATTATGCAGATCCAATCAACTTTTTAGAGAGCTTCCAGACGGGTCATTCAATGAACCGTACAGCTTGGAGCAATAAAGAATATGATAAGTTAATTAAACAAGCTATGAATGAAACTGATAATAAAAAACGTTTTGAGCTTATGTATAAAGCAGAAGGTATTTTATTTGATGAGATGCCGATCATTCCTATTCATTTCTACAACTATGTGTTTTTAATAAAAGATAACGTATCTGGAATTGTTCGTCATCCTGTTGGCTATTTAGATTTGAAGTGGGCAGATAAACAGTAAAGTGGAACTTTTCGTCAGAGGGGATTTCAATTCCCTTCTGACCCAAGTTTCACTTTCTTCATTTCTTTACACAAAAGGAGTGTAGCAAATGATCAAACCAAAACGATTAAAAAAAGGTGATACAGTAGCTGTTATTGCACCTGCTAGTCCGCCTAATCAGCACAATCTAAAAAAAGGACTAGAATATTTGAAGGAAATAGGATTAAACGTAGTAACGGGTGCGCATTTATATAAAAAAAACGGGTACTTGGCAGGGACTGATGAACAGCGAGCAGCCGATATACATGCGATGTTTGCCAATAAGGAAGTAAAGGCAATTATCTGTGCATGCGGAGGGTACGGGACTGCTAGGCTTGCCTCGCAATTAAACTACAATTTAATTAAGCAAAACCCAAAGATTTTTTGGGGATATAGCGATATTACGTTTTTACATACCGCTATTCATCAGCGCACAGGTTTGGTTACCTTTCACGGGCCAATGCTTTCGTCGGATATCGGAAAAGAAGATGTTCATATAGAGACGAAGCAAGCTTTTTATCAATTATTTTCTCACCGTTCTTTTTACTATACGGATCAAATTAGCCCGCTCGACACTATTTGTGAAGGAGAAGCAACTGGTCAGCTGATAGGAGGAAATCTGACTTTGCTCGTGAGCACGCTTGGCACTCCATTTGAACTAGATACGAAAAATAAAATTTTATTTATTGAAGATATTGACGAAGAGCCGTATGAAATTGACCGCATGATGACACAGCTGTATATGGCCAATAAACTGCAGGATGCAGCGGGAATTCTTATCGGAGATTTCCATAACTGCTATCCTAAAAAACGTACAGAGTCGCTTTCACTAGAAGAGGCATTAACAAGTTACCTGACTTCTTTAAAAAAGCCTGTTATGAGAGGGTTTCGCATCGGGCATTGCTCGCCTCAAACAGCTGTGGGAATTGGAAGTTATGCCACGATGTCGACTTATGAACGAATGGTGGAATTTGAATCCGGTATTACATTACCAAAAGATAAAGTCGAACGCTGAAGGTTAAACCTGCAGGGAGGAGAAATAAGTGATGGATAAAAAAGCGTATTACGTTTGTGTAGCTGTGGCGACTGTGTGGACTTCCTATGACTCTTGCAGAGAAATAGATGACAATGCAACAAGTGTCCCAGTAAAACTGGATAAATGGCTGGAGCAATTAACGTATACACGTCGGTTGGAGCTTTGTGAGAAAAATTTAGTTCAAACGCAGCTGTTACTAGGAGAAGAAGTATATGTAACGGAACTGAAAGGTAAATGGGCAAAAATCGTTATTCCTTCTCAGTTTTCTTCTAAAGATGAAAGAGGATATCCCGGGTGGGTTCCTTTCCACCAACTGATTTCCCAAGCTGAATATTCTCCATTGAATAAACCAACGGCAGTGGTATCAGCAGCGATTGCGACACTGCAGCTAGCGGAAGAAGCCTTGCAAATTAGTTATCAAACGCAGCTGCCTCTTTTAAAAGAAGATAAAGAATGGCTAGAGGTTCAAACACCGGTTGGCACTGGGAGAATAAAACGTCAAGATGCTGTTGTAATAGAGGATAGAAACCGTAAAACAACAAAAGGAACTGGAGATATGATTATTGCAGCAGGAGAACAGTTTTTGAATCTTCCATATTTATGGGGGGGTGTGAGTGCATGGGGATATGATTGTTCCGGGTTTGCCTATGCTACTCATAAAGCAAACGGCTATCTTATTCCAAGAGATGCCACCGATCAAGCAAGGAAAGGCAAAGAAGTAGGATTAGACTCTATTCAACCCGGAGATTTATTGTTTTTCGCTTATGAAAAAGGGAAGGGGTATATCCACCATGTTGGTATTTGTTATGGCAGAGGAAAAATGCTTCATTCACCTAAAACGGGTAAAACCGTCGAACTGATTGAATTAAAAGGAACGCTTTATGAAGAAGAGCTGTGCGCAGCCCGGCGCTATTATTAGGAGGTGGCAGTTATGACAGCGAAGCATTTGTTAGAAGTAAAGCAGCTGAGCAAATATTTTTCAATTACGAACAAGCAGGTTTTGAAAGCAGTAGACGGCGTGTCTTTTTATATTTCAAAAGGAGAAACCTTTGGACTTGTTGGTGAATCCGGCTGCGGAAAATCCACTGCCGGGCGAACAATCATTGGATTGTATAACCGTACATCAGGAGAGGTGCTTTATAAAGGGAAAAACGTGCATGAGCTATCAGAGAAAGAGAAATTTGCTTTTCATCGTAATATGCAAATGATTTTTCAAGATCCATATGCTTCACTGAATCCTCGTTCTACCGTAAAGGAGATTATCTCAGAACCAATGGAGGTTCACGGACTTTATTCCAATAAAAAAGAAATGCTGAACCGGGTGTATGAGCTGCTAGAAGATGTGGGGCTAAATCGTGATCATGCCAACCGCTATCCTCATGAGTTCAGCGGCGGGCAGCGCCAGCGCATAGGGATTGCGAGAGCTTTAGCGTTAAATCCAGAATGCATTATTGCAGACGAACCTATTTCTGCTTTAGATGTATCTGTACAGGCTCAAGTAGTTAATTTATTAAAAAAACTCCAAAAAGAAAAAGGGTTAACTTATTTATTTATTGCACATGACTTGTCGATGGTAAAGCATATAAGCAGTCGTATTGGAGTTATGTATTTAGGGCATTTAGTAGAATTAACAACAAGTTCGGAGCTGTATCAAAAACCGCTTCACCCATACACTCAAGCTCTACTGTCAGCTATTCCTATTCCTGATCCTGACGTTGAGGATAATCGGAAGCGGATTGTTCTTAAAGGAGAATTGCCAAGCCCCATTAACCCTCCCTCTGGCTGCGTGTTTAATACACGCTGTCCTCTTGCAGTAGCAGCCTGTAAGACTCAAAAACCAGAGTGGCAGGAAGTTGAAGAAAATCATTTTGTGGCCTGCCACTTATACAATCAAAAGATAATGAGTACCAACTATATTGAAACAGCTGCGACAAAATGATGGAAAAAGCAAGAGTGAAAATAGAAGATGCAGTTACGAAATGGAAACGGAGTAATAATGGACTTATACGGATTCATATTGAAGGGAAAGAATCCATACAGATTAATTCTTTTATCCAACAACGAGCAGCAAGTACAATCAAGCTGCTGCTTGCAATAGAGGCGTTTCGTCAAATTGATGAGGGCATCTTGGCTTTAACATCTGTCATTCAAAGAATGGAAAAAAATACGGTTGGCGGAGCAGGTGTACTTAGAGCTCTTCCGCGGTTAACACATATTAAAGTGGAAGAGCTGCTTACCCTTATGATAATGGTTTCTGACAACACAGCTACAAATGAGCTCATTTCTTTAGTAGGATTTGAAAAAATTAACGAATGTGCTAAAAATCTAGGATTAAAGAAAACCGTTTTAAACCGCTATATGATGGACGAAACAGCTGTTAAACAAGGGATTGATAATTATACGTGTGCCTCTGACGTAGTAAAGTGCCTAAAGGAAATATGTGAAGGAAACTTTTTGCGAAAATCTAGTTGCGAAAAAATAATGAGAATGCTAGAAATGCAGCAGTTTCGGCATAAGCTTCCAGCACGTATAGGATCAGCGTTTCAAGCTGCGAATAAGACTGGAGAACTACAGGGAGCGGAACATGATAGTGCTATTCTCATGCGAGGTAACGAAACGTATTATGCCGTTGTTTTGATAGATGGACTAAGTGACAATGAACAGGGAAGGAGATTGATTACTGATATTGGATACCTTCTGTCATCTAACATCTAAAAATCTTTTGACCATTTCAATAAGCGGGGGTAGTTTGGTCTCTTTTTATTTAATGTCTTCCATCAAAGAAAAACTCACATGTACTAATAATAAATGCTTGTCTTCTCAGATTTTGGCGAGACCGTTGTTTGCAGTGCTGGATTTGTGCTAGTAATAGATAAACATGTTCTTTTTCATAAAATTTTATGAAAAAATAATGATAAATCATTCATCCTATACCAACTTATTCATATTTTTTATATAATAGAATAATAGTATATATTTTAAACGAATAGTGAATGTCTATGCCAATTAGCAAGGAGCATGAAATTATTCGATTCATAAATGGTGGTGTATGTATGGCAAACGAACATGTAATGATAGATATTATAAAAGCATTTAAACGCAATTCAACTGAATCCATTGCCATGGATTTAATTAAGGAAGTGCGAGGGACATTTAGTCCTTTACCTAAATATATAGCGGATTTAATTGATGAGCTGAGAAAATTAAATTTAAAAGACGAAGTGATCAGTGTAATCTTGTATCAATCTGTATATGTGGCGGATCATCAATTTAATATTAAAGATACCATTACCAATCGTCAGTTTGTAAAAGATACGATTGAAATGGGCAGAAGATGGGTGCATCAGTACGGCCGAATTGAAACAGTAGAAGAAGCAATTCATATTGCAGAGCAAGTGTCTACAAAAGAGGACTTGCCTCATCATTTGCAAACAGCAACAATTGACGAAAAAATTACGCTTGAGGTGCAGCTTGATCATCAAACGTATGAAATGTTAAAAAATATAGCGGTTTATTATGATCATCATTCCTATGAACAGTCAATGACTGTAGCAATTAATCGTTTATATACGCAGCTGCGCGATGCACAATCAAAAAATAGTTAAATGTCAAATCTCACATGTTCCGTGCACCATGTGAGATTTTTTAAGATGTGAAAGAGGCGCAGATGAAAATGTCTTGCTCCATCATTCATCAAAAGGAGGGAGAACATAGATGAGGGTATATTTATCTCCTCTTCAAGAAAAAGATGCTTCTAAAGTTTTTGCATATTGGTCGGATGAAGAGGTTACGAGATATATGAATATTGAGCCCTTTACGACGCTTTATCAAGCGGAAAGCATGATTGCACTTCTTCAAAGTTTGACGAAAGAAGGGAAAGCAACACGCTATGCTATTCGATTAAAGACTTCCGATGAGATTATTGGAACCTGCGGTCTAAACCGTATTGATTATGATAAAAAGCAAGCAGAGATTGGGTATGATTTAGGCAGACCTTTTTGGAAAAAAGGCCTCATGACAGAAGCGCTCTGCCTTTTGCTAGAAAAAGCTTTTGAAGAGTTTCATATACGGGAGATTGAAGCAAAAGTCGATCCTAATAATAAAGATTCAATTACGCTTTTAAAAAAATTCTCGTTTCAATTAAAAGAGGCGTATAAGTCAGATGATTGTACGTGTTTATACACCGTCAATAAAGAAAAAGTGAGCGCGATATTGTCAGGACGCTCAAAAAGTAAGAAGTAAATCCAACAGAAGTTCTTTTGAAATAGTAAATATTTTTAGGCCTTAACCGATAACAAAGAAAAGAACGAATTGAAGGAAGGTCATGAATGAATCATCATACACATTTACTAGAAGGGACGTACAATGAGTTACTCGTTACACTTTCTTTCCTTATCGCTATTACTGCGGCGTACGCTTCTTTTGGGTTAGCTAATCGTGTGAAAATTTCCCGGGCAAAATTTATTCAGTTTTGGTTAATCAGCGGGGCATTTACATTGGGAGTAGGCATTTGGTCCATGCATTTTATTGCCATGCTTGCTTTTCACTTGCCCGTAGATGTTTCATACAATTTATGGTTTGTTCTTCTCTCAATCTTGGGAGCGATAACAGGATGTTATATAGGCCTTTACCTCATTCACAAACAAAAGAAAAGCATGAAGGCACTCACCATTGCGGGGAGCTTTATGGGAGCTGGAATTGTTTTTATGCATTATTCCGGCATGATGGCAATGGAGCCCATTATGATTTCATATGATCCATTTGTCGTTTTTCTCTCTATTCTCATTGCTGTTGCTGCTTCTAATACAGCTTTGTGGCTTGGTTTTTACTCAAAGCTAAATGAAGGGAAGCTTACCGTTTTTGCTAAGCTTATTTGTTCTACTATTATGGGCATTGCTATTGCTGGTATGCACTATACGGGCATGCAGGCAGCTTCTTTTTCAGGAATGCGAAGGCCTGAACAATCAAACGGTTTTGCTTTAAATCCACTATATTTATCCGCCGTTATTATTTTTTTTGTTGTCTGCCTATTTACGGCTGTGTTTTTAACCATTTTTATGGATCGACGCGTACAAAAACAAGAAGTTTTAAAATGGGCTTTTTTTGAATCTGCCCTGGATGCTATTTTGGTGATTGATGAAAAAAGACATGTTTTATCGCTCAATTATGCAGCAGAAACGCTTTTCTCTCTTAAAGCATCAGATGTAATCGGGAGTGATGTTGTTAAGCTGCTGCCCTTCTATAAATTTTCTTCTCTACAAGACGGACGGACTGAGCACTCCCTTTTGATAAGTAATAGAGAAGTTACGGTTGAGATAACGGTGATGGCGGTAGCGATTGAAGAGACGGTTGAGTATATGCTGTATATACGCAATATGACGCAAGAGCGTGAAGCGGAAAAAACGTTGATTGAAGCAAAAAATCGTTATGAAAACTTGTTTTACTCCTCTCCATTGGCAATTATGGTCCATCGAGAAGAAGAGGTCGTGTCCGTGAATGATGCTATGATTCAGCTTTTAGGAGTAACGGAAGACCAGCTCGTTGGGAAATCGTTATATGATTTCTTTTCATCTGAACAAGTTCCTGATATTAAAAAAGGATTGAAGGCAGTAAGAGATAGAAAAGATGAGCCAAGACCTCCATTAGCTCAGTTGAAAATGTTTAATGCGTTAGGTAAGGAACTCTTTTTAGAAGTAAAATCTACGCTCATTCAAATTAATGGAGAGACGCTTTTTCAGACAGTAACTAGAGATGTAACGGAGCAGAAAAAAGCTCAAGAATCGCTTCAATATATGGCTTTTCACGATATGCTAACAGATTTACCAAATCGAAGTATGTTTTCAAACATTGTAGAGAAATCCATTGATTCAGCAGCTGCTTCAGGAAAAAAGCTTCATTTCTTATTTTTAGACCTCGATCGTTTCAAACAGGTAAATGACACGCTTGGTCATCATGCTGGAGATCAGCTTATGCTTCAGGTGGTCGATCGAATGAAGAGCTGCCTAAGAAACCAAGATGTGCTTTCGCGTTTTGGAGGAGATGAGTTTTTAGTTTTACTGCATGATAGGACGGATGAAGAAGTGAGAAAAATCTGTCAATCATTAAATGACTGCTTATCCACTCCTTTTGTAGTGCTATCGAGAGATGTTTATTTAGGGGTAAGCATCGGAGTTAGTTTATTTCCTAAAGATGGAAAAACGCTTGAGGTGCTAGTTCGCCATGCTGATTTAGCGATGTACGAAGTCAAAAAACAAGGGCGTAATCATTATCTGTTTTATCAAAAAGAAATGCAGGTTCATACTACGCGACGAATGAGAATTGAAGATGGTTTACGAAAGGCTTTTGAGCTGGGCGAAATGGAGCTTCACTATCAGCCGAAAGTCAATATTCAAAGTGGCCATATTGTTGGAGTGGAGGCTTTGATCCGGTGGACTCACGCCGAGATGGGCGTTATTTCTCCCGCAGAATTTATTCCGATTGCTGAAGAAACAGGCGTTATTGTTACATTGACGAAATGGGTATTAAAAAAAGCGTGCCATCAAAATAAGTATTGGCAGCTGAAAGGACTTCCTCCCTTAAAAATGAGTGTGAACATATCAAGCGTGGATTTTGGTACAACTGATTTTGTTGATTATGTGTTAGATGTCTTGCGTGAAGTAGAGTTAGAATCACGATATTTAGAACTTGAAATTACGGAAAGTGTAACGATGAAGCATGTTGAGCAAACAATCGAAAAGCTACAAATTTTAAAAGATGCAGGAGTATTTATTTCGATTGATGATTTTGGCTCAGGATATTCCTCATTCAGCTATATTCAGAAGCTGCCTATTCATACGCTGAAAATTGACCGGTCTTTTATTAAAGATTTAGATCCTAATACAACGGAAGTATCGATTGTCAGAGCCATTATTACACTAGCCAAAAGTTTGCAGCTATCCGTCGTAGCAGAAGGTGTAGAAGAAGTTGAACAAGTAGAACTTCTTCATAAAGAAAAATGTGATGAAGTGCAGGGATACTATTTCTCCAAACCGATTTCAGCGCAGGAATTTTATGAGAAATTTCATAAAATCGAAGAAAAAATGGAATTTGTTCATTAATGTAAAAAGCCGTTCTTCTAAATAAGAACGGCTTTTTATTATTGGTTATTTCGATATACATAAGGGTCTTTTGGAGACTGCTCACGCTTTACTTTTGTTATTTTCACAACAGGGATGGTTTTTTTGAACGGCTGGTAATACATTGTACTAATTTTTCCTGTAACCGTTGCCCAGTCATCATTTTTAAAAGTAACATCATCTGGAAACTCAATAAGCATTCCAAACACCCCTGAATCTGCAATACAATGAATGATACCAAAGCGAAAGAGAAAATATTGATTCTTTTTTAATTCTTTCGTTTGATACATAAATCCTTTAAAAGAAATGGTTTTGTCAGTGAATTCACCAGGATATCGGTAAATAGTCTCCATTGCATTTAAAAATTCCTCGTCTTCTAAGTTGATATTTTCTCCTTTAGAAAACTTTTTAAGATCACGATGAATCATTTTGTCATAGGCTTCTTCTCCGTAAAAAGAACTTGTGTCAGGCTGTAAAAATTGATGAGAAGAATAAGGGTCCTTTTTGTCATAAATAGGAAAATGAAACCCTTTAGCTTCAACAATATTAGAATCAAGGGTTGCGACAGGTAAAAATAAGACCGTGAGTACTGGTAAAATATAAATTGGGTACCATACTCTTCGTTTCCATTTGCCATCTTGCTGATTATGGACGCATCCACAGCTACAATCATCATCATGTTTTTTAGGGCCTATCATGTAAAAGATTAATTCTGCAATGGTCAAGAACCAAAGGACAAAGATGGTGCAAAATGAAATCCAGGAATATTTCATATTGATATATTTTGAGATATCCCCAGTTGCATGAAGGTGCATGAAGATGAATGTAAACCCTATTAAAATTAAAATACGAATCATGCCAAATCCCTCCTTACTAATGAACAATTAAAATCGAAACAATAAGTACTAAAATGAAGACATACGCCAAAAGCGTAAAGACAAATTTAGTCTTAAACTGGCTTAGCATCATCAGCGTATTCTTGATATCAAACATTGGACCGAATACCAAGAATGAAACAATAGCACTATCTGTAAACGTACTGCGAAACGAGGAAGCGATAAACGCATCTGCAGAGGAACAAAGCGATAATACATAGGCAAGTCCCATCATTACCGCATTTGATGAAACATTTCCTTGTCCCAATGAAAGTAAAGTAGAGGTCTTCACGAACGTTTGCATGCCGGCGGCAATTAATCCACCAATAATTAAAAATTTCCCAACAGAAAAAAACTCATCAATAGTATGACGAATCGATTGTGAAACTTTCTCACTCATTTTCTTGGGGGAAGTATGCAAATGAACCTCACGTTTTGTCTGAGGTGCTTTGAATTGAACACTTAAAATAAGACCTACAAGTAAGGAAACAATAAAAGCTACTCCTGCCCGATAAAATACTATTTTCCAATCATTTCCGAAAGCTACAAAGGTAGAAAATAAAACAACAGGATTAATAATAGGGCCTGTTAACATAAAAGGAATGGCAGCATAAAGGGGAACCCCTTTTGCCATTAAGCGCCTAGTAATAGGAACAATTCCACATTCACAGGCTGGAAAAAGAGCTCCAATCACACTAGCTAATAGGACAGCACCTATTTTATTTTGAGGAATAACTCGAGCCATCATTTCATCCGTTACAAAAATTTGAATAATTCCTGAAATGATCACGCCTAATAATACAAAAGGAAGAGCTTCAATAAGAATACTAATAAATATAGTATTCATTTGTAATAGAGACGAATTCATTATTTTCACTCCAAAATTAAGTTTATCTAAAATGTATTAGTGCAATAAAGTTGTATTTGGTCAACTTATACATAGTGTATCGTAAAAAGGGAAGGGAATAAAGCTTTTTCAAAAAGAAGTGAAAGGATTTTTTTGTTATTTATTCAAAATATGTCCCGTATTATGAGAAAACTATTGACTCATCTTGAATTAACAGATAACATTGGTGATAATGATTATCAGCGTCATCAAGAGTATATACATAGGAGGAAGCATTAAAATGAAGCAAGTTAAAAAGATTAGACTTCTCAGTATAGCTACTATTGTTGCTATTTTATTTGTTCTAGCAGGATGCGGTTCAAATCAAAATTCTTCAAAAAAAAATTCAGATAATAACCAAAAGGTGTCTGTTCAGCATGAGCTTGGAAAAACGAAAGTTCCTAAAAATCCTAAAAAAGTAGTTGTTCTTGAACTATCCTTTGTGGATGCTCTGCAAGGTTTAGGAATGAAGCCAATAGGGATTGCAGACGACAACAAAAAAGATATGATTAAGAAACTTGTAGGTGGAAAGATTGACTATACTTCAGTAGGAACACGTCAACAGCCGAATTTAGAAGTAATTAGTTCCCTGCAGCCGGACTTAATCATCGCCGATGTGCAGCGTCATAAAGCAATTTATAAAGAATTAAACAAAATTGCACCTACAATCGAATTAAAAAGTCGTGAATCTACATATGAAGAAAATATAGACTCATTTAAAACAATTGCAAAAGCAGTAGGAAAAGAAAAAAAAGCAGAGCAGCGATTAAATGAGCATGAAGAAACGATTTCGAAATTAAAAAATGAGTTAAAAGAAGAAAGTGGTCAGACAGTCTTACCAGCAGTTGTCAGAGATACTTCTTTCCAAGCGCATACGTCTTCTTCTTATGACGGAGAGTTTCTTGAAAAGCTAGGGTTGAAGAACGCTGTGCAGAACAAAGAAGCATATGCTGAAATGAATTTAGAACAGTTGTCAGACATTAATCCAGATATTTTAATCCTAGCAAATAATGAAGGCAAACTTGTAACGGATGAATGGAAAACAAATCCTCTTTGGGAAAATTTAAAAGCTGTTAAAAATGATAAAGTGTTTGTAGTAGACCGTGATTTATGGACAAGATTCCGAGGGGTAATTTCAGCTGAGGCAATTGGAAAAGATACGGTTAAGTTACTAAACAATAAGCAGCAGTAATATAACGGAATCTGACAAAGAGGCGAGAATAGTTATTCTATTCTTGCTTCTATTTGTTTAGAAAAGAAAACTGTAGAAAGTGTGTTGGAAATGACAAATCTTGTCCAAAAGCAAAAAATAAATAAATACATTGTGTTGGTAGCTAGTGTTTGCTTGTTAATCATCGGAATGATTTTACATGTCGCTGTGGGATCCTCTGCAGTTAGTTTTACAGAAGTAATTAAAGCAATTTTTGCTCCTGATGACTCTAAGCAGACAACGATCGTACAGACGCTCAGATTGCCAAGAGCCGTGCTGGCAGCTCTTATTGGAGCCAGCTTGGCAGCTGCTGGAGCATTGATGCAAGCTATTACACGAAATTCGCTTGCTTCACCCCAAGTGTTTGGGGTAAATGCAGGTGCTTCATTAGCGATTGTAATAGCTTTTATTCTATTTCCTGATTTTACCTCTCAATCAACTGTTTATATTGCCTTTTTAGGAGCAGCTTTAGGAGGAATAACGGTTTATTTGTTCGCATCGGGCGGAAAGACAACTCATGTGAAACTAGCACTTGCCGGAATGGCCGTGCATTTATTTTTATCGTCGCTTACTCAAGGAGTGATTGTGTTAAATGAACAAGCTACGGACGTTTTGTATTGGCTTGTAGGTTCTATTAACGGGAAAGACTGGACTCATGTAAAAATTTTGTTACCTTGGTCATTTCTGGGTCTTCTTCTAGCTTTTGTATCATCTCGTTCTATATCGATTCTAGTGTTAGGAGAGAATATGGCAACAGGTTTAGGCGAAAAGGTAAAATGGATTCGCTTTTTTGCAGGTATACTAGTCATTATGCTTGCAGGTGCATCTGTTGCCGTTGCGGGGCCAATTGGGTTCGTAGGTCTCATTGTACCTCACATAGCTAGAAAATTAGTAGGAGGAGACTACCAGCGAATCCTGCCATTTTCAGCTCTATTAGGAGCCATTTTGCTTGTCTATGCCGATGTACTTTCTCGTTTCATTGCCTATCCTTTTGAGTCGCCAGTAGGGATTGTAACAGCTCTTATCGGAGCTCCTTTCTTTTTATATCTTGCTAGAAAAGGGAGGAATATTAAGCAATGAAAAGAAAACACCCTTATCAAATATTAAGTATCTTATTGCTATGTTTAATCATCACGGTTGTAATTAGCTTAGGAGTAGGAGCCGTTTATATTTCCCCTGCAGAAATCTTTCAGCAAATAGTAGGTAGTTCCCAAGGTAGTTCCTTTATTTTAACAAATTATCGCATTCCACGTACCCTCATTGCTATTGTGGTCGGTGCGGCTTTAGCGGTAGCAGGAGCTATTTTGCAAGGGATATTAAAAAACCCGCTTGCTTCTCCTGATGTTATCGGTGTAACAAAAGGAGCAGGGCTATTCGCCGTTTTTATCTTAATTGTATTTCCAGCTGCTTCTATGCTTCTGCTGCCGCTTTCAGCTTTTTTAGGAGCATCGGTCATCGCCGTTATACTCATGGTGTTTTCCTATTCTCAAGGAGCTAAAACTCATACGCTGGCTTTAGTGGGTGTAGCTTTAGGAGCTATTTGCCAGGCTGGAATTCAGTATTTTATGATTAAGTTTCCAGATGACGTGAATACAACTCTTCTTTGGCTTACAGGAAGTTTATGGGGAAGAGGCTGGAGTGAGCTTTTGATGTTAATTCCTTGCGTCGTACTTGTTCCTTTTATTATTATATTTGCATCTAAGCTCGATATTTTAAATTTAGGAGATGAGATTGCAGTTGGCCTAGGAGAGCGAACAAAGTACGTTCGTTATACACTATTGAGTATGGCTGTGATATTAACCGGTTTATCTGTAGCTGTAGTTGGGTCAATTGGATTTATTGGTTTAATTGCTCCTCATATTAGTAGGAGGTTAGTAGGGAGTCGGTCGAAGTTCTTGTTACCAGTTTCAGCAGCAGTAGGTGCTTTATTCCTGATAATTGCTGACAGTCTCGGAAGAGGGGTTGTGCCGCCCATTGAGATTCCAGCTGGAATCGTAACATCCGTTATTGGTGCCCCTTATTTTCTATATTTACTGCGGCGTGAACAGAAAAAATAGGAGAAAGGAGGAAGAGTAATGACAAAGTTAACTGCGGAAAAACTTTCGCTATCATATGATTCAACTTCAGTTATTCGCGATATTGACCTTCACATTCCAGAAGGAAAGATAAGCATAATCATTGGATCAAATGGCTGCGGAAAATCAACAATCCTTCGTTCATTGGCGCGTTTATTAAAGCCGACAGAAGGAAATATTTATTTAAACGGAAAAGATATTCATCAACATTCATCAAAAGAAGTAGCAAAAAAACTGGCTATTTTGCCTCAAGCTCCTGAAGCTCCTGAAGATTTAACAGTAAAAGAGCTATGCTATTATGGTCGTCACCCTCATAAAGGCTTATTTGCTCGCTATTCTGCTGAAGATCATCAAATTGTAGAGGAGGCTTTACAGGCAACTAAACTGTCTAATTTAAGTCATCGCACACTGGATGCGCTCTCTGGAGGACAGCGTCAAAGGGCCTGGATTGCAATGGCATTAGCACAGGGTACGGAGCTTCTGCTTTTGGACGAGCCTACCACATATTTAGATTTAGCTCATCAGATTGAAGTGCTTGAACTTCTTCGTTTCTTAAACCAAAAGAGAAATTGTACAATTGTGATGGTCTTGCACGATTTAAACCAAGCAGCTCGCTATGCAGATCATTTAATCAGTATTTCAAACGGCCAGATTTACAAAGAAGGTTCTCCTACTCAAGTATTTACAGAAGAAATGATAAGGGATGTGTTTAATTTATCATCAACTATCATTCAAAATCCGGTTGATGGTTCACCTCTATGTATACCAACTGGAATCATAAAATAAACTGCACTTAAAAAAACAGCGTACTATTTTCACATAGTACGCTGTTTTACATTTAAGGTCAGAGCTAACAGTTTATACAATACATAGATTCCAAGGTATGCACCGGTTAATAAAAAAGCTGAATTTAAAAAGATTGCATGAATGCTCGTCATAAAAACAGTATGATTTTTTAAGATACGATAGATAGAAGCAGCGGCTATATTTCCAAATACTAGCGCTGAAAGAAGGGCTAGCGTATTAAAAACTAGTTCTGCTCCTTTCCACTTTAGTGAGAAAAAAAGCATGATAATAGGAACAATAATACTTGCAGAAACCAACAGGAAAATCAATGGACCATCTCCAATACGTTATCTTATTACAGTTACATAGGATAATGTTTTTACTTATTTTTAGATAGTCTTCCCTTTTTATAGTCTGTTAAGCTTTTTTCTTCCATTTTTTACTTATATAAAAAAGTAAAGTAATGGATAAAACCACTAAGATGATTTTTCCTTGCATAGATCCTTGTGAAATATGATAAACCGAATAAACTTCAATAAAAAGCGCTGGAATTTTTCCAAGTGCGCTAGCAGAAATGAATACCGCAAAGGAGCCTTTTCCTACAGCACTGAAGAATGTAATGAGGCCTGATGGAACAAAGGGAAGTAATCGCAAAGAAAAAATGAATATAAAACTCTCTTTCCCTTGTACGCGCAGCAGCTTTAGCCACTTGGAGTGAGAAGGTGTTTTGGTATGAACAAGTGTACGGAAACCTTTTCGGTACAGCCAAAAAGAGAGAGCTACACCTAAAACTTCTCCAATAAAAGAAAGTAAAAATCCATTCCAAAAACCAAATAATTTTACGTTTACGAACGTAAGGGGCGCGCTTGGAAATACGCCCGTAATGCTAATAAGGATGTTCAAGAGAACACTAATAAGCTCTGCTGCTTCTAAATGTTCAAGCAGAAATGTTTGAAGATAGTCAGTCATGGTTATACTCCCGTTTATGTTTTATATGTAGGGCTAATTTAAGCTCATTTTCTACTATTATATAATTTTTGGCATGAAATAAGCAGTCAGCAGTTTATAAAAAACGAAACAGGGTAACTACTTACTAATGAAAGACGATTTACTGATTTGAAGGGATGGACAACTCATGTTGAAATTTTTGCTTGTTATTGTGGTTGTATTATTAATTATTATGATTTTTAAACGCATTATCCGAAAATAAAAATGCTAACTAAGCAGCTCGTGAGACCTTTCTCACGAGCTCTTTTGCGGAGCTATTCGGCAGCTCAACAATACACTTTTTACTGTGATGAATATCACTGCAGCTAAAGAAATGAAGGGGTAAGATAGAAATGGGAGGGAGGTATATGGAGCTAATATTCTATCTCAGCACTTATTTATCAGGGGGAGCTATCGCATTATGGCTAATTAATGCAGCGTTTAATGGATTATTAAAATAACAGAGGGAGAGAAAATGAACGATTCTAAAGGTATATTTAACAATAAAGAAAGAAAGCTTGCTCGCTATTTGGAGACGTACACAACCGAGCAAATTTTAAACGAAGCAGGTATGTCTTCGTCTGCTGCGTTATATGAGTTGAAAAAAATAAGATTACCGCGGGCAGTTGCTAATACGATTGTTTATTACGTACTGGCAACCAATAATCAAAAGCTGGTTATGTACAAACTGCTCATGTTAGCGGGCGTTTGTAAAAAGCTTGGCATTCAAGATGCACAGGCAGCCCTCACTTTTATCAAAAAATATTACGTTTGTCATCAGCATTTACACTAAAAAGCACATCTGTCTGAGGGGGAAAAGAGATGAATATTGTCCCGTTTAAGCAGCGTTCATCTGCGGAAATTTATCAAGATAAAGAACAGCCGTTTCAATGTTTCATTGAGGGAGATCGATTTCAGTTAGATTTGTATATGACGTATTTATTTCATCGCTGTCATTCTAGCAGGTATAGATATAGCCGTGTTAACAGAAAGGGTAGGATGTAATGATAAGATACCGGTGGTAAGCGGCTTCATTTTCCTAATGGAATAATGAAGCCGTTTGTTGTGTTAGAAAGAATGATTTACTATGATGTAGTTAATGATAAAAGAAAAAAGGAAGGGAAGGAACGTAATGGATTTACATAATTGGGAATATTGGATTTCAAAGCTTGAGCTGCAGCCCCATCCAGAAGGAGGGTTTTATAAACAAACCTATCGTTCTAATGATGAAATTTCTGATAAAGAAGTGTCATCTCAGTTTGATGACAAACGATTTCTATATACGAGTATTTACTTTTTATTAAGGTCTCACGATGTATCGCATTTCCACCGGCTGCAATCAGATGAATTATGGTACTATCATGGGGGAAGTTCTTTAACCATTCATATTATCTACCGCGACGGAACCTATCAAGAAGTAAAACTAGGTACAAACTTAGAAAATGGAGAAGTTCCTCAATTTTTAGTTCCAAGAGATACCATTTTCGGTTCCTCTGTCGCAAATGAGAATACGTTTTCCCTGGTAGGGTGTATGGTCGCACCAGGCTTTGATTTCCGTGACTTTGAATTATTCACAAAACAGCAGCTGCTTGATGAATTCCCCGAGCATGTCGTGATCATCGACAAATTAGGGTACGATAAACTCCCAAATGATTAAAAAGCATGCATCTCGGTTTGATGCATGCTTTTTTCATTTGAACCATCCTTTTTCCTTAAAGCGAGTAATGGCTTCAATGCGATTCTTTACTTCGAGTTTGTCCAGAATGGTAGAAATATAGTTGCGCACTGTTCCGGTCTTAATAGATAGTTCGTCAGCAATTTCCTTTGTGTTTTTTCCATCAGCTACTAGAGCTAATACTTCTTTCTCTCTAGCAGTAAGAGGACTGGTAGATTCACTATATAAGTCATCCACTAATTCTGGAGCATAGAGGCGTCTGCCTGCCATCACGCTTCGAATTGAATTTGCGAGTTCTTCACTTGGACTATCTTTTAGCAAGTAGCCACTTACGCCTGCTTTCAAAGCTCTTTGAAAATAGCCGGAGCGAGCGAACGTTGTTAAAATGATGACTTTGCAGTTTAAATCTTTCAGTTCCTCTGCAGCTTCAAGCCCAGTTTTAAGTGGCATCTCGATGTCCATTACGCATATGTCTGGCTGGTGCTGCTTAGCAAGTGATACCGCTTGTTCCCCATTTGAAGCTTTTCCGACAACTTCCATGTCATCTTCTAAATTTAACAAAGAGCCTAAAGCTCCTAACATCATTTGCTGATCTTCGGCAATGACAATTCGAATCATAATTGTTCCTCCTTAATATGTTTGACGATGTTTGGAACTGTAATATGAATAATCGTCCCCCCTTGACTGGAGATATCAAGATGGCCGTTTACAAACTCCAACCGCTCTTTCATTCCTAAAAGTCCGTTTCCTTCCCAGCAGGTTTTTTTCGTATTAATACCCACTCCATTGTCTTCTACCGTTATGCCTACTTCTTTTGCAGACTGATGTAAAGTAATCGTGCAAACGGTGGCTTGACTATGTTTGACCACATTGGTTACGGCTTCTTTTAAGCACATGCTCAGAATATTTTCAATTAGCAAAGACACATTCTCTAATGAAATATCCTTTTCTCCTACAAACGTAATTTCGGCAGCTTCTAAAAGCTCTTGAACGCGTTTTAGTTCTTCGCTAAGGCGAATTCCACGCATTTGAGAAACCATTTTTCTCACTTCATTAAGAGCCGTGCGCGCTGTTTGCTGGACATCTTTTAATTCAGATTTTGCTTTTTCAGGATCTTTTGCAATAAGTTTTCTTGCTAAATCACTTTTTAGACCGATAAGAGACAGCTTTTGTCCTAGCGTATCGTGCAGGTCGCGAGCTATACGCTGGCGCTCTTCCTGTTTTACAAGCTCAGAAATACGTTTATTTGCATCTTCCAGCTGTTCTTCCAGCCGGTCTCGCTTCTTCCGGTTATAAATGCTAAATGGCAGTACAATTACACTAATGGAAATTACAAAAATGAAAGGCAGCTGTTTTAAAAAGATCTCTTCTTGCATAACAACGTTAAAGTTTACCGAAATAACGGTGCTGATCAAATGAACAGCATACAAAGTGAAGAAAGCGAGCCGTTTTTGGATATTTCCAATAAAATAAGCGATAAAAAAAGCGAAGTAAAAGGCAAAGTAAATATAATTAAAAATCGTTGTTAGTGCTAAGGAAATGACGATTAATAAAGCCGTCCATACGTAAACGGACTTGTCTGTTGAAACAAATGCAAAACGATAGAAAATAAAAAATAAGATGGTGAGTAAAGAGCCAAGAATAATGTGATTCATGGATGAAGACTGTAAGATAAAATAAAATGGTAAAATGGCAAATACCGTCCATATGTAAGGAGATAGCCCAGTGATTTTTTGGAAAAACGTATATTTTTTCATAAAGAACCTCATTTGTTTGTTAAAATACACTATTAGTTTACCACAAAGTAGAATGAAATAAGTTTAGGCGAATAGATAAAACAGTCAAGCTTTTGAAAGCTTGACTGTTTTATTAAAGTTCTGCTTTTGTTTGAGAAGAAATTCTGCTTGCTTTTGGTGCAGCTGAGCGTTTTTTTATTTCTTTAAAGCTCACAAACATTTTGTTTTCTTCATCCCATAAACGGAATCGAAGAGAGCGAAGGCTTGTTGCGAGTGTAATGGTTGGTACATTTTGAAGAGGCTGTGTGTGTTGATGAACAGCTTCAAGCTTATAGTTGGGCACTCTTGGGCTTAAATGATGTACGTGGTGAAACCCGATATTGCCTGTTAGCCATTGCAAAAGTTTTGGAAGCTTGTAAAATGAACTTCCTTCAACGGCTGCTTTTACATAATCCCAGTGCTCATCTTCTTCAAAATAAGAATCTTCAAACTGATGCTGTACATAAAACAGCCAAATTCCAATTGAACCTGAAATGAAGAAAATCGGTCCTTGGATTAATACAAACGCCTGCCAACCTACCAACCAGCAGGTCGCTGCTGCTAATGCAACAATCAATACATTTGTAAGATACGTGTTCATTCTCTCTTTTTTCTTCGCATTTTTTCGATTGAATCGGTTTGTAATCAAAAATACATATATAGGTCCCACGCCGAACATAACGAACGGGTTGCGATAGATACGGTAAGCGATTTTTTTCCAAATAGAAGCTTCTTTATATTCCGTTACGGTTAACACCCAAATGTCACCCGTACCTCTTTTATCTAAGTTGCTGCTTGTTGCATGGTGAATGGCATGGCTATGTCCCCATTGACTGTAAGGAAACATCGTTAACACACCGGTAATTGTTCCGAGAATTTTATTGTGTTGTCTACTCTTAAAGAAAGAGTAGTGACAACAGTCATGAAAAATAATGAATATTCTTACTAAAAACCCTGCTGCGATGACAGTTAGCGGAAATGCTAAAAAATAAGAAATTGAAAGGCTCTCATAAGCGAGAAACCATAGTGTGAAAAAAGGTAAAAAAGTATTAATCAATTGTCTTATGCTGTCTTTCATTACTGCTTTTTCAAAGGGTGCAACTTGTTTTCGTAAATTCTTTTGTTTTTGTATAGTCATATGAAATTCCTTTCATCACCGTATATTATCCTCAGTATAAAGGGATTTTTCTGACTATTTAAGACATACGTGTCATATAGAAACTATGACACTTGTCATATATACGTAGGGGGAAGCTGTAAAAAATGAAAAAAAGCGGTATTTAACAGTTTGCGGTTCTGATAAAATTATACAGTGAAGGCTTATTGTGACGGAGCATTTAAGAAAAAGGAGTTTGAAATGAATAAAAGAAATAGATGGGTATACCTGCTTCTAGCTATTGTTGTCATGGGAGCAGGCCTTTTATCAAGAAAACTTACTGCGTATCTTCCTCACATCGTAAATATATATGCGGGAGATTCGTTATGGGCCTTAATGATTTTTGTCAGTGCGGGTTTTTTGTTTCCTACATGGAAGACAAAAATGATTGGTATGTTTGCTATAGTGTTTTGTTACTTCATTGAATTTACACAGCTGTATCACGCTCCGTGGATTGATGACATAAGAAAGACTGCGCTAGGAGGGCTCATTTTGGGGTATGGCTTCTTATGGAGCGATATACTAGCCTATTCGATTGGAGTCGCGGTAGGAATGAGCTGGGAGTATTATAGATATCGATTTAAAAGACCCGCCTAGCAAATACGTTTCAATGAATCTTAGAACTCAGCTGAGGATGGAATAAGCCGTAGGGTTATGAAGCAGGATGTATATACATAAAAATAAACTTATGCATAAAACTTTTTATTTAAAACCTATTATCTATTCGTTGAACGAGAGGAAGAGAGGGGATTATTTGAATTTAGTAGCCTGGATGATTATTGCATGTGAAATCGCTTTTTGGATAGTCATCATTTTAGGATTAGCAACAAGGTATATGTTTAAAAAACAAAAGCTCAGTTTTTTTATTTTAGCTTTAACACCTGTTGTTGATTTTTTTCTTCTGATTGTGACGAGCATAGACCTTTACGGAGGTGCTACAGCGACTTATGCTCACGCTATTGCAGCCGTGTATATTGGAATTTCGATTGCTTTTGGAAAAAGTATGATTCAATGGGCAGACGAACGCTTTCAATATTATGTGATGAAAAGCGGAGAAAAACCTCGTAGGCGCTATGGAATAGAATATGCAAAGCATTATTTTAAATCATGGATACAGCATCTTATTGCTTACGCTATTGGGGCAGCTCTTTTAGCGGCGATGATGTATATAGTACCAAATGGAAAAACTAACGTGCTGCAAAATGTAGTGGAAGTTTGGACAGTTATTGTAGGAATTGATTTCTTATTATCTCTTTCTAATTTCGTTTGGCCTAAAAAAGAAAAAGAGTCTGGTCATACTAACTCATAAAAAGGCATCGATGCTTGAAAAGCCAGTGAAAAAACCTCCCTGTAAGGAGGTTTTTTGTTTTACCATCCAGGGTATAGGTATATGAATGATGCTTGTCTGAGGTAGTTCAGTTTAGTTGCTTAAGCGGCTAAACTGCTTTTTGTGCAAATATATGTACATTTTATGTAGCATGCATGATAAGAATTCTGTGTATTCCATATACTACCTCATATGAAAGGTAGGCAAGTGATACAATACAGTTTGTTTTTAGGAGAGCTTTTATGAAAAAACGCCGGTTGGACTTTATTTTTTTATTTATTATTTTACTTTCAATTTATGCTTTCTTTTTTACCTCTATTGATATTCATTGGAAGTATGCCTTAGTTGGATTATATGGTGTCATCATTTTCATTTGTATGTATTCACTTATGCTTGAAAATCGAACGCCTGAAAGTACGTTGGTTTGGATGTATGTCCTCTTTTTCTTCCCTGTTGCAGGCTTTTTCTTTTATTTGTATTCAGGACAGCTCTATTTAAAGGGGCATATGTTCAAAAAAAAGCGTATGCATAACCGAGAGATGCTTAGAAAGATGGCAGATAAAGAAACGACGCCTGATCTATCAACGCTTCAATCTCATCAGCGTTACTTTGCTCAGTATCTTCAATGTGTATCTTTGACAAAGATGAATGTTCATACAAAAACCTACGTCCTTAAGAACGGGCAAGAAACGTTTAACGAAATCAAAAAGCATTTGCAGTCAGCCAAACATTTTATTCATATGGAATACTACATGTTTCACTCAGATTCGTTAGGAAAAGAAATCATTGATATTTTAATTAAAAAAGCAAGCGAAGGTGTAGAAGTGCGCTTTACGTTTGATACAATGGGAAGCTTTACATTATCGGGTTCAGATATTAAGCGAATGAAGAAAGCGAATGTTAAAGTGCATCCTTTCTTACCTATTAAGTATGGATTTTTTAATCAAAAATTTAACTTTCGAAACCACCGTAAAATAGTTGTAATTGACGGGGAAGTAGGTTTTGTAGGAGGACTAAATGTAGGAGATGAGTACTTAGGGAAAAATAAAAAAATCGGTTTTTGGCGAGATACCCACCTGATGTTAAGAGGTGAATCTGTTCAAACGCTGCACTCAATTTTTATGTTTGACTGGGAATACGTTTCTGGAGAATGCTTAATTCATAATGAAGCGTATACAAAACCTCATCGTGTTGAAGGAGAAGGGTTCGTTCAGGTAGTGGCGACGGGGCCAGATACGCAGGAAAATATGAGCGACTATTATTATACAATGATTACAAGCGCGACGAAGTCAATTTGGATTTCTACCCCCTATTTTGTTCCAAACGAAGCTATAAGAACTGCTCTTCGTATTGCTGCTAGAAAAGGTGTAGAAGTACGAATTATGGTGCCGGAAATTAATGATGGCTTTCTGACTCAATATGGAACAAGATCATATTTTGCCGAACTTCTTCGATGTGGAATTGAAGTATATTCGTATAGAAAAGGATTTTTGCATCAAAAAATTGTGATTATCGACGGAGATATGGCTTCGGTCGGTACCGCAAATATGGATATGAGAAGTTTTCATCTGAACTTTGAAGTGAATGCATTTTTAATTGAGGGAGAGACGATTCAAACGCTCATTAAAAATTACGAAGAAGATATGGAAGACAGTCATTTGATCAAACCAGTAGCATTTTACAAGCGAAGTTTAGTAGAACGTTCGAAAGAGTCATTTGCTCGCTTATTTTCAGGTGTTTTATAAAATAAAGTTTGTTTTCAAAAAGCAGGAGGAAACGTATGGGTGAATCTCCATTTGTTAAAAAAGATACGTTTGGTCGAAAGTTACATCGCTTAAAAGAACGCACTAAGCCGTTTGTCGTGCGTTTTTCACGGTTTGGTCATGTAGCTCAAGGTGTGGTCTATTTTGTCATCGGTATATTAGCGATTCAGACAGCTTTCGGATTAAAAGGCGATTTAGTTACTTCTCAAGGGGCCCTACACACAATTGCAAAGCAGCCGTTTGGATTTTTAATTTTAATCGTTTTGGCAGTAGGTTTAAGTGGATATGCGTTTTGGCAAATCATTTCTGCTATTTTTGACCCTCACCACGTTGGGCATGGTGTAAAAGGCGCTTTTACTCGTTTAGGCTATTTAGTTGTAGCCACGTTTTATATTAGTCTTTGTGTGAGTTCGATAAAAATTTTGCTTCATGCTCACGTTCATACGTCAGGTAAGCATTATCAAACGGTATCAGCCAAGCTGTTATCTTATCCCTTTGGGCAAACCATCATTGCGCTTACAGGTATCGGCGTTATTATCTTTGGGATTGGACAAGTATATTGGGCTCTTTCAGGACGCTTCCTAAAAAAACTAAAGAAAAACGAAATGTCAAAAGAAGAGTGGCGATGGAGCGGGCATATTGGAAAAGCGGGTATTATTGCTCGAAGTATCGTCTTTGGGATTATTGGCTTCTTTCTTATTCGCACGGCTCTTCAAGCGGATCCAGACGAAACGAAAGGGTTAGATGGAGCCCTTGCTGAAGTAGCGCAGCGTCCTTTTGGGTCTGTACTGCTGGCTATCGTATCAATCGGGCTTATGGCATACGGAGTATATATGTTTGCAGAATCAAGGTATAAACGAATTGATCCTTAATAAAATTTAAAAGATGAAAAAGCTACTTTTTAGCCTTCTGCTCATATCATATAGCAGATAGATAGTGAACAGGAGGAGAGGCAGATGCCATCGGTAGTAGGAGCCGTAAATATCTCGAATGTATTGGTTTCATCTTCAGTGGAGTTTGGTGATTGTCTGGCTATTAAGCCAAAGAGTACAGCTTTTACAACAGTCGGTTCTGGTAGCGGGAACACAGGAAACTTTATGAATATTACAAGCAGTGCCAGTACCGCCAATACAATTGATATGGATATTAACGATCAAAATGTAGTGGGAAATGCATAAGAAACGAAAGCTTATCGTCATCGGACGGTAAGCTTTTTTATTTGAGTTTGACGTATACCCAAACGTTTCTTTACCACAATGTACCTCTAGGATTCTATCTTATAGGAGTAGTAAACTAGACAGGTGATGTCAAAAAGTGGGGAGGCGAGATTATCAAATGAAGAAAATATGTATGAGCCTACTTATTCTCTGTCTTTTCAGTGGAGGATTGGCCCCAATAAGTAAAGGAGACGCTGCTTCTTCAGTAGGCACTGTCAAAGGTGATAATGTAAATGTGTATCGTTCTCCATCTTTGCATTCTTCGATTGTTCAGACAGTGAAAAAAGGAGAAGAGTTTCCTGCTATTTCATCTGAAGCGGGAGATGCAGCTCAAGTTATCACCCATAAAGTAGTGCCAGGAAATACACTATGGCTACTAGCTAAACAATATGGTGTAACAGTCAGCGAGCTAATAAAACAAAATCAGCTAAAAACGACGGAGCTAACTCCGGGGCAAACGCTGAAAATACCACCAAAAGGCTTGTTACATAAAGTAGTATCAGGAGATACGCTTTGGAAAATCTCTGTAAAGTACGGTGTAAAAGCGACTGAATTAACAAAGTTAAATCAGCTATCATCAACAAATATTAAGCCTGGACAAATGCTTATTATTCCTGATTACTATGTACAAGTACAGCTTTTGGAAGGGAAAAAGGGCTGGATCAAAAAATCTGATTTAGCACAAAAGAAGCATCAGCCAGTAGTTATGGGCTGGAGCTTTAATGAAAAAACAGCAGGCTATGCAGAATCGATGAAACAAAAGAACTTAGACGTTGTTTCACCACGCTGGTTTACGCTAACGCGGAGTGACAAAGTTGTTTCATCTTCTATAAATCCATCGTATGTTCAAACGGCTCACAAAAACGGCAAAAAAGTCTGGCCGCTCATCGGTAACAATTTCGATGATGTGCTGACAAGTGACGTCCTAGGCAATAAAGCAAAGCGGCAAAAGCTTGTATCGTCAGTCGAAAGTTCGCTTGTGAAAACAAACAGTGACGGTATTAACGTTGACTTTGAAAATATTAATATCAAAAACAAACAAGATTTTGTTTTATTTATTAAAGAATTAAAAGCAGCGTTAAAGCCTCATGGTATGACCGTTTCAGTAGACGTAACACGAGAGAATAATGATCCGTTTTGGTCAGGAAGCTTTGATCGAAAACAGATTGGTCAAGTGGCAGATTACGTCATTATGATGGGTTATGAAGAACACTGGGGAGGAAGTCAGGTTCCAGGGTCTGTGGCTTCGCTGCCTTGGGTGAAAGAAGGAACAGAACTTCTTATGAAAGATGTACCTGCACACAAAATCCTGCTGGGAGTTCCTTTTTATACGCGAGAATGGAAAACGGATCTATCTACCAAAAAAGTTGTCACAAAAGACTTAACGATGAAAGAAGCCGAAGCAATTATCTCTTCTAAAAAGTTAACTAAAAAATGGGACAGCCAAGCCTCTCAGTACTATGTAGAATACACCGAAAATGGTACGAAGCATCAAATATGGCTCGAAGACAAAGCATCTATGCAGCGCCGGGTTAAATTAATTAATGACTATCATTTAGGCGGGGCGGCAGCTTGGTATATTGGTTCAGAAACATCAGATATATGGGAGTTATATAACTTCTAAATAAAAAACACACCTTATGCTTAATGTAGCTAGGTGTGTTTTTTATTTTCATCATATTGAAGCGCATACATCTATTTACAAACAAGATAAATTTTACAATATTTGTTTTTCTTGAGTTAATTTATAACTATATTCCAAAATGAGCCTATTTAACCTTTTTTTAGTTGAAAACGCTTAATGACTTTACGATAAAGATAATTTATAGTAAATTCAGTTTCTATACAATAAATTTACCAAATGAATAATTAAGTGATTTAATTATTAACTAAGTGAAAGGAATGGATGTTATGGGAAATGTATTAGTAATAGGCTTTCCAGGTGAAGGACATGTGAACCCTTCTTTAGGAATTGTAAAAGAATTAATGGCTCAAGGGGAGAAGGTCGTCTATTACGGCATTGAAGACTATGCTGAAAAAATCCGAAAAGCAGGAGCGGAATTTCGTGAATACGAAGATTTTCGTCCAAGTCTTGATATGAGCAACCGTATGACCAAAGAAGAGTCTTATGACCGCTATGAAATAATGAATTTGTTTTTAAATGAATCTGAAAATATTATTACTAAAATTATGAGTGAAACGAAACATGAAACATATGATTATGTACTTTATGATTATCACCTTTTAGCAGGTTCCGCTGTGGCCGACCTTCTTCAGCTTCCAAAGGTTTCTCTTTGTACGACGTTTGCGTTAAATAAGGAGTTAGCAACTTGTATGATGCCAAGTGGTCAAACAGAACCTGACCAATCTTCCTTTTATCCTCAATTCGAAAAATCATTAAATAAGTTCAACAGCCAATATAATACGGAGTTAAAAGACTCCATGGACATTATGTCAAATCCAGGGGATATTACGTTAATATTTACGTCAGAATTCTTTCAGCCGCACGTATCTGAATTTACGAGTGAGTACAAGTTTATTGGTCCTTCAATTGTTAAACGATTAGATATTGAAGATCCTTCTTACTTACAAAATGAAAATGAAAAAATTATTTTTGTTTCTATGGGAACTATTTTTAATCAGCAGCTAGAAATCTATAACTTATGTATAGAAGCATTAAAAGATTTTGAGGGTAAAGTTATTTTATCTATTGGTAAAAATACAAAACCTGAAGAATTAGCACACATTCCAGAAAACTTCGTTGTAAAACAATACGTACCGCAGCTAGAAATTTTAAAACGTGCGGATTTATTTATTACTCACGGCGGAATGAACAGCAGCAGTGAAGGATTATACTACGATACACCGCTTGTCGTTATTCCAATGGCAGTGGATCAATTTATGGTGGGCGATCGCGTGCAGGAGTTAGGAGCAGGCGTGAAATTAGATAAAAATAATGTATCTGCTGAGCTAATCAAAAATACAGTTAACGACGTTTTAACTACTCACACATATAAACAGCATGCACAACAAATCGGAGAATCACTTCGCTCAGCGGGAGGATACAAGCAAGGTGTGAAAGAAATTTTCAAGATGGTGCCTGTTAAAGCGTAATAGATGTAAGACAGCTAGATAACTAACAGAGAGGAGTAAATCATATGCAGACTATAAAAAAAGCAGTTATACCAGCAGCAGGGTTAGGTACTCGTTTTTTACCCGTTACAAAATCTATCCCAAAAGAAATGCTTCCAATTGTAAATAAGCCCGTCATTCAATTTATTGTGGAAGAAGCCTTAAAATCAGGCATCGAAGATATTTTAATTGTTACAGGAAACGGAAAACAAGCGATTGAAAATCATTTTGACCATAATATTCAATTAGAACACTTGCTTCATCAAAAAGGAAAGACCGAACTATTAGAGGAAATGGAGCATATCTCTGAACTAGCGAATATTCATTACGTTCGTCAAAAAGAAATGAAGGGCCTTGGCCATGCGATTGGCTGTGCTCGACAATTTATTGGAAACGAACCGTTTGCAGTTTTACTTGGAGATGACTTAACAGACCCAGATCAGCCTTGTTTAAAACAGCTGATTGACCAGTATACCCAAACGGGATCGTCGGTTATCGGCGTGCAGCGCGTAGAGGAAGAAGCCGTTCATCGTTACGGGATTATAGATCCAAAAGCAAATAAAAACCGATTATACGAAGTGAATGGTTTTGTAGAAAAACCATCAGTCGAAGAAGCTCCGTCTAATTTAGGAATTATTGGACGCTATGTATTTACACCTGACATTTTTGATTATCTTGAAACGCAGGAAGCTGGAAAAGGTGGGGAGATTCAGCTAACGGATGCTATTCAGCGTATGAATATAGACCGTTCTATTTATGCTTACGAATTCGAAGGCGAACGTTATGATGCAGGGGAAAAATTAGATTTTATTTTTACGACCCTTGCTTTTGCGTTAAAAGATGAAGAATTAAAAGCACCTCTTTTAACTAAATTCAAAGAGCTGATCAACAAGGAAGAACAAAAAGAAAAAATTGCTGTGCAAATTGGAAAATAACCTTCATTTACACACCTTTCTTCTACTGTTTCTTGAAGAAAGGTGCGTTTTTTTGCGAAAATGGAACGTTTGACAGCTGGATAGAAAGGGTTGAAATGAGTTTATGTCGAAAGCAGAAAATTCGTTTGTATCAGGCATAAAGATTGTATTTACAGACCGGGATTTTCGAACGATTTTTATTTCATTATTTATTATTGGGTTGTCTGTTGGCGGCTTTATGCCTTATTTAACGGTTTGGGCAACAAATACATTGCACGCCACTTCGTTTCAAGCAGGATTTTTATTTGTCCCAATGAGCATTCTTGGTTTAATCGTCTCGTTTTATTTGGCTTCTTTATCAGACAAATGGGGAAAACGAAAGCCATTTATTATTTGGGCCTTACTGATTGGAACCATTTCAAGAGTTCCCTTAGCGTTTACGCATTCTTATACAATAGCACTCATTTTACTTGCTATAGGAGGGTTTAATGCGTTTTCTTTTTTCTTTGCTCTGCTGAATGATTTTATTGTTAAAAAGGAAGAAAGTAAATCGCAGGCAGGTACGATTACCGGTACTGTGCGAATGGCATTTTCACAAGGCTATATTTTTGGACCAATGCTCGGAGCTTTAATCATTGACCACGGAGGGTATACTCTTTTATTTTTACTATCAGGGTTGTTATCGCTGGCAACTTTAGTGTGGGTTCTTTTTGCGCTTAAAGAAGACAGTATGCCTCAACCTTCAGCACATGCATCTTCAAAAGCGCCAGCTGGTATACCTTCTGTATTAATAGCTGTATTCGTAGCGGCTCTTTTCATTTTTGCGGGTGATTCCGGACGTTCTATGTATTTGCCGCTGTATATAACGGATACGTTAAAGCAATCCGTTTCGATTGTAGGAATTCTTTTTACCGTTACGTCTGTTTTTGAACTAATATTTATGCCGTTAGGAGGCTATTTTTCTGATAAAATCGGAGTCAAACGCTTCTTTGTTATCGGCATAGCTTGCCAAGTGCTTTATTTTGTTTTAACAAGCCTTCATTTACCGCTGAGTGGATTGATTGCGCTTCAAGTATTTTATGCTTTCATTCTATCCGCTACAATGGGAGTTGGCATGGTGTATGCTCAGTCACTGGCCCCGCGTCAAATTGGACTAGCCACGACGGCATATATGACAGCTATACAAACTTCAGCAGTTGTCAGCAGCTTAGCTATGGGGTCACTAGTTAGTGTGATTCCGTTGCCTTCTACTTTTTACATTTTAGCTGTTTTTGCGGTTATTTCAGGTGTAATGTTTCTATTGATGAAGCAAAAATCAGCTGAGGAAGTGAGCTGAAAAGTTAAGAAGAGGTTGAGATATTACCAAATTAATCTAATCTAAAGACAAACAAATAGTATGCATGAGCTGCACTGCTTGTGACACCGCAGTTGATTTTCATGCAAGTCTTCGCTTTCCGCGGGTGGCCGATGAGCCTCCTTGCGGGGTCTCATCTGTTCCACTTTCCCCGCAGGAGTCTTCGCCTTGCCCTCCAATCAACTGCTAGAAGGACCTAAAGAAATGACACATACGTTCACCATAACAAAAAACGAACCATTCATTAATGGTTCGTTTTTTTTACTTTCTCTAAAATACTTTTGCCCCAGCCTCTTTTTTATGAGGCTGTTTCTTGAATTTGTTCGCGGGGCTTTTTATTTAAAATTTTGCGGTAGCGGTAATTAACAAAAGCCGCCGCCGCCATACCTACTACTGAAAGCATCGCATCAAAGATAAAGATAATTGAAATATGTCCCGTTTTAGACATGAGCCCTGTTGCTAAAGGCAATAAAATTGCAGCTAATCCAGCAGCGGTCGCTACAATTCCTGTAACCGTTCCTTTTTTGTTCCAGAAAAGCTCGGTCATAACGGTAATCGCTAATTGAAAGACCCCAGCCGTAGAAAATCCCATGAAAAAAGCAGCTGCAATTGCAATAGCAGGTACTTTAACAAATAGAAGCGTAAGTACAGCGATAAGGGTAATCATCGGGTAAACGAGAATAACCGTTACAGGACGAAGCACTTTGCTTAATAATACGGCTAATACTAAGACAGAGATTAAAGCTCCGATGCTGTAGTAGCTTAAAAGGCGAACCGAGCTGCTTTCAGCCATACCTAATACTTGTTGACCATAAGTAGGAAGCCAAATTTGAGCCACTGTAAACAGAGCTGTAGAAGTAAATCCAATCACAATAAGAGCGATTCCTTCTTGTTTCATGTTAGGAGGAGAGATAAATTTATTCTCTTCTCTACTTTGCTGTTGAACTGTATTCTGTTCGCGTTTATGATTGGGAAAAGGCAGTTTGAACATAAAGATCATATTTAGTAAATAAATAAGAGCGGGAAGGAAAAAAGCATACCCATAAAACAAATCACGATCCGCAAAAAAGGCAATCATAAACGGCAGAAGCGCTGCTCCAGCTGATATAAATGCTTTTACAAGAACACTGGCTGAACCTGAAGATTTAGGAAAAACTTCAATCAAAGCAGGGTATGTTCCAGCGTCCATAGCAGAGTTTGCAATACCAGCAATAATGGCAAAGATAAAGGCTGTTTGATAATTTGGCGATAATGGAATGCCAATTAAGAAAATAGCCATCGTCAGAGACGAAACAATAATCAAAGGTTTTCGTCCGACTTTATCAGACAAGATGCCTGATAGAGAATATGAAAGCAATTTTCCAATTCCGATAGCAGAAATGATATAGCTGATTCCAGCACCGTCGGTATTTAATTGTTTTGTCAAAAATGACATATTTGATGCAAGCATGATATTGACCATGCCAAGTAGAAAATAGTTAATATACATACCTGAAGCTGACAGCATGTACTTATTTTTCATCGTTTACACATCCTTACGTAAAAAAGCTTATATGAAATGGATAAAAGCAATCACCCAGCCCTCCTTTTTTCATCGTTATTTATAAACCTACTTCCATGATAAGTTTATGAAGACATTACCTTTACCTTTTATCATTGGATTTATTCAGTTCTTTTTAGTATGCGACTAAATGCGTGCATCTAGTGCTTCAAATCAATATGAAATCTATTCTAACATGTTTTTAGCGCTTTAAACCAAAAAAGTGATATTTTATAAAAAAATCCTATCTTCTTTCGCGCTTCACAAAAGAAACTCCACAAAAAATGTTCGCTTTAAAGCCAGGCTGCACAAGAAGTACCTCTTAATGATGGTTATTAAAAATGAGAAAAGGGTATTTATAAACTAAGGAAAAAGAAATAAGGGAAGAAAGGTGGAAACAATGAAGCACAAAGTATTTTTTGATGCGGAATGTCCTTTATGTTACAACGTAAAAAAAATAATTAAAGCGCTGGACTGGACGAACCAAATCCAGTGGATTCCAGTTCAATACATTGAGCGAACGGAGTATAGCTACTTAAAAGAAGAAGGAAGAGACTTATATGATCAAATTCATATGGTCACCAAAAAAGGGGAAGTATTAGCAGGATTTGAAACGGTCAGACGGCTTTTAGCTGTTTTGCCTCTTACATGTCCAATCGGCGTGCTTCTGCATTTACCATTAATGAAAAAAGCGTTTAGTCCGCTATACAAATGGATATCCACAAACAGGTACGACTGGTTTGGGCGCTACGATTCGCCGCGAACCACATAAACATATAAAAAGGACAAGCTTTTAAAAAGCTTGTCCCTTTTGTTTTGAAAACATTATAATTTATACATACTTTAATTTCTAAAAACGTATGTGACCGAGACGCGTAAATTCTAGAAAAGCAGCTATAGCTGAAAGGGAGAACTTTATATGAAAACAAAATGGACAGCTGAACGAATGCCTGATCTAACGGGGAAAACTGCCCTTATAACGGGAGGAAACAGCGGTATTGGGTTTGAAGCTGCAAAGGCTCTAGCAGCTCGCGGAGCAGAAATCATTCTTGCTGTGCGTAATGAAGCAAAAGGGAAAGAAGCTAAGAAAAGAATTAAAGCGGATAACGGAAATCCTAAAGTGACTATTATGTCATTAGATCTTAGTGACTTGAGCTCTATTCGGCATTTTGCCAATCAATTTCTTCAACAATACTCGTCTTTGGATCTTCTCATTAATAATGCAGGCGTGATGGTGCCGCCTCACAGCAAAACGAAAGACGGATTTGAACTGCAGTTTGGCTGTAATCATTTAGGACATTTTGCACTTACGGGCTTGCTGCTTCCTTTACTAACGGCCACTCCACATTCACGTGTCGTAACGGTAAGCAGTATAGCCGCTAATTCTGGAGAAATCTATTTTGATAATCTCGACGGAGAAAAAGGCTACAGTCCAATGAAGTTCTATAGACAAAGCAAACTCGCCAACCTATTGTTTGCCAAAGAATTGCAAATTCGCTTAGAAGCAGCCGGATCAACGACAATTAGTGCCGCTGTACATCCGGGTATTTCAAATACAAACCTATTATCACGCGGTTCAGGAAAAGAACCAAACGGCTTGTTGAAATTTTTAGTCAAGCTATTTAGTCAATCTGCAGAAATGGGCGCGCTGCCTACTCTTTATGCAGCCACTGAATCAATAGAAGGCGGTACATATATTGGGCCAGACGGAAAAGATGCTAAAAAAGGATATCCTGTAAAAGATATGATGGGAGATGTTTTATTTAAACCGGACGTAGCGGAAAAACTATGGAGCGTATCTGAGGACTTAACAGGTGTTGAGTACTCGTTTCGTGCTTAAGATAAAAAACAGTTCTGTAAGTGCGGAGCTGTTTTTTTGTTGCTCAAAAACTATAGATCAGCGGGTTAAATAAAAAAAAGAATGTTGGATAGCATAATGGTAAGTAAACGTACAATGAGTATGTTCTCTTTTGAGCGATAAAAGCACTCAACAAAGCTCAAGAAGCGGAGGAAAGTAACAGTGCCTGACAAACCTAGTATTACCTCAAGTGAAATTGGAACGCTGTGGATGACATATCAGCAGAAAACGTTAATCATTTGCTTGTTGGATTATATGATTGAACATGCAGACGATGAAGATGCTAAAACAATTATGACAGATTTGCGTGAGCAGCTTATTATATACATACGAAAGATAAAAACAATATTTGAAAAAGAAGGAGCCGTAGTGCCAACCGGGCTTTCATCTCAAGACGTAAACATACAGGCTCCAAAACTATTTACTAATGGATTTGATATTATGTTTCTTCGTGTTATTAAAGAAATTAGTATGGGGATGTATACATTAAGTTTAGGTAAGGCCTACAGAGAAGATGTGGTGAAATTTTATCAAGATTTAACAAAGATTACGCAACATTGTTATGATTCCTGTACGCAGTATTTACTGAAAAAAGGGATTTTATCACGTCCACCCTATATTCCGATGCCAACCACTGTTGAGTTTGTTTCTGACAGAAAATATTTGAGCGGCTTAAATGTATTTGCGGATAAAAGAGTATTAAATACGATGGAGCTAGCTCAGCTTTATCATGGGGTCGAAACAAACATTGTGGGGATGAAGTTAATGAAGGCTTTTTCTCAAACGGCTAAAGATACCGAAGTCAAAAAGCATTTTTTGAAAGGAAAAGAGCTCAGTAAAAAGATTATTACGCGTCTAGAAGAAATAATTATACAAGACGATATTTCACCTTCTGTTGCCTCAACAGGAAGCATCACGACTTCTGAAACGCCTGCTTTTTCTGATCGTTTGATGCTGACATGCGATATTTTACTAAGTAATTTTAGTATTGGAAGTCAGGCATTTGGAGCAGCATTTAGTTTTCGAAGAGATATTGTGGCTAAAATGATGCTGATAGGAGAAGATGCGTTTCAATATGCAAGCGAAGCGACGGAAATTATGATTAAAAAAGGCTGGCTTGAAGTTCCACCAAGTATTGATTAGCTAATATGAAAATACGTATTTACATGATGATCTTTTAAAAGCAATGAATTTAAAATAAGTGAGATAAAAACACGGTGCTGATTCAATACACTTAGTATGTAAATCAACACCGTGTTTTTTGCTTTGTTTGAGCAAGTTATGATGGAAATTATTCAAAGGTATGCTACGATAAGAATTATCTTGAATTGAAGAGGTGTCACGATGAAAATAGAAGTTTGGTCAGATTTTGTCTGTCCTTTTTGTTATATTGGAAAGCGTCGATTAGAGCAAGCGCTTCAGCAGTTTGCACACAAAGATGACGTGCAGGTTGAATTTAAAAGCTTTGAGCTAGATCCAAATGCTTCAGTTAATACTGGTAAAACGATTAATGAAGCTCTTGCTGCTAAATATGGAATGACCATTGAACAAGCGAAGCAAGCAAATGAAGGGATCGGACAGCAGGCAGCTGGTGTGGGATTATCCTTTAATTTTGACGATATGAAGCCAACTAATACGTTTGACGCTCATCGTTTAGCAAAATTTGCAAAAGCTCAAGGAAAAGAAGCAGCTATTACAGAAAAACTCTTATATGCATATTTTACTGAATCAAAACATCTAGGTGAAGAAGCGACGCTGATTGCTCTTGCTGAAGATGCAGGTCTTGATCGAGAAGAAGCACGTCAAATTCTTGCAGATAAAAACGCATATGCAAATGAAGTGCGCAGTGATGAAGCAACGGCTCAGCAATATGGCATTAGCGGCGTTCCGTATTTTGTTATTAATCAAAAATATGCGATTTCAGGTGCACAGCCAGTCGAAACATTTGTAGGAGCTCTCCAACAAGTATGGGAAGAAGAAAATCCGACTCCCGCTTTGAAGAGTTTGTCTCCAGAAGGCGCAGATGATGCCTTTTGTGCAGATGGTCAATGTGCCGTGCCTGATTCTTCTAAAGACCAACAATAAAAGAAAGCAGAGGCGGAAATTTCGCTTCTGCTTTTTGTTTATTTTTTTAAAAAAAATCACAAAAACACAAACGTGTGTTCTGTTTTTGTGTTATAATAGGTTTAGAAGCAACAAACCTCGATGAGTGAACTCCAAAAATAAGCGATTAAAAGTGATCCCACCATGAACTAGCTTCCATTTAATCCTGCAGGGGGAATCTAAATGAAGAACAAAGTGCGCATTATCCCATTTCAAGTAGTTGAACAATTAAGTCAATTTAATGAAGTCCCACAAGGAGTGGCTCTAATTGGAGCAGAGGAAGTATGGAAGCAAACAAAAGGACAGGGAATAACCGTAGCGGTTTTGGATACTGGCTGTGAGGTTACACACCCAGATTTGCAGGAGCGAATTATTGGAGGAAGAAATTTTACGCACGATGATCAGCAAAATCCTGATGTTTATCAAGACTATAATGGTCACGGTACTCACGTAGCAGGCACAATTGCAGCAGCTCATAATGGAGCGGGCGTTGTAGGAGTGGCTCCTGAGGTGAATTTACTTATTCTGAAAGTACTTGATGGGAATGGTTCAGGTCAATATGAATGGATTATTCAAGGTATTACCTACGCCATCCAGCAAAAAGTAGATATCATTTCAATGTCACTTGGAGGTCCGGCCGATGTACCTGAACTGCATGAAGCGATTCAGGATGCTGTTGATCAGAATATTTTAGTTGTCTGCGCAGCGGGAAATGAAGGAGATGGAGAAAGCTCCACAGATGAGTTTGCATACCCAGGCTCATATAATGAAGTGATTAGCGTAGGAGCGGTTGATCTAAAGAAACGTTCTTCGATATTTTCCAACTCAAACAATGAAGTGGACGTAGTGGCTCCGGGGGAGAAGATCATATCAACCTACTTGAATGGAAAGTATGCCGCACTGAGCGGAACTTCTATGGCCACGCCTCACGTGGCGGGAGCTTTGGCATTGATAAAAGTTCTTTCAAATGAAACGTTTGGAAGAGAACTTACAGAACCAGAGCTTTACGCACAGTTAATCAGAAGAACACTTCCATTAAATGAATCACCAAGAGAAGTAGGAAACGGGTTTGTGCACTTGACCATTGTTGAAAAGCTATTGCGTGAAATTCAACGTCAAATGACTTCAGAGGTGATGGGATGAAAAGCAGTTTAGATATATTAATGGTGGAAAAACAGCAGGCAAAAGCCCTTTATCACGAATACGTAAACAAACGAAGCTATTATGATGAAAAGACGGATGAAGAGAGTAAAAATCTTTATTATCGAGGTACTCTCTTTGAAAGAGAAGCCATGCAAGCTTTGTTAACGGAAACGCATCAGCATTTGCTGAGTTATTCGCCGCATAAATATGTATATCCATGGGTGGATCTACAGGAGAATGGAGAGCTGAAGAGTCTGTATTCAGGGAAAGGTATGGATCCGTTAGAAGCGATACAGCAAGATATTGATGCACTTCAGTCGCTTAGTCACTCATCTGTTTCAAGCAATGATATACTGCTAAACTGTGAGCACGTTGTCCCGCAATCTTGGTTTGGAAAACAAGAGCCTATGAGAGGCGATTTGCATCATTTGTTTGCGTGTGAACCTTCTTGTAACAGCCGAAGAGGTAATTCCTCTTATATTGACTTCCCGGATTATACACCGGAAGTTAAGCAATCAGATGTGAAAGAAGGGTGCGGCAAATCAGAAAAAGGTAAGTTTGAACCCGAATATGGAAAAGGAATTGTCGCTCGAGCTACGCTTTATTTTTTAATTCGCTATCATAATAAAATTGACTCTTCACGAGTAGATCTTCCTCTTTTACTAAAATGGCATGAAGAATTTACCGTTTCACTTTATGAAAAACATCGCAATGCAGCAATTTTTGAATTGCAAGGCAACCGAAATCCTTTTATCGATTTTCCTGACAAAGCAGCTACATTAATGAATTCGGCTCTCTAAAATAAAAAAGGAGCTCCGTTTCGAATAGAAACGGAGCTCCTTTAGGTATCCTAATAAGAAAATCCATATTTATCGCTCAAAAGGGCATCCATTTTATTTAACAAGCGAAAATATTCTTCTTGTTCTTCTACAGTTAGAGCTGCTAGCATATCTTTTAAAAATACATTTCGCTTCTCTGTAATCATTGAAACAAGCTGTTTGGATTCATCGGTCAATGAAACCCACACGACTCTCCGGTCTTTTTCGTCTCGCACGCGCTGAATGAGAGATTCTTCTTCCAATTGATTTAATAAGCTAGTTGTAGCGCCCGAGGTTAAGTGAAGTTTATTTGAAATATCTGCCACCATATACTTTGTACCGCTGGCAATGTAGTTTAAGATATAAAATTTAGTGGGTGTTAAGTGATAAGGCTGCGTTTTTAATGTTTCTTCGACTAAATGTCGCATATATTGAAAAAAAGATGTGTTAATTTGATAAAGGTGTTCAATTTTTGATTCTACATTGTTATCCATGCTAGCTTCCATCTCCTTGTACACTACGGACATATATAAACTAACTCTAAAATAAAATGAAACAATTGTAAAGGATGGAAACGATTATCTTTAACCCCCATTATTATTTTTAAATTAATATCTTTACGAAAAAATATCTTTATGATAAAGTTATTTAGGTAGTTAACCAAATGATGATTATAAAGAAACATATCTCCTAATAGATGGAGATAATATCTTTATGAAAAAGCTATATCAAAAAGTAATTTTATTAGTGAAGTATTAAGGAGGAGTAATGAATGTCTAGAAGTCGCTTAATGGTAACAAATTTTATTGGAATCATCGTTATTTTAGCTTTATTAATTGGAGGAGGATATTATTACGTTCAAAAATCCAACTATATTACAACGGATAACGCTAAAGTATCTGGAGATGTATACAACGTAGTTGCACCTGCAGCAGGTAAGGTAGCAAGCTGGACAGTGGAAGAAGGAAATGATGTATCAAAAGATGCTGAAATTGCTAAGATTCAAGCTGAAAAAGGCTCTGTAGCTGCTACAGTACCAGCAGATGGAAAAATTATTCAAACAAATGTAAAAGAAAATCAAATGGTTCAAGCTGGACAGCAAATTGCAACCGAAGTAGATATGAAAGATCTATTTATCGTAGCGAATATCAAAGAGGATCAGCTTAAGGATATTAAAGAGGGCGACGATGTAGATGTAACAGTAGATGGAGACAGTAGTACAAAAATTGACGGTAAAGTTGAAGAAGTGGGATATGCAACTAATTCACTTTCATCTTTAACATCGAACTCAAGCTCAGATGGAAACTACACAAAAGTATCTCAAACGGTTCCTGTAAAAATCTCTATTTCTAATTATTCAGAGCATGTGCTACCAGGAATGAACGCTGAAGTAAAAATTTCAAAAGACTAATTCTTACTACAACAGTTCAAGAAGGGAGGAAATATGATGACAGCCAGTATAGAAAACACAAGTGATGGATCCATCAAAAAGCATATTCCGCTATTGATTGTTTTAATGCTTGGTTTGTTTCTTGCAATATTAAATCAAACGTTACTAAACGTAGCCATCCCGCATTTAATTACTGAGTTTGGCGTAACCGCAAATACAGCTCAGTGGTTGTTAACTGGATATATGCTTGTGAACGGGGCGTTAATTCCGCTTTCAGCTTTTTTAATTGAACGATTTGGTGTGCGTCGCTTGTTCTTATTTGCAATGGTTTGTTTTACAGTAGGGTCATTGATTTGCGGAATTGCACCTACATTTTCGATTATGCTTACCGGCCGTTTAATTCAAGCTATTGGCGGAGGTGTCTTATCGCCTCTTGTTATGACCATTATTGTGTTTATTTTCCCTCCTCACATGCGAGGAAAAGGGATGGGTATTTTTGGATTAGCCATGATGTTCGCACCGGCTATTGGTCCAACATTATCTGGATGGGTTATTCAAAACTATGATTGGCACATCCTTTTTAACGGCATGGTGCCATTAGGTGCGATTGTATTAATTATTGCTTTCTTTCAATTAAAAGACATTCAGCCTCCAAAGGATGTAAAAGTTCACATGCCTTCAGTTGTGACATCACTTGCAGGTATGGGATTATTGCTTTACGGATTTAGTGAAGCTGGAAATGACGGCTGGACGGATTCAGTTGTTCTTTCTACAATCATTGGTGGGGCAGTTCTTTTAATTATATTTGTTCTTCAACAAATTAAATCTGAAAAGCCGCTATTGGATATGCGCGTGTTTAAATATAATATTTTTTCACTATCAAATATTATTAGTATTGCGATTACAATCAGTATGTACGCAGGTATGTTCTTGCTTCCAATTTACTTGCAAAATATCCGCGGATATTCTGCTTTTGATTCAGGACTGCTGTTGCTTCCTGGCGCACTTGTTATGCTGGTTATGTCGCCGATTTCAGGTACATTGTTTGATAAAGTGGGACCTCGCCCGCTAGCAATCGTTGGTATGTTTATTACATCTATTTCAACGTTTGAATTTACGAAGCTGACGATGGATACACCGTTTAATCATATTTTAGCGATTTATATTATCCGCTCGTTTGGTATGTCACTTTTAATGATGCCAATTATGACAGCCGGTTTGAATCAGCTTCCGCAGAGACTAAGCAGTCACGGAACGTCAATGTCTAATACGCTTCGTCAAGTAAGTGGTTCAATTGGTATTAGTTTAATGACGACCATTTTTACAAACCGTACAACGTATCATGTAAATGAAATCAGCAGTTCCATGAATACGTCTGATCCATTCTTTATGAATAGCTTTCATTTATTTGTACAAAAAGTAGCTGCTACCTTGCATTTATCACAAGATCAAGCTCAGCAGCAAGCGCTGACGATTTTATCTGGAAAAATGACGCAGCAAGGTACGATTCAAGGTATTAACGATGCTTTTTATTGGGCAACAGCGATTTCTGTTATCGGTTTAATTTTAAGTTTCTTCCTTCGTGACGTACGTAAAGATAAAGTAGTCGAAGAAAAGAAATCAAAAGCTCAAGAGGAAGATATTCGTATGCTTCCAGCTCCAAAAAGTATAAATTCATAAAGTGCTATAGAATCAAAAGTTCATCATAAAACATGTTGGAGAGAAAGGGGCGGTGAGGTGGATGGATCCATTGATATTTGGTGAAGAAATTCAAAGAATTTCAATATCTTTAAACAAAAAAGTAATGACAAATGTAAAAAGCCTTTTACAGCATTACAGAATTACCCCTTTTCAATATCATATTTTACTGATTGTTGAACGTGCACATACAATGCCTGTGACCAAAGTGGCAGACGAAATGAAGGCGAGCCCAAGCGTTATCACAGCATCAATTACACGTTTGTATGAACTGAATCTTGTGGAGCGCTACCATTCAAAAGAAGATCGGCGTAAAGTTATGGTTGAGCTTACAAACAAGGGAAAACAAGTGATTCAAGCGGCTGAGAAAGACATGCAGCAAAGGGTTGAAAAACTGTTTGCATGCTATAAAGAAGAAGAGCAGCAGCAATTTCTTACGCTCTGTCGGCAGCTAGATGAACATGTGACTTGAAGAGGAATAAAAAAAGTATATTGAGTTATGCGGAGTGAGTGTAAATGGATAAAGAGATGGTAAAAAACATTCGAAAAAACTACAATATGAATCAGCGAAACTTCGCTCAAGCAGTGAACTGCAGTTTTTCTTTAATCGCCCTGGTTGAAGTTGGGAAGAGAAGAGTAACAAAAAACTTAGAAGACAAAATTAAGCAAGCATTTCAATTGAACGATCATGATTTAAAATCACTGCAGGGCTAATAAAAAAAGTAGGTGTGAAACGAGCGCACCTACTTTTTTTCGTGTTGTTTTTTTGTAAGCGGATCTACGGTATGTTTATAGTCATAAGCTTTTGAGGTGGTAACTACGCACAGCAGTAAAATAACAAATACAATGATAATAGAGAGCGTAATAATGATGATCATATAAAACGTCCTTTCTTTTTCTTATTACGTATGCTTTCGGTCTTATTGGTAAAATTCCTTCTTTCTCCACATAGTGCAGAAACGACAAACGCATACTAATAACAGTCTAGAATAAAGGAGTGTTCATTATGAATGAAAAAGAGTTGAAGAAACAATTAAAAAAGGTAGCAGATTATCCTGCATCTAAAGCAGATGGAGTGGACGAAGAGTTTTCGCGTGAATTAGCAGACCAAGACGATTTAGAAGCACAGGCTAGAGCGAACGCTGCAGATGAAAGACAAAAAAAATAATAACTAGACGCGCTTTCTGAAAAAGCGCGTCTGCTTATTATTTTTTCAAAAGCAAATAAACAAAATAAGGAGCACCGATTACGGCGGCAATAATTCCTGCCGGTATACCGTTAGGATTGGCAATGTTATGTCCTATCGTATCTGCAATCAGCAAAAGCCAACCGCCAAGTAGAATAGCAACGGGAATAAAAAGCTGACTTCTCGGTCCTACTAAGCCTTTAGCAATATGAGGAGCAAGAAGTCCAATAAAAGCCACGCCGCCCGTCACTGAAACCGCGGCTGCCGCTAATGCCACCGCGGCTAAAAGCAATGTTACACGTTCTTTCTCCAGAGAAATTCCGACTCCAATAGCTGCAGCTTCATTTAAATTAAAAATGTTTAATGAGTTTGCTTTGTACAATATAAAAGGAATCAAGACAAGAAGCCAAGGTAGAAGAGCCCATATAAAAGGCCAGTCTGTCCCCCAGATGCTCCCTGCAATCCATTTAGCAATAAAATCAACTTTAACCCGATCAGCTGATGACATAATCACCACCATCATTCCAGAAAGAGCCATTGAAAAACCTACGCCTGTTAAAATCAACTTTACAGGCTGCAGTCCTTGGCTTTTACTATATGCACAAAGATAGATAAGACCAGCTGTCAACAAGGCGCCGATAAAGCCTACCAGCGGAAGGGCATAAACGAAAGAGCCTGCTTCAATTGGGGAAAATAAAAAGAACACAGCAATTGCGGCTCCTGCTCCTGAATTAATTCCTATAATCCCAGGTTCCGCTAAATCATTGCGCGTAACACCTTGTAAGATAGCTCCTGATAAAGCTAGAGCCATTCCTGCTAGAAGCGTAATGATAATCCGCGGAAGTCGAATTGAAAAAAGGACGAACTCATCTGTAAAATTCCCTTTGCCAAAAAGAGTAGGAAACACTTTATTGTAAGGAAGGGGTGCATCACCGAGTCCCATTCCTATCACAACCGTTCCAAGAATCAAAACAGTGAGCAGCATCATAATTATTCGTTGTTTTCTAATAAGCGCTGGGTGAATCATGAGAATGCTTTTCCTCCTTTACGAACAATGACTAAAAAGAAAGGTAAACCAATCATCGATACAACTGCTGCTATCGGTGTTTCATAAGGAGCACTGACCGTTCGAGCCAATGTATCAGCGAGCAGCATAAACGCTGCGCCAGTGATAGCGGACATAGGGATAATAAAACGATAGTCAGTTCCTACAATTCCTCGTACAATATGAGGAATCATCAAGCCGATAAACACCATGTTTCCCACTAGCGCAACAGAAGCACCCGCAAGAAGAATCATGATGACAAATAAAATGGTTTTGACTTTTGTCGTTTGCTGGCCCAATCCTACAGCCACTTCTTCATTTAAACTCAGAATCGTAAGCTGCCGAGAAAGCAAAAGGGCAATGAATATACCTCCGAGAATAAAAGGAACAATGATTTGAAGCTGTTCCCAAGAAGTGCCTACCATTCCCCCAGCAGTCCACATCGATATATCTTTTGAAATTTTGAAATAAATACCAACGCCTTCTCCAATGGCATAAAGAAATGCTGAAACGGCAGCTCCCGCTAGTACAATTCGAAGCGGAGAAAATCCTCCTCTTTTTAGAGCAGCAATCCCAAACACTAGGATTGCGCCAACCCCGGCTCCTATAAAGCAAGCAATCGTAATACCCAAATAATTTATAGCAGGGATCAAGGCAATTGTTACAGCTAAAGCCGCATTTGCGCCAGACGTTAACCCTAAAAGTCCTGGATCTGCAAGTGGGTTTCTTGTCATACCTTGCATAATAGCCCCTGATACTGATAAAGCAGCCCCCACAAAAACAGCGGCGATTTCACGAGGTAAACGAATATCTCTGATGATCGAAATCTGTTCGTTTACACTGCTTGATGAAAGTGCTAGCCATACATCTTTTATCGATATGTCAGCAGCGCCAAAAACCATTGAAGAAACAAACATTATGATGAATACGAGCAGCATACCTATTAATTTGTATAAAAAAGGAATGAAACGCTGATTGTCTTTTTTCATAACACACCCATCTTTTCATGTAAGAATAAATTTAGTAAAACAAAGTAAGAGGAATTCTAAAAAGAATTCCTCTTGAATGAATTACTTGCCAAGAAATTTTTGAGTAAAGAAATCTAGTTGATAATCTAATGTGATTGGATCATTAAAATAAAATTCTTTTGCATTTGCTTCAAATACGTGATTATTCTTTACAGCAGGAATATTTTTGTACGTATCTGTTTTCTCAAATGATGTATCTCCATCTTGGTTTTTGCTAAAGATTAAATAATCTCCGGCATATTCAGGAAGAACTTCTGGCGAAATCGCATAGTATCCATCTTTCAAAGCCATTTTCTTTACTTTCTCTGGCATTTTTAATTTCATTTCTTGATAAAGAATCTCCGTTCCGCGTCCCCAGTTATCCCCAAACACATAAAGCTGCTTGTCAAAGTTCTCAATAACTGAAACCGTGCTATTTTCGCCAATTTTAGCTTTGATATCAGAACCAGCTTTTGCCGCACGCTTTTTAAAGTCGTCTACCCATGATTGTGCTTCTTTTTCTTTATTTAATAGCTTTCCAATTTCTACATGCTGAGTAAGGTAATCTACTTTATCGTATGTATACGTGACAGTAGGGGCAATTTTTTTCAATTTATCAATATTTTTTGTAGTAGATAAGCCAATAATTAAGTCAGGCTTTAATTCAATGATCTTTTCTAAATTTTCGTCTGATACTTCTTCCACGCCTTTTAATTTCTTTTCAAAGCGGGGATTCATTTTAGACCATGAGTCTACTCCGACAATGTTAACACCTAAAGAAAGTACGTTACCTGCATAGGAACCTAACACAACAACACGTTTCGGATTAGCCGGAACTTTTACAGGGCCGTCTTCAGATTGATATGTGATCGTCTTGGATTCGCTGTTTTTGCTAGAATCATTTTTGCTTTCAGTTGAACCGCTGCTGCAGGCACTAATAAGTAGTACGAATATAAGCATGAATGGAAGCAATAATTTTTTCATTTAGTTATCTCCTCTTAATAAGTTATACGTGATGCACATTGGTTTATTTGTTCTCGGATCTCGTCCAATTTCAGCGTCGATATGAAACACTTTTTTTAGAACGTCCTGCGTAATGACTTCTTCACATTTTCCGGCTTTGACAATTTCACCATTTTTTAAAGCGATAATATAATCCGCAAAGCGAGCGGCTTGATTTAGATCATGAAGCACCATTACAACTGTACGTCCCTGCTCTTTGTTTAATTTTTGAAGCAGCTCAAGCACTTCTAACTGATGAGCCATATCCAAGTAGGTAGTCGGCTCATCAAGAAATATAATATCGGTTTCTTGAGCTAAAGCCATCGCAATCCACACTCGCTGGCGCTGACCGCCTGAAAGAGAATCTACAGGACGAAACTTGTAATCTTTTGTTCCGGTTACTTCAAGCGCCCAGTCAATCGTTTGATAATCTTCTTTTGATAGACGCCCAAACCCCTTTTGATAGGGAAATCGCCCATAAGATACAAGTTCTCCCACCGTTAAGCCTTTAGCACTTTCAGGGGTTTGAGGGAGAATAGCCATTTTTTTAGCGAGTGCTTTTGTATGTTCTGTTGAAATGTTTTCGCCGTCTAAAATAACGGAACCGGATTGATGAGAAATAATGCGGGTAATGGCTTTCAAAAGCGTTGATTTGCCGCATCCGTTTGAACCAATAATTGTAGTAATCTTTTTGTCTGGAATGTTAACGCTTAAATTCTTTACTATTAGACGTTCACCATAACTAATATGTAATTTCTCTGTATATAGGCGAACCATATCTGACCCTCCGTTTACATTTAATACAACAAATACTTGATAATGATTATCAGTATCGTTTACTTTACATACTATAATTCGAACGTTTCCGGATGTCAATAGTTATTTTTATTGTCAAAACGTTGAAGAAGATGTATATTTAAATGAGAATGATAATCAATGACAATTGATTGCGAGGAGTGAACGTGCATGATACACAATGAACTTTTTGATGTGACAATTATAGGCGGGGGACCGGCTGGCCTTTATTCTGCCTTTTATAGCGGGCTAAGGGAAATGAAAACAAAGCTGATTGAATATCAGCCAAAACTAGGCGGAAAACTTCACGTTTATCCTGAAAAAATGATTTGGGATGTAGGGGGCCAAACGCCTATTTCCGGTGCGAAGCTTATTGAACAGCTTGTGGAACAAGGACTGACGTTTGATCCGACTGTTGTTTTAGATGAGAAGATTGAATCCATTTCTCGCTTGAAAGATGGTATTTTCCAGCTGACGGGTTCTTCAGGTGAACATCATTACTCTAAAACCATTATCCTTGCTGTTGGAGGAGGTATTTTAAATCCGCAAAAGCTCAAAATTGAAGGAGCAGAACGATTTGAAATATCAAACTTAAACTATACGGTTAAATCTCTGCAGCATTTTAAAAATAAAACGGTGATTGTTTCCGGGGGAGGCAATTCAGCCATTGATTGGGCAAATGAGCTAGAGCCCGTTGCTAAAAAGGTATATATTACGTACCGAAACAGTGAACTAAACGGTCATGAAGCACAAGTAAGACAATTAATAAACAGTTCGGCTCGGTGTCTGCTTAACACATCTATTACAAAATTAGTGGCTGATGCGACGCATGAATTTATTGAAAAAGTTGAGCTGACTAATCATCAAACCGGTGAGGTTTCTTATTTATCGATTGACGAAGTTATCATTAATCACGGTTATAAAAGAGATACAGAGCTGTTAAAAAACAGCGAACTACATATCAAAACCATTGATGACTATTACGTTGCAGGTAATGCAGCAAGCGAAACGTCTGTAGAAGGTGTATATGCAGCTGGAGATATTCTCATGCACGAAGGAAAAGTCCATTTGATTACCGGCGCTTTTCAAGATGCTGCTAATGCCGTAAACAAAGCAAAACAATTCGTTCACCCCTCTGCTGCTAAGACAGCTATGGTTTCTTCTCATAATGAAGTATTTAAAAAGCGTAATTCAATACTAATTAAACAAATGATGAAGTAAAGCGAGGTGCAGTGTGCATGTCGCTTCCTTCTCTACGGTGGAATTATCTACATAGATAGGCAGGGAACGAAAAAAGAAAAGAGAAATATAATAAAAGAAAACGCTTACATTTTTAAAAATGACACAGCGCTTGTTTGCATAAGGGGGAAGCCGTATGAACGAAAAAAAGAAATATCAGTTTGAAACAAAAGCCATTCACGCAGGGTACGAATCAAAACATCATTTTGATAGTTTAGCTCCACCTATTTATCAAACGTCTACATTTACATTTTCATCTCTAGAACAAGGTGCAAACCGATTTAGCGGAGAAGAAAATGGTTATGTATATTCTCGGTTATCTAATCCAACGGTCACCATTTTAGAAGAGCGTATGGCACAGCTTGAAGAAGGCGAAGCCGCTTTGGCATTTGGATCAGGAATGGCTGCAGTATCGGCTGTATTGATTGGACTTACAAAAGCAGGCGATCATATTTTATGTTCTAAAGGAGTGTATGGATGCACGTTTGGTTTACTGGAAATGCTTGAGGAAAAATATCAAATCCATCATTCTTTTTCCAACTTGGAAACTGAGGAAGAAATTCTTGCTGCTATCAAAGAAGATACAGCATGTATTTATATTGAAACACCGATTAACCCGACTATGACTTTAGTAGATTTAGAGTTAGTTACTTGTATCGCCAAACAAAAAGGAATTCCCGTGGTAGTAGACAATACCTTTTCAACTCCTTATTTGCAGCAGCCGCTGAAGCTTGGATGCGACTTAGTTATTCATAGCGCAACTAAATTTATTGGTGGACACGGAGATGTTGTGGCAGGAATTGTAGTAGGGGACAAAGAGGTTATTTCCGTACTGCGCAAAACGACGCAAAAAGATATTGGAGGTATTCTTTCACCATTTGATGCGTGGCTGTTACTCCGAGGCTTAAAAACACTGGCCGTTCGAATGGATCGCCACTGTGAGAATGCTGAACATATCGCAAAACAATTAAGTCTCCATCCCAAGGTAAAAGCCGTTTATTATCCAGGGGATAAAAACAGCACTGCTTATTCTCTCATGAAAAAGCAAATGAAAAAAGGAGGGGGGCTTCTCTCTTTTGAAGTGGAAGGCGGTTATAAAGAAACCGTAAAAGTGGTGAATCAGCTTAAGCTCATTTCCATCGCGGTGAGTCTTGGCGATGCTGAAACACTTATTCAGCATCCTGCCTCGATGACGCATGCAGTTGTGCCGGAAGAAGCTCGAAAAGAAATGGGCATCTCAAATGAACTTCTTCGTTTATCAGTTGGGCTGGAAGCTTGGGAAGATATTATGAGAGATTTACAGCAGGCATTAGATAGTATATAAAAAACAGCGCTTGGAGGAATTTCAAGCGCTGTTTTTTATGTTAACCGTATGTAGTTGTAGTTACTCATACCTCCTTCTTTGCCAGTGGAACTTTATCTGCATCTCTAGACAAATGTCCTAGACAGAAGGGGTGCCTTTCAATAGACTAGAGGTTATCTGTGAAAATACAATATTTAAGTAAGGAAGGTGCTCTGCTATTATGCTTCATAATCCAACTGGAAAAAAACGTCTAGGATTAGCGTTTCTTCTCAGCACGCTTGCGATATTAGGTCCGCTTAATATCGATATGTATTTGCCAAGTTTTCCTGCTATTGCTGATCATTTAGATGCGCGAGCTTCACTTGTACAGCTTAGCTTAACATCGTGTTTACTAGGACTTGCCGTTGGTCAAATCGTGATTGGTCCAATCAGTGATGCAAAGGGACGAAAAGGACCTTTACTCATCTCCATCTCTTTATTTATGTTATCGTCATTGCTCTGTGCACTGGCTCCTACTATCACGGCTTTAGTTATCGCACGCTTTTTGCAGGGGTTTACGGCTTCGGCAGGAGTTGTTCTTTCTCGCGCCATTGTCAGAGACGTCTTTAGCGGAAGAGAACTTACGAAGTTTTTTGCTCTGTTAATGGTTATCAATGCCTTTGCACCAATGATAGCACCAATGGCCGGAGGTGCTATTTTACTTCTTCCTTTTGCAAGCTGGCATACTATTTTCTTGTTTTTAAGTTTAATAGCTCTTTTAATTGTTTTAACAATCTCAATGCGTTTAAAAGAAACTTTGCCCATTGAAAATAGAACACCAAGTTCAATTGGTCATTCTGTTCGCACAATGGGCAGTTTATTACAAGACCGTTCTTTTATTGGGTATGCCCTAATTATCGGACTGGTCCATGGAGGAAGCTTTGCTTATGTATCAGGCACTCCATTTGTCTATCAAGGGATATACCATGTTTCTCCGCAAGTTTTTAGCATTTTGTTTGGTATTAACGGCTTGGCTATTGTGACTGGAAGCTTTATTATTGGGCGCTTTAGCGGAATTATCCATGAAAGAAGCCTGCTTCGCATTGCCGTGATTACGGCTGTAAGTGCTACTAGCGTACTTCTTATCATGACTATGCTTAAAGGACCGCTTGCTACGATTGTTATTCCCATTTTTATTTACATGATCTCTATAGGAATGACGATCACAGGCTCGGTGACATTAGCAATGAAAAATCAAGGACATAGAGCAGGGAGTGCGAGTGCCGTGTTAGGTATGCTTCCATTAACTTTAGGATCAATTGTTTCTCCTTTAGTAGGGATTAACGAAACAACAGCGATTCCGATGGCTGCTATCTTATTTAGTACGGCGCTTTTAGGTTTTGTAGCTTTCTTTACGTTAACTAAAAACAAGAAAGAAGCAGAAAAGTGCGAAGTTAACGAGTTTAAAACGGAGGTTTCTCCGTAATCGCTTTTTGGATTGTTTTAAAAGCATCACTCCTTTGTGAAAAGGAGTGATGCAAATTTATTCAAGTATTGGATAATATATGCTAACCTTAGGGCATGATCGAAAGGAGTGGATAATAATGAGTAAAGTAATTCCTGAAATAACCCTTAATGATGGGGTAACCTTGCCTGCTATAGGTTTTGGTACATACAAGCTTAACGGAAATGAAGGAGTCAACGCTATAACGAGTGCGATTGATGTAGGGTATCGTTTAATCGATACTGCTTATAATTACGAAAATGAAGGCACTGTGGGGCAAGCTCTCCGAAAAACACCGGTTTCTAGACAAGAACTATTTGTTACCTCTAAACTCCCAGGGCGATACCATACGTATGACAAAGCAATTCCTACCATTCAAGAATCTTTATATCGGGCGAATTTAGACTATTACGATTTGTATCTTATTCATTGGCCTAATCCTAAACAAGATCATTATGTAGAAGCTTGGCAAGCACTGATTGATGCGAAGCGCTGGGGCTTGATTCGTTCAATTGGTGTTTGTAATTTTCTTCCCGAGCATATTGAGCGCTTGGAGAAAGAGACCGGCATTTTACCAAGCATCAATCAAATAGAACTGCATCCTTTTTTTAATCAACATCAATATCGAAATTGGTATCAAGAGAAAAACATTCAAATTGAATCTTGGAGTCCACTAGGACGAGCGAGTGCTGTTTTAGAAAATGAAACAATTAAACAAATTGCAGACCGTCATAATAAGACAGTTTCACAAGTGATTTTGCGATGGCATTATCAGCTAGGCGCCATTTCAATCCCAAAATCGTCATCTCGCAAGCGGCAGCTTGAAAACATATCGATTTTTTCATTTTCTTTAGATGAAACGGAGATGAATATTCTTTCAGAATTGAACCGCGAAGATGGAAGACTTAATAATCAAGACCCCGCTGCCTATGAAGAATTTTAACGATAAGGCCTCACTTATTTTTTAAGTGAGGCTTTTCTTCTAAGATTTTTAGTTATGTAAGCTTGAAAATAGTCCGTTTAGTTCTAACGATTGTAAGAGAAAATGTGTTAAAATATTCCGAAAAAAGGAGTGGTGAACCATGGAAAAAGTAGTAAAAGCGATTCAAGACGAATATCCGGATGATTTTGCATGGTGTTACGGCTGCGGCCGATTAAATCAAGACGGCTATCATTTTCGGACAGGATGGCTAGGAGAAAAAACAATTACCCTTTATACACCTAAGCCTGAACATACAGCTATACCAGGATTTGTATATGGCGGACTTCTTGCATCACTGATTGATTGTCATGGAACAGGCTCTGCATCTCTTGCTCTATACCGTAAAAATGGCTGCGAAATAGGAGATTCAGCAGAGCCGCCGCGGTTTGTTACCGGTTCTCTCCACGTAGATTTTAAAAAACCAACGCCACAGGGTGAAGTACTAAAAGCGATAGGAACGGTTGAAGAAATTCACCCGAAGAAATGGAAAGTTAAAACAGAAGTATACGCGAATGATATCGTTGTTGCGACTGGAGAAGTTGTGGCAGTGGTGATGCCAAATACGTTTAAACGAAAAGAAGACTAAAAAATGCAAAACAGTTACATAAAAGGGGAGGAAAAGGTATGGGTAAATGTAATTTAGACCACTCGGTAGAAGATGTACATCAGAAGTTTAATTCGCAGTCACAGTGGCTGCCAGAAGATATTCGTTCATTATTTCATGAGTTTCTCGTGCGAAACCCTTCGCAAACAACATTAAACGAGATGTTTCATTTGCTGAAGAAATATGATTTAGTTGATGAACAAGAAAGAAAAGAGCGAGATCGAAAAATCAAATGGCTGATATTAAATAAAGAAGATACGAAGATTTAATTTTTTAAGTGACATAGATTTAGCCAGGTGAAGTTATTTGAAACATGTACAAAAAGAGGATGGAACACGAATGTTTTAGTTAAAGGAAGGTCCGAACAATGTATCATTCGGATCTTTCCATTGTTTTAGTTATGTCTCAATCTCTTTTTATAGATTAGAAATAATCTAGGGTAATTATAAAACTACCACCACTTAAACCCATCTTCTTCTAACAAATGCTTTGAAGCTGTTGGTCCCATTGTACCAGCAGAGTAAAAATGAAGAGGAAAGCCCTCATTGTTAAAAGCTTCTAAAATAGGCTGCACCCATTTCCAAGATAATTTAACTTCTTCCCAATGAGCAAAAAATGTGGAGTCTCCCTGTAGAGCATCAAATAACAGCAGTTCATAAGCTTCTGGTACTTCTTTTTGATTTGTGGAGAAATTGATAAAAATAGGTTCGATTTTATTGCCATTCAAAGGATTTTTGCTGTTTAATTGCAGCGAAATACCTTCATTTGGGCTGATTTCGACAACTAAAAGGTTAGGAATGATTTCATCGGCTGTATAAACCTCCTTTAAAGGATGTTTAAATTCAATGACGATACGCGTGCATTTTTTACTCATTCTTTTTCCCGTGCGAAGATAGAAAGGAACTCCTTTCCAGAGCTCATGATCAATCCATATCCGCGCTGCTATAAACGTGTCATTAACGGAAGAAGCATTAATGCCGGGCTCTTCTTTATATCCTATAACTGAACGATCTTGGATTTTTCCCGCTTCGTATTGACCTCTTATGACGTTCGAATGGATAAACTCTTTTTGTAGAGGGCGAAGGCTTTTCATAATTATTATCTTTCGTTGGCGAGTTTTTGCGATGTTAAGCGTCTTTGGCAGCTGCATGGCAGTCATCATCAGCATTTGAAGCATATGATTTTGGAACATATCCCTAATTGCACCGGACTGATCATAGTAATGCGCTCTTTCTTCTACACCAACTGTTTCACTAGCTGTAATTTGAACATTTGCAACGTAGTGATGATTCCATAGTGCTTGTAAAATAGGGTTTGCAGATGCTAAAGCTTCCAAGTTTTGTATCATCGGTTTTCCCAGATAGTGGTCAATACGATAAATCTCTTCTTCATTGAACGTTTCAGTAAGCTTTTGGTTTAACACTTGAGCAGATTGTAAATCGTGTCCGAAAGGCTTTTCGATAATAAGACGTTTCCAGCCTTTTGTAGATCCTAATCCGCCGCTATTTATATTTGAAGCAATAACATCTATAAATTCAGGAGCCACAGATAAATAGAAAAGACGATTTTCAGGAATATTTAATTTTGCTTCGCCTCCTTGAATGGCCTGAAGCAACTGGTCATATCCATCACTATTGGTAACATCCATTTTATGATAGCGAACTGTCTTAAGAAATTTTTTTATCTTGGATTCACCTTTTCTAAAGCGCCTCGAAAAAGTTTTTACTGATTCTTCTACATATATTTGAAAGGCATCATCAGACCAGTTGTTTCTATCAGTACCAACAATAGAAAAGGAAGAAGGAAGCTTTTCATCTAAAAATAAATTATATAACGCAGGAAAAATTTTTCTTTTAGCCAAATCTCCTGTTGCTCCAAATAAGATAAAGGTCATGGAATCCACTTCTAACGCTTGTGGTGAATGAGACTTGAGACAATTATCACGTGAACGAGCTACACTGTCCAATTGATCTCCTCCTTTATTTTAACGGTCTATTGCAGTGAATATAGTCTTTTACCATCTTTACAGATTACAGTATAGCAGGTACAATTTTCCTTTATAAGTAGACACTTTATTTTCATATAGTGTCTAAAACTATACTATTACGCATAAAAAGGGAGGAAAAAGGATTGAGCAGACTTTTTAGCAAAACGTTTAACTGTGAAAAGGAATTAACGTTGACGATTATTGGAGGCAAGTGGAAAATGTTGATTATGTGGCATCTAGGAAAAGAAGGAACAAAGCGATTTGGTGAGTTAAAATCTATGATGCCGGGAATTACTCAGCGAATGTTAGTAAGTCAGCTGCGAGAATTAGAAGAAGATCAAATCGTTCACCGAAAAGTCTATCCGGTTGTACCTCCAAAAGTTGAATATTCCTTGACTGAGCACGGGAGAAGCTTGATGCCCATTCTTGAAAGCATGGACGAGTGGGGAAAAAATTATATGGAAACCTTTATAGAACCTGAAATGAATAACTCCACACATATGGGATAAAATCTTTTCTTGAGAAGGTTACAAAAACGCCTTTATTATTCAGAATTTTCTAAAATAAATACAAGTGATAAGATACACCGAAGCATCCATAGTATATTTTTAGTGACTATATGTTTTAAAAGTGCCTACTTTTTTTTTGAAAGTAACGGTTTTACAATGAATTCATGCTAGGCAACCCCATTTAATGAAGGAGTGAAGCAGGTATGGAACTTCAATTAGCATTGGATCTTGTAAATATTTCAGAGGCAAAAGAAGTAGTGCAGGAGGTTCAAGAGTATATCGATATTGTAGAAATTGGTACTCCGGTTGTGATTAACGAAGGGCTAAAAGCAGTCAAAGAAATCAAGGAAGCATTTCCGTCTTTAAAGGTATTAGCTGATTTGAAAATTATGGATGCAGGTGCTTATGAAGTCATGAAAGCTTCTGAAGCGGGTGCTAGTATTATTACCATACTTGGCGCTACTAACGATTCGACTATAAAAGGCGCTGTAGAAGAGGCCAAAAAACAAGGAACACAAATTCTTGTCGATATGATTAATGTAAAAAACCTTGAACAACGTGCAAAAGAAGTCGATGCACTCGGTGTTGACTATATTTGTGTACACACAGGGTATGATCTTCAAGCTGAAGGAGAGACCCCGTTTGAGCAGCTTCAAACGATTAAACGAGTTGTGAAAAATGCAAAAACAGCGGTGGCAGGAGGTATTAAACTGAATACACTTCCTGAAGTCGTGCAGTCACAGCCGGATCTTGTGATTGTAGGCGGGGGGATTACAAGTGAAAAAGACAAAAGAAACGTTGCGGAAGAAATGAAAAAAGTAGTCAAACAGGCAACTTTGGTCTAAAAATAAGCAAAAGTATTTAAGCCTTCAAAATTAATTAATCGGTAAATGGTTTAAAAAGAAGATAGCTAAGTTATTTTAGCTATCTTCTTTCCGTCATTTTTGGTATAACCATTCATTGATAAGTGTCATTTTGACAGATAGATAGTTTCTTTAAAATTCGTTATTCGAAAGAAAAAAACGGCGATTTTTCTGGTATTTTAAAGTTAAGAAAGCGTTATCCGAACATTAGCGGAAGAAAGGGAAAAAAAATCTATGTCACACTTTTTGACAAAATACTTTGAAAATTATGAATATTAAAAATATAATTAACTATCGACAATATTTAACATCTTCAAACCAAAAAAGGAGGGAGATATAAAGTGATGGAACATAAGAGGATAGTAGTGATAGGAGCTGGAATTGTCGGGTGCAGCATTGCCTACTATTTAAGTAAAATGGGGCAAAGAAACATAACAGTGATTGAGCAAGGCCCTTTGCTAGAAACAGGAGGATCTACCTCTCACGCTCCGGGGCTTGTATTTCAGCTTAGCTTTTCAAAAATCCTGACAACACTAGCTTCTCAAACAGTCGAGACCTTTAAAGAGTTGAGTACAGATGAACAGCGCTCGTTTTATCCTGTCGGCAGTTTAGAAGTTGCCCGTACACCAGAGCGATTAGAAGATCTAAAGAGAAAGGCTGGTGTTGCCAGCTCATGGGGAATCGAAGCTTTTCTTCTTTCACCGCAGGAATGCGCGGAAAAAAATTCGTTGATTTGTCCTGATCGTATTTGCGGAGGTCTCTATGTTCCGTCAGACGGTATTGCTAAACCTTTGCATGCCGTTGATAAAATGACTCGTTTTTCTAAAGAGTGCGGAGTAGAGTTTTACGGTCATACAGAAGTGACGGATATTGAAGTGACAAAGGGTCAAGTAAAAGCAGTGTACACAAGTGTCGGGAAATTCGAAGCAGATGTAATCGTATGCTGTGCTGGATTTTGGGGACCTCGCATCGGAGAAATGGTCGGTGTAACGATCCCTCTTCAGCCAATGGCTCATCAATATGTGTTTACAAATGATTTATTTGAGTTGAACGGAGAAACGGAAGAAGCCGCCACTCCTCTTATTCGAGATCAAGATAATTCAATTTATTTTCGTCAAGTAGAAAAAGGGCTTGGGATTGGATCATATCAGCATGAGCCGTTTCCAGTCGAACTCAGTGATATTACAAAATACGGAGAAACAAAAGAAATGCCTTCTGTTAAACCTTTTACACCAAAAGATTTTGAAAAACCGTGGGAAGATTCAATAGAGTTAATTCCGGCATTAAAACAAACGGGATTGAAAAAAGGAATGAACGGCATTTTTTCATTCACGCCCGATGGTATGCCGCTGCTTGGTGAATCACAAACGGTACAGGGATTTTGGGTAGCAGAAGCTATATGGGTAACGCACTCTGCAGGTGTCGCAAAACAAATGGCTGAATGGATGATGAATGGTGCGCCGACTGTGGATTTAGAGCTATGCGACATTAATCGTTTCGATACGTATGCATGCAGCCCTGCTTATTACAAACAGCGGTCTATTGAAGAGTATGAAGAGGTTTATAGTATTCACCATCCATTTATGCAGCGAAAAGTATCGCGAAACATGCGCGTGAGTCCATTTTATATGCGTCAACAAGAACTGAAAGCTTATTTTAATGAAAAAGCAGGATGGGAGCAGCCCCAGTGGTATGAAGCTAACTATCCGCTTATATCTACTTATGAAAAGATGATGGTAATAAGAAATGGATGGGCTGCTGAATATTGGTCACCAATTATTGAAGCTGAACATTTGCATACTCGTCAGCACGCAGCTCTTTACGATACAACGGCAGCAAAGAAAAGGTTAGAAATTAAAGGAGAAGGAGCTCTCCAGTTTTTACAGAAGCTAACGACAGGAAATATAGACATTGCAGTAGGTCAAAGCATACGCACGTGTATGTTGCATGAGCGAGGCGGCATAAAAGATCAAATAACGGTTATTCGCAAAAATATATCCACTTTCTTGATTGTTTGTACGGGAGCCGTAGAAGCAAGCTGGATTCAAAAACACGTGCCACACAGCGATCAAGTTGTTTTTCAAGATGTAACGTCAGGGACATGCAGTTTAGCATTAATTGGCCCTAAAGCTACAGGAGTAATGAAGTCCATGGTTCAACGCTCAGACCTTGGCAACACTTGGATTGAAGGGCAAGCGAAAACGCTGTTTATCGAAAATGTTTCAGTCCTTGCTCTGCGTGATTCCTGCGGGGGAATGGAGAGCTGGGAATTAATTACGACTTCCGATCAAGGTCTGAATTTATGGGATTTATTAATGGAAGAAGGACAGCCTTATCAGCTGATTGCTGGGGGAGACCGAGCTCTTGAAAACCTTCGAATTGAATCTTTTTCGTTAAAAAGCGGGAAAGACTTTTGGAGCGAACATCATCCATATGAAGTCGACCTTCATGAAATGGTTGATTTGACAAAACCAGTTTTTATTGGAAAAGAGGCATTGCTTGATCGTCAGCGAAAAGATTCTGAAACAGTATTAGCGACGCTCGTATTAGATGATCCTTCAGCGATAGTAATGGGATATGAACCGGTCTTTTATGGAGAAACGGCCCTCGGATTTGTGACAAGTGCTGGCTATTCATACAGCTTAGGCAAAGGAATTGTACACACCTTATTATCTCAAGCTGTACATGAAGAAATGGTTTTAGAAGTTGAATACTTTGGTCAGCGTTATAAAGCAGCAATGATGACACACTCCCCAGCGGTAGTTTAATTGATCAATCGAAAGGCAGGAGGAATGCAGATGTCAACACATTATGATGTCATTATTATCGGATTAGGAGCTATGGGGAGTACGGCTGCTTATCAGCTCGCCAAAAAAGGGCAGCGGGTATTGGGGTTAGAACAATACGGTCCTGCTCATGATCTAGGATCGAGTCACGGCGGTTCTAGAATTATTCGGCAGTCGTATTTTGAAGACCCTGCTTATGTTCCATTGTTGCTTCGCGCCTACGAATTGTGGAATGAAATTGAAAGAGAAAGCGGTCAAGAAATTCTTACGGTTACCGGTGGACTTATGATGGGACCTCCTGATAGCTTGACGGTTTCTGGAAGCATCGAAAGCTCTAAACAGTGGAATCTTGCGTATGAGATTCTAGAAGCAAAGGATATTTACAAACGGTTTCCGGTATTTACACCTTCACCTGCTACGGTTGCTCTATATGAAGAAAAAGCTGGATTCGTTAGGCCGGAAGCAAGCGTATATACTCACCTTCTTCAAGCAGAAAAATACGGAGCTGAGCTCCATTTTTTTGAAGAAGTGGTGTCGTGGGAAGCCCATCCTTCTGGTGAAGGCGTGCGTGTTGTAACAGCTAATGGAATATATGAAGCTGGAAAAATCATTATTTCTGCAGGCGCCTGGGCACCCGATTTATTACGGGAATTAGGTGTTAGCTTACAAGTAGAGCGTCATGTGCAAATGTTTTTTGAACCAACACAAGGAATAGACGTTTTTTCAGTGGGAAAACAGCCGATTTATATTTGGGAAGCAGATGATTATGTACAGTTGTATGGTTTCCCTTCTTTTGGATTAAAGGCTGAAGGAGCAAAAGTGGCGTTTTTCCGAAAAGGAACGGCGTGTACGCCGGAAACGATTGATCGAAATATATATGAAGATGAAGTGAACATGATGCGGCACTATCTAGCTCAAGGTCTTCCGCAGCTCAACGGTCGGTTTTTACAAGGGAAAACGTGCATGTATACCAATACACCAGATGAACATTTTGTCATTTCGCTGCATCCTGAATATCCTCAAGTAGCAATTGCAGCGGGATTTTCCGGACATGGTTTTAAGTTTGCAAGCGTAGTAGGAGAGATTTTAGCAGATTTAGTGACAGAGGGAAAAACCAATCACCCAATTGATTTGTTTGCTCCGCAGCGATTTGCGGCGAACAAAATAGTATAAATCGTCGTCAGCTCTTGCGAATGGTTCTATTTAAATGTTTCTAAAGAAGCGAAGGAGGAATAGCAGATGGTTATGGAACATGGTTTAGTAAATGATAATGGGAGACTTGAGCCCACGTTGAAAGGAGAGCTGTATACATCTTCGGACATTTTTAAGTTAGAAAAAGATCATATATTTTCTAAATCATGGAGTTTAGTTGCATTTGAATACGAAATAGCAGAACCAGGACAATATATTACAACGAGAGTTGAAGGCGAAAATATTTTAATTACTAGAGGAAAAGACCATATACTGCGAGGATTTTTAAACGTATGTCGGCATCGAGGAGCTAAGCTGTGCAGCCAAGCATCCGGTAAAGCAGGGGTCATTCGCTGTCCGTATCATTCGTGGAGCTATAGCTTAGACGGTGATTTAGTAGGTGTTCCTAACACAAGCCACTGTCGAGAAGAACTCGTGCATAACGAAAGTTACGGACTAACATCCGTTCACATTGAAGTGTGGCACGGCATGGTTTGGGTTAATTTATCAGACAATCCGATATCTGTTGAATATCAGCTAGACGCACAAATTTTTGATCGTTTTGGAGAGCTTTATACGTTTGCTAGGTATGAAATTCAAAAATTAAAATCCGCTCATCGTGAAGAGTACGAAGTCGAGGCAAACTGGAAGCTTATCGTAGAAAACTTTCAAGAGTGTTATCACTGTTCCTCTATTCACCCTGAGCTTACGGCAACGTTGCCTGAATTTCGTTCGGGAGTCGGCACTCAAAATTCAGTAGGCGGTGGAGCTAAGTTTGGCAATGAGTTAGAAGGTTTTTCAATTAGCGGGAAAGGAAGCCGTCCTATGTTAAAAGGGTTGCTTCCTGAAGATGACCGCACGTATTTTGGCATTACCGTTCTGCCGCTTGTATTTATCAACTTAACACCGGATCACGTTATTATTCATCGTATTATTCCAATCAGTGCAGAAAAGTCCAAAGTAATTTGCGAATGGTTATTCGACCCGGAAGAAATGGCTAAGCCTGATTTTGACCCAAAAGATGCCGTGGAATTATTTCACCGCGTTAATTTACAAGATTTTGAAGCGTGTGAGTGGTGTCAAGAAAATATGAGCTCAAAATCTTATAAAGAAGGAGGGATTTTAGTACCTATCGAACAGCACGTTTCGCATTTTTACAATTATGTATTAGAAGCAATCGGTATGAAGGTCGAATAGTAAATAGAAGCGGTCTGGCACATTATCTCGGTGTGCCAGACCATCTCTAACAATCTACTTTAAAAATAAGGGGGAAATAAATTGAGTACAAGCTCTAAACTAACAGAACCCATTATCCGCGTTACCGATGTTTCAAAAGTGTTTGGCCGTCAAAAAGAACAGGCTCTTAAGCTGAGAGAGTCTGGACAAAGTAAATATGAAGTCGAACAAGCTACTAAGACAACCGTTGCTATTTACAATGCTCATTTCGAAGTGAAAAAGGGAGAAACCTTTGTGTTAATTGGATTATCAGGAAGCGGTAAATCTACTTTACTTCGATGTTTGAACGGACTTATAGAACCAACTGAAGGGACGGTATATCTAGAAAATACAGATATTTCTCATATGCCAAAAAGACAGCTTCAGCAAGTACGAAGAAATAAAATTGGAATGGTATTCCAAAATGTAGGCCTTCTTCCAAACCGCACCGTAATTGACAATATTACGTTCGGTCTAGAAATTCAAGGCGTATCAGCAAGCGAAAGGGAAAAGCGAGGGAAAGAGGCGCTTGAAATGGTGGGGTTAAATGGACAAGCTTATAAAAGAATTTATGAATTATCAGGAGGTATGCAGCAGCGGGTTGGATTAGCGAGAGCCCTTGCTTCTGAACAAGAGATTTTGCTGATGGATGAGCCTTTTTCGGCGTTAGATCCTCTTATTCGAAGAGATATGCAAAAGCTATTTCTTGATATTCAAGGAGAAGTACAAAAAACAGTTATCTTTGTAACGCATGATCTAGATGAAGCATTAACTTTAGGGCACCGGGCTGCCGTAATGAAAGACGGAGAGATTGTACAGCTTGGAACGGCTGAAGATATTTTAAGTCAACCCGCAACCGATTATGTAAAACTGCTTGTTCAAGACGTTAATTATGGCAAAATCCGCCTTGCTAAAGACGCTGTTATTCCGGTAGAAACGGCTGCCTATGAGTATGAATCACCACAAGTTATATTAAGAAGAATGAGAACAAATCATTTATCTACGATTTTTGTTCTTGATAGTTCTGACCGCTTATTAGGTATGATGAGCATCTATACAGTGATGGAGCTTATTGAAGCTCATAAGCATGATTTAAAAGGAAAAGCATTGACACAGCCGCATTGCGTCAATCCTGATATGTCTTTACAAGAAATGATTCCTCTATTTACAGACAGTCATTCGCCTGTAGTCATTGTTGATAATCATCATCGCCTACAAGGTATGATTTCCCCGAGCACTCTTATTGCAAATCTCACTGAACGTATTGCAGTGACCGAGCAGCAAGAAGTTAAATCATATCAAGTGGAGGTTCGATAAATATGATGGTGAATGCTGCGATGATTCCTCGTATTCCTTTAGATAAATGGGCAAATTCATTTGTTGATTACATGATTGATAGTTTTTCAGGTGTATTTACTGGAATCAACCAGATAATGACCAGTTTAATCAGCAGCCTTGAATGGGCATTGACAGCCTCTCCTCCGCTAGTAACTGTCCTTGTTTTTGTTCTATTAGCGCTATGGTTGACAGATTGGAAGATAGCTGCATTTACGTGTTTTGGGTTACTTCTTATTATTAGCTTGGATTTATGGGAAGCATCAATGCTGACCTTATCTCTCGTTTTAGCTTCTACGATTATCTCACTTTTATTCGGCGTTCCTTTAGGCATATTATCACACCGCTTTAACAAAGTGGGGGCAGTCATAAAGCCTATTCTTGATATTATGCAAACGATGCCTGCTTTTGTTTACTTAATTCCTTCCGTACTTTTATTTGGATTAGGGAATGTTACAGCTCTTATTGCTACGTTTATTTTCGCAATGCCGCCTGCCGTTCGTCTGACGCTGCTTGGGCTTCAGCAAGTTCCGCACACCACTTTAGAAGCAGCGGAAGCTTTTGGAGCGACAGAATGGCAAAAATTAATTAAAGTCCAGCTGCCGCTCGCTTTGCCTATGATTATGTCGGGTGTAAACCAAGTTATTATGCTATCTCTTTCGATGGTTGTTATTTCTTCCATGGTCGGTGCGGGAGGCCTAGGTGCAGAGGTATTACGAAGCATCAGTATGCTGGATGTAGGCTTAGGGTTTATCGGTGGGATTGCGGTTGTTATTATTGCCGTTATCTTAGATCGTTTAACGCATCTTTCTACTCGAAAAAGCCAAGATATTCAATCAAGCAAATAAAATGGATAAAGGTGGGATTAGATGAAACATTCAAAAAAAATTTCTTTTATTATGCTAACAATCGTCGTCATGCTGCTTGTCTCTGCATGCGGAAATAGCAATACGGCAAGCGGCACGACGACTAAAAAAGAAATTACAATTGGGTACATACCATGGGACGAAGCCGTAGCCGTTACGTTTTTATGGAAGGAATTATTAGAGGAAAAAGGCTATAAAGTTAAAGCAGTTCAAAGTGACGTAGCCCCGCTTTTCTCAGGAGTTGCTCAAGGAAATATTGATTTATTTTTGGATGTATGGATGCCTACTACCCATAGTTCTTACATGAAAAGATTCGGAAAACAAGTAGACGTTCTCGGCACTTGGTACGATCAAGCAGACAGCGGATTAGCCGTTCCCGACTATGTAGACGCGCAGTCGATAGGTGATTTAAAAAATAAGAAAGGGGAGTTTAACGGAAAGATTATTAGCATTGAACCGGGATCTGGAATCAATGGTCTTACGAAAGACCATGCCATGCCCAGCTATGGGTTAACAGACTGGAATTTAGTAGAGAGCAGTACAGCTGCGATGCTATCGGAATTGGATAAAGCCATTGCTAATAAAGAACCTATTGTTGTTACGTTATGGCGCCCGCACTGGGCTTTTGAAAAGTATAATCTCAGATACTTAAAAGATCCCAAAAATACGATGAATCCAACTGGACCTGAGAAAATACAGTCAATCAGTAAAAAAGCTTTTAAGGAAGATTATCCAGAAGCAGCAAAGTGGCTTAAAGATTTTTCGATTAGCGCTGATCAATTGGCATCATTAGAATCAGAAATTAACAGTGCAAAAGACGAAACAAAAGGCGTGAAAAACTGGATTTCTAAAAATAAGAAAGTGACGGAAAGCTGGGTAAAGTAATAAAAAGGCTGTCTCTTAGGCAAGTTATTGACTAAGAGGCATTTTTTTGTGGTGATATACCTATTTTTGTATAAAGCTTATCTCTTTTATGGAAATGGGCATCCTACATTAAAAGGATGGTGAAAGGCAGTGGCAATCGATAGAATCTGTACAATCGGACCTGTTAGTAATAAGAAAGATGTACTAGAGAGACTGTTGGAAAAAGGAATGACAATTGCTCGGCTGAATTTATCTCATGGGTCGCATGAAAGTCATAAAACAATTATAGATACGTTAAGATCTTTAAATTCCTCTATTCAAATTTTAGGAGATTTACAAGGTCCTAAAATTAGACTTGGAGTGATAAAGTCAAAAGAAATAGTGTTAAAAGAAGGCGCATCTTTTATTTTATATACAGAGCAGATGTCAGGAAATGAAAAAGGAGCCAGCGTTGACTATAAGGGTATCGTGAAGGATGTTCAAACAGGAAGCAAAATCTTAATCAATGACGGTCAAGTAGAACTGGCTGTTGAAGGAGTAGAAGAAGATACACTTGTCACAAAGGTAAAAAAGGGCGGATCTATTTCGTCTCATAAAGGCGTGAATTTGCCAGGTGCTCGCGTCGGTTTGCCGGCCATTACTGAAAAAGACAAAAAAGACATCGTATTCTTATTGAAAGAAAAAGTAGATTTTCTTGCTTGTTCGTTCGTAAGAACCCCTGAACATTTAAAAGACATTAAAGATTTTATCCATTTAAAACATCTAAATGCACCAAAGCTGATTGCGAAAGTGGAAACAATGGAAGCTATAGAAAATTTCAAGCAAATATGTGAAGAAGGCGATGGAATTATGATTGCACGAGGAGATTTAGGGGTAGAGCTACCGTATGAATGGATTCCTTTGCTCCAAAAAATATTAATTCATGAATGCAGCTTGCACGATAAATATGTGATCACCGCGACACAAATGCTTCAATCAATGGTGAGCAGCGCAATTCCTACAAGAGCCGAGGTGACGGATGTGTTTCAGGCAGTACTGGACGGCACGAATGCAGTGATGCTTTCTGCTGAAACAGCAGCTGGGAAATATCCGATTGAAAGCATGGAAACACTTTATAAAGTATCACATCTTGCTGAAACGCTTCAAAATAAAAGAGTTGCGAGCTCCGCAGAGATTTTGGCAATGTTAAAGAGCTCGAGATAAAAAGTACAGCAAGTAGATATGTAAGTTTAAAAAATATATTTAAATTAAAAAAAGTGGCAATGTTTTCTACTATCCAAGTACAATTCAATTAATGAATGCTTTGCATTTTGCATATAAGTATTTATACCTATGTTGTCATAATTTATGTGATTCCCCAAAGCATAAATTACTTTTCATTACCTTATTGTGTACAAATATATTATGAGATAAGCCCATGCCTGTACAGGCATGGGCTTATCTTTATATGGCGTTTTAAAACGTCAATTTCTAATTGGGGAATTAATCTTCACCTCTTGCACAATAAATATTCTTCTGTACAAAAATAGAGTGTATAATAGGAATGTTGACTTGATAGGAAAAAGAGAGAAGCCTTATCAAGCAAAGGAAGATGGAGTGGAGAGTGTGTACTGAAAGTGAAATTGTCCAGCGGCAAAAATAAACATGTTTTTCGAATGCTTCTAGAAGAATATCTAGAATGAAAGTAGGAACATTATGGAAAAGAAAATGAGGTTTGGCATCAAATCCAAAATTATTATTGGATATTTAATTGTTATTGTCTGTTTATTTATTGCATTTATTGTTTTAAACAGTCAAATTTCATCTTTGCAAAAAGAGCGAAATTTTATCATTGATCATGATATTGAAGTCCATGATCTGACCAATCGAATTGAAAAGCACCTGCTTGATATGGAAACCGGACAAAGAGGCTATATTATTACAGGAGAAGCGAGTTACTTAGAACCTTATAACAGTGCAGCAACAAGTTGGGAAAAAGATTATAATGCGCTGTATCAGCTTCTAAATAATAATCCAAATCAGCAGGAGAAACTGGAGAAGATTAAAGGAAGTATTCAAGACTGGATTGAAGCTGCTGGTGAACCGACCATTGCATTAAAAAAAGAAAATAATACAAAAGAGCTTCAGCAATTTTTTGAGAAAGATCCTGGGCGCCAGTATATGGACGATATACGCAGCCAGTTTACTTCTTTTAGAAATGTAGAGAAAAAATCGACTGAAACAAGAGCAACAGAGTTAGACGAGAAAAATCAAAAAATTAAAATTGGACTTTACGGTTTGCTGTTATTCGTTACGCTTATTTCACTTGCTATCGCTATTGTGTTGTCTAATTCTATTGTGAATACGATTAAAGAAGTTACGCAAACGATCAAACGAATTACGGCTTCAAAAGGCGAGCTAAAAGGAAGAATTAAAGTTCGATCTAATGATGAAATTAAAGATTTAGGGCTAGCCACGAACGCGTTGTTAGAAAATATTGAAGAGCGAAACTGGCTTCAAACGAACATTGCTCATGCTGTAACGATGTACCAAGGCATAGCATCTGTAGACAAGCTTGCGGAAAAATTTCTCTTTACGGTTTCAGAAATGACACAAGCTTCTTTCGGAGCATTTTATGTTCGAGAGGAAAATGATAAAGGAAACTTATTCGTCAAACAAGCTGCTTTTGCAGATAGAAAAGGCGACGCGGGAAGAGAGAGCTTTTTGATAGGCGAAGGGCTCATTGGACAAGCTGCTTTAGAGAAAAGAACCTTTGTCATAAACGATGTACCTGACACGTACCAGCTCATTACTTCAGGATTAGGAGACGTAAAACCTAAGAGTATTTTTATTGTACCCGTCTTGTTTGAAGATGAAGTAATTGCTGTTATCGAGCTTGCATCGCTGCACGAGTTTACAGTTTTAGAGCAAGAACTTATTAGTCAAGTGATTGAAACGTTTGGTCTCACTATCAATGGCGTAATTAGACGTATGGAAATTGCTCGTCTATTAAAAGAATCTCAGGCGATGACAGAAGAGCTCCAAGCTCAGTCTGAAGAACTTCAAACACAATCAGAAGAACTGCAAATGCAGTCTGAAGAGCTGCGTATGATTAATGAACAGCTAGAAGAAAGAACAAAAGACGCAGAAGAAAAATCGTTTGAATTAGAGGCTGCAAAAGAAGATTTAGAAGAAAAAGCGCATCAGCTGGAGTTGAATTCTCAATATAAATCTGAATTTCTTGCTAATATGTCGCATGAGCTTCGAACACCACTTAACAGCATTCTTATTCTGTCTGAAATGCTTGAGGAAAACGCAGCTAAAACGCTATCTGAAGATGAAGAAGAATACGCTCGTATTATTCATTCTTCAGGAAAAGACTTGCTCGCGTTAATCAACGATATCTTGGATTTATCAAAAGTAGAGTCTGGAAAACTAGATATTTTACTAGCTGAGATGAATATGAGTGAGCTTCCAGATCAAATCGAACGTAATTTCAGCCACGTTGCTGAACAGAAAAACGTACAATTGAAAATTAATAAAGCACAAGATGTACCGGACATCATTCACACAGATGAAAAGAGATTCCAGCAAATTGTGAAAAATCTTTTATCAAATGCATTTAAATTTACAGAATCGGGATCTGTCACAGTATCCATTCAACGAGTAGCTGACCATCGTCTTACAACAGCTATGCGTACAGTTGATACGGATTGCTGGCTAGAAATAGCTGTAGCTGATACAGGGATTGGTATACCAAAAGAAAAGCATCAGCTTATCTTTGAAGCGTTTCAGCAGGCAGATGGAGCTACGGTCCGCAAGTACGGAGGAACGGGACTTGGCTTATCTATTTGCAGTGAGTTTGCAAAATTATTGGGCGGCTGGATTTCTCTAAGCAGTGAAGTAGGAAAAGGAAGTACGTTTACGCTATACCTTCCTAGCCTCTCTAATGGTCTTATTGACTATGAAAAAGTGAATTTTGCATATGAAGAAGTAGCGGTATCTGTAGAAGAAGCTGAACCTGAAGCAGAAATAACTGAAATTGATCATCCTGTACAACCAGTTGAATCTTCACTGCAAGATGGTGAAAATGTGTTTCAAGATAAGCGAGTGCTCATCGTAGATGATGACCAGCGCAACATCTTTGCCTTAAAAACTGCGCTAGCTAAACAAGGTATGACCATTATGACAGCTCATAACGGAATAGAGTGTCTTGAAATGATGGAAAATAGTGAACCATTTGATCTCATTTTAATGGATATTATGATGCCGCAAATGGATGGATATGAAGCCATGCAGAAAATTAGAGGAGAGCTAAAGCTCGTTGATTTGCCTATTATTGCATTAACCGCTAAAGCGATGAAAAACGATCGTGAAAAATGCTTGGAAGCTGGAGCTTCAGATTATATCAGTAAACCTTTAGATTTAAATCAGCTGTTCTCCGTTATGCGTGTATGGCTAGTAAATTAAGCGGGGTATGAAACATAAATGGATATGAAGCACCTAGATTTAAGTGAAGACTTAGTTATGAATAAAAAAACAGATTTAGAGATCGATTTACTGCTGACGGCTATTTATCGATTAACGGGATTCGATTTCAGACAGTACGCTAAATCTTCTATTTGTCGCCGAGTCTATAATCGAATGAAAATTGAACGTATTCCAACCGTGTCTCGATTGTTAGAAAAAGCGATTCACGAAGAAGAATTTATGAATCAGCTTTTAAATGATTTTTCAATAAATGTAACAGAGATGTTTCGCGATCCAAGCTTTTTTAAAGCATTTCGCACAAAAGTGATTCCGGTATTAAAGGATTATCCGGAAATTCGCATTTGGCACGCTGGCTGTGCAACGGGCGAAGAGGTATTTTCTATGGCGATTCTTTTAGAAGAAGAAGGGTTAATGGATAAAACGGTCATTTACGCAACCGATATGAACGAAGATGTATTAGAAAAAGCAAAACAAGGCGCCTTTTCTTTACGTAAAATGAAGTCATATACAAAAAATTATATTCAAGCCGGGGGAAAGAATGCCTTCTCGGAATATTATCAAACGGATCATCACTATGCATATTTTCATCCGTCGCTGTTAAAAAATATTATCTTTGCTCAGCATAATTTAGTCACGGATCAGTCATTTAATGAATTTCACGTCATCATTTGCCGAAACGTCCTTATTTATTTTACAGCTCAGCTGCAAAATCAAGTGTATAATTTATTTTCAGAAAGCCTGTGTGTAAAAGGGTTTCTTGGGCTTGGCGATAAAGAAACGCTTCGCTTTGCTGAGGGAGCAGCTTCTTATATTGAGTTTGCAGGGAACGAGCGCATCTATCAAAAGCAATAAAAAAAGACCTCATTGTGAGGTCTTTTTTATTATGCTTGTGCTTGAATCATAAGCACGCACATGTCATCAGGCTGATTTAACTTTTGTTCTTCTGAGAAAATTTCATTCATAAATGCCTGCGGATTTGTCCATTTTTGTTCAGTAAGTTGTTGAAGACGAAGAGCAGATTCATTTTCGCAAGGGCCCATCGATTCAAGAGCTCCGTCTGTAAATAGCAAAATTTGCACATCGTTCTCAAAGCTGACAACAGATTTCTGAACGTCCATTTCTTCAAAAAACCCTACAGGGCAGCTTCCTCGTTGAAGAGGAACGAGCGTATGTTCATCCACTAACATATAACCTTCTGGGTGCCCGGCATTCACATATTCTACTGTCTTAGCTTCCGTATCAATCACTAAATAAATAGCAGTGAAATAGTAAGGAATTTCATCTTTTTCGCTGTGCAATAATTCCATGTAGCGATTCAACTCTGTAATAACCTGCTCAGGGTCTATGAGGGACTTGATAGCTTCTCTGAGCACAGACGAAATAAACATACAAACAAGCGAGGCAGAGATGCCGTGCCCCATCATATCAAAAAGAATAATACCGTACCGGTGCTCGTCAATTTTGTGCCAATAGTACATATCACCCGCTAATTTAAAAGAAGGATAATATGAAACTTCCATTTGAATATCTTTCTCTCGTAAAGGGGGGCTGAGTAAGTTTTGCTGTACGTGCGTAGCTAAATCTAACTCAGTTTGAATTTTCTTTTCATGTTCCGTGTGCCAGTCAATTTCTGCTTTAAGGCGTAAGGCTACCCGCATACGAGCCAGCAGTTCCACTTTATTAATCGGCTTTGTGACGTAATCTGTTCCGCCAGCGTCTAGAGCTTCTACTAATTTGCTGCTGTCTTCTAGGGCTGTGACAAAGATAATTGGAATATGTTTTAAGCGTTCTACCTGTTGAATTCGCCTGCAGGCTTCGATTCCATCAATTTCGGGCATCATAATATCAAGTAAAATCAAATCGACCGAATTCGTTTTTGAGTTCTCATCGTCCAGGTTAAGATAGTCAAAAAGCGCATGGGCAGACGTAAGAGACACACAGTTATCGTAGCCAGCGCCTTTTAGAATTTTTTCAATCACAAATAGATTGACTTGATTGTCATCTACGAGAAGAATGGTCATGCTTTATTTCCCCTTATTATGTTTGAAGACTATTGATTGAGTATGTAGTTTTCAAGCATTTTTTATACTTTTTCTGTTTTTCTATTTATCTATTATACAGAAAACACAGCGTTTAGGGTATTTTTTAAGATTATTCTTTTCTATTAAAAAAGTCACTTGTCCCCAGAAAAGGAGACAAGTGACTTTTTATAGCAACTTGTATAACGCAAATATCCCGAAAGTCAGTACCACCGCTCCCGAAATACGATTTACCCAGATCAAGCTGTTATTCGTAAACTTCGACCGGGCAAGACTAATAGCAAAACTGAGCGAAAGCCACCAGCAGGCCGATCCTAAAAATACACCTGCAACCATTGTCAGCGCAGAAGCAACATCAAATGCTGATTTACTAATGCCTACACCAGAAAACACGCCAATAAAAAATAAGATCGTCATTGGATTCGTAACCGTTAAAAAGAGAACGGATGTATACGAACGAAGCAACCCTTCTCCTTTAGCAGCAGCAGCGTGCTCTGCAGGTTGAGAACGAAAAGTTTGTACACCTAAATAGCATAAAAATAATCCCCCAATCAGCTGAAGCCAAATCTTTTGGGTTAATAAAAAGGTTGTAATGAACGTTAGGCCAAACGCAGCGATGCATCCATAAAGAGCATCTGCTGTAGCTGCTCCCAGCCCGGATACAAACCCGTGTAATCGCCCTTTAGATAACGTGCGATTGATGCATAAAATACCAATGGGACCGACGGGAGCAGCAACGGAAAAACCGATCACTAACCCCTTTAGAAAATAAAATAAGTTCATCTTTTACGTTGCTCCTATGAAGTTTTTCTTTAGTATAGTACAAAAGCAATTATGAATGAAGCTAATTTTGAGAAAGGTGTTAACGCATGTTTTTAGTCTGTTCGGGTACATCATAATGGTGTGATAGAAAACATTATTAGTGATTTTGTTTTAATCATTAAAAAGTTCATAGACTAAATTATTTTACACAGAAAATTAAATGTAGTAAAATAATTCACTGTTACATATATAGAAAGATCTACCACTATAAAGTAGTCATTCGTAATGAGATGAAGAGAGGTTAGTCATCATGAGTAATCTGTTTGCAAAAAAAGATGTTAATAAGCTGTTAGAGGAAAATGCAGCAAAAGAATCAACTAAGACACTAGGGTTATTTGATGTTATTTTGATGGGAGTAGGAGCAACCATTGGGACAGGAGTTCTGGTTATAGCAGGACTAGTTGCCGCCAGGGATGCAGGGCCCTCGGTCTCCGTTTCATTTATTATTTCTGCAATAGCCTGTATTCTTGTTGCGTTGTGCTATGCAGAATTTGGTTCAGCTGTTCCAAGTTCAGGAGGCGCATATACATACATATATGTTTCATTAGGAAAATTTGTAGCGCATTTAATAGGGTGGTCCATTGTAGGATGCTATACGGTGTCTTTAGCGTCTGTAGCAGGCGGATGGTCTTCTTACGTAAATAATGTGCTTACTGAGTTTGGTATTAGACTTCCTGAATCGTTAACCGCCATACCGAGCGACGGAGGTATCATTAACCTTCCGGCAGTATTTATTGTGCTGTGCATGTCGTTTTTATTAACAAGAGGGGTAAAAGAAAGTAAAAAAATAAATAACTTAATGGTTTTAATCAAGATAGGTATTGTTCTTTTATTTGTAGCCGTCGGCGTCTTTTTTATTCATACAAATAACTGGCACCCATTTACTCCTTTTGGTGTGAAAGGAATCTTTGCAGGCGCAGCTTCCGTCTTTTTCGCTTATAACGGATTTGATGCCATTTCTACTTCGGCAGAAGAAGTGAAAAATCCGCAAAGAAACTTGCCGCTAGGTATTTTGATTGCACTGAGTGTTTGTGCAGTCATTTATGTAGTCATTGCATTAGTATTAACAGGGATGGTTTCTTATAAAGAGCTAAACGTGGGCGATGCGTTATCATATGCGCTCAATAGCGTTGGACAAGAATGGGCAGCGCTTATTGTATCTATAGGAGCAGTTATTGGTATAATGGCCGTCGTATTTGCTTATTTGTTTGTTGTGCCTCGCGTACTGATGTCAATGAGTCATGATGGATTATTGCCGTCTCTTTTTTCAAAAGTAAACCGAAAGAACAGTGAGCCTGTTATATCCACATGGCTTGTCGGCGCATTAGGCGCGATTGTAGCTGGTTTTGTTGACTTAAAACAGCTGGCGGATTTAGCCAATATGCTAGCGATTGTTACGTTTGCTGCCGTTTCATTTTCAATTTTGGCTCTGCGAAAAACTCAGCCTAATTTAAAGCGCGGTTTCAAAGTACCTTTTGTGCCATTCATTCCGATTCTTGCTATTCTTTGCTGTATCTTTCTTATGTTTAACTTATCAATGGTAACGTGGATGTACTCAATCGGCTGGATGCTGATTGGCGTCTTTATTTACGTTGGATACGCCAGAAAGAACAAGAGCGTTTAACAAAAAGACTCTAAGCCAACGAGCTAGAGTCTTTTTTGTGTATATATTTCTTTTGAAAGGGATCTATGAACATAACGTAAAAATTAAAATTTTATTCGGGACATATGTCCTTTTTATTTTGGGAAGTGTTATTGTTTAATAAAAAGAAACCGTTATGATGGAGAGGAAAACATGAGGGAAATTACGAGTGAGAAACAACTGCTGGAGTATATAAATACTTATAAATTAGAGTCAGTTTTCAAGAAAGACTTACTACCGCATTTGTCACTGTATGATGTGGAGGCAGGAGAACGTCTTTGTTCTCAAGGAGATGCGTCTCATTGTTTGTACATACTGGTGAAAGGCAAGGTTAAAGTTTATACCATATCGCCCGAAGGCAAGACGCTTGTTCTTTCCTTTAAACAGCCCCTTGAAGTGATAGGCGATATTGAGTATGTACAGGATGTTGATATTATGAATACGGTTGAAGCCGTTTCACCTTTAGTTGTAATTGGTATACCATACAAACGATTAAAACAGCATGCGAGCGATGATCCACAGCTGCTGACGTTTTTACTGGAAATGCTCACAAAAAAGTTTTGCGCAAAATCGAACTCGCTCAGCTTTAATTTAATGTACCCAGTTGAAGTGCGGCTGGCTAGCTACTTGCTCTCTATTTTTTGTGAAGAATCACATTTGGTTATGGATCAAAAAACAGAAAGCCTAAAAGATATAGCCAATTTAATCGGAACGACTTACCGGCATTTAAATCGTGTTCTTCAGAAATTTGTAGCGCAAGGAGTTATTGAAAAACAGAAAGGCTCTACTATTCTCAAAGATAAAGAAAAACTGAGCTGTCTAGCAAACGACAATATATACGAGTAGAAAAAGCAATAGATTAGTTGAAGGGGAGAGAGAAGAATGAAAACATACAGAACGCTTCTATTTGACATTGATAATACGCTTTTAGATTTTAACGCAGCCGAAGAGCAGGCTTTACAGCTTCTTTTTGCTAACCACAATATTCCGCTGACTGATGAAAGCAAAAAACGTTATAGTTTGATAAACCAGGGGTTATGGACAGCTTTTGAAGAAAATAAAATAAGCCGTGAGCAAGTTGTAAATACTCGCTTTTCTACTCTATGTAAAGAATATGGAATAGAGAAAGACGGAAAGCTGCTTGAAGCAGAGTACCGAACGTATTTGAACAATGGCCATCAGCTAATTGACGGAGCAATTGAGGTAATTAAAAAACTGAGCTGTCACTATGAATTATATGTTGTTACAAATGGCGTATCGGCTACTCAATATAAGCGCCTTCAGGACTCAGGTCTATATCCTTATTTTAAAGAAGTATTTGTTTCAGAAGATACGGGCTTTCAAAAACCTATGAAGGAATATTTTGATTATGTTTTTTCACGTATAAAAGAGCTGTCCGTACATGAAACATTAATTGTTGGAGATTCTTTGAGTGCAGACATTCAAGGCGGGCAGCTAGCCGGTATTGATACGTGCTGGTTTAATCCTCAGGAAAAAAAGAATGATACAAATTGGAATTCAACCTATGAAATAGGAAGGCTTCAAGAGCTTTATACCCTGCTGAATGTAAATAATGAAGTAGCTTCGGTACAAGTATAAAAGTGTATAAATGTTAAAAAACACAAAAAGTGCTAACCTTTTCTTTAAACAAAAAGGGGTGGCGCTTTTTCTATTTTATGGCTTTCACAGGCTTAAAATATGCTAGGGATATCGGTCTAGGTACAGTAATCAATACAAATTTAAACAGTTTTATCCCAAAAGCAATAGGGTATTTTACCAATATCCCAGATAAAGTAAGTAACTAGGAGGTCGTAAAAGATGATTAATGGAAAAAGTTTATCTCGTTCAGGAAAGAGTTCATATAGAAGAGAAACAGCGGTTGGAAAAACAGGAATGGTAGCCAGTGCTCATCCAATTGCAACAGACGCCGGAGAACAGGTGCTAAGAGCTGGCGGCAACGCAATTGATGCAGCAATTGCCGTTCAGTTTGGGCTCAACGTTGGAGAACCGATGATGACCGGTATTGGAGGCAGCGGCTTTTTTATGGTATACCACAATGAAAGCAAAACAACTAAAATTTTTGACGGGCATTCTCAGGCTCCTAAAGCAGCTTATCCTGAAATGTTTCTTGATGAAAATAAAGAAGTTATTCCGTTTAGAAAGCGTTCTACTCATGCAACGGCAATTGGAATTCCAGGGATTTTAAAGGCGATGGAAGCAGCTCGTAAAGAGTATGGAACAAAACCCCTTGCTGAACTAATTGAACCGGCTGCCAAAGCAGCAGAAGCGGGTGTGGAAACAAACTGGGTGCTTGGAGATATTTTAAAAACATATGCCTATCGACTAGGAGAACATGCTAAGCAGCTATATTCTCCAAACGGCAAGCCTATGCAAGAAGGAGATATGATTAATAAAAAAGATCTTGCTAAAACATTCCGCATTCTTCAAGAAAAAGGTATCGAGGCTTTTTATGAAGGTGAAATTGCAGAAGCCATTATTTCAACGATAAAAGAGCACGGCGGTTTTATGGAACTGTCAGATTTGAAAGAATACCAGATTAAGATTGATGAACCCGTGTGGGGAGATTATAAAGGATACCGAATTGCTTCTTCCAACATGCCTAGTGCAGGAGGAGCTACGGTGCTGCAAATTTTAAAGCTATTAGAGAACTTCGATGTGTCTCAGTACGACGTGAAATCGTGGGAAAAGTATTATTTGTTTGCAGAAGCTATGCGCATTGCATTTTCAGATAAAATTGCATTCTCTGGAGATCCAGCCTACAGTGACATTCCATTAAAAGGGCTTTTAAATGACGAATATATAAAGGAACGTCAAAAATTAATTAATTGGAAGCATAAAAATGAGAAAGTTGATTTTGGCAACCCGTGGGATTATGAGAAAGGCCAAAAAGTGAACGTTGTGCGTCAGCCTTATGAACCTGAACGTGAGCTTAGTGAAACAACTCACTTCACGGTAGTTGACCGCTGGGGCAATATTGTCGCTTGTACATCAACTGTGGAACATCCTTTTGGTACAGGAATTATGGTTAAAGACCATGGATTTTTACTCAACAACGAGCTTACTGATTTTGATGCTATTCCTGGAGGGCTAAACCAAGCGGATGCAGGAAAGCGTCCGGTTAGCTGTAAAAGCCCAACCATCGTTTTTAAAGACAGTGAACCTGTACTCACTTTAGGGTCTCCGGGCGGACCAACCATTGTAGGCTCTGTGTTCCAAACGCTTATGAATGTCTTAGACTATGGAATGGATATAAAAGAAGCGATTGAAGAACCAAGAATTTTTAATAGTACAGGATCACTTATCGGTTGGGAAGCCGGAGTGGATATGAATGCCAAAGGAGAGCTAGAAGCCATGGGGTTTAATTTTGGAGATGAGCCATTCCCAATCGGAAATGTTCAAGGTATTCAAATTGATAAAGAAAACGGCCGTTTATTTGGAGCAGCTGATTCCAGCCGTGAAGGAAAAGCAACTGGCTTAGACTCTTAATATTAAAAAGATGCATCATACGCTCCCTCTTTTATAAGAAGGGATGGCGTATGATGCATTAAAAAAGATAAAAATATGTAGGTAAAAAGAAGGAATATTTTTTTCAGAAAACATACTTTAGACCTTTATTAGCATCATCCTAATCTCCAGAAAGGAAAAAAAATAGAACGTTTTCATGTCCGAATAATAAAAAAGAGTACTGATTTTTCAAGATATTGATGAAAACAAAATGATTGGAAAGCATAAAAAAAAGGAATAGCGCTTTCAATGCTAGAAAGATAGAGTATTTAATCGTGTAAAGAGTATAAAACGCAACGGCTGGAAAACGTAGTTTGGAATGTAAAAAAAGTCGTACCCTTTTTTTGAAAAACGGTTACATAAAAAGTCTCTTGCACGTAAACTTTGGTCCTAGTTACAGCTCAATGAAAAAGATGAAAATGAGAAATAGCTACATTTGGCACGTTTGACTTTCGTCATTTATCCAAGTAATCTTTTGGTTGAACGGAACCGGTTCTGTTTTCGGATTTTTAATAGCTAATTGAATTAATAAATTTATATTCTTTACTAACCCAAAAGGAGAAAACATATGAAAATGAAACGAGTTGCTAAGCATACAACTGCTGCTACATTGGCTGCAGCCCTACTAGTAGGCGGGGGATACCAAACATTTGCTAAAGGAAACGACAGCAAAGACTTTAATAACAGCTACGGAATTTCGCATATTACTCGCGATAATATGGTGAAAATTCCACAGCAGCAAAACAGTGATCAGTTTAAAGTTCCTGCTTTTGACGAATCAACTATTAAAAACATTGCTTCTGCTAAGGGAAAAGATGCATCGGGAAATACAATTGACTTAGATGTATGGGACAGCTGGCCATTACAAAATGCTGACGGAACAGTGGCGACTTATCATGGATATCAAATTGTGTTTGCCCTAGCAGGTGATCCAAAAGATTCGAATGACACGTCTGTTTATCTTTTCTATAAAAAAGCTGGAGACAAATCGATTGACAGCTGGAAAAACGCTGGAAGAGTGTTTAAAGACAGCGATAAATTCGTTCCGAATGACCCGCACCTTAAAAATCAAACACAAGAATGGTCTGGTTCTGCCACATTAACGAAAGATGGTAAAGTTCGTTTATTCTACACGGATTATTCAGGTAAACAATACGGAAAACAAACGTTAACGACAGCTCAAGTGAACATGTCTCAGCCAAACGATAATACGTTAAAAGTTGACGGAGTAGAAGATTACAAGTCAATCTTTGATGGTGACGGAAAGATTTATCAAACGGTTCAGCAGTTTATTGATGAAGGCGGTTATGACACAGGGGATAACCATACGCTAAGAGATCCTCATTACATAGAAGACAATGGACATAAGTACCTTGTTTTCGAAGCTAACACTGGAACAGAAGATGGCTATCAAGGCGAAGACTCTCTATATAACAGAGCATACTACGGAGGAAACAATCCTTTCTTCCAATCTGAAAAGAAAAAGCTTCTTGAAGGATCTAATAAAGAAAAAGCTTCTTTAGCAAACGGGGCTTTGGGCATTATTGAGTTAAATGATGACTATACGCTCAAAAAAGTAATGAAGCCGCTTATCACATCAAATACAGTTACAGACGAAATTGAACGTGCAAACATTTTCAAAAAAGATGGAAAATGGTACTTGTTCACTGATTCTCGCGGATCTAAAATGACGATTGATGGAATCGGACAAGATGATGTGTATATGCTAGGCTATGTTTCAAATACGTTAACAGGAAAATATAAGCCTTTAAATGATACGGGATTAGTTCTTCATATGGATTTAGATCCTAATGATAAAACATTTACGTATTCTCACTTTGCCGTACCGCAAACAAAAGGTAATAATGTTGTTATTACAAGCTACATGACAAACAGAGGCTTTTATGAAGACAACCACTCTACATTTGCACCAAGCTTCTTAGTAAATATTGACGGTTCAAAAACATCTGTTGTAAAAGATAGCGTTCTTGAACAAGGTCAGTTAACAGTGGATGAAGACTAAGCCCTTTGCAATAGCAACAAAAGAAAATGGTGATTGTAATCACCATTTTCTTTTGTTTTATTCGATGTAGACAAAAAAGAGAAAGGCGGGGTTTGTTTGAAGAAAAAAGGTGCTTATAAATGGATAACGCTTGCCGTTCTTTTAGTTGTAATAGCCGGACTCATTATAGCAGGCGTATCCAAAAAAGAGGATACAAAAGATCGAGGAAAAGAAAAAGGAAATAAAAGTGAATCCACTTATCGCCCGGTGTATCATTTTAGCACGCCTGATAAATGGAAAAATGATCCTCAAAAGCCCATTTATTTTGACGGAGAGTATCATTACTATTACTTATACAATCATGATTACCCTAAAGGGAACGGGACGGAATGGCGACATGCAACGTCTAAAGATTTGGTTCATTGGAAAGATAAAGGAGTAGCTATTCCAAAGTATACAAATAAAAATGGCGATATATGGTCCGGATCTGTTGTAGAAGATAAAGAGAACACAGCAGGTTTTGGTAAAGGCGCAATTGTAGCGATTATGACCCAGCCTTCTGCTGATGGACAAAAGCAAGAACAGTATTTATGGTATAGCACCGATAGAGGAAAAACCTTTAAATCATATAGCAAAAATCCTATCATGCCTAATCCAGGCACCAAAGATTTTCGAGATCCCAAAGTAATATGGGATAATGAACATGATAAGTGGGTTCTCGTCATGTCAGAAGGTGAAAAAATCGGATTTTATGAATCTTCTAATCTAAAGGATTGGACGTATACGGGAGGACTTGTCACTAAAGATATTGGCATTACAGAATGTCCAGATCTTTTTCAAATGAAGGCGGATGACGGGACAGTTAAGTGGGTTCTCGGGACAAGTGCAAATGGAAAAGAAAGCGGAAAGCCAAACACCTATGCTTATTGGACAGGAAATTACGATGGAACAACATTCACTCCCGATATGGATGAGCCGCAATGGCTAGATCATGGTTTTGATTGGTACGGAGCAGTCACGTTTAAAGACGGTAAAAATGAGGATTCTTTAGAAAAACGCTACGCTTTTGCATGGATGAACAACTGGGATTATCCAGATAAGACACCAACGATGAAAGATGGGTTTAACGGATTCGATTCAATAACTCGTGAAATTACGCTTTCAAAACAAGACGACGATCAGTACAGCCTGTTATCAAAGCCTGTCGAAGAATTAAATCAGCTAACTGATTCAACAAATTCTCTCAAGCAAGTAGAAGTAAACGGAGAGAAAAAGTTAAAGGTAAAAGGTGAATCTTATCAGCTTGATACAGATATTTCATGGTCAGATGCAGAAAATGTAGGCTTACGACTTCGAGAGTCCGCAGATCAAAAGCGGCACATTGATGTCGGGGTTTTTGCAAAAGATAACGTCTCATATGTGAATAGAAGCTATAGTAATCAGCCTGATCAAAGCAAAAAATATGTGGAAAGCCGCGATTACTTTGATGCAGGCAAGAAAAATGTTCATTTGAAGATATTGGTAGATAAAACAAGTATTGAAGTCTTTATTGATGATGGAAAAACCGTACATTCTAGCGAGGTGTTTCCTCGTCACAACGACCAAGGAATTACACTTTTTTCCCAAGGAGGAACGTCTTTCTTTAAGAACATAGAAATCAAACATTTTCGTTCCAGTCAGTAAATTCCCTATTTTTAAAAAAGGGAGCAGAATATCACCTTATTATGGTTTAGGACTCGTTAAAAAGGGTATATGCCTACTAACAGTAAATGAAAGGGTGTTTATTCAAATGGAAGAGAAAATGAGACAACTAATAGAGGGACTTAATACCGATTTAGCGGGTGAATATTCGGCGGTTATTCAGTACACTTACTATGCGTCTACAGTAACCGGCCTAGAATATCAAATTTTAAAACCTTTCTTTGAAGGAGAAATTCCTGACGAGCAAGGGCATGCCCTTTATTTATCAGAAAAAATCAAAAACCTTGGCGGTGAGCCAACAACAAAGCCAGCTGAGGTGAAGCACGTCTCAAACGTGACGGAAATGCTTAAAGAAGCGAGCAAGGCTGAAAAAGAAACGATCCAGCGCTACGAAGAGCGTAAAAAACAAGCAGAAGAGTTAGGATTAACAGAGCTTGTTGTCAAACTTGAGGATATGATTGCAGATGAAACAAATCATATGGAAGAAATGGAACGTTTATTAAAAGATCCCCGACTAAGTTAATCATACAAAATACGTAAAAAGCATCCCGTAACACCTGTTACGGGATGCTTTTTGTGGTTTGAAAAAGAAATAAAACATCATGTACGCATGTTTTTATAAATGAGAGGAAAGTCATATTTTTGAAATTCTCTATCGCTTTGAAAAAATTTATAGTAAAATAATTATTTGGCTGCATATGGCAGTAACTATATGCGGAGCATCACATACATATAAAGGCTAAAAGGGTATAAGTATATTGAAACCGCTTTTATCTTCTGTAAAAAAAACGATGGTATGCCCGCAGTTGCAAGGAGAGAAAGAGATGAGGAAACGAATCATGACAGCGCTGCTGCTTGTCACTGTTTTAGCTGCAATGGAAGGAACCATTGTCAGTACGGCTGTTCCAAGAATTACAAGTGATTTGTCGGGTATTGAGCTAGTTAGCTGGGTATATGCCATTTATATGCTGACAACCGCTGTATCTACACCTATATACGGAAAGTTAGCGGATTTATTCGGCCGCAAAAAAGTTATGCTTGTTGGAATTATTATTTTCTTAATCGGATCTATACTTTGCGGGCTTAGCTTTTCGATGCAACAATTAATTGTCTACAGAGCAATCCAAGGGCTAGGCGCCGGGGTCGTTATGCCCCTTACAATGATTATTATTGGCGACTTGTATGAAGAAGCAAAAGAAAGAGCCAAAGCCCAAGGTTGGATTAGCGCAGTTTGGGGAGTTGCTGGAGTTCTCGGTCCTCTTCTTGGGGGATTTTTAGTCGATACGCTGTCTTGGCGCTATATTTTCTTTTTAAATATACCGTTTGGACTAATGGCTTTTATTGTTCTTCTAGTAAACTATAAAGAAGAAGTGGTAAAAGAAAAACGCTATATCGATTACATTGGAGCGGTGACGTTTTCAGTTGGAACCATTGCATTTTTATACGCGCTTTTAACCGGAAGTCAGCATCAAAACTGGGGAGATCCGATCATTATAGGATTATTTGTTCTAGCTGTTCTGACATTCATGGGCTTTATTTATATCGAAAAGAAATCGCCGGAACCTCTTATTCCGCTTGAGCTGTTTTCTATTCGAAGTGTATCTGTTATAAACTTATTAACACTTCTTGTCGGGTCAGTAGTTATTAGTATTACGGTTTACCTTCCAATTTGGAGCCAAGGAGTGATGGGAAAAAGTGCAACCGCTGCCGGTTTTGTGTTAATGCCCATGCCAGTATGCTGGACAATTGGTTCACTGCTTTCAGGGAATTTAGTAGGGCGTCTTAAAACGCACTCCATCCTTACGCTAGGAACGGCAATCGTAAGTACGGCATGTTTTATGCTGTTTTTAGTCTCCACGCACTCACCCGTATTTTTAATTTATGTAGCCGTTGGGGTTCTTGGGTTAGGAATGGGGATTATTACGCCTATCTTTATGTTAGTTATTCAATCAGCAGTCCCAGCCAGCAAAAGAGGAGTAGCGGTGGCTCTTAATACGTTTACAAATACATTTAGTCAAACACTAGGTTCCGCAGTGTTTGGTACAATCTTTAACTTAGTGACGCTTTCACAGGCAAAGAAATTAGGGCAAGAAAATTTGAATGCTTCGTTTGAGACAGGCGGGGTACCGGCAGAAGAACTGTCAAAGCTGCATGAAATTCTTGCATCAGGTGTTCACATTATTTACAGTGGAACGTTTTTAGCTGCTTTACTAAGCTTTGCTGTCTCATGCTTATTAGTAAAAAACGGCCATAAAAAAATAAAGAACATATCTGTGCAAAAGTAACGGAAGAGACTGTTACAAAAGTAGTTTAATTGAAGGACAATCCGAACGAGTTTGATTAAGGACCAAACTCGTTCGGATTTTTTTATTGGTAGGTGAATGTAGGTGCTTTTAGCTGTTGAATTAGTTATGCATTAGTCTCTTTTTTAAAAGAATTATCAAAGAGAGAAAAGAAAAAAGATATTGTCTAATAACGTTCGGGAAAAATCGTTAACAGAAGGACGGATTTTTATTATTGCCGAAAATTTCTTATTTTTTGTTTTTTTAGTATGGACATTTACTTGGTTGTTGATTATTATAAATTCTATAAGTATTGAATTTTAAGCGCTTACAAAAGAAACATTTGTCTTTCTCAGGAATACACTTGATTTTTAATTCATATACTACAAGTGCTTAGATTAATCTTTTAATGGGGAAAAGAGAAGTTTATAAGACGTGTTGAACAACAATGAGGGGGTATGGAAGATGACAAGCAGACGTTTAAAAGAATTCTTGAATAATAATTTAGAAGATTTAAAAGATAAAGGGCTATACAACGTCATTAATCCAGTAGAGGGACCAAATGGACCTGTGATTCAAATTGATGGAAAACAATTAATTAATTTATCATCCAACAACTATTTGGGGCTTGCTACAGACGAAAGGCTTATTAACGCGTCCAACGAAGCCACTGAAAAATACGGGGTGGGAGCTGGAGCTGTCCGAACGATTAATGGAACTCTAGATATTCATATTAAGCTAGAGGAAAAGCTTGCCGAGTTTAAGCATACGGAAGCAGCTATAGCTTACCAATCTGGCTTTAACTGCAATATGGCAGCCATCTCTGCAGTTATGGATAAACAGGACGCGATTTTATCAGATGAGCTGAATCACGCTTCAATTATTGACGGGTGTCGGCTATCAAAAGCAAAAATTATTCCTTACAAACATTCGGATATGGAAGATCTCCGTGCAAAAGCAGGCGAAGCACAAAAGTCCGGTGCCTATAATAAAATAATGGTAATTACCGACGGTGTATTCTCAATGGATGGAGACATTGCTAAGCTTCCGGAAATTGTAGAAATCGCACAGGAATTTGATTTAATCACATACGTAGATGATGCTCACGGATCGGGCGTATTAGGTAACGGTATGGGGACAGTCAAACATTTTGGCTTATCTGAAAAAGTAGACTTCCAAATTGGAACATTGTCAAAAGCGATTGGAGCTGTAGGCGGATACGTAGCTGGAAAAAAAGACTTAATTGACTGGTTGAAAGTACGAAGCCGCCCGTTTTTATTCTCGACTGCTATTACACCAGGCACGGCTGCTGCATGTATTAAAGCGATTGAAATTCTAAGCACAAGTACAGAGCTGCAGGATCAAATGTGGGAAAACAGCCGTTATTTAAAGCAAGGATTAAAAGAGCTGGGCTTTGATACCGGCGAAAGTGAAACACCTATTACTCCGTGCATTATAGGAGATGAAAATCAAACGCAGATTTTTAGTGAGAGATTAATAGAAGAAGGGGTATACGCTAAATCAATTGTTTTCCCTACCGTTCCAAGAGGAACAGGACGCGTTCGCAATATGCCAACGGCTGCTCATACAAAAGAAATGTTAGATGAAGCACTTCGTATCTACAAAAAAGTAGGCAAGGAAATGAAATTAATCTAAACGTTGAATCTAAGCAGTACATGAGGAGGATATTGAGATGAAAAAAGTATTAATAACGGGGTCTCTAGGACAAATCGGTTCTGAATTAACAATGAAAATGAGAGAGATATATGGTTCAGAAAATATTATTGCCACTGATATTCGCAAGACGACGAGCGATGTTGTGACTTCAGGTCCATTCGAGATTTTAGACGTAACGGATCAGACTGCGTTATTTACGATCGCCGAAAAGCATAAAGTCGATACGGTTATTCACTTGGCTGCGCTGTTATCAGCGACAGCCGAGCAAAAGCCGCTTCTAGCTTGGAATCTAAATATGGGCGGATTAGTAAACGCGCTCGAAGTAGCTCGAGAGCTGAAGTGCCAATTTTTTACTCCAAGTTCAATTGGTGCATTTGGTCCAACGACTCCAAAAGACTGGACGCCGCAGGATACAATTCAACGTCCTACCACGATGTATGGTGTTAATAAAGTAGCGGGTGAATTACTTTGCGATTACTATCACCATAAATTCGGAGTAGATACACGAGGGCTACGTTTTCCAGGCTTAATTTCATACGTAACGCCTCCAGGTGGAGGGACAACGGACTACGCTGTTGAAATTTATTATGAAGCCGTTAAACATAAGCGCTATACGTCTTATATCGACAAAGGAACCTATATGGATATGATGTATATGCCTGACGCACTAAACGCTGTCATCCAACTAATGGAAGCAGACGGTTCTAAGCTGAAGCATCGAAATTCATTTAACGTTTCTGCCATGAGCTTTGATCCAGAACAAATGGCAGCTGAAATCAGAAAAACAATTCCGGAATTTGTGCTGAATTACCAAGTAGATCCTGTTCGACAAGCAATTGCTGAAAGCTGGCCCAACCATATAGATTCCAGCTGTGCGAAAGAAGAGTGGGGATTTAAAGCAGAATATAACCTAGAAAAAATGACGAGAGAGATGCTGGGAAAGTTAAAAGTTGAATCACAGCTTGTCTTAACGTAAGTAGAGAAAAATGATTTCTTCCTTGACAATAAAGTAAGCGCTTACTAAAAGGTGAGTTACTTGTTGCAAGTTCTACTTCGTAACAGTGGTGGACAGTACACATAGATTCTCTGACCCTTTAAGTGAGCGCTCGTTCGCTGAATAATCAGCACCCTTTTAGGTACCGTCTGTTAAAATAATAAGGGGATAGAAGGGAGGGAATGACAGTTGAGCAATAAATTTCAACAAGTTAATGATTTTTCAATGGGAAGATTAACATCTTTACTCGTTCTTTTACATAATACGGAACTAGCTGAAGGTATTGAAAAGGAAATCAATGAGAGAGGATATAGCTATACAGTTGGAAAAGTCGGAGCGATGGAGCTGTCTAAAGTTGTGGCCGCAATTGAAACGAGCGCCAAGACAAACAACATTATTAATGCCCAGTCGTACCGGGAAGTCCACGCTCTTTATCATGCTATACTTGAAGCTATTCAAGGAGTTAGTCGAGGAACGCTGCAGCTAGGTGATATTTTACGGACGGTAGGACTCACATTTTCAATTGTGCGCGGAAAAATTGAGTTCTCAGGATCAAGCGACGAATGGATTAGCGTTTGTGTGTATGGAACGATAGGCGCACCGAAAAAAGGCTTTGAACATGATACGTTAGGTTTTGGTTTTAACCATATTTAAAAATAATGGACAAAATAGTATGAACGTAAAAAGTGAGAGATGCACATAGCTGCTTTAAAAAAGATATTTTTCTTATTGAAAGCTTTTGTGCGGCGTGTTAACATAATGATTAATATAATAATTGCCTTTAAGACGGTCCAGAGAGGCCGAAAAGGACGGATCACTTATTTACTGCTTCTATGCCTATCTGTGCCCTTTTGCCCTCTGCGACAAAAGGGCTTTTATGCGTTGCGTACCTCTTTTAAACGAAGTCCAGAGAGGCTTCAAAAGAGAATGGACATATGTTATTTTATCCATTCCTTCAAAAAAGAAAGAGCGTTGATACAGAAAGAATACAGTGGAGGGTGGAACAACATGAATTATCGTAACAAGACAGTTGTAGCATCAGTAGCAGGTTTGACGTTAGAAGGGATGGACATTATGTTTATCTCGTTTGCTATGTCAATGATTATCGCTGAATTTCACATTGATTTAGCAACGGGTGGACTTATTTCTTCTATTACGAATATAGGAATGCTGATAGGCGGAGTCATCTTCGGAATTTTAGCAGATAAATTTGGAAGAGTGCGGGTTTTTACCTACACGGTTCTTCTATTTGCAGTCGGAACGGCATTAACAGGTTTTGCAGCAAATGTTGAACAAGTGTATGCTTCACGATTTATTGCCGGAATTGGGGCTGGAGGAGAGTACGGAATCGGTATGGCTCTTGTTGCAGAAGCGTGGCCGAAACATAAGCAAGGAAGAGCTTCATCTTATGTTAGTATTGGCGCACAATTTGGAGTTATTCTTGCGGCGCTTTTAAGTTCTCTGATCCTGCCGATTTTCGGATGGAGAGCGCTGTTTTTTGTCGGAATTATCCCCGTCATTTTTGCTTTTATCGTACGAAAAAATTTAAACGAATCTCCTGAGTGGCTAAAAGCTCAAAAAGAGAAAACAGCCGTTGTTAAAAATAATGGCAAGCTACGTCAACTATTTGCTACGCCTAAGACGGCGATGACGACTATTTCTCTGGCAGTGATGGCTACCGTTCAAATTGCAGGCTATAACGGACTCATGATATGGCTTCCGTCTATGCTTCAGCAATCACAAGGACTCTCTGTTTCAAGTTCAGCTCTTTGGACAATCAGTACAGCCGTCGGAATGATTATAGGCATGCTAACATTTGGTCAATTTATGGATCGTTTTGGTTCGAAACGTACTTTTGGAATTTTTCTTCTCGCTTCAGCGTGTGCGGTATTTTTATACTCGTATGCCGAAGGAAGTGCAGGGCTGCTTATAGGAGGAGCTGTTGTCGGATTTTTCTCAAACGGAATGTTCGCAGGATACGGAGCCTTGATCAGCAGTCACTATTCGGTAGAAGTTCGCAGTACTGCAACGAACACTATTTTTAACTTCGGGAGAGCGCTCGGAGGGTTGTCACCCATTCTTGTCGGCTATCTTTTGCAAAGCTATGATATGACGGTAGCGATGACGTACTTGGCGGGGCTGTACTGTATTTCGTTTATTTTTATGATGAGTCTTAAAAAAACGGGAGAAAAGAACGTGAAACAAATGAACGCTCAATCTGCTCTTTAACATAAAAAATAGATTCTATGCTTTTCTGGAAAAAACCGCGCTTACTCAAAAGGGCGGTTTTTTTGAGTGTATAAAAAATAAGTTCAGGTGTTAGATGATTGTTTCTTTCACAGATGCTTTATTAACAAAGACGTCCACAGTATCTATAAAAATATTTATGGATAAGCAGCTATTTTCTAATTTGTATTATAGTAATTCCTCTCTTACAATATGATGTGTAAGGCGGAAACAGAAAATACTATCTTTATTTACAGGAGGACGTTACTATGTCTAAACATATATTAATGGTCGTAACAACGGCTGACAAAATGAAAGAAAATCATCCAACAGGCCTTTGGCTTTCAGAATTTGGTGAAGCGTACGTAGAGTTTGAAAAAGCTGGATTTACGATTACTGTAGCAAGTCCTCTAGGAGGAAAAGCGCCGGTGGATGCTCGCAGCCTTGAAGGAGAGACTTCTCAAGAAATCTTAAATACAGCTAAGCATCTAGAGAATACCCTAAAACTTGATACAATTACAGACAGTGCTAAATTTGATGCTGTTTTCTTACCAGGCGGTCATGGCACAATGTTTGATCTGCCAGATAATCAAACGCTTCATGCTTTAATTCGTGAACTATACGAAGGAGACAAAGTAGTAGCCGCTGTATGCCATGGACCCGCAGGCTTAGTAGGTGTTACATTATCAGATGAAAAGCCGTTGGTGGAAGGAAAAGATGTTGCTGCGTTTACAGATGATGAAGAACGTGAAACAACATTAGACCGCTTCATGCCGTTTCTTTTGGAAACACGTCTGCGTGAACTTGGTGCAAATGTAGTAACTGCTCCAAACTGGACCGATAATGTACAAGAAGATGGCAACCTAATAACAGGTCAAAATCCTCAGTCAACAATCAGTGTAGCAAAAGCAGTCGTGAAACAATTATTAAACTAAGATGTAAAAAAGCCTGTAGGACTACAGGCTTTTTTATTAACAGCATCAACAAAGACCGCCGTAGATAATGTGTATGTTTTGCTGTTTTGGACTAGAGAGATCCATCATCATACAAAAAATATGATGGTCAGTGTAATGAATACAAAAAGAGGGAAGCTTTTTATGGAGACTATTTTTTAAAAGAAATGAGGAAAAACGATGTCAGAAGTTATTATTAACGCCATTTTACAAGCCAAGCCAGGAAAAGAAGAAGAGCTTCGATCAGAGTTAGTAAAAGTTATTGAACCATCAAGAGAAGAAAAAGGATGTATTCAATACACTCTCCACCAGGATACAGACAAAGCAGGCACATTTGTTTTTTATGAGAAATGGAAAAGCAAAGAAGATGTTGAAGCTCACATTGAAACACCTCACTATCAACAATACAGACAGCAAACTGAACCGTTAATTGAAAGCAGAGCAGTACATCGTTTACAAGAAGTACGTTAATAAAAAAGAAGCTGGAACAAAAGTGTTTTAGTTGAAGGAAGATCCGAACGAGTAATCGAGATTCTTGATGGAGAATCAAACTCGTTCGGATTTTTTTGTGGTTATGGTGAATATGAGTTTCATTTAGTGAGACCAAGCAGAAGCGTAAGCGATGAGGAGGCTAATCGACCGCACGCAGAAAGAAAAGGCTTGCAGGGAAATCAACAGCGGAATAACAAATAACCCATACTAAGTCCTTTATCCCATTTGTTTATCTTTAGATGGGATTGATTTCGTTATGACTCAATCTCTGTTTGTTATAAAGAACTAAAAAGCTGCAGAGGAAAAAAATTTCAGCTGCAAAAAGCCGATTGGAAAAGGGATAAGGCTGTGGAAGAAACAAAAAATAATACCAGTGGTGTTTGAGAAGCAGACAGGCGGGTAGATAAAAACTAGATGACATAGTTCAATAATTAACAAACTAAAAGGAGAGATCAAATCAATGCGTACAAATTTAAAACACTTTATTAACGGAGAATGGGTTGAATCAACAGGAAGCGAAACGTCAGATGTGATCAATCCTGCTACTGAAAAATCAATTGGTAAAATTAGCTTAGGTACAAAAGAAGATCTAGATAAAGCCGTGGCAGCAGCTAAAGCAGCCCTTCCCACATTTTCAAGAACAACAAAAGAAGAGCGAATTAAAATGCTTCGCAATATTGCAAAAGGATATGAAAAGCGTAAACAGGAGCTTATTGAAGTTATGACTGAAGAGCTTGGCGCTCCTTTAAAAATTTCAGAAGAAGTGCACTATGAAATGGGACTTAGCCACTTTAAAGAAGCAGCTAATGCGCTTGAAGATTACACATTTGAAAAAGAGCATGGAAGCTACAAGGTCGTAAAAGAGTCTATTGGAGTAAGCGGACTTATTACACCATGGAACTTCCCAACAAATCAAACGTCTACTAAAATTGCAGGAGCTATCGCAGCAGGAAGTCCAATGGTATTAAAACCATCAGAACTTACACCGTATGCAGCGATGATATTAGCAGAAATCATTGATGAAGCTGGTGTACCAAAAGGTGCCTTTAACCTTGTAAACGGAACGGGAAGCACAATCGGTGACGGTATTAGTTCTCACCCGGACATTGATTTTGTATCATTTACAGGATCAGGTGCTGTAGGCGAGAAAATTATGCAAAACGCTGCTAAAACAATCAAAAAAGTAGCCCTTGAGCTAGGCGGGAAATCACCGCTAGTTGTATTAGAGGATGCGGATGTAGAAGAAGCGGCTAAAATAGCAGTTTCACACATTGCAATGAATACAGGGCAAGTATGTACGGCAGCAACGCGCATTATCATTCCTGCCTCTATGAAAGAAAAATTTGAAGAAGCAGTGAAGAAAGTTCTACCATCATTCCCAGTTGGTGATCCGTTAGATAAAGACAACGTAACTGGACCGCTCGTAGCGGAAAAACAGTGGGATCGCGTACAGGATTATATTCAAAAAGGAATGGATGAAGGTGCAAAGCTTCTTACTGGCGGAACGGGCAAACCGGACGGCTTAGAGACAGGGTACTTTGTTAAACCGACAGTCTTTACTGACGTTTCAAATGATATGGTTATTGCACAAGAAGAAATCTTCGGACCTGTAACAACTATTATTACGTATGATGATCTAGAGCAAGCTCTTGAAATTGCAAATGATACAGTTTATGGACTTGCAGGCTATGCGGTCGGAAAAGACCAAGAAACACTTGACTATGTTGCTAAAAACATTAGAGCTGGTCAAATCATCGTTAACGATGCCGAGCAAGACAGAGCTGCGCCATTCGGCGGATTCAAACAATCTGGTATTGGACGCGAGTGGGGAGCATTTGGTATTGAAGAATATCTAGAGCCAAAAGCGATCATGGGCGTTAAAGTTCCGGCAAAAGTATAATTAATGTAAAAAAAGAAGGGAGTTTTTCTCCTTTCTTTTTTTAGGATAAAGGATTAAAAGCTCTAAGAACGCAGTGTGTTCTTAGAGCTTTTTCAGATTTGTTTATCTGGAAGTGAGAAAACAGTTATGTTTATTACTCTTATTAAAAATTTTGCTGAATAGCTTGCTGTGCTTCGCGTAAATGTCTTAAGTGTTCTTCCATTCGATTTAATTCTTTATCACCAGACGCCGCTTCTTTTTGTTCATTAATTTGCTGCTGAACCATATTCAACTGCATTTGAGCTTTTTGAAAATTGGCTGCATCCAAATTCATCTGCCCTTGATAAACAGCCTGTTCAGCTAATTGTAATGCTTCTTTAATATGAGTGTATGAATTCATGCTTCTCACCCTTCTGTATAGTATTTACAGTTAACATGCGCTGGTTCTTCGTAGCTATACAAAAGGATTTAGAAATAAAATAAAAATTACGTAGTACAAGCTAAGCAGGTTGCATAGATTTATCATAGTTCAATTTATAAAATCTTAGAAGTGATAGAGGGTGGATTTATGTGGGGGCTTTTTTCAGCTATGTATTATTAGGGCTATCATTAGCTGCGCCAATCGGTCCAATCAATGCAGCTCAGCTTGATAAAGGAATTAAAAGTGGTTTTTTGCATGCTTGGTTCTTAGGTATAGGAGCAACATCGGTTGACGCTCTTTATATGCTTGTAGTTTATTTTGGATCCGTTCATTTTTTAAGTAGCGATTTTATGAAAACGTTTCTTTTTTCGTTTGGGTGCTTTGTATTAATTTATACAGGTGTTGAGGGGCTAATGGGTGCAGGGAGGATTACACAGCATAGAAAAACAAACGGTGATTCTGTGTTAAAGTGTTTTTTCTCAGGTTTTTTGCTGTCATTAACGAATCCGCTTACAATTCTCTTTTGGCTTGGTATTTATGGCTCTGTTTTAGCAAAAGCGGCTAATACATATGAAACTGAACAGCTTATCTTATATAGCTGCGCTATTTTTACGGGAATTCTGGCCTGGGATATTGCGATGGCAGCTTTAGCAAGCACGTTTCGACGATACTTAGCTGCGACGTTTTTAACTGCCGTGTCCGTTGTATCGGGGTTATCTTTAATAGGGTTTGGCCTATATTTCGGCTGGCAAGCCGCACAGCAATTAGGCTAAAAGAAGTGCTGAATCTAAAGTGTTTTCAGTACGTTGAAAAATAATAGAAAAGATGCTTCTTTTTACGCATAAATTTTTCAAACTATCACACACTACATCGAAGTGTGAGGAGTGATAGAGTGAAAAAGAAAATAGGCTGCGGAAGTCAAGTTGAAGGGAAATTAAAATGGTGGCAGCTGTCTTTAATCGGAGTAGGATGCATAATCGGCACAGGCTATTTTTTAGGATCAAGTATTGCCATAAAAGCAGCCGGACCCTCTGTTTTAATTGCTTTTTTACTAGCAGGAGTATGCACATTTATTGTATTTGAGGCGCTTGCTAAAATGAGTGCTCAAGATCCTCAAAAAGGTTCGTTTCGCTCCTATGCTAAAAAAGCTTATGGAAGATGGGCAGGATTTAGCAGCGGATGGGTGTACTGGAGTTCAGAGATGCTGATCATGGGGAGTCAGCTCACGGCTTTATCTCTTTTTACACGTTTTTGGTTTGAAGATATTCCACTGTGGGTCTTTGCCTCTATTTATGCTGTTTTAGGCATTAGTGTTGTATTAATCGGGACAAAAGGCTTTGAACGAATGGAAAATGTATTTGCTGTCACAAAAGTGGCTGCTATTTTAATGTTTATTGTATTAGCTAGTCTCGCTTTATTTGGATTTCTTGACGAAGGTGCAAAACAAGGAGTGCCGCGAACGATAAGTGAAGTATTTCCTCATGGATTTTTAGGTTTATGGGGCGCTTTGCTTTATGCCTTTTATGCTTTCGGCGGCATCGAAGTCATGGGAATCATGACGGTTCGTTTAGAAAAAAAAGAAGACGCACCGAAAGCGGGAAGAAGTATGCTTATTCTTCTTGGAATTATTTATATTGTTTCACTGAGTTTAGCTATTTTAATTGTGCCATTTCATGATTTTCATGGAAATCAAAGTCCATTTATAAAGGCTTTAGAAACATATCATCTTCCATTTTTTCCTCATGTTTTTAATGGAGCAATGATTATTGCGGGTTTCTCAACGATGTCAGCGTCTTTTTTTTCCGTAACAACAATGATTGTCACTCTTTCAGAAGATGGAGATGCTCCTGCATTGTTTTCAAAACAAAAACAGAAAAAGCTGCAGTTTCCTTTACCGGCTTTACTTTTAACAACAGCGGGATTAGTTATTTCTATTGTCCTTTCCTTGCTATTGCCCGGGAAAATTTATGAGTACATTACAACAGCAGCTGGACTGATGCTGATTTATAACTGGTTTTTTATTTTAATTTCGTTTCATCGCTTAATTAAACAAACCGTTTGGGATAAAGTAAAACAAGCTGTTGGCCTCTTATTAATCCTGCTAGCAGTAAGCGGTACGCTGTTAGAATCTGCAAGCAGACCAGGTTTCTTTGCAAGCTTAGGCTTTTTAATTGTTATAAGCCTTGTTATTTTAAAACTGCGCCATAAGTGGAAAGAAGAAGAAGCCGCTAGTTAACATATATTTAATCTTTATGAGGGACACTATGCACGTTGTACAATTACAAAATAAAAGGTGGTTATGATCATGCCAAAAAACAAGCAGACTCCTTCTTCACAAGTAGATCAAAAACAAGTAGTAGATGACAAAGCAAAAGCGCTACGAGAAAATAATTATGAAGATGGTCATATTCGCAAGATAACTCAAAGCGGGGCAGACGGCCAATAACAAAAAAAGACGCGTTCGCGTCTTTTTTTTGTTGAAGTGTATCCTTACCAACGATGAGCTTTTGCATTACTTCGCAAGATGATGTTCGTTTGAGACATCTCTGTATGTCCATTTACTTGGGACTTTGAACGCTTCGGTCTCGTCCAGTTGTGGCGGAATAGTTCTGAATGCTGATCTACATGATTTTTATCATTCATCATAATCACCTCAAGGATAGGATACTTTCACAAGATATTTGCGGTGAAATATCTCTCTTATAGAATGGGGTAAAAAAGAAGAAATACACCTAACACTTTTAACCATACATATAAAAGCAGTGCCTATTCATAAACTACAGAAGGCAACTTCTAACTTTAGGTTAAGCTTCGGATTTATAAGGGAAAAACTGCCTTAGTGGGGACTAAGGCAGTTTTTGCTGGAGGGATTAAACTTCAATAATGATGGGAAGAATCATAGGTCTTCTTTTCGTTTGGTTATATAAGAACTGTCCAAGGGTGGTCTTAATTTCTTTTTTCATGATGTTCCATTGGTGAACGTGCGCTTTTTGCAATTGATTTACAATTTTAGTCACTTGTCGATTAACGTCTTTTAATAGCTGCTCTGAGTCTCTTGTATAAACAAAACCTCGCGAAATTGTATCTGGACCCGACACAATTTTTCCTTCCGTTTTATTTAAAGTAATGACAATAACCAGCATGCCATCTTCTGAAAGCTGTTTGCGGTCACGTAAAACCGCATTTCCAACATCCCCAATGCCAAACCCATCTACATATACATTGCCTGCAGAGATTTTTCTTGTTTGAACAGCTGTTCCGCCCTTGATGTCGACAATATCACCGTTATTTATAATAAAAATGTTCGCTTTTTCCACCCCTACGGATTCTGCTAATAAGCTGTGGTGATGAAGCATTCGAAACTCACCGTGAATGGGGATAAAATACTTTGGCTTCATCAATGTAGCCATTAATTTTAGCTCTTCTTGATAGCCATGTCCTGATACGTGCATGCCTGTTGCGCTTCCTGAACCGTAAATCACATGAGCCCCGAGTGTGAAAAGACTGTCGACAATACGAGAGATATTACGTTCATTGCCAGGAATAGGCCCTGCTGATAAAATGACCGTGTCTTCAGGAAGAATCTCTACTTGTCGATGATTTCCGCTGGCTAATCTAGATAAAGCGGCCATCGGCTCGCCTTGGCTTCCAGTGCAGAGAATAGCGACTTGTTCAGGCGCAAGTGAATGTACTTCATAAGGTTCAATCAGCATCCCTTCAGGAATGGTTAAATATCCTTTCTCTAAGGCAACTGATACAACGTTAACCATGCTTCTTCCTAGCAGCGCAAGCTTTCTGTTCGTTTTAATCGCTGCATCGACAATTTGCTGTACGCGGTTAACATTCGAGGCGAAAGTAGAAATAATCACTTTTCGCTTTGCTTTACGAAAAGCTTCTTCTATATGTTTGCCAACTAGCTTTTCTGAAGGTGTAAATCCGGGGCGTTCAGCATTTGTACTTTCTGATATTAAAGCCAGTACACCTTCACTGCCGATTTTCGCCATTTTATGAAGATCTGGATATTGGTCGTTAACAGGAGTTAAATCAAACTTAAAATCTCCCGTATGTACAACAGCTCCTTCAGGCGTATGAAAGACAATTCCAAGACAATCTGGAATGCTGTGATTCGTTTTAAAAAAAGAAAGCGGAATATTGCCTAATGTAATTTCTGACTCTTCGTTGATTTCAATAAGCTCCGTCTCAGCAGATAATTGATGCTCCTGGAGTTTAATATCGATTAATCCGAGTGTAAGGCTTGTTGCATAAATGGGGAGGCTTAACTGTTTTAGAAGATAAGGAATACCTCCGATATGATCTTCATGACCATGTGTAACAACCAGTGCTCGAACTTTTTCTCGGTTCTCTTGCAAGTATGTAATATCAGGTATGATCAAATCAATTCCTAATAAACTTTCGTCAGGGAATTTAGAGCCACAGTCAATTACAATGATGTCATCATCATATTGAACGGCATACATATTTTTTCCTATTTCATTAATGCCCCCTAAAGCAAAAATGGATAGTGTGTTTCTATTTGTACTCACACTTAGTTCCTCCTATATTTTCAAAATGAATATGCAGAATTTCTACTCTTAGTATGAACATTTATTTCTGGTGCATTCTGTTAAATATGGAGATTTTATTTTTATTCAATATGAGGATGCAAGCAAAAAGAAAAGAAAGTCATTTTCCTAATACTACCTCTTATTTTCTTTTTATAACTCCATAAAATATAGACGTTACACATGGAGGTGGATGAAATGAGTAAACAAAATAAAAGCACAAACCAAGGAGTCAGCAGCAGTGCAGCAGCTCCTGTTGATAATGTGAATAAAAATATTTTATCAAACGATATTCATACAGATGAGCTTCAAAAAGCAAAAGCAAGTCGTCATAACAAATAAAAGAGTGACAGACAAAAGAGCAGCTTTGAGCTGCTCTGGATAAAATAGAGATAGGGAAGTGAAAAAACGTGTCAGAACACAAAAATTCTCAGTATAAAGAAGAAAATAAGTCAACGCCTAGTCGTCCTCTTGAATATAAAGAACGCGCAAACGAATCAAAGAGTACACGTCAAATGCTGCGCAGTATTCTCGAATATTCAAGTCGTTATCGTTAACAAATTTTACATATAATCATGGGCATATTTAAAAGGGAATGTCTCGACAAATATAAGGTATAAAGAACCTTTTTTGAAAAAATATATATTATTTACAATAAATTTAAAAAAATCATAAATGAACCTGCTATAATCCTCTTGAAAAGACAAGCGTTGCAAAAATTTGAGGGGAGCATTTTATATGCGGAAAAAATATAATCGCGTAGGTTATGCCGTTTTGACAATGTGTACAGCTTTATCTATCTCACTGCCTTTTACTACTCATCCAGCATCAGCAGAAAGCGCTGCTGACCCTGCACCAGAAATTAAAGCTTCTGTTGTAAATGAAAACAATGGTAAAAAAATCTTGTTTGATAATACCCATGGTCAAACGGCGGGTACAGCAGATTGGGTTATTGACGGAGGTTTTTCTGATTTTGGGAAAGGGCTGGCTGGCAGCGGGTTTGATGTAAAAGAGCTGCGGAAATCTACGCCGATTACATACAGTGACCTTAGCGGTTATAGTGTGTTTGTTGTGCCAGAAGCAAATATTCCGTATAAATCTTCTGAACAAGCTGCCCTTTTACAATATGTTCAGAACGGGGGAAGCGTCTTCTTTATTGCTGATCATTACAATGCAGACCGAAACAAAAACCGCTGGGATTCTTCAGAAGTTTTTAACGGGTACCGTCGTGGAGCATGGACAAACCCAGCAAAAGGCATGACAACGGAAGAAGCAAACTCTGAGGCAATGCAAAACGTAACAAGTTCTGACTGGTTAGCAAGTAACTTTGGTGTTCGCTTTCGCTATAATGCCATTGGTGATGTGACAGCCAATGATATTGTATCTCCTTCTCAAGCATTCGGTATTACGCTAGGTGTTTCCACCGTTGCTATGCATGCTGGTTCTACGGTTGCAATTACGGACCCAAACAAAGCAAAAGGAATTGTGTATCTTCCTAAGACAACGGCAAAATGGTCAAATGCTGTAGATCAAGGAGTGTATAACGGAGGGGGAAGAGCAGAAGGTCCTTTTGCTGCTGTTTCAAAAGTAGGGGCAGGTAAAGCTGCTTTTATAGGAGATTCTTCACCGGTTGAAGATGCTACACCAAAATATAAACGAGAAGATACAGGATCTTCTAAAACCACATATGACGGATTTAAGGAACAAGACGATTCTACACTGCTTGTAAATATGGTCAATTGGTTAGCGAAGCAAGAAAGCTATATTTCTTTGAATCAAGTATCAGGACTTCAATTGGATCAAGCTACAGCATTACTTTCGTCGGAAACGCCAAGTCAGTCCACTGAGCCTCAGCCAGAACCATGGTCTTCACCTACAGCAGGGTATAAATGGTACGATACGTCAACTTTTGCATCTGGTTCATATGGTTATAAAGGTGGAACTACGCAACCACCAACTGCTAGTGCTTACACATTTGAACATCAAGCCATTTTACCAACGAGCGGCGTATTCCAAATACGCGTAAAGGTAAGCGGGCTTTCAGCTAACACTGCGTACAGCACGTTTAATCTAGGTGTATATAACGGATCGGGAACTCAAATTGCTAAAGTCCAAAACGCAGATGGAAGCTGGCCGTCATCCTATGGATACAGCAGCAATTTTTCAATTACAACGGACGCAGCTGGAAATGGAGAAAAGGTTGTAAATGTCCAACTAAATCCAAGTGCAGCGGGGAGTGCTAATCTCCGTTTACGCCAAAGCAGTACGAACGCATATACAGAAGCTGTAACGGTAGGGAACGTAGCGGTTGAACCACTGCCTTAATAATAGTGAAAGCAAGCACTTGTGCTTGCTTTTTTGTTGTTGTATTTCCTATCTTTGAGGTTAAAGAAACGTCAGAGGAGAGGCTTATCCATAAAGGAGAAATATGATATCTTAGAAGAAAGAATGAAGTAAAAGGAGTCAGCTAATATGTCTAAATATAAAGAATTAGAGACAGGTTATCTAATGGATAAAATTAAAGAATACAAAGAATTAATTTGGAGAGTAGGGCCAGGAAGTGAAAGAACAATAGAAGCTGTTCAAGAGATTCAAGGAATGGAAAAAGAGTTAAAAGCACGGGATGCGGAATTTGAAGCTACGGATTGGAAAGCTTTTACTCAGGAAATAAGAGAGAACTACGATTTTATTTATTAAGAAGACACATTTATCATAATGTGCTTGAGATAAATATCTCCAAGTAGAAGGCTTTCTGTTTTCTACTTGGAAACGATAAAAGTAGTATGAAGACGATTAAGAAAAATGATCCAGTATCAATGAAGCAAGTAATCCAAGTGCAGCAATCAATCCTGTAATAGAACCTCCTTCTTCATAGGCCTCTGGCATCATTGTAGAACCTACCATAGCAATAATACCACCGCCGGCAAAAGCAGCAATAGCAGCCATAAGTGTCTCAGATGCATGATCTAAAAAAACAAAGCCTGTCCATGAACTAAAAGCTGAAATGAACAAAACAGCTGCCCATAGTAAAAAAATTTTCCTCTTAGAGAATCCGCTTTTTACTAGACCGGTCGTACTGGACAGTCCTTCAGGAATATTACTTATAAAAATAGCGATAACAAGAAGCCAGCTAACGGTTGCTTTTTCAATTAAGCTAGCTCCAATCATAATGGACTCTGGGATTGCATCCATGACGGTTCCTATAAATATAGCAATTCCAGAACTATTCGCGGCCATTTGTTTTGTAGACCTCTTTCTTTTATTCGCTCCTTGACGTGAAATTAGATAGTCTAAAAAAGTAAAAACGACAGCCCCCGCAAGGAACCCAAGAGAAGTAGCTTTTAACCCGCCGCTATGAACCGAGTCTCCAAGCAGCTCATAGGTAGATGCTCCAATTAATACACCCGTCCCAAAAGCCATAATATAACCAATTATCTTTTTGCCGATAGGCAAAAAAACTGCTGCCAAAGCACCAAGAAGGACAGCTGATCCTGAAATTCCGCCCCACATCGCAGCTTGCCACATGAAAAATCCCTCCTCATCTCTATTTTCTATGGATACTTTCCCTAAGAAAAGAAAGAAAAAACGTAAAAGTAGAAAAAAGGAATTTATTCGATTAAGTAATGGTTTCATTTCGTTATCCTTGTGAAAGAGAGTGTTCCAGCATCCAAGCTGAGACTATATTTATTTTAATATTCATAAAATTTTAATTATACTGAAATAAAAAACTATTTTACGAAAATGACTGATTTGACAGAGGTAAATGGTTTACTTAAGTGTTTTTCTGAAAAAAACAATTGTATTTCTGAGGAAAATTTATTATTATAAAATAAGTAATTATACAGTCGAATAGCTAAAAATAGAAAAAATAGTTTAGTTGTAAAGGTACTAGGTAAAAATGGAATGATTTAAAAACGACAGCTGTTCCATCAGAAACAGAAAGTATCTTTCCTAACAGAGCTATAACAAGTTTAGGAGGAGGAAATGGAATGGCAGACAAAGAGTTAAAAAGAGGCTTAGAATCTCGTCACATTCAAATGATCGCGCTTGGTGGAACAATTGGCGTTGGATTATTTATGGGATCAGCAAGCACGATTCAATGGACAGGTCCATCGGTATTGCTTGCTTACGCAATTTGCGGAATGTTTATTTTCTTTATTATGCGTGCTATGGGCGAAATGCTGTACATGGAACCAAGCACAGGTTCATTCGCTACATTTGGCCACAAATATATTCATCCATTAGCAGGTTATATGGCTGCTTGGAGTAACTGGTTTCAATTTGTAATCGTAGGGATGTCCGAAATTATAGCGGTAGGAGCATATATGCATTACTGGTTCCCTCATTTACCAGCTTGGGTGCCTGGTATTATCGCCATGTTGATTTTAGGCACAGCAAACTTAGTTTCAGTGAAATCATTTGGAGAGTTTGAATTTTGGTTTGCGATGATTAAAATTGTAACAATTATTTTAATGATTATCGCGGGACTTGGATTAATTTTCTTTGGATTTGGAAATGATGGAGACGCAATCGGGTTATCAAATCTTTGGGCACACGGAGGCTTCTTTGCAGGCGGATGGTCAGGCTTTTTCTTCGCGCTATCTCTTGTTATTGCAGCTTATCAAGGAGTCGAGCTAATTGGGATTACAGCTGGTGAAGCAAAGGATCCTAAAAAAACGTTAAGAAACGCAATTCAAAGCATCATCTGGCGCATTTTAATTTTTTATATTGGCGCTATTTTCGTCATCGTGACGGTATATCCTTGGAATGAGTTAGATTCTTTAGGAAGTCCATTTGTATCTACATTTGCTAAAGTTGGTGTTACGGCAGCTGCAGGTATCATTAACTTTGTAGTCATTACGGCAGCGATGTCAGGCTGTAATAGCGGAATCTTTAGTGCAGGACGCATGCTTTATACGCTCGGTGTAAACGGTCAAGCACCTAAATTCTTTACAAAAATTTCTCGCAACGGCGTTCCAATTTACAGTACGCTCGCTGTTATGATTGGATTAGTAATTGGTGTTATTTTAAACTACATCGCTCCACCTAATGTATTTGTTTATGTATACAGTGCTAGCGTGCTTCCTGGAATGATTCCTTGGTTCATTATTCTTATCAGCCAAATTCGTTTCCGTAAAGCTAAAGGTGCTGAAATGGATAGTCATCCTTTCAAAATGCCTTTTGCGCCTGTAACGAACTATGTAACCATTGCTTTTCTACTAATGGTGCTTGTAGGCATGTGGTTTAATGATGAAACGCGTATTTCACTTATTGTAGGGGTTATTTTCCTCGCTCTCGTTGTCATTAGTTTTTACGCATTCGGAATCAATAAACGTATGATACCCGATACAGAGAACGGTCAAATAAAGAAATAAATATGCTTTTTCATAATCGAAAAGCAAAACAAAAAAATGGCTGATAAAAGCCGTTTTTTTGTTTTGCTTAAATAAAAGACATAAGAAAAAATGTCATTAAATGCACAAAACGAAATACTCGTTCAAATGCAGGAGGAGAACGAGGAAGCAGGAGATGTTATTGATGTATTTATGAAAGAGTATAAAACAGAAGAAATTATTAAATAGCACGTAATTGAGAAGAATATTGAGTGGTTTTGTTGAATAAATAAAAAGAAAACACCTTTATTTTTTATTGAAAAAGAAACGGACGTAAGAAAACTTCTTGTTTATCAAGAAGTTTCTTTTGTATCTGAACCTTAGTTTGTATACGCAGGTAGGGGAGAGGTGATGAAGGTGAAAAAAATTGGTGAAGGTCACGTCTTTTTTATTATTCTCGGAGGCCTATTTATTTTAATAGGTACACTCTTTGCAAATACTTCTGTTTATTTTCTCATCTCCGGATGGATAGCAGCTGTCTGTTGTTTAGGAATCAGTGCTGTACTAAAGAAAGGAAAAACAAAATCAGTCAGTAAAGAAGATGAGCAATAATAATTTTTATATAAAGATGGAAATTAAATATATGAAAAGGAAGAATGGATATCCATTCTTCCTTAAGTCATGGTGTGTATGAAATTGTCTTAGAAACGTCCGCCGCCAAGTTGTTGCTCAGCTAATTGTACAAGACGTTTTGTGATTTCGCCGCCTACTGATCCGTTTGCACGTGCAGTAGTGTCAGCTCCTAAATTTACTCCGAACTCGCTAGCGATTTCATATTTCATTTGATCGATTGCTTGTTCAGCTCCGTATACTAATAATTCATTATTATTGCTGCTTTTATTGTTTGCCATTGTATTCAACTCCTTTCTGTAACGTTAAGGTGTGAATAAAGGAAGAAGAATATGCAACAAACTGATATTTATTTTATAAAAAACATATTTTTACGTCGTTTGCCCTTCTAGAAGCTTAACAGGAAGACAGATTTCACGGGGGACATTACTAAATTCTCCTTCAATTTCTTTTAGTAAAATATCAATGGCTGTTTGAGCAATCGATTCGATTGGCTGTTGAATTGTAGTTAAGCCAGGTAACAAAGTCTGACTGGCTTCTGTTCCATCATAGCCCACGATTTTTAAATCTTTTGGGATGCATTTTCCTCTTTTTTGTGCTTCAGCAACTACTAAAGCTGCAAGTAAGTCATCGCTTGCAAAAATACCATCTACTTCCGGATGTTCTTCAAAAACCTTAGAAATAGTTTCTCGCTGAATGTTGCGGTCAAAGGTATTTGAAATCTCATACGTGATAGGCTGTTTTCCGTACTGTTTCATCACGTTTTCATATGCTTTCCTTCTTAAGTTAGCTGGAGTTTCAAGTTTAAGGGGACCGTTAATATGAATAATATGCTTACAATCTTTTGAAATAAGCAATTCCGTGGCTTGTTCTCCTCCAGAATAGTTATCAGAAGATACGGTAGGAATATCTTTTGATAAATAATGATCGACTGCTACTACAGGAAGGCTTTGACTTTCGGAATCAAAAATACCTCTATTATAAGTAACGGCAATAACACCGTCTACCTGATTTCTGATAAGCATTTCTACATATTTTTTTTCTTTATCAATGCGATTCAGACTGTTACAAAGAAGTACTTTGTAGTTAAGGGAAGCACATATACTTTCAATATGAAAGGCTAACTCTCCGAAAAAAGGGTTGCTCGTTTGCGGGACAATCATCCCGATTAAATTTGTTCGCTTATTAAATAATGAACGCGCAATATCATTTGGGAAATAATTAATTTCTTTCATTGCTTTATAGACATTTTCTCGCGTTTCTTTGCTTATGTAACCACGGTTATTTAATACACGAGAAACTGTAGTCGGTGAAACACCTGCAATTTTTGCTACATCACTAATTTTGGCTTTCATCTAGTTTCCTCCTAATTTCTCCAAAACCTTGCTTTTATAGTATATATCTGCTATGGAAAAGCCTTAAAATAAATGCAATCAAGCGAGCAGCTTTCCAGTCGCTACGTTTTATTTTGATACATAAAAATCTATGTAAGGATTGTAAACGGTTTATTGAACAACTTAAACATACCACAAAGCCCACTTTTACGCCTAATACAAGCTTTTTGCAATATAAAATGTGAAACCGGTTGACATATGAAACCGGTTGACATAAAATCAAGTTGAAAGTGCTTTCATTTTGTTAGATAAAAGATTTTATATCTTAAGCTAAAGGGGTAACTAAAATGAAAAGTTCAAAAAGTTTATATTGGAAGCTGAGTGCATATTTTTTCTTCTTCTTTTTTACGTGGTCGTCGAGCTACTCTTTATTTTCTATCTGGTTAGGGCAAGAGATTAAGTTGAACGGATCAGCTACAGGCTTAATCTTTTCTGTAAACGCTATCTTTGCATTGTGTATGCAGCCTTTGTACGGATATATATCTGACAGGATAGGTTTAAAGAAACACATTTTATTTTTTATTAGCTGTCTTTTAGTGTTTGTAGGACCATTTTATATTTTTGTTTATGGGCCGTTACTTCAATACAATGTGTTGATAGGAGCTATTATTGGAGGCTTATATTTAGGAGTAGCGTTTTTGGCGGGCATCGGAGCGATTGAAACATACATAGAGAAAGTCAGCCGAAAATATAAATTTGAGTACGGGAAATCTAGAATGTGGGGGTCATTAGGATGGGCTGCAGCTACATTCTTTGCAGGACAACTATTTAACATTAATCCTCATATTAATTTTTGGGTGGCATCCGTTTCAGCGGTTATCCTAGTGGCTATTATTTTTTCTGTGAAGGTAGAAATGAGCAGCTATGAAATGGAAAAAGCTGAATCCGTCACGCTGAGAGATGTAGGTAATTTATTCTTATTGAAGGAATTTTGGTTTTTTATGATTTATGTTGTTGGCGTTACGTGCGTGTATGGGGTATACGATCAGCAATTTCCTATCTATTACGCATCTTTGTTTCCTACTGAATCGATAGGTAATCAAGTATTTGGCTACTTAAATTCGTTTCAAGTATTTTTAGAAGCCGGAATGATGTTCGCAGCACCGTTTATTGTAAATAAGATCGGTGCAAAAAATAGTTTGATTTTAGCAGGGTTTCTAATGGGATTTCGTATTATTGGGTCAGGACTTGTGGTTGGTCCAATTGGAATATCTTCGATGAAGCTTATTCATGCATTAGAACTTCCTATTATGCTCATTGCCATCTTTAAATATTTGGCAGCTAACTTTGACACGCGCCTATCTTCTATCCTTTATTTGGTTGGATTCCAATTCGCTTCACAAATAGGTGCTTCAGTTCTTTCACCCATAGCGGGAGGATTATATGATAGCGTAGGTTTTTCCCGTACCTATTTAATTATGGGAGGTATGGTTTTGGTATTTAACGTTATTTCCATGTTTACACTACTAAACTCTAAAAAACATAAGTTTATAAGAAAAGATGTACAAGAAAACACGCAGATTATATAGGGGGATATGATGATGTTAACGATAAATAAAATCGAGCAAGCTCAACGTTCATTAAATGAAGCAGAGAAAAAGGTAAATCATCAATATCGGTTAGGGTATCATATTATGGCGCCAGCGAACTGGATTAATGATCCGAATGGGTTGGTTCAGTATAAAGGAGAATATCATGTTTTTTATCAACATCATCCTTATGACGAGAATTGGGGACCGATGCATTGGGGACATGTCAAAAGCAAAGATCTTGTTCATTGGCAGCATTTACCGATTGCTTTAGCTCCTGGAGATACATTTGATAAAGATGGATGTTTTTCTGGAAGTGCCGTGGATAACGAAGGAGAGCTTACGCTAATTTATACAGGACATAATTATATAGACAAAGAGCTGGATACTTTTTTTCAAAACCAAAATATAGCTGTTAGTAAAGACGGCATTACCTTTGAAAAAGTAGAGGTCAACCCAGTTATTGCGGAGCCGCCGGCAGATAGTTCTCATCATTTTCGAGACCCTAAAGTATGGAAGCACGAGGATTTCTGGTATATGATTCTAGGAAACTCAACAAAGAAACAAGAGGGACGCGTTATTTTATACCGGTCTTCAAATTTACGAAAATGGGAATATGTTGGCGTCCTTGCTAAAAGCGATGGAGATCTAGGATATATGTGGGAGTGTCCGGACTTCTTTGAGTTAGACGGAAAGCATGTGTTAATGATTTCTCCTCAAGGGATAGAAGCAAAAGGTGATTCCTATCACAACCTTTTCCAAACGGGATATTTAGTTGGAGAATATAGTTATGAAACCAATACCTTTCATCATGGGTCATTTACTGAATTAGATCACGGCCACGATTTTTATGCTGTTCAAACGCTTTTAGATGATAAAGGAAGACGAATTGCAATCGGGTGGATGGACATGTGGGAAGCTAATATGCCAACGAAAGAGGATGGATGGTGCGGTGCGCTAACGCTTCCGAGAGAACTAACTTTAAGAGAGGATAAAGTGTTAATGAACCCCGTCCAAGAGCTGACATCACTTCGGAAAACTCAATATAATATGCTAACCAATAAAGCTCTTTCTGAAAGCTATGTAGTAGAAGTGAATGAAGATTTGCTAGAGATACAAGCTGTATTTGATTTAGCGGACTGCCAAGCTTCATCAGTAGGAATAAAAATTTGTGGAATAAACAATGAAGAAACGCTTATGTGTTATAACCTTAATGAGCAAAAGCTAGTGCTTGACTGTACTCACTCGGGAAAAGAAGATGGAGTGAGGAAAGTAGCGTTGCAAGCAGGTGAGACACTAGCTTTACGAATATTTGTGGATCGTTCTTCCATCGAAGTATTTGCAAACGAAGGACAAGCTACCATGACAAGCCGCATTTATCCAAAAGAAAGCAGGCTTGGAATTGAGTTATTTACTGAAGGAGGAGACGTAATCGTAAAAGAGTTAACGTATTGGAATTTAAAAGATATTTGGGGGTAAAATACAGAGGAAGAAGTATATTAATACTTCTTCTTTTTTGAGCATTTAATAGCTTGTCAACAAAGTGGCGGTATATAAATGGATAAGGCACTTTAGATTAAAAGTACGAGCAAATACGATATAATAGTAAAAGAGATAATGAATGAAAGAGAAACTGTCCTGCTCTAAGATGCCCAAAAGAAAGCAGGATAGAGCAGGGCTGCTGCACTTATAAAACCACGATCAGTAAAGAAAAGAGTTATGTTTTAAGACACAAGAAGAAAAGGAGATACGATGACTAATCAAAAAGAAACAGGATGGAATTTACGTAATAGCTATGCGGAGTTACCAAACATTTTTTTTACGCCTCTTGATCCTAATCCAGTGAGTTCACCTAAAATAGTCAAATTTAACGACTCTTTAGCCGCATCTCTAGGGTTACAAAAAGAACAGCTGCAAAGCCAAGAAGGAGTTAGCATTTTGGCTGGAAACAGTGTTCCAAAAGGTGCTTTCCCACTTGCACAGGCTTATGCAGGACATCAATTTGGCCACTTTAACATGCTAGGAGACGGACGGGCTATGCTGATAGGGGAGCAAGTTACGCCTTCGGGTGAACGAGTGGATCTTCAGCTTAAAGGCTCAGGCCGAACTCCGTATTCCCGGGGTGGAGACGGTCGTGCAGCTCTGGGACCTATGCTGCGTGAGTATATGATTAGTGAGGCGATGCAGGCCCTTGGTATTCCGACTACTCGGAGCCTGGCAGTCGTAACAACAGGCGAATCCATTGTTCGCGAAAAAGAACTGCCGGGGGCGATTTTGACGCGTGTAGCTTCCAGTCACCTTCGTTTTGGCACATTTCAATTTGCTGCAAAATGGGGAACAGTCGAAAACCTTCAAGCTTTAGCTGACTATGCATTAGAACGTCACTTTTCCCACATAGAAAAGAATGAAAAAAAATATTTATCATTGCTTCAAGAAGTGATTAAGCGTCACGCTACCCTAGTTGCTAAATGGCAGCTTATTGGTTTTATTCATGGCGTCATGAATACGGATAATATGACAATTAGCGGAGAAACAATTGATTATGGGCCATGTGCATTTATGGATACCTATGATCCAGAAACTGTATTTAGTTCAATTGATGTACAAGGGCGCTATGCATATCAAAATCAACCAGGCATTACAGGGTGGAATCTTGCGAGGTTTGCTGAAGCTTTATTACCTCTGTTGGATCAAGATATAGAAAAAGCAGTTGAAATAGCACAAAACGCCGTGACGGAATTTCCAAAATTCTATCGAGAAAACTGGCTGGCGGGTATGCAGGCTAAACTTGGGCTTTTTAACGAAGAAAAAGAAGATGAAGCATTATTCCAAGAGCTTCTTAGCATGATGAAAACCTATAAAGCTGACTATACAAATACATTTCGTGCATTAACTTTCAATAAGCTAGGAAAGAGTGACCTGTTTGAAAGCGAAGAATTTGCACAGTGGCAGGAGTTATGGCAGAAAAGACTAGGCAGACAAAAACAATCTAAAGCAGAGTCGGAAGAGCTTATGAAACATAACAATCCCGCTGTCATTCCTCGAAATCACCGAGTAGAAGCAGCGCTAGATGCAGCACAAAAAGGAGACTACAGCGTTATGGAAGATCTTCTAGAAGTGCTTTCTAGCCCATATGAATCGCCGGATCAGTCAGAGTATTGTACACCGTCTGCTCCGTCTAATCAGCCTTATCAAACGTACTGCGGCACTTGATTTATTTAGATAAGAACAGCTATTTAAAGACAGCATAAATGAAACCAAAAAGAGCTCTTTATAAAGAGCTCTTTTTGATTTCCTGAAAAATGTATGATTGATTAATTGAAATGATAGCGATTCCTTGGGAAGAGCTGCATAAAATTTAACAGTATAAAAGAATCAAAATAAAAAGAGATTACCTAATTCTTTTGTCTCTTATTATTACCAGTAGAAACTATTATATAATAAATTATTCCACTATTTCACAAAAAATACATTAACGATATTTTCTTGAAGCTTGGGTACTTTAACAGCTGTAGAAAAGCTTATAAAAGAATAGTAGGTTAAATATAATGATGAATTTGCCGATTTAATTAAAAAGTTAAAGATTTAAGACTTTATAACTAAATTAAAAAAACAAAGGGATAAAAAAGGGTAGGATCACTCCATTTTACCTATTTGACTTTTCAATATTATGCAAGTAATCTTGGAAAGGTAATGGAACCGGTTCTGTTATTTCACCAGATGGATATGACTTCTCGATACATAGAAAATGGATCACTTGTGAGTAACACAAGAAAAAGTATGATACAAAAGGGAGAAAACAGATGAACATTAAGAAAATCGCAAAGCGAACAACAGCATTATCTTTTGCTGCAGCTATGTTAGTAGGTGCTGGATCTCAAACATGGGCAGCTGAAAGCAATCATAAAGATACAAATAATAATTATAGAGTTTCTCATATTACACGTGATAACATGCTGAAAATTCCTCAGCAGCAAAAAAGCGAACAGTTTAAAGTTCCAGCTTTTGATAAAGCAACAATCAAAAATATTGCCTCTGCAAAAGGGTATGATAAATCGGGTAATTTAATTGACTTAGACGTATGGGACAGCTGGCCTCTGCAAAATGCTGACGGAACAGTAGCCAACTACCATGGTTACCAAGTTGTATTTGCGCTAGCAGGCAATCCTAAAGATGCGGATGATACATCTATTTATGTGTTTTATCAAGAAATAGGTGAAGAGTCGATTGACAGTTGGAAAAATGCAGGAAGAGTGTTCAAAGACAGTGATAAATTTGTACCGAATGACCCTCATTTGAAAAAACAAACACAAGAATGGTCAGGATCTGCTACTTTAACATCAGACGGAAAAGTACGCTTATTCTATACTAATTTTTCAGGTACAAACTATGGAAAACAAACTTTAACAACAGCTCAAGTAAATGTATCTCAGCCAAGTGCAGATACGTTAAAAATTGAAGGTGTTGAAGATCATAAATCCATTTTTGATGGTGATGGTAAAAAATATCAAAATATTCAGCAGTTTATCGACGAAGGCGCATATGGTTCAGAAGATAATCATACGTTGAGAGATCCTCACTATGTAGAAGATAAAGGGCATAAATACCTTGTGTTTGAAGCAAACACAGGAACTGAAGATGGTTATCAAGGGGAGGATTCTCTTTACAATCGAGCTTACTACGGTGGAAACAATCCATTTTTCCAATCAGAAAAAGAGAAATTACTGCAGAGTTCTAATAAAAAGAAAGCCTCTTTAGCGAACGGCGCATTAGGCATTGTAGAACTAAATAACGACTATACCTTAAAAAAAGTAATGGATCCACTGATTACCTCAAACACGGTAACAGATGAAATTGAACGCGCAAATGTATTCAAAAAAGATGGAAAATGGTACTTATTCACAGATTCTCGCGGGTCTAAAATGACCATTGATGGTATCGGCCAAGATGACGTATATATGCTAGGATACGTATCAAATACGCTGACAGGAAAATACAAACCGCTAAATGATACAGGACTTGTTTTACATATGAACCTCGATCCTAATGACAAAACGTTCACGTATTCACATTTTGCAGTTCCACAAGTTAAAGGAGACAATGTCGTGATTACAAGTTACATGACAAACAGAGGCTTCTATTCAGAGGAACACTCTACGTTTGCTCCTAGCTTCTTGTTAAGTATTAAAGGATCAAAAACAGCTGTTGTGAAAAATAGTATTTTACAACAAGGACAATTAACTGCAGATAAATAATTTTTAAAAACGAAAGAAAATGGCGACAACTGCTGCTGTTTTCTTTCGTTTTATTATGTAAGCAAAAATATGCTGTAACTGCAGTGCTAAGTAGAATGAAAAAGTAGTATATACAGATTCACAGTTATTCAAAGAAAATGAAACATTCAGACAGACTATAACTTTAAGAATGAAACCGGTTGACATGCAAGGTTGACTAACTTAATATATTTACATATAATGGCTTGAAACGCTTTCATAGATTAGTATGACATGATGGTACTTGTAGATGAAATAACTTGTAGTAGTAGGGAATGTCTCATTTCTTTGAAAGAGAAACTTCCGATCGTGAACTGAAAATAAAGAAGGTGCTTCTAATGAAACGAATTGATAAGGTATACAATCAGCTGTTGAGTAATTTTCAGGAGTTTACAGAAGTGGAACTTTTACATAAACAAGGAAGCTCAGCGATTGAAATTGCTGAACAATTAGATTTAGAGAGATCTAATGTAAGTCTTGAACTGAACAAACTTGTCCGCATGCAAAAAGTAATTAAAATTAAAATGTTCCCCGTTCGCTACGCTCCGCTAGAGATTGTCGAAACCATTTTTCGTCAAAAGTGGGATACGAATAAGATGGAAGTGGAAAAACTAGAGCAGCTATCTAATGGGGGAAAAGAAGAAGCACTTTCTGCTAATCCTTTTGAATTAATGATTGGAGCCACAGGCAGTTTGAAAAAATCGATTTCTCAAGCAAAAGCTGCTGTTCTTTACCCGCCCAATGGGTTACATATGCTGCTATTAGGTCCCACGGGATCAGGCAAATCTCTTTTTGCAAAACGAATCTATCAATTTGCTATATATTCAGAGAGGTTAAAAACAGGGGCCCCGTTCATTACCTTTAACTGCGCTGATTATTACCATAATCCTCAATTACTTCTTTCTCAGTTATTTGGTCATAAGCAAGGGAGTTTCACTGGAGCAACTGAAAGTAAAGTAGGTTTAGTAGAACAAGCAAATGAAGGCATTCTCTTTATGGATGAAATACACCGGCTTCCTCCTGAAGGTCAAGAAATGCTTTTTTACCTCATTGATCAAGGTACGTACAATCGCCTGGGGGAAACAGATCATAAGCGAACGTCTAAAGTATTAATTATTTGTGCTACAACTGAAAATCCCGGTTCAGCCTTACTGCAAACTTTCTTAAGAAGAATTCCGATGACTATCCATATTCCGTCATTAGAAGAGCGATCTCTCAAAGAAAAGATTCGTCTCACAACGTTTCTTTTAGAACAAGAAGCAAAACGAATTAATAAAAAGCTAAGTGTCCACATTGATGTATTAAATGCTTTAATCCACACTGAAAAATTCGGGAATGTAGGGCAGTTAAAGTCCAATGTACAGCTCGTGTGCGCACACGGATTTTTAAATAACCTTGATAGTAAACATATGGTGGAACTTACAGTGAGAGATTTGCCTGATGGTATTAAACGAGATTGGATTTCAAATAGTAAAAATATGGAGCGCAGCAGAAAAATTTCTGAATATGTAAATCTCAAAACGATCATTTCTCCGGCTATGGAGAGCCAAGAAATAAAAATAGAGGAAGACGTATCATTTAATTTATATCAGTTAATAGAAGAAAAAGTAGATGTTTTAACAAAAGAAGGTTTATCTCAAGAAGACATCAATCAATATATTCTTACTGACATTCATTTGAATGTTCGGAGCTTTTTTAATCAAAAAAATGGCCAGAGTTCTAATTTAATGAAATTCGTAGAAGACGACGTAATTCAGCTTACAAAAGAATTAAAACATTTAGCAGAAAAAGAATTGAACTGTAAATTTGATCGCAGATTTATTCATTTTTTGAGTATGCATATGGAATCCTTTTTAAAGCGAAAAAAACAAGTAGACGTATTAAATACAAAGGAGATAGATGAAATTCGCGAAACGTATCCAAAAGAATATGCGGTAGCCCTGCTTTTTAAAAATCGAATTGAAAAGTGGTTTAACATTGTCGTGCCAGAAATAGAAGTTATTTATCTCACAATGGTTATTCAATCCATTCGAACGTTAGAAGAAAATAAGCGAGTGGGGATTGTGGTTGCTGCACATGGAAACAGCACGGCAACTTCTATGGTAGAAGTGGCTACGGAGCTTTTAGGAAGTACTCCTATTATAGCTATTGATGTGCCTTTGACGGTATCTCCAGTCGAAATTGTAGATAGATTAATCCAGGGAATTAAGAAAGTAGATGAAGGAGAAGGCGTATTAATGCTTGTAGACATGGGCTCGCTTGCCATGTTAGAAAGCAAGTTAGAACAAAAATCAGGGACTAAGATTAAAACAATCAGCAACGTGACGACGTCTATGGTGTTAGACACCGTTAGAAAAGTAAATTATTTAGACTTAAATTTATATGCTATATTTGATTCGGTGCAAAAAGACTTTATGGAATTTATAGATAAGCAGCAGCATGTGTTTGGGAAAAAGAAAGCCCTTGTTTCTATTTGTACAACAGGAAGCGGTACAGCAAAACAATTAGAAAAAATCTTAACGATTATTTCACGGAAAGTATCTCAAGAGCCTATTAAAATTCTAACCGTTTCTTCTATTAAATTAGCAGCAAACATTCGGGAAATTCAAAAAGAATATGAAATTGTCGCAACAGCAGGTACCAAAAACCCTAAGATTGATGCGCCTCATGTATCACTAGAAGTCCTTATTGAAGGGCAGGGAGAGCGAATACTTCAACAGGCAATTACAAAAGAAACGATACGCTATGATGAGGAGAAGACGGAAGGGAATATTGTAGTGCGTGAACTTTGCGAAGAAAACTTACGAAAGTACCTTCTATTTATTAATCCGTATCTCATAAGTGAAATTCTGTTAGAGTGGTTAAATCACGTACAAGATGAGTTAGAAATGGAATTAAGCAACACCGTTATGATTCGAATTGTGATGCATACAGCCTTTGCTTTAGAAAGAATGATAAAAAACGAACCTCTTGCTTTTCCGGAGGATGAAGAAATCACTCCTCAGTTAGAAAATATTTATCAAAAAACGGAAAAAACATTACAAGCCGTCGAAAAAAAGCTTAAACTTACCTTAACAAGAGATGAAAAATTATTTATTGCCACCATTTTTGCGGATGAAATGTAAAAATCATATGATAATCCCAAGAAACTAGTTTAATTTATATGCCGCTAGTTTCTTTTTTTATCCCATTTTTTAAATAACAGAAAAACCTGTATTAAAACGCATGACGTTTTGATACAGGTTTATTTATTTTAAGAAACCTGTATCAACAACAAAGAAAAAGGTATTGAAAAATAAATGAAAGCGCTTAATACTCTTTGTTGGCACGATACTTGCAATAAATAAGTGTAGAACGTAAAAGAGAGGAGCAAGTGTACATGATTTCAGTCATTATTAGTGGGCATGGTGATTTCGCACCAGCATTAGAAGGGTCTTCCAAAATGATATTTGGTGAAGAGAATCACGTAGTAGCCGTACCTTTTCTAAAAGGAGAGGGTATCCAAACGCTTGAAGCAAAATATAAGCAAGCATTAGAGGAAATGCCCTTAGAAAATGAAGTGCTTTTTCTAGTCGATATTTTTGGAGGTACACCTTACAATGCGGCTACTCCCTATATCCTTAAAAACAAAACAGCGGATATGGTATCCGGAGTTAACTTGCCTATGTTATTAGAAGTGTTAGCCATGAGAGAACACGTTACATTAAAAGAGATGCTAGGGAGATTAAAGCAAGTGAATGAAGAAAGTTTTCAAGTGTGCAGTGAACATTTGGAGAAAGTCCAGCAAGCAAACCAAATCGGAGAGGATGGATTATTATGAAAATCGTTTTAGCAAGAATTGATGACCGCTTTATTCACGGGCAGGTATTAACAAGATGGATCAAAACAAATGCAGCAGATCGAATTATCATTGTTTCAGATGAGGTGGCAGCGGATGAAATGCGAAAAACGCTTATTCTTTCTGTGGCTCCTTCGAATGTAAAAGCAAGTGCTGTCTCAATTTCTAAAATGACAAAAGCATTTCACAGCCCTCGTTATCAGGATACAACAGCCATGCTGCTGTTTGAAAGTCCTGCAGATATTGTAGCTCTTGTTCAAGCTGGAGTGCCTATCGAGACAGTAAACGTAGGCGGCATGCGTTTTGCTAATGACCGAAAACAAATCACAAAATCTGTAAGCGTTACCGAAAAAGATATCGATGCTTTTGAGAAACTGCAGGAACTAGGCGTAAAGCTTGAGCTGCGCCAATTACCCTCAGATTCTAGCGAAAATTTTATTCAACTACTGAGAAATGAAACAAAAATCAAATAAGGAGATGAGTTTATGTCTTCCATACAAATTATTTTATTATTAGTCATTGCAGCGGTAACTGGCATCGCAAGCGTATTGGACGAAGGGCAATCCCATCGTCCTCTCATTGCCTGCACGTTAGTAGGCTTGGTGCTTGGAGATTTAAAAACGGGCATTATTTTAGGCGGAACGCTGGAATTAATGGCTCTTGGATGGATGAATGTTGGATTGGCGATGGCACCTGATACGGCTATTGCTTCTGTTATTTCAACTATTTTGGTTATCACAGCTGGTCAGGGGATTGGTGAAGGCATTGCGGTAGCTATAGCTTTAGCAGCTGCAGGGCAAGTACTCACCATTTTTGTTCGTACCATCACAGTATTTTTAATTCATCGAGCTGATAAGTACGCGGAAGAAGGGAACTTTAAAGGAATTGAAATTATGCATATTACTGCTATGGGTTTTCAGGCTCTCCGCGTTATGATTCCAACGTTAATTGTTACATTAATCAGCGTAAGCGCCGTGCAAACTTTCCTCGGAAATATTCCGGAAGTTATTACAAAAGGTCTGCAAATTGGGGGAGGCATTATCGTGGTCGTAGGGTATGCCATGGTTATCAATATGATGAACATTCCTCATTTAAAACCTTTTTTCTATATCGGGTTCTTATTAGCGGCATTTACAGGGTTTAACCTGGTAGGATTTGGGGCGTTAGGTCTTTGTTTAGCCCTTCTTTATCAGCAAGTAATGCAGCAGCGAAATCAAATGCAGCCGGCAGGCGTTCCAGCAGCTACAGGGAGCGAACAAGTATATGATGATGACGATGATGATTTAGATGCCTAAACGGCGAACTTAAGGGAGGGATAGAGATGGAAAATGAAAAAAGATTAACGAAAAAAGACATCTTTAGCATGTTTATTCGCTCGAATTTTTTACTCGGTTCATTTAACTTTGAGCGTGTTCAGGCAATGGGCTACTGTTATGTTATGATTCCAGCAATTAAACGTTTATACGGACCAGGGGCACAGCGAAATGCAGCATTAAAGCGACATTTAGAATGGTTCAATACACATCCATGGATTTCCGCACCTATATTCGGCGTCACGGCAGCAATGGAAGAAGAAATGGCAAATAAAAAAGATTTTGATGAAAAAGCCATCAGCGGAATGAAAATTGGATTAATGGGACCGCTTGCTGGCGTAGGAGACCCTATTTTCTGGGGAACGCTGCGACCAGTCCTCGCAGCACTAGGCGCATCTCTTGCGTTAGGCGGGAATATTGCCGGGCCACTGCTGTTTTTCATCTTAATTAATGCCATTCGATTAAGTACAAAATATTATGGATTAAAATATGGCTATTTAAAAGGAACAGAAATTTTAAAAGATTTAGTAGGCAATCGAATTCAAAAACTGACGGAAGGTGCATCCATTTTAGGACTCTTCGTAATGGGAGCATTGGTTTCGAAATGGACCACTATTAATATACCAGTGGTTGTTTCTAGGATCAAAGATGATTCTGGTAAAGTTGTCGTGAAAACCGTGCAAGACGTACTCGACAGTATTTTACCGGGACTGCTTCCTTTAGCGCTAACTTTATTAGTAGCATGGATGCTTCGAAAAGGTACAAATCCGCTGCTTATTATTTTCGGTATTTTCTTAATCGGTATAGGAGGTTATTGGATCGGCTTTTTAGGCTGATAAATAAGAGGAGTCATCTATTCTTCTAGCATCCGCTGGTGAACATGTTTTGCATAGCCAGTAATGCCAATAAAGGAGGAAAGAAAGATGAAAAGAACCGTCAAAAAGTTATTGATGATTGGAGTCGCTTGTTCCATAAGCATGTTTTCTGTATACCCTGTATTAGCTGATAATACAGGGTATTATCAAGAAAAATACCGGAATCAATTTCATTTTTCTCCAGAAGCGAACTGGATGAACGATCCAAATGGAATGGTCTATTATAACGGGGAGTACCACCTTTTTTATCAGTATTATCCTTACGGTACCACCTGGGGACCTATGCACTGGGGGCATGCAGTTAGTACAGACTTAGTGAAATGGAAACACCTTCCGGTTGCCCTTTCGCCAGATGAGAACGGAGAGATCTTTTCAGGAAGTGCCGTTATCGATTGGAATAATACCGCAGGATTTGGAAAAGAAGCGATGGTAGCTATCTTTACGCACTCAGGCAGTAAAGGGCAAGTTCAAAGTCTAGCATACAGCACGGACAGCGGAAGAACATGGACCAAATATGAAGGAAATCCTGTTATGCCAAATCCCCCAGTTCCTGACTGGCGCGATCCAAAAGTGTTTTGGCACGAGCAAACCAAGCAGTGGGTGATGTCTTTAGCTGCTAAAGATAAAATCATGTTTTATACATCACCTGACTTGAAAAATTGGAAATACGCAAGTGAGTTTGGATCTGACGGAGGGATTCAAGCAAACGGTCAAAGCGGTGCCTATTCATATACTTTGTCTGAACAAAAAGGTCAATCTTTTACTCTAGAGGGAGAAATTATGCTTGTAGAAAAGAATGGACGCGAAGGTGCAGGAGGCCTTGTTTTTCGTTCTAATAAAGATGCAACAAACGCATATACCGTCAATTTAGATGCTGAAAAGAACCTCTTAACACTTAACAAAGTAGAGAAAGGAAGCGTAACGACCGTTGTTTCAAAGCCAATGAGGCTGGATACGTCACAAGCGTATCACGTGAAAGTAGAAGCAAACAGTCACCACTTTAAGATACTGCTAAATGGAAAACAGGTTTTAGAAGGCAGTGATGCATCTTTTGAAAACGGTCAGTTTGGATTAACAGCATGGAATTCCACAGCTGTCTTTCGTCATGTTAAATTTACGAATCAATCTAATTTCATAACCAATCTATCTAACTGGAAATCTATTACTGGAACGTGGAATGATACTGCTGCTGGAAAAATCGGTAAATCTAACAGCGACGGATATATTATGAGTGAAGAACAGGGAGATCAGTTCATTTACGAGTCAAATATGACATTTTTAGATGAAAACCATGGTTCAGGTGCGCTACTTTTCCGAGCAGACGCGGAAGCCAAAAACGGATATATAGCTAGCGTAGATGCTTCTAAGGATACAATCAAACTAGTAAAACTTCAAAATGGCATTTCAACTGTCCTTGCTGAAACAAACGAAAAAATTGATACGAGCAAATCACATCAAGTAAAAGTAACTGCATCGGGAAATGAACTTGATTTGCATATAGACGATAACTTCACCCTTACTGCAAAAGATGAAACTTTTTCAAAAGGATTGTTTGGACTACATGTTAATCAATCTTCAGTCCGGTTTCAAGACGTTAACATGACAAAGTTTATTGATACAGATGAAAAAGAAATTAAAAATAAAAGTTTTGAAACAGGAGATCTCACCGGCTGGAAAACGATAAAGGGAAATGCATTCACAAACGATCATGTAACGGATGCAACCGCAAATTGGAGCGGTCTTTTTGAACAAAAAGGAAAGTATCATTTATGGGGTTTTTCTGATAAGCAAGATGGCGATAATGCCACTGGAGAATTACATTCGTCTTATTTTAAATTGAGCGGTTCAGGTGAAATCAATTTGTTAATGGGAGGCGGAAACGACCCCACAAACCGCTATGTAGCCTTAGTCCGGGCATCCGACGATAAAGAATTGATTCGTCAAGCGAATACAAAGTTTGCAGATGAAAAGTACCAGCGCTACGTATGGGATGCTTCTAAGTATATAGGAGAAGTACTGTACATTAAAGCCGTTGATCAAGCTGTAGGCGGATGGGGGCATATTAATCTAGATGATGTAAATGTATTTAATACAGAAAAAATGCCGGAGAAAGTAGACAGTGTAGCAAAAGAACCAGAGGAAGCTAAACAAAGAGAAGGCGGAGAGCTTTCAGATTGGAACACAGTGTCAGGAGAATGGGTGAATTCAACTCACGGAAGCAACGGAGGCATTTGGGAGTGTCCTACTTTACTCGAACTGCCGGTTGATGGAGACAGCACAAAGAAAAAATGGGTGCTGCAAGTCAGCATCAATGATGGAGCGGCAGCTGGAGGTTCAGGTATGCAGTACTTTGTTGGTGATTTTGACGGAAAAACATTTAAAAATGAAAACCCGCCAGAGGAAGTGCTTTGGACAGATTATGGTGCCGACTTTTATGCCGCTGTAGATTGGAGCGGAGTTGAAGGAGATAACGGAGAAAAGTATTGGCTAGGCTGGATGAGCAACTGGCAATATGCCAACAATACCCCAACTACTACTTGGAGAAGCTCTATGTCAATCCCAAGAAAAATAGAACTCACCAACACAGCAAAAGGGCTTCGTTTAAAACAAATACCTGTTTCAATTGATTCAATTCGCAATAAGCAAGAAAAAAAGGTGTTGAAGAATCTGATGGTTACTGAAAACAAAAATCTTCTTTCAGGCATACAGGAAAACAAATATGAAATCATTGCAGAATTCGATGTTTCAAATACAGATGCACAAGAATTTGGTTTTCAAATTCAAAAAGAAGGCAGTGAAAATACAAAAGTCAGCTATAACGTAAACAAGCAGCAATTGTTTGTTGACCGAACAAACTCTGGAAATTTTGATTTTGGTGAAAATGTGAAAGGCAAACACTCTGCTCCCATGCTTCCAAAAGACGGAAAGGTTAAGCTTCATATGTTTGTAGACCAGTCGTCTGTAGAAGTATTTGGAAATGACGGCACGGAAGTAATAACAGACCAGCTCTTTCCAACGCTTTCAAGTAATAAAATAAAGCTTTATAGCAAAGGAGGCGCTGTAAAATTAAATTCTCTTAAGATGTATCCGTTAAAATCTATTTGGAATAAAAGTCCTGTTGATACAAACTTATCTGGATGGAAGAATATTAGAGGACTATGGGCCGATACGATTAACGGAAAACAAGGACGAAGCAAAGAAGATTCCTTTACCTTATCATCAAAAGAAGCAAAAAATTTCACATATGAAGCAAAGATAAAGGTGTTAGACGATTCTGTTTCAAATTCTACAGGAGCAGGAGCGCTAGTATTCCGTTCGGATGAACAGGCAAACAATGCTTATGCTGCGAATGTAGATGTGCTGAATAATCAAATAAAGCTCATTGCGTTTAGAGACGGAATAGGCAAGGATCTCATTATTTACGATGATGGGGGAAAGCTGGATTTAAAGACAAATACGGATTACCATCTAAAAGTGACGGCTGAAGGAGAACACATTCAAGTTTATCTCGATGATAAGCCGGTGATCGATACGATGGACCCTACCTTTTCAGAAGGTTATGCTGGGCTGAATGTGTGGAATTCTACTAGTTTGTTTAATGAAGTGAAATTTGAAACAGTGGATTAAGGAATTGTGAAAGCTGCCGTGTACTAAGGCAGCTTTTATATAACATAAAAAAGTATGCTGCGGTGAAGTAGCATGCTTTTTTGAATTTCATAGGTTAATGAAGAGGATTTTTACATATGATAAATATCTTACTAGTCTAATTAATTGTACATTTTAGTTCTTAAAAGGTCTTTTGAAAAATCCTCATAAAAATATGATAAAATCGGATAGGATATATATTTCGAGGAAGGAAAGTGTTTTTTTATGATTATTGGTAACGAACAGGATTTAGAAAGTTTACGCAAAATTGGACGTATCGTTGCACTTGCGCGCGAAGAAATGAAAAAACAAGCAAAAGCAGGTATGACAACAAAAGAGCTTGATATGATCGGTAAAAAAATATTAGATGAACACGGTGCTATTTCTGCACCTGAAAAAGAATATAATTTCCCAGGTGTAACGTGCATTAGTGTCAACGAAGAAGTGGCTCACGGTATTCCGGGAGACCGCGTATTAAAAGATGGCGATTTAGTAAATGTGGATGTATCCGCAGTACTTGATGGCTATTATTCGGATACGGGTATTTCATTTGTTATTGGGCAAGACGAAGAAAAAGAAAAGCTGTGTCAAGCTGCAGTAGATGCATTTTGGGCAGCTATGAAAAAAGTAAAAGCTGGTTCAAAACAAAATCAAATTGGTCGTGCTGTTTCTAACTTTGCACACCAAAACGGATATGCTGTTATTGAAAACTTAACGGGTCATGGTGTTGGCCGCAGCTTGCATGACGCTCCTAACCACATTTTAAACTATTATGATCCAATGGATAAAGCCCTCTTGAAAAAAGGTCTTGTTATTGCTGTAGAGCCGTTTATCTCTATGAAGGCTGATCATATCATTGAACGCGGAGACGACGGCTGGACGTTTGTTACACCTGATAATAGTCTTGTAGCACAATGTGAACATACGATTGTTGTAACAAACGGTGAACCGATTATTTTAACTGAACTATAATCAAGTTTCTCTGTAGATTTCGGTAACAAAAAAGCTACTTCACTTAGCAATGTTTTTTCGTTGCATTATAGTGAGGTAGCTTTTTTATTACTATGTAATGAATGACTATTATATTGACTTGCTTTGTTCATACAACGTTTGAAAGATAGTGTAATTGAATATGCTCAAGGGAATGCTAAGTATAAATCGAAATGAAAAGGGGTATGAAATGTGGAATATGTAGGAAGAGAAGCGATTGTAAGTGAACTGACTCATCATATGGATGACATTTTAAACAAATATAACCTTCAAGGCGTCTCCGTATATGAAGAGGAAGGAGAAGGTAATCACTATTATCTTGGCTACACAGTAAAAAAGAATGATCATGTGTTTATGGTTAACAGACCTTATCTAAAAGATAAAGACGGGAAATTAGCAGTCGAAAAGCAAGAATGGACTCTTCAAGGTAACGAAGGAGAAACAAACGGATATACTTCACTTGAAGATGCATTTCAAAAAATTGATGAAACCATACATTAAATAATTTTTTGAATTTCAAGTTCAGATTTTTTCTTTGAATGCGTGAATCTGAACAGTAGAGCGCTAATGGCTGTCGTGCTTCTTTCACCTATACTATCTAACTTTTCTTTGCTATAAAGTCTAGAAAATTACATGTAATAAAAAATTATTTTTTTTAGGTTTTACTATATAAATACGGGGTACACATATAGTACAGCAGCTATCATGCAAATGGTTGTTGTGAAAGGTTAAATACTTAGCGTTTGAAGGGACTGATTAGTTTTGAAAGGCTTAACAGCGACTTCAGCAAATGTATTACCGCAAATTGAAAGTAGATATCCGTATCTCACGCAAGGCACTTTGGTTATGAACCGATATACGTAACGAAAGGGCCTGACTAGGCAAACAAAGGAAAGACTGAATCAACGAGAAGAAGCCTGCATCTAAACATGTAGGCTTCTTCTTTTTTACAGATGAAACTAAGACGATGAATGAGTACATAACAGGTATACATTAAGAAGATTCAGATTCAGTCCATTTTTCGTGCACGTTTTTCTTGAAAAAAGGTCATAAGTTGAAGATACTGTATATAACTATGTAAAAGAATTTTTGAATACAAAATAGTAAATCTGCTTGAGGTGAAAATGATGAGAAAAGCAAATAAAAGTGAATTTCTGTGGAATACGTTAGACGGCTGGCTTTTTATCCCTAGGAACATTCCTTTACTATTTCTTTTTGTATTTCTCTTAGGGGTTTCTTACCTAGGTTGGGTTAAGCTGTTTCATAAATTCGTTTAGGTACGCCAATGAGCTGAAACAAAAAACTGTTTCAGCTTATTGGCGTACTGATTGATTTATTTTATGTATATCTGTACCTTAATTTACCTAAGTTATTCATTCCATCCTTTGCACACATTAACCCATTTTAAGCATTTCGAAAATTCTTCTAGTTCGGGTATTGTTAATTCAATTGCACTATTTCCACTTCCACAGGCAGGGAAAACGGTAACAAAACGTTTCAGAGATTCATCTAGATACACGTGGACACCTTCATTAACGGCAAACGGGCATACTCCGCCTACAGCATGACCAATCAGCGTTTCTACTTCACTTGCTCCAAGCATTTTTGCTTTGGTTCCGAACTCTTCTTTATATTTTCGGTTGTCAATTTTTGCATCTCCCGCTGCCACAATCAATAAAACGGTTCCTTCTGCGTTAAAAGAAAGACTTTTTGCGATTCGTTGCGGCTCGCATTTTAAAGCTTGCGCTGCCAGTTCTACAGTAGCACTGGACTCATCCATTTCAATAATTCGATTCTCCATGTCATATTGTTTAAAATATGCTTTTACTTTTTCAATCGCCATTTTTTATATCCATTCCTTTCATTGAATCTCGCAAATATGTATGATTGCCTTACAGAGAATGTACAGTTGTTCTTTAAAGTGAAAAATTCTTATTATTTTAATATACAGAAATTATACACAACTTTGAAGTTAAAAGCACATATTCGTTTTAATTAAAAAAGTTACGTAGGTAAAGTATTTTTAACTGATTAAAGCAGGATTACGGAACCCTTTGACGAATGTAACTATGTCGGCTGCGAAAACATAGGCATTAGAACAAAAGATAAATGATGAAATTGAAAAGGCGCAAACGTTCTAGTGAAATGAGGAGAAGTAATGCCAAATTTACACACTGTCGTCAGTTTTTTTAGCAGTACATGTATGGCAACGATGAGTATGATTTATTTGTTTTCCCTTGTGCCGCGCGCATGGTCTTTTAAATTTCGATTTGGAGCCATGGTTATAGGAATCCCAGTCGGCATTATAATGGGACAGGTTGCTATGCTGATCGGCTGGCACCATCATTAAAACTTTGAACTTTTTAACAAAAAAGGAGACGTGTAAAATGAATATGGTTACATTAAACAATGGTTTAAAAATGCCTCAGCTTGGGTTTGGCGTATGGCAAGTAGAAGATAACCAAGCAGCAGCTGCAGTGTCAAAAGCAATTGAAGTGGGATATACGTCTATTGACACAGCCATGATCTATAAAAATGAAGAAGGAGTAGGTCAGGCGATTAAAGAATCTTCTGTTCCTCGAGAACAGCTGTTTATTACAACAAAAGTTTGGAACAGCGACCAAGGCTATGAAAATGCATTGCGTGCATTTGATGAAAGCTTAGAACGATTAGGACTTGATTATGTCGATTTATATTTAATTCACTGGCCTACGCCTCAATATGATGAGTATGTGGAGACGTATAAAGCATTAGAAAAGCTTTATCACGATGGAAAAGTAAAAGCAATTGGCGTCTGCAACTTTGAAATTGAGCATTTAGAGCGCTTGTTAAACGAATGTGATGTAACACCTGTTTTAAACCAAATTGAGTGCCATCCGTATCTTGCTCAAAATGAATTAAAAGAGTTTTGCGCCAAACATAATATTGTTGTGGAAGCATGGAGCCCTCTTGATCAAGGAGGAGAAGTGTTACAGGACGAGGTTATTCAAAAAATTGCTGAAGTACATAGCAAAACTCCGGCTCAAGTTGTATTGCGCTGGCACTTACAGAACAACACAATTGTCATCCCTAAATCAGTTACACCGTCTAGAATAGAAGAAAACTTTAACGTGTTTGATTTTGAACTCACTGCCGATGATATGGCAGAGATTAATGGGTTAAACAGCAATCGCCGTAAAGGTCCGCACCCAAGTGACATGAACGTCCGATAACGTTTAAAAAAATAAAATTGTGCAGCCGTGAATCATCGCTACTATAAGAAATAACGATTTTATTTCAGATTATTTAAAATTTTCTTAAATAATAATTGACAAATGATTAATTCAGCGTAATACTTAGTGTAGGTACCCTAGTTGCTTTAAGTTGTACAGCTTAAAGTGTATAGTGATTTAGTCATTTAGCGATTGTATGTATAAGTGAAATACTGATTATTAATAATAAAAGCCCATAGTGTAAGTAGGTTAGTTTATAGGGGGCTATATCAAAAGGAGCTTGTTTCCTCTTTGATATAGCCCCTTTTTGTGTTCAAAAAGAAAAGTCAGTCTACAGTTTAACAAGGGAGCGGGTATGATGTTTATTCAAATTGATGGAAATTCACTGACGTTCGATCAAATTTACAAAGTTATTTACCAAGGATACTCCGTGAAAATTAGCGATCACGCAGTTGAACATATACAAAAAAGCAGAACGTTAGTTGAAGAGAGCATTACGAACAACAACGTCATTTACGGAGTCAATACGGGATTTGGAAAGTTTAGCGATACGGTTATTTCAAAAACAGACTTAGCTGATCTGCAGATTAACCTAATTCGCAGTCATGCCTGCGGACTAGGAGAGCCATTCTCGTTAGAAGTAAGCAGAGTCATGCTGCTTTTACGAGCGAATGCATTAGCTAAAGGGTATTCCGGAATACGACTGGAAACCTTGCAGCTTCTTATCGATTGCTTAAATCAAAACGTAGTACCGGTTATCCCGAGTCAAGGTTCGCTTGGAGCTAGCGGTGACTTAGCCCCGTTATCACATCTAGCGCTGCTACTAGTTGGAGAAGGAGAAGCTGTATATAATGGTCAGCGAATGCAAGGAGAAGAAGCTTTAAAGCTAGCGGGGCTTGAACCTATACAATTACAGGCAAAAGAAGGGCTAGCTCTAATTAACGGCACTCAGGCAATGACGGCTGTAGGCGTAGCTTCGTACCTTGAAGCTCAAAAGCTCGCTGATCTTGCGGACGGGATTGCAGCACTAACACTAGAAGGTCTGCAAGGTATTGTAGAAGCATTCATGCCCGAGTCTCATGCAGTAAGGCCTTATCGCGAACAACAGCAGGTAGCTGCCCGAATTCTTTCGTACTTAGAAGGCAGTCAATTAACTACTTCTCAAGGTCAAATAAGAGTGCAAGATGCTTATTCACTGCGCTGTATTCCTCAAGTTCATGGTGCTATTTATCAAGTTTTAAATTATGTGAAAGAAAAGCTTTTAATTGAGATTAATTCAGCAACCGATAACCCGCTCATCTTTGCCGACAGCGGCAAAGTAATTTCTGGAGGGAACTTTCACGGGCAGCCTATTGCGTTTGCTATGGATTTTCTAGGAATTGCAATGGCGGAGCTTGGGAATATTTCTGAACGGCGCATTGAACGAATAGTAAACCCTCAGCTTAGCGGGCTGCCGGCATTTTTAAGTGCAGATCCAGGTCTAGAGTCCGGGCTCATGATTACTCAATACGCTGCTGCTTCATTAGTTTCCGAAAATAAAGTATTAGCGCATCCATCAAGTGTCGATTCTATCCCATCTTCAGCGAATCAAGAAGATCATGTCAGCATGGGAACGACTGCTGCACGTCATGCTTATCAAATTATCCAAAATACACGAAGAGTTCTATCGATTGAAGCAATTTGTGCGGCTCAAGCAGCCGATATTCAAGGAGTGGATAAACTTGCTTCGGAAACAAGAAAAATTTATTCAAGAATTAGAAAAACCGTACCAACCATTACTAAAGATCGAATTTTCTCACGTGATATTGAAGGGTTAGCAGCTGATTTCAAAACCTTTGTGCAAGATACTAATTATGAATTAGCGCTTTAATAAAAAGTTAGTTTAACAGTTTTTCATTTTTATAGAGGAGGAAAACGAAATGGAGACAAAACAAAGTGGAATAAAAGCACCTCGTGGAACAGAACTAACGACAAAAGGCTGGGTACAAGAAGCTGCTCTTCGCATGCTTCTAAACAATTTAGATTCCGAAGTAGCGGAGCATCCAGAAAAGTTAGTCGTATACGGAGGAATCGGAAAGGCAGCCCGTAACTGGGAGGCGTTCGATCGTATTGTCGCAGCGTTAAAAGAGTTAGAAGAAGATGAAACGCTTCTCATACAGTCCGGTAAGCCTGTTGCGGTTTTTAAAACCCACAGTGATGCGCCGCGTGTTTTATTAGCGAATTCGAATCTTGTTCCTGCTTTTGCGAATTGGGAGACGTTCCATGAGCTTGATAAAAAAGGGCTCATGATGTACGGGCAAATGACTGCAGGAAGCTGGATTTATATTGGAAGTCAAGGCATTGTTCAAGGTACCTATGAAACATTTGCTGAGTGTGCCAACCAGCATTTTAACGGAAGTTTGAAAGGAACGATTACGGTAACAGCTGGATTAGGAGGAATGGGAGGTGCACAGCCGTTAGCCGTTACGATGGCAGGCGGCGTTGTAATTGGAATTGATGTTGATCGCACGCGTATTGAAAAACGTATCGAAACAAAGTATTGCGATACGGTAGTTGAAAGTGTAGCCGAAGCCATCACGTTAGCTGAAGATGCAAAAAGATTGGGCAAAGCGCTTTCCATTGGATTAGTTGGAAATGCAGCCGAGATTCTTCCTGAAATGATAGAGCGAGGATTTATCCCAGATATTGTGACGGATCAAACATCGGCACATGATCCGCTTAACGGATATTTGCCGATTGGATTCAGCTTAGCAGAAGGAGAAAGATTGCGGAATACAAATCCAAATGAATATATAAAACAATCAAAAGCAAGTATGGCTATTCACGTTCAGGCCATGTTAGAGATGCAAAGAAAAGGCGCGGTTGCTTTTGACTATGGCAATAATATTCGCCAAGTGGCGCTTGATGAAGGTGTCACGAATGCATTTGATTTCCCGGGATTTGTCCCAGCGTACATCCGCCCGCAGTTCTGTGAAGGAAAAGGACCGTTTCGATGGGTCGCTTTGTCAGGAAACCCAGAGGATATTTATAAAACAGATGAAGTAATTTTACGTGAGTTTTCGGATAATACGCATCTTTGCAACTGGATTAAAATGGCGAGAGAAAAAATTGAGTTTCAAGGATTGCCGGCTCGTATCTGCTGGCTAGGCTACGGAGAAAGAGCGCGCTTTGGAAAAATTATTAATGACATGGTAGCGAACGGAGAGCTGTCAGCGCCTATCGTTATTGGCAGAGATCATCTAGATGCCGGTTCTGTAGCTTCGCCAAATCGTGAGACTGAAGCAATGAAAGATGGCAGTGATGCAGTAGCAGACTGGCCTATTTTAAATGCATTAGTCAATACGGCAGCAGGCGCAAGCTGGGTATCTGTTCACCACGGAGGAGGAGTCGGTATGGGATATTCTCTTCATGCTGGAATGGTTGTAGTGGCAGATGGGACGGAAGATGCCGCCAAACGTCTAGAACGTGTTTTAACAACAGACCCAGGCATGGGTGTTGTTCGTCATGTAGACGCCGGCTATGATAAGGCCATTCAAACTGCAAAAGAAAAAGGAATACAAATTCCCGCGTTAAATGAATAAAAAAGGAGGGATACGTATGACTATTACGTATATCAAATGCGCTGCACAAGTCATTACGGTTAAAGGAGGAAGTCAGCCTAGACGAGCGGAAGAAATGTCAGAGCTAGGCATTATTGAAAACGGCAGTATACTCGTGAAAAATGGAAGAATTGTATTTGTTGGGCCTGACGTCAAAGCTAAGGAATATCTTGAACAGATTCAGGAACAGGTTCATGTAATTGATGCCTCAGGAAAAATTGTAACGCCTGGGTTGATCGATCCCCACACTCACCTTGTGTTTGGCGGCAGTCGTGAAAAAGAATTAGAAATGCGCTTAAACGGAGCAAAATATATTGATATTTTAAAAGAGGGAGGAGGAATTTTACAAACAACCGTTAGTACACGACAAGCAACGGAAGAGGAGCTAATCAAGCAATCTACAAAACGTTTAAATAAATTTCTGCAGTACGGAGTTACAACTGTCGAAGCAAAAAGCGGGTACGGTTTAAATCTTAAAGACGAAATCAAACAATTAAAAGTAGCGAAGAAACTGAATGAACAGCATCCAGTAGATGTGGTTTCAACCTTTATGGGAGCTCATGCGGTGCCAGTTGAGTACAAAGGCAATGAAGATGAGTTTGTTCGTTTCGTTATCGAAGAAATGATACCAATCGTTGCAAAAGAAGAGCTAGCGGAGTTTTGTGATGTGTTTTGTGAAGAAGGCGTGTTTACAGTTGAACAGTCAGAGCGTATTTTACAAGCTGGAAAAGCATACGGACTAAAACCTAAAATCCACGCTGATGAAATTGTTTCTTTTGGCGGTGCAGAATTAGCGGCTAAAGTGGGAGCTGTGTCCGCGGATCATTTACTAAAAGCATCGGATCAAGGAATTAAGCAAATGGCTGAAAGCGGAGTTATAGCGGTGCTATTGCCGGGTACTGCATTCTTTTTAATGGAAGAGCCGGCGCGTGCTAGAAAAATGATCGAAGCAGGAGTACCTGTTGCTTTATCAACAGATCGAAACCCGGGTTCTTCTCCTACGGAATCACTTCCGTTTATTATGAATTTAGCTTGTTTAACGATGAAAATGACGCCAGCAGAAGTGTTAACGGCCTGTACGATTAATGCAGCTCACGCCATTTGTAAAGGGGATCAAATCGGAAGCATTGAAGTAGGTAAAAAAGCCGATTTAGTGCTATTTGACGCTCCAAATTATCAAACGCTGCAATATAACTATGCGGTAAATCTTGTAGACACGGTATTGAAAGATGGAAAAGTAGTGGTTGAAGGCGGTGTGTTACATGAGCTATCCGTACCCACAGCTTGATCGACCGCCTTTTTGCTGGCAGCGTCAAAGCACTCATGAACCAAAAGTAAGCGATTGGATTCAAACAGTTGAAGATGGGAGCAACTTCGACTTTCCATCGATAGATATTACGGTCTTAGGTGTGCCTCTTTCAAGGTCCTCCATTAGCGCTTCTGGAGCCAGTGAGACGCCAATGGCCATGAGGAAGCTCTGGAAATCCTTAAATCCGTATCATATTGAGTATGATACGGATTTAACTTCCCTGTCAGTTTTAGACTTAGGAGACGTTAAACAGCATGTAACGGATATAGAGAAATCCCATCAGCATATAAAAGAAGCGATGATGTCTATGCGAAAATATCATCCGCATGCGCTGCCTGTTATGCTTGGAGGAGATCATTCTATTACAGCTATGTTAGTAAAAGGGTGGAAAGCGTCACATCCTGAACAGAAGATAGGGATTTTACAGTTTGATACGCACTTTGACTTACGCAGTCTAGAAGATAATGGGCCTTCTAACGGAACACCTATACGAAATTTAATTGAAAGCAACACGATTGATGCAAGACATGTATGGAATATTGGACTTCACGGGTTTTATAATTCAAAATCGTTAAAGGAATATGCAGATAGCAAAGGCGTTCATTATGTAACGTTACTGCAAGCAAGAAAAGCGGGAATAACTCATACCGTGAAAGAAGCATTAAAACAGCTGAGCAAAGAGGTAGACATGATCTATTTAACCGTTGATATGGATGTGTTAGATATCGCTTACGCACCGGGAGTTCCAGCAGGAACGACAGGCGGAATGAGGACAGATGAGTTGTTTGAAGCAGTATACACCGCCGGGAGTCATCCACTTGTTCAAGCAATGGATATTGTATGTCTAGATCCGCTGCGTGATGTAGGAGAAATTACCGTGAAAGCAGGCGTACATGTATTTTTGAATTTTTTAACGGGAGTTGTAAACAGAAAGTAAGGGAGTATACTTCCTTGCTTTTTTTATCGTTAAATAGCTGCTTACATAGGATTAATAAACTTTTTTTTAGAGCGAGATAACATAACTTTAGAAGTGTGTATGGATTTTAGTAAATATATTTTTACTAAAATAAACTATTTATATTGTTTTTATTTAAAATTAGTAATAATATATTTACTAAAGAAGGTGAGTATCTTATGGAGGAAAAACTGGCTAAGGAATATATCGCTTTAATACCGGTTTTATTTGAAAACTTCAAGAACTTAAACAAGAATGAAGTGAAATTAACACATTTACAAAATCACGTAGTTGAATTCATGTATATGAAAAAAAGAGATTTGAATATTAAGGAAATTAGTAATGGATTAAATATTGCCAAACAACAGTTAACGAATGTTATCAGTGAATTAGAAAATGAAGGATATTTAATCAAAATGCCTGATCCGCGAGATAAGCGTGCAGTTTTAGTCTCATTAACGTCTAAAGGAAAAAATATTCAAGAAGAAAAATGGAGAGGGATTTATAGTAATTTCAATACAAATATCTCCAAATTAAATGAAGAAGAGCAAATAGACCTGCAGTTTGCTCTTCATAAATTAAATATTTTGTTAAAAAAGATGGAGGGATAAATTATGAACCAAAGAGAACGGATTTCACTCATTAGTGTAGGTGTTATAGGCGGGACAGTAATGGGAGTAATTTATAAAGATATATCCAACTGCTTGATTACAGGTGTGATTGTTGCTTCAATCATTACTTTAATGCTCAATCAAAAAGCGAAAAAAACAGCTAGATAGTATGAATAAACGTAAGACAGCACCAGCAAGTTGTGAACTCGACGTTCTGGTGCTGCCTCTATAAAATTTATCTTCTAGATGAACATTACGAAGCTGAATATGTTTTGAGAGCCTCAATCATTAAATTCCAAAATCCGTCTACATCAAGAGTTAAACCGAATTTAGCATTGGGTTTCCTCCCTGTGACTCCAAGCAAATCAACTGAAGTTGTTCCAGCCGTGTATTCTCCGCGTGTTTCTACTACAATATTAACTTCTTTTAGCGTAAATAGTTCTGGAGCTACACAATAAGCAACGGTCAATACATCGTGAACAGGAGGGCCATTAAATCCAAAGGTTTCTTTATAGGCAGATTTAAAAAATGCTAATAATTCCCCGACCTTTTTTGCTACGTTATTATCGATGTTCATGACTTGGTTAATAACGTCATCTGTTGCAACGGCTTGATGCGTAATATCTAACCCCATTACTACGAGTGGGATGCCGCTATCGAACACTTTTTTAGCCGCTTCTGGATCTGCCCAAATATTAAACTCAGCCGTTGGTGTCCAGTTCCCGAAGGTTCCACCGCCCATAAGGATAATCTCTTCAATGTCTTCTTTCATTTCTGGAGCTTTCATTAAAGCTAAGGCAATGTTTGTTAAAGGGCCTGTAGGTAAAAGTGTAACGGGATCTTCTGACTCTTTTACCATTCGTATAATAGTATCTACTCCGTGTTCTTCACTCCAGCTGCGAGACAGAGGAGGGAACTCAGGGCCGTCTAACCCTGAATCACCATGTATGCTAGGAGCGTTTTCACGCGTGCGAATCAATGGTTCACTTGCTCCTTTTGAGACAACCACGTTATGTAAAAATACTAAATCACACACTTTCAAAGCGTTCACTGTCGTTTTTTCAATTTCTGCGTTTCCCGAAACAGTTGTGATCGCTAAAATATCTAATTCCGGTCGTGCGGCAGCCAAAATAATAGCAATAGCATCATCATGACCTGGATCACAGTCCATAATAATCTTTCTTTTTTTCATTATGATCACCTCTATAGAATGGATAAATTGCTGTTAATTTTGCGTGGATTTTATTTTCTCTAAAATAGCTGCTGTAAACTCCAATGTAGAGGCATGTCCGCCTAAATCTTTCGTTTTCACTTCATCTTGAAGCGTTTGATAAAGTGCGTGTTCTACTGTAGCAGCCACTTCTGTAAGTTTACGATCCGCATGTTTTTCAGCCAGCCATTTGAGTGTAGTATTTTTTTATGTCTATAGATTAAATTCTTTTATCTTTCGTTTTGCTGCTTTTTAAAAAAAGAACTAGCTAATGGTTTCATGCTCCAGATTTTCTATCAACTAGCTTCTTAATTGGCGTTATTAAATTTTAAAAAACACCCAATTAACACCTAAAACACATTTTAATTATATCATAATTCAGAAAATTAAACGGTTATACGTTGGCACGAAAATTGCTTGTACTATATGTGAAGAACACAAGAGAAAGGAGCAATGTGTAGCTGCAGATAAGGAAGCTGCTTTTAAAGAACGAGATGTCTGTTTAAAGTTACTATTTCACAATGAAGGGGAGAAGAAGAATGAGTGAACCGCAAAAGGAAATGAGTTCATTAAATCAGGTACGGAAAAAAGAGAGAAAAATAAACGTTTTTGCTTTATTGTTAAGCTTTCTTGTGATTGCTACCATTTTAACGTATATCTTGCCAGCAGGAGAATACGCACGTGTAGAAGTAGACGGACGAACAACGGTAGATCCTCAGTCGTTTAAATGGATTGGTTCTACACCTGTTGGATTCTTTGATATGGTCAAAGCGATACATACAGGAATGGTAGAAGGAGCCGACATTATCTTTTTTGTATTAATTATCGGCGGTTTCTTTGGTGTACTAAGCGCTACGGGGACAGTAGATGTATTGATTACAACGATGGCTAAAAAGCTTGCTACTAGAGAAAAATTATTAATTCCTGTTATGATGCTATTTTTTGCGGTAGGCGGTTCTTTAATGGGGATGGCGGAAGAAACTCTAGCCTATATTCCTCTTTTAATTCCGCTGGCACTTGCTCTTGGGTTCGACGCATTAACGGGAACTGCCATTGTTTTAATTGGAGCATCAGCTGGTTTTACTACGGCAGTTATGAATCCGTTTACAGTGGGTGTTGCACAAGGAGTAGCAGAACTTCCTATGTTTTCTGGAATGGGCTTTCGCCTTGTCTTATTCGTAGTTGTTTACGCTGTTTCAGTATGGTTTGTCTATCGATATGCGATGAAAGTGAAAAAAAGTCCTTCGATTGGAACATACGGAAAATACAGCATAACTAATGCAAATAAACTTTTAAACTCCGATGCCAAGTTAACTAGAAAGCATAAATGGATTATGGCAGCATTTCTTGTTAACTATGTAATTCTTGCTTTTGGCGTTATTAAGTATAAGTGGTACATTACTGAAATTGCTTCTCTGTTTGTGATTTTGACAGTTGTGATTGGGATTATTGGAAGACTCTCTGTTGAAAATACGGTTAAGTCGTTTACAAACGGGGCAGCAGCACTGGTTGGAGGAGCGCTTGTTATCGGAGTTTCTCGCGCAGTTCTTGTTGTTTTAAATGAAGGTCATATTGTAGACCCTATGCTTCATCAAGTATCTGGAGCGATTCAACATATTCCGGGATATTTAAGCGTCATCGGAATCTACAACTTCCAAGCGCTGATTCATCTTATTTTAGCATCTGGAACGGGTCATGCGATGCTGACGATGCCAATCATGACGCCTCTTGCAGATTTGCTTGATATTACGCGACAAACGGCAGTATTATCTTTTTCTTTTGCAGACGGCATCGGAAACATTATTTTCCCGACGGCTGGAACATTAATGGCTGGCTTAGCAATTGCGGGAATTTCATGGACAAAGTGGGCAAAATGGGTGTTGCCGTTAGTCCTTATTCAATATGTGATTGGTCTAATAGCCGTTGTGATTGCTTATTTTATCAATTACGGGCCATTTTAAGAGATAGAAAAATGTAATTTGTAAGTTGAGCTTACTAGGAGGAATAGAAGTTGTTAACCTTAATCAAAAACGCAGAAGTATATGCACCACAGCACTTAGGAAAAAAAGATATATTGCTTGCAGACAGCAAAATCATCCTTATAAAAGATTGTATTGATCATGTAAATACGTCCATTCCTATTGATGTTGTAGATGCCGCTAATCACATTATAGCTCCAGGCTTCATTGACTCACATGTTCATATTATTGGCGGAGGAGGAGAAGGTGGATATAAAACACGCACTCCTGAACTAATGTTAACCGATGCAACGACTGCCGGTGTTACAACTATTGTAGGTGTACTTGGAACAGACGGTACAACAAGAAGAATGGAAAACCTTCTGGCCAAAGCAAGAGGGTTAGAAGAAGAAGGGATCAGCTGCTTCATTCACACAGGTTCCTATCAAATACCGGTAAAAACGTTAACTAATAGCATTGAAGAAGATCTTATTTTAATTGATAAAATTATCGGAGTAGGTGAAATTGCCATTTCCGACCACCGTTCTTCTGAACCGACATTTGAAGAACTGGTGAAGGTGGCTTCCGCTGCCCGCAATGGAGGGATTTTATCAGGGAAAGCCGGAATATTAGAGATTCACGTAGGAGACGGAGAACGAAAATTATCTTTATTGAATCAAATCGCAGATAAAACAGACCTGCCAATTCGTCAGTTTCACCCTACACATATTAATAGAAATGAAGAGCTGTTTAAAGAAGGAATTCAATTTGCAAAGCGAGGCGGCTACGTAGATTTTACGACTAGTACGATCCCTCACTTTTTAGAAGAAGGCGAAGTTAAGTGCAGCAAAGGGTTACGCATCATGCTGGAAGAGAAAGTGGCGATTGACAGCATTACGTTTTCATCCGATGGAAACGCGAGCCTGCCGTTTTTTGATGATAACGGAGATTATAAAGGTCTTCAAGTTGGAAAAGTGTCTTCTTTATTTCAAGAAGTACGAGATGCAGTATTAGAGGAATCAGTACCGTTAGAAACAGCTCTTCAAGTCATTACTTCTAATCCTGCCAAAGTATTAAAACTGTCCAATAAAGGGCATATTCAACCCGGAAAAGATGCAGATTTAGTCCTTTTAGACAAAGAGACGCTAACAATTAAAACGGTTTTTGCTCAAGGTAAAGTAATGGTAAAAGACGGTGTCCCTGTTGTGAAAGGAACGTTTGAATAACAGGGTTTAGATATCATTTATCGAAAGTATCGCGGAAAGGATACGAGCTAATTAGAGAAGGGTATTAAAATTTGCGTGGAAAGGATCTTTCAAATGAAAAAGAAACTGGTTTCATGTCTCATCAGCTTTACATTACTTTCTTCGTTGAGTACACCCCTGCTTGCAAAAGCACAAGAAAATACTGAGGGCATTAAAGGCAGCCTTGTTATTGCCGGCGGAGGTGTAGGAACATCCAATCACGATATATATGAAAAATTTCTCTTGCTTGCTGGGGGAAAAGAAAAAGCCAAAGTAGGGATTATTCCAGCTGCTAGCACAACGCTGCAGTCTTCTGAAAAGTTTAAGGAAGACCTCGTGAAATACGGAGTAAACTCAGATTCTATTCAAATTCTTCCCGTTTCCAATCACGATTTTTCTGACACACAAAAAGATGAATCGACTTGGAAGAATCAAGTGAACGACAAGAAGTTATCCCGTACGATTAAAGGACTAACGGCAGTTTGGTTTGTTGGAGGAGACCAAACAAAAATTGTGGATTCCCTTCGTGAAAATAATGGAAACGATTCTGAAGCGTTAAAAGCTATCTGGGATATATATCGTAAGGGAGCAGTTATCGGAGGTACAAGTGCAGGAGCTGCAATTATGAGTGACGTCATGATTACAGGAGGAGACAGTCTAGGAGCTTTAAAAGAAAGTATAGGAAACAAGGAAAATAAACATGTAAACAAAAACCAACACAATAAGAAAGAATACGAGCCTCTATCAGTTCAAAAAGGGCTGGGATTTTTCCAACACGGCATAATTGATCAGCATATGGATGAACGAGCACGACTTGGGCGACTGGCAGTAGCTGCGTATAATGCTGAACGTGACAAAGAAAAAAACTTTGCATACGGTGTAGACGAAGATACTGCTATGGTCGTTAACAATAAAGATCAAAAGGTTGAAGTCGTTGGAAGAAGCGGATTAGCTGTATTAGATATGAGCAAAGCTAAGCTTATATCTAAGCAAAAAGTGCGTTCAGGCTTAGAGAACATAAAAGTCAGTTACTTATCTCCTGGAGATAAAATTAACTTTCATTTAAAGTCATTTGAATTTCCAAAAGATAAAGTAGAAACAAAGGGGTTTGAATATTATTCCTTTAACGCACTGCCTGCTACGGGTGTTTTTACACCGTATGGAAGATTAAAGGCTTATTTATCATATTCTTTCGTTGATAATAAATCAATGAAATCTGCTAACAGCTATGTTTATGACAGTAAAGGGTCTGGATACGAAATTGCTTTCCAAAAGGATAATGACACAAACGGCTACTGGCGGTATACTGATGGACAAAAAGATGATTATTCCATTGTCAATGTAAGAATGGACATTACACCTAAAACCGTCAAATTTCAACCGGATAAAAAAACTAGTTTAACGTATAAAAAACCTACTTTTTCTTCATCTGAAAGTCCTGCATACGACGAGATTAAAGGTAATCTCTTAATTGCAGGAGGAGCGCTTGGAAGCAGTAATTCAAGCGTGTATGACAAGTTTATTACTCTTGCAGGAGGAAAGCAGGCCAAAATAGGGATTGTTCCTGCAGCAAGTACTAAGTTCGACTCCTCTAATCAGTTTAAAAGTGATTTAGTTAAATACGGAGTGAAGGCAGAAAATATAGAGATTTTACCTATTTCAAACCACGACTTTAAAGGAACTTCTGAAGATGAGTTGACTTGGAAAACAAATATGAACAGTGATAAACTAGCCCAAAAAGTTAAAGGGCTAACAGGCATTTGGTTTGTAGGAGGAGATCAAACCTTGATTACGGGCTCCTTGCGTAATGAAAATGGTTCGGACTCAAAAGTTTTACAAGCCATATGGCATACGTATAAAAACGGGGCAGTACTTGGCGGTACGAGTGCCGGAGCGGCAATTATGAGTAATACTATGCTGGCTGGCGGAGATAGCTACGGAGCGCTTTCATACGGATTTACAGACACGTACGATGATATGGCTCAGCAAGAAGGCGGTCCTGCTTATTTAGAAAAAGGGCTCGGCTTTTTCCAATACGGTCTTGTAGATCAGCATTTTGACAACAAAGCAAGACTAGGACGCCTTATTGCAACAGCATATGAAAAAGGAAATAAAAATCAGCTTTCTTACGGCATCGATGAAGATACTGCTATGGTGGTAAACAATAAAGAAAAACAAATAGAAGTTGTTGGAAGAGGCGGTATTACGCTAGTTGACTTAGCAAAGGTACAGGCAAATGACAAATTTCCGAGTGATTACAAAAATATTCTTATCTCTTGTATTACGCCAGGTGATAAAGTAAATATCACAACAAAAGAAATCGTCATAAACCCAGCTAAAACATCTACTAGAAAAAATGAATACTACAGTGAAAAGGTTGGGCCAAACACGGGTCTTTTCTCTCCGCACGGTGTATTAAGGAAATTTTTAGCTTACGATCTTATCGATGACGCTCAGAGCAAAGAAATAAAGAGCTATGCGTTTAACCAAGGCAAAGGTTTTGAGCTTACCTTCAGAAAAAGCCCTGAAAGCAATGGCTATTGGGCTTATACCGACGGTCAAAAAGACGATTACTCTATTGTGAAAGTAGCCTTAGATATCAAACCAATAAACGTAGACATTAAATGAGAAAAAAGTAATTCAATGCATCTAGCACTTTAGCATATCGTGCCTCCACCCATTAAAGTGGAGGCGCTTTTTTCTACTTATTTTTATTTACAAAAGGGACAAACGTCCGCTAGATGAAATGCACAGCAAAGTATAAAATGATAGGTATAGTATTCCAAGACTAATCTCTGAAGGCAAGTCAAGTTAAAGGCCTGTAGAAAGGTGTCCATACGATGAAAAAGAAATTAGTTTTAATAACAGGAAGCAAGCAAACTAGAATCATTTTACACAATCAATTAAAAGAGTTGCTAGGCGATTATATTTTTATTGAATGCTTTGCGATTGATGAAGAATTACCAAGAAAAATTGATGGAGATGTTGTTCTTTATTCATCAGAGAGTATATATCATGAAATGAAGAACAGATTAGACGTTCAGCATGCACATGAAATTGTAGGAAATAGAACAATTCATCATAAGCATATAAATGAATTACTGAAAATCCCTGCCCATACAAAAGTATTAATTGTAAATGATGACGATAAAGAAACTCTTAAATTAATAGAATCTCTTTATCAAGTAGGCATTAATCATGTTCAGTTTATCCCTTTTAAAAAGCAAAAGACCTATTACGAAGGTGTTGAAATTGCAGTTTCTCCAGGTGAGGTTCACTTGTGTCCCCCATACGTAAAGCATGTAATTGATATAGGCGTTAGACTTTTTGACATGGCGACCATTTTTGAACTTATAAAATCATTCGGTTTTAATCAGTCTAATCATTCAATTATTTGGGATCGCTATTTGCGAAACATCATTGTGCTGCAAAAAAAACTAATAGAAGCAGAAGGGAAAATGAAAGAACTTCACCTTCATGTAAAGAGTATTGTAAACGTAGTAGAAGATGGTATTCTTGCCGTGGATTTTAATAGAAAAATTACGTTATTCAATAAAAGGTTAGAATCACTGTTCCAGCTAGCTTCTTCCGATGCTATAGATCATGAGATTCAAAGCGTAATTTCTAACAAAGGCCTTGTGGAGTTTATTATATCGTCCGATGAGAAAAGTCAGTACTTTAACATAAATGGGTACGAAATGGTTATCTATAAGTCGATGATTGAGAAAAGCAATACTACTGTAGCAACGTTTAAAAGTGTTAATCAAGCTGTTGAAATAGAAGGAAAAGCGCAGTCAGAACTTAGAAAAAACGGATTTTCTGCTAAGTATAACTATCAAGATATTATAGGAGAACACCCAGCTTTGCTTAAAACGATTGAAATTTCCCGGAAAATGGCTGCCACTGAGTATCCTATTTTGATTCAAGGAGAAACCGGTACAGGAAAAGAGCTGTTTGCTCAGGCTATCCACAATCATTCTACACGTAAAAACGGACCGTTTCTTGCCGTGAATTGCAGTGCCATGACCGATACATTACTAGAAAGTGAGCTGTTTGGGTACGAAGAAGCCAGCTTTACAGGAGCGCAGAAAGGCGGCAAAAAAGGGCTGTTTGAGAGCGCTGATAAAGGTACAATCTTTCTAGATGAAATTGGTGATATCAGCCCGCGTTTACAAACTCAGCTTTTAAGGGTGCTTCAAGAAAAAGAAATTAGGCGGGTAGGAGGTACAAGAGTCATTCCGATTAATGTAAGAATCATAGCAGCCACTCACAACAATTTACTACATAAAATGAAAGAAGGTCTGTTTCGAGAAGATCTGTACTATCGTTTACATGTATTATCTTTAACGATTCCTCCTTTAAGATATAGAAGAACCGATATTCCTTTACTGATTCATCATTTTATGTCCAAATCGAAAACGTGGACGCATATCCATCCAGAAGCGATGAAGCTGCTTATCGAACATGAATGGTTAGGAAATATAAGAGAATTAAAAGGCGTAATTGAGTATTTACTTACCGTCTGCGATGACAACGAAGTGAAAGCAAAAGACGTAGAGTATAGGCTTAGTAGTCAAAAAGAAGATCATTCTTTGTATGAAGTTGAAAATGAATCGGTTGACTTAATCGAACTTCAAGAAAATCGTGCCCTGTTAGAAACGATAAAACAGTGTAATGATACAGGAAAAGCAGCAAGCAGAAAGTGGATCACCCAGCATTTAAAAGGCTTTACGCTTACAGAACAGCAGGTGAGAAATCGTTTGGATGTACTAGAAGAAAAAGAGTATATTATAAAGCGCAGAGGCAGAGCCGGAACGAAAATAACAGAAAAAGGACTGCATTATCTATATCATTTAAAAACAAAACAGCATTTAATCAATCCTTGATGTGCGTAAGGAAGGGAAACTTTACTGATCAAGCTTCCCTTTTCTTATTCAATTACCGTTTACGGCTGATTTCCGCCGTAAACTTTTCCTGTAGAAGAAGTAATAACACCGCTGTTTACGTTTAAAGTATAAGCTAATCCTCCAGAACCTGTCCAAGTGGAAAGATTAAAAGTGCTGCCATTAAATAGTTTATAGATAGAAATATTATTAAACGTCAGCGGCTGACCGTTTGCACAAGTGGTAGGAGCCATATTCGTTTTAGCTAGATAAACAGCTGCATTTGTAGAGCCCGGCTGTGTTACGACCTTAGCTGAACCATCTTTTTCTACCAACAGTGCTGACTGTTCATTAACAGCAATCCCTTTTGCGCTTGTTCCAGTTTCTTCTCCATCTTTAATATTACGTGCAAGAAAGGTTAAAAAGCGTCCCATTCTATCTCGTTGTTCAAAATGGGTGTCTGTTTGAATGTTGTTGTTATGAGGTGTTTGAATCAAATAATCTGTAAAGGAAATAAGAGAACTATAAGGATTGTTTAGCGCTGTTTTAGAATCTAAAGTTGTAGAGCCTGCTGAGATAGAGTCGTAAATGTGATCCCCTTGAATCATAGTACCAGCACTTGTTCCTCCAAAAGGAATGCCTTGATTAATACGATTATTTAATGCTGTAAGAGCGGGAGACCCTTCTAAAAAATCTACATAATCAGCTTGATTGCCTCCAGCAAAAAAGATGCCTTCTGCTTTGTTAATCTTATCTATTAAAGAAGAGTCTGAACCTGCTCTTATTAAATCATCGACGACAATTGTGCTAACAGAGTTAAGAGGCTTACCTATGCTTTTTGCTAGGTCATAGATATAAGAGTTATAGGCATCAGTACCCGTCGCTCTTATAACTAAGAAATCTCCGCCGTTTGCCTTTTGAATCATCCATTTGAACGCTTCATCTACATCGATGCTTCCACCCATATAGACTTGTCCAAAGCTTGTACTAGTCGCTTTGTCTGCAGTACTTCCGACTTGATAAAGTGTATAAGGTGCAGATGCAGCAGAAGCTGAAATGGGCAGTAAAAGAGATGCTGCGAGAACAGCACCAGTAATGACCTGCTTTTTAATACTTTTCTTACGTTTAACTTTTTTCATAAAGTTCTCCTCCTTTAGTAAGTGTTCATAGATGAACATGCAAGTTTTATACCAACTTATTAAACAGCTGAAAAGCTGTGAAAGAAGAGGTCTTTTGAAAAAAACACGGGTGATATAGGTTCTTTATGGGTTCTTATTGAATTGCTTTATAACCAAAAATGACAAGAAGAACTCTAACTTGGATGCCTAATAGTGAAAGGGAAATAGTAAAGGATATATTTTAAAAGTCCATACCTCATTGAAAAATAACCTTTAAAAACTTAAAATTATCATAGAAAGGAAAAACAAGGATAAAAAGAAGAGCTGTCCGCAATAGCGACCTATTTATCAAACAGACCTTCATTCTATCAATATCTTCATCTCTTAAACGTTTTCCACCAGCATTTCTACGCAGAAAAAATTATACATGAGAGGATCTATCAAAATGAACAAGCAGGAAAGTAGTTATAGATGGGTGGTTTTTGGAACCGCTTTATTAGCGTATTATTTGATTGTCAGTCAACGAACAGCCCCCGGACTTATTACCGAGCAGTTAATGAAAGATTTTCACGTTTCAGCATCCGTTATAGGATTGATGACGAGTATACAATTTTTAGCCTATGCAGGCCTTCAGATTCCTGTTGGTTTACTTTCTGACCGGTACGGTCCAAATCGATTTCTTATCATCGGATCGCTTTTAACCGGAATAGGAAGCCTTATCTACAGCACATCTCCCAACGAATATGTGTTAATTTTCTCTCGTTTGCTAGTCGGTACCGGAGACTCCATGATTTTTGTCAATTTAGTGTTAATTTTAAGTCAGTGGTTCAAGGGAAATGAGTTTGTAAAGCTTTTAGGTTTAATTGGGCTGGTAGGAAGTGTGGGGTCATTATCAGCTACCGTGCCTTTATCTATGTGGATCTCCTTTTCAGGCTGGAGAGTTCCTTTTCTTAGTATAGGTCTAGTTTTAATCGCGGTATCTTATTTGCTTTATGTCGTTTTAGTTATAAAACCTAAACGATTATTTGTAGATGATGCTAAAGCAAATAAAGCCTCTGTTAAGACTCAAGAAAGCGTATGGGCGATCCTAAAAAGGGTAATGACGACTCGTCAAGCATGGGCAACATTTCTTTGTCATTTTGGTGTAGTAGGTACATATATAGGTTTTATTGGCTCTTGGGGAGTTCCTTATGGCATGAATGTGTTTCATTTATCTCGCGCTGATGCAAGTCAGCTTATTATGTATGGTTTGTTTGGCGCTATGATTGGCGGACCTTTAATTAGCTGGATATCAAGCAGGTTAAACTCCATTAAAAAAATCTATTCACTCGTCCATCTTATTGTGGTGCTTAGCTGGACAGGATTATTATTAACGGGAGTGAAACCTTCATTCATGCTAGTCGTTATTTTACTTTTTATCATCGGATTTGGAAACGGCGCAAGCGCTTTGACATTTGCCGTAGTACGTCAATCTTTTTCAGTAAAAGAAGTAGGAGTTGTATCAGGTTTTGCTAATATGGGAGGCTTTTTAAGCGCCGTATTATTACCTAGTATTTTCGGAAATGTCCTTGATTTATTCCCTGAACGCTCGCTGCACGTGGGCTATCATTATGCTTTTATGATTCCCATTTTGTTTTCAATGATGGGGTTGTTAGGTGTCTTACTAATTAAAGAAAAAGGAAAAAAGGAGCAGAAGGTGCTGCATGCTTCTTAATTGGCTTTGAATAAGTAAGTTTCAGCACACAAGCGTGTATCTGTAGTATAAGACATATATTATGTGGTTATTCCCGATATAAATCCTTAAAAAGAATGTAACAGGTAAAGCTTACTTTAATGTATAGCGGGGGATACAAAGGAAAATGATTAAGTAAATACAAATTAAAGGAAAACGAAAAGAGAATTACAGAAAAAAAACAGTTCTTGAAAAGGCTCTATAGATACTAATAGCAGCATTTTTACATAATAAATAAGAAAAAGTTTTATAAAATCCTTGCGTTAAAGCTGACTTTAGGAGATAAGCTATTACTGTACCAGCTAACACAGCGAAAAACAGCAGGTCATAGACTTGCTTTCTCACTAAAGGTAGAAATCAGTTAAAACAGAAAGGATGAATGTTTATTATGTCTAACACAAAAGGTAAAGTTGTCATTATTACAGGTGCTTCTAGCGGAATCGGCGAAGCAACAGCAAAAGAGCTTTCAGCAAAAGGAGCAAAGCTTGTTTTAGCAGCTCGCCGTGAGGATCGTTTGAAAGCATTACAAGAAGATATTAAAGCAAACGGCGGAGAAGCGATCTACAAAGTAGTAGACGTAACGTCTCACGAACAAATGCAAGAGCTAGCACAAGATGCGCTTTCAGCATTTGGACGTATTGATGTGCTTGTGAACAACGCTGGTCTTATGCCATTATCTCTTCTACGCAACCAAAAAGTAGATGAGTGGAATACAATGATTGATGTGAACATTAAAGGTGTTCTTTACGGAATCTCAGCAGTTCTTCCAGCGATGAGAGAACAAAAAGACGGACATGTGATTAACTTGTCTTCAGTAGCTGGACACGCAGTAGGTGCTGGAAGTGCCGTGTACAGTGCAACCAAATTTGCGGTTAAAGCGATCACAGAAGGTCTTCGTCTAGAAGAATCAGCTGGCGGAAGCAACATTCGTGCAACGAACATTTCTCCAGGAGCGATTGCAACAGAACTAAAAGAAACAATCACGGATACAGATTTAAAATCAGGTATCGATGAATTCTATAAAGGTGCGATTGAAGTAGAAAGCATTGCACGCGCGATTGCGTTTGCGATCGAAGAGCCAGCTGGTGTGGCAGTAAACGAAATGATCATTCGTCCTGTACATCAAGAATGGTAATTTGAGGATCCTATTAAGTCAAAAGTTGTCCAGAGAGTAACCTCACTCTTTGGACAGCTTTTTCTATTTGTACCATTGATACGCATATGAAGAAAATAGGAGTGAAATCACATGTCTTATACAATGAGAGACATGCAAGAAAAAACGGGGCTGTCTGCTCCTACATTGCGCTACTACGAAAAGGAAGGTATTTTACCCTTTGTTGAACGAAACGAACATGACCAGCGCCTATATACTGATCAGAATATTGAGTGGGTTAAGTTTATTTTAGCTTTACGCGCAACTGGGATGCCTCTTGCTGAAATCAAGCAATATGTAGAGTCATATAAAAAAGGCGAAAGTACAATCAGCGAACGTAGAAACATGATGCTTCAGCATAAAAAGAAAGTAGAAGCAGATATGTCGCAAACTTACCTCCACCTAGAACGAATTAATTATAAACTTGCCCTGTATGATACGTTGGAAGCTGGTTTAAACAATAAACAAATAAAAATTTAAATGCTGACAACAGAGAATCCTGTTTATAAACAAACTATAAAGGTGTTAAAAACTGCGAAACAAATAAAAGAAGATAACTGAATAGTTATCTTCTTTTATTTGTTCTATTTTAGTATGTACTGCTTAAATAAAGAGCCACATCGCGAATGGCTTTATCAGTTTCACTTTCTATTAACTCTCTGTCCTTTGTATACGAATAAAGAGTATCGCCGTGAAGAAGGTGGTCTGATAAATTTAATAAGCCCACGGCCCGCTTGTTGAATTTATGAGCAATAGCTAAAGTGGTAGCTGTTTCCATATCCACGCCGAGAAAATCTGCAAGTGACCATTCTTTTACCATATTATGCGTCTCCATAAGCATGGCACCCATACTGACCACATGTCCTTTAATATAGCTGTAGCCTTTTTGTTCACAATATCTGCAGGCGGCTTCCACTAGCTCTTTGTCAGCTTCTACAAGCGTTTGGTCTGGTAAATACCAGTGCGATACGCCGTCTTGCATTTGTGCTGCAGATACAATTAAGATATCTCCATATTGTATAGTCGAAGATAAGCCTCCAAAATATCCCGTTTGAATAAATAGGTCGGTTCCGCTGGCGGCAAATTGATGTACGATGTTTGATGCCATTGGACTGCCGTACACATTCGCAAACCCTATATTTCTGTTTTTGAACTTACCTACCACCGTGTTCCATTTAGGCATATGAACATTGGTAGATAAAATCTCTTTCCATAAGCTTAGATTATCTTGGAATCCCCACTCACCATGAATAATAAATGCATTAGGCAGCTCTTTTTCTGATAGCTTTAATACGTTTAGCCAATCTTCTTTTTCAAAATCCCCGTACAGTTTCATATCGTTCTCCTTACTTTTTACATTTAGACTAGTTGGAGAAGAATTCTTCATTTCTATCTTTTATTCCTTTAATTTTAAAACGAACAAATACAAAATAAATGACGGTTCTGATTTAGAAATGAAGAATTGCGTGCTTTTTTGCTTGTTTTTCGACAAATATTTATGACTAAAAAAGGAATTCACTAATAATAAAAGAACTTTTTTACTAAACGTTATTTAAATTAGATAAAGCTGTGAGAAAAGATCCGTCCAGTTAATGAATGGATAAGAGGAGGGAATTACAGGTGTCACATCATTTTCCCATAATTAAAACAAAAAGACTTGTACTAAGGGAAATTGTAGCAGAAGACGCAAGCAATATTTTAAAATACCTATCCGACAAAGAAGTAATGAAACACTACGGTCAAGAGCCTTTTACAACGGTTGAAGATGCTTTAAATGAGATTGCGTGGTATAAATCAATCTTAAACAAAAGATCTGGAATAAGATGGGGCATTACTCTTAAAGAACAAGACGACATTATTGGCAGCTGCGGGTTTCTTAATCGAGTTCATGACCATTACCGTACGGAAATTGGTTATGAATTAGCCAGAGACTACTGGGGAAATGGAATTGCTAATGAGACATTGGGCGCGGTCATAAAATATGGTTTTACACATTTTAACTTACGGAGAATCGAAGCTTTGATAGAGCCTGCTAATGCTGCTTCACAAAAATTAATAAAAAAGCACGGTTTTATAAAAGAAGGCCTATTAAGAAGCTATGAATTTACGTGTGGAAAATTTGATAATGTGTACATGTACTCTTTATTAAAACAAGATTTTGACAGGCTTCAACCACATGAAGAGAATATCTAGACATCGTTATTAAAAATACGAATAGCACAATGACAGATAAGGGGAAAATGTATGGCCCATTTTAATGTTGATATTGTTCACTATCATCCACAATTTGCTGAGGCAACGGTAAAAATGTGGAGAGATAGTAAAGAAAAAGCGATTGGACAAAAGGAAATGCACAGTTTTGACCGTCATATTTATTTTTTAGATCATATATTGTCAGCACACTATAAAGTTGAATTAGCGTTAATAGATGAACAAATAGTAGGAATGGTCGCCTATAACGCTGATGAAATTAACCAGCTGTACATTCATATAGATTATCAAGGAGGAGGAATCGGACAGCGATTGCTTGAAAGAGCCAAAGCAGAATCAAATGGAAAATTAACATTACGTACATTTGAACAAAATAAAAACGCACAGCGATTTTACGAAAAACACGGCTTCAGTATTATAAAAAGAGGAGGTGAAAACGAAGAGAAACTACCCGATATTACATATGAATGGACAAATAAATGAAAAATACGTAATTCGGATGAAGGAGCGGTTATTTTGAATAAGTTAGCATATGAAACATAACAACGCTGCCTGTATGTTCGTGGCCCGCCTTTTACTAGTTTAGGATAGATGATTAATGCTGACTGACTATTAAAAGGAGGATTTTAACATGATAACGGACAAACATTTTTTAAATGCTGTAAACAATACAAATGTTGATTTTACTGGATGGGATTTTTCTATTATTACTCGTACTGGTCGTATGGATAGCGATATGCTTTCGTGGTCATACGGAAGTGAAGCTTTTCGCCTTATTCAAAACTCTAATGCTACTTTAGATATGGGAACAGGAGGAGGAGAGTTTTTATCTTTGTTACAACCTTTTCCTCGCGTTATGTATGCTACCGAAGGATACAAACCTAACGTTCCAATCGCTAAAAAACGGTTAGAGCCATTTGGTGTCACAGTTGTTGAACGAACTGAAAACGAGAATCTACCGTTTAAAGATGGTATATTTGATTTAATTTTGAACCAGCACGAAGCTTTTTGTGCTTCTGAAGTGAGAAGGATTTTGTCTAAGGGAGGCACGTTTTTCACTCAGCAAGTGGGAGGGTTAGACTGTTCACGAATCAATGAATGTATAGGGGTTCCAATAAATAAAGAGTTTTGTAATTGGAATTTAAAGAAAGCAATAGAAGAGCTCCAACAAAGTTCTTTTAACATCATCTTTTGCAAGGAAGAGTTTCCTGTGCAGAGATTTTATGATATCGGGGCGCTAGTTTTTTATCTAAATGCAATTCCTTGGCAAGTTCCTAATTTTGATATAGAAACACATATTGGCGGATTGTATAATATCCATCAAATTATACAGTCTCAAGGGTTTTTCGACGTAGAACAACATCGTTTTATTATTAAAGCTGAGGCAAAAAAATAGAGTAATCACACACAGAAGGCGGATCTCTAACTGGAGATCCGCTTTTTGTGCATCAATGATGATTGTGCATGAAAACCATGATATAGACAGAATTAGTTACGTAATGGAACGTTTATGATCTTTAATATGATTTTTTAATGTATGAGATGTTGGTAATATGCAGTCTACTGCTTTTTGAATAATGGGCATAAAGAAATTAAGCAGCACGCCGCCTAAACACACGGTTAATAACGTTCCAACACCAATTGGTCCGTTTAAAAATATTGCAGCTAGTAAGAATGTGAGGTAAATAAATGTTCTTGAAAGAAATAAATTGGTTTTAGCTAGTTTTTGTATGATTAATGTTAAGCGGTCAATTGGAATAGGTGCAAAATTTGTATGTAAATAGGCTGAGGTTCCTACTCCTATAATGATTAAACCGATTCCGAAACAACATACTTTGCTGTACCAACTTTCGAACGTAATCCAATTCTTTAAGAAAAAAAGCCATATATCGATACCAAGACCTGTTATGAATGCCGTTAACAGTCCCAGTATTTCTGGCTTTTGTTTGCTTAAAAGAGAATTACCACAAATTAAAATACAGGCAAGTATAATCTCCCAGCTTCCAACGCTAAAACCTACGTTTAGTGACAGTCCAACCAACAGTGCATCAAAAGGTGAAGCTCCTAGGTTAGATTGTATCGTCAAAGCAATTCCAAGAGTTAATAGTAAAATTCCTCCTGCATAAACAACATACTTCACTGTCATCATCCTTTTTGTTATTTTTTGTTGCAAATGCAACTATTTTAAGATACATTAAATGTAGATTATTTTTATTGTATTTGCAACAAAAATATGTATAAAGGAGATATTTTATGAGTGAAATTCTGCGTGAAATTGGAATGATAGCAAGAGCATTGGATTCAATTAGTAATATAGAATTTAAAGAATATGACCTGACAAAAGGGCAGTATTTGTATTTGGTGCGAATATGTGAAAATCCAGGAATCATTCAGGAAAAGTTAGCTGAAATGATAAAAGTAGATCGCACAACAGCGGCTCGGGCTATAAAAAAGCTTGAAATGAATGGTTTTATTGAAAAGAAAGATGATCTCCATAATAAAAAAAATAAAAACCTTTTTCCTACTGAAAAAGGGAAGAACGTATACCCGTTTATAAAAAGAGAAAATGATTATTCGGATAAAGTGGCATTAGAAGGTTTTACCCAGGAAGAAGCAGATACCATTCTTAAGCTAGTTCAAAGAGTAAGAAAAAATATCGAAACAGACTGGGAGTTTGTCAAAAAAGGAAACAAGAGAAATTATTGATGATATAAAGGAGAGGCGCATGTCAGTGATGATGCATATAAAAAAGTGTATTCTTGAAGATGTATATGATCTTCAAGACGTTAGCTATAAAACGTTTTATGAGACATTTAAAGATCAGAATTCACAAGAAAATATGACAGCTTATTTAGAAAAAGCATTTACAATCGAACAGCTAGAAAAAGAACTATCCAATACGTCCTCGCAATTCTTTTTTATGTATGTTAATCATGAAATTGCAGGTTATTTAAAGGTTAATATGAATGACGCTCAGTCTGAAGAGATGGGGGAAGAAGCGCTTGAAATTGAAAGAATTTATATAGGTAACAGCTTTCAAAAACAAGGACTTGGTAAACATTTATTTAATAAAGCAGTAGAGATAGCAACGACATTTAATAAAAAGAAAATTTGGTTAGGCGTATGGGAAAAAAATAAAAATGCGATTGCTTTTTACAAGAAACAGGGATTTGTTCAAATTGGATCTCACTCATTTTATATGGGAGACGAAGAACAAATAGATCTCATCATGGTTAAAACACTTTTTTTATAGTTTTAAAAAATAAGGATTATTCACTAATTTAACTGATAGAGGATAATCCTTATTGCATACAGAGACTTTATGCTTTTTTTCAAAGCAGATGCTTTTAGGGGAAGCAGTAAGCAAACTAATATGGTTGCTGTGCCAACACATAGGAGAATAAAATTAATGTCACATGCTTACCAAAATGTTGCCTTCTTTCATTTTGGAAATTACATTTTTACTTTAATTCTATTTGAAACAACACAAACTAATTAGACATATATCGAATTAGAAGGCTTAAAAAATGAACGTTTTTACGTCCACTTTAATAAATAACGGGCCACATCTCTTTCGGATTTAACTCGTATTCTCCATTTTGCCTATACATAAAATGCTGCATAATTAACTCTCTGCGAATCGTTGCATAATCTTCATGATATTTTTTAATATGTTCATTTAATTCTTTTTCTGGATACGTTTTTCCGTGCTGTAAATCACGTATTAAATAGGCTAATATTACGTTCTTTTTCTTTCTTTGACTTGGAATAATTTTTAAAGTACCGTCACTATTTATAAAGTTTTTAACAATAGATAATTTGTCTTTATCCTGTAAATGGTTGTCTTGATTTTCCATCGAATCCTCTCCAATACTTAAAATAGCCTTCGAGTTATATTCAAGTCTTTCAAGGTCTAGATAAAAATAAATAATGTTTCCTTGTCTTCTTTGATAAACAATTCCTACATCTCTTAGCTTTGAAATATGATGAGTAATAGTTGAAGGTTGCAACCCCAGCTTATAAGCAATTGCTTGCCCGTGAAGAGGCCCTTTTTTTAATAGTGAAATAATTCTAATCCTCGTAGGATCACCAACGGCTTTATGATAATTAACCAACTTATCTAATTGCATAGCTTAATACCTTCTCCCTCTAATTCGATATACATCTAATTTGATATTAATCGAATTGGGTGTACATGTCAAAAAAATATTTAAAGTGAAGACTTGTCACACTGCATATAAAAAATCGGCTCCGTCTAATCTTTAAAGTGTAAAAAAGATCCTGCTTCTCTATATAATTCAACTATTATTTTCACCTGTTCTTTTTATTAGTAAGAAAAAGTTACCATGTTTTCATCAAATAATACCGGGGAACATATTCAAAGAGATAAATGAATTATTAATGATACATGTATGTAAATAATAAATGAAAAAGGAATGAGTAAATCATGGCAGGAAATTCAAAAGTTTTAATGGTTGTTACAAATGGACATACGATGGAAAATGGAGAGCTTGCTGGAATTTGGCTTACAGAATTCTCTGAAGCATATTTAGAATTTAAAAAAGAAGGATACGAAGTAGTCGTAGCAAGTCCAAAAGGCGGAAAATCACCTGTGGATCCTAACAGCTTAACAGATGATGTGACGGACGAAGACAAAGAAGCAGGAAAACTTTTAGAGAATACAAAATCATTAGCTGAAGTAAGTTCACAAGAATTTGCAGGTATGTTTGTACCTGGAGGGCACGGAACAATGTTTGACTTTCCAGACGATACGCACTTACATCGTTTGCTAACAGAATTTGCTGAAGACGACAAGCTAATTGCAGCGGTATGCCACGGACCGGCAGCTCTTGTAGGCGGAAAGCTTAAAAATGGTGAGCCGATTGTAAAAGGAAAACGTATTACAGCGTTTACTGATTCAGAAGAGAAAGATACAACGTTAGATAAATACATGCCGTTTCTTCTTGAAACAAAGCTTCGTGAGCTAGGCGCCGAGTTTATTGCAAAAGATAATTGGAGCGATCATATTGAAGTAGACGGAAAGCTTTTAACAGGACAAAATCCGCAGTCTACAATCAGCCTAGCAAAAGAATTTGTGCGTGCTTTAAACGCGTAAAAGTATGTATAGCCTTAATGGGGATGTCTCATGAGTGTTTGAGACATCCCCATTTCTTTAGGGTGAAATAAAATGAGAATTAAGGAAAACAAAAAGGGCGGCTATCTAAATAGCTGCCTTTTTATTTATTAGAAGATTTATTTCTGAAAATGTATGTAGTAATTCCTGTCACAATGATAACAGCCACAATACAAATGATCAGACGAACAATCTGTGTCACAAAAATATTATCTGCAATACTCATGTGTTTCGTTAGAATTAACGTTCCATAAGCAGCTAAAACAGATAAAAACATATTGACGATTCGTTGAGCCATGTTGTCGTTACTCCTTTCATTCCACTACTTTACACTTTAACATATGTATTCACTGTAAAAAATATCGAATTACAAGTATGTCAGAAAATCAGCACTCTCGTAAAAGATTCCACACGTAAGGAAGTAGCTGATATCATATTAGTTATGACGACTAAACGCAGTTCAGAGAAGGAAATGAGCTTTCTTTAGTCGAATTTAACATGCTTATATTCTTTTTTTAGATAGGTGGGAAAAGCTTGTTTGATAAATTGAAAAAGCTATTTATGGATAAACAGGGTCAGGAAGCAGATGACAAATACATTCTAGTCCCTGAGAGTGAAATAAATGAGAATTTAAAAAGAGAGATAGTGAAGTTGGAAGAAGTAGGAGAGGCATACAGCGAAAGTCTTCAGCACAAATATAGAAATAAATTTGAACATGATGGTAAGCAGAACTTAAAAATATGGGTGTGTCGAGATATTGATGGCGACCAACTACCAAATCTAAGTTCGGAGCAGTGTCTAGAAAAAGAATATCGTTCCCAAGTTGCGATAAACTTTGATGGATTTACAGATGAAGAAGATGCATACGTTCATTACCTTCAATTATGGTATTACTTTGGTGGGTATTTTAAAGGGACAGGTGCTTTGTATGATTTGTCAAAAAATCATTTAGAAACAGATATTGAAGAAAAGTTAGAAGAATTACTGAAACAGCTATAACCTTTTAGCATAGAGATTATGTGTTAGCAGACAGGGGGAAGGAAGATGAGGGGTCGTCCAGAGTTAGAAATAGAAAGGGAAAAAGTTTATAAAACGAAAAAAAATCCTAACGGAACATTTATAGCGCGAATTATTCAAGTGCCTAAGGAAGAAAATATGTTAGATTTCATGTTGGAAATCAAACACTTAAGGAAAAAGGAACTTACTTATAAAAATCTATTAGTAACGACTGAAAACTGGTATGATTCTTTTCGTCTTGCTAGAGGAGATCTGAAATGGGTATCTTTGCATACAGTAGCTGTGTGGAACTGGTTGGGACATAAATTAGTTGAGGTAGCAGCCCCAACCGGTAAGGAAAATTATCGTATTTCAGATGACCACTGTTCAGCTTACCGAGAAAAGCAATAATGACGATATAGTAAGGAGAAAACGAATGAAAAAGCATTGCTGCGATTATATGAATTATTATGTGAACTTTACGTGTGATATTCATAGTGATCCATTTGAGTGTCCAGATAATCTTATCTTATTTGATAAAACGAACAAGGAATACGGTTTAATTATCCATGATGGTGGCTCATCCACTATTGGGATTTCATTTTGTCCATGGTGTGGTGCGGAGCTATGAACTAAGAAATGAAGAGGTATCTTTTGCTTAAGAGATCCTCTTCACTCTTGGAATGGGGGATTATACTTGATCTTACGTTATCTAGCTATGTTATCAGGATTGGGAATAGCTTTATTAAACCTTTTTGACCCTTTACATCAAGGGATTACGCGCTGGTTAATGGTTATCTGTGGCTTGTTGATTTTTATTAGCCATTTAAAATTCATCGTAGATAAGAAGTCAAAAAGAACAGATAATCAAAATAAGACCTACTAATAAGAGTTTCTTTTGACTTAGTACTATTGATAAACGGTGTTATGTAAACGAAAAACTTACTGAATATGTAGTAAAGAAATAAACGAGAGAATTATATGTTATAATAATCATAAATATCCAAATAAAGGAACTTTGTGTTGTTATGAATCGTAAATTTAATTCTCTATTTATCATCTATCCTATCGTTTTCTTTGTAGTGCGTACTGTTTTTTCTTTTGTGAAAAATAGCGCTGCGGAATCTGTCTATGAGACGTTAGCTATACTTGCCATGTATTACTTTGCAGTTAGTGTTTTCTATTCGATTGACTTATATATGCAAAAGAAAAATAGTTAATAGATTAAAAATGCCGAGAGTCAGAGTAAAAACAAACGATATAAAGGAGTCTAACAGTGCGCATTAAGAATTATTTTTTGTTTATCTTTCCACTCATTTTACTATTAGTAGCTAGCTGTGATCCATCTTTTACGCCTAAAGAAAAATACTATTCAAGCACCAAAAGCACAAACCTTGAATTAGAAAACGTTAAATCAGTATCAATAGGCAGTTCTAAATATGACGTAGCAATTGGTTTGAAGAAGAAACCAAAATTTATAGAGGTTACAGAGCAGCCTCCGTATACTACCTACATTTACGGAAAAAGTACAGAAAAGTATGATGTTGAATTTAAAATTGTAGATAATCAAGTCAGCAGATATGACTTGATTAGTAACAAGTATGCTACAGAGAAGGGAATACATACTGGTGACAGCAAACAAAGTGTCGTTAGGGCATATGGTGAAAATTATTACGAAAGAGAAGATACCGGAGCAACAATAATAGGGTATTTTGATAAAACTCATAAACTCAATATTGAGTTTTCTTTAGATGATAAGGACAAAGTTGGAGGGGTTTTGGTTCAAAAATTAAATAATTAAGATGAGTAATGATCATTTATTTGCAAAATGAAATATATTGACTAGTAAATTTCAAATAATAGTAATAGAGGAGAATATGCTGATGCTTGGGGAAACATTTACATTATTAAGGCCTATTTATTACCTGATCGCAGTTTTTTCAGTATGCAATTTGGTGTATATAATTTTCTTGAGAAATAAAGTCAAAGCAAGTAGTTATGTAATCGTCAATTCTTTTTTCTTTTTAATAATTGCAGCAGCCTTATTGTTTCAAGAAGGCATCATTGTAGATGAATTTAATCGTTCAGGTGATTCTGTAACCTTTTATTTAACGATGTTATTGGGCTTTTTGTTTATAGCTAGTTTCATTTTTCAAAGAAAGAAAATGAGAGATAAAAATTGAAGTAAATAAATATAATCATGTTTGCTGTAACTTTCAATATTTGCTCTTTTATGTAAATTGAGTGTTAGGGCGACCAATCTACAACAAATAAAGGGAAAGGATTTTTCTATTGAGCAACTTTATTAAAGTAGTACCGTCAACTTTTATACTTCTCTACATAGTATTCTTCTTTTTAAATATTTCGTATCGTTACGGTGTTTCTTATTTATACAGCTTTTTTCTTTTTTTGTTTTTGTCGTTAATATCTGTAGTTTTATGTTTAGTAATATGGTTTAAGAATAAGGAACGTCTTTTTCTATTTTTGACCGTCGTTTCAATCCTCCAACTTATGTTTACTGTTTTTATTTATCTTTTACCAGAAGCAGGAACCAAACCATTGATCTATGAAAAAGCAATTATAAAAGAAGAGGTTTTAAATAAATAAGCTTACACAAAAAAACTTCAAGAATGTGTATCTAGTATAAGGCTATTAAAGAGATCCCCTTAAATAAAGAGGATCTCTTTGATGTAGGTGTTTGTAATAGTAATTATATTAACTAGAGCTGTATACTTTTTCATTAAAAAGCGTTGTTTCATACTTATTAAAAAAAGAAATGTGTACAGTTAGTTGAGGAAAAGAGATCTGTCACTATAGGTTTCTTTCTTTGTTTCTAAAAAACCATTATTTTATATTTTAACCATAATATGTTATAATGTTTTAAAAATGGTGGTGTGACAATGAGCGAAGATAAAGAAACACCTGAAAGAAGAAGAGAGAGATTAAAACACGAAGAGGTAAAAAGAAATCCAGCTGGGAATATGAACGATGCATTTAATAGAAATGAAGCTGGAAACTTATCTGGTTTAGCAGGCAGCTTAGGATGGAAGGGTCTTGGTGTACTTATTACTGTAATGATTATAGGTTTTATCATTGCGTCACTATTTTTAAAATAATATCAGGTTTATAAATTAAGAGTACTGGAGGCGCTTTTTTGAAAAACTATGCAGTGTTTATTGGTAGTTTTATATTGTTGCTATTTGCTTTTCAAATTGTTTCTGGTCTATTTCTTACACTTACATATGTACCTGAGACTTCACAGCACTTGAGTAGCTCAACGGTCAGTATTTTTTCTGTTAATTATCCATTTTTAAGTTCGATTATAGCGGCCACTTTTTCATTTATTATTTCAAACAAAGTATGTAAAGTTAAGAAGAGTACCTATAAATAAGTAGGTGCTCTTTTTGTGCTGAGAACAGTGATTACTATTTTTAATAAATTACATATTCCTTTTTATGGTATTGTATATAGATACGTATTAAATACTGTTGAAAGAGGGAGATACTTAATGTTGCAATCACTAATCTTTGATATGGATGGAACGCTGTTTCAAACAGATAAAATTTTAGAATTATCACTTGATGATACCTTTAACCATTTGCGTACACTCAACCAGTGGAATACTAGTACTCCTGTTGATAAGTATCGTGAAATCATGGGTGTACCGTTACCCAAAGTATGGGAAGCTTTATTACCTACTCATTCAGGTGAAATAAGAAAGTATATGAATGACTATTTTTTGAAAAGCTTAGTTGAGAATATAAAAAAAGGCAAAGGCGCTTTATACCCTAATGTAAAAGAGGTCTTTAGCTATTTAAAAGAAAATAATTGCTCCATTTACATAGCAAGTAACGGTTTGAAGGAATATTTAGAAGCGATTGTAGACCATTACGATTTGGATAAGTGGGTAACAGAAACATTTAGTATTCAACAAATCCAAACGCTCGATAAAGGAGATTTAGTCAAAACGATTATAAAGAAATACGATGTAAAGCACGCAGCAGTAGTGGGAGACCGTCTATCGGATATCAATGCTGCAAAGGATAATGGTTTAATGGCGGTGGGGTGCAATTTTGATTTTGCTCAAGAAGCTGAGCTTGCGCAGGCTGATGTGGTAATAGATGATTTAATGGAGTTAAAAAGGATTGTATCTAACATAAATAGTAGCTTGTCAGTTTAATAGACTGATCCTCGTACATAACCATTATAGATGGTGAATGTCTCAATTTTATTAAGAAAATAAATTTTTTATATGCATGTAAAAGGATAGGTCTTTAAAGGGCTATCCTTTTCGTTTACCTTACAGTATTGGAATCCACTTGATTTTTTAAATCTTCACTGCAGTTTCTGCTCCGTCAATGAACTCACACATATATAGACTTAAATCTACTGAAGTTGAAACATAAGTAATGAGCGGTTCCCCTGCAATTTAAAATGTTTACATAATCTTTTCTTGTCATTAATAAATGGTTTACAATACTGAGCTATGCTTAGGTTAAGATTTCCAAAATAGTTTTATATTAAAAATAATTCTATGAGAAAGGAGATTTTTGATCATGACTTCGCATATGACTCGTAAATCTGATAGCGCTCACTTATATATTAGAGGATATAAGATAAAATTGACACTCAGCCAGTGGAAGCTTGTAAGCACTCAGAGATAATGGTTAACCCAACTATAAAAGAGGAAAACCTCCATCTTAATTTAGATGGGGTTTTTTGCATTTCTTTTAGTAACCTTTTAATTGATTAACTATTTAGACTTTATAATAAAAAAGACTAACAAAAGTTAAAAAATGTAATAAAAAAGAGGAATATTATTTAAGTGAAATTAAAATAAAGCACAACTAAATATGCATTTTTTAAATGTTTTACCATTTTTTATTGACCATAAAAATTTAAAAGAATTAAAATAAATATAAAGTAAGTAATTACTTACATTTTTAAAATTAGTTTGTGGGAGGATGAATATTTTTAATGTATAGCTTAAGTTTTCAAAAGGTGGACGAGGCGAATGAACGAGTTGGAGCAAAAGCTTTAAACCTTATAAAAATGAAAAGAAAAAATTTACCGATTCCAGATGGGTTTGTTATTCAAATGGAAGCTTTAAAGCGATATATCGAATGGAACGGGATTGATCGTCAAACGAATAATATACACGAGAGAATTTTACACGGGGAAATTCCTATTGAAATTGAATCAGATCTCATAGAGGCATTTCGAAACCTAAAGTGCTCTTATACATCGGTAGCTGTTCGTTCATCATCTAGTGCTGAAGATTTAGAAGGTGCATCTTTTGCTGGCCAGTATGAAACCTATCTTAATGTGAAAAGTACCGAGGATTTTTTGAGTAAAGTGAAAGCGTGCTGGGCCTCATTTTTTACTGAAAGAGTCGAACAATATACTCAAAATATGTATGCTAATTTTGACGAAGTTTCAATGGCAGTTGTTGTTCAAGGGTTAATTGAGTCCGAAGTATCGGGAGTGATATTCAGTCAAAATCCTGTCACTCATAATACAAAAGAAATGATGATTAATGCCAGCTATGGACTAGGAGAAGCAATCGTATCAGGCTTAGTAACACCTGATGTTTACCTAGTTAATAAGCAAACTTTTAAAATAGAGAAAGAAAAGGGGCTAAAAGAAGTAAAAATAATTCCACTTGTTGAAGGAGTTGAAGAAATCAAAACAACGGAAGATGAGCAGCAAAGGTTTTGTTTAACAGACGAGAAAATCATTGAATTGGCCGAAATAACAAAAGAAGTAGAAGCTCTTTACCAACATCCCGTAGACATAGAGTTTGGGGTTCAAGACAATCAAGTATATCTATTACAGGCAAGAGCTATTACCACATTAACAGAGGCCAAAGAATTAACTCCTTTCCAAAAAGATATATCTTTAAGTTTCGACGATATGGAAGAGTTTTGGATTTTAAATGACACAAGTTTTTCTCATGCTGTTAGTCCTTTGTACGCTTCATTTATTATTCCGGCATTTTCTGAAGGAACAGCTGCTAGTTTTCAAAAGTTAAGCTTTATATTTGATAGACTTAACTTAAAAGTTTATAAAGGTCATATCTATACAAGAACGGAGCCCTTTAAAGGAGATTTCAATAAGAGAAGCCAAGAACATAAAGAATTAATGGAAAGTATTTATCCAGCCTTAACAAAACGAATGAATCAAATTATTAAGGAACAATTTTTATCTTACTATGACAAATTAGATAGCTCTACTTGGGAAAATTTCAACCTTCAGAGAGGAAAAGAGATTCTTCAAAGTTTGACTGATTTTTATAAAACGGCATATGATCTGCATTTTGATATTGTTATGCCTCAAATGTCTTTAAATACTATAGTTGAAGAGTACTATAAAAACCTTACAAATAAAAAATCCGGACACGATGTTTATGAGCTATTGACGGGGAAAATGAACAAATCGTTGGAAACTGATCAGGAGCTTTCTAGACTTGCTTTAACAGTTAAAGGCAATGCGGAACTTACTAAGATCTTCGAAGAAGAATGTACAGAAACTTTAGTGAAAAAGTTAGAGGAAAGTGAAGCAGGAAAAAGCTTTATGGCTGAATTAAATACTTTTCTAAAACAGTATGGATATCGAAACGTTGTAAGTCATGATTTTGTAGGAGAAACTTGGCTAGAGAATCCTCTTCACGCATTATCAATTATTCAAGGGTATGTTAAAGACAATTACAACTTTGATGAGAATTTCAAACAAACGGTCAAAAAACGTGAACAGAACTATAATGAATTCCTGGAACAGATAGCGGATAGCAAACACAAAGAAGAATTTAAAAAATATTATCAGTGGGCATTAGATGCGTCCGTTATAAGAGATGATCATCATTTTTATATCGATGCAATGTTGGATGCAAAAGCTCGTTTGTTCCTACTTAAGCTAGGTAATTTACTAGTACATCATCACGTTTTTCTAGTGAAAGAAGATATTTTCTTCTTATATCTTGATGAGCTAGAGTCTCTTTTAGAAAATCCAGCAGACATGACAAAATTAATCGAGAAACGGAAAAAAGAACACGCAGAACATGAGCAAACGTCTAATTTACCTAGATACTTCGGCGTCCCTGAAGCAGCTCAGCTGAAAGAAGCTGAGAAATATATGGGAGCTATTGAGGAAGATGACGCGAACAGCGAACATTCTATCAAAGGATTAGCCTCTTCTTCAGGAATCTATACCGGAAAAGTAACAGTCATTTCAAATACGAAAGACTTTTCTAAACTGGAAAAAGGTGATGTTTTAGTATGTAAGACCACTACTCCACTTTGGACTACTTTATTTCAGACTGCGGGAGCTGTTATCACCGACGCTGGAGGTATTCTTTCTCACTCGGCAATAATTGCACGTGAATATGAAATTCCTGCAGTAGTTGGTACGAAAATAAGTACGGATAAGCTAAAAGATGGCGATATGGTTATGGTCGATGGTACGAATGGAATTGTCACGCTTTTAAATGACTAAGTGATTCTCTTCGCTTCTATTTGACAACAGCTCTTTTTCCTTTATATACTGCCTAATGGAAAGTAAATACTTACATTCAGGAAGCATAAAGGATGATTAACATGAAAAAAGATGAAACAAAAAAGAAGATAACAAAAGCTACAATAGAACTGCTTAAAGAAAAAGGCTATAAAGGTACTACCACTAGAGAAATTGCAGAACAAGCTGGCGTTAATGAATTGACGGTTTTTCGCCACTTTGGCAATAAAGAAGGCATTATTCAAGCTATTGTCAAAACAAAAAGCTTTTCACTTGAGATTTTTGATAAATCAATTGAATGGGAGCTTGAAAAAGATTTGACGAATTTCGGTTACCTGTTACTAAAAGACTTTGATAATAACCGAGACATGATTTCAATTGCTTTAAAAGACCCTTTAATTTTCTCACAGGCGCACGAGGAAATTATAAAAAAAATTAATGATACGAAAAAAATATTAAAAGAATACTTTGAAGAAATGCAAAGGAAAGGATATATCAAAGAATTAGATTGCTGCACACAAGCAGAGATTTTCCTAAGTACGTATTGGGGATATTTTATGTATAAACTAAATTTTGGAGACAAAGCCTTACATGCGGATTATCAAGATATGATAAAAAACAGTATAAACACGTTTATAAAGGGAATTTCTCTCCACTAAAAGGAGGCATTAATGTTTGGGTAAACATAAAGAGCTTATCTTGATTATTTCATTGCTAATTGGGACATTTCTTGTACCAATTAATTCAACCATGATTGCCGTTGCTCTATCAACTATATCAGCTCATTTTAATGAACCACTTGCAAATATTTCGTGGGTAGTAACTATTTATTTGATTGTAATGGCTGTTACTCAGCCTATCGCTGGAAAGCTAGGAGATTTGTACGGAAACAGAAATATCTATTTATGGGGCGTAGTGTTCTTTCTTATAGCATCTTTAGGATGTATATTTTCAACTAATCTCATTTCCCTTATTATTTTTCGATCACTGCAGGCAGTAGGAGGAGCTTTACTCACCCCTAACACGATAGCCATCATTAGATATGTGGTGCCAAAAGAGCGGCTTCCTAAAGTTTTAGGTGTATTTGGAATGGGAATGGGATTGGGTGCTGCAATTGGACCATTGCTAGGGTCTGTATTGCTTGAAAACTTCAACTTGGAAGCTATATTCTGGGTGAATGTGCCTTTTCTTTTCTTAGCTTTAATCAGTGGCATAGTTATGATTCCTAAATCTAATGTAAAAAAACAAGCAAGTACTTTAGATATTCAAGGTTCCATCTATTTAGCCATTAGTATTTCCTTATTGATTTTATTAACACACGGTATGGAAATTACTAAGGCTTTAATAATGGGATTAGTATTTGTTTTATCTTCATTCTTGTTTATCAAAAGAGAAAATACGGCAGAAAACCCGATTATCAATTTTTCTTTGTTTAAAAATGCCACCTTTACAAGCGCTAATTTGTCTATTATGCTTAGCAATTTTGTTATGTATGTGATTTTATTAATTATGCCGCTGTTAATGAAGGCTCAATTTCACTTATCTACAGCACAAACGGGTATTGTTTTATCGGTTTTTTCGATTTCAATGTCTTTAAGCGGCTGGATAGGAGGATTGTTAAACAATAAGTTTAGTTCTAAAAAAGTGATTGGATTTTCTTTTGCTATGATCATTGTCTCTACTATTCTTTTTCTATCTTTAGAGAACGTTGGATCTATTCTTTTTCTTATAGTGGCTTTAATTATTGGAGGTTTTTCGACCGGAATAGGTTTAACAAGCATGCAGGTTGCCTCGCTAGACTCGGTAAGCAAAGAGCAATCTGGTACAGCCTCTGGCATTTATTCAACGTTTCGTTATTTCGGAAGTATTATTTCGTCCACGCTTATTGCTCTTGTTACAAGCTACAACTCCATCTTCATTATTTTAGGGTTATCGGGGGTAGTAGGTATACTAGTAGCTAAAAACATTAAATCTGGTAGCCAAGACATGATAAGCAGCAATAATTCCAGTGCAAAAGCATAGTTGTTTTTTGATAAAGCTTTTGGTTATATATGCGATTTACTAATTAATCAATAAAAAAAGTACTGCTTCTAAAATAGGAGCAGTACTTTTTTTGCTTAAAAACCTTAGAAAAAACAACACACGAATTTACAAACCGACTTGTTTCAAATAAAAAAATTCTAATAATTCAATCTTGTTATTGACGAACTCGCATTTCAGATGTACACTTAAGTCACAAAGCTACTTAGTATACAAGTTACCTAAGTGTACTAAATTATATGTTAATGGATATATCGTTTAGAAAACAGCAAGTCATAAATTAATGAGGTGACTAAAATGAAAGAAATTAGTATTGAAGAATTAAAAGGAAAAGCCATTCAATTAAGAAAAACAGCTCTTACAATGATTTATGGAGCACAATCTGGCCATCCAGGAGGTTCACTTTCTGCAGCTGATATTATGGCAGCGCTTTATTTCAAAGAAATGAATGTTGATCCGCACAATCCTAACTGGGAAGATCGTGATAGATTTGTTCTTTCTAAAGGTCACGTTTGTCCCATTCAATATTCCGCTTTAGCTTTACGAGGATTCGTTCCCTATGAAACGATATACACGCTAAGAGAATACGGTTCTCCGTTTCAAGGGCATCCAGATATGAAAAAGTGTAAAGGTATTGATATTTCAACAGGCTCACTAGGACAAGGACTTTCGTGTGGCGTAGGCATGGCAATTGCAGGGAAACGAGATTTTAAAGACTACCGAGTTTTTTCTTTAGTAGGAGACGGAGAATGTCAAGAAGGACAAATTTGGGAAGCTGCTCAAACAGCAGTTAAGTACCAATTAGATAATTTAATTGTATTTGTAGATAATAACAGACTTCAAATTGATGGATTTTGTGATGAAATTATGCCATTACAAGATTTAGAGAAAAAATTTGATGCGTTTGGTTTTGAAACAAAGCGAATTAATGGACACTCCATGGAAGAGATTGTAGAAACATTGGATGAAGTAAGAGTAGCGAAGAATGGAAGACCAAAATGTATCATCTGTGACACGGTAAAAGGTAAAGGAGTTTCGTTCATGGAGGATGTAGCTGATTGGCACGGAGTTGCTCCTAATGAAGAACAATATCATCAAGCAATGGAAGAAGTAGCAGGAGGTTTAAGATAATGAGCATACTAGAAAAAGATCTTACAGTAAAAAAAGCTACGAGAGAAGCCTTTGGAGATGAAATCGTAAAATTAGGGAAAGAAAATAAAAATATTTATGTCATTGATGTCGACATTGCAAAGTCGTGTAAAACAGTAAACTTTATCAAACAATTACCCGACCAGCATATTAATGTCGGTATTGCAGAGCAAAATGCAGCTGGGTTAGCAGCTGGACTTGCTACGACTGGTAAAATCCCTTTTGTAAGCACTTACGCGGTTTTTGGTTCGTTAAGAATGCTTGAACAAATTAGACAAGAAGTCTGCTACCCTAACTTAAATGTAAAGATTGCTTGTTCACACGGTGGTCTAACGCCAGCTAACGATGGCGGAAGTCATCAGGCTATAGAAGATATGGGTGTATTAAGATCGGTTCCAAATATGACCGTCATTATGGGAGCTGACTATTATTCTACTAGAAAGCTAGTAGAACAAGCTGCGAAAATATACGGACCTGTATATCTTCGTTTTACTCGCGATACGGTTCCCATGATTTACGATGAAAATGAAGAGTTTACAATTGGAAAAGCCAAGAAAATTAAAGAGGGAAGCGATATCGCTATTATTGCCAACGGCGATACAGTACGACTCGCTTTAGAGGCAACGAAAGAATTAGAGAAACAAGGCATATCTGTGAAATTACTAGACATGCATACGATTAAGCCTTTAGATCGAGAAGCAGTGGTTGACTGCTTAAATATTGGAAAAATCATTACGGTTGAAGATCACAATATTTTAAATGGCCTTGGCAGTGCCGTATGTGAAGTAGTTGCGGAAGAAGGAAAAGGTACAGTTCGAAGAATTGGTGTACAGGATCAATTTGGGCAATCTGCGCCTTATGAAAAACTATTAGAGTTAAATGGAATTACTGTAGAAAATATTATCAAAACAGCTAAAGAACTGATTTAAGACTAACTAAATTAAATAGAAGAAGCTAACAAGATGGGGGAAATATAATATGTTTGATTTAAAAGAGAGAGTAGCAATTATTACTGGTAGCGGTTCCAAAAAAGGAATTGGACGTACAATCGCCCTGACACTTGCAGAGCAAGGAGCGGCTGTTGTTATAGCAGATATCAATTTTGATGGTGTACAGGATACAGTCAACGAAATAAAAGAAGCCGGTGGCAAAGCCTTGGGAATAGAGCTAAATGTAACAAGTAAGGATTCTTGCGATGCGATGGTTAAACAAACACTTGAAGAATTCGGCAGAATTGATATTTTAATTAATAATGCAGGGATTTCTCAAAAGGTTACCGTTCAAGATATGACGCTTGAAGACATTACAAAAGTGTTTAACGTCAATATGTTTGGGTTGTTTCTATGTACGCAAGCAGTATTAGAAACAATGAAAGATCAAAAGTATGGTCGAATTATAAGCCTGTCTTCTGTTTCGGCTAAAAGAGGTGGAGGAGTGTTTGGGGGACCTCACTATTCGGCATCTAAGGCAGCAGTATTAGGTTTTTCAAAAAACTTAGCGCGCGAGGTAGCTTTAGATGGCATTACGGTTAACTGTGTAGCTCCCGGACTCGTTAATACAGAAATTTGGAAGTCTCTCCCTGAAGAAGATGCAAAGTCTGTGATTGATAGTATTCCTATGGGTAGACCAGGTGAAGTGAAAGAAATCGCGGCTACAATTGCCTTTTTAGCTTCAGAAGAAGCTTCGTATATTACAGGAGAAGAAATTGATATAAACGGTGGCTCACATATGGATTAATATTCAAGTTCGTTATACAGGCATGCCATTATGGTATGCCTGTATAGCTGTTTATTGATAAAATCATTAGCAAAATGAAAAACTCACTACATAAATAAGGATTTTTTTGTTAGAAGATGCTAGGCTTGTTGCCCCTAAAAATAGAACAGTATATAATAATTATGTCTACTTAATTATGAATAAAATGAGTTAATAATTATAGAGAGAAGTGATTTCCATTAGTTTTAATCCAGTTTCCAATAATAAATTATATATTCAAATTTATAATCAAATTCTTTCTGAAATTCAATCTGGCGCGTTCCAAGTGGGAGATAAACTCCCTGCTGAAAGGGAGCTGTGTGAACAATTCGGTGTAAGTCGAGTGCCTGTTAGACAAGCCCTTAGCGCACTAGAATTGAACGGTTTTATTTATTCTCGTCAAGGAGAAGGTGTATACGTTAAAGAATCTCAAACAGAAGCTGGAAATTCTCAATCCACATTTTTGATGGAATCTGCCTCCCCTGAAGACATTGTTGAAGCAAGAATGAACATAGAACCTCTTATTGTACGCTTTGCAGCTTTGAGAGCTACAGAAGAAGACATTAAGGAACTGCGTGCAACAATTAATAAGATGGAGGAAGAAACGAACGCAGGCGTGTATGTACCAGAAACGGATGAAGCCCTACATAACGGCATAGCCAAGGCCTCGCATAATGATTTATTTATTAGCATTATGGCAGCTATCAGCAATGCAATGAAGCAGCAGGAAATGTGGAAGTTTATAAGAGATCGAACAGTAACGAAACCTGACTATAGAGAAGTTAATTTTAATGAGCATAAATTACTTATTAATGCAATTGAACAGCATAATGAAGAAGAAGCTGTGAGAATTATGAATTTTCACATGCGAAATTTATATGATCGTTATTGGAAAGCCTAATTCCAACTGACTTTCTATCAAAAGCATATTAAATATGAAGTTAAAAGGCAGCTAAAGTGCAGCTGCCTTTTTTGTGTTAAAAAAACCGCATAAAGCAAGCACTTTTCTATAATGTCAAAATACGCATTCTTCTTCTCTTCTAATAAAATTCAGAAAATGTTTAATTTAATAATTATATTGACAATTGTTAGGTATGTAAGTACACTGTTTATATAAGGTAACTTAGTATACAAGTAGCTAAATTAATAAAACGGAGGTAATGTGAATCTTAAAATTCATTATTTTTAAGCTTGATATTTTTTGAAGAGATTAGCAGAGGGGCTCAAAAATGTAAGCGTTTTTTATCGTTACTGTGCATTACAAATATTTTGGATTATTAGTATAGAAAGTAGATTTATAATGCTTTTATATCGCTAGTAAGGTTTTGTTGTACGATATTTTCTAATAGTTCTTACTTTTTTAAATGATAAATAATACAGGGGATACTTCGCTTTTTCATTTTTTACATCCCCATATGAAAGGGATTACAGAAGTAGGAGCTAGATTTACTTAGACTTAGAAATAGATTAATCATCTTTTATATCAACCACTAATTCTTTCTGTCAATTAGCCTAGGGTAAATACTCGGGTCAAAGACCAAAGAACACGAAGAGGAGAAAGATGATAACCCAGGGGAGGAATTATTTTGGATTCAATTAACTTAGAACGTTCAACTACCAAAAAAGTAACGTTGAGGCTCATTCCATTTCTATTTTTATGTTTTACCATATCTATACTTGACCGAGTAAATATTGGGTTTGCTGCATTACAAATGAATGAAGATTTAGGTTTTTCTAATGCTGTTTTTGGATTAGGAGCAGGAATTTTCTTTCTTGGCTATTTCCTTTTAGAGGTACCTGGCAGTGCTATGATGACAAAGGTCGGGGCTAGAAGATGGATTAGTAGAATCATGATTACATGGGCAGTTATTGCTATTTTAATGGCTTTTATCCAAACACCATGGCAGTTTTATACAGCAAGATTTCTTTTAGGAGTTGCTGAAGCTAGCTTTTATCCTTGTATGGTCTTTTATCTAAGTGGTTTTTATCAAACAAAACATCATGCAAAAGCAATTGCCGGATTTATGATTGCGATCCCTGGTGCTAATGCAATAGGATCTCCTCTCTCTACTTACTTATTAGGCATTGACTGGTTAAACATGGCTGGATGGCAATGGCTTTTCGTTTTGGAAGCGATTCCAGCTTTGATCTTAGGTGTGATATGTTTCTTCTATCTTGACGATAAGCTTGAGGATGTCAAATGGCTGACGAACGAGGAGAAGAAATGGTTAATCGACGTTACAACAAAAGAGAAGTTAGAAAAACAGGAAGCCAAACACTATACATTTGCTCAGGCCTTAAAAGATCGTGACGTCTTAACCTTATCCCTAGGATACTTTTTCTGGATGGTTGGCTACTATGGCATCGTCATGTTTTTACCGACAATTTCAGAAGGTTTATCTAAAACGACTTCTCTTAGTACACATGCGATGGGCTGGATTTTAGGGTTAATGTATGTTTGTGCAATGGTAACCATGATGTTGGTTAGTAACCACTCTGACAAAAAAAATGAAAGACGTTTTCACGTCGTTGCTTGTTTAGTAACAAGTGGCGTGGCATTAATTATCAGTAGCTACGTTGCAAATACGAACATTGTTTTATCGTTTGTATTCTTGACGATCAGTCTTTGCGGAGCGTTCGGAGCATATTCTCCGTTTTGGGCAATTCCACCATCTTTCTTAACAGAAGCTGCTGCTGCAGGTGCTATTGCTCTTATCAATAGTATTGGTAATCTAGGCGGTTTCTTCGGACCGTATATTGTGGGATACATTAAAGATCTAACAGGATCTTTTAATGCTAGTATGACATTTTTAGGTATTAGCATGTTTGTAGCGTCCTTTATCGTAGCCTTTTTACTAAAACAGTCAGGAAGAGCTATTAAAAAAACCACAGTCGATCGATTAGAAAAAACTAGTTGATTCTTGTTTGAAAGAAATGTGTAGTACTAGAAGTGGCCGGCAATTAGTTTCTAAGACTGTCGGTCAACTTTCTTACATGGATAAGAATAACAGGGGTGTATGACAATGATGAAGCTAGGAGTTTTAACAAGTGGCGGAGACGCTCCAGGAATGAATGCTGCTATTCGAGCAGTAGTAAAAACAGCTGTTTATCACAACATGGAGGTAATGGGAATCGAGGGTGGTTACCAAGGTTTAATAGAAGGTAAACTTTATAGATTAACCTCTACGGATGTAGACTATATTGCGGATAAAGGAGGGACATTTTTAAAAACCTCCCGGTGCCCAGAATTTATGAAAGAGTCGGGGAGAATAAAAGCTTTAAGTATATTAAAAGATTATGGAATTAATCATTTAGTAGTAATCGGCGGTGAAGGCTCTTTTAAAGGAACACAAAAATTACATCAGTTAGGTGTAAATGTCATTGGTATACCGGCAACGATTGATAATGATTTATCTTACACAGATTATTCACTTGGATTTGATACTACATTAAATACGATATTAGAATGTCTTGGTAAAATTAAGGATACAGATTTATCTCATGAAAAGACTACGATTGTAGAAGTTATGGGAAGATATTGCGGAGATTTAGCCCTGTACTCTGCTTTAGCGGGAGCTGGAGAAATTATCTCGACACCGGAAAGAAAATTAAGTTTTGAAGAGATATGTTCCAAGCTGAACAAGAAAATCAAAAGTGGCAAAAAAGATAACCTAGTTCTAATTACTGAAAACATATACGATATTCAAGACCTGAAAAAATATGTTGAGGATCAATTAGATATCAGCGTAAGGACGAGTATATTAGGTTTCATCCAAAGAGGAGGGCAGCCATCCGCATTTGATCGTATCTTAGCAAGTAAAATGGGGATTACAGCAGTAGAACTATTACTTAAAGGGTATTCTGGTAGGGCCGTAGGAATTAAAGAAAATGACTTAATCAATGTAGATATTGAAAAAGTTCATTCGAAGTTATCTAGTAATGATGATAAATACAGCTTACTGGATACCATTCTAGCTTAAGCACATCTTTTCTATCATACAATGGTTTATCAAACTAAAGATAAAACGAATTTGTCTTTAAAGAAATGTATTTGAATACAAACGAATTTTTCTAATAAAAAGGAGGAAATAGCTATGAATAAGCAGGTTAATGTAAAACAGGGAACTATCGTTTGTCAAGTATGTGGGAAAGTTATTGAGAATGTAGACAACTCTGAAGGGGTTAAAACATGGTACGGGAAGTGTTCTGAGGATTGTTCTAGGAAATAACGTATCAGGAAAAGAGACTCAAAAATCATTAGAATTTTAATTAAGACTATAGATGAATGAGGAGAGTAATCTTATGAAAGTTATAATTGCTTCAGATCATGGCGGAATAAACATTCGTAAAGAGATTATCAATCTGCTAGATGAAATGTCCATAATATATGAAGATTTAGGCTGCGAATGCAGCAGTTCAGTCGATTATCCGGACTATGCGATTCCAGTTGCCAAAAGAATAGCGAATGGAGAAGCCGATTTTGGAATTTTAATCTGCGGTACAGGGATTGGGATGAGTATTGCCGCTAACAAAGTAAAAGGAATTCGTTGCGCACTCGTTCATGACGTTTTTTCAGCTAAGATGACACGTGAACACAACGATACGAACATTTTAGCCATGGGGGAACGAGTAATTGGGCCAGGTTTAGCCCGCGAAATCGCGAAGACGTGGTTATCAACTCAATTTGTTGGGGGGCGTCATGAAAATCGCATCTGTAAAATTACAGAATACGAAAATGTATCAGAACCTTCTCTTGAAAGAAAATAAAGACAGAAAAGGCAAGAATCAATCTGATTCTTGCCTTTTCCTATTACTTCACTTACTGATATGATGATTACAAATCTTATCAGAATAGCAAAACTAACTATTCCAATTCCCATACCAGTTAACCTTCCGTAAAAGCAGCTTATTATGACAACACTGAGACTAATTCTTTTGCAATTAAAATGGATGTAATAAAATATGCCTGATTTATTCTTGAGAGCTAAAGAAGTTTGTTTGCTGATGAAGAAATTTGCACGGTTAGTATCTATATATAGGAGGAAGCAAGCATGCAGGGTAAAACGATGATAACAAAAGTTATGGCTTACATAACTAGATTCAATGATCCCTATACAGAGTTACTAGTTTGCGAACATAGAGATTATCCAGAAGCAGGAGTTCAAGTTCCAGCAGGTACTGTAGAAGAGGGAGAAACAATTGAAGAAGCTTTATATAGGGAGGTCAAAGAAGAATCTGGATTAGTGGAGTTTTTATCGGTGAACAAAATAAAAACATACGTCTATCATCATGAAAGTAAAAGTCAGTATCATGAACGACATGTTTTTCATTTAGAAGTTCAAGAAGAAACGGCAGAACGGTGGGAATATAAGGTGAATTCTGAAGGGGAAGATGCAGGATTAATCTTTTTCTATTATTGGGTTCCTGTTGGAGCTGTTCCTAAACTAGCTGCAAATCAAGATGACTGCATTAATCAGTTATTCGTATAGTTTTGAATTTACTCATAAAAGAAACATGCATTTAAACAAAAAATAAAACCGATTTTCATATTATATTAAACCGTCCATAAGGAGAATAGGAAACATGCTTAACCAATTAAAGTTGTGGGCTAAAAAGTTAAAAAAGCAGCTATTTATCTTATACTTAGCTTATAAAGATAACCGAGTATCTTGGTATACCAAAGTATTTACTGCTTGTGTGGTTGCATATGCCTTCAGTCCAATCGATTTAATTCCTGATTTTATACCGGTTTTAGGCTATATTGACGATATAATCATTGTTCCTTTAGGAATTATGCTTGCTTTAAAGATGATACCTAAAAATGTAATAGAGGACTGCACAATAAAAGCAGAAGAGCTCATTCAAAATGAAAAACCTAAAAATTGGGTTGTGGGTTCAATTATTATCATAGTATGGCTACTTATTTTTACGTGGAGCTGTTTTACTGTTTTTAAGTTTTTAAACTGAATGTACTCTTACAAAGAAAAAAATATATTAGGTTTACTATCGATCGTTATGATAAAAAATGGTAAATGATATATACAATTGAAAGGAGTACATTAGAACACATGCAGCAAATTGATATTCAAGAAAAAAAATAGACAGAGCTCTCTTTCAATGTATTTCCTCCATATTTATCTTAAAACAGAAACAAAGATTGTACCTTAGCCCATAATTGATAACCATAGGTATCAATTATGGGCTAAGGTACCTCTATGCCTTTTGAAAAAATGTTCAGGTTAATGGTTTTTTTATATAAATTATATTGATTTACAATTAGAAATAAAGGTTGAAATCAAGCTAATAATCCATTTGTTTAGTACGGTTTTTTTACTATCCACTTTTTAGAGATGTAGTGTAAGAGAAAGCCTCTGTACTGATTTATAATATAGTAGCTAGCAATATAGAGTATACTTCCAAATAAGAAGCTGTTAAGAATCATGCCTGTTAAAAAATTCTTTCCTACTTTTGCTCCTAGTTCTAGTCGATTATCTAAATCTTCATCTGTATTCTGAAGTAAAGTTTGATCAAGATCGATTGGGAATATATATCCTCCAACTACTGTATTCAAGTAAAACATCAACGGAAAGGCCCACATAAAAAACATTCCACCAATGAGTCCTGCTATGCTGTTTCCTTTACATAATTTAGCTAAACCTACGGATAGTATAATGCCAAATCCAAAGGTAGGAACAAAGTTCACAACAGAACCTAGACTAAAACCTAGCGCAACTTTATGTGAATGATCTTTTAATCGTAATAGTTTAATAAGTAAGTATTTAAACCGGCGCTTCAAACCCGCTATTTTGCTCACATTATTCCCCCTATCCTTTACCATGCAGCCTCTATTTTTCTTTTTTATGTTCACAATTATAAAAAGGTGCTTTATTGTATGAAAGATTTAGCGGTATATATGTAAAACAGTAAGGTCAAAGAATAGTAACTTTAACCATTATAAGTATATTTATACTTTATATGACAAAACAAATAATTACCTCCTAATAAATCAAGTGATTTTTATAATTGTCACAAAAAATTCATAAATGGGTTGTTTCTTTTCTATTTCTCCCTGCTAAAATTTTATAGTCAAGAACAAGAAAAATATAACATCGGGGGATATACTTAGTGAAAAAGATAATTTCTTCATTAGCTTTATGCTCATCATTGATTGTTTTACCAACAATAAGCCATGCAGCTTTAGGGGACAAGCTATTAAAAGAAGGTATGACAGATCCAGACGTAAAAGAATTACAGGATGTTTTAAGACAGAAGGGCATATTTTCAGCTACTTCGACTGGCTATTTTGGTTCAATTACAAAAGATTCAGTTCTAAGCTTTCAGCGTTCTCATAGTTTAACCGCTGATGGAATGGTGGGACCTAATACATATCAAGCGTTAATAGCTAATTCAACAAGTGCGGTTACAAGCAGTACACTTCTGAAATATGGAATGACTAGTAATGAAGTTGAAAAAGTACAGCAGCTGTTAAAGGAAAAAGGTTACTTTAACGCCACACCAACAGGCTATTTTGGCACAATTACTCAAACTGCCGTTATGAATTTCCAACGGGATCATGGCTTAGCTGTGGATGGAATAGTAGGTCCAGCTACTTTAAATGCCTTAAATAACGCATCTACTAGCGCCACTGGTTCTTCAACTGTTAATAGTTCAACGCAAGCGACAGCTAGTGATATTGTGGCTTATTCTAAAAAATTCATAGGGGTGCCATATGTTTGGGGCGGAACTTCTCCAAATGGTTTCGATTGCAGTGGTTTCATTTATTATGTATTTAAAAATGGAGGTGGAGTAACTGTACCGCGAACAGTAGCCACCTTGTATCAGTCAGGAAAAAGTACATCTACTCCGAATATTGGAGATATCGTATTCTTCGATACTACTGGAGGTCCTTCACACGCTGGAATTTATATTGGAAACGGGCAGTTTATTCATGCTGGAAGTTCAACTGGTGTAACTATTGCATCGTTAAGCAATTCTTACTGGGCACCTCGTTATTTAGGAAGTAAATCTATCCTCTAATAGATTACTAGTAAAAAACACAGCAATTCTAAGCAGCTGCTTGATTATTATTTATGTAAATAAAGTAAAAAGTCCTGATATATAGTCAGGACTTTTTATTATAGCCACCAGTTAGCCATTCAAACGTTAAACATTCCTTATATAAGCTTGTTCCATTGAGTGGCTTTGATAGGTTTGAGTGTATGTGGTAAACATCGAAACATTGGTAAGTATTCCTGCAGCAAGCATTAACAATGTCAGCGAAGAACCTCCAAAGCTTATAAAAGTTAGGGGGACACCGGTAATAGGAAGAAGGCCCGTGACAGCTCCAAGGTTTACAAATACTTGAACAGCTATCATAACGAAAATATTTAGAAAGAATGTTTGTTAAAGTTTTACCTTCTAACTTTTATATAAAAGCTGTGATTACTTGCAGCGCGCAAAATTTTTTTGAAGATTACCTTTTTATTTTTATGAATATTGAGCTTTATGATACGATATGAAGTGAACTTTTTAAATGAGGGTCTATATGCAAAAAATTAAAGGTAAAAGAGTAAAGATCAGTATATTCATGCTGGGATTAGGGATGATTTTTTTCCTGTTTGCCGGGAAAGAGCTTGTAGTGAACGAAAAGCCTGTAAAATCTGACGTGATTATTGTGTTAAGTGGTGATAATGATCGACTGGAGAAAGGAATTGAATTATATAAAAAAGGATATGCGTCTCATTTGATCCTTTCGAATGGTCAAGAGAATAATTTTTATCATCAAGCCAAAGACTCTGGAATACCTGAGGATTCAATTATATTAGAAAATCACGCTACAAGTACTACGGAAAATGCTAAATTTACAAAAAAGCTAATGATGAACTATCACTTTCAATCTGCTATCGTTGTTTCTTCAAACTATCATATGAAAAGGGTAGAAAAAAACTTTAATAAAGAATTTGAGGATACCCAAATACAATTAACCTATTGTTCTAGTGGAAGTCGTTATTATAATCCACAGAGATGGTGGGAAACTGCTTTAAATAGAAAAGTTACTTACACAGAATACGTCAAACTTATTGGCAATTATTTTGGTTTTAGCGGAAAGAAATCTAAAGAATTATTAAGAGAATTTATTTAACAAAATAGCAAAAAGTCCATAGGGAATGCCTCTATGGACTTTTTGCTATTTGAAATTCCGGCTAGTTTAACATAGTCTTGTAAGCTCATATGAAACGGAATGATAATGGATTATTTGTTTAACATAAAGGAAAGCACGGTGCCCCATATAAAGATTACTAAATAGAATAACCTTTGCAGCAGACCGGTAGGCATAGGAACAAAAAATACAAGCATAATGAGTAGGAGAATGATTAGTAGGGAAATTAAGCAGCCATAAGTCCAATACTTGCCGCTGCTTAAAGATGATGCATACATCCAAAGACCAGCTAAAACAGTAACCATGCCAAGCTGAGCAAGTATTGAATGCCAAAATAAATTAATATCAGCCGGTATAAAGCCTGAAACAATATTACCTAAAGCTAATATAAGAATAAAAGCTGTTGCTAGTTGGCTTTTTCTCGTTTTCTTTAGGTTTTGTGAAATGTACAAAACACCAATTGAAAGTGTCAATCCGTTTATAATAAACAATACGTTCATCCAGAAATGGTGAGGAGAGCAAATTTCATGAGGTGCAATTGAATAGGTGTAGTTTCCACAAGAAGTTACACCAAGATCACTCATTGCGTGATGTAAAAAACTGTAGGGAGCAGTTGAAGTCAAAATAAAGAAAGGTTCAACTAAAAAATACAAGCAAGTAGCAAACCAGCTTAAAATGCCAACCTTTTTTGATATATACAGAATCATCACCTCTTAAAAAGCGTTATATACGAATTATATATCCAAATAATGTTAAAAAGAATGCCCTTGAAGCCTATTTTTATGTAGGGCTTGGGGTTGATGTGAGGAAGGAGGACAAAGTGTTTAACTTGGAGGTGTTTAGGAAAGGACCTCTTTACTAATGCTTTGTAGCGCTAGAGAGGTCCAAAAGCAGCTTGATTAGAAATGAATAACGCTGATTATACGGCCTAACTTACATGGAGTTTAATGTATCCAAAACGCGGTGGCATTCAAGATGTTTTCTCTAGAATTTAATAATCTGCTGTTTTTTGAATATCTACATCATATTCATGTGCAAATGTTTCTAATTCCTTAAAAACATTTGGTGGATTAAATAATGCTATTCTCATATTCCACCCGTTTTCTACTTTTACTACTGCTAATTTTGATTTCCAACTTAACCGTTTAAATACAATTCTTTTAATGTCCCTGGGTTTAACGGTTTTTGCATATACTTTAAACCATAATATATATATTCTATAGGTTAAAGTATCTCTGTCTATCTGAAATTCATATCGGAGAAAAAGGGAAAGAAACAAGCAAAGGATAGCCAAAAGGTTTAAAAAGGCAAGTTCTTTATGTTGAACTGCTTGAATGAGTAATAAAGTATTTAAAAGTAATAAAGGATAAACAACAGTTTTTTGAGCGGTAGCTTTAAATAACATAAAGTCTCCTTCCTTTAGTAAATAAGCCAACTTATTTTTCTTCTATGATATTATTTAGTTATTGATTTAGATTAGATTTATATTGGGAGGTCTTTTATATGTATAATACCATTTCAGATTTTATCAAAGAATGGAACAACGAAGCCATGCTGACTCAAAAAGTTTTAGATAGCTTGACAGATGATTCGTTGAAACAACAAGTGTATCCTGAAGGGCGTACGTTAGGGAGAATTGCTTGGCATTTTACAACAAATATTCCAGATTACCTAACTGAATTCGGATTAAGTATAGACAGAATTGAAAGTACAGCAAGCGTTCCATCTTCAGCACAGGAAATCGCTATAACCTTTAAAAATGTAAGTTCTCATGCTGCTAAAATTATCGAACAGCAATGGACAGATGAATCTTTAGAACATACGCAAGAAGCGTTTGGAAGAACCCAATCAAATGCCACAATCTTAATGGGACTAATCAAACATATTGTTCATCACCGAGGTCAAATTACCATTCTTATGCGTCAAGCAGGCCTAAAACCTGCTGGAGTTTATGGGCCTCCAAAAGAAGATTGGGTTCATTTAGGTGTGGAAAATCCACCGCTTTAATAATATCAGGTAAATAAAAAAGAGGCTGCCCATAGAAAATACTATAAAATTATTTTCCAGGCAGCCTTTACGTAAAACCTAATTAATCATTTAGTGCCTTACTCTGAAAAAGATTTTGAGTAATGTACAACACCTTGCACATTTTTTAGAGATCCTTCTGTTAACTCTATGGCCATAAAAAATTCTTCAGGCACGTCAAATGGAGCATATATATTCCATGAGCTAGCTGGTTTAAATCCAAACTTAGGATAGTAATCTTTGTGCCCTAAAACAATTACTGAATGATAACCAAGCTCTTTTGCGCGTTTTAAAGCAGCGTGTATTAGTTGGCTCCCAGCTCCTTGTTTTTGATACTGAGGTGCAACTGAAACTGGAGCAAGTGCTAAAGAAACGGTAGCGTTATCACCATCTATAATTGTTATTTTAGATAGAAGAATATGGCCTATAATATCTACTGCATTCGGATTTAATGCGACTAGTGAAAGTTCAGGAATAAATTCATCTGACTTCCTAATTCGTTTCACAAGTAAATGTTCTTTCTTATCGCTGTATTCTTCATTTAAAAAGGCGCTTTTCACAACTTTTTCAGTTTCATTATATTCTTCAGTGAGTTCTTGTTTAATTAAGATATCCATTTAGAGTCTCCTATCAACTTGCTAAATTACCGCTTTTTATACTCCATAAATGGGGCTTCCTTTATGCACACATTCATTAAGGAAGCTTACTCACCCAGCTCTAAGCATAAGTTTAACAAACAAAAACCTCCCAAATTAGTATGTATATATTTTACAGTGTTGTATTTTGTGAGTCCACCTTTAATACATAATATTTGTTTATTTATTATGGTAAAATGTACTATATATGTTAAATTAAAGTATGTAAAGAAGGTGTAATGTCTGGTGTTGAAATTATTATTTATAAGTCTAGTAAGCTGTTTAATTATTTATATTGGGAAACGTGTATGGAAAAAAGGTAGTACTAATTTTATTGCTGGATATGGAAAGATATTTACACCTAAGGATGAAAAGCAGCTCGCTAAAGGAATTGGACTTATTATTATGTTGTTTGGCTTTGAAACTATAATATTTCCCATTCTTTCTTTATTTTTTGAAGGGCTTGGCTTTTATTATGGATTGCTGGTTGTATTAAACTTCTTCGCTATATTTGGACTTATGATAAAGGATCAGGTGCAAAGAGAAGCCTAAAGGGGGAGAAAACAATCAATAAAAATATTCGGCTTATGATTGGTTTAATCGGCACTATTATCCTATGTTTTTATAGAATAAGAGGTTTATTCATGCATGAAACAATACCGTTTTCTTCTTATCTCTTTGCGGTAGGTGGAGCTATTTCTACCATTGCTCTTATCTGGGAATTAATAAAGAAAGATGCAGCTTAAATTGAAAGGAGTGATGATGTGAAAAGACGATGGATTTCCTGGTGGATAGCTAATATAATTTGGATCATACTTTTCGTCGTAGGAACAGCTGTTGTCTGGACAAGAGAAGTGGATGGAGCGGGTGTTACCCAAACACTAGAGCTGAAATTGTTCGCATTTATAGTGTTGCTGATTGTATTTATTTTTCCTTTGATTCTTCAAGTTATATGGCTGATTTTCAATTTTAAAGCTAACAAACATGTACTGTAGAAAATAGAAATGATGTTATGAAATAGAGAGGTGATATGTATGCAAAGCCAAAAGTGCTCTAAATGTGATTCAACTCTAACCAAAGCTCGTATTCAATCATCACCTGGTACAGTAGGTGTAAATAAAACACCGAGCAGCGTATTAAATAACAATTACAATTACAGTGAGTTAATACCTTATGTTTGTTCAAGCTGCGGTTATGTGGATTTTTATGTGGAGGAGCCTGGAAAGTTCGCGTAATAGACTTTTATAGTAAAGCAAATAAAATTTTAAGAGGTCGAAAGTGAATAAAAAAATTCGATGTAGTTTAGCTAGTTGTATAACAATTATAGGGGCGTTAAGTGTATATATTTTGTTCTTTTCTTACGATAAGTTTTATGTAACAAAAGAGGAGAATATGTTTGACACAAAGCTTTTAAGTGATACATATGGAAATTATAAATGTATGGAGATGGCTGATCAAACAAAGTATGACTCTAAGAAATATTTTAGAGCCTTTGGCAAAACACAAAATGGTGATTTTGTTTATGCTATTAAAGGTGATCCTAAGCATAAACATGTACTGCTAATTGAAAACACAGAGATGCCTGCGTGGTTTTTGTATTCTCGTCAATAAAGATATTGTATCATTTTTCTTTTGAAATATAGCTAGAATAAAAGGAGGGATGTTATGAAAAAAGGGTTATGCTTATCTTTTATTCTATTTTTGATTATTCTATGTGCAGCATGCTCAAGTTTAACTTGGAAGAAACAATATGCGGATTCTCCACCTAAAGAGTTATTGTCAGATGGAGAAGAATATTCTATTTTGGCAGTAGGAGAAGACATCGACCATTTTGAGGAAATAAGCGGCTTAAAGCAGGTTCGATATTTTTCTTCTTTGGAAGAAGCAAAGAATCAATATCCAGACTTAAAGATAGAAGACAGTCCATTCTTTATTATTTTTAATGATAAAGAAGTCGTTTTAAGAACTTCAGAATTAAACAAAGCGATACGTTTTGTAGAAGAAAATTACTAGATACAAAAACAAATAAATTTTGTATCATCTTTTCCTCCTCCAAATCTAATTTTTTAACTAAACGCTTAAGAACTAATAAAAGACACCAAGGAAACATAAAGCACCTTGGTGTTTTTACGTTTAACAATATATCATATAACAATTACAAAATACAAAATATAGCAAATATGATAACATATGTTTATTGTTGTGGGATAAAAAATGTTTGGGGGAGAAATATGAAAAAGTTCTATCTTGGATTGTTTGTTATTTGTTTGGTGTCTATCATTTCCGCTTGTTCAAAAACGGAATATGTAAACAATGTTGATTACTTAAAACTACAAAAAGCGGAAGTAATGTTAACCGATGATAAAAAAATCGTTGGGGAAATGATAGTACCTGATAAAAAGAATAAGAGTAAACGTATCGTTCCAACGGAGTTATACTATACATTCACGATGGAAAATAAGTCTAATAATAGTATGGCTCTCTCTGATCCTGTTAAAACAAACATTCGCATAGAACCAGATAAGGAGTTAGTATCAGCTGTAAAAGAAGCAATTGGTTCAAATATTTATAAGATGGATAACAATAAGTTAGGGGTTGGCATGAGTATAGGAGAAATTCCATCTAAAGGAACAAGTAAATTCACTCTTAATTATACGTTAGGAGCAAAGGAAAAAAACAATGAATTACCTCTTTTGCCAGCTGAAGAAAAGCTAAAAAAGCTACAGGCTAATGCATTAAAAGGCACACTCATTATCTCTCAAGACGACAAGGATATTGCCGAATTTAGATTGGATTCAAGCCAATAAACATGATTATTGGCTTGAATAGGTTAATAGCTCTCTAACTCTGTATATCGTCAGCGTTAGCGAGCTATTGTTTTTATATTTATACGCTTGTATGTGGATTTACTTTTCCCAAAAATAAAATTGATTAGCCTTACTTATTTAGTTACGATAAGCGCTCGAATAATTTCATTCCAGTAGTATTTGAAGTTTTTTTCACTTGTTTCTTTTTGCGTTAGGCTAATTGATTCTTTTGTATTTTCTTTTTTTATGGTCATTATGATTTCCCCTTATCTCTTTATATTTAGTATGTTGTGGTTTGATTTACCATATTTTATAATGAAATTAACGATCGTTACAGATGAACATTACGATTGAATCAATCGGAATACCCGATTATATAGAGGTGAGGAAAATCGAAATAAAACAACTGATTACATTTAAAACAGCTGCAGAAAATTTAAATTTCACCTATACGGCTAAAATTTTAAACTTTGCTCAATCAAGCGTTACCGCTCAAATAAAAGCTCTTGAAAATGAACTTGAAACGCCTTTATTTGAACGTCTCGGAAAGCGCTTGGTTTTAACAGAGGCAGGCAGAGAATTTAAAAGGTACGCCGACAAAATGATTCAACTGACTAAGGAAGCAAAAAATGCTGTAAGTGGAGTGGAGGAACCTGCCGGTACACTTATTATTGGGTCTTCTGAAAGTCAGTGCACGTATAGATTGCCTCCAATATTAAAAGAGTTTAAGGATCAATTTCCAAAGGTTAAAATGATTTTTAAGCCCATTTACTCTCAAGCACAAACAAGAGCGCAGCTGCTAGACGGAACTCTTGATATCGCCTTCACAATGGAGCCTATTCAGCATCATGATGCAAATCTACATACGCAATGTCTTGTTGCAGAAAACTTAAAAATTATTGCTTCTCCTCAGCATCCTTTAGCTGATAAAGCGGAAATCTACTTAGAAGATCTTGAGAATGAGACTCTTTTGTATACCGAATCAGGATGTTCATATCGTGTAGTATTGGAAAACTTGTTTCGTGAGGCGGGTATTTGTACATCAACTAAATTTGAATTTGTAAGCGTAGAAGCTATTAAGCAATGCGTTATGCTAGATTTAGGTATTGCCATATTGCCCGAAGTAGTAGTAAGAGGAGAGCTAGAGAAAGGCATATTAAAAGAATTGGCTTGTACTAAAGTTGATACGCCTCTTTATACACAAATGTTTTGGCATAAAGATAAATTTATGTCTCTTCCTTTACAATCTTTTATTCAATTGGCTTGTAGTACTTTTGGGTTAAAGTATAAGGGGATTGAAAGTAAGAATCTCTAGGTACATTATGCTGACTAAAGAATTACACAGGATCCATAAAATAATCTCATATCTTTCCTAATAAGATAAGAGGTGAAGGAAATCTTTATTCCCTCACTAATATATAGATGAACCTTAATAAACTAGATTTTAATTGGTGAAATCTGAGTTAGGAGTTGATCTAATTTGAAAATGGGAGTAAATCAAATTGAACTGAATGGTTTAACATTTCAATATCGAGAGTTGGGCGAAGCTTCGGCACCCGCCATTATTGCACTTCACGCTTTGGGAATGAGTGCAGAGTCGTGGGATGAAGTAGCAGCTGTATTAGGGAAGGAATATCGATTTTTAGCTTTAGACCAGCGAGGACACGGTGGAAGTGAAAGAACCGGCACCTATACGTTTGAACTTATGTGTGATGACTTACTTCAGTTCGTAAATGCCATGAATTTGGAGCGCTTTACGTTGATTGGGCATTCTATGGGCGGTACGGTGTCCTATCTTTTTTCTGAAACATTTCCAGAAAGGGTAGATCAATTGATTGTTGAAGACACTCCTCCACCTTTTACAGGAGAGAAGTTCGAAATTCCTGCCAAACCTCCTGGTTCTTTACCGTTTGACTGGGAGGTTGTACCTTCAATTCTTCAACAGTTAAACAACCCCAATCCTAAATGGTGGGGAAGTCTTACAGAGATAATTGCACCTACTCTCATCATAGGAGGAGGATCCAGCCATATCCCTCAAGATAAATTGCAGGAAGTTTCTAAGCGCATTCCAAATTGTAAATTAGTAACGATAAAAGGGGCTGGACATGAGGTGCACGCAGGAAACTTATCCGCTTTTTTAACTGCTGTGAAAAGCTTTCTTGCTTCGTGACTTTCTGGAGCTTTTATTTAATTTGAAAGACTGTTTAACTAAATATAATTTTTAAAAGTTATTAAACTTTTATAGAAAGGGAGACTATACGTTAGTCTCCCTTTTAACTTGTGTATATGTTAATATATAGATTATATGTAATAAAATTCATAATTAAATAATTTTTGTGGAAGATAAATAAATGCTCATCTAATGAGTTATAGAGAGTGCTATAACTCATTAGATGAGCACTTTTGAAAGGAGGAGAGTTTCTTGTTGAAATTTATAGAAAAAGGTTTTTTCTACGGCCTTATTTTAGGAGGATCATTAGGTTTCTTTGTGATTCCATATAAAGAAGTTGAATCAGTCGGTGATGGTGTAATAGAAACAACTTATTTAAACCTTGATGATTTTATTATTCATCTAATTCGCTTTAGTATTGTGATAGCTGTACTGGGGGCGATAATAGGGTTCTTTCTTTATAGGAAAAAGAGCTTGGAGTGATTCACCTAAACTTTTTTTCTACTGATTAATTACCTTATGTTAAAGGATAATAATTAAAAAGGAACGCAAAATATTTTAGTTTGATTTCTTTTGTAGTAATTCCAGTATTTATTATGGAGAGACCTTTATTTTTCACGATTAATTTCGGTGAAAAATAAAAGAAAAAGCACTTATATTGAATATTTGTATGTTAAAATTTGTATATGGAATGTAAAAACACAATTCGGTTGGTAGTCCGGATGCATTGATATGTATCAATGTCAGTAACCTTCCCCTCCTCGGGATGTCCATCATTTCATAGTATGTTTAGAGGAGGGAATCGTTATGTCATTAACGATTTACCATGATGGTCAGTTTTGGATAGGAATTATTGAAGTTGTAGAAGGCGGTAAATTAAAAGCATTTCGTTATGTATTTGGAGCAGAACCAAAAGATACAGAGATATTAGACTTTATTCATCACAAATTGTTAAATCTGATTAATCAATCGATTCATTCAGGTCTTGATGTGAAAATAAAATCTAATAAAAAGGTCAACCCAAAACGTTTACAGCGCCAAGTAGCAAAAGAAGTAAATAAAATTGGTATTTCTACTAAAGCTCAAGAGGCTATGAAACAAGAGTACGAAGAAAAGAAAAAAAGTAGAAAAAAGAAATCTAAGCAATACCGTAAAGAACTAAAGGAACAAAAATATTTGATGAAGAAACTAAAGGCGAAAGCTAAGCACAAAGGTAAATAGAGTACGAATAAAGAGCCCTATTTACGGCTCTTTATTTGTTGTTATTCCTTTACTATCGGAACATTCTTAAAAAAATGTTCTCGAATAGCTGCCGATTTAACTGTTTTATTTATCTTTTCTTTATTATCATCTATAAATTGCTGTGCTTTTTCTTTATCAAATAATTTATTACTATCCGGTAAAGTTTTAATGTTGCCAGAAATAAACTCTTCCATTTCTTCTCTAGATACTGAGAATTTTTGATTGTCTACTTTAAAACTGTAACCTTGAGCATTAGGCACTAATATTGCTAAATAAATAGCATTGTAAAGAAAGTTTTTCTCCAATGTATTCTTACCGTCAAACCAATATTTTAACGTTTCATCTTCTGAAAGAGAGCCCGCTTTAGTACCATACGTTATTTTTAGCGTTTTATTATGTAAATCAATTTCTTTAAATGTTTCTCCTCCAGGCAAGTCCCTTACGATAGCTACCACGTTAGAATTATTTCCAACATAAGTTTCGCTACGCTCTTTAAGCTTTTTTACATCAACAGTATTAATGCTTGTAACTTCTTCTTTTTGAGAACAGCCGGTTATGCCTACTAGGAGTAATAAGATTAAACAAAAAAATACCTTAAAATATTTCATAAAAAGCCTCCATTTTCTTACTTTAATACCCTTATGAGGATATTTCATGAATTATTAGTTTATCGTAAATAGGCTGTCTTGAAAAGGTGTAGGTCCTTTTGTACAAAATACCCTTTGCTATAGAAAACGTTTTTGTCAACTGCTAGTAGAAGAAAGGAATTTTGAAATATGAAAAGACCCCAAAGCTTTCTTGAAAAAGCGCTTTGAAGTCTTCATTTCTCTTTTTTTACTTTTAAGAGCTAATCCCTACAATTGCTTCGATAATTTGGTCCCAGTCCTCACTATGAACTTCATGCCCTGTACCCTCAAGAGCTATTAATTTAGCATGAGAAATAGCTTTTGCAAGAGCAAGTCCATGTTCATAAGGAAGTGCCGGATCTTTTGTTCCATGAATAATCAGCGTAGGTGTGCTAATTTCACTCAATCTGTCATAATATTGGCCTCCTCCTTGAAGTAAAGCATGATTAAATCTACTCGGCAACTGTTTGGCGCGGGCAGCTTCTCTTTTTGCTAGCTTATACATTCTTTCCTTTTCATAAGGTTTTGTTCCACTTAACGTTTTCCATCCACCTGCAAGGTAGTGAACGGTTGCCTCTTGATTTGACCAGTCTATGGAAGTACTTTTTGTATGATAATCAAGTATACGCTGGTCCATTGGAGGCAATTTTTCCGCCTCAGTTCCAAAAATGCTTGATGCAATTAAAGTAAGGGAATCTATGCGTTTTGGATATCTAAGAGCAAGAATCTGACCTATCATCCCGCCCAACGACATTCCAACAATATGAGCTTTTTCTATAGAATAAGCATCTAAAACGCCAATTGCGTCATCAGCCATATCCGTTATTGTATAGTTAGAAGTACCGGGTGGATAAGTGGTAGAGCGGCCTAAATCACGATGGTCGTAACGAATAACAAATCTCTCCCTTTCAGCGAGGCGAAGACAGAAGTCTTCATCCCACCAATCTAACGAGGACATTGCTCCCATTATTAAAAGAATAGCCGGATTTTTAGGGTTCCCAAAACTTTCTGTGCAAATCTCTACTTTATCTATTTTTAGTATTTGTTCATTCATTTGTGTACCTCCTTTTAAGTGTTAGAAAAATGAAAAGCAGCCCTTTATTCACTTCTCTAAAATGAGAATATTTCCTTTTTGAATTTTATTTAGGTAATCGATTGTTCCGTCTGTTACCTTATTGACTAGAATAGAGCAGGAAAGTTGAATGTACGTATGGAAAACTACTTATGTGAGGTGAAATAAGAATGGATGATTACTATGGAGAGCTTTGCACAAGGTTATACGAAGTTGATAAATCCGTTGCAAAGAGAAAAGAGCTGGAGTTTTATCTTTCCTTTGTAAAAGACCAAAATATGAAAGTATTAGAACCGATGTGCGGGAGCGGTAGAATGCTTATTCCATTTATGCAAAACGGAATTGATATTGAAGGGTTCGATATTTCTAAAGAAATGCTTGAAGCATGTGTAGAAAAGGCTGAAAGAATAAGCATTAAACCAAATGTATGGTACCAAGATATCGAGAATTTTCAAAATAGTAAAAAGTATGATCTTATTATAATACCCTTTGGCTCTTTTTCGCTGTTAGCTGATGATATTGTCACTAAGAGTCTTCAAAATATGAAAGCAGTTTTAAAAGACGGCGGAAAAATACTTTTAACGATTATAAAGAAAAAAAGTGAAATTGAAGAACTAGTAGATTGGACTGAAACAAATAGAGTATCTTTTAATAAAGAAATCATCGTCGTTTACAAAAAAAGCTTCTACGATAGAAAAGCGAGCTCTTTGAATACTAAGATAAAATATGAGCTACTTCAAGGAAATCAGACAAAAAAGGTGGAGATAATGGATTTCCCTCTTCGACTTTATGGCTCAGAAGAGTTTGAACGTATCCTTAGCTCTAATGGATTTAACAATCTTACTGTTCATGAAGTAAAAGATGGCTACGGAGAAGGCATGTCATTCTCTGTCTATGAGTGCAGAATATAGACATTGTAATACCATTTAAACTTTGATTACCTTTTTCATTCATTACAACTTGATAGATTAATATACATATACAGGATTGCTGAAATCGTGTGCTATTGGTGAGCATATAAATTCAGCGTTCCCATGAGGAGATGCTTTATGAAGCGATTAATAAATAAAATTGCGATTGTTACTGGTGCTAGTCGGGCAAAAGGTATTGGTACTGAAATATGCAGGGAGTTAGCTAAAGAAGGCGCAGATATTTTTTTCACTCATTGGTCAAATTATGATCGTTTAATGGATTATTGTAATGAGGATGATTTTAATTGGTCGAAGCATCTGATTGAGGAGATACGCAGTCTGGGAGTACGATGTGAATCGATGGAATTGGATTTATCACAGCCCGATGCATCAAGAAAACTGCTTGATACAGTTCAAACCAAACTGGGTTCTCCATCAATCCTTGTAAATAATGCAACACATTCTGTAGACGTAGATTTTCGTTCGATAGATGCTGATGTTCTCGACGCTCATTATAACGTGAATGTTAGAGGAACATGTCTTTTAACTGTTGAGTTTGCACGTCTAATCGAAGGCAAGCATGGCGGTCGAATTATTAATATGGTATCAGGTCAAGATAAGTCACCTGAGCCTGGCAATTTGGCTTATGTTGCCACCAAAGGTGCCGTTTCTACATTTACTAAATCAGTTGCTATTGAATTAGCACCTCTTAAAATTACTGTTAATGCTGTAGATCCTGGACCAACTAATACTGGGTGGATGAGCAGTAAGTTGAAGGAAGATTTACTGCCGAAGTTCCCAATGGGTCGACTTGGTGAGCCCCGGGATGCCGCAAAATTAGTTGTTTTTTTAGCAAGCGAAGAAGCAGAATGGATTACCGGACAAATTATCCACTCAGACGGTGGCTTTTGGTGATTTAACATAGTAGCGGTCTCCCGCTTTTTTAGCGGATTTTTGTATGAAATAAGCAGTCAAAAAGATCTTCGAATGAAGATTCTTTTTTTATAATGTAAAGTAACATTAATGGGCTATGAAGGGAAAAGTACGGGCTGTTCTAAATAGATGGTGAACATTATGGTAAATGTTTTATCACTTTCACTTATTAACGACAAATCGGGTATATTCAGGGGGAATATTTATATGTCAGGCTTTAAGGACGAAGAAGTACTAACAGGAGGGAATGTTTCTAACGTTTACCGCTCGGGAAATACCGTACGACGAGAATTAAAATCAGATAGTCATAAATTTCATAAGCTATTAAAGCATTTAGAAAACAAGGGGTTTACTTATGCACCAAAATTTTTAGGCATTGACGAAAAAGGGAGAGAGGTCTTGTCATTTATTGAAGGTGAAGCTGGTAATTATCCCTTGAAGAAATATATGTGGTCCGATGCTGTTTTGATAGAAATAGGGAAAATGCTCCGTCTTTATCATGATTCAGTGAGTGATTTTTCATTTGATGACAGCTGGAAATCAATAGATAACACGCCTAAACCATTTGAAATACTATGTCATAATGATTTTGCTATATACAACATTATTTTTAATGATGAGAGACCAATAGGAATTATTGATTTTGATGTTGCTGCACCTGGGCCAAGACTTTGGGACATTGCTTATACTCTTTATACGTGCGTCCCTTTGAGTAGATTTTATCTTTCTGAAACAGGTGAGAAAATTCATTATAATTCATCACAGCATGCTCAAGATAGAAAGCGAAGAGTGAAATTATTTTTTGAATCTTATGGCGAAGAATTACAAGAAGGTTATTTGGAAATGGTATTGCTGCGATTAGAGGGGTTATGTAAAACAATTACAAGAAAAGCTAGTGAAGGTGATATTGCGTTTCAAAAAATGATAGACAAAGGGCATCTTGAGCATTATCAAAACGATATCAAATTCATTTATGAACATACAAAAGAATGGATTTAATTTTAATAGAGGAGCCCTTGTCATGCGAATTATTAATATTAGAGAATAGGTAGAGTACAAAGACAAAGCTATTGAATATACTCAGCGTAAGTGGGCGAGTAAAGAGAATTTAAAGCTTTACGAAGACTGTATTATACATAGCTTAAACACAAATAGTTGTCTTCCAGTCTGGTACCTGTTAGAAGACGAAGGAGGAATTATCGGCTGCCCAGGGCTTATCACCAACGATTTTATAAGTCGAATGGATTTATGGCCCTGGGTGTGTTCTCTTTACATTGAAGAAAGTTATCGAGGTAAATCCTTAGGTGAGCAACTTCTTTTAAAGCTGAAAGAAGATACGAAAAATGCCGGATTTGATAATCTTTATTTATGCACCGACTACGTTGGATACTATGAAAAGTATGACTTTTCATATATAGGCGATGGTTATCATCCGTGGGGGAGTAGTTCAAGAATCTATAGGGCTAATTTAATAGGTTAACTATCAATTTTTTTATAAAATGTTTTTAGCTGTTTCAATCAGTGAATAGCGGGTATAAGTTGATTATACAAGCGTAGCCCCCCCAGGAACATGCATGTATATTTCTTTTTCTTACTTACCCTGTTGAATCCTCTTTTTCATGGAGGATTCTTTTTTTATGTCTAAAAGAAGACTTCTCAGACTATATACATCAAACACCTTAAACATCCCTTATGTATTTTATACTCACTGAATCTAGGTCACGTTACAAGATGAAAGAGATTCAGGGGTCTCATGGGACTGTGGATAAATGTAAGAAACCTTGCAGAAATACTAAAGACAGGTATAGCCAAATTTTTATTTTATAAAATATTTTTATACTTTTACGCGTTTTGCTTATACCAATTTTTGCTTTCTTCATAGTATGTACTATAAGTGTATAAGGAGGTGGAGTTATGCCAGGACGTCGTAGTGGAGATCGTCGTACATCTCAATCTCAATCTCGTTCTATAGTAGATAATTTTCGAAGAGGAGATAAAATTCAAGTTTTTTCTGCTGGAAGACAGCTTGATGGAAATGGTACGTTTATTCGAGCAGAAGGCGGATTTTTAGTATGGGAAGATAATTCAGGTAATAGAAATACGACTAGTTTAGAAAGTATCAGCGTTCGCAGATTAAGAAAACGTAATTGCTAATAATTTGGACAGGCTCTGATTTTATATAAATAAAAAACACCTTCAAGCTGATAACTGGGTATGGGGTACCGAGCAATCACTTGGAGGTGTTTTTTCTCATGGGAAACATCAGAAATAAGTTTTTTGACAGTATCACTTATAGATTAATACCTTTCATAAGACGGAAGGTTTCAAGAAGCAAAACGTTTAACCCTAGCCATACTCCTCCAAATACATATCCTGCTGCAATGTCACTGGGGTATTGTATGCTCAGATACAAACGACTAATGGCAATAAGCAATAAAATAAGAATGCCCACTATTGGTGCTACTGTAGGAACCCACAATCTTTTAGAGTGTCGAACCAGCATAAATACAGCAAACCCATAAATAACAAAAGCCATTAAAGACTGCTCGCTTGGAAAGGTGTATGAAAGCTGTTCTATCAACGACTTTCTAATAGGGGAGAAATGATGGAACATTCGTCTCAGGCTTTCTTCGTATAGCTCTCCGCCGCCTGCAACAACTACCAGAGATAATAATTCAATTTTTTTATCTCTGCCTTTCCATAAAATCCATACAAGTGTAAAGAAAATCAATGTTACCAGAACCTGCCTGGATCCCAGTATGAAAAACACCCGCATTGGTACATTCCAATCTTTATTAAAAAGAGCTGTTATTAATAAACTCGTTATTTTGTTAAAATCTCCAAACTCGTTTGCGATAAAGTCTTGCGTCATTCCAATCATAAGCAGAATAAACCCTAATGTAACTAATGCTGTAAATATAAAAACAAGACCCGCCCGTTTCCGCGTATGAAATGAGTTTACTATCCACTTGAGGCAATTAATTGCTATCTTTTTAATCGTTACTTTGAACTTTTTATAAATGTAAATAGCTACGAACAAACTTACAGCTACAATCAGCCCAATGACAAAATACTTCTTAATAGAATGATGAAACTGTTCCCACTGAGGTCCTAATAACTTTCCTAAAGTAATAAATGTGGTAACCCAAAGAAATGATCCACTATAGGCATACAGTGCATACGTACGAAAGGGAAGCCGAGTAATTCCTGAAAAATATCCTGTAATATGTCTAATAACCGGGAGGAAATAAGCAATAATCAACAGCTTGTTTCCATGTACACCAAACCATTTTGACATTCTTTCAATTCGCTCTGGCCCCATATGAAGGGTTTTTCCGTATTTATCAAAAAAGGGAGTCCCTAACCTATAACCTACCCCGTAGGCTATGGTCATTCCAACCATACTCCCCATACCAGCCACCAAGATACTTCCCACCCAGCTCAAATGTCCTTGAAAAGCAAGAACCCCAGCGTAGCCCATGAGCAGCTCCCCTGGAAGAGGAAGTGCAAGAAGTTCCAGCATCAATGCTAGAAACAGCACGATATATCCGTATTGATTTATATAAGATGTGATAAAATCCATGGTTTGTCCTTCTTTCATAGTATGTATGTATCTAAAGCACAGTCGGTAAGGCGAATATGCTTACATGCGATTGAAATACAAAGGTGAAAAGATTAATTTCACCTTTGTATTTCTTTTAATGTAGCACTATTTATTAAAAAAACTGGATTTTTCATTAATTTTTAATGTTATTTTTAGCCTATTTTTAATTACAAAACGTAGACTGAAAATGTGCTATTTGAAAGCTCAACTTAAGACTGTTTTTTTTTCTAATAAATAGTGTAAGGAGTTCTTAACCAATCTATGTAACGAAAAAGAAGAAAAGATATACCCTACAAATCGATTAAAAAGGGGAACTACCCATTATTACTTTTTTATCAGCAGAGCAATTCTTTAATCGCCTAAACAAAAGAACAAAAAGATGTGCTGAAAAGTCTAAGTTTTACCCCACAGCAAAAGCATACAAACTACAAGGAGGGAAAAGTCATGAATAACCGTGAACGGGATAAATACTTAATTCTTTCCGCTACGTTTGGAGAAGGACATAAACAAGTGGCAAATGCGATAAGTGAAGCAGTAAGTAATGTGGTTGCTGATGCTGAACCTATTACCATTGATATCATGGAGTGGGTTCATCCCAACCTTTATCCAATCAGCCATTATATTTATAAAAAAGGAATTAAGAAGTTTCCACAAGTGTATAGCTTTTTGTATGAAAAAACTCGTGTGAAAAATTCTTTTTCTGTTAAGTTAAATTCGATCTTTTTATCGGGTATGGAAACCGTGCTTAAAATCATACAGGAAATAAAGCCGAAAGTAGTGGTTAGTACCTACCCATTTGCCGCGGGAATTATATCCAAATTAAAAGAGCAAGGGTTAATTGATATTCCAGCGGTAACCATCATCACAGATTATACGGATCATTCTTATTGGATTCATTCCTCTACAGATCAATATGTGGTAGGGTCTGCTCGATTGCGTGATCAATTAATTGCGTTAGGGGTAGAGGCAGATAAAATTAAAAACACTGGAATACCTGTACGGAAAAGATTTATGGATGTTCTTCCAAAGGATCTTCTCTTAGAAAAATATATGATTGATCCCAATATATTCACCCTGCTCATCATGGGAGGGGGCGACGGATTTTTTGGGAAAGGACTTTCAACCTTTAAGGCCTTAGAATCCATTTCTACACCGATGCAACTTTTTATAGTATGCGGTAAAAACAAGAAGTTAAAAACACAATTAGAGTCGGAATTAAAAGACTCGAAGCATGACGTGAGAATTTTGGGATATTGTGAAAAGGTTGAAGAATTAATGGCTATTTCAGATTTAATGATCAGCAAGCCGGGGGGAGTGACAACGTCTGAGGCAATGGCGATGGATTTACCCATATTAATTTACCATTCGTTACCGGGACAAGAAGAAGACAATGCAGAGTATTTATGTCGTTCAGGATTCGCACTTTCTGTAAAAACAGAAGAAGAGTTGGTTGCGCGGGTCGAAAATCTGGTTCATGATTCAGCACCTTTAAAATGGATGAAACAAAGAATAAAAAAATACCAAACTAAAACGTCATCCATAGACGCTCTCCATGTCATTGTCGAAGCAGCAAGACGTAGTCCATTACTCAACGTAAATGATAGAACAATACAAAAGCAAAAGGAGATAGAGGTGAGTATATAATATGGAGTTCATGATTCCTGCTATTATTTTTTTAATTTTATTATACACCGTTATTCCGTATTTCCTATCACGTGGTCTAGGAGTAAACGTAGTTAAAAGGGGAAGGGATTTATCGAAAATTGCTTTTACGTTTGATGATGGTCCGAACCCTATTTATACGCCGATACTTCTTGATTTATTGAAGAAAAATGAGGTGAAGGCAACCTTTTTTGTGGTCGGTACCAAAGCAGAAAAGTACCCTGAACTGATTCAGCGAATGCATAATGAAGGCCACTTAATCGGAATTCATAACTACGTACATCACTCCAACTGGTTTATGTCGCCTTGGAAAGTTCAAAAAGGACTGAAGGATACAGCCAAGGTGATTGAAGCTATCACGGGAGTCGAGCCTAGATATTATCGCCCGCCTTGGGGAATGCTTAATCTTTTCGATTTTATCAAAAGAGGTAAATATAAGATTATTCTATGGTCAATCATGGCGGAAGATTGGCGAACCTCTGGCGGAAGCGAAAAGATTAGACAGCGCCTAGCAAATATAAAAGGCGGGGACGTGATTTTGTTGCACGACTGCGGTGATACGCTAGGGGCGGAATCTGAAGCTCCAAGAAATACAATTAATGCGTTAAGAGATGTGTTAAAAACAGTGAAAACGAAAGGATTCACTTGTGTCCGTGTTGATGAATTGGTAGAGAAGCTATAAGTAGTACGAGAACTATATTTATTAAAGCTCACAAATGACATTTTAATTCTTGTCATTACCCTAACTAAATATCTTCTCTGTTATAAAAAGAACCTCTATTTTAAAGAGGTTCTTTTTTATGGTCAGTAAAAATATATGGTAATATAATCATATATTGGCTATATTTATAATTTCGTGATTTTTAAATTCTGTGTTGAATCAGCAGTCAATCTAAACGACATCTATGAAAGTAGGGTAGTTCTTGAAAAAAGTTATTTTGAAATTCTTGGTATATTTTTTAATTTTCTTTGGAGGAAACGTAATAATTAATATGCTGTTTACCTCTAATTTTGATCTTTTAACAGCATTTTCAACCGCTTTTGGAGTTTCTTTTGGAATTGCTATCTTTGGGTATTGTACACATAAAAGAGGCAAGGAAGCATAAGATGCTGTGTTTTTGACCCACTACATAAAAGATTTTATGAGAAACGTAAATATCATAGTATTAAATTATAAAAATGTTGAGGTTTGAGATGGGGAATTTGTTGAATTACATTTATTTTTTTATGGCCATTTTAATTGGCTTGTACTTTTTTATCACCAATAAGCACTCTAGAAAGCCACTATTCATGTTGTTACTATCGATGCTTTTATTTTATAGCAGCGCGTATTCTTTTTACTATAAGACTTATCCAATTAACTTACTCAGTACATTATCAATACTTGTGTTTTGGTGGATCATTCTTTTATTACTAAGAGAGATTTATTCTAGAGAAGAAAATGTTTTCTGGAGTCTTTGTTTAATCTATGTAGCGCTATACCACTTTTTGCATTATTTTTTTGATTCATTGGCTCAAAAGAACTTTTGGTATGGGTCTATTTTTTATGTTTATACAAATGTAGGATTACTTCTGCTTGGCTTGTACTACTTCGTGAGAATCTATAAAAATAGAGCCGTACATTAAAATAAATAAAGCTCCTTGTAGATGAATTTTTAAAATTCTTGTTACGTTAAATTTTTTATAACAGATTGCTTTGCAGAAGATCAATTATTTTCCATTATTTAATAAATAGTATTAAATCTCATGGACGCCTTGTATATTTTTATATTATTTACCGCAATTTAAAAGAAAAAGGTGAGGCTGATATAATGGCTAAAATAATTTCATCCTTATGTATTTTGCTGGGGGCTTATGCTCTTATTGTATTCATCGACGTTTTTCAGGGAAACTATATGTTTCAATCGTTTTATAACCTAAAACAATATTTTGTAATTGCACGTGGAGAAGATTATTTTTTGATTGTTTTATTTGCTTTGTTGTTCGTTACTGTTAGCATTTTTCCTGTTTTAAAAAAACAATAGCCTCCCTTGTCATGAAAGGGTAGGCTTTATTTTTTGCTTAATATATGCTGTAATCAGCAATAGGATAGGAATTGCTATATGAAAAGGGAGGTGTAATAAATAAGGAACAACTTTGAGCCCTTCATTTATATGAGCTTGGTAGCTAGGAGCAATCATCAGTGAGGAGAAAAAAATAACACCACCAATTAGATAAATGTTTGTAACAGAAGGTTTCATACGAAACAAATCAGTTGCCCCAATCACGGCACAAAAGAAATAGATGGATATTTTAACAAAACCTAAAATGACCATGAGAATAAGAATAAAGGTATCCAGCCTTTGAATAAAACTGGCTATGTTAATGTAACTCACAGCTGTAAGAGCTGGGAAAGAAGATCTTAAAACAGTCTCTGGTCCGAGTACACATAAAAGAATAATTGAATTAATGGTTAAGACAATCCCTCCTATTATAATGGCGGATAGTCCAATTGTTGCAGCCTGACTTTTTTTATTCAAATAAGGAAGAAGCATAGTAAAGGTAATCAATTCTCCGAAAGGGACAGTAATGCCAAGAGGGACTAACTCTTTCCCTATGTTTCCCCATCCATTTGCTAATACGGGTTGAAGGTTTTCCACTTTGATATAACCTCCTACTACATACAAAACATTTAATATAAAAAGAGTCAGTAAAATAACAACAAAACATAAGCATGTAACTCGTGCGAATGCTTCTATTCCCAAGTGAATACTATAAATTAACACAAAGGTCATGCATATGCCGAGCGTAATAATCGATGTAACATAGTAAGAAGAGCTAATTAGTAATTCTTCAAAATCACGTAGTACTCTAGAAGCAATATAAACAAAATATATAATATAACAAAAGCTGATAGCACTGCCTACGTATTTACCCCAGATTTTAATAAGATAGCCGGTTAAAGGCATATTAGGGTATCTCTTATATAGGGAGATATAGACTAAATACAGTGCACATCCAAAAATAGTAGCCAAAAAGGGAACGATCCATGCATCTTGCTTAGCAGCCTTTCCTATATCTAAAAGCAACGTACTGCCTAATATAAAGATAAACATCATACAAAATAATTGAAACCCATCGATTTTTATTTTAGTCAATGCTTTTTCAGCTCCTCATCTAATTTACCTCATAAGGATTTGTACGCATTCCGGTATTTACGATAGTGACGTTCACATTCATCGATACCTTCGCACTTGAAAATAGACTCTCCCAATTCTGTTTATGCTGACGCCAATAACTAGGGTTGGTTCGAGATAAGCTATCACCAAAGCCAAATATATCTGCCTTTTCTTTTTGTGCGATGCTAATAGTTTTTCTAATTTCCTTTTGTAGTTCATTTTGGATTTCTTTTTCCAACTCTTTTAATACCTTAGGGTTGCTTAAATCTTTTTGGCATGATGTTTCCGTAATTTCTCCCATCACATTCAGATCTGTATGAATAAAAGGTTGTCCACGGCGGATTTTTGTTTTTATTTCACTTTTTATTCCAGTCGCTGTAACTGTGATATTCTCATTTATATTACAAGGGAAAACAAGAGCTGTGCTCTTCACTTCAGACGTAACAAGTTGAACAGATCGAGCTTCATCCCCATCCAGCCATCGAACTAATTTTCCTTTTCTAAACATAGCTAATCCTTTTACCTGCATAGCACTTGGGCTGGTATTCTCTAAATTGCCTGCTTCTTCTGACTGCTGAGAGGGTTTGTTAATATTGATTCCAGGAAGAGATAGATCTTTTCCCTCACTCAAAAGCATAGAAATAACTTCATATGCTTGTACATTACTAACTATTCCATACATTTTTTGATTGTTCTGGGTTGTACTTAGGATACTTTTGACTGGAGTAACCTCAAAAGGTTCAATCACACCAAGCAATTTCTCAGCAGTTCCATCACGCGCAATAAAAACTGGAATACTTGTACGAGCTTGTTTGCCTCGATCCAAGGCATCAAATAATAAGCTAAGACCATTTCTTGCTAACTTTTCACCTACGACGATAAGCGAAAGATGAGAAGTAATATGTTCTCTTGGAATGACGACAGAGGCTTTTTTTAATGCTTCCACTAACGATTTGGCAGTTACTGTGTAGTTAATGACAGGAAGACCCTGTCCTCCCGACGAACTGCCTTGTGACAAACCACTTGGGTTAATAATCTGATAGGTTACTTTATAGGGTTCTTCCGAATTTTTATTCTCATCAATTCCCAGTCCTATAATGACTCCTATTTGGTTCAATTCTCGATAATTCGAACACCCTGAAACACATAAACAAAGGGCAGTGATCCATAAAAGTGAAAGGTAACTTTTCATTTTTCATCCTCATTCATCTTTATGTGGCTTCTATTTATTTTGTTGTTTTCTTAAAAGAGATGGTAAAGAGAATCGAGCTAAAGTATCCTTTTGCTCTTTAAAATCAAAGGGGGCAAAAGGTGAAAAGTAGGGGACACCGAAAGATCTTAGACTACTTATATGAAGCCATATACATAAGGTCATAAGCAAAATTCCATATAAGCCAATAAATGCTGAAATTAGAATCAAGATAAATCGAAAGCCCCGGGCCGCATTGACAATGCTAGTAGATGGCAGTGTAAAATTGCTGATGGCAGAAATAGCAACAATGATCACAACAGCCGCTGATACAAAACCTGCTTCTACAGCTGCTTGTCCTAAAATCAGTGCTCCTACAATGGAGACTGCTGGTCCGATTGCTCTAGGCATTCGGATTCCTGCCTCTCGCAACATCTCAAAAGCTAGTTCCATCACTAATATTTCTACAATTGCTGGAAAAGGAACTCGTTCTCTTTGAGCCATTAAGCTGACCATTAATGTGTTTGGAATAAGTCCCTGATGATGCGTAATCAATGCTAAATAGATAGCAGACGCATACATAGAAAGAAAAAAAGAACCAAATCTCAAGATCCTTAAAAAGGAAGCAATATAATAATTTTGATAATAATCTTCGGGAGACTGAAAAAATTGAGAAAAAATAGCGGGTGCAATTAAAACAAAAGGTGTTCCTTGTACAATAATAGCAATTCGTCCCTCTAATAAATTTCCTACAACGGCATCAGGTCGTTCTGTATTTAATAGAAGTGGAAAAATAGTGGTCCTATCATCCCGGATAAATTCTTCAATATAGTTCGACTCAAGGATCCCATCTACCTCAATCCCTTTTAAACGTTCTTTGATTTCTTCTACAATACGTTCATCTGCATTTCCTTGAATATACATGATTCCTATATCTGTGTGAGTTACGCTTCCAATTTTCATGCTGTCTAAACGTAAATTAGAATCCTGAATTCTAGCTCGTATTAAAGAAGTATTCGTCCTTAAATTCTCTGTGAAACTATCTTTAGGTCCCCTAACAACCGTTTGACTGGTTGGTTCTGTTACTGCGCGGGACTGAAGTTTTTTTGTATTGCCAATGAAAATTTTAGAACTTCCATTCATTAGTATGACCGTATCACCAGTTAAAACTGCTGACACAAATTCATGCCAATTCTCTTTTATAGTCAATTGAGATACAGTCAACATCTGAGGTATTTGTTCTTCTATCTCTTCGACGGTTACTACTTGATTACTTTCTTTAAACCACTGAATAAGAGGAGTCATGATATTCTCATTTATAATGTTTTCATCTGCTAATCCGTCAAGGTGAATAACGGCTGCTTTTAACGTGTTTTGATGCGGAGACTCAACCATTCGAAACGACACATCAGAACTATTTCCTAATTCGTTCAATAGCCTCTCTATATTTTTATTTACATCATCATATAAGGGAGTTGCTGAACAAGCTGTTGTCTTTTTTTTATTAGGGCTTTTCAGAAGATATCTTTGTCGCACGTTTTACCACCTTTTATATGAGTGAATATTTGTTATACAACGAGTAACGTTATCATTCCTATAAAATGTAAAAAATATGTACGTGAGGAAAATACACAAAATAAAATGCTAGTATTACTTTATACCCAGTGACAGATCAGAAGATATTGTTTTAAGAATTAAGTAATTGGAGAGAAAAGCACATCGTATTTCTCTGTATATCTGATGTTTTTATTGCCGATATCGTACATTATGATAACTAAAAATGAAGTGAATATTCAAATTGGTTGATTCCAAAATTCCCAATGCAAAAGAATAAAAAGCCCTCTCTTAAATATAAGTGCTTAGAGATTGGGCTTTTGTATAGGAATATGTTCAGCATTATAAGTGAATTTCTACTTGGAATGCTTTTCTCTTCTATGCCTTAACAGTCTGTTTTTTTACAGGAATGTAGATGTCAATCTCTTTATTTTCTGAGCCATAACATCTTTTGTCGTACAGTTCAAATTCCATTGATCCGTAGTGCTCATAACCCGATTCAGGGAACCATTCTGTAAAAACATAATTCCACGTGGACTGAATGGAAGAAGTAAAAGATTCTTCATTTGATTTTGGTGTAGTAAATACGGCATATTCTAGTTCAGGGAAGCTTCTGTAAACTGTTCCTTCAGGTGCTGGAGTGTCTTTCTCAACTTCCATACCAATTACATAAACAAACTCACCCGTTTCAGGATTAAAGTCAGTGCAAATACCAAGCTCAACGTTTTTGTTTATGGGATGGGGTATTCTAGAGCCTAATCCATTTTGCATGTACTGTTGCCAAAATTCAGGAATGTCTTTATTATTCTGGCTACCCTCGTTCTTTGTTTTTAGCTCATATCCAATGACATAAAAAGCAGGTTTAGTGACTAGTTTTGGTTCCATCTTATTTCCTCCTGACAAAATTGTGGTATTTAGGTAGGCTTTTCCTCGCAGAGGTCCAGATATTCTTCTTGCGTTACGGTATTGTTTGGGTGAAACATCATAAAATTTTTTGAACGCTCTGTTAAAAGACTCCTGATAGTGGAAACCAACATCAAGTGCGATATCAATGACTTTTTCATCTGTGAAAAATAAGCGTTCTGCTGCGCGCGTAAGTCTTCGTTTCCTCACATAATCCATCACTGATTCTCCAACCATGGCTTGGAAGACACGGTGATAATGAAAAGGAGAAAAACAGGCAATTTCTGCTAACTTTTCTAAAGTGATTTGTGTCTCCAAATTCTCCTCAATGTAATCCAGCGTTCTCTGTATACAAGTTACATAATTCATTTACATTCACCTACCTTACGTTCACTATAACAGCAAACAAATCTTTGTTCTTAACATTTTTTGCTATATTTAATTAGGTGGGGGGACTTTTCCAATATACGCCTCTAGATGTATAGTCCTAAGAGGATTTTAATGTTAAAATTTTCTGTGTAAATTAATGGAAAAAATACATTGTTAAAGGGAGCGTTTGAATTGAAAAAACTTTGTTTTAGCTTAATAATTATTTTTTTATTAGGCGCTTGTTCTTATCAGGAAAGTACAAAAGAAGCTAGTGGAAAAATTGTATTACCAACTTCCATATTTAGTTCATCGAAAAATAATGCCTTAATTGATGAAAAGGAAATGAAAGAAAGTATAAAGACATACTTAGATACTAGCGAAGATTTATCCAATATCAGTGACCAATTTGAAGAAATTATGGATTCTGATCAACAGCTAACTAAAGCTGAAGCGAAAAAACTCGAACAACTAAACGATCTGGTCAGAGAAAATGATCGTAACTTTTCCACCTATATCTCGCACAATACTCTACCAGAAGGATATAAAAAAGAGTCAGAGAGAATTAGCCGTTTTATTAAGGGTTCCAATCAAATTTTGGATGAACTGGATCAAGCAATCGATGACATGGTTGAGCATATGAGTGAAGGAGATTTTTCTGAAACAGAAATTGAGTCACTTATGAATAAAAATAAAAGTGTAAATGGAAGAGAGCAGATAAAGATAGAGAGTTTCCTAGATGACAAAAATATTGATACAAAAGCTTTTGGACGAAAGAGTTAAAACATTTTAATAGATTTTCTTTGGTTAGGGGGAGTTTACTATTGGAATAGTTAAGTCTACAAACAAACTTGCATTTTCTATTATCTATTTAGTCTTCGGTACAGCTTTGGGGATAGCAACCAAATATTTAGATACTGTTGCAGGTGTTGATGGAAGTTGGCGGATGAACATCCTTCCATATTTTGGAGGTTTGTGTTCGAGGACAGGGATTTGGGTACTGATTGCTACCCTTATAGCTGCGTATAGTAAAACCAAAATTAGTGCGGCTCTTAATACATTCATGTTCTTTATAGGAATGCTAACAGGCTATTATATATATTCCGCTTTTTTATTTGGATTTTTTCCAACTAGTTATTTTTTACTGTGGGGAAGTATCGCACTAGCGTCTCCGTTTCTAGCAGCTATTGTATGGATGGCTAAAAATAATTTACGTCTGGCTTGGATATTACCAGCTTTGCCTATGGGGTTATTGTTAAGTCTTTCTTTAGCGGTTGGAATATTTTATATACATGTAAACTATATTGAAGAATTCATTATGTATGCTGTTTTATGCGTAGTCTTTTACGAAACTCCAAAGCAGCTAGCGGCAACAATTGCTGTTTCGTTTATTATTTCGTTTATTATCAAACAAGTAAGTCCCTTTCACTTTTGATTTAGATTAAGATTTTTGTTTTTTAATGAACGTTTACTAGGGGAAAAGAAGATTTTGGTAACTAACTATACATACAATTTAAAGTGTTTTTTACATATATATTCTTTAAAATACAGTAATTAGGAAACTTTTAGAGGAGTAATTCGTATAAAAGGTAGGAGGTGATGGATATTAACACTGAAAAACGTCTGGATGAAATTGAAAGAAAATTAGATGATTTACATAATAAGATAAGTAATCAAGAAAATAGAGCAAAGTATAAACCTATCTTTACAGTTGTACTCATTCTATCTGCAATTCTCATATTTTTTGTGCTGATAGGTGTTGTAAGTTTTTTCACAGGTTAATTTTTTTACTAGTCTCTCAGAATTATTTCTGGGAGACCTTTCATTGTTTAAACTAACGGCAATTTGTTTTGTATAGAATATGCCTGAGGATAAAAGGGGATAAAATTATAATGGAAAGTGAAAAGAAACGTTCCGCATTTAGCGCATCTTTCAAAATCTACGATCAGTTTTTAAAAAAGATCTTACATATGTTCTTTACTAGATAATATTCTATGCGGCGTTAACTAAAAATATATAGTTTAATACAATATAAGTTAGTAAAAATGACATTATACTGTTTACATGGAGGACGAGGATGAGAAAGTTTTGTATTGCTTTATTTAGTCTTTTCTTTTTTGTTTCATTAGTTGGATGTCAAAGTAAAGTTGAGGATCCTTTAGAGTTTTCAGGTGAAACTCAAAGCTGGTCAGCTACTATTACGTTATATCCCGTTGAAAATAGTAAAGAAACAGCTCAAATTAACTTAAATTATCTAGGTAGTAAGGTAGAAAACGTAGGGGATTTTGGAATTAATTTAGACACTTCAAATAATCAAAATGGAATTGCAGTGAGAGACGCAAGGTTAAATGAAGAAGGGAATTTTAAAGAGAAAGTAAAGGTTGACGCTAGTGAAGGTATAACGAAATCTAAACATTTGATTTTAACTGTTAAATGGAATGACAAATCAGAAGATGTTGTTTTAAAAGGTAAGTAATTCGAGAGAAAAAGTACCCCATACTCATCTATATCAAGTATTCCCCCAGGTCTTCAGAGTAGGGGCACTATACGAACATTTTTAAAAATCTAATAGAGGATTATTAATGCTCACTTCCGTCTATTTCGTCTTATTTTTACGTAAGTAGTGGGTGATGTACCAATGACGTTCCTGCATGAATCTAATGCTTTGACTTGAAAATAGGGACCACCTGCCTCAGCATGAATATCTGTTTCAAATCCAGTACGAGGGGTACTAAATACCACTACTGACAATTTAAAAGGTGTTGGTCCCGCCAGCACCTGCCAAGCGACTGTTTCTGTTGAACCATTCCATGATGCGTAAACTGTAGCTTCACCGTCGCGCAATAAGTCTACAGTTATGCTAGGCGGATAAAGTGGGAGACCTACCCACTTATTTTTAAAGGCTCGATACGAAAGATTCTGATTTGGATACTGCATATCATATAACAAATTAAATGAAGGGTTTCTCCGTGTATTGCCAGCGTTCCTAAATTCCGAAAGGTACGGTTCTTGTCCCCACCCAATGAGTTGATTTCCATTGGAAAGCTTTTGCGCATTTCCTTGACTTGGAACATATAAAGCAGGGTCATGATAATATGTTCGATCTACATTTGCAACCTTGTGTTTATAATCTAAGTGAAGAATTAAACCACGCGCTTGCCCTTGAGGTGGAGAATCAGGAGAAGCACAGCAGGCATTGTCAAACAAGCTTATCCTGTTTTCGGACCTGTAGCGCGCATCATGCTGCCAAGAAAATTTAGCGTTCGGTCCAAGCCTAAAATCACTTTGCTTTCCACCAAGTTGCCAAATTACCTTTCCCGTTTCTTTGTCAATATTATAAATAGCCCACATACTACGCATGCTCACTAAAAGTGTATTGTTTGGACCTTCTTCGACTGAATTTACGTGGTAACAATCCCATATATTGTTAGAGCTTGTTGCGGATGAAGCAGGTACCATCGAATCAGCTGGATTAATATGTTTAAGTACATCCCAAAAGAAAAGAAGCTCTCCCGTCTCAATGTCTACTTCTTGAATAGAGTAATTACTAAAATACCCGTTTAAGGGTCCTCCATACTTAGATAAATCTGCAGGTACTTGTTTTACCGCCGTAAATAAAGCCGTATTCCGTTTGGTGATTGTAAACTCGTGCAAATCAGAAGTAAACCCTTTTTTAGCAAATAACTTTTTAATGACCTCATAATGCTGATTGATAATTTGAAAATAAGCACCAGGCTCAGGTTCACCTACTGGAAGGTTAGGGTTTGAAGTTTGAGTGCCTGAAATTGTCCCTTGCCACATCGTAAGAACAGGGTTCCCGCAGTATATTTGTACTCGAAAGTCTGTATTTTGGATATACCTACTAGCAAGTGGTCTAAACCACACTGGATTACCCGTCTGATCCATAATTAGTGCGCCAGTCTGTCCAATCATCGCTGCTCCATATACCGTATAAGGTGCAACAAATAATAGGCCGGGAGCTGTTCCAGGCTTATTAGTATTAATGGTAACCTTCATGGGATGTAAATTAGGAGCTGAAACAAAATTCCATACTTGCGGGTTTGGATGATCAGTGGATGATTGTGAATTAAAATTATCCATTCTCACTCTCATCTCCTCTAACTTTTATTAGTAAACACTGTCTCTTGAGCTATTAATATGTCATTCGCTTCAAAATATGTACATACATTTTAGGTTTACTGGTGTCTTTTGTTTATTTGAAACGGTTATATGTAAGGTAGATAAAATAAATATAAAAAACGAGCTCTTAGTAGATAAGAGCTCGTTTTTCTTGTTCATATACGATTATATATTATCAATACAGCAATACTTTAATTGTGTTTAAAGTTGAAAACCATGCAAAAGAAAAGCAAATTTTTGTGTATATATTATTCGTCAAGATTTAAAAAGACGATCAAGCTTTGTCTTTATGTAAGCTGAAATTTTCATCTTTTTCTTGAAAAAATTCTATAAAAGGTAAAAACTAAAGCCTATCGCAATGTAGGTACCAACAAGTAAAACACCTTCGAACCAGTTGGAATCACCATCGTTCACAACGGTCACCGTCATGAGAGCGGCAAGAATCATCGCAATCATTTCCGCTGTATTAAACACAAGAGGCAAGAAATCATACAAGTATGAGAACAGAACAAGTATAGGAGCAACAAACATGGCCGTTTGGACGGTTGAACCAATGGAGATCTCCACCATTACGTCCATTCTGTTATTATAGGCCATGGCAATTGCTGACACGTACTCTGCAGCACTTCCCACTATGGCGACAACAATAATTCCAATAAAAACGTGACTCCAGCCTAAAGCAGCACCTACTGGCTCAATGGTGCCAACAAGTTTCTCACTAATATAAGCTAGTACAATTGTCGCCAGTCCAAGCACAACGATTGCTTTCTTTTTTCCCCATTCTGGTTCCTCTCCATTTTCTTCTGCGTTTCCGGTGAAAATCCCTTTATGCGTGACAAGTTTAAAAAGAAGAGCAAGCAGGTAAATGGTCAGCATCACAATAGCAAAAGAAGTGGATAGAACCTGCATATCTTTATCATCCAAGCGTTTTGCAAAGATAAACGGCAATACAAAAGTTACGATAATAGCAAACATTAAGAGGGAAGTATTATGTCGTGTTTTAAACACACTAAATTTTTGCTTTTTAAATCGAATACCTCCAACGATCATGGATATTCCACTGGCAAAAAGAAGATTAACAAGAACTGCTCCCGTAATGGAGGAAATGACGATTGTATTTAATCCTTTACTTAATGCAAAAAATGAAATAATAATTTCTGCAGCGTTGCCAAACGTAGCATTCAGTAATCCGCCTGCTGTTGGACCTACTACAACGCTAAGGCTTTCAGTGGAACGTCTAATGTAATTAGCCAAACTAATTAATGTCACGCAATAAATAAAAAACATGAAAATATAATTCCAATTAAACATGCTGCCAATAATTGAAAGAGGTACACCAACAATCATAAAAATAAAAAAGACTTTATTCATATTTTCCTCCATGGTCATTTATAGATCCTATAGCAAGAAGAGAAGCTCTATATTATCTTAGCGTTTTTATTAATATAACTCTTAAGACTTTTGTTATTCACATGGAGAGTGCAACTAGCAATTAACTCGATGCATAGAAAGAGAACATACGTAATAGCTGCTACAAAAGGAGACTAAAGTTAAAAAAAGAAAAGAACCTTACAAGATCAAACGTTATGAACTCCTCAGCATAAGCTTCAAAGTATACTGAATAGTCTTTTCTGAATAACTAATATGTATCTTTTATATGTTCAAAAGATATGAATTTTTCAAACGTCTATAATTGACGTTTTCGTTAACGTTAAGTTTGGGTAATGTAGTTTATAGAGTTAAAAATAATTAGAAGGAAGCACCATTTAAATATGATTCAAACTGGTCATTATCATTAAAGGAGAGAGCTATCATGTATACACTTGGAGAACTATTAGAGCAAAGAGCTAAACAATCTGCTGAAAAAGAGGCTTTAATTTGGAGTACATCTTTCCATACATTTAAAGAATATAATGAACGTGTCAATCAGCTGGCTCATTACCTGTTAAGCCATAATGTTAAAAAAGGAGATCGAATCGCAATTCTATGTCAAAATAATCATCCGTTTCCTACCATTCTGCTAGCTGCGTTAAGAATTGGAGCCGTAGCGGTTCCTATTAGCTGGCAGCTGACGAAGTACGAAATTATCGATATTTTAGACAGTGCACAACCTAAAGTTATTTTCTACGACCAAAAATTTCATGAGGTTATTCCTTTTGATTCTGAAATATTAAATGACGTTATTACTTTACAAGTAGGAAGAGAAAATAGTGTGGAGACAGTTGAAGAATATAATGACATTTTTTCTGCGTATTCTATACTAAACCCAAATATACGGGTCTCTCAAGATGACATTGCGATGCTTCTTTTTACTTCTGGAACAACTGGCAATGCAAAGGGCTGTATGATTGAGCATGGTCACGTGTATTCTTATATACAACCATCGAGTCAACGAATAGACTATGAAGAGGATGGTCGATTTCTTGCCTCGCATCCTTTTTATCATATGAGTTCTATTAACAATATTTTAAAATCTGTTTCCAACGGAATGGGGTTGTTTCTGTTGTCAGATCCTACACCAGAAATCATGTGGGAAACGATTGAAACTCACGAGATCACTATGATGCTAGCGTTTCCTTCTATGTATATGCAAATGCTTGAAAGAGTGAAAAATGCAGAGTCAAAGAACTCTTCACTAAAGGTTGCTATTGCAGGAGGGGCCAAAGTTCCTGCTTATCTTATTAAGGAGTATGAAAAGTTAGGCATTAGAATGATCCAAGGGTATGGAAGTACAGAAGCATGGACAGTGAGTGTATGGACACCGGATATGGGAAATGAAAAAATTGAATCGGCGGGTAAGCCTCTTTCCGGTGTAGAAGTAAAAATCATTGATCCTGAGTCAGGACAAGAAGTAAAAACAGGGGAAGTTGGAGAAATTATTATAAAAAGCCCCTATTGTTTTAAAGGCTATTGGCATAATCAAGAGGTGACTGACAAAGTTCTTAGAAACGGCTGGTTCTATATGGGGGACGCTGGAAAGATAGATCAAGACGGCTTTTTATATATTATGGGACGCTATAAAGATGTTATCGTATATGGCGGTGATAATATCTATCCCGATCAGGTCGAAGAAATCATTGAGCAAATAGGTACGGTTATAGAAGCTGCTGTAGTAGGAGTAGAAGATCCTGTTTATGGAGAAAAACCTAGAGCTTATGTAGTAAAGGATCCTCATTCTTCTTTAACAAAAGAAGATATTCTAAACTATTGTAGTGATCGTCTAGCAAGTTACAAAGTTCCGGAAGTTTATTTTATTGATCAACTCCCTAAAAACCAGCTCGGTAAAGTATTAAAAAGAGAGCTAAAATGAAGAGGGTTAAAAGCGCGGACTGAATGCAGCCCGCGCTTTTATAATTTAATAGAAGTAATATCATTTTAACGCAAAAATGTTAAGTAGAAAGTTTCCTGATATCAGAGTAACAAATACAAAGTGTATTTTCATATTCAGATTCGTATCCTGTAAATACGAGATTTCTTTCTTTATCATCGTAGTGAAATCCGAATTTCTTTAAATCATCTTTCAAGATATCTTCACTAATTTTAATGGAAGAAGCAATACCTTCATAAGAAGCACCATTATTTAGCTTTTGAACAATCTCACCTATTAACAAGTTACGACCTCCAGTAGCATATGTTTCTTCAGTAATAATTTATCCTAAATAGCTGCTTTTATGAAAGTTGTGCGGAAAGCCATTCTAGATTATTAAAATTTGCATTGAGTGCTTCGTTTGCTAATTAGTGAATTAATTATGTTTTTTCTTTTTACGCTAATCATTAAAACAATAAATGAAAAAAATACTCACAAAAAATCCAACGAAGAGACCAATGAGACTTTCTGATTGAAAATCTTTTCCCCCAATTATTTGGCCGTAAATGATTCTGAATATCACACCAAAAAAAGAAAGAACAACAGCCGTTGTGGTAATACGTAAAAAGTTAATAAAATCACACCTTTTTACAAAGTGTATTCCCCTTTTTAATACATTTAAAGTTAAGACTGATTATAGGAGGTTCTAAAGTGCAAGTGAGAATATCACTTAGAAAACACAATAAATAATACAAATATGGAACTTTTATGAAATTCGTTCGTAAAAGATATAGGAGGCGATAATATGGATATATCAAGTGTTAATTGGGCGGACGTAGCTTTTCAAATCTTTTGGTTAATTTTATTGGTTTCTTTAGGTTTGTTTATTTATAAAGTCGTTCAAGTTAAAAAAAGAAATAAACGTTTTGTTAAGAATGAATGATCCTTTTATACATAAAGATGTGAATGGAGTATTCAAGCAAAAGAGGTGTCTTTTTGAGAAAATTGATAAAAAAATATTCATTTATCTGTACAGGATTCTTATTTGGTTATTTTCTTTTACTGATTTTAGGCTTAGATGTTTCTATTAGTATGTTTAAAGTGTTTATACCAGTAGCAGCTGTAGGACTGTTGCTTGGAGAAATTATAAATATGACTTTTAATCATCATCAGACTAATATGAACTAACATTATAATTCCGCTCAAAAATTACATAAAAACAAATAAAAGCATAAGACAAGAAAGGTAGAGTATATATGGCTTGTTGCAATCATTGCAATTACAAATGGAACGCTAAAAATGTATGGTTACTTGGGTTTTCTAAGAAAGGAAAGAAGTGTCCTAAATGCCATACCAGACAATTTATCTCCTTTAAAGGTGCTGGTTCTTTAATGGGACTAGGTTATTTAAGTGGGATTGTTGCTATATCTCTCATTGGTTTATTTCCGTTTATCGTAAAGCTAACAGATAAAGAAGAGCACAGATGGAAGTAAATTAAAAAAGCAAAGAGAATATTAATATTCTCTTTGCTTTTTTCTTGGTTTTACATTCATAGAAGCCATATAGTAAATCAATTATAAAACACCTTTGTTTTACTACTTAATTCTCTTTTTCTGATACCACTTCAGCTTTACCTGGCCAGAAAGCAAATCTTCCTAAAACCGTAGTGATCGCAGGTACAAGGAATGGTCGCACAATAAATGTATCTAACAGAACACCTAAAGCCGTGATAATTCCGAACTGAACCAGAACTTGAATAGGCAGTGTTGCTAGAACCGCGAATGTAGCAGCTAAAATAATTCCAGCTGATGTGATAACACCGCTTGTTTCACTTACGCCTTCTTTAATCGCTTGTTTTAACGGCATATATTTCTTTTTCTGCCAGATGCTTGAGATCATAAAAATATTATAATCCTCGCCAAGCGCCACTAAGAATACAAATGCATATAAAGGAATCGCTCCTTGGATAGCATCTGCTCCCATGATATTGTGGATGATGAGCCAGCCTAAGCCTAAAGCTGCACTGTAAGAGAGGATAACGGTTCCCACTAAATAAAGCATAGCTACAATAGAACGCAAGTAAGCCACTAGCAGCAGCGATATAAAAATAATAATTAACGGGACAATAATATTGTTGTCTTTATCACTAACAGTCATCGTGTCATATTGCGTCGCTGTTTGACCGCCAATCCATACTTTGGATTTTACTGAGGGAACTCCGGACTGTGACAGTGCCTTTTCGGCTGCATCTTTCAAGTCTGGAATAGCCTCCATAGCTGTTATACTATATGGATTTACATTAAACGTGACGTCATATACCTTTAAATCCTTATTACTTTTACCACTTTGAGGTGCAGAAACGGTACTAATAAGATCGTTTTTCTTTAACTCTTTTTCTAGATCTACCGATTTTCCTTCTGTATCAATTACTACTTGTGCTGGTGCTAGTTCACCAGGAGAGTAAGCGTCAGAGATAATCGTAAATCCTTCACGAGAAGGCATATCTTCAGGGAAAGAAGACAATAAATCATACGTGTACTTGATTTGACTAGAGTATATGGATAAAGCTCCAAAAAAGACTAGACAAGCTACAATGATTGTCCATGGTTTAGTCGTAACCACATTACCAATCCAATTCCCGAAACGGTTTTTCTCTTTTCGGTCACGCACCGGTTTTCCTTTCTTTTTCGCCAATTCTTCTTCCATTTCAGGAGTGCGAGGAACAAAAGGATAAAAAGAACCTCTTCCCATAACTGCAAGCAGGGCAGGAATAAGAGTTAAGCTCGCTAATCCCATAATAAGAATAGATAAACTAAACGGGATTGCAAAACGGTGGTAAGCCCCGTACTTTGCCACGATTAAAGCTAAAAGAGAGATGACAACCGTAAAGCCACTCATCGCTATAGCACCTGAAGCACCTTTAAAGGCGTTGATAAGTGCTTGTCTCTTATCTTTTACTTTGCGAAGCTCATCGCGATAATGAGAAATTAAAAATAAACAATAGTCTGTTCCGGCTCCAAATAACAAGACCGTCATAATGGATATGGACTGTGAATCGACCGTAATCCATCCTTTATCTGCTAAAATACCGAGAATTGGACTCAGCACCCCATAGGCAAAACCTACACCGATCAAAGGAATAATCGCTAAAATTGGGGAACGATAAATTACAAGAAGTAAAATTAAGACTAATAAAACTGTCGCAATTAGTAACGAAACGTCTGCTCCTTCAAATAGGCTGGTTGCATCTACTTGAATTCCTACAGGTCCTGTAACGCGCGTGCTTAGCTTATCTTTTTCATCGATATCCGTCGCAAACGAATCGTATGAAACATTCTCTTTTACTTGTTTTTTAATCGTATCTAGGTTTTTTTCTAGTACATCCGTTTCAACGTTTTCTTCAAAGAAAATAGGCTGTACAAGAGTTGTTCCGTCTTTCGAAACCATCTTTTGCAGAGCTGCTAACGGTAATTTATGCAAAGGCGGAGTAGACGTTTGTGCTTCTAATGGTTTCTTTTCTAAATCCGCCGCCATTTGCTGAATAGATTTTAGATCATCATTATTCAAACCTGATTCTTTGTGCCATGTAAGTAAGGCAGGAACCCCTGATGAATTAGGGAATTCTTTCTTTATAAGATTTTCAGCTTCTACGGAAGGTGAATTCTCACTTAAGTTTGGTGCATTGTTTACTTCCGTCTTATTCACAGCAGGCCAAGCAATCGTGAGGACTACAGTTGCCAAAATCCATACGGCAATTACAATCCATCGACTCACTTTCCCAGTCATATATCGACTGAATGTTGCTAAAGGTGATTCTTTCATTAATTCTCCCTCATTTCCAAATCTGTTTGTTTCTATTACAATATATATAGAACCTTCAATAATTATATATACCAGAAGGTTAATTAATCAACTAGTTTAAATGTGCCAATTTCTTGAACTAGAAGGAGGGCCCTTATGAATACGAATCAGACACCGAAAAAAAAGCCTGGCAGACCTAAAATAACAACTGAAAATAATATAACGAGAGAGCAAATTTTGAAAACAGCTGCTCATTTATTTATGGCATACGGGTACGAAAAAGTTTCAATGGAGCAAGTGGCTGAAGCGAGCGATGTGACCAAGGCCAGCGTTTACTACTACTTTAAAAATAAGGCAACTTTGTTTACAGTTTCCGTATCAAGCATGTTCCAACGTATTACAAAACAGACGGAGAAATTATTGCAAAACTCCAATGGGTTAAAACACAGATTATATGAGGTAACATTGGATCATTTAAAGCGGCCGCATATTGATTTTGAAACATTATTACAAGAAGCGACTTCGTCGCTTACAGAAGATCATATTCGTGAAATTCGTGAAGCAGAGAAAGCGATACATGAGGCATTAGAGAACGTATTCAAACAGGCCGCAAACAACGGTGAAATTGTCGTAACAAGCCCTCGCTTGCTTGCGCATACATTTTCTATGGTCACAATGATTCGGAATAAAAAAGAATTAATAACTGAATTAGGAGGCCCTGAAAAAACGGCTCAGGCTCTAGTAGATCTTTTTTGGGTAGGGATTAGTCCTAATTGACCCGTTTTATTGCATGGTACAAAGAAGAAATAAAGAACGGCTAAAAAATATTGATGAATATTTTTTAGCCGTTCTTTTCATTGGTCGCAAGCACTTTGTAAAAAAAAGCCTGAAATAATAGCGATTACCTATTAACCATCCAACTTATAGAGATGTTGGCCCGAAGTTTTCATTAATCATGTAAAAAAGCGACGTTATATGATAAAAAACGTAAAAATTTAATAATTTGGTTTTTATTTGTATTTAAAGAAGTATTTTATAGAAGGTTAGTGTTAAAATAATGAAAATCCTATCTTTTAGGGTTGCCTTTAGCATATATGGTTATTCTATTGTAAACAAAACCTTTAGCATAGCAGCTTACATTTTGGAAAGGGGAGAAGCGGATGGAATCTATTTGGCTCGAATACGTATGGGCATTATTGATTCTAATTGGATTAGAAGGATTATTATCAGCTGACAATGCTCTTGTACTGGCAGTTATAGCCAAGCATTTACCCGAGGATCAGAAAAAAAGAGCGATTAATTACGGAATTCTGATGGCATTTATTTTTCGATTTGGAGCTCTTTTTGCCATTTCATTTATCGCCAATGTCTGGTGGATACAGGCCATAGGAGCCGTTTATCTCCTGTATCTAGGTTTGAAGCATGTCATTCAGGCGCGGTTTGGGAAACATAATGAGAATATTCATGATGATGATGAGAAGGAGTCTGCTGGAAAGGGGTTCTGGCCAACAGTGGGGAAAATTGCGTTAGCTGACCTTGCTTTTGCCATAGATTCTATTTTAGCTGCAGTGGCCATAGCTCTTGGGCTTCCGGATTCACAGTTTGGAGAAATCGGTGGGATGGATGGAGGACAGTTTGCAGTTGTAGTTCTTGGAGGAGTTGCAGGTCTTATCTTAATCAAGTTTGCAGCAACCTGGTTTGTAAAACTTCTCGAAAAGCGACCTGCCTTAGAAACGACAGCATATGCAATTGTTGCCTGGGTCGGTGTGAAACTTGCGGTTATTACTTTTGCGCATAAAGATATCGGGGTCTTAGATTCTCATTTCCCTCATAGCACCGCTTGGACCTTGATTTTCTATGGAGTATTAGTTGGTATCGCGCTATTGGGTTGGTTTGCACCGGGCAATAAGTCATCAGAAAAATCATCGGCTTAAAAGTAATTGAGCGTAATGCGCACCCTGAATTTACTAATTACCCTTACTCTTCCCGTCAAAATGGATCCCTATTTCAGCATTTGAAAGGATGTTTAGATTCTATACAAAAGTGAGTTTTGCTGGTTCAGGCCTAACGATCAAGTGCGTTAACCCAAGCAGGGTTAACGCACTTTTTAATTGAAACGATTGTGAAAACGAACTTAGTTATTTTATTTATTATTTTTGTTCCCTTTACGATAATCAGTAAAGCAGGAAATCAAGAAAACCCCCAAAAAAAACAATGAACTAACTTAATTTTAAGTCCGTACGGTTAAGGTGTAGACTTATTTTTATGATTTGCAAAATCGTTTTTTTTTTTGGAAATTATTCTTGGAAACCTTGACTTAAAGCTAACTTTAACTTGCATTAAAAAAGCAATTAGATAAAGCCATCGAACTTCATTTTTGATCCGTAAGTATAATGATTTGCAAAATCTTAGATGTTTTACAATACGTCAATTCCAGTACTTTAGGAGTAATATAAGTAGTAGCGCTATCTTCATATTGAACAAGGCTATAAAGCTTTTTTTTATTTCAAGTATATTCATAAAAGCACTTCTTTCCGTATTTTATGCTATAATAATCCCTAGTTTTTTAGTTTGTATAGAGAGGTGTAAAACAGAATGATGCCAAAATATCTGCAAGTAGCTGGCCAAATTGAATCTGATATTACTGAGCATGTTTATCAAAAAACAAATAAACTTTTGACTGAAGATGAATATGCAGCAAAGTATCAGGTGAGCCGTAATACAGTACGAAAAGCAATTGAAATTCTCGTAAATAAAGGATATGTATATCAAGTTCAGGGCAGCGGTGCATTTATTCGTAATCATCACAACAATGGATACGTTAATCTTGAAAAGCTACAAGGAGTTACCAATGATTTTAGTGACCGCCTTGTAGAAAACAAGCTGCTAGATTTTAAATTAATTAATGCGGATGAGGAACTAGCCCAAAATATGGGATGTAAGATTGGAACACCTATTTATTATGTAAAAAGGCTAAGATATGTTGATAGTGATCCATTTTCAATTGAAACTTCGTATTTCAACAAAAATCTTGTTAAATACCTTGATGAAAATATTGTGAAAAAATCGATTTATACATATTTACGCAATGACCAGCAACTAGCAATTGGTTTTGCAGATCGTGTTATTCGTGCCGATTATCTTATGTGTGAGCAAGCTGATTTATTGGGATTAAAAGAGAATGATCCGGCTTTGGTGGTAGATAATACGGTTTATTTAATAAACGGTGCAATATTTGATTACTCACAGTCAGTGCATCACTTCAAACATGTAAAATTGCTAAAAGTATCAAATATGAAAGGTAGTTAAGGTGCAAAGAGAGCTCAGGGCTCTTTTTTTTGTCTGAAAATAAAAAAAATAGTTTACATATGAATCTGAGTGAGTTATTATAAATTTATAAAATTTGTACCAACAAATTAGATTTGTACTTATGAAAGGGTGTACATATATGGTTGAAGAATCGATTGAGATTAGCTCTGAAGATATCTTTGGATTAATTGCATTTTCAGGTGATGCTAAAGCGAGCTATCACGCTGCTTTACATCTGCTCAGAGAAAACAAAGTAGAAGAGGCAGAAGCAGAAGTAGTAAAAGCGAATGCAATTTTAAACGAAGCACATGCTATTCAAACAAAATTTGTCACACTAGAGGCCCAAGGAAAATCGGCACGGGTTGGTGTATTGATGGTTCATGCCCAAGACCATTTGATGAATACGATCTTAGTAAAAGAGCTATTGGATCATATGATGACCATGCAAAAAGAAATTAACTTATTGAAAGGGATGAATTGATATGGTGAAGATTGGATTATTCTGTGCAGCAGGTATGTCTACAAGTATGTTAGTGGAGAAGATGAAAGCGTTTGCTGGTGAGCGTGGTGTAGAAGCTGAGATTGCAGCTTACCCTGAGTCAGAGATGGAAAAGTATGTTGATAATATCGATGTTGCTTTATTAGGTCCTCAGGTGAAGTATTTGTTAAACAAAGGAAAAGCTGTTTGTGAACCAAAAGGTGTCGCTATTGATGTTATTAACACGGTGGATTACGGCATGATGAATGGTGCAAAAGTACTTGAACACGCGATTAAATTAGCGAATAAATAAACGGGGTGAATGATTTGAAAATGCCAAAAGATTTCTTGTTCGGCGCAGCTTCAGCTTCTTATCAAGTAGAAGGGGCATGGAACAAGGACGGTAAAGGGGTTTCGAACTGGGACGTCTTCTCAAAGATTCCCGGTAAAACATTTGAAGGAACAAACGGTGATGTGGCCATTGATCATTATCACCGATATAAAGAAGACATCGCACTTATGGCAGAGATGGGATTGGAATCGTATCGGTTTTCCATTGCCTGGACACGTATTCTTCCCAACGGTACAGGTGAAGTAAATCAAAAAGGATTGGAATTCTATAATAATGTCATTGATGAATGTTTAAAACACGGAATTGTTCCGTTCGTCACATTGTATCACTGGGACCTTCCTCAAACGCTTGAAGAAGAAGGCGGCTGGCTAAATCCTAAAACATCCAATGCATTTGTCACGTTTGCTGATGTTTGTTTTAAAGCATTCGGCGATCGAGTACGGAATTGGATTACCTTTAACGAAACGGTTATCTTTTGTTCGTTAGGCTATTTAACCGGTGCTCATCCACCAGGAATTGAAGGGGATGCGAAAGCATACTTTCAGGCGACACATAATGTGTTTGTGGCTCATGCCCGTGCGGTTGAACTTTTCAAACAGTCAAGCTATGAGGGGGAAATTGGCATTACTCATGTTTTTAACCCGGCGTTTAGCATTGATGAAGACGAAGAGAACAAATTTGCAGAAAGACATGCGAATGCATATTCGACACATTGGTATTATGATCCAATTTTGAAAGGAGCTTACCCACAATATGTAATAGAAGAGCTCGAAGCTAAAGGGCTACTCCCGCAAATGACAGAAGAGGAACTGGATTTGCTTCATAGAATGGCACCTATGAATGATTTCATCGGATTAAACTATTACTGCCCACAGCGCGTAATGAAAAACGATTCAGCCCTCGTATTGTCTGGTGGACGTGAGAACTCAACAGGTAAACCTGGAAACCCTTCATTTGACGGTGTATACAAAACAGTCATGATGGAAGAAAAGGTATATACCAAATGGGGATGGGAAATCGCTCCTGATGCTTTTCTAGAAGGGATGCGTATGCTTAAAGAACGCTACGGGGACATCAAAATGTATATCACGGAAAACGGTTTAGGAGATGAAGATCCTATCGTTGGTGAAGAGATTCATGATCAACCTCGAATCGACTATATTGAAAATCATTTAAGCGCTGTCAAAAAAGCTGTCATGGAAGGAATTAACGTCTCAGGATACTTTGCATGGTCTGTCATTGATTTGCTTAGCTGGTTAAATGGTTATAAAAAACAATACGGATTCATTTATGTCGATCACAAAAATAATCTTGCAAGAAAACGAAAGCAATCATTCTTTTGGTACAAGGATATTATCGCTACACGCGCAGAAGAACTTTAAGGAGGTACCCCTATGGGTCGCTTAGAAAGTGTATTTGAAAAGTTCACCCCGTTCTTCCTTCGATTTGCAAATGCAAAACCAACACTTGCAATTAAGGATGGGTTTATTTTAACAATGCCGATGACAATTATCGGCTCTCTCTTTCTATTAATTCTCGCTGCCCCTATTCCAGGCTGGGAAGAGGCTATGGTGAAATTATTTGGAGAACAGTGGAACCTTCCACTTACCCAGGTTGTCGGTTCTACATTTGATATTCTGGCTCTTATTGGTGTGTTTGGAATCGCTTATTCATACGTCCGGAACGAAAAAATTGAAGGTACGCCAGCTGGTATTTTAGGTGTAGTTGCCTTCCTTATTATCACTCAGTCCTCTGTCTTGGCAAAAAGCGGAGAAACCGTCACAGGTGTTATTCCCAAAGTTTGGACCGGCGGGCAGGGTGTACTAGCCTCGATTGTAGTTGGTCTATTTGTTGGTTTTGTGTATTCGCAGTTTATTAAGCGTGATATTCGTATTAAAATGCCAGAAGGTGTTCCGCCAGGCGTTGCAAACTCGTTCTCTGCACTAATTCCTGGGTTTGCCATCATTACAGTAGCTGCCATTGTCTTTGGATTATGCCAAGCTTTTGCAAATAAGACATTCACTGAAATTGTTTATAAACTGCTGCAAGTACCCGTGCAAAATTTGACGGACACGCTTACTGGTGCAGTTCTTATCATGGTCTTAATGTCACTTCTTTGGTGGTGTGGAATTCATGGTGCTGCCATTATTATGGGAGTAATGGGACCGCTTCTAACAGCCAATGCTCTACAAAACCAAGCAATATTGGATTCTGGTAAAGAGCTTGTTGTAGGCGAGAATGCTAAAGTTGTAACCATTCAATTCTTGGATGTATTTACGAAACTAGGGGGATCAGGTATTACCATTGGTTTTATTATTGCAGCCCTTATAGTGGCCCGATCATCGCACTTAAAGCAGCTCGGTCGATTATCTTTAGCTCCTGGCTTATTCAATATAAACGAACCAATCATTTTTGGCATGCCAATTGTATTTAACCCAATAATGTTTGTTCCTTTTATTATTGTTCCTGCAATCGCATCATTTATGGTTTACTTCTCTATCATTTGGGGATGGGTAGAGCCTTTCAATGCACTTCAGGTTCCTTGGACCACACCGCCGGTTGTTTCTGGCTTCTTGATTGGCGGCTGGAGAGGGGCTTTATTGCAAATAATAACCATTGCAATGTCAGTAATGATTTATCTTCCTTTTGTCAGAATGCAAGATAGTATTTCTTACAATGAAGAGCTCGAAGCAAAAAAACAATCAGAAAGTAATATTGCTTAAAACAACTAAATAAAGAATTACCCCCCGTATACTTTTATAGGGGGAAATTCTTTATTTATGCACTTATAATGAAGTTATAGTCAATATTTTGAAGAAGAAAGTAGGATATACAATGAAATTTGTATTAGCTTGTGATATTGGTGGTACCGATTTAAAAATGGGGAAATTTTCTCTTTCCGGTGATCTTGTTGAATCCGTAAAAATACCTCTAGCCAATAGGAAAGGGCAGACTATTCTTACTCAAATTGAAAGCCGAATGGATTCTGATGTAGTAGGGCTAGCTCTAAGCATACCTGGTTTTATTAATCCTAATACAGGTTTTATTGAAATGGGCGGTGCTATTGAAGATTTTAATGGGTTCAATATCTTTGCATATTTTAAAGAACAATTTCCTGATTTGGCAATAAGTGCAGAAAACGATGCGAATTGTGTAGCTCTAGCAGAAAAATGGAAAGGAAGTGCAAAAGAAGAGACTGACTTTCTTTGTCTAACTATTGGAACAGGAATTGGAGGCGCAATTTATTTGAACGACGCTCTTTATAGAGGGAGACGTAACCAATCTGGTGAGTTTGGACATATGTTCAGTGAACACGTTACGAGTGATAGTGCAGAAAATCATAAATTTAACAAAACAGCTACGCTGGCGGTTATTCGCCAAAAATATGCAGAGTGTATGAATATACCTTTTCAAAATGTCTCAGGTGAACAAATCTTTGAAGCTTACGACCAAGGGGAAGAAGTGGCATCGCTTCTGGTTAGTGACTTATATAGTGGATTGGCAATGAACATCTTAAACTTATATTATGTGTTTGCTCCTCCTACTTTTTATATTGGGGGAGGGATTACTTCAAGAAAAACATTCATAAACGAATTAAAACAGAGAATCTTAGAAATTGATCCAGCATTCTGTGCTGTTATCAGATCTACTAGTTTTGGAAATCAATCAGGTATGATTGGTGCAGTTTACCATCATATTGCGTCTCGAAAAACGTTGGAGTTAATTTGAGACTAAACAGTAGAGCTATGACATGTACAGACCATAATGAAGAGATTTTCATCTAGATAAGGTATAGGTAGAGAATTGAGTGGTTTATAGGTCAATATCAACATAAAGATTTAAATAAATAAGCGTAGCTGAAGTAAGCAGCTGCGCTTATTTATTTTTGCAAAGACCGTTCGTTAAAATGCAAAATGAAAATGTCCCTGCATTTATGAAAAAACACTGGAGTAGATAGATAAAGCCTACCTACACATAAAAGAATAATCATTGGTAAAAGGGTTATGTATCTCAAGTATGACTTCTCCGCCTTTATCGTAACATTGTGAACTGATGCTTTCGATTTGCTTGCTATTAAAATAACTAGCGCAATTTACTAATACGGAGATGACAAGTAATAAGGTTAGAATAATGAGTAGTATGTCTTTAAATCTTATTTGAAAAGTTGATTGCAATTTTATGCTCCTCTCTAATTGATAAAACTCCACCATTCGTTATTCTACAGACAGCGTATTATTCCATATGACTAGTGAACAGTAATATGGATGTCAAAAATAGTAGAAGAAGAACATATAGTACAGATATTGTACCTAATTTTAAGACAAGTAGATTCATCATAATAAATAAAACACTGATAGATAAAAAAAGTCTGTACACAAAATCTAGTCTCTTATTAGCAAAAATATATCTCTTAGTGTTTTCTGAAGACTTATATCTTTTATCTATTACGCTTGTGCTAACTACTATAAATGCAAGGATGGACCATGGTATAAAGCTACTTTTACTGATAAGTAAATATACGGAAAACACGGCCAATAAGTAAGGAAATAAACGATGCTGAACATATCTTTGACTCATCTACACACATCACCTTTTCTAAAATTAGTATTTGCATTAGACATCTACTCAATAACTGTTCTCATTTAAATTTGGTTATTCGCTTCCAATTCGTTCACTCCTTAAGAATAGTTTAGGTTTGAGTATACCATAAAAGGTAATAAAATCCTTTTAATCTATAATATTGATAATTTTAAAATAATTTCAGGTGTTTTAGAGAACAATTACAATACAAAAAAGGTAGTGCATGTTGCATTACCTTTTTTTGTACGTTTATTTTTTATATCTATGTAACATCGAATGGATCATGATAAAAAAACGGGCATGTGGCATAATATTCTGCGCAAATCTTATCTTTCCATGTTAGACTCAACTAACTTCTGCTTCCATGTAACGAAATCCAAAAAACGTGTAATATGTGACACGGTAATTTTTAATTGATTTTTGTTTCACACTATTCCACTGATGTCCATTCGGCTTTGCTTGGTGACTTTGCACCATAAACTTATCCAGTGGTTCAAGTGACCACTTTCGGAAATTTTCTTCGAGTTCTTCTACTTTCTTTTTTTCTTCTGATGAACCTAAAGCGCTTGCTTCATTAGCTGTTATCCTTGGTATGCCAATAGCTACAATAATAATAACCCCAACAAGAATGCTCCAACTCAAAATCCGCTTTTTCATATTGGATATTTCTCCCTTTCTATTTTATTGCTTTATAGACAACTGGTGATGAAAGTTTAATCAATGTAGATGGCTCTCCAAAAGCCATAGATTCATCAATAAATGTTTCAAGAGATTGAACGGAAGTAGTTAAAACCTTTACTAGATAGTTGTATTGACCCGCCAAACGATGACATTCAATAACTTCAGGGTGTTCTTTACAATATTCTACGAATTGCTTGCATTTTGTATTGCTAAATAAAATAAAAGCAGTTACAGGTTTGTTGAAATTTTCAGGGTTAATTATTGCTCTATATCCATCTATTATGTTTTTCTCTTCAAGTTTTTTTACTCTTTCATTAACAGCAGGGGTGGATAAACCAACCAGCTTTCCCAACTGTGTAACGGACAAACGAGCATTTTCTTGTAGATGTAGTAATATATTTTTATCAATTTCATCCATAAAACATACCCCGCTTTAAATTATAAATTAAAATAATGAATTTTCCGTCAATATTAAAGCTATTAATTAGTAATACAATAAAATAGCTATGTGAAAATAGAAATTTATACAATACAATTTAATTATATCAAAAGGAGGGATTTAATGGCTTTAGAAATGAGAAATACATGCGAAAAGTGCAATAAGAAACTCCATAATAGCTCTGTTGCTTATATCTGTACACATGAATGTACATTCTGTGATAAATGTAGTGAAAGTGCGATGTATATTTGTCCTAACTGTGAAGGGGAGCTGGTCAAAAGACCAAGGGGGCAAGAAAATCCGCTAAGTTGCTCATTGATTTAGACACAACACTGTATAGATAGTGAAGTCAGAACAGCTACAATCAATGGGGTGGATGTGACATTAGTGGGTGATGGACATTCAACAACGGACAGTAATGGTTTAAGTGCTAAACAAATCATAAAGCATTATAGTGAAACTTTACATGGTCATTACAACGTTGCACACTTTTCAATTGTCAGAAATACAGAGTAAGACTTGTTTTGTCCGACACATTATTTATAAAGGTAATAGTACACAACTAAAATAAAGCTCTAAAAGTGTTTAATGGACGCTTTTTAGAGCTTTATTTCTGCATTATGTCTCAATCTAAGCAGGAAAGCCTCCCGTTGGCGGTGGCCATGCTCCGTTTAATCTTCTCATAATGACAATTTCACCTAGATGATAGCTGTTGTGAGAAGCAATATTACGCAGTAATCCCCCTGGGGTTTCACTTGGCCAAGCATCCAGAGGTTCTTCGATTGATAATGTCTCAGCTAAGTGACAAGCTTCGTCAATTCCATCACAAAAATGCTGGATCGTCTTTTCCCATTCTTCCTCATCAACCGGGGCAGGATGTTCAGGCCAGCTTTCACTTACACTTTTCGGTCTCTCAGGGTTTTCTCCTTTAGCAAGAGCAAGTAAAAAGTCTTGCCAATAGCTCATATGCTTCACTAATTGATAAATAGAGTAAGGTAATTCCTTTTGTTTATATGAAGCAAGTTCCATATTAATGTCGGTTATTGCATTAATTGTTGGAAGATGACCTCTTTCACCTCTGAGTGATTTGATAAGTGCATCACGAAATGCTGTATTTGTTTGTGTCATGTTTTTCAGCCTTTCTTCTTCAAAGTCATACGCTTTTAACAGTCTAACACAAATCAGTTTAATATATGTACTTCTGTGATTAACAATTTACTATAACAAAGCCACTAAAATAAATAGTCTCAATCACAATTTTTTGTTTGTAAGTCACCTTTATATGAAGAAATATGGTTTAATATAAAATATATAGAAATAAGTAGAAAAAGGTACCCTTTATGGAAAGTGAAAAAGATTATGTGATTTTGAGAAAGACGATAACAACTCTTTCTACAAGCTTTATTTTAGCGTACCTTTTGACAGTAACAGGTCTGATCCAACAGCTAACTAACGGAGAAGAACTATCGTATCATACTGGAAATGACATGGCAGGGTGGTTCCTTGTATATCTTTTTTATGTAGGGGTAGTTATTGCTGTATACGGAAATTTTGTCTCAGTTATACTGGACGCTATTCGAAAGAAATGGCTTCCCAACATGAGGTGGCTATTTGTCTTCTTCCATGGCATATTAGGTTTAATTAACGGTTTGTTTTTTCAAGATACATATTTGGCTTATTACGGGATGGCAGCTGCTATGTTATATGCATGTATAGATTGGTGGGTAGAAAGAAGAATTGACAGGGAAAAAAGTACAAAAGTATTGCTAATCATACCTCTTATTCTTTTACTTCTCAGTTGGAGTATATTCGAAGCGCTATCACCTAGCCTTCCGCCATTTACCCAAGAAGGTGCAATAGAGTTTGCGGCAAGTGGTGAAGGAACAGATATTGATTTATTTCCTGCTAAAGTTGGAACATGGAGAGGAACTTTTAGAGGGTATCAAATCGAAAGAACAACTCGTGCTAAAAAATTAAATAACGAGTTTTATCTAGTGACGTTTGAAGAAAACTGGACTAAAGGTAAACAAAAAGGACGCTATATAATGTCTTATAAAGTAGATCGCACCAGTGTCTCAGGGTATGGCGGAAGTGGCACAACACCTCCTTGTTATGAGAAGGTATTAGAACAATAAAATAGTAAAAATTAAGTTTATGAATAAAGGAGCTTTGATCTATGTCTAAAATTTCTCTAGCAGAGGCTGTGAAATTGAAAAGTGTATTATCAAAACGAATACACGAATTAGAAGAAGAGATGGACCGTGTTGCATTTGTAGAGATTGAAAAAGGGGAGAAGATTCCTCCTCAGGCTCGATCACTAGCTCATGTTGAACAGGATTTAGAGGATATTCGAAAGGATTTACGTCTACTTGATAAATTAATGTATCAAGCCAATATTCAAAATAATATTACTTATAACGAACACAAACTAACAATTGTAGAAGCGATTGAATATGCCACTCAATTACGTGCCAAAGCAAGAAAATACAAAGAGTTTGGATCATCGTCTAAAGAAGAATATCCTTACTATGGAGAAGGGGTATCCATTATTAAAGTGGCTACATTTGATCCTGAAGAATATCGTCTAAGAGGGCTAGAGGTTGAAAAGAAAGCAAATAGATTATCGAATTTAATTAACGCTAAAAACTATCAAATAGAGTTAGAGTTTGATGGAGATAAATATTTTTAATCCTTGAAGAGGTGAGACTCCCTTCAAGGCATAGAAGGAGAATGTTTAGTGTACTCAAAGTACTATTGTGATGGCAAGTGATAAAACCAATAATCCAATGACCCATTACACCGTTACTATTTACCAATAACCAACTATAGCAATGGACGGTCGATGACCAATACCTCCTTGTTTTTAACTCCTTCTATGGTGCCCTTACTTATAAGTTAAGTAAGGGCCTTATTTATCTTATTTTTATTAGAAAGCTTTCAGTATAATAACCCCTGTAATAATAAGAGTAACGGAGATAATCTTTCTTTTGTTTTTTGATTCTTTAAATATATAAATACCTAACAGCGTTGTACTAGCAATCGTTAGCCCTGCCCATATAGCAAAAACAATACCCATTTCAAAATAGTGTGTTGTTAGAGAAATGAAATAAATACAAGCAATGAACAATAAGAATGCACCTATCGTGGGAAAAGTTTGTTTAAAGCCTTTAGATAGTTTTACACACATTTGCCCTGCAATGCCTAAAACTAAGCCAATCGTTAAAAATACGTATCCCATTATGCTGCCCTTCTTTCTTTAGAACTTCCTTTAATGTTAAGAGAAACTGCACCAATTACGATAAGAGAAACTCCTAAGATTTTAGATAAGGAAATAGTTTCATCAAAAAAAATAATACCTGTGACAACAACAAGTACGGTTGCTCCTCCTGCATATAAAGCACTTGCTACTCCTACTTCACCTTTGGCGTTAAGGACCATATAAGCAGCAATCGAAGAACAATAAAATAGTATGGCTAAAACAGTCGGAACAAAGTTTGTGAATCCATTTGTAAGATTAAGAAAAAATACTGCGATTACCTCCGAGATGATGGCAAGAAACAATAGTAAATAAAACAATCAGATTTCCTCCTTTTAGTCACCTCATTTTAAGAACTTTACGTAATGGCTACTAAATAATTGCAGTAGCACTCGGATGTCATTATTTTATCTAGAGCTTGATATCTTGTAAAATAATGATAAATGATTGTAGATATCATTATCATTAATACCTAAATGAATGAACGTAAGTAGAAAGGAGGATGTTTATGGAAGTAGAAGATATACGTATATTTATAGCTGTGGCAGAATACGGAAGTGTAAGTCTTGCTGCTGATAAGCTAGGTTACGTCCAACCAAATGTAACAGCACGTATTCGATCTCTTGAACGAAAAATTGGACACCCATTGTTTCATCGTCACAGACGCGGAATGACATTAAATGTAGAAGGTCGAAAACTTTTAACGTACGGAGAACAAATGATGAGGCTAATGGATGAAATACAGAAAGCATTTCAAGATGAGCGTAACCTTGTTGGATCATTATGTATTGGATTAGTTGAAACGGTAGTAGGCTTTCCTGAAATCATTTCTTCCTATCATAATAAGCACAAAAATGTGGATATTTCTCTAGTATCAGGAGTAAGTACACAATTAATAGAGAAAGTTCTTAAGTTCCAGCTAGACGGGGCATTTGTAGCAGAACCAGTAAATGTGTCAATGCTTGATCAAATTCCGGCTTTTGATGAAGAAATTGTACTTGTATGCAGTGCAAATGAAAAAGGGAAGAAGCAGATTCAGTCTGCCAGAGAGTTACTGCACCTACCATTCATTTTATTTAATGAAGGCTGCCAATATAGAGAAAGACTACAGCAATGGTTAAAAGACGAACAAATCGTATCGCCGAAAATTATGGAATTTGCTACACTTGAAACGATTATGGGGACAGTAGTTTCTGGTCTTGGTGTGACACTTATAGCCCGGTCATTAGCGGAGAGATATGAGAGGGAAGGGTTAGTACAGCTCTTTTCAATACCTGGGCCTTATAGAAACCTTAGGATTGTATATGTTCGTCGTTCCGACTCCTATCTAGGAGTAACTGAGCGTGAGTTTATAAAGACAATCAGCGAAGTAAGAGAAGGGAAAAAGCAGAAATAAACAGACGGTGTTTTCACAAAGAGCTTTTTTATGTAGCTTATGTTTAGTATGAATATACCAGGTATTAATTTGAGCAGTAAAAGTGAGCTTTAGCTGCAAATAAAAGGAGAAAAGCATGAGAAAAGCAACTATATCAAAATTAGACAAATTAGTGGGCTTAAATGTAAGATGCGCGGGGAGAGCCTCAAATTTGTTTTGGCTAGGATTTGGAGAAAAAATTTTAGTAACCAGAAGGGGGAAAACGGAAGAGGTAGCTGAATACGCTTTACATATTCAATGTTCATGGCGTATTGTCAAAGGTAATAAAATTGTAGTAGCCTCACGGGATTTCTATTCTCCAAGAACAGGATTGGATGATGAAAATGAGTACTTTGAATGGGATGTCCAGGGAAATAATCGATTCGATGAACGAATTGAATCTTTTATAGAAGGTATAAACGAACACACGATTGTTGAAAGAGTTGACTCGGATGAAGTAGGAGGGCTAAAGATCTTTTTATCTCAAGGTTATTTAGTGGAGGGATTTCCGGATACGTCAGAAGACGATGAGTATAGTGAGTTCTGGAGACTTTTCAACCGAAAGGAAGACAGCCCTCACTTTGTTGTCACAGGAAAAGGTATTGAAAACGAGTAATCGTATAATTAAAGAAACGAAAAAAGCACAAACCCGTTGGAACCAAACGTTTTTGTGCTTTTTTCTTATTTTATAGTTGAGTTACATATAATCATAAGCGGAATCATCAAAATAGAGCCAGTGATAATATTCAACCTGCGGATCTGTCATTTTTAAAACTTCTTCTTCATTGAATTTTTTATACTCAACTAATTTCTGCACTTTAGAATTTCTTTCCACTTGGCTCATTTTAAATCCTCCTTATAGTTTGAAAAGTAACAATGTATTTAAATTTAGAGAGCGTTTTCTTTTTTCTTATTTTTATTATATATCTCAATATGAGATTAAAACAATATCAATTATAGATGATTTTTCAAAAAACAATATAGAAATGGTATTATGGCGTCGGATTGGGACAACAAGGCTTCTGCAATCGAAATTAAATAATAGGTGATTGCCAACGGCCAGGTTAAAAATTTTTGTTCGTATCGTTGCTTAATTCCTAAAAAAACATTATGATAACTAGCTCTATAAACTAAAAATAAAGCTAGCTGGGTTAAGCTAGCTTTATTTTTTTATGTTGTTTTGCAGAGTGATAAATTTTCAACTGTCGTTCACTTTGGTATAAAAACTCTTTATCAATTTCATCATGTTACGCCCCGAGGTTTTTGACATTTGATGATGATCTTCATCATCACGTGTACTCAGGTACCAGCTTCCCTTGTCATCTTCATTTAATCTATATACCTTATTGGTTCTACTATCTGTATAAAAGTTTCCATCCTTCAGCCTCAAATAATCGCCCCTCTACCAAGTGTCTATCCTGTATTATGCCCAAGATATCAATTTTATGAAAAATTTTATATACACAAAAACAGCAGGTTTCTTAATACGCTTATTATTTTGTATGTAATTTACACAGGTGCAAAAAAGGATAAGGGCTATGAGTGAGAAAATATTTAGTAATGGAGAAATAGTAACTATAAGAGTATCGAATGAATCAGTAACAATCTTAAAAAATCATTATGTAAAAAACATGAAAAGATACTCTTATACAGTCGACAAATATCCAAGTACCTTTTTCTTTGAAGAAGAATTAAAAAAACACGAACTATAATTATTGATAAATAAGTTTTGATATAAAAATCTTTTTAAATAAAAACAGACTCTGAAAATAGAGTCTGCTTTTTAGTATGGTTTTTATGCTTTATTTACGTTTGTCGCTTGTGGTCCGCGTTGCCCCTGTTCGATATCAAAAGTCACTTCTTGACCTTCATCCAAGGATTTAAAGCCTTCACCTTGAATAGCTGAGAAGTGAACAAATACATCTTCTCCACCTTCACGCTCGATAAATCCAAAACCTTTGTCAGCATTAAACCATTTCACTTTACCGTGTTCCATTTTTTGTTGCCTCCTAGAATGTAGAAAATAAACCAGATTATCATTAAATCTAGCTTATTTATTATATTATCCCAATAGAGACATCTTAAACTTAAATTAATGTGATCTTTCTAACTTTCTTTATCAATACTCACTTCACTAAAAAGGTGATTGGGGTATGACGATCTACATCATAATGAGGTTCATATGCAAAAACCTCAAAATATTTATAAGTGATCTTCTAAACATCGAAATGATAGAAGTCAAAGATCAACCAATGCCCACATACTCATTATGGGCATTTTATTCATAAATATGAACTAAATTAGATGAGAGAGCACACGGGGACCCGTCTGCCCAAAAGAAAGGGAAGTTCACTCAAAATCTTTTTGAATAGTGGTGTAAAAATAGATTCTATTAGATAAGAATCTATGTACCTTTTGATATAAATCCAACCTTCGCATGAAGCATCCTTAAACTTGTTTACAAATAAAAAATGACGCCGTTGGAGGCGCCATTTTTTATAGAATAGAGAAGGACACACCCTATGCACGGGCGGTACTCTTAACACATCGTCTTGATTTGATAATACCCAGTGTTTAAGTTTAATAAACCTTTTTTTGGTATGACGATTTATGCAGAATATCTACATGTACCTTTTTAGTGAACATAAGGTCTCCTAGAGGCATCAATCAAAAGAGTTCTTACAGGTGCAGTTTCTTATGAAGGAATTTCAAATAATCTCCAGCATTCTATTGGCGATTATTAAGATTATTTATTAAATTTCTCTGGAAACTGTTTCACAACTCCCGCAGATATAGTATCTGCCATTAAGACGATATGTGAGATTCCTTCATCAATTGCAACGATTCTTGCTTCCCAATCTTTTTCTAAGCTTGCAGATAAATCATTTGTCACCAATTTTAGATGCATATACAGTAATTTTTTTAAGTCTTCATTTTTTAAATAAGGGTTAGCCTGGCTAAGGAACGCTGCTATATCATCAGCATTTCGATACCATTCTTTGTTTAATTGATTCACCAAGGCTTTCTTTCCCGTTTTAGCTGCATCTACAATCTTGCCGGCAATCACAATATGTTCCTTAAGCAAAGCCGTAAGTTTGTTCCCAGCTTTTTCTCCGTATATCGGCTTCACAGCATTCCCGATATCTTCCTGATTTTTTAATAACCTTGCCAACACCTGTTTTTGGTCTTCTGATCCTGCTGTTGTTGCACTTGTAATATAATTACTTGTCCACAATACATGATCCATCCAAAGTCTTCTGAATTCATTTTCAAACGTTACCTGAGATTGACTAACACGATGTTCTGGTGCTTCAGCACGAGCACTACTTGGTTCAACCAGCATGTTTAGCGAAAATAACACAATAAATCCTACCCATAATAATCTTTTCATAAAAGCCGCTCCTTCCAATTTATGCGAGTATTCGGCTTATTATTTGTATATGGGATTTTTTACATTCCTTAAAATGTTACTTTCTAATAATAATTCTTTATAGAGTATTGTCACACTCCCAATCAGTTCACACGGATGAAAGGTTGACTCATCCAATTATTTATACATTCTCTAAAAAATGTATTTAACATAAGAACCTAATGGTAACACTATAAACAATAGTTAGTGAGTATGATTTCATTCCATATATTTAGGGTTTCGGTTAGTTAAAACGAGAAAAGACGAGATAAGAATTAATGAGCTATTTCTTTCACATAAGCTTGTCAGAATACTATCTAAAGAGAGGTCGAACAATATGAAAGTGACGGATACACTTGTTCAATGTTTAGAAAATGAGGGAGTTGAATATATTTTCGGAATACCTGGTAAAGAGACGTTGGATTTTATTGATTCTTTATCCAACTCTAAACAGATTCAATTCGTGAATGTGCGGCATGAACAAGGAGCTGCTTTCATGGCAGATGTATACGGAAGGTTAACAAACAAAGTAGGGGTATGTTTATCAACATTAGGACCAGGAGCTACTAATTTATTGACAGGTATATCTAGTGCAAAACTAGACCACTCTCCTGTTTTAGCATTAACGGGACAGGCTGTTTTGGGGAGACAGCATAAAGAGTCACATCAATATATGGACATTATTAAAATGGTAGAACCAGCAACGAAGTGGCGTGTTCAAATAAAAGATGCACAAACGCTTCCTGAGATTATTCGAAAAGCATTTAAAATTGCACAAATGGAAAAGCCAGGACCCATAGTAGTAGAATTGCCAGAAGAATTAGCAACTCAAATCGTTCCCATCAAACCTATTTCACCTACATCTATACCCGTAAGTATACCTATCATGGAGTCAATTCAGGCTGCCAATACTCTTATTAGGCAGTATGAGAGACCTTTTGTTATTATCGGTAACGGCGTTGTTAGACAGGAAGCCGTGGATGAGCTTCAACTATTTATTGAACGTCTTCAATCACCGGTTACCCATAGTTATATGGCTAAAGGTGTGTTATCTAAAGATCATCCACAAAATTTCTTTACGTTTGGATTTAATGAGAAAGATGAAGTGCTCGCAGGCTTAAAGGAAGCTGATCTGCTTATTGTAATTGGGTTTGATTTTGTCGAGAAGCTACCCAAAGAATGGAACACGGAAAAAACACCAATTTTACATATAGATACCTTACCAGCAGAAATAGATGAATATTATCCAGTAGAAGCTGAATTGGTTGGAGATATAAAGCAGACTTTACGGGTATTCAATCAGCTCGATATTCCTTCTAAACCGTGGATTCCTTCTGGTAATCTCCAGAAACAAATTAAGCAATCCTATCATATTGAAGAGAAAAAGATAGACAGCAATTTACTTCATTTTACAATTGAGAATATCTTGCATAGTATCGATAAGCTCTCTTCAGAGGAAACAATTGTGATTTCAGATGTGGGAGCTCATAAAGTATCTATAGCTCGAACTTATCAACCCAAAAACGCTAACAAGTTCATTATATCAAATGGTCTAGCTTCCATGGGTATTGCTTTACCAGGCTCAATTGGAGCTAAACTAGCCTGCCCTAATGATTCAGTTATTTGTATTACTGGAGATGGAGGAGCTTTAATGAATTTTGCAGAAATAGAGACGGCAAAGCGCTTAGGGCTTTCATTCATTATTATTGTCTTAAACGACTCTACATTAAAAATAGAGCAGGAAATGATGAACAAAAAGTTTGGTAAGAGCTATGGAGTAACTTTTACAAACCCAAATTTTGTCCAATTGGCAGCTAGCTTTGGAATTAAAGGAGAACGGGCAAATAGTTTAGTCGAATTTGAAAATATAATAAAAAGAGCCTTAAAAAATGCAGATGAGATTATCCTAATTGACGTTCTTCTAAAAAGCTGATTGCGATTTCTCCATTATTTTAACGAGTTATCTCTGTTAAGAGATTAGTCTGTAGATTCACTAGGAAATAAATGTTTTTAATTTTTTTAAATAAGCTAAGCTGAGCTCAACCCAAATCCAACTATAAAGGAAAGTAAATACAAAAATTAAACCAGTAGTAGAAAGAGAAAAATTATTGGGAATCGCAGGACCTAGTATTGGGAATTTGAAACCGTACAATAAGGTAATAATCCCAACAGTTAATAGAGTGGCGCCACTTATAACAATGTACAATCTCTTGTTAAAAATGTAAAAAGCAGCGCCTATGCCCATTCCCAATATTCCGGTTGTAAAAGGAAAAATAATAAGTTCACTTGGCTGGATAATCAGAAGAAGCAGATTAGTTAGTGTATAGGTAAGAAACCCTAGAGGAAGCGAAAGTATAAAACAAAAAAGAATGGGTGCGGTAGATAATTGACTAATGAAATTTCCTATAAAAAGTAATAAATATTAATTTGAAATATATACTAAATGAAGAAAAGGCACAGGAAAGTATAGAATAAAAACAGCATGTATATCCACATTATGAAAAAACGTATCCTTAATGCGCGATGAACATTGTTTAATTAAAAGGAGGAGTTTTATATGAGTGATAATCAATCAAATGATTTAGAACAGGTATCAGAGGAATTAGCTGATCTTGAGAAAGAGTTTGCAACAAAGCCTTCTGATCCTTATCCCCATAAGTATTATACTGGAGACACTTCTATAGTTTCTAATGCTGTGCCAGGAAACGATAAAGAATAAAAATTCCCCCTTATCTATTAATAGATGAGGAGAAATTTAGAGCATGTAAGCTTAAGCACTGTATTTTTCCAGAACCAAAATACATCTCATAAAAAGACAGTTATATTTCATCTATTATTTTGAATTAAAAGTAATCGCTTTCATTTTTTGCTTTCCCGAAATCATTTGATAGGTTATAATAAATATCTACAAAAATATTAAATGATATGTAAGTAACAAGCAATTACACCCTTAATATTTAACTAAACAGAAAAACTCCCTTAAGGTATTAGGGGAGTTTTTCTGTTTTTATGTATACTATATAAGGGTAATTTCACCATAATAATAGGGCAAACTCATTTTTCAATTCTAACTAATGTTTTTTCTGGCATGTCAATGTCGTCGATGTCAAAGTAATGGATGTTTAACGTTAATTTCCTCTCTGGTTCTTCAGCTTCTTCTCCTACCCAACAACTATACAATTCAAAAAAGTCTCCTGACTTAAGATAGCGGTCCATCAATTTGCATAGTGCAATTAGTTTCTCTTTTGATTCTTTGCGCCTGCTCTTATTCATATATTCCGTAATCTCAATTCCCCAGTCACTTGCAACTTCATAAACATAAAGGGTAGTAAATTGGTGTTTCTTTATGTTCAATCGATTTCTTTCATCTGAAAAGCAATTCCCAATAGTAACTAAATTATCTAATTCCTTATTAATAGGTAATTCTACGTTCGAACCTATATAAGTAGCTAAACTCATTTGTATTCACTCCGTTCCTCATCTAAATAACCCGTTAAGTTTTGTGGAACTAACCTAGGTTGTTAACATCCTAAGAAATACATCCTGTTATCAAAAAGGTGTTTCACTAAACTTTATTACAAATACTCGAGTTTTATTCAAGGTTTACTATTATTCTACTTAATATATGAATAGGCTGCGAAATGTTTATATACCTGTAAATGGGGGATTTACCATATAAGAACATTGATACCTAATTGGAAGGAGAATGAAAAATGAACAATAATACTGAAACCGTTGAGAATAAAGTAGAGGATAAACTAAATGAAATGAGTCAAGAGAAGAAAGACAACATCCTTTCCAGTTTTAACGAATTTAAAAGTTACTTAGGGGATAAAGTCACAAAAGGTGAGAAACTAGGGTTAAATGATAATCAACTAGCTCTAGCAGCTAAAAAAATAGCTGACTATCTCGCAACCCATGAGGAGCCACAAAATGAAGAGCAATACTTGTTACATGAGTTATGGAAAGTTGGAAACGAGGAAGAACAACATCATCTTGCTCATATGCTTGTTAAATTAGTCAAAGAATAATCTAAATCGATTATAGATTACGTTTTCCCATTATTTATTAGAGGTTCAAGTGAATTCAATCCACATAGCAAAGAGCCACTTGCGTAAAATAAGTGGCTTTTTTTTCTCTTTCATGCTGCACCACCTCTGTTTATTTTTTAATATGTCCCTGCGATGCATCAATTAAAAGATAAAGCTATATTTCCCCAACAATAATTTGACTACATGCTATAACTCACTTCATTGAAAACATCAGTACGAATCCAACGGATTCGTATTTTTCGGTGACATTCAAAATACGTACCAAGCAATAGAAAGAAGAGGTTTTGAACGTTTATAATTCGGTTAAACATGAAGTAACAAATTATTTTTTATTTATTCTGCATATTTAAATTATTCGTTCGTAATGGTACAATAAAATGATGGAAAGAAGATATGATGCTTCTTTCTTAATAAAGGATGAAGAAATATGGATATTAAGGCTCAGCAAACAAAATTGGCGAATAACTTGGGCAAATTGTTACGAGATAACTTTGGAAAAGGCCCCGAGGCTGTTCATGTTACGATTTATGAACCTTATGTTGTTATTTATGTCAGTGGCTTTGTATCGCCGATGGAACAAGTACTGTTAAACCAGAATGAAGAACTTCAGGTTATGACTACAAGAGAGCTTTTGGTAAAGACTCTTGAACCTCAAATCACTGGTCAAATTAAAGGGATTACAGACCTTGACATCCAGCACTTATATTATGATTGGAATTTAGATCATCACTCCGGAATTTTTGTGGGAGTTTGTCTGGACGATTTGAAAGCCGATTTGACTGAGGGTGACCCTTACCCAGGAAAACAAGCAATTCATGATCGGATTATAAAGATGAGTGAAATTGCACAAAAAGGGCCTGAGAAAATCTCTTCGTATAAATTAAGTGATCGTACATTGGTCATCGTAAGAGAAGGAATACTGGTGGCTATTGAAAAGCAGCTAATTTCGTTGGGTTTTGATGACACCTTACGCATCTCTAAACGCCCTTTGGAAAAAGGAATCTTACGACAAAACGATGACTATGATGAGATATTAAATGCAGACATTCTTGATATTTTTGTGGATTGGGATTTTGAAAAGGATAATAGCATTATTACTCTTATCTTAAAACCAAAAAATTAATGAGGCAGTAATGAATTGGACACATTGTGCCAAACATAAGCCGAGGAAGAAAAGCTCATACCTTTTCTTTTTCGGCTTATTTTTGTTGTTTCAAAAGAGTAAGTCCTTTTGTAACGGAATAATCCCCTAAAATAGCATCTGAAAATAGGATGTGCCAACAGAAAGGATTTGGTCGGTATGGCTGATAATCATGAGATTGTATTGTTTATAAAAGAGCTTCGTCGATTGTTGCAGGATTACAAAAAGTATGACAATGAATTTTACAAAGAAGAAATTAGCAAGGATATAATACTTTTAAGTACCATTATCTACGGAAGTAAAATTGGAATTTCAAATAAAAGAAGAATCTTTAAACATAGAAAATACAAAGGTAAACAGAAACCAATCTATTAAAAATGTACTAGTATGACTAGTTTACATTTTATAGAAAGTGAATTCTTATTACCTAAAATGATCTTATGATGAAGAAGGAGTTTTCATAAAACATCACGAATAGTATACCTTATGAAACTAGAAACTAGGTGCACCATCTATGGATAAAACGAAACTGGAAAAAGAATTAAGTAGTTATATGGGAAGGTTACTTCGTGAAAATTTTGGAAGAGGTCCTGGAGGTGTATTCACCGTCATTTCTCCTCCTTTTATAACCGTTTATTTTAAAGCCTTTTTATTACCTTTAGAAAAGGCTTTGCTAGACAAGGGACAAGTTATCTATGTTCAAAAAACACGTGATTTGTTGATGGAGACTTTAATTGAAGAGATAAAAGGATATATCCAATTAAATATACATTTAGATATTGAAGAATTTTATTATGATTGGAATTTAGAGCTGCAGTCTGGCATGTTTATCATGATCCATTCTGATAAAAATAACATAGTCAACCATTCCTATAAAAATCAGAAATTGCTGCATAAAGAAGTTGAGGAAGTGACTCAAAAAGCAGAAAAACTTCCTCAAGATGTTTCTTCTTATTTATTAGATCAGAGAACACTCCTTATAATCAGGGAAGGTATTATGGTAAATGTAGAGAAAGAATTAGTTCAATTAGGGTTTGAAGAAAACCTTACATTGGCTAAAAGAAATCTCGAAAAAAGGCTACTTCATGAGCATAGCCAATCATTAGAAGTAATTTTAGATTCAAAGGTAACAGATATACTAGTCGCATGGGATTTTCATAAAGATAAAAGTACAATTCTTCTGATTTTAAACCCAACTTCATAACGGCACTGATAAGCTAGGCACTGAACTAGATGTAGGCCAAAAAGAAAGGTTATCTAACCTTTCTTTTTGGCCTATTGTTTTTCCCCTCCTATTAAAATAAAGAAAGTGGTGATAATGATGCTATTTCAATCGGATGAAGGAAAGGAACCTTTAACTGTTGAGATACACACTGAAGTGGATATAGTAGAAGCGCGTCAGAAAGGACGGATGTTCTCTAACTGCTTAGGCTTCAGCACACTTGATCAAGCCCGAATTATTACGACTATTTCAGAATTGTCCAGAAATATATATAAATATGCCACGACGGGAAAAATTATAATGGAAATAATAGAGAATCAACTTGAAATAGGACTCAAAATAATAGCTATAGATAAAGGACCAGGCATTAAAAATATTCAACAAGCGCTAGAAAGTGGCTATACAACGTCAGGGGGATTAGGCGTTGGTTTATCAGGGGTAAAAAAATTAATGGACGAATTCACCATATCATCTCAAGAAGATCATGGCGTTAACATCGAGGTTATAAAATGGAAAAAAAGAAATAAATAAAAGAAACACAAGGTAAAAGGTTAAGAAAGAACTGACTTCCTCTTTACAAAAAACTCCTTTATTAAATAGGAGATAGCTTCTAAAAATATCATCCCCTGATGATCCTGCTCTAGGATACGGTTAAGATATTTCACATGCTTGAGTTGGTGCCTTCAGCATGTGCTTCTCCTCTATTAACTCTTAGCCGTAGGACAAAAATTTTTCTCTGCAGTAATCACAAGAGGCTTAAAAACATGAGAAAAAGGTGTGGGAAATTATGAGCAATTCCATTTAATCGTTAAATGGAAGGAGCAAGCTCTCATGATAGAGAGCTTGCTCTTTTTATTTCTTAATATAATCCTATCTGACAAAAAACAGCCTGTTTCAAGTACACCAAAAACATACATTTATGATACATAGATTTTGAGATCATCTCTGGAACATTTCTACCCGTATTAGGGACGTAATAGAGGGAGAGTGTGTAAAGAGGTTACCCCTTACTTAACTCAGTTATATAAACAAACAATACTCATATACATTTATTGAATGGCTTTTTTAAACTTGGTGCGGAATAAAACGTAAATAGATAAAGAGTACATAGGAGGAGAAAACATGTTTGTTCATATAGTTCAGCCTGGTGATACGTTATCTTCAATAAGCAGAAGATATGGTTATTCCGTTGCACAGCTTAGGAGCGTGAATGGGTTAGAAGAAGCAAATATTGTTCCAGGTCAAGCCTTGCTCATAGCCCTATATGTATACACAGTTCAACCTGGTGATACGATGAAAGGTATTGCTAAAAAAGCGTACGTGTCCTTGGAGCAATTGAAAAGGGCCAATCCTTCAGTCTCGTATAACTACTTGCAAGTCGGAATGAAAATAAACATTCCTAACATATCAGACTATATTGCAGGGACACTAGAATATTATGCCGTTCGAAACCCAGAAGCAGATCGCGAGTTAATCAGTGATTTTGCAACGTATTCCTCTTCCATTTCTATCTTTGAATATCATTTTGGCAGCAATGGAGATATTATAAATAATTTAAACGATTTAGTAGCGATTGAAACGACTTGGAAAAACCGAGTTACACCGTTAGTTACGATTACTAATCTAACTTCTGAAGGATTTAGTTCTGATCTTGCCCATCAAGTTTTAAATAATCCTCCGGCACGAAAAAATCTTGTCGATAATATCTTTGATTTAGTATCTAGAAAAGGATACGGAGGGGTAAATATTGATTTTGAACGTGTGAAGACCGAAGACAGAGACCTTTTTACCGGATTTTTACGTCAACTGAGTGAACGTTTAAAACCTGCAGACTATGTGCTGACAATAGCGGTTCCAGCCAAGACAAGCGAAGATATCCCTTGGTTAAAAGGATATGATTACGGAGGAATAGGTGCGGTTGTTAACTTTATGTTCATAATGGCATATGACTGGCACCATGCAGGCAGCGACCCTGGTCCTGTTGCACCTATTACTGAAGTAAAGAGAACAGTAGAATTTGCGATAAAAAGTGTTCCGCGAAGAAAACTCATCATTGGCGTTCCTTTGTATGGATATAACTGGTCAATTCCTTACAGGCCTGGGACAGTAGCATCTGCTATATCAAATCAAAATGCGATTAAAACAGCGATGAGATATCAGTCGCCCATCCAATATTCAAAGGAGTACAAATCCCCATTTTTTCGATATAAAGATCAAGCGGGGCAGATGCATGAAGTATGGTTTGAAGATGTAAGAAGCATGAGTGAAAAAATGGTGTTAGTTCGTCAATTCGGCTTGCAAGCAATAGGAGCTTGGCAATTAACACTTGGATTTACGCCAGGGCCTTGGCTTTTAAAGAAATTTTTCACTATTAGAACGGTATAAATAGCAGCAGTCATTATGGATCAATCCAGAAAATTTCATGTATAGTAAATTATAAGAGGGTGGGGGGTTCTTCTATGGCAAAAAGGATAGATGTCTCAATAAAGCAGCATCAATTAAAACTATATGATGGAGCTAAATTAGTAAAGACATATCCTATTGCTGTAGGGAAAATGATTACTCCAACTCCAACTGGAAAATTTAAAATCATTAATAAAGATACTACTCCTCCAGCTGTATTTGGCCCCTTATGGATGGGACTGTCAAAGCCTACATATGGAATACACGGGACCAATGATCCAGCTTCTATTGGCAGAGATATGTCACATGGATGTGTCAGAATGGATAATGAAGATATTCTAGAACTTTCCTCTGCAGTTCCTATTGGAACGCCGGTTTATATACATAAATAATAGTTTAAGAAGAGCACGACTGTTTACATTTAGTTAATTGTCGAGATCGAGGGTATCAAAGTTTAAGGATATGCTATACAATCATGGGCTTTTTGTACGAAAACAAAAAAGTACCCCGGTTAACAGAGGTACTTTTAGTATTTTAACTTATTTTGATGCTGGAGACGTAGTAACTTCTGGAGACGTTACTTTGTCATAAAAATCTACGAATTTGTCACGATCCTCGCTATCACGGTAAGCCATAGCAACACGTGGATGTTCATTCAGCACACCAGAAATCATGTAAGGAATGATATAGCCCCATTCCCACTTTTGACGCATTTCAAGCATATGCTTTTCAATTACGCCAAGAATCGGCTTCATCTCATAGCTTGGTTTTGGTATGTAGCTAACAAGCAGCTCTGTGTTACAGTTACCAGCTGCACGGCCCATACCATAAACAGATGAATCAAGGAATGTAACGCCATTACGCATCGCAGTTAATGTATTAGCAAAAGCTAGTTGCATGTTGTTATGGGTATGGATCCCAAGCTGTTTGCTAGGAATCATGGCTTGGAACTTTTTCACTTGATGCTCGATATCGGCAGGGTCTAGGCTTCCAAAGGAGTCAACAATATATACAACATCTACTGGGCTTTTCTTTACCATTTCAAATGCTTCAATAAGCTGATTTTCCGGTACGCTAGATAGTGCCATGATGTTAAGTGAAGTTTCATAGCCTAAATCGTGAAATATTTTTATAAGCTCTAAGCCTTTATCTACTTCGCGAATATAGCATGCCACTCGAATCATATCTAACATACTTTGTTCACGCGGCAAGATGTCATTTGGATCTACACGCCCAATATCTACTAAGGCAGATAGCTTCGTGAACTTTTTCTCAGGAATAATTTCTTTGAGAAAGTTATCGTCAAGAAATCTCCATGGGTTGGGCTCAGTTGCTTGAAGAAGCTTAGGTGAATTTTTATAACCGATCTCCATGTATTCAACGCCGGCTGCGCTTAGGCCGTTATATAAGTCTTGCACAAATTCAACGCTAAAATCCCAATTATTAATTAAACCTCCGTCACGAATGGTACAGTCTATAATTTTGCTATTATGTCCCATGGTAGTTGTTTCCTCCTATGTATTCTATTTATATAAATACTGTTTTAAACTTTATCGCTTTTATGCTTTTAAGTGCTAAACTCTCCTATTGTGTTTATACCATGACTGATTCAGAGGCGTCAATGTATTTTCTAAATGTTTCTCTGCTTTACTGTATTTCATGGTAGGAGATGCTTCGGATTTTTATCCGCTTGATGCTCTTAAAACAACACCAAGTTCAGCACTACAACCCCTAGTATATACAAACACACCCTTTATTACATCACTACTTACTGCAATAAAGGGTGTTTTTTAATTGAAACCGTTTATTAAGGAGAGGAACTGCCATTAGTATCTAATATAGGTTTAGATTTCTCTATAATTAATCCATAAATTTGGAAAGATATTTAAAACCTGAGAAATAAAAGACTTTTTTCACATTAACAGTTGTATACGAAGTATTAGCTGTTACTTAATCATTTTAATTTACTGGTCTTTACATCGTCCAAAACGTAAGAAATGATAAGAGTATAGAGATAATAAACATCGCAATCAACGGCTTTAATGCTTTTGTTCGAAGAGCCTTCATACTTACATTTAACCCTAAGCCGACCATAGCCATTGTTAAAAGAAACGTGGTTAGAGTTGAAATATCATTCATGATCGTTTTAGGTATGATAAGGTGCTTACCAACAACATAACTCCCAAAAATACTCATGATGATAAAACCTATTAAAAACCAAGGAAATTCAATCTTCGTATCCTTTTCCATTTTTCCTGTTCGCTTCATCCAGTACATTAAGATAAAGCTTAATGGCACAAGTAAAAGCACTCTGCCTAACTTAGCCAACAGGCCAATAGCTAGGGCGTCGCGTCCAGCCGGTGCTGCAGCTAGAGCTACATGGGCAATTTCATGGAGACCAACGCCTGACCAAATTCCATATTGGATATTCGTTAAATGTATATAAGGTCTTAAAATGGTATATCCAATGGCAAATAGAGTTCCCACTAAAGCGATAACACCAGCTCCAATAGCTGTATCTTCTTCTTTTGCTTTTACAATCGGAGAAACAGCTGCAATAGCTGCCGCACCGCATATTCCTGTTCCTATTCCTAAAAGAAGAGATAAACCACGATCAGCCTTCATCCATTTGGCTAGAAGAATTGTTAAAACAATCGCAAATACAGCCGTTCCCACATCGCGAAGTAGCAGTCCTAGCCCTTGATGAATAACAACATCAATATTAAGCTTTAGTCCATATAAAACAATCGCATAACGTAACAGCTTTTTAGAAGAAAATTCAATTCCAGACCTTATTTTTTCAGGGTATCCCCAAATTTGACGATAAATGACTGCCATTATAATTGAACAGGCTAGTGGACCGATATGATTAAATCCCGGGACTTTTGCTAATCCATAAGCAAGTAAAGCAAAAAGAAAAGTAAAAGCAATTCCTCCAGCCCATAAAGAAATATTAAATGACGTCCGGGTATTTGTTCGTAAGAATACAGTCCGCTTTTGGGCTTTATTTATATTTATCATACATTTCATCTCCAATATGAATTCTTATCAAGCGCGGCTTCACACAAGAAGTGTATGATTTAACTATAAAAGACACTTTATTATTAGTAAAATACAGATAAATCATTATTAAGATTAAAAATATTAATAAATGAAACAAAAAAAGAGCAAGTTGATCTCCAGAGTTACTGAAAATCAATTTGCTCCTTTTGTATGTTTTTATCGTTTAATTCTTTAAAAAATCATTCATACAAAAACATATGTGCTTATGAGAGAGATACAGTCTTACTAGTTGCTAAGCCTTTTTTACGTCTATACCATAGCAGGATCAAACTGCCTAGCACGCAAAGGAAAGAAACGAGCTGAGCTATTCTGATATGAGAAGTTAGCATTAAGCTATCTGTACGCAATCCCTCTATAAAAAATCGTCCTATCGAATACCATAGTAGGTAAGTAAGAAAGACTTCGCCTCTTTTTAACAAAGATTTTCTTAGTACGATCAAGACAAGAACACCTATTATGTTCCAAAGGGATTCATAAAGGAATGTAGGATGATAATAAGTTCCATTGATATACATTTGATTAATAATAAAATCAGGTAAATGTAAAGTTTCTAAAAACTGACGTGTAACAGGTCCGCCATGTGCTTCTTGATTCATAAAGTTTCCCCACCGGCCAATAGCTTGGCCTAATAATAAGCTAGGAGCTAAAACATCAGCCATTTTCCAAAAAGAAAGATTCTTTTTTCTGCAAAACCATATAGCTGTTAATACAGATCCAATAATTCCACCGTGAATAGCTATGCCTCCATGCCAAATTGCTATAATTTCGCCTGGGTGGTCTTTATAGTAACTCCATTCAAAAAGTACGTAGTAAATTCGAGCAGTAACGATAGCAATGGGTAGTGCTAGCAGAAGTAAATCAGAGATGGTTTCTGAAGAGATACCTCGTTTCTTTCCTTCTTTCGAGGCTAACAAAAAGCCTAAAAAAGCTCCTATCCCTATAATAATTCCATACCAATGGACCTCAAGTGGACCAAGGTGGAAGGCGATAGGGTTTAAAGGTTGTGTGTGTTGGTTCATGTTTTTTCTCCTTTACTTCGTATCGGTTTTCTTACATTTTTTAGAGTGATATTAAATTAGAGTGCCTTTTTAGTATATCTAATTAGATATAGAAAGGACAACTTTTGCTTACGAAAGGCCACTATTTCTTTGCCTGCTTTAGTGTAACAGAATAGTCAAAATTAAAATAAACAGTACATTGACTTAATTACCAAAATATACTATTATTTTAGACAATATATTGTCTAAAATGGAGGGTTAATATGGATATTTATAAAGATCTTTTTTTAATGCAGCAAACTTACGCTACCTTATTTTCTCTGGCAAATAAAGTCCAGGTGAAAGGAGATCAGTCTCTTGAGCTCTTAACATCAAGACAGCATATGGCGATGGTGGCAATTGCTCATTTACCTGAAGATGAAACAACGTTAAATAATATTGCTAGAAAATTAGGAACCACAAAACAAAGCGTCAAGCAGTTAATTACCATTATGGAAAAGAAGGGGTATGTTGACGTGGTTCCTAGCAGTAAAGATAAACGTGCAGTTAACGTAAAAATCACCAAAGAGGGAAAAGAAGCGCTGCTTGTTGTTTCAGAAAAAGGAATTTTCTTTTTGGAAGACCTTTTTAAAAAGTTTTCAACCGAAGAGTTGGAAATAATGTGGAAGCTTTTAAAGAAACTTTATAGCTTTGACGGGGAAGGACATGATGGATTTGAAGAAGAAGGCAACATCAAAATGGATGAAGATCACAATGAATTACAGTTGAGAGTGATAAGGGAGCTTGAAAGTCGAAGAGTTCAAGCAATTGATAATATAAAAAAGAACTTATAAAAATAAATTTGATAGGCTACTTTACTTTGAAGCATATCAATCCTTTTAATGATTTTCGAAATAAAGGATAAGGGAGAGCACTCATTATGTTTGAAATCAGTGATGAAACAGTACGATTAATTAACAAGACCTGTAGAGGAAAAAAGAATTTGAAATTAACCGTTGGCTATTTAACGGACAACCAATATGTTATCAAAATTTATAATGAAAGCGGTGAAATTGACTCATCCAAAAAATATCATTATGAAATTGGTTCTATTACTAAGACTTTCACTATATCGCTGCTATCAAAATACATATCTGAAAACAAGTTGACACTAAACGATTCTATACGAAAGTACATAAAAGAACTTAAGGAAGACACGTATTATCCTACATTGCTCCGCCTCGCTACTCACTCTTCTGGATATTCGGGAAGCTTACCTTTAAATAAACGGGAATATTTTAAAATAATTTTTAATTTGATTTTTGGCGGAAGTGATTTGAATAAAAATAATCCGTTACATATGGATTTTAACAAAATGAAGATGCTGATCGAAAAAAGTAAATTAAAAGAAGTAGATTATTCATGGAAGTATTCCAATTTCGGTATATCCCTTATTGGATACGTGTTGGGAATGATATCGGGCAAGGGGTATTGGGATACTATGAATGACTTTCTTCTTAATGAGCTTGGACTAAAGGATACTTGTTTAGGCGCTTCAAACGATAATCTACATGGCTATGACCGCAAAAATAATGATTGTGGCAACTGGCAGTGGGACAAGGGGAATTTTATATCACCTGCGGGCGCAGTATCCTCAACCGCTGATGATTTACTTAAATACGCAAAAATAAATATGGATGAAGATAAACCATATCTGTCTTTTTGTCATGAAAAATACGCCAATGGAACAAAGAAGTTTGATATGGGTCTTGGATGGTTGCTTTTAAAGAAAAACAATAATGTGATATTGCACGGCGGTGGAACAGGATGCTTCAGCTCATTTTTAGGGATTGATAAAGAAAAGAAAGTTGCTTCCGTCGTTTTAGCTAATTATAGACTAAGTAGAAATAAGGATGAACATATAGGAATGTCTTTATTAGAAAGCCTCCAACATTCAAAAGATATATAAGGATGGAAGACAATTTGAAAGGCTGTCGCCGAATATGACCGACCTTCAAGAAGCATAGAATATGCTTCTTTTTTTGAGGAAACCGTGCTATTATCATTAAGGTTTGTAAGGAACAGAAGATTTTTGTCTTTCCGTACATTTTTTTGGTATAGTGTTAGAAATAAGGAGTGGGTAAGTTGGTTTTCACTGAATTTTTCCAGCAGTTTCCCGTAAAGGTTTTAACGGTAGGGCTGCTGATTGTACTTATCGTTTATTTTATTCGCAAATTCATTAAGCTTTTCTTTGATAAAACGAGCTTTTTAGATGAAAAAAGAGAAGAGACGCTCATGCACTTTTCTAATCAGGTCACAAGAGTATTGGGGCTGGCTTTTTTCTTTATTTATGTGCTTAGCCATTTCTTTGACTTCGGAAAGATTCTCACTAGTTCGGTAGTGTTAGCCAGTGCCCTGGCAATAATCCTCCAGCATATCATCCGTGATTATATAATGGGACTGACTTACTTGTTTGAACGCCAGATCCACCACGGAGATTATGTTATTCTCAACGGAAACCGTCAAGGGAAAATAGAAGAAATTACGATGCGCTACTTAAAGATTCGTCAATATGACGGCTACCTCTATACCGTCTCATATAGCAATATCACGGAACTTCAGAACGGAACCCGAGGAAGACGCCGGGTAAATGAAAGTCTTATTCTCAACTATAGGCAAAACCCGGACGATGCCTTCAAAGTAATGGAGCAAGTAGCACAAATATGTAACAACAAATATGGTCAATATTTGTTGAAAGATGTGGATGGAATTCCTATAGAGAGCTTTCAATTCAATCAAATTACTGAACTGAACGTAGGTTTTAAAGGTCACCAATATTCATTATCAGGCCTTGTGAAGGAAGCTGATTTTGTAGAAGCGAGCCAAAAGGTGCGATATGAACTCGCAATGGCTGCCTACAAAAATGACCTTATGATGGCTGAAAGCTTCGAGACAAGCCATTAAAAATAAAACTCGTACCTTGTTTATATACAAGCTTTTATATTTAAGATACAAACACCCTTTTGATTTTTCAAAAGGGTGTTTTTTATTTTTAAAAATATCTATTAAGTACTTCTCCAGTACAGATTAATTATCTGAAAAAGAACAAATTAATTAGTACATCTAAACTATTCTTCTAGTGACATGGTAAAATTAAACATGGAACGTAAAAAGGTAAAGGGGGATTAACTATGGCGCAAAAATCTAATTATACAAAAATCAACTCCGAAATGTGGGATGAATGGGCTTCAGCTGGAGGAGAATGGTCATTAGCTATTAATCATCAAGATTTTGCAGATGCAACTCAAGGTAATTTTGATATCTACTTGACACCTTGTAAGCCTGTTCCGCATAACTGGTTTATTCCATTTAAAAAAGCAAAAATATTGGGACTTGCTAGCGGAGGAGGACAGCAGTGCCCAGTCTTTGCAGCGCAACATGCGGAAGTTACGGTTTTTGACTACTCTGATAAGCAATTAGAATTAGAAAAAATGGTGTCCACTAGAGAAGGCTATTCTATTGACTTAGTTAAAGGGGATATGAGTAAGACATTTCCATTTGAAGATGAGACGTTCGATATGATTTTTAACCCTGTATCAAACTGCTATATTCAAGATGTTGAACACGTTTGGCAAGAATGTTTTAGAGTTCTAAAAAAAGGTGGCGTTCTGCTATCTGGCTTTGCAAATCCTGCTCTTTATTTATTTGGAGAAGATGAGAATGCATTACAAGTGGTTAATAAATTACCTTATGATGGAACTAAAAACACCGTAGAAAATGATGAAGAACTTATAAAAAATGGCGGTGTACAGTTTAGCCATTCATTAGAAACTCAAATTGGCGGACAGCTAAAAGCTGGATTCACCTTACAAGATCTTTATGAAGATCATCACCACAAGGGAGAAATCACTGAATATATGCCTTGTTATATTGCGACTAAATCTATTAAATAATAGTTGACTATCATATTGAATGAGCTACCTCAACTTTTTCCAATTAGGCGATACCGTAGATTATGATGGTATTACGTATGGAGTCTGGATATTTGAAGAAGGAACATTTATTAATGAAGGTGACGGAGGTTATGATAACTGGGCCTTTAGAGGCTGGTTTGAACGCACAGGAGATGACGAAAAAACAGTCAATTTTCATAGACCTTAATTAAAAATAGAGATGAAGATAATACAAGATTCCCATCAGGGAAGATCGTATAGAGCCTTTACCGTCATGGTAAAGGCTCTTCTTAATATTTGAAAGCCTGAGACCGGATGTTTATAAGCATGCAGAATAGAAATTTGTATATCATCTACAGCTTAGCTTAAAAAGAGAAAAACTCCTGTTGCGTCTGAACAGGAGTTTTTCTCTTTGCATTAACAGAAGCCTGATCTCATTCTTTCTTCTCTTTTAGTGAGCAGGAAACTTATACTAATTCAACCTTAGTTTTTACTTTTGGTTTGTAAATATTCTTTTTGAAACATACACATTCTTATAGCGTTATGATAGCTTCCATCGACAAAAAATTCATCTTTTAACTCACCTTCAATAGAAAAACCGACCTTCTTATAGATATGAATTGCTTTTTCGTTTTCCTTGTCTACAATTAAGTAAAGTTTATGCATATTCAATACCGAAAAGGCATAATTCATTGCTAGATTTGTGGCAACCATGGCGTAACCATGACCTTGATATGTAGGGTCAATGATAATTTGAAACTCTGCTCTACGATGAATATAATCAATTTCGACCAATTCCACTAATCCAAGCATATCCCCGTCCTTTTCTAGTATGAACCGACGCTCACCTTGATCGTGAATATGTTTATCATATAAGTCCTGTAGCTCTACAAAAGCTTCATAAGGCTCTTCAAACCAATAAGACATAATATTTGCATCATTATTGAGTTCATGGACAAATTTTAAATCTTCTCTTTCCAAAGGACGTAACCTAAGTTCCTTATTCATTTCTCAAACCTCCATATTCTAGCACTACTTTAGCACTTTCCGTTTTAAATGTAAAAGTTGCTGTAGTTTAAAAAAATAACAAGACATAGTGCGATGTTTTACATACTTATTAAAAGAGCCATAGTATAATTTAAACATCTTGTAAGTGAAACTCATTAACTTTAAGGAGTATCTTATGAAAAAAGCAGTTGGTATTTTTCTTATTTTACTGTGTTGTATAAACCAAAGGGTTGAGGCAGCTAATCAGCCTTCAGTAGAACCTATACATCATGAGATCTACGTTTCTCCTACAGGGGACGACAAAAACTTAGGTACTAAAAGCAAACCTTTTAGAACATTAAGGAAGGCAAGTGAAGCAGCTCAACCCGGAACTACGGTTTACATCAGAGGTGGTATTTATTACGAATAATTAATTATTAGCCGTTCAGGTACTAAACAAGAGCCTATTATTTTCATGAACTATAAAAGTGAAAAGCCCCCTTATTAGTGGAGAAAAAATAAAGCAGTCTACACAAATAGACTGCTTCTTGATTAATTATTTACCTGTTTCGGCAAAACGCTGAATACGCTCACCAATTTCATCACGGACACGTTGAAAGAACGCCCATTTCTCTTCATCTGTTCCTTCTGCTTTTGCAGGATCATCAAATCCCCAGTGTTCACGCTTCACATGAGGAGGTGTTACGGGGCAATGATCAGCTGCATGGCCACATAATGTAACCACTAAATCCGCATTATTTAAAATTTCAGGATCAATAATATCAGATGTTTGGTTTGAAATATCAACACCAGCTTCTTTCATTGCTTTTACAGCGTTAGGATTTAATCCATGAGCTTCTAATCCTGCACTGCGTACATCCCATTCATTGTTATTTAGATATTTTTTTGCCCATCCTTCAGCCATTTGGCTACGGCAAGAGTTACCTGTACATAAGAAATAAAGTGTTTTTTTAGACATGTGTAAAATCTCCTTTATGATGTGTTAAGAAATAATTGATAACCAAATATATAAACCAACAAGTGTAATAAACAATGTTGGGATGGTTAAGATAATACCTGTTTTAAAATAAGTTCCCCAAGAAATCTTAACTCCTTTTGTCGAGAGAACATGAAGCCATAAGAGCGTCGCTAGAGAGCCAATAGGTGTAATCTTTGGTCCTAGATCCGAACCAATGACATTTGCATAAATCAGAGCTTCTTTAATCGTACCTGTTGCAGAAGTTGCATCAATGGCCAAAGCATCAATCATCACGGTTGGCATGTTGTTCATAATCGATGAGAGAATGGCTGCAATAAATCCCATACCAATGGTTGCTGCAAATAATCCTTGATCAGCGGTTGTTTGAATAAGGCTTGCTAGTACTTCAGTTAGCCCCACATTGCGTAATCCATACACAACAACATACATACCAATGGAAAAGAAAACAATTGCCCATGGAGCTCCTGCTAACACTTTTTTTGTGTGAACAGCTGGGCTTTTTCTTGCTATTCCTAAGAATAAAATGGCAATAATACCTGCGATAATAGAAACTGGAACATTGAAGAACTCACCAATGAAGTAACCAAGAACTAAAATAAATAAAACGATTCCTGATAAACGGAACATTTTCATGTCTTTAATGGCCTCAACCGGTTTCTGTAAATCATCTAGATTGTATTTCTTCGGGATGCTTTTACGAAAATACAAATACAAGACAGTAATACTTGCCAAAAGTGAAAATAAATCTGGCACAATCATGCGTGAGGCAAATTCAGAAAAACGAATACCAAAGAAATCAGCTGATACAATGTTGACCAAGTTACTTACTACAAGAGGTAACGATGTTGTATCCGCAATGAATCCACTGGCGATAATAAAAGGAAAGACCATTTTATCTTCAAATTTGAGTGCCCGCACCATAGCAAGTACGATAGGTGTTAAAATTAAGGCTGCCCCATCATTAGCGAATAATGCGGCTACTACAGCTCCTAGGAGGGATACATATACAAACATGCGAACGCCATTACCTCCTGCAGCTCGTGCCATATGTAACGCTGCCCACTCAAAAAATCCAATTTCATCTAAAATTAAAGAAATAATAATAACTGCAATAAACGTTAACGTTGCGTTCCATACAATTTGAGTTACATCCAGCACGTCATGGAAATCAACCACACCTGCTAAAAGAGCTATTACTGCGCCTCCACACGCTGACCAACCAATAGACAAGTTCTTTGGCTGCCAAATGACAAAAATCAATGTCACTAAGAAGATGAGGGAGGCTACTATAACTGATACCACTTTACAAACCTCCTACTATTAGCAACAACTAATGCGTAATCCTTGCTTTTCTAGTTCTTTTAATCGTCCATCTTCGCTTGGTAAAGATTCAAGTATATTAAGGACAAACTGATAATAGCCGTTTTCTTTATTTAATGAATAGAAAATCCAATGTCCTTGTCGTCTTTCCTTTACAAGTTCGATATCTCTTAATTTACGCAAGTGTTGGCTAATAGCCGGTTGACTTGCTTTATAAATTTCAACTAGCTCACAAACACAGCACTCGTTATTTTGGAGCAGTTTCATCATAGATAATCTTGTCTTATCGCCAAGCAGCTTCAGTATCTGTGCTGCTTTCTCCATTTCTATTTGTACTTTTACATCCAATCCAACTCACCTCCTTATTTCCAAATATAATTATATAAGTATTTTATTATACATTCAACAAAAATATACACTACTATTAAACAAAAAAATTTGATTAATGTCTTGATTTATCTAAATTTTCCAGATATGATGAATACATCAAAAAAAATTGATTTATAAAAGTGAGGGGAAAAGCAGTGAGAGTCAACAACTCTGGAAACTTATCGGTTACGTACTTTCGAGCCTATTTTCATTTAGTTATGAACACTCAAGGGATGAACTATAAGGAAGCACAAAGTCTAATCTTTCAGCGTTTTTTTCATCAAGATCCTACGTTAAGAGGGGAAACTACATACAGTAACTTTAAAAAAGCTGCCGAGAGCTTCGAACTTTAAATCAAAAAAAATTGATGAAGGAGAATGACAATGGAAACAGTCAAGGAAGGAAAGCACCCATTTAAACAGTACGAACAAAAATTTAAAGCTCTTGCTGATCAAAAGAGATTAGAAATTATGTATGAGCTCTGCCAGCGAGGACAGACATGCGTATGTGATCTAACTGAATTCTTTGGGATGTCTCAATCTAAACTTTCCTACCACTTAAAGATTTTATTAGAAGCAAACCTCATCACAAAAGAAACAAAAGGGACATGGAGTTATTATGATTTAAATGATAAAGAGGTGAACCACCTCTTATCAGAAGAACTATGCTGCTTGTTTAGAAAAGATACAAGTAAAAGCGGCCCATGCTCTTAATTTACTACATTCCAAATAATATTATTTAGCATGCGAAGGAGGAAGTGTAAATGAAATATGTTCATGTAGGAATTAATGTAACGAATCTAGAGGCGTCCATTAAGTTTTATCAAAAGGTATTTGGCGTTCAACCTGTGAAAACGAAAATAGATTATGCTAAATTCTTGTTAGATGAACCCGGATTAAATTTCACCTTGAACGTACGTGACGATGTAAAAGGTAATCAAGTGAATCATTTCGGCTTCCAAGTAGAAACTCCTGAGGAGATTCATTCTCATAAATCACGACTAGAAAAAGAGGGGTTCTTTGCTCGTGAAGAAATAGATACGACCTGCTGCTATGCTGTGCAAGATAAGTTTTGGGTAACAGATCCTGACGGGAACGAGTGGGAGTTTTTTTATACGAAATCTGATAGTGAGGTTCATAAGACTGAGGATAGCGTTGGAGTGAATGAAAAGTCACCTGCAAGCAACTCATGTTGCTGATGCTTAAATGACAAAAAAGACAGGAAGAAGTAGACTCTTTCTGTCTTTTTTATTTAGCATAAAATCGATTATGTTTAGCGGAGTTTTCTTGCTAAGACAGCTAACTGTAAACAAGAAAATTTCGTGATGCACGTCCTTTAACTCGACTAAGCAGTTATTTTGTTTCTGTATGAGAAACATTCCAAGGGTCAACAAACATCATTCTTGCTTCTTTAATTGAATCTCTCTTACCTTTTGACGAAGATGATCTGGCCACCACGCTCCACAATCATCGGATACAATGCAAGCAGCGCATATTTTGAAATCATAAACCATCATCTCCTTGATTGGGGGAGAGTAGAGATGAAGAGTGACCAGACCCCTGCCTTCCGCACTCTTCATCTTGTGCACACCTTTCTTGGGTGCAAAAAAAAGCTTTCCTTTTCCCTGATGCTGAGAAAACAGCTCTTCTGGCATTTGGTTTTCTTTAACTTCGTAAACCGTATTTATAGTTGTACCATTTACTACTTGAATCCATCCATGCGAATGACCGTGATCGTGAGGAGCACACTCTATTTCTGACCAATTCATAACAAGTAATTCTACTTCGTCATTTTGGTAGAGAAGCTTTCTATAGTATGGCTTGTCTTTTGCCGACTGCAATAGTGGTTTTAAATCATTAAAGTTTATATCTAAAGCCAAAAGAGCCTCTCTCAGTTCCAATTTGGTAGGGGAGTCCAAGTTATCTAAAATATGCTTTACCTGTTCAATTAAGCTCATACACGCATTACCTCCTTATGAGCAGCACAAATTTTTGGGTTTTCTGCATAGCTACAATTTTTTGTTTCTCCACGGCAAGTACCTTAAAAAAGTTAGTAGTCTTCCATTGGCTACAATTACTCCCACTATAATTATGACTCCTCCTAATATACTGACGGGAATAATCTTTTCCCGTAACAGTAAAACAGCTGTTATCAATGTCGCTACTGGTTCTAAATAAAGGAACACAGATACCTGGGACGCCTCTAAAACCTCTAATGCCTTTGCCCAGTACCAATAGGCAACACCTGAAACGAATACACCGAGAAATAATAAATGAGCCCACTCCACGCTCGTTAAAAAAGGCATGATCTCCCATCCTTTATTTCTTACGAGAAAAGGAGTTGTTAGAGTAAATCCTATTAAACACATATAAAACGTAACAACAAGAGAGGGAAGTTGGATATCCAGCTTTTTTAATAGGACAGAATAGATTGCCCAGTTTAATGTACTTAAAATCATTAACAGGTAACCGATATTAACCGGAAGCTGAAGTGAATGCTGATTGCTAGAAGTGGTCACCAGTAGAACGCCAATAATAGCTACAATAATCCCTGATGCTTTTAATAACGTCATCTTTTCATGCAAAAAAAATACGGAGAGAATGACCGTAAATACAGGAGAAAACGAAATAATCCACCCTGCTGCAGAAGCATTTATTGTGAGAAGTGCTGTTGCCTGAATAACTTGATGAATGAATACTCCAAGGATACCTAACACAATCAAATGAGGAATATACTTAAGCGGAATGTTTAATGGATATCTCTTTAGCACTAATAATACCAATAAAAAAAGTGCCCCAATTCCAAAACGAAGAACAAGGAGTGTGTATGGATCTAGTTTATCTAAAACAGCTTTGGTAGAGACAAAGGAAATTCCCCAAAAACTAATAGACATTATTGCATAGAACGAGGCAGCAAATTTAACCTTTGACGCAATCATAGGATCAATTTTCCTTTCAACAATAAAGGTATCTTTTATTAACTAACATATGCCTTTTCGAAAGGAAAATGAAAAAAATCATGCCATTCTAAAAAAAATAGTAGAAACTTTAGTATTTGTATCGTTATCACTATTTCTTAATCTTCATTAAAATAGCTATAGATGTTATGTATAGAAAACTAAATTTGGGAGTTTATAGCCATGTATAGGCTAAATTCTAAAGAGTCTGTTACCAAAAATAAAAATGCCAACTCTCCTTAATTATTGAGACTCTTTTATTCCTTCTTCCTGCTTGCTTATATAAGCATTGCCCCATTTCTCTAAAGATTTAAGTATTGGGATAAAACTTTCTCCAAGCTCTGTTAAATAATATAAAACTCTTTTAGGGTTATCATTTGTTTCTTCTCTTTCTATTAATCCGTCTTTTTCCATATCGCGAAGCTGGAGTGTAAGGATGCGCTGAGTAATACCCGGTATTTCACGGCGCATTGCATTATAATACATAGGTGACTTTGATAACAAAGACAAAATAATGCCTTTCCATTTACCGCCCATAATGTGCATCGCTAATTCAATTGGACAGGCTTGCCTTACAGTTAACGTACAAGGGCCGTATTGATCGCTTTTAAACTCTGACATTTCCTCACCTCAATGGGGAGTAACAAATTTGTGCCTTCTTGTTACTCCTATTTTTTCTGATTACACTTATGATATCAAATAAATCAGAAGAAGGTGTATGAATTGGAATTTGTTCAAATCTCTGAACATGTTTATAGACTCACTTATGAAACCGTCGTTGGTATCCGAGTTAAGATCAATACATGGTACATAGTGGATGGTGAGGATGTTTATCTCATCGATACCGGAATGGAAGACTATGCATATGCGCAGTTGAATGCAGCAAAATCTTTAGGTATTCCCAAGAGTATCTTGCTGACACATGGCCATTTGGATCACATTAATGGTGCCAAGTATTTAAAAGATCATTTAAATATTCCTATTTACGCACACGAAATTGAAACGCCTTTTATCAATGGCGAAAAACCGTATCCAAACAAGGCAGAAAAAGAAACAACAGGCGTAGAACATCAAGTTGAAGGTTTAAGTGACAATATCATTAAAACGTTACCCGTAGACGTATATCTAACACCCGGCCATACCCCGGGACATGTCATATACCATCATAAAGATGACAATGTGCTGCTAACTGGAGACTTATTCTTTTCTAATACTGAATCCTTACATCCACCGATTCGAAAGTTCACAGTTGATATGGGTGAAAATATTTATAGCGGGCGAATTATAGATAAAATTAAACCCTCTATTATTTCTTCTTCACATGGCGAAGATGTCAAATACAGCAATGATTTATATTCTATTTATAAATTTATCTATGAATAAGAGGGAAAAACATGAAAATACAATTATTTCAAATGGAGATTATTGAAGGAGAAGTTAAGCAAAACGAAAACCGTATTGTATCCTTATTTGCAGAAAAGCTGGATATAGATACGGAAATTGTTGTAATACCTGAAATGTGGAATACGGGTTATGATTTAAAAAATGTAGCAGAAAAAGCAGACATTGATTTAAAGAGGGCTTTTCCATTTATCCAAAGTTTAGCAACTAAACATCGAGTGAATATCATTGCAGGTTCAGTTTCGAATAAAAGGAATGGAAATATTTATAATACAGCCTTTGCAGTATCAAAAACGGGCGAACTGCTCTATCAAAAAGATAAGATACATCTTGTGCCGATGTTAGATGAACATCATTATTTAACAGGTGGAGATGAAGTACCGGAAATATTCAAAATTAACGGTATCAAAACTAGTCAAATTATATGTTATGATTTACGTTTTCCAGAAATCACACGTTTTCCGGCTTCTCAAGGTGCAAAAATCATATTCTACGTTGCACAATGGACTACCAAAAATATAAATCATTGGAAAACACTATTGAGAGCAAGAGCTATAGAAAATGGTGTATACGTCATTGCATGTAACAGCGTGGGGAATGTGAATCATAAAAATCATGCCGGCAACACATACGCTGGACATTCAATGGTCATCGATCCAAATGGAAACATTATAAAAGAGGGGAGAGACAAAGAAGAAATCATAACAGCAGAAATTCATATACAGAAAGTTACAGAACAACAAAAAAACATCCCAATATTTGAGGGCCTGAGACCCAATGTTTATAAGCATGCGGAATAGAGATTTATATATTATTTATAGCGTAAAGGCCAGCACATGACTGTGTCTCATTGCTTTTCCATACTGAAAAGCACCCTTTTTCAGAATACTAGTATCAGTATGGAAAAGTTATATGTTTCTTACGTCAGGACTGAAAACTCTACATCTTTTCTTGATAATATTTCCGATAGACGTTAGGAGTTATATTTTCATATTTTTTAAATGTCTTGATGTAATATCCAGGATCATTAAAACCTAATTCATCGCTAATCTGTGCAATAGACAAATCCGTTTCTTCTAATAATTGCTTGGACCACTCTATTTTTTTGAGCGAAATAAAAACAGAAAAATTCATACCCGTTTCTTTGGTAAATATACGGCTGAAATAACCTGTGCTAATGTGACATAAATCAGCCATCTTTTGCTGAGATATTTTTTCTCTTTTATGTTTATAAATGTAGTCAAAGGCTGGCTGTAATACTTTGTTTTTACAAACTAAGTGATCGTTAATAGACGTTTTTACATAAGCATTAGTAACTGTGTTGGCTAATTCCTTTTTTATATTTTGAATATTATCTAGAGAATAACCGTAAGAAATATCTTCAGTAGAAACGTCTTCTTTTACTGGAGCCATCTTTTCATATACTTCTAAAATCAAATTTTTATTCATAGCTTCCTCTACAATGTAGTTACAAAGCCTATATAACATTTGAGCAGCTTCGTTAATTTCTGTATAGGATAGAGTAGGAATAGAATCATATAGACGCTGTATTTCCTCATTATTATTTAACTTCTGTTCAAATCCCTTTGATGGAACAGTAAGCATTTGTTCCAATTGAGGATGTTTGTCACCATCCTCAATTTTTACTTCTCCCGCCATGATAGCGCCTACATATTTATCATCAATTATAATGGGAATGGCAATATCGACAATATTCCAGTGGCATAAATAGATATAAGGAGCATTGGTTCTAACTGCCTCTAATCCTCCCCGCGCATCGCACTTTTCACAAAGTTTTGCCGTATCAGGATTTTTACGCATAGTCTCACAAAATGGACGTACACCACTGTGTTGAGAAATGGGCACTCCTTTATAGTTAACCGTAACAATCGCTAATTTTGTAACAAGCGCAAGTGAATCTTGAAGATTTCGCCATTTCTTTAAATCTAGTATTTTATCTAAATTCATGTAAGTAGTTTTCAATGATGTTTAATCTCCCTTGCTTCTACTTCCCGTGTGGTAGTTTGTATTACCTACTTGAGAATACCTTTATTTTATTCCTGAGTTTGTAAAATAAAAGAGTGTTCAGCGATAAAGGTAACCTCTTTTCAACGTGAACTTAGTAGTATTTTCACCTGAAATAATGTCATAATAATACCATATTAAATGAAGAGAGCAAAAAAATACGATAAAAAGTTGTAAAAACTCGTCATTTAAGACTAATGTAATCTTACACAAAAGATAGTAAAATTTCGATTGTAAGGGATTACAAAGTTAATTAGGAGGTTTTATTTATGAGAAAAGCATTTATTAGTCCTTCAAAATACATTCAAGGTGAAGATGAAATTTTAAATTTAGGTTATTTTGTGAAAACATTTGGTACCTCTGCACTTTTAATAGCACATCCTGAAGATATTAAACGTGTACAAGGCAAATTAGATGCAACAGCAGAAAAATATGGTATTACATTTTTTGAAGGCGGATTCAATGGCGAGTGCTCCAGACCAGAAATTTCTAGATTGCAGGAAATAGCAAAAGAAAACAACTGTGATTGTACAATTGGTTTAGGTGGTGGTAAGGCAATTGATACGGCAAAATGTGTAGCAGAGGGAGAAGGGTTAATTATCGTCCCAACAATTGCTGCTACGGATGCACCTACAAGTCATTCCGCAGTTATCTACACACCAGAGGGTGCTTTTGATGATTACGCATACTTTAAGCAAAGCCCAAGTGTTGTATTAATTGATACAACAGTCATTGCTAATGCACCTACTAGATTCTTAGTATCTGGTATGGGGGATGCGTTATCCACTTATTTCGAAGCAAGAGCAACAGCACGTTCTTTCTCTAATGTAAATGCTGGATTACCTTGTGGAGTGCGTGAGGACGTATGTGCACCAGCAAAAGGTACAAATGCAGCGTTAGTTTTAGCAGAACATTGCTACAACACTCTATTAGAGGACGGGGTTAAAGCAAAAGCAGCAAGCGATCATAATGTTGTTACTCCGGCCTTAGAAAACATTATTGAAGCTAATATTTTATTATCAGGGTTAGGATTCGAAAGTGGTGGATTAGCTGGAGCACATGCCATTCATGATGGGCTTACTCTTTTAGAAAGTGCGCATCACTACTTCCACGGTGAAAAAGTAGCTTTTGGTACATTAGCACAATTGGTATTGGAAAATGCGCCAACTGAGGAAATAGAAGAAGTGTTAGATTTCTGTTTAGCAGTAGGACTCCCAGTTTGTCTTGCTGATATTGGAGTAGAACAAATTACACAAGAAGAGTTAATGGAAGTAGCTAACAAAGCTTGTATTCCAGAGGAATCTATTTATTCTATGCCATTCCCTGTTACTCCAGAGTCAGTAGCTGCAGCTATCCTTGCAGCAGATCAAATTGGAAATGATTATAAGAAGAGGTTAATATAAGATGAAAAAAATTATTAATAAACCAGAAAATGTCGTACTTGAGATGTGTAAAGGAATGGTTCTAGCACATCCGGAACTGAATTTAATTGAAAAATATAAAGTCATTAAAAAAGAGCAAATTAATAAAAATAAAGTAAGCATAATTAGCGGGGGCGGCAGTGGACATGAACCTGCTCACGCTGGATATGTCGGGAAGGGCATGTTAGATGCAGCAGTTTGTGGAGATGTATTTGCCTCACCTTCTCAAATACAGATTTATCAAGCCATTAAAGAAACAGCTAGCGATAAGGGAACTCTACTCGTGATTAAGAACTACAGTGGTGACATGATGAATTTCAAGAATGCGGCTTATCTAGCAGAAGAAGATGGAATTCAAGTGGATTATGTAAAAGTAGATGATGATATTGCTGTACAGGACAGCTTATATACAGTTGGAAGACGTGGAGTGGCTGGTACTGTTCTTGTCCATAAAATAGCAGGTGCTGCAGCAGAACGCGGATATGATCTACCAAAAGTGAAAGAGGCAGCAGAAAATGCTATTGCGAATGTTAAAAGCATTGGTATTGGACTAACTTCTTGTACAGTTCCTGCTAAAGGAACTCCTACTTTTGAGATTGCAGAAGATGAGATGGAATTTGGCGTTGGCATTCATGGAGAACCTGGTATCCGTCGTGAAAAAATTATTTCAGCAGACGAACTTGCAGAGCGCATGGTAACGGCATTATTAAAAGAAATAGGGATAGAAGATGGAAAAGGAGAAGTGGCTGTCCTAATTAATGGATTTGGAAACACACCTCTTCAAGAACTGTATTTATTAAATCATTCTGTCATTCGTGAACTGTCACGTAGAAAAGTAACGATTGCAAGAACGTTTGTCGGAAACTATATGACAGCCATTGATATGGCCGGTGCTTCTATTTCGATTATGAAATTAGATGAAAACTTAAAGAGTCTCCTATCTGAAGAGTGCGATACTCCTGCGCTAAAACTTAAAGGTGAAGTACCAGCTGTCACTTATGATGAAATCATCGGTAGCGTAGAGGCCCCGAAAGTGTCTTATGAGGTGCAAACCAACAAAGAATATTCCGTAGTAACGGAAAATCGATTGACGTTGAATAATATTATTTTTATGGTAGACCAAATGAGTGAATGTATTATTAGAAATGAAATACCGTTTTGTGAATTAGATTCCCATGCTGGTGACGGAGACTTTGGTATGAGTGTTGCTAAAGGATTCAAACAATTGAAAGCTGAATGGCACGAAATTCTAGAAAATAAATCAAATGATATTGGCAACTTCTTAGAGGCATGTTCCATTGTTATCATGGAGCACTGTGGCGGGGCATCAGGGCCTATTTGGGGATCAGCATTTCGTGCGGCTGGAAAGAACACTGAATCTAAAACCGAACTGACTTTAACAGAATTTGCTGAAATGATCCAAGCGTCTGTAAAAGGAATTCAAGCAACAGGAGAACGTTCTTTTGGACGTGGAGCTGTTGTGGGAGATAAAACTTTAATTGATGCCTTAGTACCTTATGCAGATACGTTAACGTCAAGTGCTGCTGAAGGTGAAAGCTTGAAACATGCGCTTGTCAAAGCAGCAGAAGCTGCTGTTGAAGGAGCAAAATCAACTGAACAGATTGTTGCACGTATGGGGCGTGCTGGTACGGTTGGAGAAAGAAGCCTTGGTTATCCGGACGCAGGTGCACATGGATTAGGTGTAATTTTTACTGAAGTAGCTCAAGTAATGCAAGAAAAACAGTAAAATTTGGTATTATCTCCTCTAAGTATAGTGTAAAGAAATTACTCCTTGAGAGTGAGGGTTACACTATATTTAGTGGGGATTTTTTATGGTTCACTAAGGACAAGCTTCAACTGATTTTAACTGGAAGTGGTGAAAATATATCAACAAAGAAGTCAAATCGCGGATATCTAGCTCTAGTCTGTTGAAAGCGTAGCTAAGAAAGTACAATAGCCATCCAAGATAGAATCTGTGGAACCCGGGGTACAGTTAAACTAACAATAAGATACTATAGAGGAAATAAATAAAGTTTGATGACTAGTTACTTCCTTTTATTTTATAGGGTGTTTTTAGTTGTTTTAGTCAGTGAACAGGGAGTACGAAATGATTGTACAAGTGTAGTACTCCAATTTTATATTGTTAGCTATTAGTAAGTACTAGTTAGAGAAAAACAATTCCAAGTATAAATAAACATATGGTAATAATGTTTATAACATTTTTAGCTTTGTCATCTTCTTTTATTGAGGTTACAAGTTCAAATATTATGACAAGAGTAAGTATAGACAAAGCTATCTGTAGATGTAAGTTAAATGCATATACAGATATTACAATCAGAGCATATATAATACCTAAAATTATATTTTTGTTATTCTTAGTTTTTTCATAATTACTCATTTAAAAACTCCTTATTTAAAAGTATTAGCTGTTCTTTGTTTTTTAAGGGAAGGTGTCAGTAACTAGGAGTAGGGTAAGGAAGATAATAGAAAAGGAAAAGCTATGTATAATATGATTTATATTTTCTTTGTCTGCTTTCTCTCAAGTGGATAATTTTACAAAAGTTTAAAAAATGAATACCTCCTATAATTGCTGTAACTAGCGTGTTTAATAATATCAAATACTTCTTTCTAAGAATTGTAGCAAAAATAAAAAGCTCCCCCAGCACCATTTATTTTAGAAAAAAATAAAATAACTTACTGATAGTCCTTATGTAGAGCAGAACAAGCAGATTCTTAATTATTAAGAGCCTGCTTGTTTTACTTTACACGTAGCAGTAGATTCTTTATTTACGCTTTTATTGGCAAACAGAGCCCGGCACTGTTCGTCATTAGCAATGGGTCAGAAAAGTGCGTCAGTCTTTTTTCATTCTTAATTAATTACCTGTGGGCTAACGTCTAAATACGCATTAATGCGCCATTAGGCTTTGGTAACTCTTGATCCGTTATCAAATTCATTTTGCAAAAATGTTCAAAAAATTGCTGTGCCTGCTCTCGTTCGTTTGAGTCACTTTTCAATGAAACTATATCAAGCAAAATTTGAGCCATCCATGAATTATCAAAATAACGGTATTTACCTGTATTCCACACCATTTTTTGGGAGTTCTTTTCGTTTATATAATATTTCCAGAAAAGCATCTGATTGGATTCTTGTTCTGTAAGTTGGAGTCTGTACGTTGAATGAGCAGGAATATATCCATCTTCGCAAAGCTTACCAATAAAATTTTCATTGACCATATAGACACCTAGGATGCGTCTGTCTTTTTCAGGCATACTGGAATCTATTGCTGTTAACAAGACAGCGCTATTTTGATGTAGGCGGGTGGGTTTGGTTGGCTTCCCCTTGTAATTACCACTTTTTATTACGCCTGAAAAAACCGTCCACTCTGAAAAAGAACTATTCTGTTCTTCTGTGTCGCACCAAAAAACCATTTGTGATTCGGGATGAAGTTTATGGTTTTTCATAAGTTTTTCATGTCCCCAGCGAAGTTCCTGATTTTTTTGCTGTAATTTTTTTTCTTCTTCCTTCTTCCATTCTTCCTCTTTTCGTTCCGTTTCCTTTTCTTCTAAAATTTTTTCCAGGGAATGAGCAACACTTTTATCATGCAGTTTTAGGTGCTTTCCAAATACATCGGGGAAAACAAATTTTTTGTTTTCTGATGCGAAATTTATTTCAATACTAGAATCATTATATTTAACTATAGTACCTGTTCCAAAATGCTTGTGTGTAACTTTCTTATCGATTAGATTCATCATTCTAGGCCTCCTTGTAGAATAAAAACGCGGTTACTACTTAGATAGTAAATTAATAATTTTATTCAACTAACTTACCTTTTGAGTTAACACAATTATTTTAATTTTATTTAAAAAAGAAAAAGCAACCTCAGTCTTTAATGGCATTCGAGTGAGGTTGCTTTTTGAGATAACTCTATAACTTTAGATAAATGATAACATATTTATACGATAACGACTATCTTTTCCATGACGAGCACATGTATAAAAGGGGAGCTTTTTATACATCATATCTTCAATCACCTGAAAGAAAATAGTTGTTATATCAACAATCTATAAAACGTTTTATGGTAACTGTTTAAATAAATATAGTTCAAACAGCAAAAGAACTACTGTATATTTCAGTAGTCCTATCAGTTCTATAAAGGAAAGCTAAATTAAATTTGATAAATTCTATTCAGGAGTCCCAATTAGTTCTGTTATCGCATCATAACTCATATTATCATTCATTAATCGTTGAAAATTATTATCACAAAGGATATCTTCAGTAATTCTTTGTAATAATGTAGCAGTTGCTCTAAAAGGGGCGGATCCAGTACTTAATCTTTCAATACCAACTTGCGATAATGTATTAATAGAAGGCAAGTTTGGCCCAGACAAAAGATTAATCGGACACGATAGTTCTTGTCGAACTTTTTTAATGGATTCCATGTCATATAGTCCAGGAATAAAAATACAATCTGCTCCAGCCTTTTGATATGCTTTTCCCTTATTGATGGCTTCTTGAAGTCTTAGATCCGGATTTCCTGTATTTAACCAGTACAAATCAGTGCGTGCATTAATAAATAATGGGGATTTTAGCGATTTGGATAGTAATCTAATTTCAGATATTTTTTCTACTTGCAACGAAACATCTAAAATAGGACTATCTAAATCTCCCGTCCCATCTTCTAGGTTTATACCAATTCCTCCTGCTAAAATAATTTGTCTTGTATTATCTACCACTTCATTAGTAGACCTTCCATAGCCAGACTCTAGGTCTACACTGACAGGAATATTGACGGAATTAATAATTCTCTTAACAGCTCCTAACATTTGTTCAAAAGGGATTTTTTCACCATCATTATATCCTAAAGACATTGCTATGCCAGCACTGGTTGTTGCAATAGCTGGAAACCCATTTTTCTCAAAAATTTTAGCACTGATAACATCCCAAGCATTAGGCAATACAAAAGTATAGGGTCTTTTGTGAAGTTGCTGAAACGTCTGAAATTTAAGTAACTGCTTTTCATTATTCACAACGGTTCTTCCCCCTTTAAGTAAACAACTTTATGACTTCGTATGAGCGTTCTTTAGAGCAGAGAAAAATAAAACAACGGGAGATTAATCAGAAACTTAATCCCATATTATAGGACGTTTAACTTTTGCAGTTCTTAAATAATCTAAAAGTTGTCCTGTATGTACTGATTCATGATAAGCAACTCGTAACAACATGTCCCCTAACTCTCGAATATACCCCATCTCCGATCGGTCTATTTTTATCTCTGTTAGCTGCTTTTCTTTAAGGAGTCCTAAAAACTCTATAAATTTTTCCCTATATGGTTGAGCAAACTTTAATGCTTCTTCAACAGAACTAAATGTTACTGCCTTATAAGGATTATGCTCCTCTGTTAGAGAAAGGTTAAGGGGTTTTTCTAACATTTGATGATAGAGGTATTCTCCTTCAAGAACATGATGTATCATTTCCCTACATGACATTGCTTCTGGATCAGGGCGCCAGTCTAACCTATCTTGAGGTATTGACATCCATACTTTTATACTTCGACGTCTCACTTCTTCAAAGTTTAGTAAAATAAAACTCATCGCATCCATTTTCGCTCACTCCTTTAATTTTACTATAAATATAACATATCCAAAGTCTTACAATGAAAAATATGGATGGTTTTATAAATATTATCTGTTATTTAGATTAATCATTAATTTTTCAAGAAAGCCTGTTAATATAGATTTATTAAAAATTAGGAGGAAGTTATGAGACAAAAAATAATTAGAATTAATAAACCAAGCATATATAATTTTGATTTAATTTTAAGGTACATAAAAAACTCGCCCTCTTTTGTAATCGAGAAGGTTATTGAAAACACATATTGTAGAGCTTTTATAATAGGGGGAAGAACGTACCTAGTACTAGTTAGGGACGAAGGAATCGGTAGTAAGTACTTGGAAGTTAAAGTTATTGGTGAAGAAGTTAAGAATAATCAGGTTCAACTAGTAAAGGAGAAAATTATCACAATATTTTGTCTGGAACAAGATATAAACAAAGCTCAAAAGTCTATAGCTAATGAATCTAAGATAGGAAAATTAATAAAAATGTACGAAGGGTTTAGACCTGTTTTATTAGGAAGTGTCTACGAATCCATCATATGGGCAATCATCGGTCAACAAATTAGTGCAAAAGTTGCTCATAGGATTAAAAAGAGTTTGTTAGAAAAAACAGGAGCTAAAATAATAATTAATAACTGTGAATATTATACAGATTTATGCCCCCACAAGGTGATGAAGTTAAATATAAACCAACTTCGTGACTTAAAGCTAAGTCAAAGGAAAGCTGAATATATTCATGAAATAACTAAAGCCATTATAGATGAGGAGCTAGACTTAAGTTGCTTATATTTATTAGATCGTGAAGGGGGTTGTAGCTATTTAATGAAACATAGAGGTATAGGAAAATGGACGGCAGAGTCAATACTAATGAGAGGTATAGGACGTCAAGACATTCTACCCGCAGGAGATTTAATTATACGTAAAGTAGTAGGAGAGATTTATCAGTATAACGAATTATTAACAGAATCACAAGTTAGAAAAATATCTACTCAATGGAAAACTGCGGAAACCTGGATTACTCATCTATGCTGGTTTTACATGCAAGAAAAAATATTATAAATGGAATATTTGTCGGTTTAAAATAAACGAAAAAAAGTATAATTTACCTGTTTTTGTTTGAATATTATAAAAATTGGATTTAATTGTTGAAAATGCCTTTTTAATGCAATATTATAAATATATCTTTTAAGAAATGGAGGTGTTAGTTATGAAGGTAAAAGTTAAGAAAACAACTAATAAAGCTGCGGTATTAAACGGTATTCCAGGCTAAAACGTTATCATTATGTGAACTACTTACTTATTGTTTAAACTTCAAGTCTGTAAATATAGGGAACTATCATATGATAGTTCCCTATTTCAATAATTAAGAGAAATGGAGTGAAATGTAGAAAATGAAACCTAAGTTCAAAGAGACAATCCCTGTATTTTTTATAAATGATGAAATCCATATTGGTGAAGAAGATGGAGTAGCAGGAGTTATTGAAGATCCCAGTGGAAGTATTAAGTATTTAATTTCTCTTATTAATGGAAAAAATTCTATAGAAGAAATAATACATTTAGTCCAAGAAAAGTATCCAAACATAAAAGAAAATGAGGTATTGGAAGGGATAAAGGCATTAGATACAGAGAAATATTTAGAAGATAATTCTTTAAATCCTCAATCTATAGGAGATTATGAACTCGAAAGATACAAAGCAAACCTTAATTATTTTTCGCTTTTTACGTCTTTAGAGGACAATAAGTACAATGTGCAAGAAACTATCATAAATACAAAGGTTGCTTTGCTCGGAATCGGAGGTTTAGGTAGTCAAATACTATATCATCTATCTGCATTAGGTTTTCATAACATTAATGCATTGGATTTTGATACTTTGGAATTAAGCAATTTTAATAGACAGTTGTTATATTCTGAAAAAGATATTAATAAGTTAAAAACGGAATTAGCAAAGGAAAGAATATCGCGTTTTAATCCTAATGTTAATTTAAACGTTACTAATAAGCGTATAGAATGTGCTGAAGATGTAATGGCACATATTGAAGGTAGTGATTATGTAATTTGTGTAGCCGATAAACCAACCCTTCATATACAGGACTGGGTAAATGAAGCAGTAGTGAAGTTAGGAAAGCCGTTAGTTTCAGGTGGAGTCCTAAACACAAGGGGCAGATTTTATTCTATGTTACCAGGAAAAACTGGGTGTGTAGAGTGTCATAAACAAACCATAATTGAAAGTGATGTTATAGTTAATAAGCAACTTGACAGTATGCATCAGATAAATTTTCAACGAAATAATGCTGCGATTAGTCCTAATGTAGCTATGTTGGCTGGTGCTATTGTAAATGAATTTTTAGGGTTGGTAACAGGTATTCAAACTCCAACATCATTAGGGAAAATGATGGAATTAAATTTCCTTACATATCAAACTTACCCTATTTCAGAGTGGAATAAGAAAGAGGATTGTCCAGTTTGCCATTCCGCACCTGTAACAGCAGGTAAATAATTATGATGGGGGGGTAAATGTTGAAATCTTATGAAGTACTAAAGAACAGAGATTTTTTATGCTTATTTTTAAGTGCCACAACAAGTAAGTTGGGCACGTCTTTTTTTCAAATCGCACTGCCTTTATTAGTATATGATTTGACTAAATCACCAAGTTTAATGGCATTAACATTTGTTTTAGAAATTACGCCTCAAGTATTGTTTAGTTTGTTAGGCGGAGCCTTAGCTGATCGTATAAGTAAGAAATACATTTTATTAATAGGTGATATTTTATCAGCCATTTTAATTATTATCATACCTCTTGCAGCTTTAATAAACGTGTTAGATATATGGATTGTATATGTGGTAGCTTTTTTAATATCAGCTGTGAGTGCATTTTATCATCCAAGTTTTGAATCAGTCATACCAGAAATTTTAGAAGGTGAAAATTTAATACAGGGTAACTCTTTATTCAAGTTATCAGAGACAATTACAACCTTTGCAGGCCCTTCAATAGCAGGCATTTTAATTGCTTTGGTTGGAACTCATAACTTATTATATTTTAATTTTTTTACGTATTTTCTTTCTGGAATATTCATTGGCTTAATAACTAAGAAATATAAAAGCCCGAATCCAGTTAATAGTTCTATAATGAATTCAATAGCTGAAGGAGTTAAATACGTTATAAATACTAAAAAGATTTTGATAGGGACTATTCTCATATTCTTAATCAATGTGGGTTATGGTGCTATGGAAGCTTTATTTATGTTTCATCTAAAAGATAATTTACATTTATCGGCACAGTATATTGGTTTAATATTTTCCCTACAAACCTTAGGGTCATTTGTAGCAATTTATGCTGCAAATAAACTAAATAAATTACCACGGGGAAATATAATTATCTATTGTGGTGTAATAATAGGTTTAGGGCAAACTATCCTTACTTTTTCAAACACTGCAGTTATTTTGTTAATAGTCTGTAGAATTGTAATTGTCGGTTCGGTAACATTATTAGCAATTAATTGGTTTACCCTTAGGCAAGAGATTGTGCCATCAGCCTTATTGGGAAGAGTAATTAGTTCAACTCGTATGTTAGCTTTTTTGGCTTTACCGATTAGTGGAATGTTAGCAGGTGTTGCAGCTGAATATATTAGCGTCTCTTTAATTTTTATTTCAGCAGGCATCCTAACGATTGTAGCGTCTTTAATCGGCATTAAGACCTCTCTATTTGAGACCCAACAATCTATAGATCAACCTATTAATAGTAGCAACAAGTAGATAATTACTCGGGTTGACTTGAAACATATTGATATTTAGTGTATTCTTCTATAAGAACTTCATACTTGGAGTTTAAACAATAAGTAAGAACCCCTTTAACATATGGTTAATAGGGGTTTTTTATTTTTAATCCAAATGTGCATCTGATATACAAGCAAAAATCTTTTTTCATACCTAAAATACGAGTTATGTTAAGTAAAACGTAAAGTATTTGATGAAAATAATCAGTTTAACTATTTACTCTTAGTGATGACAAATGGATGGGTGTCACCAAAAAGTTGGCTTACCGACCATAAACCAAAGCATAGTCATTAATAGAATGATATAAATCCAAATAGATCGCTCTAGTTTAGTTGCCAGTTCTTTTTTATTTTGTCCTTCCTCCTTGTACTTTCGAAGTGTTGGTGAAAAAGCACGGGCCAGAAAGAACAAGGAGCAAAAAAGGAAAATCAGTGTCATTATAATCCACGGCGTAGTCCACGTCCATGGGCCACACATAACGAGGAGTATCCCTGTGATAACAAGAACATGGCCCGTATGTTTTGCGAGCCTAACAACAGATTGAAATGTGATCAAATAGGCATTCATTTCTTGTTCTCTTGAACTATGTAATTTTTTAACAATTGGCAAGAGAATAAAGAAAGGACCAATCGATAAAATGACACTAGAAACATGAATATATACTAATATACGGTACAACAAATCCATTTCTTTTACCTATCAATCGTTAACTAATCTGAACTCATGCACCCATACCCTCATTTGCGGAAGCCAAGGCATCCCAGGATGATAAGACAAAATAGATTGTTTATATTCCTCTACTGTAGCATAGCCTTCCTGGCGAGCATTTTCATCGGTTAATTCACCTAGTGATTGAGAATAAACTCGTTCCACTACAAATTTTTGATCTTCTAAAACCATTATCTCTCCTACATCAGCATATCTTCCATTTCGGCGAGTTGCTGTTTTGCTGCCTTTGATTACTTTATTTACATCATCCGGCATTGTTACAAGTCGATCGATTGTACATGTTTTTGGTGGCAATTCATTTTGTGCTTCATGGTTACTCATTAAAAAAACTCCTTTCATATCTTGTCTCGTATTTAATGTATCATATTTTTAACGACGAATTTCATTTGAATTTATTAGGTGGAAATTTTCTCTAATAAATCTATTATAATTTATCCCTTTTCTTATTCGATAGTCCAAGTACATAACATAATGTATATAAGAGAATGAATTATTCTTTGTTCGTATAATAAGGGTTATTTTATAGATTGAAGTTTCAATAACTGTAAGTATTAAAGGTATAAACCTACTTTTTACAGAAAAGATATTTCTTTGGCTGGTTTGTACAAAACTTTCTCCTTTACAACTAGATGCGTTTATTGTATGATTACACAACAGGAACATTTGTTCGACATTAAGGGTTTAGAGATAAATAAAGGAACAACAGAATAAACCAAGACAGTTAAACACAAAATTTTCTCGCACGGAGCAAAAACATTTGAGCCAATCCTTATTATTTATCCACATACATTGTCGTTTACTGTAAACGTACTAACAATCGGAGGTTTTAAATTATGAATGATAAACAAGCAGCACTAGATATGGCTCTAAAACAAATTGAAAAACAATTCGGTACAGGATCAATTATTAAGATGGGGGAAGGCACACATACAAAAGTTGAGGCATCTAGCTCAGGTTCATTAGCTTTAGATATCGCTCTTGGGATTAATGGTTATCCAAAAGGAAGAATCATGGAAGTGTACGGACCCGAAAGCTCAGGTAAAACAACAGTTTCCTTACATGCGATTGCAGAAGTACAAAAAAATGGAGGTCGAGCTGCCTTTATTGATGCTGAACACGCACTTGATCCAGTTTACGCAAGAAAACTAGGTGTAGATATTGATGAGTTACTGTTATCTCAACCAGATACTGGTGAGCAGGCACTTGAAATTGCTGAAGCATTAGTTAGAAGTGGTGCTGTAGATATTATTGTTGTTGACTCAGTAGCAGCATTAGTTCCTCAAAAAGAAATTGAGGGAGAAATGGGAGATTCTCACGTAGGTCTACAAGCTCGTTTGATGTCTCAAGCCCTTCGTAAACTATCTGGAGCAATTAATAAGTCTAAAACCATTGCTATCTTCATCAACCAAATCCGGGAGAAGGTAGGCGTTATGTTTGGAAATCCTGAAACAACGCCAGGCGGAAGAGCGCTAAAATTCTATTCTTCCGTTCGCCTTGAGGTTCGCCGCGCTGAACAACTTAAACTGGGAAATGACATAGTTGGTAACAAAACAAGAATTAAAGTAGTCAAAAATAAGATGGCACCTCCTTTCCGCATTGCTGAAGTAGATATTATGTATGGAGAAGGTATCTCAAGAGAAGGAGAAATCTTAGATATTGGTTCTGAAGTAGATATTGTTCAAAAGTCTGGATCTTGGTTTTCTTATAATGGGGAACGTTTAGGGCAGGGACGAGAAAACGCTAAGGTTTTCTTAAAAGAAAACCCTGAAATCAGAGAAGAAATTAGAAAAAACATTATTGATTTTAAATATGGTAATACTGACAACAATAATGATATTGATAACGATAGCGATAGTGAAAACGAAAGCTAATAAAAGCTTAAAATGCCTTTCCCGGCAGCTTCAAGCCCATCCATTTCACTTCATTATTTTGGTCATTTTATGCGATTTATAGTAGCCAGCAGGGAGCTGATATTGTCTTAATTCAAAAGGAGCTTGGCCACAGTGATCGTAAAATAACGGAACGTTATCTAGAAAAGGTTTTTCAGAGAAAACAAAAAATTGGGCTACTGTGGAAGGAACAAGATTTCTAATTGAGATACTGTTGTCTAAAGCGCTATACTAGACTTTTTATTGCAATCTCTTTAAACAGAAAAATTCTTATAGCAAACAAACAGAACCCTATTTAATTAAATAGGGTTCTGTTTAATTAGATCAAGGTCTATGGAAGTTGACCGTTTTCTCATCGTCCCCCGTGCGTTCAAACCAACCTCTAAAGGCCCAGTTATCATAACCTCCATCACCTTCATTAATAAACGTTCCTTCTTCAAATATCCAGACCCCGAACGTGATACCATCATAATCTACGGTATCAAAATATTGTACACCTTGTAACTGGTCGGAATTATAACCTTGACTTAAATTCATTACTATCACATTATACTGCTGACCCGATTCAAAGAAAGCTTTTTCCATCGCTCCCTTAACAAAACCACTTCGATTGTCGGCAGTTTTAGCCGCATCTGCAATCGCTTGTCCTATGGCTACTGGATCAATCGCTACGTCTCCTCCAACTTCTGCAGCTTCTGCGGAGCCAGCAGAACCTCCTAAATTCGGTAGAGCTAATGGCGTCGCTAACATAGCTAAACCTACAGCAGAAGCTACAACAGCTTGTTTCGCTCTTCTCATTTGATCTCCTCCTATTTTAGTTGATTCTTAGAACAAATACCCTTTTTATGAATATTAAAACAAAAATTCCATAATTAAGTATATATAGGGGGGCAAAAAAGTAAAATAAAGGTTTGAAAAAACCTGAAAATAATCTCGATCTATTGAAGATTCAGATAGGTTAAACGTACATTTCAGTAAAGACTTTTATAAAACGTCACTTACTTATTTGTTACTGAGTTGCTCTGCCAAACCGATTAAAAGTCCTTCTACTCCACGAATGTAGCAGAGACGATACGAGTCCTCGTACTGAACCACTTCGCCAACGAGCTGAGCGCCATATCTAGTAAGTCTGGACACCATTTCGTCAATGTCTTCAACAGTGAACATGACGCGTAGATAGCCGAGAGCGTTTACAGGAGCATTCCGGTGATCTGATATAGTAGGTGGGCTGAGAAATCGCGAAAGTTCAATCCGACTGTGACCATCCGGGGTGACCATCATCGCAATCTCTACACGCTGAGAACCCAATCCCGTTACGCGGCCACCCCATTGACCTTCGACGGTGGCCCGCCCTTCGAGACTCAAGCCAATCTCCTTAAAGAAAGAAATTGTGTCATCAAGGGATTCTACAACGATGCTGACATTGTCCATTCTTAGTAGGTTGTTTTTTTCCATAGTTTTATCTCCTTATGTGTAAAATTTTATTATCTGTCCATTTTCATAATCATTCTATTTAAAAGTTACAAATTCCTTTCAAACAAAACATTCCTATCCTGTCACTGGGCCATATTTGTTGTATACTTTATATTCTTTGTAGAAAAATGATCTATTTGTCATTAATACACGAAGTACTTTATCATTTACTTAACTAATTAATGAAAAAATGGGTGTAATAATAATTCTAAAGAGTGTATAGTAAAGAATAATTTTTCATTATATGTCTGAGAGGTGGGATTGTTATGGAAAAGCTAGAATATGAATGGGTAAAACAAGCACGACAAACTTTATTAGAGCAGTGTAGAGAATTGAGTGAAGGTGACTTGACGAAAGAGTTTGCATTTGGTTTTCAAAATATTAGAGATTCTCTAGTTCATGTGGCAGGTTGCTACCATGCTTGGTTAGGTTCTTTTGTGCTTTCAGAAACATCATCACCACTATTCACAAAAGAAGTAATTAATACTATGAAAATAGACGATATTCAGCATTATTTTCAACAGGCTGATAGATATGTAGAAAAAGTATTGGAGCAATTCACAGATAAATTTGATGAGTCTATCGAAAAAGAACTTGCTTGGAGAGCAAACAGTGGTTTTGTAAGAAAGACACCTCGTCAATTGCTTACCCATTCAATTACTCACGAATCACATCATAAAGGACAAATTGTAGTTATGTTACGTCTATTAGGGCATACACCTAAAAATACGGACATATTGGGATTACCTGAAAAAGAACCTTTCAAATAATAAATTAAGAAATCATTTCACGAAGAGCATATTTGCAGTCCTAGCTTATATTTGGATGTTCCAAGAGGCCGTGATTGGGCTTCCTGAAATTGTGCAAAACATCTCGCGTGTGCTGGATATTGGTGAACGTGTTGCTGAAGACGTTCACAGCTAGAATCACAAAAATTTAACCAACCATCGTTGTTACGCTATCCACTAAATTATTGTTGTTGTCTTTTCAGAGAAATAAATCCATAAATATAAGTTGGAGGGTTTTAATGAAAAAAAATATTTCTTCTAATGGACTCTGAGGAAAAGGTATCTTCTTATTTCATCTAGATAACGGAATGAGCGTTAAATTCAGTGGTATTTAGTAATATCAAGTTGGGAAAATTTGTAGAAAAAGAACTATTTTGTCGTCACTAAGTGTAAATAGTAAAAAATAAATAATAAATAAAATACTTTATCAATTACTTAACTAAAAAAACTTAAGTAAGGTTGCTTTTTAAAAACAGAGTCATCACAATGTTTATTTTTAAAGTTATATGTATATGAATCTACAAATCTGGCCAGACTAATAACGTATTCCCAACAGAACAACCTCCTGTACAGGAGGTTGTTCTGTTTTATAAATTATATACTTAGTTACCATCAACCAGCTTATTGGAACAAAAAGGGCATCTATCTATATAGTCGCCCTTTTTAATTTTACTGGCTTGCTTATTTATTAAAAGAACCACATAACTTATAACTGTTCCAAACATATTAAGTAGAACATCGTCTATATCTAAGCTACGTCCCATGAAATATTGAATAAATTCAATTAAACATGTAACAGATAAATCTAAGATTGTTACTTTTTTTACTTAACGAAACTTTCTTGATAGGGGTTTATTTTTATAGAATCCTTCAAAAAGGTTGCTATAGACCCACTTGAACTTGCTTTGTTAGGATAAAAGAGAGGAAACATTATGGAGTCCTGTAGTAGATATCTCCATTCTCGCAAATTCCATCTTGGGAGTAGACGCTGCTCATGATATAACAGCTAAAGTAGAGAATACATTAGCATAAGAACACAGTATAGAGGGTGCTAACTTACATGTGGAAACAAGCCAAATAGTAAACATGCCAATTAAAACGAATACATAAAGGGAAGGAATTAATCATATGGAATTAGGATATAAGAAAAACATACAGCTTAAAGATAGAGATTTAAAGTATAAAATAAAAGATAGTGAGGAAACAATTGAATTGATTGTTTTTATTGCACTTTTAAGTGTGATTTTTATTATTAATACTTTCTTTAAATTCTTATAGTCTTTTTTACATGTGATTGTATGAAAAGATATAGTATGTATGTCTGGACGTGCATATTATAGTAAAAAGCCACCTTTACTTCAAATACTAGATGGCTTTTTATTTTATTAACGATAATAATTTCTTTAACACTCTGCAATAGATTTGAATATTTTGTTCGTGAAAATATATCTTTTTAAAAACACAAAAACTCATTCATAATGTAAGAAAGAGCTGGGAAATAATAATTCGTAAAAGTGAGTCATGATTTTTTTGTCTGTTGACCTATACATTTAGTTTATTATCGACAGCAATATTCTTCAGGGTTTACACATATAAAAACACCAAGTTGTATTAGTGATGACCTTCACGTTTGGTGGTAGAGCAAATAGCTGACTCATCATGAGGGTGCTCTTCGTTTTCTAACTGGATAGTTGCATGCTCAATTTCTTGATGTTGAAGTTTGGATTCAATTTCTCTTAATATGACCTGACTTTCCAGGAAACTTATTTGATTATTTAACACCACATGACAGGATAATGCATTTTTCCCACTAGTTATACTCCAAACATGTAAATCGTGGACATTTAGTACACCTTTAACTGCATGAATTGTTTCCATTACTTTTTCTAAAGAGATTCCTTTCGGTGTACCTTCCATTAAAATTTCTATTGTCTGCTTTACAATTTTCCATGCGCCCAAAGCAATTAAGAATGCAATAAGAACACTTAGGATTGGATCTACGATATTCCAGCCAGTGAATAGGATAATAAGTCCTCCGATAATAACTCCTGCCGAAGCCATTGCGTCCCCAATCATATGAAGTACGGCGCTTTTCACATTGATGTTGTCTTCCTTCCTTAAGCCAAGACCTAAGTAAAGGTTCATGGCTAAACCAACAGATGCACTAATAAACATCCATGTACTTCCCACTGGTTGGGGATCCTTAAAGCGATCAATCGCTTCGTATAGTATGACAACAGCAATAACAATTAACGTCATGGCATTAATAAAAGCAGCTAGTATCCCTGAACGGTGATACCCGTAAGTGAAATTTTCCGAAGCTGGCTTTTGGGCTTGGTGCATAGCAAACCACGATAGCCCTATGGCTGCAATATCTGTAAGTACATGTCCAGCATCAGAAAGTAGGGCTAAGCTGTGTGAAATGAATCCTCCAATTAATTCGACTACCAGGATAATTAAAGTAAGAAAAAATGCTAATTTCATTTTCCCAATCGGAGCATGGGAGTGAAATACATCTCCGTGGTCGTGATTGCGGTTGTTTCCCATAAAAATCTCTCCTTGCTGCAAAAACATGATCATTGTTTGAAAAAACGTTATTTCTCTTGTTCTGGATTTCACTAAAAGTAGTTTATTCAAAAAACTCAATGGGTGGATCTTTAAATCCCCGAAAGCCTTATATACTAAAGATTCCTTTTAAGACAGTAGATACAGAATGTTAATTCTTTTATGATGGGATGGTGCTTTTAAGTTCTGGGAAACCCTAACAGAAGCTTCATCATTTAAAGATTTAATTTGACCATTTGTTTTAGTATTTTCAACTTCATCAAAAATCATTTATGTCATTCAAAAGCTGTTTCCAAATCAATTTCATACTTCTTTTTAACAAATCAGAAAAAAATTGGATCACGACTTTTGAATTTCTTATGTAATATGATTAATCTTATAAGAATAAAAAAGAGACCTTATAAATTAAGATCTCTAAAATTTTCTATATAAGTTTAATGACTATGAAATAGTGAAAGGGAATAGTGATAAATATAAATAATTAGTACTCCTAGCGATATTAATAGCCATACATGTAGGTTTCTGAAGTGACTAATAGCCTTTCCTATTATTTCATGAAAAATAACAAAAGATAGGGTACCAATTGCTCCTCCAGTCGATAAGGCTTGTATTTTAAGCGAGGAAGCTTGTACACTTTCTCCAAGTAATAAACTCCCTCCCAAAGATAGTGATAGAAGGACTATAATGAATAAAAAGAAGACGTTAGGTATTTTTGCTATGGAGAGAACGGTCATTAGGGCCATCCCCTCTGGAATTTGGTGTAAGAGGGTAGCTACAAATACGGAAGCTGACTGATGTAGATCTGTTATCCCAAAGGTAATACCTGTGATAATATTATGAAAGAAGATTGCAGCCGTTAATAAAATAAGTGACTGCAAAGGTGAAATTGCACTATTTGTTTTATGCAAAAAGAGGTCAATGCATAGCATAACGATATATCCTGCTACGATACCTAATAGAACGCCTTTTAAATCATACAGATGCCATGTGGAAGGAAGGATATCAAAAAATAACAACCCTAATAAGATTCCTCCACATATCGCATACATAAACTGAATTCTACCTCGTGACAGGTGACTAACTAATTTAAGAAGTCCTCCACCTACTAATAAACCCATTAAAGAACCTAAAGTAAATAAGGTATTTATTTCTATATGCATAATTGCTACTTCCTTTCGGCGATATGTTTTTTTACAACTAACCTATTCAAAGGAAGGGCAATCATACCTATGTTTTATAAATGGTTAAAAAAATAAAAGTACATGATATTAACTTTGGAGTGATTTTTAGGTGAATCACTAATAAAAACGGACATACTAACGTTATCTAAAGAAGAGGTGTTACTATGGAATCTCCTTTTGAAATGATAACAGATGTGGATAAGGTGGAAAATGCTTATTATATAGAAGTGAAGCCAGGTGAGTACAATGCAAAGTATTGGAATAAAGAATCGGTCTATTTTGCTGATGAAGCTTTTGCTTATTTCTACACCACGATTTGTAAGTATGTACCACAGTATCAACCTACCCAAGTGACGGAAATCAAAGCAGAAACATGGCTGAGGATCAGTAATCAGCTGCAAGAACTCGCGTATTTTTTGAGCACCAACCCGCCTATGCTTAAACTAAAGAAATGGATTGATTTTAGCAAAGTAGAGGAAACGTACAAACAGTTTGATCATCACAAAAACAAGTACATTCGTGAGTTGATTAACATGATCAAAGAATTTACAGTGTGGATAACAAAGGTATGTCAAACACAATCGTACATCACTATTTTGGGCACTTAATGGGAATCGATGTTGCTTATTGTAATCTATAAGTTATGCAGAAAGTGAAAGAATTGCTCAAAACGAATATGGCATATTGGATGGAAACCTGAAAAAGAAAACGTGTTAGGTTTCTAGGGACTGGATAATGTCAAATTAATTGGAACTTTTTTATCGACAGCAAGACACTTTATAATATCTTCAAGCGGTGTAGAGTGAAAAGTTTACTATATATCTCAGAGTTGAGATTCTAACGAAACAGTTAGAATCTGAAATGCTGATTATGTTAACTGGGTTTGTATATGTGATATACATAAGCGCTTAACTTGTTTAATCCCAGACTTTAGGACGATCAACTCCCATTGTTCTTAAATACTGTAAGAGTTGTCCTGCGTGTACGAACTCATGATAACCTATACGCAATAACATATCACCTAAAGAACGAATATAGCCTACATCTGAACGATCTATTTGAATACATGTTAAATCCTCATCTGAAAAGTTATTTATCATCTCTAGAAATTGTTGAGGGTATGTCTCTGCAAATTCTAATTCACTTTTTACAGAAATCAATGGTTTTTTTTTCAAAAGGAGAGTCAAATTCTTTTAAGATACCCCTATTTTTAATAGCTAGATGATAATAGTATTCTGACTCTAAGACATGTCGAACCATCTCTATGCATGTCATAGCTTCTTTATCTGGCTTCCAATCCAATTCAGTTTGAGGAATTGCTTCCCCCTTTGTATCTTCTTAGATAATTTTACTAAATTAAAAAGAGAAACATCTAATTATTTCAAATGTTTATGGTTCTTATAATAGGTTTTATGTTAATTAACTCGGCATATTGTATTCATTAATTTATCTTCTCTTATAGTGTGTTAAAATGTAATTATAAGGAAAAAGGGGATGTTTATATGTTTACAGTGGGAATTGACGTTAAGAAAACAGAAAAAGAATTAATCATAAAATGGCAACTTGCTAAATTTAATATTGCACTAGAAGATATTATTGAGATTACGGAAGACGATACGTATGGAGGCAAAGAAGTTGATGCAATCCGTATAGGTCCTCCATATGGAACAACTGATCGAATATTCATTAAAACTAAGAAGCAAAATTACATACTTTTCACTACAAACAGGGCGACAATCATAAACAGAATAAACTCATAATCGATAGTTTTTATGTATAAATAATGGCCATATCTAATCACAGATGTGGTCATTAATATTTAGCTTCACTACCAATAAAGTTCATTATATTAATTACAAATCAAATATCTTATGTATTTTTATTTTTATTTACTTTTAAATACTTTGTAAAGTAAGCAGCGAGTAATAGTAACATCATATTAACAACCCAACTTATTGTACCGTTATAATTTAGCCACATCGATAAAAAACAATTAATGGATATGATATAAAAACATAAACTGGAGAGAAGTTCTTTAGGTTGAAAACCTACCTTTTTTATTCTAGCTCTTAAAATGAAAAAGTATAGCACAGTTGTTAGTACTAAAAGCGGTATTACTACATGTAACAAATAAAATACACTCCTATTTCTTTATTAATCCTTTAAAGGATCATTTTACCATATAGTTGAATCTGCGCCAATAACGTGGTTTATAAAAACTAGAGGTATAAAAAAGTTTAAATAGAACTTAAAAACAAAAGAACCTACCTTTTGGGAGAGGGAGGAGCTTCTTTTTCTCATTAAATAGGAACCCTAGACAGTTGTCTCAGTGTTAACACCTGTCTTCTGTTAATATTCAATACAAAAATGGTTACAGTATTAATTGTTTACAATTAGAAAATAAAACATAATTTATTCTAATTACTAAAAATCACAATGTTATAATAAAATGGGTTTGAAAATATTTAACAACTAAGAGGTGATAAACATGATATTTCTTACTCTGTTTTTACTATTAATTATTGTAGGGTATCCAATATGGGACTATTTTTATTTAAAGAAAATAAAAAGTAATCAACTAAACAAATGGAGAATGTACGGGGAAATTGTTATTACTCAATGGATATTGGTCATCATATTTCTAGTCTATTGGTTTTTGACTAAACACACGTTTAACAACTTATTTTCTATTAAAAAACCTTTATTTTCTTTAGATAAAGATTTTTTACTGTCTGCGGGAGTGGGGGCAGGAATTAGTATTATAATGATTGTTTTTATGATTTCCTTTTCCAAAAATGCTAGAGAGAAAATTTCCGAAGGATTAAGTGATGAGAGTATTCAATTCCTGTTGCCATCAAACTTCAAGGAAAGGCTGTTTTTTCTTTTGATAGCAGTTACAGCAGGAGTTTGCGAAGAGATTATTTTTCGTGGCGCAATGTTTCATTATTTCGACCACCTCCCTTTTCATTTATCTACCGTTGCAATTGGAATTATTTCAAGTCTGTTATTTGGAATTGTTCACCTCTACCAAGGCTGGAAAGGGGTACTATTCACTTCCTATTTAGGTGGCATTATGTTTTTTCTTCTTGTGGGGACAGGCTCTTTGTGGGTCCCTATCGCACTACATTTCATTATTGATTCGAAGTTTGTCTTTTTGCCTAATAAAAAGAACCCTTCAAGTGTAATTAAAGAAAATTAAATCACTATTATCAAGAGATACTTGAATAAACTATTATTCAGGTGTTTTTTTTATTACTATTCATTTCTACCTTTAAATTGAGTATTGAAGTTTCATAAAATTTCCTTTTTAATGTGTTCTGAGAACAGAATTTATAAAGAGAGCTTTTTATATCGTATATAAAGAATTCACTTAGAAAAATGTTAAAATAAAATCAAAAACCACGGAGAAAAATATATGAACCATGATATTCTACACTCATTTTTAGAAAAACATTTTGAAAGACTAATATTAGGCCCTTCTCTATTTTATTTATGGAAAAATAGCATTCGTTTTGAAATATCGGATCCTTTGATACCTTATTATAAGAAGGAACATTTAGAGCAAGCATTTTATCGTTCAATCCGATTATTTGAAGCAGTATTTGAAGAAGAAGATGAGATTCTTCTTGTTACGGATGTACACTCCATAAAAAAAGATATCTTCCTCCAAAAAAGACCTTTAAACGTATATTTAAAATACATAAAAAATAAGGAAAAGCTATATCAATTAAGTCATCATCCTTTACCTAGTGTATTTGATGAGGCAGATGATCAATCTGTCACTCATCGATTTGCACTTTCTTGTAAGAAACCAGAACTAAAATATGTACAACTCTTAAAAGCTATTTGTTATGAAGACTTTGATCATCCATCTAGCATACTTAAAAACAACCCACAAAGTGGTTATGATATTTATTTTGTTAATCTTTCCAAAGAAATCATTTTTCATTTGTATGATGATCGAGGTTGTGATGTATTAGCCTCTAATAAAGAATCTATAAAGTTTCTTTATGAAGAATATAATCATTGGATTTTAGATTATGACCGGGAAGAAATAGATCTTTTATTTAAATAAAAACATTATTAAATGCAGAGTCACTGAACGAAAGGTTACTATATATGCGTAAAAAAGGATCTGTTCTAATAAAAAATGACAACCAACTAAACCATGCAGAATTAGCACAAATAGCATATCGGAAACCAATTACTGTAGGGGAAGTTCTTTATAACTACTGGGATTAAATTTTCACTAAGAAGAAAAGAATGGAGATATAACGATGGATTCAAGAAAAGCTATGTTGATGGAAATGCAGAAACTTATACATGAATATTCGCAAATGGGTAACCAACTAACTAATATTAATAAAGAACTCGTTTGGCAGGAACTAAACTTAACAGATGAAGAAGCCCTAAGTTTAAGTAGCGAAAATTTATCGCCAGCATCAATAAAAGCAATTGAAAAGATAGTTAAGGATAATATGATGGGCTTATTTCATGATTTTATGTGTTTAGTAGATGGCGTTTCAGATCCGAATGACATTGAAATTGATAACGATGGAGTCTGGCTAGGTCTTCAAATAAAACCAAAGCACTTATTACCTGAACAAGAATTGGAAGATGAACATAGTGAATTAATGCTACATGACGAGGTTTATGATAGTTATTGGGACTGGAAAGACCAATTCGGGGAAAATGATGATAAAAACGGATAATACGTTACTTAAACATCTACTCATCACCACTTCTGTTATGACCCTTATGATGTTTTTAACGATTGTTCTCCTCCCCGAGATATGGCATCTATCTAAAAATTATATGATCGCGATAGGGATTTATTGGGATAGGGGGAATACGTTATTAGTCTGACCAGATTTTTAGATTCATATACATATAGCTTTAAAAATAAATATTGTGATTAAATCTCCGAGTGTAAAATAACCTCATCTTCGTTCTATTATTAGTTAAGTAAACATTAAAGTATTTTAGTTATTATTAAAGTTTTATTATTTACACTTAGTGACGACAAATATGACCTTTTTCTACAATGTGTGTAATAGTTAACGATATTTTTAATAAAATACGTTAGATGTTACTTCTATAGAAAAGGGGTCGCAGGAAGAAGAGTTTTTTACTTTATGCATATTTTTATACATCGTTGATTTAACAAGGTTTCTCTTTGAGACAGAGCTTAGAAAAGTGTATAAAAAGCGCACCTTCTGTATGTGGTTTTATTTATTTGTTTGAAAATTCAATAAGTTACCACTATATTTTGTTTACATAATCCTAGTATAATGAGAGAGCGAGAAGAAAGAAGGGATTATGTGTTGAAAAGTAAAATGAATCAGTTGTTTGCAGAACAAAAGAGTATTCATATACTGTATTCCTACGACCAGCAAGAAAATTATATACGACAAGTTGTAAGTTATATCCAAGAGGGGATTTTTGCTGGAGATTGCATTCTTCTTATTGAAAATGACCGTTTTTATCCTTTTATTCATGACCATTTGAAAATACTATTGACTACAGATCAAATGAAAATGATACATCGTATAAACAACTTTGATTTCTATTATTCAAGTGGTAGTTATCATCCTCCTGCCATTCTTAATTATTTTAATAAGAGCGTTCAGCCCTACTTAGAAAATAGAATTTCTTTCAGATCATGGGCACATGTAGAATGGAGCACAATGGAAGATCCTTTACATCTAATCGAAGATTTTGAAAAAATAGTGGATAGCGCGGTGAATAAACTCTCATTCCCATTAATTTGTGCATACAAAGGAGAGAGGATGCCAGAGTATCTCAAAACTATTCTGATGGAAACACATCCTTATGTTCTTATTGAGGGTGATTTAATTACTTCTAAACAATATCGGCCATTAACTGAATTGGAATAAAGATAAAAAACGCTTAAGCAATCATACTAAGCGTTTTTTATTTTTAAAGAAATCAATGGCTCCTTTTCATCCATTCAGTTTATTTACCACTATAAGCTCTTTCCTCGTATTCTTATGTCTCTTCAGGTTAGTTTTTCTATTTCGAGGTAGCTCTTTTTATTGTAAAGAAAGTCCGGTTTCATTATTTAGTTAACCTAATGGAAATCATAAATACAAAGCATAGAAAAGCATCATTCTCTTATACAGCCCTCATAAAATTACCGGTTTTGATAAGCGAAAATGTGGAATATCAAATGTAAGATTATTTTAGGAGGAAAGGGAGACAGGTATGTTTGGATGGAGTGATATGCCAAAATTATTATTTTCTTTTTTGATTGTCATTCCAATTGTGTCTGTTATTCACCAACTAGGGCACTCACTTATGGCTATTATTTTAGGAGGAAAGGTCGATTTTACCATTGGACAAGGGAAAACGATTTTTAGGTGGAAGAAAATTAAAATAAAATCTATTTATTTTTTGCACTCCTTTTGTATTTACGAAAAATTAAAGTATGATAACCGTTTTACTCATGCTTGTGTTTATGCTGGAGGTACCATAGCTAATGTAGCGTCTATCCTTCTTGTGTATGGTTTAATTATGTTGGGTATTCTCTCAAAGAATCTCTTTTCTTACCAATTTGTTTATTTCTCTATTTATTATATTGTTTTCTCGCTCTTACCCTTTGAATATTCAGAAACGAGTTTAAGTGATGGGAGAGCTATCTATGATGCATTGAGATATGGAAAGATAACGTGTAATCCGGATTAACAAAGGAAAAGTGGCTAGCCACAACGTGTATTAACGCGGCAACGGTACTAAAATAGATACTGATTAGTAATCAAGTCTTAATTCTTTAGATACTATGATGTAGCTACTGCAGTAAACTTACCTGTCTACTCAAAAAACAACAAGGAGCTCTTACTGCAGTAAGTAAGGCGTAGATGGTTATATACGAGAAAAACTCTGATTAGGAAAAAAATAACAAGATTAATGAGTTTTAGTGAGGGGTAAAGTTAACTAAATAATTTAAAAGGAGGGAAGTAGTAATGGAGATTCTATGGATGCTAATTGTAGGTGGAATTATTGGGTGGCTCGCCGGTTTAATTACGGGACGCGACGTTCCTGGAGGTATTATTGGTAATATTATCGCTGGCTTTATTGGTTCTTGGTTGGGCGGCCTTATCTTGGGAAGTTGGGGGCCAGTCATTGGCGGTTTTGCAATCATTCCAGCAATTATTGGATCAATCATTTTAGTATTAATTGTAAGCTTTCTTTTAAGAAAAATGGGTCAAAAAAAGAATCATGGTCATCATGTATAAAAATTGAAAAAACTTAAATTGGAGTGATTAAAAATGAGAGAAGAAAATAATTCTATGCTATATGATTTTGTTGAAGGTAATCAATTTGAACTAGATTCTTATCTTACTTATTTATTCGATCAAATTAATAATGATAGCGAAATTCTGTCAGAAGATTAATGAGATTACAGATATTTTATTATAAAGAAACAGACAAAAAAACAATAAATCAAAATATAGTATAAGCGACCTTAGTAACTTTGTTTACAGTATATAGGGTCGCTTATTATTATCGAAAAGTGCAGATATGCTTCATTACTGCAGCAGGTAAGGCGTAAACGGCCCTAGAATCTGTGCTTTTTATAGGTTGGGGATTAGCTTCCTCACTTAAACTGAAGTATCTATTACTCAACCTTATTGAACATAAACAAAAGTTCTCTTTAAATTCTGAAGGGCCTGGTTATCATATATTTATATACTCTTCTTCATGCCACATTCTCTACATTCACGTAAGAAAACGCCACCTTTTACGGAGCTTTTGAAGTAAGCTGAGTTACAGTTATCGCAACGGCCACTAACCTTATCCGGAAATTCCACATAGTCATACACTTTTTCAAGATCGATTTCTTGCTCTTTTATTTCTTCCAGGTTGATCACTCTTTTCTATTTGACTTTTATTAGACTAACACAATTAGGTCTATATAAAAGGTGTATGTTAAAATTACTTTGTTTTTATTATTTCTTAAAAACATAGGCTCTTTCACGCTACGAAAGGTTAATATTTAAATAACAGTTCGTCGTTATTTAAATATTCTTCACTTCTATGAGGCTTGTCTAAATAAAATGTACGCGAAATGAATAATAATCTTCTTGATTTATCTGTTGTATATAAATATAATGTAACTGAAGTACGCAAAAAGAGAACACGAAATTTAAAATATAATTTTCGTTATTATCATTTTTTGATTTCATTCAATACCTATGTACAGGAAGCTCATGTTTATTATTATGTAGTTGCTACGATCGAGACTTTTGAAAGCGATATCATTTCGTTCGAAGAAAAAATTTAAAGGGTTTAATTATTTTAACAAGTTATAGAGATATCTAATGTTATGATTTCCTTATCTCTAAATAAAAGAAGAAGATATTTCTTTATCTGAAATGAAGGGATAATAGATTAAGGTACTCTTGTCTAACATTCATATAAATCTAGTAACAGTCACTTCTAGGTTTATATGAATGTTAGACAATAAACAGGATTTCAAAAGGTTAAAAGGATAATAGAAAATCTCTTTATAAATGATACTATATGCTCAGGTATATAAGGTGAGCCGAAAAAGTGGATTTTCACAATAAAGATTTTGAAAACGCTTTACTGAAGGGGGGAGTTAATTTCAAATTATATGATTACCATTTATTTTAAAGATTATTCACACATTGGACTTATTTTTAATCATTGTCTTTTTTATAGACGCTAGCCTAAGCATAGGCTCTCTTTAAGTGTTTTAATGAACCATAAATTGAAAGGGGTTACAACTATGAAGAAATTGGGATTAGCTACACAAATATTTATTGGACTTGCGTTCGGGATTGCTATAGGCGCTATTTTTTATGGAAATAATACAGCGATGGCCATTCTTCAACCTTTAGGAGATATTTTTCTTCACCTAATCAAAATGATTGTTATTCCTATCGTTGTATCTGCACTAATCGTATCTATAGCTGGTGTAGGTGATATTAAAAAGCTAGGAAGACTAGGTGGAAAAACCATTCTTTATTTTGAAATTGTTACTACGATTGCATTAGCAGTGGGATTATTAGCCGCAAATTTATTCCATCCAGGTAGTGGTATAGATATGGGGAACCTTGAGAAAGGTGATATATCCAAGTATGAAGAAACATCTAAAACAACTGAGAGTACAGGTGTAGCAGCTCAAATCGTTCATATTATCCCAACTAATATATTCCAATCATTGACTGAAGGGAATTTATTAGCGATTATCTTTTTCTCAGTCTTATTTGGTCTAGGAGTTGCAGCAATTGGAGAAAAAGGCAAACCAGTTTTAAACTTTTTTGAAGGCGTACTGGAATCCATGTTTTGGATGACAAACTTAGTTATGAAATTTGCTCCATTCGGAGTATTTGCTTTAATTGGTTTGAATGTGGCGAAGTTTGGAATTGGTTCATTAATCCCTTTAGGAAAGTTAGTACTCGTTATATATCTGACCATGATTTTCTTTGTTTTTGTAGTATTAGGTATTATTGCAAAAATGGCTGGAACTAATGTTTTAGTGCTTATAAAAATCTTAAAAGATGAGTTAATTTTAGCGTTTACAACCGCAAGCTCTGAAGCAGTATTGCCAAGGTTAATGACTAAAATGGAGAACTTTGGTTGTCCGAAAGCTGTCACATCATTTGTTATTCCGACAGGATATACCTTTAACCTTGATGGATCATCCATTTACCAAGCCATTGCTGCCCTTTTCATTGCACAAATGTATGGGATTCATTTATCTTTCGTAGAACAAATTACACTTTTACTTGTGTTGATGTTGACTTCTAAGGGAATGGCAGGAGTTGCGGGCGCCTCATTTGTTGTTGTATTAACAACATTGGGCTCAATGGGATTACCTCTAGAAGGTATGGCATTCATTGCTGGTATTGATCGTATTTTAGATATGCTTCGTACATCTGTCAACGTAGTAGGTAACGCATTAGCTGCTATTGTGATGTCTAAGTGGGAAGGCGGATTCGACAAAGAAAAAGCAAAGCATTATACAGATTCTATTAGAAAATCGGACGTAGCATAAAAAAATTTCTTTTTATGTAAAGAAGGAGATCAATGTTATGACAAATATAGAAATACCAGAAAAACAAAATGTAAGAATTGAAAAAGATTTCCTAGGAACAAAAGAAGTTCCTACTTATGCTTACTATGGGATTCAAACTTTACGTGCAGTTGAAAACTTCCCAATAACAGGATATCAAATTCACCCAGAACTTATTAAAGCATTAGGGATCGTTAAAAAGGCTGCTGCTCTTGCTAACATGGAAACAAAAAGGTTATATGATGGGTTGGGTAATGCAATTATTGAAGCAGCAGACGAGGTTATTGAAGGGAAAAGAAACAATCAATTTATTGTTGATCCAATACAGGGTGGTGCGGGGACCTCAATGAATATGAATGCAAATGAGGTTATTGCAAATAGAGCTTTAGAGTTACTTGGTCATAAGAAAGGTTCTTATTCCGATTTAAGCCCTAATAGTCATGTAAACATGTCACAATCAACAAACGACGTATTCCCAACTGCTATCCATATTGCAACGCTTAATCTGTTAAATAAGTTACTGAAAACAATGAATTATATGCACAGTGTATTTCAGAAAAAGGCAGAACAATTTGATTCTATTATAAAGATGGGACGTACTCACCTACAGGATGCGGTTCCAATCCGTCTTGGTCAAGAATTTGAATCATATAGTCGTGTTCTTGAGCGCGATATGAAACGTATTAAGCAATCTTATGGACATTTATATGAGGTTAATATGGGAGCAACTGCAGTTGGAACGGGTTTAAATGCAGATCCACGTTATATCGAAAATGTTGTAAGATATCTAGCAAATATTAGTGGTTTACCACTTAAGAAGGCCAATCATCTTGTAGACGCGACTCAAAATACAGACGCTTATACAGAAGTCTCCGCTAGCTTAAAAGTGTGCATGATTAATATGTCTAAAATTGCGAATGATATCCGATTAATGGCGTCGGGTCCTCGTGCAGGATTAGCTGAACTTATATTACCAGCTCGTCAACCTGGTTCATCTATTATGCCTGGAAAGGTCAATCCTGTCATGCCTGAAATGATTAATCAAGTAGCTTTTCAAGTTATAGGTAATGATCATACAATTTGCCTGGCATCGGAAGCAGGTCAGCTTGAACTAAATGTGATGGAGCCTGTTCTTGTATTTAACTTGCTTCAGTCAATCAGTATTATGAATAACGCATTCCACGTCTTCACAGACCATTGTCTAAGAGGCATTGAAGCAAATGAGGGACGTTTAAAAGAGTATGTAGAAAAAAGTGTAGGGATTATTACAGCCGTAAATCCACATATCGGATACGAAGTAGCAGCACGAATTGCTAGAGAGGCTATTTTAAATGGAAAGTCGGTACGAGAACTATGTTTGCAATATGACGTATTGACTGAGGAGGAGCTTGAGTTAATTTTAAATCCCTATGAAATGACGAACCCAGGTATATCTGGCAGCTCTCTTTTTGACAGAAATTAATTTTTAACAGCTTGCTCCATATTAAGTTTATCGTATAAGCCACCTACTTTGGATATCCCTAGGTGGCTTATTTTCTATATAAACGTCTAAAAATACCAACTGCCATTCAAACCAGGCTATTTTTTATAGTCCAAGTACCACCTAAATGTTTTTATACATCTATGGCGGAACAGGAACGAGCAATCATTTTACAGCGCCAACGAGAAGGAATAGCCGTTGCTAAGGCAAAAGGAAAACATCTAGGGCGTCCCATCATTGCTTTTCCTAAAGAATGGGATAGGTTATATAAAGAAAGGAAGTCTGGAACAATTACGGCTGTCGCATTTATGAAGGAAATAGGCATGAAGAAAGCGACGTTTTACAATAAGGTAAGGGCTTATGAGGAAAGGAAGTAATTATAACAAGGAAATAAAAAAAATTCTAAGCTAAATTTATAGGAGATCAGCTCAGGCTCCTATTTACGTTTTTTTATATGAAATATTTTTAGAAAGTCTACAAATTTTATAAATAGCAAGTATCTAACCAACGTTATGATATTACAGGATGTTACTTTCTCTTTTAGATAGAGACTGTTATTAGAAACCTTATGTAAAAAGCCAATTCTTAATAATTAAGAATTGGCTTTTTACTAGTATTTAAACAGTTGTCTTTGTAGTAAGAGGTTCAGATAACGGCTTTTTTTTCGTAGTGCGCGACTTTTCACAAATTCTTAATTTAAAGAAGTTCTTTGGAAGAACATTAGTCACATATCTGCATAAACAGTACATCTTTGATACACATACTAGGGCATGCAAAAAGTAGTATTTATACATTCAAAAACCACTGACGATCATCAGTGGTTTTTGAGATTACACGTAATAAATGAGAGCTGATGATTTATGTCAGTCATCGTAATTAGGGTATACCTTCAGAAATATAAAGTCAAATACTCTTATTTTAATTTGAGAGTGATGCATTAAAATAGGGCTGTTTTTAAGATAATATTTCTAAGCACCTTTGTTCATCAAATAGTTCGAAAGAGTCTCAAAGCAATTATCACGATAGAAATCATGTAAATCATCATTGTCTCGCATGAGCCATTGGATCAGAGAACCGTCAATTAATGCTCGAATCGTATAAGAGGCTTTATTAACATCTATATCAGAGAATATACCCTCCTGTTGACCAAGTTGTATAATTTCACGTCCAATTGACCAGCAATTTTCGTAAAATTTTTCATTTGTTTGACGAAATTTTTCGTTATGATTTGCTTGAGTTAAAAATTCTAGATATACTCGATAAAACTTTCGGTTATCTCTTGGACTAGCAAAAGCAGCGTAGACATAAGCTTGTAATTTCCCAGTTGCTGTTTCTTCTTGGCTAATCGCTGCGTGTTCGCGTATGTATATATTTTCAGTTATCTCCTCCAGTAGACTTCCCAAAATATCTTCTTTGTTTTTGAAGTAATAACTGGCTACTCCTTTACTGACATCAGCATAATCAGCAATATCCTGTAAAGTAACGTTATGAAAACCCTTTTCAGAAACAGCTTTAAAGGCAGCCTTTAATATTTGTTTACGGCGCTTTTCAGCTTTATTACCCATTTTAAACCACCATCCTTTTTCTAGATTTAATTATACCTAAAAAAAGGACCACAAAAAACAAACTTAAAATTCACAAAATAATCTCAAGAAATTTATTCTGACTAGACAGAATAAATTTGACCGGTCAGAATAATTAAGTTAAACTATTTGATGAGAATATTCTCACCAGACGAAGGAGACAATAGCATTCATCATCTTAAGTTCTGTAACATCTCTGGAATCTGTTAGCAGGATATTGAACAATTTCTCATATTGCAAAGAATAATTCACTCTAGTAGGGATTTTAGTCTTACGAATGTAGTTAGCACTAAAAGAAACAGTTTACTTTTCAACAAATTCACTAAGGAAAAGAGGATGATAGAAGTGACAACTGAAAAATCATTTACAAATATTAACTTAAAAACAGAAAATCATGTGGCTTATATTGCTCTGAATAACCCTCCGGTAAATGCCATAAGTGGAGCTACAGTAAAAGGGCTAGACGAATGTCTTAACTACGTAGCAGAAGAACAAGAAATAAAAGTTGTTGTACTTACAGGTGAAGGTAAATTCTTCGCTGCAGGAGCCGATATTAAAGAGTTTGCACAGGCATTTGATAGTAAAGATAAAGGGAGAGATCTTTCTGTTAAAGCACAAGTAGTTTTCAATAAAATTGAAAATCTTAAAAAACCTGTAATTGCATCTATTAATGGGGCTTGCCTTGGGGGTGGATTAGAGTTGGCAATGAGTTGTCATATGCGTATTGCAGCAGATGAAGCAAAGCTTGGACAACCCGAGCTCAACTTAGGGTTAATTCCTGGATTTGGAGGTACACAACGGCTTCCACGTATATTAAATAAATCTCAAGCACTTGAACTAATCTTAATTGGAGAACCCATTAGTGGTAAAGAAGCAGAAGCAAAGGGTCTTGTGAATAAGTCAGTCCCTCTTTCTGATTTAATGAGTGAGGTAAAACTTTTTGCCGAGAAGATTGCTCTGAATAAAAGTCAACCTTCTATCTCAGCTACAATTGAAGCCATTAATAGAGGGATAGAAACAACCTTAGAAAAGGGATTAAGCCTTGAAGCAGATCTTTGGTCCGACTTATTTGTTACAAAAGATATAAAAGAGGGCGTCAGTGCTTTTATGGAAAAGCGCAAGCCAGAATTTAAAAATGAATAATATTCAGTAAGAGTTTCATATGTCATACGAAATTAAAGTTTTTATATGAGATAATGACTAACATTAATTCAGGTGGTGATTATATGGGTGCCCAAGCTAGCGTAAAAGTAGATATACAGAATGGTGTGGGATGGATTAAATTGAATCGTCCACAAGCATTAAATTCACTAAATGTGGAGATGGTAGAGACTATTTCCACACAACTAAAAGAATGGCAAACTGACAATAAAATTGCATTGATTTGTATTCATGGCGAAGGAAGTAAAGGGTTTTGTGCTGGTGGTGATATGCGCAAACTATATGATTTAAAGAATACTGGTATTGAAAATTATGCTGAACGTTTCTTTTCCACCGAATATCAACTAGATTATAATATTCACCATTATCCAAAGCCTATCCTCGTTTATATGAATGGAATTGTTATGGGAGGAGGAGTAGGACTTTCTATAGGAGCATCACACCGTATCGTGACAGAAACAACAAAATGGGCAATGCCTGAGATGAATATTGGCTTTTTTCCTGATGTAGGAGCGAGCTATTTCTTGAATCGAATGCCAGGACATGTGGGCCGTTATTTGGCTTTAACAGCTAACATTTTAAAAGCTGGTGATGTATTCTATGTAGGAGCCGGAGACTATTACCTAGAGAATGCAAAATGGGATGGTGTGATAAAAGAGATCAATGAAACAAACTGGTATTTAGAATCAGCACATCAAAAATTAAATTTAATGCTTGAAAAAAGTTGCATTACTCCAGAACCGTCCTCAAGTATTAAAATGTTACAGAAGAAAATTGATGAACATTTTCATTTTAATACTTTAGAAGAAATTATAGCGTCCCTTGAAGAATCATCACATAAAGGGGATGAGTGGGCTCAAGCAACCGTAGATATCATTCTCTCTAAGTCGCCAACATCTTTAAAAGTAACTCTTTATCAACTCCAAGAGGGTAAGCTAAAGTCTTTAAAAGAATGTTTAGATATGGAAATGAACCTAGCAATGAATTTTATGAAATCTCATGATTTTTACGAAGGGATTCGCTCTGTACTTGTTGACAAAGATTATAATCCAAAGTGGGAGCCTATATCTTTTAACTCAGTAACAGGGGATAAAGTTACGTCTTTTTTTCAATCATAGCGTTTGCTCAGTTTAGTTTTCCAAACTCATAGAGAACGTGTATGTGTGAGTACTGAGTACTGTTAAAATCGTTATGAAATGAAAATAGGAAAACTTTGAGCCAAATATTATCATTCATTGAAAAGAAGATAAATTTAAAATGACTGCCGTTTATTCTGTTCTGACAGAGCATCTATTTGTAAAAAAGTTGTGAAAGAATTATCTATTGATTCACATACGCTATGTGGTTGGCCAAGCAAATATGAAAAATATCGACAAAGTGCGTTTCTAGGAGATGGAAGCGCACTTGACCATTCCATAATAAGAATGATTAAGCTCAAGTATGAGAATGAAGAACTTGGAAAAGAGCTTAATTTATCAAAAAACACCAGGGTTTTATTGAAGAAAAACAATGTGGACAATTTCAATTCTTAAAAGAAGATAAACACAGATATACCATTAAGAAAAGCTATAGAATGCTAAATAACTCCCAATCAAGTTACTGTGAACATTTATAGAGGAACAGCTTTGAAGACTAAAGTGTTACGTACAGCAGTACAGGAGGTATTTAAGGAACATAAGAGGGGGAAGTAACCCTTAAGAATTACAAAGGTTATTGTGGAAAAGGTAAGCAGAACATACTGAAAAGTTGAGGAATTCTAAAATTGTTATCAAGAAAATCAGGACAGTTGGTTTACAAATAATTTGTACGCTTTCTGTTTTTATAGCTATATAGTCTATTTACCATAATGTCACTATACAGAAGATGTACTTACTCAACGTAATTGACCCTTTTCCTATTCAATCATTCATTTTAAAGAAATAATTAATGTCATTAAAAATATTTGAATAGCAAGGTGATAGTATGAGAATTGGTTTTTTTGATTGGGGAATAGGCGGAATATCAATATTAAATGAAGTAATAAAACATTTTCCTACAGAAGATTTTCTGTATTATGCTGATACACAAAATATCCCTTATGGAACCAAAACGAAAGATGAAGTATACAAACATGTCCAAACTGCAGTAGAAAATATTCTTCAAGAAGAAATTAAAGCACTTGTTATTGCTTGTAATACAGCTACTAGTATCCATCTTAATGAATTAAAATCTACTTATAATATCCCTATTATCGGAATAGACTCTGCTGTAGATCCTGCTATTAAACTAAGTAGTTCGTTGGATAAAAGAGTGCTTGTCTTTGGTACAGACTTAACCTTAAAAGAATTGAAATACAGAAAATTAGTTACCAAAATTGATAAGAAACTAATTGTTGACCTATTTCCCCTTCCAGAATTAGTGGAATTCTGTGAAGACTTAAACTTTAACTGGGATGAATTAAGTACGTATTTCAAAACAAAGCTAGAAGGGTTTGATTTAAATCAATATGGTACAGTTGCATTAGAATGTACTCATTTTCCTTATTATGAGCCTATATTAAGGGAATTTCTTCCCTCTCATATTCATCTTATTAGTGGTAGCAAAGGTACCGTAAAAAAGTTGTCTAATCTCCTTAAAAAAAAAGAATTACTAAGTGACAGTGGGAATAATGATATTTTGTTTCAATGCTCTAGTGTGGAGAACAACTATATGATGAAGATGGAAGGTGCATTAAATATACTGAAAAATGAATTAAATAAACCCAAAAGAGACTTGGAATCACCTTAAATAAAAGTGCTTTCAAGTCTCCTTTGGGAACAAATAGAAATAAAACAAGTTTAGCTGCCTTTTTAATACTAATCTCCGTTTTCTAGTCAATTTAAAAACATTCTATCTTTAATTTACGGGGGCAACTTAAGGCAGGACCATGTAAATCAAACATAATATGGAGGCAATAAGGTTTATTCACGTATAGTATCTAAGGATAACACTGTAATAAGTATATAAATTGTAAAAAGAAATGTTAATGATAACTCTATAGTAATGTTTAAATAATAAAGCATGTTCGTTATAAATGCTTTATTATTTACATACATTATAGAAAAAGTTCATATTTGTCGTCACTTAGAGTAAATAGTAAAACCTTAATAATAAATAAAATAATTTAGTGTTTACTTAACAAACAATGAAACAGAGACAAGGTCATCTTCTGTAAATATAGTGAATGACAACATTTGTTTTCAAAGATATATGTATATGAATCTACAAATCTGGACAGACTAATAACGTATTCCCCCTTTTCCAATAAATTTGAAAATCCTTTGCAGATTTGCAAAGGATTCTTTTTGTATATGTAAACTTTTCTTAAGGAGCAAAGCCTTGAAAACTAATAGCGAGATAGATACCAAATGAAAGAGTACATAAAGAAACAAAGTGCAATGTTAAAAAAGGAATTTTTTGTTTACCTCTAATAAAGAAAGAATAAATAAATCCTAAAATTGTTACTAGGGTTAAAATAGGCACAGTAATCTTAATTACAGTACCAAAAGCGTTTGCTGTGACAACTGATAAAAGAAAAAATCCAATTATAACTACATACAAAGTTATCGAAATGACTAAAGAGGCTATTGATACCTTTAAAGCATTTTTAAAGAATTTCCCCATCTAATTTCCTCCTATTTTTAGCACCGCATAGTCCTATAATATACAGCGAAAAGGGAAATAAACACCTTTTTCCCTCGGAGTACAATATGTTTCTAGTTAACATCATAACGTTAATTTAGGAAGTGTTTATTATTTATTCTTCATCATCTTTAGAGCGTTTTTTTATTAAAAAATAACCAAATGAAAAAGTTCCTAAAAAACATAAAAATATAACTGAACCAATTATTATACTATCAGTCAAACTATTATCAGATGTTACCTTTGTTAGTAAGCCAAAAATAACTCCGACAGCTACACAACATAGTACTAATAAGTAATAAGGCATTTTTCTAATTTTTTTCTCATTTTCATAGGAGTCAACAGAAATACTCAAGTTCAAATACCCTAATATAACACTAGTAAGTATCAAGACTAGCCATATAGGGTTGTTGGTAATATTATTGAATCCTTTCGTAATGCCGTCGTATATTACAATTCCCACAAGTGCCAAAGTTTGAAAAGCAAACGCAAAACGAATATTCTTTAAGTTTTTGATAACAAGTCTTTCGTCTGTTATTACTTTCATTTAAATCTCCTCCTGATCAATCCAAAAAATCTCATCTAAGGTTTTATTGACTGCATAACATATTTCTAAGCAAAGTTTTAATGTAGGATTATATTTTCCTTTTTCAATTAAACTAATGGTTTGACGAGTAACACCAACTTTTTCAGCTAATTGATACTGAGTTAAATCAGCCTGTACACGAAATATTTTTACATTATTTTTCAAAATAAACCAATTCCTTCCTAATTTAAGTGTAACATATACATTACATTATTCAATATATATATTACATTTCCCCCGAATTAAATTTATACAATCAGCATTACAGGAAACCAGAGAAGATTATAAATAATGCTTTTAATGAGATATAGAGGGTAAGTATAAAAATAGAACATATTTACAAATATCAGGAGGGAAAAGATGTTCAAATTACCTTCTTTTCAAATTATGGTGTTAATTACGCTTATGATAGCTTTTGTGAGCTGCGTGATACAAATTAGACTCTTATTAATTAAAGAGTCCGTAAACGATGAACCAGAAAAGATAAAAAGTAACAAAAAAAGAGTGTATATTAATATATTAGTTATCGTATTAATAGGTCTCCTTGCATTTGGAAGTACCTATTTAAGCTGAAAATTCTAGTTTTTTAGCATCTTGTAGTTAGTTAACACAATGCAAATTATCACTAGTAAAAATCTCCTTAAGAGGCCGTTTGTTTTAATATTTAGAGAACAAAATTAGTGGGAGGGATGTGTGCTGAAGAACAAAATATTACTTAAAACCGTAGCTGTTGCAATTTACGCTTACATTTTAACATTCATACTTGAACTTATTATCAATGAAAAATTAAGTAATACATTCAAAATTTCAATAAGTACAGGGATTTCTATAATGGCATATATACAAATGTATTATAAAAATATTAAAAACCAACAAAAAGATTAGCTGTATTATTTGCTATAATGTTTTTTTTCGGAAGAGTGAGCAATGCAAAATGCTGATTTTCATGTGTAAGTCTTTCGTATGTGTAAAAAAAAGGTAATAAACTCAATGAAAAGGTGGGGTTTTTATTAAGTTTTTACGTATTACCATAATAGCTTCTGTTTTATCTTTTATTGGTATTGTATTTAGAATAATTTATGGTCAAATAATTGGAGATAAAGATGTTCAGATAGAAAGTCTTATTGGACTTTTCATCGGTTTTTTTATTTCCATTTTTATAATCTACTATTTTAAAGATTATCGTAAAACAGACAAATAACTATACAAAATAAGGCTCAAAATACTTTTCATATGCTATTCATTTTTCTAGTTAACATAAAACCTACTCTAGGAACGAACCATAAAAAAGAACCCTTTAGTCAATCTCAGAATTGTTATAAGGGCCTTTTAAATTTATAAAAATCAAGAAAGTGCAAAAAATGGAGGATAGAAGATATTAATTTTATAATCCAAATTATTCTTTTTTAGTAATTAACGAAGTCGTCATTCCACCTATAAAAATTGTTGAACATGAAAAAAGAAACGTTTTAGGTCCTAATAAAGGAAGACCTGCTGTTATGATAAAACCATCTATAATTAAAATAACCATCCCTATGTTTAAAGAAAAAGCTTTTGATATAAGTTGTGCTAGTAAATCTGTTCCTCCAGTGCTTGTCTCATATCGAAGCATAAGACCAATCCCTGTCCCAATACACACTCCTCCAAGGATTACACTAGGAAAAACAGGCAGTTGAAACTGGTCTTTAATAGGTTCTAGCCAATCAATCAATAAAGAAGAAATAACTAAACCATAAAAACTATTATAAAAATAAGTTCTTTCATAAACCCAAGCAAACCAACATAATGGAAAACCCAAAATAATAATCATCACACCTGTAGGAAATTCAAAATAATAGTGAAGGATGAGAGCAATCCCAATTGTTCCTCCATCTAACAAATAATGAGGAACTAAAAATCCATTAATTCCTATACTTAACAATAAGCTTCCGACTAGAACAACCGGTATTTTCCGAATAATAATAATCACCTTTTTAGTCAATTTATTTCTTACTATATGTATATGCTTTAGCTAGCTGTCATGAATGTTTTTATCGGAAAAGCGCTTAGAATAAATTATTCTAAGCGCTTTTTAATTTTATAGATCAGGGAGGTTATAAAAAATACGGATTCAGAGCCGAAAGCATTCTGGTTACACTATATGTTTTCATTCTTTATCAGGCAACTTGTCTAAATTGAATACTTTTTTATCATTTGAGCAAACTACTCAAGATGTCTGAACGGCGTCTTCCACTGCAACCTTGTAAGAAAGAAAGCTGCCCTCCCTGGCAGCTTTCTTTCTTATCGATTATCTAGGAATAAAATTCATTAGTATAACCACACTATTCATGATGATTAAAGTCATCAATAAAAACATAGTTTGCACTAGAGAAAACTACTGCTAGTCCCAGTGGTTTTTTCTATTTGTAGGTAGTTTGCTTTTTATATGAATTAAAACACTGCAACTAGAACAAACTACCCAAGATGCCGTGAGGCATCTGCGAAAATCCTTACTACAATAGAGCAGAAAAACCTACTGAACTCTGTCCAGTAGGTTTTTCACTTTTTAAGTTATATAAGATATACACCCGTAGTTAACATAGAGCCTTTTTCCGGAACACACGCCAAAAAGACCCCCTTGCACCACAAGGGGGGAAGATAGGATAGATTTCGAATGTATGCAGCTTTTTACACATCTTTGATTTAACGTCATTTCGAGGTGAATGAAGAAATCATGTATAGAAAGCGCACCTTTTATCATATGCTCGTTCCTATAGAGATAGTCTTTATTGACTTTACAATGGATTTTTTCTTTGCTTCTTCCAATTGTGATAAAGGTACGAGTTACTTTACAAAAAAAGCGTGTGGTTTTATGGGCTAGACACGTATTTACTAGTTTCTATTCCACTTTTACGTCTATACCATAGTAAAAACAAACTGCCTATCAGACAAAGCAAAGATACTAATTGAGCTATTCTAATATGAGAAGTTAACATTAAGCTATCTGTACGTAACCCTTCCACAAAGAATCTGCCTATTGAATACCATGTCAGATATAAAAGGAACGTTTCTCCTCTTTTTAGAATCGTTCTTCTTAAGACAATTAATACGATAACACCAACTATATTCCATACAGACTCATATAAGAAGGTTGGGTGATAATAAGTTCCATCAATATACATTTGATTAATAATAAAATGAGGCAAGTGTATGGACTCTAAAAATTGACGAGTAACAGGTCCACCATGTGCTTCTTGGTTCATAAAATTTCCCCAACGGCCAATTGCTTGTCCCAATAATAAGCTAGGAGCTAAAACATCGGCCATTTTCCAAAAAGATAGATTCTTTTTTCTACAAAACCATATCGCTGTCAATACAGCGCCAATAATACCACCGTGAATTGCGATGCCACCGTGCCAAATTGCTATAATCTCACCTGGATTGTCTTTATAATAACTCCATTCAAAAATTACGTAATAAATTCGAGCTGTCAGTATAGCGATGGGTAAAGCTAGTAGGAGCAAATCTGAGATTGTTTCTGATGAGATACCTCGTTTCTTTCCTTCTCTAGACGCCAGCAAGAACCCTAAAAAAGCACCCAATCCTATGATGATGCCGTACCAATGGACAGGAATAGGGCCTAAGTGGAAGGCAATAGGATTTAGGGGATGTATGTGTTCAGGCATTTTTCTTCCTCCTTTAATTCAAACAAACTTATAAATTTTTCAGACTTACGCTAAATTAGAGTGCCTTTTTAGTATACCTATTAATGTAAATAAGGCGAAATCCTCACTTATAAAGAGTTATAACTTAAGGGTGTTCCTTCAACTAAACTTTTCTTCCAATATTCCTTTCACTAATCTAGCTTAACAGAATATTATCCTTACAATTGTAAAGATTAGAATAAGAAAAGAGAAATCTTCACATGAATGTATTCGTCTTGTTAAGTATTAGAGGTTTATGAAGTACCTCAAGGGGTATATTTAAACCAGTAAAGAAGGAGGAGATTAAATGTTTGATTACACGGTAGAAACATCGAAAAGCCTCGAAAAAACTATTCATTCTTTAGAAGAAAGCTTGAAAAGTGAAGGATTCGGTGTATTATGGAATTTTGATTTGACTGCAAAGCTACAAGAAAAAGGGCAGGATTTTAATACACCTTTTACTGTATTAGAAGTGTGCAATCCAAAAGAAGCCCAACGTGTTCTTTCTGAGAACCTTTTAGTAGGCTATTTCTTACCTTGTAAAATAGTTGTATATAAAGATGGAGAAGAAACAAAGATTGGCATGCCTAAGCCAACGGCCATGATTAGTATGCTTAACAACCATGAACTTCAAACGTTAGCAGAAGATATTGAAAAAAGGTTAATCAACTGTATTGATCAATCTGTATGAGTCTTTCCACAAGGTCGAATAAGAAATACGTAAGAAGAAAAGATATCTAAAAGGGTATCTTTTCTTCTTGTTTGGATATTCATGTTCTGATAAAAAAATTAAATTTAACGCTTGACTAGATACCCCTATAGGTATATTATTGGTTTGTAAACAAAATTACTTTTATTCATAAGGTGGTGCTTCAAATTAGTTATATAGCCATCATTTTATTGCTAATTGTTATCTTTATTGGATATCGACGTTATTATCCTGTTAAAGGTATTCTTTGTATAAATAAACATGAAATAAAAGAGGAAGATATTACGGTATTAGATATTCGTAATTATAACGAAACGACGTATGATAGTAGTATACAGATATTAAATATTCCGTATGCATATCTAAAACGCTTTTATTTAGAAATTCCAAAAGGTAAAATACACATAATAGCTGCAGATAGAGTAGAGCTAAACCTAGGAATACGTTTTTTAAGAAAAAGAGGATTTACCATTCAAAGCTACGAATTAGCATCATGTCCTTGTAAAAATAAATCTAAGAAGGGAATGTTAGGTTATGGAGTATAATCAACAGATTAAAAATCGTTTACGCCGAATTGAAGGTCAAATCAAAGGTGTATTAAGTATGATGGAACAAGGAAAAGATTGTAGAGATGTTGTTACTCAATTATCTGCTGCACGTAGTGCCATTGATCGTGCAATGGGCGTTGTTGTAAGTGAAAATCTAGAACATTGTGTTCGTGAAAGCATTCAGAATGGAGAAGAAACAAATAATTTAGTAAAAGAAGCTGTTACTTTATTAGTGAAGAGTCGCTAAAAGTACCCAGCAACTCATACAAATTAAGGTTGACGAATACTTTTAAGTATTGTAATATACCCCTATAGGTATAAAGTTAAAAAGTAATAAGACATTTATTAAAAAAGTTATTTTTTTAGTTTTAAATATACCCCTAAGGGTAATATATTAAGGAGGAACAACATGACTGAACAGAAGAAACGAACAACGATTGTATTATTTAGTGGTGATTACGATAAAGCAATGGCAGCTTATATTATTGCAAACGGGGCAGCTGCTTACGATCATGAAGTAACAATTTTTCACACATTTTGGGGATTAAATGCGTTACGTAAAGAAGAGTTAGTTCCTACTAAAAAAGGGTTTTTAGAAAAAATGTTTGGAAAAATGATGCCGCGCGGTGCAGATAAGATGGGATTATCTAAAATGAACTTTGCGGGTATGGGGCCAAAAATGATTAAAAATGTTATGAAGAAGCATAATGCATTATCGTTACCGCAATTAATTGAAATGGCTCAAGAACAGGATGTAAAATTAGTAGCCTGTACCATGACAATGGATCTTCTTGGTTTACAGGAAAAAGAATTGTTAGAGGGAATTGAATACGCAGGTGTGGCAGCTTATTTAGCAGACGCCGAGGATGGAAACGTCAACTTATTTATCTAAGATCTATTAAAAATTGGATAAATAAATGAAGGGTGGTTACTAAATACTATGGATAGCAGTACGTTAATCAACGTTTTAATGATTGCATTGGTTTTATGGTTTTTAGTTCGACGTTTTGTCCCTGCGAAAGGCATTAAACAAATTACTACTATGGAACTAAAATCAGAGTTAAAGAAAAAAGAGAAACAATTTGTCGACGTACGGACACCTCATGAGTATCGGACCAAGCATATTAAAGGGTTCAAAAACATTCCTTTATCCGAGCTTCCAAAACAAGCTAACCAATTATCAAAAGAAAAAGAAGTTTTGGTTATTTGTCAGAGTGGAATGAGAAGTATGAAGGCAAGTAAAATGTTGAAGAAACAAGGGTTTACATCTGTCACTAATATAAAAGGTGGCATGAGCACTTGGCGTTAATACGATAGGAGGCATAGTACTTTGAAAGTAATTTCACCACAAGAAGTAGAACAACTACTAGATAAAGAAAAACCTGTCAAAGTATTAGATGTACGTGAAGTAGAGGAAGTTAAAGTAGGTAAAATTGCAAATGCGTTGCATATTCCACTACCTTTATTAGAGTTCCGTATGCATGAGCTAGACAAATCAACAGAATACATTGTTGTATGTCGATCAGGAGGCAGAAGCTCAATGGCAACCCGCCTTCTTGAAAAACACGGGTATAACGTAACCAATATGAATGGTGGAATGATGGAGTGGAAGGGTTCAACGGTATAATTTTTTTGGGTTTTGATATACCCCCATTAGTATTAACTATAAGGAGGAAGAAATGATGGAAGCAAATGTTGTATTAGATGCAAAAGGATTAGCATGTCCAATGCCAATCGTCAGAACAAAGAAAAAAATGAATGAATTAGAAGCAGGTCAAGTGCTAGAAATTCAAGCAACGGATAAAGGCTCTACAGCAGATTTACAAGCATGGGCTAAAAGTACAGGACATGAGTATCTAGGAACGGAGACAGAAGGAGACGTACTTCACCACTTTCTCCGTAAGGGTGGGACCGGTGCTGAAGAGAAAGTAACGCCTCTTCCTGAAATTTCATTAGAGGAATTTAAAGAAAAAGTAGAAAATGATGAATCTCTTCACATTTTAGACGTGCGTGAAGTAGAGGAATATGAAGAAGCTCATATTCCAGGTGTTGTCCATATTCCTCTTGGTGAAGTTGAAAAACGCTTGGATGAATTAAATAAAGAAGATGAAATTTATATCATCTGCCATTCTGGAAGAAGAAGTGAAATGGCAGGACAAACGATGAAAAAGCAAGGATTCAAAAACTTAATCAATGTGGTTCCTGGTATGCGTGACTGGACAGGAAAAACAGAATAACAAACAATTTTAAGGAGGAAATAGAGATGAGTTCAAAAGTAGCGATTATCGCAGCAAATGGTGGATTATTTGATGCATATAAAGTCTTTAACATTGCCACTGCGGCAGCAGCAAGCGATCAAGAGGTATCAATTTTCTTTACGTTTGAAGGGTTAAATCTTATCCATAAAGAAGGTCATAAACACTTAGCTATGCCTGAAGGGAAAGAACACTTCGCCGAAGGTTTTCAAAAAGCAAATGTCCCTTCTATTCCAGAGCTTGTTGAAATGGCGCAAGAAATGGGTGTTAAATTCATTGGCTGTCAAATGACAATGGACGTGATGGGCTTAACAAAAGAGGATTTTGTAGATGGTATTGAAGTAGGCGGAGCCGTTACATTTTTAGACTTTGCCAAAGATGCAAATGTATCTTTAACGTTTTAATTTTAATTCATAAACATAGAGAAAAATATACTATAGGAGGTATTTTAATATGACTGTCCATGCACTTACTGCAAAAGAAGTTACACAAAAGATATTTAATAAAGAACCATTATTTATTTTAGATGTACGTAACGAAAGTGATTTTAGTGATTGGAAAATTGAAGGTCATTACTTTGATCATTTAAATGTTCCTTACTTTGATCTTTTAGATGGAGTAGAAGATATTTTAGAGAAAATTCCTTCTGATAAAGAAGTATTAGTTGTCTGTGCCAAAGAGGGTTCATCCGTGATGGTATCTGAGATGCTTTCAGAAGCTGGTCTTACGGTTTCCTACCTTAAAGGTGGTATGAAAGCATGGAGTGAACATTTAGAGCCTGTTAAAGTTGGCGATTTAAAAGATGGCGGGGAAATGTATCAATTTGTTCGTATCGGTAAAGGTTGTTTATCTTATATGGTTGTATCAAACGGTGAAGCTGCCATTATTGATGCAACACGTATGACGGACATTTTTATAGACTTTGCGGATGAAATTGGAGCTAAAATTACCCACGTGTTTGATACGCATCTCCATGCTGATCACATTTCAGGTGGAAGAATGATTGCTGAGAAAACAAATGCAACCTACTGGTTACCACCAAAGGATGCAGAAGAGGTAGTTTTTGATTACCAACCATTAGAAGAAGGCAATGATGTGGTCATCGGTCATACAACGATTTCGATTCAGCCTTTATATTCACCAGGTCATACCATTGGTTCAACTTCATTCATTGTTGATAACCAGTATTTACTTTCAGGTGATATTTTGTTCATTGATTCAATTGGACGTCCTGATTTAGCTGGTATGGCAGAAGACTGGGTAGGCGATTTACGAGAGACGCTTTATCAACGTTATAAAGCCCTATCAGATGAGTTAATTGTGTTGCCAGCTCACTTTATGATTATCGATGAATTAAATGACAATGGCAGTGTAGCTGAAAAATTAGGTACATTATTTGCGAAAAACCATGGATTAAATATTGAAGACGAAACAGAATTTAGACATGCAGTAACTGATAATTTACCACCACAACCAAATGCATATCAAGAGATTCGTGAAACAAACATGGGTAAAGTAAAGCCAGATGAAGAAAAGCAACGTGAAATGGAAATTGGACCAAATCGCTGTGCTATTCGTTAAGCTGTAAGAAAGAGATAAAACTGGATGATTTATATATTACGTAAACTGAGGAGAGATAAATATGAACGCAGATAAAATGTTAGACGCAAAAGGATTAGCATGTCCAATGCCAATCGTAAAAACAAAGAAAGCTATGAATGAGTTAGAATCAGGTCAAGTGTTAGAAATACATGCGACAGATAAAGGTGCTAAGAATGACCTAGCAGCTTGGGCTAAGTCCGGTGGTCACGAGCTTTTAGATCATGCTGACGAAGGCGACGTATTAAAGTTTTGGATTAAAAAAGGCTAATTAATGATGAGTGAAAAGGGTATCCATTTAAAAGGTGCCCTTTTCATTTGGAAAGGAGGAAACCCTAGTGGATATTACGTTTATAATCACTCTTTTCATCATTGGATTTTTTGGCTCTTTTATCTCTGGAATGATTGGTATCGGCGGATCCGTTATCAACTATCCTATGTTATTGTATATCCCGCCGTTAATAGGTACGATGGCATTAACCGCACATGAAGTTTCAGGTATTGGGGCTATACAAGTGTTTTTCGCGACAATTGGTGGCGTTTGGGCTTATCGTAAGAGTGGTTTCTTACACAAAAGTTTAATCATTTATATGGGAAGCAGTATACTAATCGGTAGCTTAATCGGAAGTTATCTATCTCACTTGATGTCTGAAAAAGGCATGAATTTTATTTATGGAATTTTAGCACTTATTGCGGTTGTCTTAATGTTCATTCCAAAAAAAGGTTTAGATGACGTAGCAGGCGAGAAAGTGACGTTTAATAAATGGTTAGCTTCTTTCTTAGCTTTTGTGATTGGGGGAGTAGCAGGAGTTTTAGGGGCAGGAGGAGCATTTGTTTTAGTTCCTATCATGCTGGTTGTATTAAAAATTCCAACCAGAATAACCATTGCCTCGTCTCTTGCGATTACATTTATTTCTTCAATTGGGGCAACTATTGGGAAAATCACCACAGGTCAGGTTCTTTTCCTTCCAGCCTTGATTCTTATTATCGCCAGTTTATTGGCTGCTCCACTAGGAGCAAAGGTAGGACAAAAGGTAAATACAAAGATCTTACAATGGATATTAGCTCTGTTGATTTTGGCTACAGCTATTAAAATTTGGATAGGTCTTCTCTGAGTAAAGTTGAAGCTAATTGTTATCTAAATAAAATCTTATATGATTTAGAATAATAAAAGAAAAGGAAAGACCAAAATCTAGAGGGGAGTTTTGGTCTTTCCTTTTTATTTTAAGACACTTTATCGCTCTCAATGAACGTCTCAAGTGCAGGATGAAATTCTTTTTGGTAATGGTTATCAGGACAAGACTTGATAACAGTAGCAGATAAAGCATTTGATTTCCTTGTATTCAATACCTTCTTGCATTTGGGGCATCGTTCCTTTAAAAGAATGTCCCATAATCTCATCAATTTCCACTCCTTTAAGAAATACCGTAAATTCTTATTGATTTAATGAGAATTATAAAGGGTTTAGGTAAAGTGGTCAATAGAAAAGGAAGCATAGAAGGGGAATTTTCCTGATATAGAGGCTGCTACTTGTGTGTTCATTTCCAAATATTAATATATACGGATACAGAAGGAGAGCATTATTCTCTTATATAAGTAAATAATAAAGAGATCAACTTACTGTTGATCTCTTTAAGCACATAATTTAAAGGTCAGTGTAAAAATATAAAAACCATACGGCGTGATTTTGTTCGTCTGCTGCAGCCCGTCGAAAGGCTTCTTTCGTATACACATCTTGTGCTTTATCTGAAATATCTAGATAGAAGTCTACCGTTTCTTGTTCATCTTCAATAGCAACTTGCAGCCCTTCTTTATAAGTGTTTGGACACTTTTCTGAAACGCTGGCTTCAAACTGTTTACCTGTTAGATTTGCATAAATTGTAGAGAATGTTTGATAATGCTTGATTTCGTCTTTTCTTATCTCCAGAATACGTTCACGCTCTTTTTTTGTGGGTGCAATCTTAGCTAGTTGCTCGTAACAGATAATAGCACCATACTCCCCATTAATAGCTTTTTCAATATCATTAATTAAAACGGGATCCACTCTCATATAACTATAGGTTGGAAATTGAGGATATGTCATGTCTACCTCCTTATTCGAATTAAAATCTACTATAGTGTATGTCGTAAAATCCTAAGAATAGAACCTTTTTAGCAGTTAATAAATTTACTAGATAAGTATAAAGTATTGAAAGAAAATATTATAAATAAACGTATAAATCTACATACCTCCAAGAGTAAAGTAGTAAAAAGTTCTAAATTCATCAAACTTTAACATAAAGGATAGAAAATAAAAGGATAAAAAAGGAGTGAAGAATAGTGAGATTTATTGTTGAAAATGAGGAGATAGTAACTGCAAAACATGCTTATAACGATTTAGTGATCTCTCCAAATCAAGAAAAGGGATTTCGTCCAGTAGATGTATTAACTTCAGCTATAGTTGGATGTGCTAGTTTAACGTTTAAAAAAATTACAGATAAGCAAAGAGTATATATTAAAAGTCTTAGTGTGGAAACTCAGGTCAAACGGGTTTTAGAAGAGGCAAACAGAATTAAAGAAATTAAGATCCAATTCATAGTAGAAGGAGCCAATTTATCAGAGGTGAAAATAAAGAAAGCCCTTGATTTAACCATGAAAAATTGTGGCATGATTCAATCAGTAAAAGAGGCAATTGAAATTATGCCTTCTTTTAGAATACTCCCTTCAGGAAGTGAACAATAAATTCCCACTAAAAACTGTACATACGTTAATTTGATGATAACCCTTGAAAAGGTGTGATTTTTTTACACCTTTTCCCTTTTGGACTTTTATATTCATATAGGGATAAAAGTTAAATAAAGATATTCATTTGGTCTCTTTTAAAATCTTCATTAAATCTTAATAAACGCCATTCAAAATAAGATTAATGATGAATAAAGAGGTGGAAAGATGGATCAAATACCGTTGTGGGTAGCATTAGGAGCCGGGTTATTTTCTTTTTTCTCTCCTTGTATTTTTCCTGTTTTGCCGGCCTGCCTGTCTCATTTAACTGGTGGAAATATTCAAAATCAAAAATTACAAGTTAATCAGAAGTTGTTATTACAGGGTTCAATAGCATTTGTTATTGGATTTAGTCTTGTATTTATAGTAATGGGAGCTTCAGCTACATTTATAGGACAACTATTCCGAATGAATCGTCAACTAATTGAATACATCAGTGGAGGTTTAATTATTCTTTTTGGTCTTCAAATGTTGGGTATATTTAAGCTTTCATTTTTGATGAAAGAAAAAAAATGGGATCATCAATTGCAAAAACCAACTAACTGGATATCGTCGATATTTCTTGGTGTTGCATTTGGCAGTGGATGGACCCCATGTGTAGGACTAACGTTATCATCAATTCTGCTTCTTGCAGGATCAAGCAGTACGTTCATTCAGGGGATGTTACTACTAAGTATCTACTCTTTAGGGATGGCTGTGCCTTTTTTATTCATCTCCTTTATGATGACAAAGTCTCTACGTATTATTCGTATTATTAATCAGTATTTAGGAAAACTTTCTATCCTAAACGGATCTATTATGATTGTATTAGGTATTTTAATGTTTACAGGTCAGCTGACAAAAATAAGTGCGTACTTTTCGCGGTTTACGATTTTTACATTTTAAAGCTAGAGAGGTTGAAGCAGATGAACTGGAAGCTAGGGTTAGTTGTGGTATTATGTACAGGAATTGGCCTCTTTCTATATAACGAGTATAAAGGATCCAATTCAACTAATTACTTAAATGGAAATAAACTTCATAATGAGCAAGCATCTACCGAATCAGCACCAAAAGGTGAAGTGGGGATCCTAGAAGGACAAAACGTCCCCAATATTCAACTAGAAACATTAGACGGAAAGGCCTTTAATTTGAAGGATTATCAAGGGAAAACAGTTATTTTAAACTTTTGGGCAACTTGGTGTCCACCGTGTAAAGCTGAAATGCCAGACATGCAAAAGTTCTACGAAGAACATAAGAATAAGAATGTAGAAATTATTGCAGTTAATTTGACGTCGGCTGAAAAGAATAAAGAGGATATAAAAAGATTTACCGACGAATATGGAATTACGTTTCCAGTACCTCTAGATAAGAGTGGAGAAATTTCTAATCAATTTAATGTTGTATCCATTCCCTCAAGCTATTTAATTGATGACAAAGGAGTAATTAGAAGGCATGTTGTTGGTCCAATGTCTTATAATTGGATGGTAGACGAAGTAAAGAAAGCTCAATAGCAGGTGAGAAATATGTTAAAAACCTTATTAATAGCAGAAGATGATCAAATGTTACAAAATTTAATGGCTATATATTTTAAGAAAGCAGGATTTCATGTGATAACATCATCTACCGGGAAAGAAGCTTTAGAAAAGTTTAAGGCAGAATCTCCTTGCTTTCTTGTTTTAGATTTAATGCTTCCTGAAATGTCTGGAGAAGAAGTGTGCCATCATATTAGAGAAGTTTACCAAAGTGATGTACCTATAATTATGGTAACTGCTAAGGTCCAGGAACGAGAACGCATTAGTGGTCTAAAAATGGGCGCAGACGACTACGTCACAAAACCATTTAGTCCAGAAGAATTAGTGGTACGCGCAGAGACTATATTACGAAGAGCAAATCACCATTGTCAAAAGATAAAAATGGGAAACCTTACGTTAAAGCCTAGAAAGCATGAGGTTTGGAACGGAGAAACCTTATTAAATCTAACAGCTTCAGAGTTTGCTATTTTAAAAGAGCTGATGCAGCATCCTGATCAAGTTTTATCTAGAGAACAATTGTTGTATACGCTGTATCCTCTTAATGAAAAAGTCATATATGAGAGGACAATTGACGTTCATGTGAAACATATTAGGGAAAAAATCGGCGATGAGTCACTAGTTAGCGTTCAAACAGTTAGAGGAGTTGGATATCGATTTGTTATTACAAATGAGACGGAATAAGAATAATATATGGAGAACTAGGCTATTCTGGGAGTTAACCATTCTTAATATGGTGGTCATCGGAATTGTAATTTGGGTTGCTGGTGTATCGGTAAAGGACTTTGCATGCTTTTTAGCAAATGAATTAAATATAGCCGGAAGAGAACGCCAAGCTTTTTTTCACCAAACAATGAATTTTTATCTACTACGTGCAAGTGTCATAGCAGTGTTGCTTGGGATTATTATTCATTATATATGGGTGAGAAGGATTATTGTGCCCATTCAAGCACTGTCCACTGCAATGAAGGAAATGGGTAATGGAAATGAAGTTACATCTATGCAGATTATTGCCCGAAATGAAGTAGGAGAATTAACTAATCATTTTAATACGTTACTTGAAAAAATAAAACGTGCTGAAACTTTAAGGAATGAAATGACAGCTGATTTAGCCCATGAGGTTCGAACTCCTCTTTCTAATTTAACAGGATATTTAGAAGCACTAAAAGATGAGGTCATAGCACCTAATAAGAAACTTTTACAATCCTTATATAGTGAGGCAGAACGACTCAAAAGAATGATTGAACAATTGCATCATCTTTCAGAAAAGAAATGGAGATATTACATGAACGATTATAAAACAAAGGCTGTAGATGTTGAAGCTATTGTTCATGAAGTTATAGATTTATATTACATAAAGTGTAAAAGTGAAAAGATTAGAATTGAAAAAGACATAGAAGATGCTTACTTTTTAGTTTCCTCAAACATGCTCAAGCAAGCTCTTAGCAATTTATTGGATAATGCTATTCAATATGCTGTAGAAGATACAGTTATTAGAGTGAAAGGACAAAAAAGAAAGAATCATTATTTATTATGTGTTGAAGGTAAAGGTCAAAAAATTCCTATAGAAGCGACAACAAAACTATTCGAGCGTTTTTATCGAATAGATCCCTCTAGAAATCGTGAATCTGGAGGTAGTGGATTAGGTCTTTCTATTGTGAAAAAACTCGTGGAAGATCAAGGAGGAAAAGTCTGGCTTGAAACTAATGAAATCTATCATCAGTTCTTTATCAGCTTTCCACTTAATAAAAATGTCAATGAACAACAACTGATTTAACACTAGAATTACAACAATATCTTTGAGTAGAATACCCTAAATAAGTTAACGTCAGTCTGAAATATTGTTGAACATATAATTTAGTAATCAAAAACATCCTTATAAAACCAAAAGGGACCTAGGTATAACTAGATCCCTTTTTGGTTTTTATTATCTATTGGCTAAATCTATGATTATATTTATTATGGTCTCATTTTTAATAGAGTAATTTGTTTCTATTAAATCTTATTGTTTTCTATCAAAATTAATTAAACCTTAACAATTCATCCATACAATAAAGAATTGTGATACATAATCATACGGTAACTAATTAAGGATTGCTTAGTTGAGTGTGATTATAAAATTAAGATAAAAATAGGAGGATTTTTTAATGTTAAAAACAACTCGTACAATGCGAAAGTATGTCATTTCTTCCGCATTGGTAGCATCTTTAGCTATGACACCAGTATTAACTCAAAATGCCTTTGCTTCAGCTAAATTGGCCCCTAAAGACGAAGGTTTACCTGCTGTTGAGAAAGATGTCTCTAAGGTCTCAAATACGACCATTCAATCGTTCTCTAACACTTCTACAGTTCGTAAAGGGGATGTGGGAGAACGGGTTAAAGATTTACAATCTAAATTAAGTAATAAAGGTTATTATAAATATAAAGTTGATGGCATTTTTGGTTCCCTCACAGAACAGGCAGTACGAAAACTTCAAGCAGATCATAAAATTTCTGTGGATGGAATTGTGGGTGCTGATACAATTAAAGCTTTATCACAAACAGGAAGCAATTCTATAAATAATGGGACAACTTCAAATTCTGCAGCAAAGCCAACTACTTCAACTACTTCACAAGTAACAGATAAACGAGCTGATGTAGTTGCTGCAGCAAAAAGTGTAATTGGAACACCTTATGTATGGGGAGGCACTACAAAAAACGGGCTTGATAGTAGTGGTTTTATTAACTATGTATTTGATCAGGTTGGAATTGATTTATCAAGAACTCATAGAGAAATGTGGAAAAATAATGGTGTACATGTAAAGTCACCACAGGTTGGAGACGTGGTGTTTTTTGAAGGAACATATAATGTACAAGGAGCTTCCCATAGTGCTGTTTATATTGGTAACAATTTAATGATCCACTCGGGCGATGCAGGTGTAGGGGTTGCTCATTTCGACAACCCTTACTGGAAAAAACACTACATAGGTGCGAAATCATTTATAAAGTAATGAATAATTAAATTCATCGATTTAGTCATTTATATTAATTTGAATGATAGTATGTTTAATGACGACTTTTAGGGTCAGTGAGAGTGGAAAAGGAAAAATAATAAAAGGAATGTTGATAAAGTCATCTAGACGATACAATCTACAACGCATTTGTTCAGCATAATCTAGGTTAAAAATGGTTGTATTAAATTGTTGCATTTCAAGAGATTTAAAGATGAAAATTATTAAATTTTTCAACTGTATCAAGCAGTCTTAAAGGCTATAAAAGCAGGGTTAAACCTGCTTTTTCTTTTATTCATGTAATCTTTAGAGAAGACATGGCGTTCATTCTAATGAAAGCCATGTTCTCCAAACCTAAACATATTTAGTTAACATAAACACTCTAACGGAACCCACGCAAAAAGAGAACCCTTCTGGGAGTAAGGGTTCGAAAGAGGTCTCAATTATGAGTTATGCAGCTTTTTATACATCCTTGATTTATCAACGTTTGGCCTCGGGCTGAGTGACAAATAGATGCATAAAAAGCGCACTCTTTATGCATATGCTTCACACCCAAAAAATAGCATTTTAAACCCCATTATGTTACACTTTAAGTCCAATAATTGTTCATCCCATATTGATGAACCCTTACTAAAGAGCAACCTCGCCATTGGTAGGCGAGGTTGCTCTTTTATTTTGTTTATTTTATCTAAAAGGTCAGTAAGATAAAAACATGAGGTAACAAGACATTTATGTAAGGTTAATGTTATACTATTGAAGCCCATTAATAATCCCCCTGAAATAAGTGCACCAGAGCAACATGTCAACTATACAAAAAACAAACAAACGACATTTTAAAGAACATGAAGAGTATTAATTAAAGTGTAAGGAAAAGAAATCTTTGGAGACGCTCATGAATTTATTGGTAAATCGAGAGTTTTTAATTACAGAGTTTTCTCAAGCGCGAATGATGAATTAGGTAAAGTGTAAATACTTTAGTCAAAATATCTTATTAACGCAATCTTTAAGGGTTAGTTATTATTGCTTCATAAAAAAGTACAATGTTTAAATTGGTTTTGCATATTTTAATGTTCTCCAATCGAAGTAATGCCCTCTGCGAATAAATCAAAGATGGGAGTTTTTAATTTAACATGAAAAAAGTTTCAATAGTGTTTTATATTTCAGTAGCCATATTGGCTCTTCTTGTTCTTGCGGGAGTTACAATGCCTGCAAAGCTTGAAGCTGTAACGAGTAGCCTGCAAAATTCTATTACGAATGCATTTGGCTGGTACTACTTAATTATTGTAACGTTGTTTGTTATCGTTTGTTTGTATTTATTAGTAAGCCCGATTGGTCGGATTAAGCTTGGGAAACAGGAGGACAAGCCTGAGTTTTCACGCCCAACCTGGCTTGCCATGCTCTTTAGTGCAGGAATGGGGATTGGATTAGTGTTCTATGGTACAGCTGAACCAATTAGTCACTATGCAATTAGCTCTCCAACAGGGGAAACTGGGACAGATCAAGCAATGAAAGATGCGATGAGATTCACTTTCTTTCATTGGGGCATTCATGCGTGGGCGATATATGGGATTATAGCTCTTTCATTAGCTTACTTTACCTTTAGAAAAGGCGAACGTAGCTTGATTAGCGCTACATTAAAACCGATTATTGGAAAACATGCAGAGGGATTCGTAGGAAAAATAATTGATATTATTGCCGTTATTGCAACAGTTATTGGTGTAGCAACGACTCTTGGGTTTGGTGCTGTCCAAATTAACGGAGGATTATCTTATTTATTTAACGTTCCTTCAAATCTTACGAGTCAATTCCTTATTATTTTAGTTGTTACTGTTTTATTTATAGTTTCAGCATTAACAGGTTTAGGAAAAGGGATTAAAATTCTTAGTAATGCTAATATGATCCTTGCATTTGTACTTTTCCTATTAACGTTTATATTAGGTCCGACTCTGTTTACTTTAGATTTATTTACAGATACAATTGGCTCTTATCTGCAAAACTTAATTAATATGAGTTTTCGTATAGCTCCACTTAATGAAGAACATCGCAGCTGGATCAATGGATGGACCATCTTTTATTGGGCATGGTGGATTGCATGGTCTCCGTTCGTAGGAATCTTTATCGCTCGAGTATCCAGAGGAAGAACTATTCGCGAATTCGTCGTATGCGTGTTACTAATTCCTTCTCTTATCGGCTTTATCTGGTTCTCTACGTTTGGTAGTGCAGGAATGCTGCTCGAACATGATGGGATTGCTTCTATTTCAAAGTTAGCAACGGAAGAATCACTCTTTGGTGTGTTCGCAAACTATCCAATGGGAACAGTATTATCAATCTTAGCTATTATCCTTGTTGCCACTTTCTTCATTACTTCAGCTGACTCAGGAACTTATGTTTTAGGAATGATGACAACGGATGGTTCGCAAAATCCAAGTAATAGCGTAAAGGTTATCTGGGGCGTTTTACTTACAGCTATAGCTCTTGTTCTTCTTTATTCTGGAGGACTACAGGCACTACAAAACACCATGATTATTGCTGCTCTTCCTTTTTCAATAGTCATGATTTTAATGACAATTAGTCTTCTTAAGGCTCTTAACAAAGAAGCTAAAGAATTTGGAATTGGAAAGCTAAAGAAACAAAAATAAGAACCTTTTAAAAAGCCCATTGATTAATCAATGGGCTTTTTCGACCTATAGAAAGCATTACATTTTATTTAACCTGTATATGTCATATTTTTTACTTCAGAATCGTTTTTAAAGAACCATTTCATCATAGGGGGAGTAACAATCGTTGTAATTAAAACAACGACGACGATTATTGCAAACATATCTTGCGTCAATAATTTGGATTCAAGTCCTGTACCTGCAATGATTAGAGCTACTTCTCCTCGAGATATCATTGCCGAACCAATACCTAAGGAACTGTTCCAATTGAATCCAGCTAGTTTTGCTCCGATGGATGCACCTATTAGTTTAGTTAAGATAGCAACAACGCTTAAAAAAACGATTAATCCCATATTGTCTATAATGCCAGAAAACTGAGCAGTAACCCCAATAGACGTAAAAAAAACTGGAACAAAGATTGAATAACTCTAATGGTATCAACCTTTTTAAATACTTCATGCTTAAATTTAGTTACGCTGATGACACCTGCTATATATGCACCAATTATTGCTGCAACGCCTGTATATTCGGCTAGGTAGGCGATGTTACTGCCTCTGTCAATTTTAAGAATGAACAACAATTTAAGAATTAAGGTACTACTTTCCATCTAACAAATTACTTTGGGATGGAGGAATTTTTCTCTAGCTGTCATATGACGCTAGAGATATCAAAAAGCCAAGGCTTTCTTAGAAAACGCTTGGCTACTTGTCTATTTCTTCTCCTATTTGCATAAAAATGACTTTAGTTTAAAGGTATAAGAGGGCACTTCATTAGACACCTCTTATTTGGTTACAGTAGAGGCAGATTTTAAAGTAGAGTCACTCCGTGCATATGCAGCAGCTTGTTCAAATTGTTTGTGATTAGGACGTACCCCTGTGTAAAGAACAAACTGCTCTAATGCTTGGATAGCGAAAACTTCTGCACCAGTAATGGTTTTCTTCCCCTTTTTATTTGCATAACGGATAAGAGGAGTTTCAGGAGGAAGCGCAACTACATCAAAGACTGTCTCAGCCTGATCAATCGCTTCTGGTGTGAATGAGAGGTCTTCGGATTCTGGACCACCTTCCATACCTATTGGTGTCACATTCACCAATAAGTCCGCACGTATAGATCCTAACTCTTCTTTCCACTCATAGCCATAGTTTTGTGCTAAGGTACGTCCTGCCACTTCATTTCTCGCAATGACAAAACCTGAATGAAACCCTGCGTCATGAAGAGCGCATAATACAGCTTTAGCCATACCTCCACTGCCTCGTAAAGCAAACACCGAATCGCGACTGACTTTGTGTTGATCAAGCAATTGGGAAACAGCTATATAGTCAGTGTTATAGGCTCGTAGTTTCCCGTTGTTATTAACAATTGTATTCACAGAATCGATGGCAGTTGCTGATTCATCTAATTCATCTAAAAACGGAATACAGGCTTCCTTATAAGGCATTGAAATAGCACATCCACGTATTCCTAATGAACGGATGCCTCCAATCGTTGCTTCCAAATCATTCGTTGTAAAAGCTTTGTACATAAAGCTCAAGTTTAATTCATTGTACAAATAGTTATGAAACCGAGTACCAAAATTTCCAGGTCGTTCTGCAAGGGACATACAAAGTTGAGTATCCTTATTAATTTCTACCTTCATCATTATTACCTCCATAAAATAGTATATTTTCATCTTTTATGTTAGTAGATTCTCTTCCTAATATCAGAGACTTTATGCTATCAGGAAACTGTTGAAGATATATAATCAAAGATTTAGAGTAGAAATTCCCCCTCTTTTATCTATTTGTTTAAGCATCAGTTCAGCTGTTTCTTCTGTAGTGACCAAGGCATTTAAATAACCGCCGTTTAGTGCACCGATAATGGCTAAAGCTTTCTCCGGAGACTCTGCAATGCCTACTGAGTATCTGGTTTTTTTTAGACGTTCTAAATCAATAGAAATCGTACGATCCGAAAGACTTGTATGTACTTGTTCACCATTTAATGTATAAAAATGAGAACAGATATCACCATATACATTTGCTGAGTTGAGTTCTTCGTAAAACTCTTCTCCATAAAAACCTTTCCACGTAGAGCTTCCTGAAAGGGAAGGGGAACCTACTCCAACTAAAGCAACTGTTACAGAATTCCAGTCTTGTTTTATCGTTTGAAAATGAGCCGAATTTCTAATGTCTTCAGCCATTTGCTCATTCTCTGTTATAGCAGGAAAATCAATTAATTTTGATTTTGCATTAAATATTTCTGAGGCTTTGTAAACAATTGTATTGACGTGATATTTGCTTTCCAAGTTTCCAGAAGGTCCTCCTACTAGTGGAACAAATAACAAATTCTGTTCTTTATTTGTTCCTAGTTGGTCAACAGTTGCTGCTAATGAGCTTCCCCACGAGAAACCCACAATATCATTGTCCATAATAATACGCTTTAATAATTGCGCAGCGCTCTTACCAAGGGATGTTAACTTCGCTTGCAATGACTTGTCTTTTTCACAAGGAACCACAATTACTTCTTTTAATCCAAACCTATTCATTAGTTCTTGTTCGATGTCGAAATTTTTAGATAAATTGTAATCTATACTAACCTTAACAATACCTTCTTCTCTCATTTTCTTCAGCATCCTACTAATGGAAGTACGATTGATGCTCAATTCTTTCGCTATTTGGCTTTGTGTCATATCTTCTTCATAGTACATATGAGCAATTTTAATCATAAGTCGCACTTCTTCGTCCGTGTAAGTCAAAATTACACCTCCTTATATGCACATTTGTTCAAAGTTGAATAAATGTGCAATCATTAAACTGAATATACACCTATGCTATTTTAATGTCAATGATTGTAGCGAAAACTGCCTCAGTACTTCAATTTCCCCACAAAATATGAAGAAATAATTAGTTTAATTTATTTAGCGTTTCGACCTCTTTTTGAAAATCCCCAGTAAACTCATAGATTGCTGCTTCAGCTTTGTTATTTTGTGTGTAATTAGGTGAATTACAAAACGACAACAAAAAAAGCCCTGCGAATAAGGGGGGGACTGACCCCCTTAGATACAGGCTTTTTCTCAACTCTGTTGTTTAAGTAGAAAAAAGTACTTACTTTAAATCCAAGGTTACTTCCTTATTTAGATATGGAGATGTAAAAGTTACTGTTTGTTCATTTCCCCATTGTGCATCATGAGCTCCTAAAACATTTAAATCGCTCATATCCGTATTTCGTGTCATAACATGAAGAGGTTCTTGATTTATTCGTTTTTTCACCAAAGGGAATTCCGTTTGTTTATAAAAATCATAGTAATGATTAGTTTCTCCAAGACTCCAATTAGAATAACCAATAATAAGTTTTTGGGTATTCTTAGGGGAACTTAGATCATAATAGTCAACTTTATTAGTATAAAAGAACGTGAACCACCCAACGATTGCTATAGGTACAATCAAAAACGGCCCAATTACTCCCCAAAAAACTTTAGACTCTTTTGTTTTGCTAACGGTTATAAGGACTATGTATAAATAGATAAAGTGTAGAACAAATATCAGAAAATATATCGAAACCTTTGAAGAGAAAACGTATAGGCTCTTTAGTGCTAAAAGATAAAAGAATAGATCTATAGAAAGAAGGATGATAGCTAACATTTTTAGTATACTCTTATTATTTTTATACTTCATTGACTACGAACCCTCCTCCTTTTAATTTAGAAATGTTAAATATCGCTGCTATTAATATCAAGTGAGTAGCTACGAGGTATATAATTTTGGACTTTTCCAGGTGAGTTAAATAGATCACTCTTACTGAATATCGTAAATCCAACCTCTTCCACATCCACAAATGTATCGACTTTATCTATATCGACATTTTTAAATTCTATAGGTTTATTCCATTGTCTCGAAGGAATTAAATTCTGCTCTACAATACCTTCTCCGTAGAAAATGAATATACTCAGCCCATTATTAACTAATTCTTCTGCTAATCCACTAACATGGCTCAATTTTTCTTCAGAATCAACTTTAATAATAGCACCATCTAATGAATGCTCATAAAAAGGAATTTTATTTTTAATCAATGTTTCTTTTTCATGTCCAGAGAGCATTGAGTCTAAAACAAAAAAAACAGGTAAACCAAACATTTTTCGAACTAAAGAGATGATCAGATCATGATTAATGTCCCTAATCCCTACAGTAATAGATACAAATTTATCTTCTGGAAAGTCAAAACTATCAATTATACTTTGGTCTGAATATTGCACAAAATATTCTTTTTTCAACATTTATCCCCCTTTAGGGTTTAGTCTTTTTGAACTCTTACTATTACGTACGTTATGTAGTAGTTACTTCTGTTAATGTAACAATAAATTCTATGCAAGTGATAGCAATAATCGGGAAAAATTTAGAATTTTTATTGGATAAAGAACGTTTGTTCGTATATAATAGAGAACAAACGTTCTTTATTTTAAGGAGTTCTTTCAATGGATTATGGCCAGCTACCAAACAGAGTCATTATATGTATCGATATGAAGGCATTTTTCGCTTCAGTTTCTTCTGTCATACGGGGATTGAATCCGCTAAAAACAAAGCTTGCGGTAGTAGGAGATATCAAACGGTCTGGATCGGTTGTGTTAGCTGCCACACCCTTACTAAAGAAAGAAGGAATCAAAACGGGAAGCCGTCTTTTCGATATTCCTAAAAGAAAAGATATCCATGTCGTGAATCCATCTATGGAGAGGTATATCAAAGCTTCGAACTATATTTCTAGTTTGGTGTTACAGTATGTGGCTCCTGAAGATTTTCATGCGTACAGCATTGATGAGTTGTTTATTGATGCGACAACTTCTTTGCATTTATTCGCTAAAACACCAGAAGAATTAGCCTATAAAATCATCAACGAGATTTACCGTAAGACACGGCTGACAGCTACTGCCGGAATCGGTCCCAATCTCTTGCTGGCGAAGGTGAGCTTAGATCATGAGGCCAAGAATAGCCCAACAGGAGTTGCTTATTGGCGATATGAGGATATTCCCTTTAAGCTGTGGTCCATTCATCCGATGAAGGATTTCTGGGGAATCTCGTCTGCTACGGAAAGACGCTTACAACGGTTAGGCATTCACACCATCAAAGAACTCGCTCTTTCTTCAAAGGAGATGTTACAAAAAGAATTTGGCATTCTGGGTGAAGAGTTGCATCAACATGCGAATGGGATTGATTACAGTCGCATTTCTGATGTGTACATTCCTAGCTCTCGTTCATTTGGAAAAAGTCAAATTCTATTCCATGATTATACAAACCGAAAAGAAGTGGAGTTATTGCTGTTAGAGCTATTGGACGATGTATGTTTTCGTTTACGCATGCATCAAGTAGTGGCTCAGACTGTTCATTTATCTATTGGTTACAGCAAACAAACAGGTGGAGGCTTCTCCAGACAAAAGAAAATGGGGAGAGCTTCGAATTTAAGCCAAGATATCTTTCCGTACTGTTTAACCATTTTACATACGTTTGATAGTGGAATGCCGATTCGTTCCATTGGCATTTCCTTATCGAACACACGCATTCAAGAAGAGGAGCAAATGAGTTTATTTGAAGACATTGACCAGCGTGAAAGAGCCTATGCACTTGCCAAAACGATCGATGACATTCGTCTTCGGTACGGAAAGAATAGCGTTCTACGGGCCTCAAGCTATCTCGATCATTCAACGGCTCGTTATCGAAACGGCCTTCTAGGAGGTCATAAAGCATAAAGGAGGAAGCTGCTATGCAGAACAGAGGAATGAAAAAATGGCGACCGTTCGCCACTATGCCAGAGCAATACAAAGGATTACAGGAAATTATAAAAAAACAAGCAGAAATACCACAACCTTTTTTAACAGAAGATCAAATGGAACAGATTAATTTCACTTTGATTGAAGCGCTTCATACACATAAAAAAGTGTACCTGACGTATTACAAGCATGGGCAGTGTATAACAGAAACAGGAGTTATTCAGTTCGTTGATTCTCTAGGAGGATTATTTGTTTTTATAGATGAGGGGGGTAACCAGGCGAATAAAATGAGGTTAAGCGAGCTAATTGATATTCGTTTCATGTAATAGAAAGTAATAAAACAGTTTATTTACATAAGATTTCCATACATAATTAGTATAAGCTTAAAAAGTACAGAATCATTTTTCATAGATTCATTTAGTGATGTTATATAAGGAGGCCTTTAAAATGAAGCAGGTTTGGCATGAATTTGAACAGTGGTTGAGAATAAATCGTCCAGAAGCAGTAGGAACACTTAACGAAGCAGCTGCTGAATCAGAAATTGCAGCGGTTGAACAAAAGATGGGACTAACCTTCCCCCAAAACCTTAAAGACTGGTTAATGATACATAATGGACAGAGCGATGAGTATATAGGAGTTATTGAAAATTATACTCTATTACCTCTAGAGGAGATTCTGTATACGTGGCAAACCTTAAAAGAGCTTTTAGACGGAGGAGAATTTGAAGATTTTCCAGAAGTAGAACCTGTTGGACCAGTGAAAAAAGAATTGTGGTGGAACCCGCGTTGGATTTCGATTGCCACGAATGGGGGAGGAGACGATATTTGTATAGACTTGGATCCGGCTGAAGGAGGAAAAGTCGCCCAAATTATCACCTTTTGGCACGATTGGGAACAGCGCGAAGTAATAGCAGACAGCTTAGAAGAATCGGTAATGGCCACGATAAATCATACAGATCACTAAAGGGGAGAAGTAAATGATAAAGCCGGATATAGAGAAAATCTATAAAATTCTTAAAGCACTTCCAGGTACGTCGGTGAAAGTAGAATTTGAAGATGAAGTGGGAGAAATTCTTTCTACTCCTTATTATATCTATCTTAAAAGCGAGTTTTCAGATGGACAATTAGGCTATAGAGAAGATCTAGAAGCCAATTCCCTTATAGGAAATCAAGAAGGAGATTGGCAAGAAAGCTGGTTTGTCATAGGGTATGATGAAGAAATCGGCGGTGACCCGCTTTTTATTGATATAGCGAATGAAGATTATCCAGTTTTTACAGCTGAACATGGTATGGGTGAATGGGACGCTTTAGAAATGTATGATTCTCTAGAAGAGTTTGTAGAAGATGTTACTTAATTATGGCTTCGTTAAAAGATTTTGATAAGAGTACGGTCAGAAGAGGACAGATAGTAGTTTAATATCTACCTAGCTGTCCTCTTTTTTAGTACCTATTAAGCTTAGAAAGAATGTAGAGAAAGGAAGGATCTGATGGTAGGAATCGATTTCAGAAGATAAAAGTGAAGAATTATTAGATGCTTTTGCTAATTCGTTATAATTTATCTTTCTAATCAGCTTATAAATTAAGCTAAAGAATTCTGCAGCTGAAGGTAACTTCTAAATAGCCTAAGTATGGGAAGTGAAGACTATGTATCAAACTATAAAGATTAATAATTGGATTTTAGAAATTGATGTTGAAGAAACACAAAAACAGTATTTGAAGAAGTGGGATTTGTGCGATTGTCTATATTGTCTAAACTTCTATGAAGCTATGAAGTCACGATCAGAGATAGAGCTTCAGTTTTTTTACCAACTAGGTATTAATCCTTCTCAATGTAATCACTTATCACATTTTGATCCTCAAGAAAATGGGCTACACTTCTATATTGGCTGTTATCATCTTGTAGGTAAGGTATCTCTTCAAACGCCTCTTGAAATTATAAATTCAGATGATGCAATCCAAATAAGTAATAATTTACATATTGGCTTTTCTAAAAATTTGGAATTTGTCCCTGGTGGATTTTCCAGACCCGTACTTCAACTGAATTTTGAGATAGAAGTCCCTTGGGTACTTGCTGAAGAACCGAGTTAACGTGCTTTTATATTTTAACTACCGCTTTAAAGTATGTTTTGAAAATGCTAAAGCAGGGATAGAAAAAAAGCTACAGTCAAGAATAAAAGAGGTAGTATACAAAGACGCACTATTCTTTAGTAAACAAAGAATAGTTGAATAAACACATGTGCTGCTTAAATAAATATGCTGTAAAAAAGCACTCACAAGAGTGCTTTTTACTTTGCCTTAAGAAATGATTTTACAAACAATCATGATACATATGGGTATTTCTACACTCGCTGTGCACAAAAAACTGGAAAAAATTCTCTTCGTTCATTTATAATAATAGAGAACTATGTCGAATCCTAAATATTGGAGAGATTGCTATATGAGAAGAATACTTCCTTTTATAATTTTTACCATTTATTGCATTCCATATGTTTATCTATCTATACGAAAAGATTTTGAAGATGATTCAAAAATAAACTATATAATCATGGCCATGGTTACAGTCGTACTATCTTATCTAAGCGGGCTGATTAGAGCAGATTTGTCACTTATTTTAGGAAATATCGTTTCTTTTAGTACTTCATATTTTTATAACGCGTTAAGACTTCCTGATCCAAAATGGGAAAAATACTTTTCGCCTGTTACTTCGGTTGAGCAAATCGTACTCATAAGCCTTGCGGCGCTTGTACTGCAGATGATTGTTTATACAGTTGCTAGAAAGCGAGCGAAGAGATACATTCGTAACGCTATGGTTTCAAAATAGCAAAAAAGAGAGTTAGTCATTTGATGGGCCAGACTCTTCAGATGACTAGCTGAAAGAAGGGGTAAAAAGAAATTCATTCTGTATGAGAAGATAAAGCGATTAAAAACATTGAAAAAAATTCTCTTGCAGTCAAACGAGGAGGGAAGAATAGAAGCGTTATTAGGCATATACTTACCTGCTTTAAACAGGATACGAATCAATTAGGTAAGCTATTTATTACAACTTTTAAATATGTAACCGCAAACAAAAAGGTATGTATTTCTCTTCCTACTTTAATTATACCACATAAAAAAATGCCGATATAGACTGTTTATTCTCATTTACTGCTGGTAAAATCAATAAAACATTACCGGTTAGGAGAGATGTTGAATGAACTCTTTAGTTCTTAGCTTTCAAGAAATAAAAGATACACAGCTTTCACTTGTTGGAGGAAAAGCTTTAAATTTAGGCGCGTTATCAAAAATTCAAGGAATACAAGTACCGGAAGGATTTTGTGTGACAGCGGCCGGGTATCAAAAAGCTCTTGAACAAAATGAAACATTTCAAGCGTTACTGAACCAGCTGACGATGCTAAATGCTGATGATCGAGATCAAATTGGTGAAATCAGCGAAAAAATTCGCCAAACCATTATGGAAATAAAAATTCCTTCTGACGTTGTAAAAGCAGTTATTCATTCTCTCTCTCAGTTTGGGGAAGAGCATGCTTATGCCGTTCGTTCAAGTGCGACAGCTGAAGATCTGCCACATGCTTCTTTTGCTGGTCAGCATGACACCTATTTAAATATCAGAGGCAAAGAAGCCATCCTTGAGCACATTAGCAAATGCTGGGCTTCCCTGTTTACAAATCGCGCGGTAACCTACCGTATAAAAAATGGATTTGACCATAGTCAAGTGCACGCATCGGTTATTGTTCAACGAATGGTTTTCCCGCAGGCTTCAGGTATTTTATTTACAGCTGACCCAGTCACTTCTAACCGAAAGCTGCTATCCATTGATGCAGGATTCGGACTTGGAGAAGCGCTGGTGTCTGGTTTGGTATCTGCCGATTGCTATAAAGTACAAGAAGGAGAAATCGTTGATAAAAAAATAGCAGCTAAAAAGTTAGCTATTTACGGATTAAAAGAAGGCGGAACAGAAGCGAAGGAAGTTCCTTCTGGTGTGCAAAAAACGCAAGCGCTCACTGACTCTCAAATTTTACAATTAGAACGCGTTGGAAGACAGCTTGAAGCTTATTTTGATTGTCCTCAAGATATCGAGTGGTGCTTGGCTGATGATACATTTTATATTGTCCAAAGTCGTCCAATCACTACTTTATATCCAATTCCAGAAGCAGCTGATCAAGAAAATCACGTGTATGTATCTGTTGGACACCAACAAATGATGACCGATGCCATGAAACCACTGGGATTGTCTTTTTTTCTGTTAACGACTAATGCACCGATGCGTACAGCCGGTGGAAGGCTGTTTGTTGATGTCACCCCTATGCTGGCTTCACCTGACAGCAGAAAAATGATGTTAGGTGCCATGGGACAGCATGATCCGCTCATGAAAGACGCACTTACAAGCATAATAGAGCGAGGAGATTTCATAAAATCTTTATCTAATGATCAAAGTTCCGGTAAAAGCAATAAAAGCGTGCCGCCTACGAAGCCTAAGGTACAAATCGAAAACGACTTTACGATCGTTTCTGACTTGATCAAGAAGAATCAAGCATCAATAGAAGAGCTGAAGCAAACCATCCAAACGAAGTCAGGTCCGGAATTAGTCGATTTTATTTCAGAAGATATCGGGATATTAAAGAAGATTTTATTTGATCCACAAAGTACAGCTGTGTTTATGGCCGCTATGGATGCTTCATCATGGATTAATGAAAAAATGGAGACATGGTTAGGTGAAAAAAACGCAGCAGATACGCTTTCTCAATCTGTCCCAAACAATATTACTTCAGAAATGGGTCTGGCGCTATTGGATGTCGCAGATGTAATTCGTCCTTATCCAGAAGTCATGCATTATTTAAAACATGTAAAAGATGATAACTTTTTAGAAAACCTGGTTAAGTTAGAAGGCGGACAGGAAACCCGAGACGCTATCTATGATTATCTCAGCAAATACGGAATGCGATGTCCCGGCGAAATCGATATTACGAAAACTCGGTGGAGCGAAAAGCCAGCTGCACTTATCCCTGTGATTCTTGGTAATATTAAAAACTTTGAGGCTAACGCCAGCAAACAAAAATTTGAAAAAGGTTTGCAGGAAGCCTTTAAAAAAGAGAAAGAGCTATTAAGTCGATTAAAGCAATTGCCCGATGGCGAACAAAAAGCAAAAGAAACAAAAGAAAGAATTGATCTCCTCCGAAATTTTATCGGTTATCGTGAATATCCCAAATACGGGATGATTAACCGTTATTTTGTTTATAAGCAGGCTCTCCTGAAAGAAGCCGCTCTGCTAGTAAAAGCCGGCGTTATTGATGAATCAGAAGATATATACTATGTGACGTTTGAAGAACTTCAAGAAGTTGTGCGCACACATAAACTGGATTACCAAATCATCAGTAAACGAAAAGAAGAGTACAAATTATATGAAAAGCTAACACCTCCGCGTGTGATTACGTCTCAAGGTGAAATTATTACAGGTGCGTACAAACGAGAAAACCTTCCGTCCCAAGCAATTGTAGGTTTACCGGTTTCTTCCGGAGTGATAGAAGGGCGAGCGCGCGTCATTTTAAACATGGAAGTGACTAATCTATCAGATGGAGATATATTAGTCACTTCCTTTACCGACCCTAGCTGGACCCCGTTATTCGTAGGGATAAAGGGGCTTGTTACGGAAGTTGGGGGACTGATGACTCACGGCGCAGTCATTGCCCGCGAATACGGATTGCCAGCGGTTGTCGGAGTAGAGAATGCTACTCGGCTAATAAAAGACGGTCAGCGAATTCGCGTACATGGAACAGAAGGGTATATTGAAATACTGTAAAAGCCAAAAATACTTGCACTATTTTATCTAATTAATAGATGAAGATTTGTCTAGATTTCTTTGCGCATCTTCAGTTCATACAAAAAGGCAGGCCGCAATGGCCTGCCTTTTTTATATTGGTAACAAAGTAGATTGAAACGTCAAATGCTGACTTTTTTCGTAGCTGTCTGCTGCACATGCTCCATAAACAGTTTAAACAAGTTCAGCATTGAAATATGTTCTTTTGCCATCATTTCTGGATGCCACTGGACGCCGACTACAAATTGATTTCCTTGTTTTTCAATGGCTTCAATGACTCCGTCTTTTGCCCATGCGGAAACTTCAAAGCCTGGCGCTACGTCTTTAATCGCTTGATGGTGAAATGAATTAATAAGAGCTTGATTACCGTAAAGGTCATGTAGGCGTGTTCCGTCTTTAATCATGATGGAATGAGAAGGGTCGCTTGTATTGTCGTATTGGTCATGTTTGATAAATGACTCTTTAATGTCTGACATGTCTTGATAAAGCGTGCCGCCGTAAGCAACGTTTAAAATTTGTAAACCGCGGCAAATCGCTAATACCGGCTTTCCTTGATCAACCACATGCTTTAACAATAGCTGTTCAGACTGATCTCGTGCTAAAAAAGGGGAACCTGTTTTGGTTGTCGGTTCTTCTCCGTATAAAAGGGGATTAACGTCTTGTCCACCTGATAAAATCAACCCGTCTATACTTTCTGCCTGCGCTTTAATCATTTCTTCATCTTCTAGTACTGGCAAGATAAAAGGAACTCCGCCGCTTAGCGCTGTTGATTCGATATAGTCGTTATTCACATACGCTCGCTTATAGCCTGGAAAGCGTCCTCCTTGATCCACAATAATGCTTCCTGATATACCAATTAAAAATCCCACTGTTGTTTTCTCCTTTTTTGTTAAATTACCATTTCTTAAGATGTTTTTTCTTTTTTACTGCGTTGATAAAGTGTTTTCAATCGCTTGCTTTATAAGAAATAAATGGTTCTTTTATTCAACTATTATACATATATACCATATTTATTTAATAGAAAATGGTATAATAGCCTCTGTGTGTCAAAAATACTAATTGCCAAAGGTAGAAGGTAGTGCTACAATTGTTCACATTCCTACTATTCTTCTTATTATAGTCGGATTAAAATTTTATACAAGGAAATAGGAGTGATTTTAGTGAAAAGGACTTATTTACTTTTCATCTCTCTTTTAACCATTGTCCTCATGGTAGCAGGGTGCAGTGGTAACGCAAGTAAAAATACTTCAAGTGAAAAAGAAGGAAAAGAAGGCGGAACGCTAAACGTCGCGTCTCAAAGTGAGCCAGCAACGCTAGATGCTCAAATCACTGGGGACTCAGATGTGAAAGATGCAACGCGCAGTATCTATGAAGGGTTAATGATTTTAGACGACAAAGGAAATCCTAAGCCTGACTTAGCGTCTAAAGTAGATATTAGCGATGATAAAAAAACATACACGTTCCAATTAAGAAAAGGAGTTAAATTCCATAACGGTAAAGAAATGACTGCAGATGACGTTGTCGCTTCTATTAACCGCTGGATTAAGCTATCATCCCTTGGGAAAACAAACTTCTCTGGTGCTGAAATGACAAAAACCGGTGATTATACGGTAGAGCTTCATTTACCATCACCAAATGTTAACACGCTATCTTTATTAGCTGATCCAATCCCCGCAGCAGCTATTTTACCAAAAGAAGTGGTTGACAATGCATCTGATGAAGGGATCAAAGACTACATAGGAACAGGTCCATATAAAGTAAAAGAGTGGAAGAAAAATCAATATCTTTTATTAGAAAAATTTAAAGATTATTCTTCGAAAGGCCGCGAAGTTAAGAAAACTCCTCACGTCGATGAAATTAAGATTAGTTTCGTAAGCGATGAGTCAACTAGGATTTCTGGTATTACAACCGGACAATTTGACGTTGCGCTATCTGTATCAAGCGATAATGCCAAACAAGTTGAAGGCAGTCAAAATGCAAAAGTAGAAACATCACCAGGCGGATTTATGGGACTTTTCTACAACGCAGATAAAGGCGTCTTTAAAGACATCAATGCGCGAAAAGCAGTTAACGCAGCTCTTAACTCAAAAGATATCTTAGACAGTTCTTACGGAAGCTCAGATTATTACAAGCTTTCTTCATCCATTGTGAACAAAGAGTATCCAAACTACTACAGTACAGCTGGAAAAGAAGAATATAACCAGCATGATAAGAAAAAAGCAAAAGAATATTTGAAGAAATCTGGTTATAACGGAGAAGAAATTCGCTTAATGGCGTCTCGTGATTACCAAGATCAATACAATACAGCTGTTGTGGTTCAACAAGAATTAAAAGACATTGGTATGAATGTAAAATTAGAAGTATACGACTGGGCGACATTCAGCGATAAAATGAGTGATACAAACCAATGGGACATCTATCCTGTTGACTGGAATGCTCGTTCTACCATCTTCCAAGGATTCTGGACGACAAAAGGTACATCAGTTGAAAAATCAATGGACTACTTAAACAAAATTAAAGCTGCTCCTTCTGTTAAAGAAGCTCGCGGTGACATTGATGCCATCCAGCAATACGTATGGGACGAGCTTCCGTTCACACTTATTGGTCATAAAGTGAACATCAATGCCGTTTCTAACAATTCAAAAGGCTATGAGTATAATTTAGGTCCAATTTTCTACAATATGAGTTTAACAAAATAATATCTTATTATTCTAGTAAACAGAGGGCTTATGCTCTCTGTTTTAGAAAGGAGTTTACGATGGGAGCTTATACACTTAAGAGACTTTTTGCACTAATTCCTGTTTTATTCATTGTATCTATTGTTGTGTTCTTAATTACACGCTTAACGCCTGGGAGTCCCGCAGCAATCATTTTAGGACAAGGCGCAAGTCCGGAACAAATTGCAGCGCTAAGCAAAGAAATGGGATTGGATGAGCCTGTTGTCAATCAATACTTTATCTGGCTATCTAACATCTTTCACGGAGATTTTGGTTATTCCTACTTTTTAAATAAACCTGTGCTCGGGGCAATTTGGGATAACGTAGGTCCTACGGTTTCTCTAGCTATACTTGCGCAAATTTTTGGCGTGGTGTTTGCTTTACTATTTGGTATATATGCAGCTAAACATAAAGGAACGATTCGTGATGAAAGCATTATGGGAGCCAGCCTTTTAGGTATCTCTATTCCTAGCTTTCTTCTCGGTTCATTCCTTATTTTGCTTTTTGCTGTACAGCTTCGAATTTTCCCTGTTTCAGGATACGTTCCGTTAAATGCCGGATTATTTGAATACTTAAAGTATTTAGTTTTACCAACGATTACGCTTGGAGCGATTCAAGCTGCATTAATTACGCGTATGACGCGTTCATCTTTACTCGATACCATTTCTGAAAACTTTGTTAAAACGGCAAAAGCAAAAGGATTAAATGGACGCACAATTATGCTTAAGCATACGCTGCGCGTGAGTTTTTTACCGATTTTAACAGTTATCGGAGAATCATTTGCGGGACTTGTGACCGGAGCGGCAGTAACAGAATCATTATTTAACATCCCGGGATTAGGTCAGCTGATTGTTTCATCAATTGAACGCCGAGATTACGCGCTTATTCAAGGAGCTGTACTTTTAATTACGGTTGCTTACGTGGTCATCAATTTAGTTGTTGATTTGCTGTATGCCGTGATCGATCCGCGTGTACGCAATTCTTATCATGATTAAAGGAGGGTGATGAATGTGAACGCACAACAAAATACAGAGACCATTTCAGTAACTTCAAAGAAAAAAAGAAACCCAGCGGCAGCGCGTTTCTTCTCAAATCGTTTGCTAGTAAGAGGAGCGATACTTATTTTATTATCTATTTTGATTGCTGTTTTTGCTCCGCTCATTTCTCCTTTTGGCAGTTTACAAATCGACCCTGCAAATCGATTAGCACCGCCGTCAAGCACGCACTGGTTTGGAACGGATAACTTTGGGCGAGATGTATTTAGTCGGACAATGTACGGCGTCAGAATATCGTTAATGATTGGAGCCGCAGTAACGATTATTGCTACTGTACTTGGTTTAATCGTTGGACTTTTATCTTCTTATTATAAAATTCTTGATTATATTTTAATGAGAATTTGTGACGGCTTGTTTGCTTTCCCGTCTATTTTACTAGCAATTGCCATCATGTCTGCTTTAGGACCTAAAACAAGCAATGTTATTATCGCACTGAGCCTTGTATTTATTCCTTCGATTGCGAGAATTGTTCGTTCAGCTGCGCTTGTTGTAAAAGAAAAAACATTTATTGAAGCGCTAAAAGCTCAAGGAGCAAGCTCACTTCGAATCATTTGTTTTCATATGGCACCAAACGTCTTATCGCCTTTAATCGTTCAAGTAACATACGTGTTTGCCGTGACGATTTTAACAGAGGCTTCGCTAAGCTTTTTAGGAGCCGGAATTCCTGCGCCAACACCAAGCTTAGGAAATATGCTGTATGACGGAAAGCTTGCGATTTACAACGCGTGGTGGATGACCGTGTTTCCGGGTGTATTTATCATTTTAATTGTACTTGGCCTTAATTTATTTGGTGACGGTCTGCGCGATTGGTTAAATCCGAAAAACGTAATGCTGAAGAAAAGGAGGAAAAAACGTTGAGTAACGCCCTTTTAAAATTAGAAGACTTACAAGTAACTTTTACAACGTATAGCGGAGAAGTAACGGCTGTTGACAATGTATCTCTTCAATTAAATAAAGGAGAAGTATTGGGCATTGTCGGTGAATCCGGATCTGGAAAAAGCGTAACGTCCGAATCTATTCTTCAGTTATTAGATGAAGACCTAACAAGCTACGATGGTAAGATTTTGTTTGAAGGAAAAAACTTATTAGACATGTCTTCAAAGCAAATTCAAAAGCTAAGAGGAAACGAAATCTCAATGATTTTCCAGGATCCCATGTCGTCATTAAATCCCGTTATGCCAATTGGAAAACAAATTGCTGAAGTGATTCGTCTGCATCAAAAAGTCTCTAAAAAAGAATCGCAAAAGAAAGTCGTAGAGCTTTTGAGACTAACTGGCATTCCGTCTCCAGAACAGCGAGCAAAAGAGTATCCGCATGAAATCTCGGGAGGAATGAGGCAGCGCATTATGATTGCGATGGCTTTAGCCTGTGAGCCGAAGCTTCTTATTGCCGACGAGCCAACAACGGCTTTAGACGTAACCATTCAAGCGCAAATCCTTGACCTTATGATGGATTTAAAAGACAAGCTCAACATGGGCGTGCTGTTCATCACCCATGACTTAGGCGTTGTCGCTAATATTTGTACAAAAGTAGCCGTGATGTATTTAGGACAAGTGATGGAAGAAACGGACGTTAAAACGCTGTTTTCAAAGCCGCTTCACCCTTATACAATGGGCTTAATTAAGTCGGTTCCTCACTTAGATGGCGACAGAACACAAGAACTTTCGTCCATTCCCGGAACGGTTCCGCCGCTTTCAAACGTGCCAGACGGCTGTCGTTTTGCACCAAGATGCCCGTTTGCAACGGAAAAATGCCATAAAGAAGTACCTGTTTTAGAGCATGCCGATGAGACGCATCGGGTTCGATGCTGGCACTATGAAAAAATTCAAGAAGGAGAGGTTGCGTATGTCTAGTGAAGCAAAGAAGCAAAGCGCCAAGCCCTTGCTTGAAGTTCGCAACCTGCAAAAATACTATCCGGTTCGTTCAGCTTTAGGAAAAGCAAAGGGCCAAATTAAAGCGGTTCAGGATTTATCTTTTGATATTTATGAAGGCGAAACGTACGGATTAGTAGGTGAATCTGGGTGCGGGAAAAGTACAGCGGGGCGCACGCTTTTAAAGTTAGTAGAACCAACGGGCGGGGAAGCACAATTTAATGGAGAAAGTATTTTCGAATCTAAAGCATCACGCTTACGGACGATTCGTAAAGATTTGCAAATGATTTTCCAAGATCCGCATACTTCCCTTAACCCAAGGAAAAAAATTGGGGCTTCCATTCAAGAAACATTAACAATTCATAATGTAGGCGCCAAAAGCGAACGAAAGCAGCTTGTCCTTGAATTATTAAAAAAGCTTGGGTTTAACGAAGAAGATTACAACCGCTATCCGCACGAATTTTCAGGCGGCCAGCGCCAGCGCATAGGCATTGCGCGTTCATTGATTTTAAACCCAAAGCTTATCATTTGTGATGAGCCGGTTTCAGCACTGGACGTATCTATTCAAGCACAAATCTTAAACTTGCTGCGCAGTTTGCAAAGAGAAATGAAGCTTTCATATCTCTTTATCTCCCACGATTTAAGCGTCGTAAGGCATATTGCAGACCGCGTTGGCGTAATGTATTTAGGCAGATTAGTAGAAGAAGGGCCAACAGATGAGATTTTTTCAAATCCTCGTCATCCTTATACAAAACTTCTTTTATCCTCTGTTCCGGCGATTCATGAACATGAAAAACGCGAAAGAATTGAGGTTAAAGGTGAAATTCCTTCTCCTCTTAATCCACCTTCAGGCTGTGCGTTTCATAAAAGATGCCCGTTCGCATTTGACCGCTGCATGAAAGAAACACCTGAAGATACAGTGATTGATAGCAAGCATAAATTAAAATGTCATCTATATAGTTAAGGTGAAAATCTGTAGCGATAGAGAAAACATACGTATTGATGCAGAAGCATAGAAATGAAAAAGTCACTAGTGTCTCTAGTGGCTTTTTTTTGTGAAAACAGTTGGTCAAAGTCGTACAAAAGTTTTTGTGTTTAGTACATAAACTTTAAAGCCTACATTGCCCCGTTATTAAAGAATTTATAAAATGCATTATTTAGTTAGTAATAATTCCTTAAATCTCGGAAAACAATTATTAGATTGAATCGGTATAAGGTAAATAGATACAAATAACTTAGATAGGGAAAAGAAAAAATTATATAACTAAGGTAAATGGATAGCATATTAAAGCGAACTACTCATGATGTGGATAGTTCGCTTCTTCTTTATTACCAGTTATAAATTTATATGGTTGCTGAATGCATCAATCTGTTAAAAACTCCATATATACAAAAAAATACGAAAAAAATGGTTATAAATATAAAATAGTAAAAATAAACCTGTATTTTAATGGTAAAATAGTTTATTAAATATACATAAAAAGGGGTTTTTTGATGAAAAAAGTATTGTTTTCAATTCTCATTCTACTTATTATAGGCCTAGGAGGTTTTGCAGGCTATAAGGTACTTAGTAAAAAAGATGTACAAACAACATCAAAACCAACAAATAACATACAAGAGAGAGAGGTAAAGGGGATAAAGCTAAAAAATGATGTAGACACTGAACTAAACACTTCTACGGATAAGGTATGGCAATTTGGTTTTTACAAGCCGCTAGATTCTAGTACGATTACGTCTAGTAATATTTATGTCTCCGATCAAAATGGAAAAAAAGTTGACTCTAGGATTAAACTTAGTGGAGATGCACGAACAATTGTTATTAATCCTCCAAGAGGCGGTTATAATGTCGGCAGTTATTATGAAATTCATTTTAAAAAGGGAATTGCCTATACGACGGGAGAAAAGGTTAAAAACCCGCATCAAGTAAACTTTGCTACTGATCGAGAAGAAAAAGAAGAAATAAAGTTAAATCCTAAATTAAAAATTATTGATAAAAAATATGTCATTAGCGCTTCAAATACAAGAGTAGAAGTTTCAAAAGATGTCGATGAGAAAATAAAAGTGGGAGACATTTTAGTCTTAAAGACTGCTAATAGTCCCGAGGGGCAAGCTGTAAAAGTAACAAATAGTGAGAGTGGGACTAATACTTATACATTAGACGTAGAAGATCCGAACTTCTTCGATTTATTTGAGACCCTGGATATTAATAAAACATATAGCTTAACAGAACGTAACTTCAAACCCGCTTCTGGAGTTAAATCCCAAGCTATCACAAGCATAGAACCTCAAACTCAAATCGCTGCAAGTAATTCGCCTGAAAAAAAATATGAATATAAAAATAAAATATTCAATATGGATGTTGAAAAAAGTGGTATTGAACTTGAAATCGATGATTTAAAAATAGGTAAATCTAACGCGAAGTTATCTGGAGAACTAAACTTATATACACCTAAAGTGGATGTAGATATTGACGCTAAGCTGACAGGTATTAAAAAAGTTGAATTTGTCAGTACGGCAAAAACAGATGCTCATTTACTTGTACTTAGTAGTAGTAAGGGTACCAAGGGTGTTTCTACTAAAGAACTAGTGCAAGAAATTCAAAGTTCTAACAAGGGAAAAGGAAGCTTTGAAAAGAAATTAGGTACTTTTGCTATTCCTTTACCAACCCCAGGTCTCTTTATCAAAGGAGATATAGTCTTACAGGGTCAGATAGACTACAAAGGTCAAGTAAGGTACGAGGTTACATTTAAACAGGAAGCTAAAAAAGGTGTGATCTATAAAAATAAAAAGATTAGTAAAATTAATTCTAATAAAGGTAAATTAGAATCAGAGTTCACAGGTGTAGGAACGGCAGGTTTTGCTGTAGGACCTAAAATGTCATTTGCGCTGACCGCTTTTAAAATTGTTGGAGCTGGTGTAGACACATCTGTAAAAGCAGAAGCAGATGGAAAAGTAGTATCCGGTATGATCTCCAAGCAGGATTTAAATTTCTTATGCGGAAGTGCTGAAGCAAAGTTAGTAGGTAACGGAAACATAGTAATGGGGATAGATGGATTTGGAAAGAAACTTAAGAGGTTAATAGATTGGAAGATTCAAGAAGCTACATTTTTAAAAAAGAATTTTGAGTTTGGTGAATGCGAAAAAACCCTTTCAGTAAAAGTAAATCCAACTAAACTTCAAATGAAAACAGGGGAAAGTCAAAATGTAAAAGTAAATGAGGAATATTTTGACGCCAAGAGTTTTGAAACAAAGAAGAGAGCCTTTAACACAAATGGGTTAAAAGTAGCCTTTAATCAAAGTGGCGTGGCGAGTGCAAGTAAAAATAAAACAAGTGTAGCTGTCTCAGCTAAGGAACAGCCAGCAGCAAAAAACACAACAATGAATTTAACAGTTACAAAAGGAAATCGCAAAGGAGATAAGTTATCTGTACCTATTTTAATAATAAACTTTGACGATATCCAGAAACAAAAAGAAAAGGAAGAGAAGGACGAAAAAGAGATACAAGAGTCTGATAATCAAAATAAATGGGCTGGAGACTGGACTAGAGATATTAATACAGATCGTGCCGGTATTACAATTACACAAGTAAAAGGGGATACGTTTAAATTTGCACTTAATGCAATTCACACTGATAATGCAGAAGCTGCTCGTGGAGGATATATAAACGTCGGAGATGTAAAGGGAACTGCAAAAGTAAACGGCAACGTAGCTACCCAAACAACAGATGAAATGGATAGCGGTTGTATGATAAAAATGACCAACCATCAAAGTTATATTCAGGTTGAAACCATTACAGACTGTTCAAGAGCTGGCGGGGTAGGGGTATTTTATGATGGAAAGTACAAAAAAGGAGATATTCCTGAGACAGACTGGTGGAAAGAAGAAGGTACCGATGATAACACATCAGATGCTGAAGAACAATCTCCTAGCGACACAGAAGAGCCTGAAGGAGAAGATACTCCTACTGAGAGTGAACAAACTTTAACACCTGAAGAAGCGGAACAACGTGTAAAAGAATTTTTAAATCTGTCGGCTGACACAGATTTGTCAGTGGTTTGTGATGGTGATATAGGCGGCGGTATATATTTTGTGCGTGTATATAAATATGTAACAGATGATCCAGATAATCCAAATGGGTATAATAAATTCTACGGAAATTACTACGTGGATTCAAAAACAGGCGAAGTTAAAGATGCTACGCAAGAAATGATAGATGAGAACGAAGAAATTTCAGGCGAGAACTAGTGGTGCAAAAGGTAAGGAGGAATTATTCATTCTTACCTTTTCTTTTAGAAAAAACATTTCTATGACACAGTGGGGTTAAGGCTATAAAAAAGCTTATTGCCTTATCGCCAATGATTGTACCACAATAAAAGATATGACTAATCCTTACTAACCTACCTATCCTAATATATGGAGATATAAAAACAAAACGTGTTATGATAGTATCGGTGATAATTATGGGTAAAAAAGCAGATAAGACGAATGTCATGCGAATTTTAGATCAGAAAAAAATTGAGTACAGCTACTATTCTTATGACACTAAAAAGCTGAGTGGGGTACAGGTAGCTACTTCGCTCGGAGAGGACCTTGCTAAAGTCTTTAAGACACTGGTGACCGTAGGGAAATCAAAAGAACATTATGTCTTCATGGTACCGGTTGAAAAGGAGCTTGATTTAAAGAAAGCGGCAAAAGCGGCTGGTGAAAAGTCCTTAGAAATGATTCCTCGAAAAGAGCTGTTGCCTCTGACAGGATATGTTCACGGAGGGTGTTCTCCTATCGGGATGAAAAAGCAGTTCACAACCTTCATTGACTCTACGGCAGAAGACTGTGAAACGATTTACTTTTCAGGCGGGCGTGTAGGTCATCAGATACAGCTACCACTAAGTGACTTATCAAAAGTAATTCGTATACGTCCGGCAGACATCACAAAAGATAGTTAAAATGTAGTTCCCTTGAGCGAAACGCACTTAGACATAAGCGTTTCGCTTTTTTAATTGCTTTAATTACTTTTACTTGTTCGGATAACAAAAACAAAAGTAAAAATATAGAAAAAATGATATTATATAGTTAATATATGGAAACTTTATAAAAAGGATAGGAGGAGGAGGACAAAAATGATTAAATCAATTATTGGTGGGTTCATTTTATCTTTTATACTTTTAGTAGCATGTACAATAGCTAACGTAAATTCAGAAACAGTACTTTTCACCGCTTTCATTATATTAGTGGGGCTAGCTCTTATCATATCTGGAGCAGCTGTAAGCGGTGATCGAATGAGAGCTAACCTTTCCACAGAATCAAAAGCAGACAAGAAGTGGAGAATAACAAATTCTATAAACCTTATGTTAGCTGCCGCTCCAGTTCTCGGGGTATTTCTTCTCATTCATTACTTTGTATAGTTTATTCTTCGACATGTAAGAGCAACCCGCAAGGTCCTAAAAAACAAACTAATTATTCATAAGATAATAGCGAAAAGAGGTGCTAGGATGAAAGAAATCACTTCAACTATGGTGAACCCGACAATAAAAAAGCTGTTATCTTATGCAACTTTAGAAGAGAAGGTTGATGGAGAGTATAAAAAATACACTTGTTTGCCAAGTCGGAAATTATATAGTATTGAAGTAAATGGAGAAACAGTTAGCTGTATAGGAGTTGAATTTCTTAACGCCAAGGAAGCTGTTGTAAAACATATAGCTGTTTTACCAAAAGAGAGAGGGAAAGGAATAGGAAGCAGCATGATTAGCTTTCTTTGTAAGAACTATGATATACATTCTATTTTTGCTGAGACAGATAAAGAGGCAGTAAACTTTTATTCTAATTTTGGCTTCCAAATAACAAGTTTAGGTGAAAAATATCTCGGAGTGGAACGCTTTTTGTGTGAATTTAAAATCAAATGAGCCAAATTAAGGTTGCCAATGTAACAAAATTATAGAACATCTATGGCTGTATATATATTAGAGGATAAGATTAAAATTCGATAATTATCTTAAATTTAGGTTAGAGCTTAGTACAAGTTATGTTTATTCTACATATTATGTAAATGTAAGCAGCTTACACTCTCAAGTTGAAAAGAGTATTTTCTTAACCATGTTCTTACTTAAAGAACGTGGTTTTTTTCTGTTTCACATATAAATTAGAAAACCAAACTTTGTAAAATTTTTGTATAAATAATTAGAAAATATTATATTTTCTAATAAATCAATAGTACAATATATAAATAGAAGGGAGGATTAACACTACATATGTAATAGACAGCAGCCGCTTTTAAACCCGCTTATTTTGTATCTATAGGTGATATCAAAATGAATTATTCAACCTTTTTTAAGCGCTCTCATTATATAAATAATTGGTTGAACAGGTTTTATAGAAAGCAATACAATCTAGCTGTTAAAAAAGATTTGCTGGTAAATTACTTACTACTTCATGTTACAGGAGAACCAACATTAAACACTCAAAGAAAAGAGGGATCACTCATGGCTCATACCAGTGAAGCTGCAAACAACAGGCGTGTTACAAGTAATATTTTTAAAGGATCTGTTGGGAATTTAATTGAATGGTACGATTGGTACGTTTACTCTGCTTTTGCCGTCTATTTTTCATCGCAATTTTTCCCAGAAGGCGATCCAACAAGTCAGCTGCTTAACACAGCGGCAATCTTTGCCGTCGGTTTCTTAATGCGTCCAATCGGTAGTTTATTAATGGGACGCTACGCGGACCGATATGGTCGCCGTGCTGCGCTTACCTTATCTATTACGATTATGGCGAGCGGTTCTTTGATTATCGCTTGTACCCCCAGCTACAGTACGATAGGATTATTATCTCCTATTATTCTAGTACTCGCACGTTTGCTTCAAGGAATCTCCTTAGGGGGAGAATACGGAACGTCTGCAACTTATCTTTCTGAAATGGCAAGCAGCGGGCGAAGAGGATTTTATTCAAGCTTTCAGTATGTAACGCTTGTTGCTGGTCAGCTGGTAGCATTAGGTGTTCAAATTATTCTGCAAAACGTTCTCAGTGAAGCAGATATGATTTCATGGGGCTGGCGTATTCCTTTTGTCATTGGAGCTATCGGAGCGCTAAGCGTTTTATGGCTGCGCCGTACAATGGATGAGTCAGAACAATTTTCTAAAATGGACTCTGAAAGCCGTGAAAACGCAGGGACTATTAAAGCACTTATGAAGCATCCTAAAGCAGTATTAACCGTTATTGGCTTAACTTTAGGAGGAACGGTCGCTTTTTATACGTATACAACATATTTGCAAAAATTTATGGTAAACAGTGTAGGTCTGGATAAAGGAGTCGTAAGCTGGATTAATTTCTGTGCGCTACTTGTATTTGTTGTTATTCAGCCAATAGCAGGGATGCTATCTGATAAAATTGGACGCAGACCTCTGTTAATGAGCTTTGGTATTTTAGGAACATTATTGACTGTACCGCTGTTTCTTTTTATGAAACAAGCACATAACCCAGTCATGGCCTTTCTATTAATGACAGTTGGACTTATCATTGTAACCGGTTATACATCTATTAACGCAATTGTAAAAGCTGAGCTTTTCCCAACGGAGATTCGAGCTCTTGGTGTAGGATTACCGTACGGACTTACAGTTGCCATATTTGGAGGGACAGCAGAATTTATCGCACTATGGCTAAAAAGTATTGGCCATGAATCAATTTTCTTCTTCTATGTAGCAGGGTGTATTGCCATCAGCTTTCTTGTTTATTGGCGTATGGGAGAATCCTCTAAAGATTCATACATAGAGTCCGAGCTCAAGACAGATGACAAAGGAGACAATGTACCGCCAAATAATATCAGTTTTTAATTTTGGTTAAATAAATAATCGTTTGATAACATAAAAAAGGACGGGCTTTTATAGCCCGTCCTTTTCTAGTATTCCGCGCGTATACTTGTATTAAACGCACTAAGTGACGGTTCTTGCTATAGAATTCTTTTTTCTATAGTTTTGCATTATGAATTTGTACGATTAAAGCATAAAGAGGAAAATAATTAAAGGCATATAAAAAAGATCAGCGCCATAATAAAAGGATTATTTTGTGATATAACGAAATAGAGAGTATATACATCAGAAATAGAGAGAGGGTAAACTCCGTGAATACTTTATGTTCCTTTTTTATGAATCCAGTTTTAAGCGCTTCAACTTTTTTAATAGAATTACAGAGTGCGTTCTTTCGCCCTATTTGGAAAGAGTATAATTATGATGATTACTTTACCTACAAGGTATATGTTCCAAGTACATATACTGGGTTAAGTAAAGTACCATTAATCGTTATGCTTCATGGATGTCAACAAGACGCAGATGATTTTGCTGCGGGTACGGAAATGAATAAGCTAGCGGAAGAAAAAGGTTTTATTGTTCTCTATCCCCAAATGAATTACTTTGCTAATTCCAACGGGTGCTGGAATTGGTTTTATGAGTATAACCAGTTTCGCGGTAATGGAGAGCCAGACATAATAAAAGATATGATTGATCACATAATCACTAAATATGCGATTGATTCTACTAGTATATACCTTGCTGGCATGTCAGCTGGAGGCTTTATGGCGAATGTGATGGCTATTGCTTATCCTGATATATTTAAAGCGGTAGGCATTCATTCAGCAGGCAGTAATGCGTATGCTGTAGACCTCATAACAGCCGGAGAAGTTATGCTATATGGATCTCTAAATCCTGAATTTGACGGTGATGAAGCTTATAAGAAAATGGGACCTTACGCACGGCCTGTTCCCATCATTACAGTTCATGGCCAATCAGATACAACAGTTAATCCAATTAATGCGTCTACATTAATTCAGCAGTGGATTTATACATATAAGTATTTCGGTATCGACCTACATGAAAATGCTGCTTCTTACACTTCAAGGGAAAACGAAAATCATTATAGTTACATAACTTATGACTACGTAGATGCAGAAAATAAAATCTGGATGAAAAAAATTATGGTAGAGGATATGGGGCATGCATGGTCAGGTGGAAATGACAATGGATCAGATACTGATTCAAAAGGTCCTAATGCTTCAAAAATAATGTGGGATTTTTTTGAAGCACAGAATGATTAAATAAAATATGAACGAGCGATCAAAATGTACTACTAAATAACATCAGCCTTCATTTTTTTGAAACAAATAATTGTCGGTCAACAGTAAAAAAGGATCTTATCGAAAGATCCTTTTTCTGTTATCAACCAGCATTTCTTAACAAGTAGCTTCAAACCGATTTAACAATACATCTAGATCCTGACTGATTTTAATCGTATTACTACTTGTAAACCCTTCTTCTAGGGCAATCATCATCATCATTTTTCGTATAAATTCTATCTTTATCAGCAGTAGTCTACATTTGAAACACATTAAGTTTCCTCCACTTGCCACGTCATTTTAAAGGTTTAAATTATTGAATTTTTTATGTAAAAACGGTTCAAATCTAAAAATAGAACCTAAAAAATATAGTAACAAATAGATAGTGTCGAAGTCTGTCGTATTTTGAATTCAGATATTTTCATTTAAAAAGAATTGACTCTTAAACGTTTTGCTGGAAGCTGCGCTCTGTCTTAATTATGATTGTTCCACCGGTTGTAAATAACTGACGGAGTAACAGAGCTTACCCTGTTTTTTGGATATAGACATAATCAGATTACATTTAGGCATGTTAACATAGGATTGGACTTATTTAAGTTAGTCAACTTTAAACCAAAACATATCTTTTTTTCATTTATTGGTTTCTGTTTAACTATTTATGGCTATCAGGCACTGACAAATAAAGATAAATGATAGGTGAGGGCCGTTTCTAACCGCTATAGACCTTGTAAAAAGCGCAACAAAAAAGCGTCTGTTAAGACGCTTTATATATAATACATATACTGCTCTTCTTTATTGGCATTTGTTGTTTCATGGATTATTTCTTCCGGGATATTGGACGTCCGGTTAGTAAAAAGCATAAACAACGCAATAATTGATGCCACAAAACCTAAAGTAACAATCACAATAAATCCCTCCCTTTAGAATATATATTCTACTTTCATCTTCATTTTCCTATATTTATTTTATACCCTTATTTTATTTTCTCAACACATAGAATAAAAAGAGTGTATGCATCGCCTGAATATCCATCCAAAGTAAATACAATCAAGGGAGCTTAAAACAGACATTTCACTTAAAAAAGTAGGAAACCATAAAAATTTCTTCGTATTCGGGGCATGAATCATTAAAATTATTAATCATTAAGATAACTTATTTATATTGTACGAATGAAAGAAATTTATATATATTAAAAATACGAAATATTCATTAAATTATACAAGGGTTTGTTTCAAGTTAAAAAGAAAAAAGCTGTTGCTTTAAAGGCAACAAGTAAGCAATATAAGATTAAGGAGTTACACGGAATATAAAAGTTATAGAAATGAATACAAGTAGAATTCTTTTTGCTCAAATATTCACATAGTTTTCATTCGTAAAAAAGACTGAAAATTTTGATAATAAATTTCACTTTTATTAAGGGGGACTTTTTATGACAACAACGGTTTTAAATGTATCAACTTATTCTTTTTATCTTAACGGTGAGTGGAAAGAAAGCAAATCAGGGCAGACGATCGATATTGTTTCTCCATACCGTCATGATGTGATTGGAAAAGTGCAGGCTATCACAAAAGAAGAAGTCGATGAAGCGGTACATGCCGCACAGAAAGCTCAGCAAGGGTGGGCAGAAACTTCTCTGCAAGACCGTGCCAAATATTTATATAAGTGGGCAGATGAGCTGGTAAAAATGCAGAGTGAAATTGCCGAAATTATTATGAGAGAAGTTGGAAAAAGCTTAAAAGATGCAAGGAATGAAGTCGTACGCACGGCAGATTTCATTCGCTATACAGTTGAAGAAGCTCTTCATATGAACGGAGAAAGCATGAAAGGAGATAGCTTTCCTGGAGGTTCTAAGTCAAAGGTTGCGATTGTTGAACGCGTGCCTTTAGGCGTGGTACTTGCGATTCCTCCTTTTAACTATCCAGTAAATTTGTCTGCTGCTAAGCTTGCGCCTGCTCTTATTTCAGGAAATGCAGTTATCTTCAAACCCGCAACGCAAGGAGCGATCAGCGGTATTAAGATGATTGAAGCTCTTGATCAAGCAGGGATTCCACAAGGACTTGTAAACGTCGTAACGGGCCGGGGATCTGTAATTGGTGATTACTTGGTTGAACATAAAGGCATTAACATGATTTCGTTTACCGGAGGAACAAATACGGGTACTCAGTTAGCTAAAAAGGCAGGCATGATTCCTCTTGTACTAGAACTTGGAGGAAAAGACCCGGGTATTGTATGTGAAGATGCAGATTTACAGGAGGCAGCAAAACATATTATAAGCGGAGCATTTTCTTATTCGGGTCAGCGCTGTACAGCTATTAAACGTGTACTTGTACATGAAAAAGTGGCAAACGAGCTGGTCGACATCCTAAAAGAAGAAGTACATAAACTATCAGTTGGTTCTCCTGAAGATGGATGTACAATCGTTCCATTAATTGATAGTAAGGCAGCGGACTTTATTCAAATTTTAATTGCAGACGCGCTCGGAAAAGGTGCAGAAGTTGTGACTGGGAACAAGCGTGAAGGCAACCTTATCTATCCTACTCTTTTAGATAACGTGAATGATACTATGCGCGTAGCATGGGAAGAACCATTTGGTCCTGTGTTACCAATTATCCGCGTCGCTTCTGACCAAGAAGCCATTGACATCGCAAACGAATCAGAATTTGGCTTACAAGCAAGCGTTTTTACAAAAGATATTAATAAAGCCTTCTCAATTGCAAATAAAATGGAAGTCGGTTCCGTTCAAATCAACGGCCGCACAGAACGCGGCCCTGATCATTTTCCTTTTATCGGCGTAAAAGGATCCGGTATGGGCGCTCAAGGTATTCGTAAAAGCATTGAATCCATGACTCGTGAAAAAGTAACGGTATTAAACCTTCAATGATTGAATTCCATGAGCTATCCAATCGCCCCAGTAGAATGTAGAGAATCTCATGGAAAAAAGCCTGTGCTCCAAAAAGCACAGGCGTTTAAACGTCTTATTTACCTATCACTCGATTCCGTCTTTATAGTTCTTATGCCAGTTTTTATCACCTTTGTGCTCGATATCTTCAACGGTTTTTTCGAGCTCTGACATAATGAGTGTTTTTACTTCATAGATGGTATCAAAAAAAGCTTTCTCTTCATCCGGATTCGGCTTTATTTTGGCTGCTGCCGAAATATCAACATATCTGCGATGTTCAGTTGTTAATTTATCAAGCGCATCAAAAATATGAGAGGTAAGAACAGCAACCTCTTTATGATTATCAGGCAGCTTTTCTTTTAATGTTTCAATTCTTTTATCCATGTTAAAGTCCCCCTATAACGTGTTGTATTTATGTAACTTTCCCACTAATAAAAACGAATAACCTTAAAAAGTAAAAAAATATGGGAATTAGCACGTGAAACAAAAGTATACTACAGGATATCATGTTAAAGTGAAAAAACGGTGAAATGAGTGGCTATATTTTTGCATAGAGGGTATGTAATAAAGGTCGGTTTTTTTGAAGAGATAGTTGCCTTAAGACACATTGAAGCACACAATCAACATAAAAGTTCATCTATTTTTAATAGATGATGACCTTTTATGACTACTTTTTACGATTTTATGACTTTTTTTGAATGAATTTGATTGTTTTTGATGATTTTTCGAATAATCTGATATATAATGAAAGCGTAAACAGTAAAACGTGTCGGTTGGTTAAGAAAAACATCCACAAAAACTGGATTCGTTATTACATAAAATCAGACCTCTGTTTTTTTATAAAAATAAATAGAACTTGAGAAAAGGAGAATGAGAATGGACATATTGGATGCGAAAGTAGTGAATACAAAGTACGGTTTAGAAACATATCTGGATGTATCAGAAAGCGTAGAAATAAAAGAAATTCATATGCCAAGTTCAGAGAATCAATCTCATAAAATTAAATTTGGAATTAAGTATTTTCTTTTAAGAGAAGGAAAGTATTACGATAGCCAAAAAGGTTATTTTTGGCTTTGTATGAATCACGATTTTAGCAGCCTTATGCTGAGTGAAACGGAAACAGAGAGTTTGTTTGCAGTTAAAAGTGAAGAAGAAAGAGAAGCAACAAAAACGCTATTAGCAGAATGGTTTATCCAAACGAATGCGTATAAAGAAGTCATCAACGAATGTATCCATCAGATTAAAACGGAGAATATTCGTACAGAAGAAGACATTGAAGACCGAGTGGACGCCATACAATTTTTAGAAAAATTAAAGGTATTAACTGCAAAAGAGATTGAAAACGCTTCTATAGAAAATCTATATGCCCTGCAGCAAATTGGCTAGGCGATAGTTCACGCAAGTTGAGATGCAGATTGATGTACAACAATAAGGAGGAATAGTGAGATGAAATTTTTTATTGATACAGCAAACCTTGAGGATATTAAGAAAGCATATAAAGTTGGTGTTCTAGCAGGTGTAACAACCAATCCATCTTTAGTAGCAAAAGAAGGCGTAAGATTTGAAGACCGCATCGAAGAAATTCTTCAAATGGTACCGGAGGTTGAATCCGTTTCCGCTGAGGTAACGCCTGACGCACTTTCTGCTGAAGACATGATCGCTCAAGCTGAAGAACTGATTAAAATTAACGATGGAGATAAAAACATTACGATTAAGCTGCCTATGACATTAGCTGGCTTGGAAGCGACGCGCTACCTTGCAAAAAAAGGCGTAAAAACAAATGTAACCCTAATCTTTACAGTAAACCAAGCGCTTTTAGCAGCTCGTGCTGGAGCGACGTATGTTTCTCCATTTTTAGGACGTCTTGATGATATTTCAGAAGACGGAGTACAGCTGGTATCTAAAATTGCTGAGTTATTCCGCGTTCAAAACATCGACTCTCAAATTATCGCCGCATCTGTAAGACACCCGGATCATGTAACGCGCGTAGCACTTGCAGGGGCTCATATTGCCACAATTCCATACGCTGTTATTGAGCAATTAGCAAAACACCCGTTAACTGACCAAGGAATGGAAAGATTTGCAGCAGATTGGGAAAAAGCAGTTAAAGCTTAACCAAAAGTCATATCAATAAAAAAAGCTTGGGATAAGCATAGCTTATTCCAAGCTTTTTATCGTTTAACTAGCTAGTTTCTTTTTACGTAAACGCTCTAAGCGTCGCTGCACGCTATTTCTTGAACGCCCGAGCAGCTGTCCAATTTCTCGCTGATTGCGCTTTTCCTGATAAAACATACGCCACAATCTAGCATCTTCTTCTGCTGTCCACTTTTTATGCTCGTATTTAGGGCGCTTTACATAGTCTAGCCTTCTTTGTTCATTCACCCACGCTGGTTCTGGAATAAGTGTATTTTTAGGTATTTTAAAAAAGTTAAGGCACGATTTATTTTGTTCAGCCCACTTCCAAAAAGATTGAATGTCAATTCCCATGAATGTTCTTGTCTTGGCGATGATCATTTTATACGGTAGATTCTCTTTATGAATCCACTTGTAAATTGTATGAACATCTACTTCGAGGCAGGCTGCTAGCTCACACGCTGTGATATGTCCTACGTGCGATTTAGCTCCATACACCTCTAAACGACTTAACCTCGATTCTAGTGCCTGCACACTTCGCTGCAATTTCGCTGATATGCGCGAAAGGGGTTTTATTCCGTAATACCTTAGCAAATATTCGTCTTCTTGTACGGTCCATCTTCGCATCGCAGTTTTTCGAGTTACACCCAAAACTTTTATGCGCGTAGCAATAGAAGAAGGACTTCTGTCTAAGGAGTCTGCCATTTCACGGTTGTTCATGATATCAATGTTCTGCTGTAAAAAAGCATCTTGTTTCGGCGTCCACTTTTTACGTAAAGCTGTATCTGAAGCTCGAAGATTTAATCGAGTAAGCCGTTTATTAACCGATTCCTTGCTTCTATGTAAATGCTCACCCATCTTTTGAAGCGTCATAACGCCATAGTGTTGGATAAGAAATTTATCTTCTTCTTTTGTCCATCGCTTTTGATTTTTACTCACTGTTGTCTCACTCCAATTCAAACGAAAAGCTCAAGATGAAAAAGTTGCTAGCAATCTATTTTACGAATGAGCAGTACCCATTCAGACTGATACTCACTGCGTTCTAGCCTGTATATATTTTATCATATTTCTACAGAAAAACCAAACGCGTGTTCTGTTTTTAATTTAGTAAGCATTAAAGGAAGGAGAAGATTAGCTCCTTCCTTTAATAAAAGTCAATTGTGGTAAAATTGACTAGAATCGCAAGAATTTTTACATAACTGACAGCTCAGCATCATTGCGTTGAGAAAGGGGAATGAGTATGAATTTTAATTTAAAAGAAGCGACCGAAATACTTGAGCGTACGCCTAAGACGCTTGAAAAACTTTTGTCGGGTCTATCTGCAGGGTGGCTGCAATGTAATGAAGGAGAAGGAACTTGGAGTACCTCGGAAGTAATAGAACATTTAATAGAAGCAGAAAAAAACAATTGGATACCAAGGCTAAAATTCATCCTTCAAGAAGGAAAAGGAGGAGCTTTCCCTCCATTTGATCGCTATGCTCATTTACACAAGGAATCTACTAGTTCTATTGAAGAAAAGCTTCTTGAATTCAACATGATAAGAATGCAGAATTTACAACAACTAAAGCTGTTAATTAAGCCTGAAAAGCATCTTGAAGTGAGAGGAGAACACCCGGAGTTTGGGGAAGTAAAAGTCAGAGAGTTGCTCTCGACTTGGGTTGCTCACGATTTAACGCATATTGCCCAAATTGTTCGAGTAATGGCAGAACGATACAGAGAAGATGTAGGACCTTGGGAAGAATACTTAGGAATACTAAAGAAATAGCAATGACAAACAGTAGCCAGCCTTTATCATTCAAGCTTGAATTAGGAAATGTACACGATTACAATAAAATGAGAATAATGAAGATTCAGGAAGGATTGCAGAGGGAACTATAAGAACATATCCCATGTGTATAACATGTAGGGTCCGTTAAGCAATTTACGAATAAAAAGAGGATTGGACTGATTAAAAATGAAAGTGAATTTTGAGAAATTTGGCGAACTAAACAATCAAGCTGTACATGCTTATACCTTATTAAATGATGAAGGGCTTAAAATTACCTGCCTTGACTATGGATGTGTGATATCAAATATTGAAATGCCAGATTCTGAAGGGAAGATTGAAAGTGTTGTCTTGGGATTTGATTCAATAGAAGAATACCAAAAGTATTCTCCTTATTTCGGAGCTGTGGTCGGACGCGTAGCAGGACGTATAGGGGGAGCGGAGTTTCAGCTTAATGATGAAACCTATCGTCTAGAGAAAAATGAAGGAAATAACCATTTGCATGGCGGTTCAGAAGGGTTTAGCCACAAAATATGGCATGCAAAAACAATCGAGGCAAGTGATCACGTAGGTGTTGAATTTACATATGTAAGTAAAGACGGAGAAGAAGGGTACCCTGGCAATCTTGAAGTGAAAGTTACGTATACGTTGACTAATAAAAATGAGTTTCATATCTCTTACGAAGGAACAACAGATCAAGACACTCTTATTAATTTAACAAACCATACGTATTTCAATTTAAGCGGAAATCTAAAGGAAACGGTCTTAGATCATGTTTTAAAGCTGAAAAGTAACGAATTCTTAGAGCTGAATGATGATCTTTTACCTACTGGAGAAACGATAAGTGTCACAGATACCCCATTTGATTTTAGAGAAGGACATAGCCTCAAGGAAGGAGTGGAATCTACACATCCGCAAAATGTATTAGTTGGTAAAGGATACGATCATCCATTTCTTTTAGAAGCAGAAACTGAAAACCAGATGTCATTATTTGATCCAGCAAGCGGTCGCAAAATAGAAGTCAAAACGGATCAGCCTTCAGTTGTTCTCTATACGGGAAATCATCTAGACGAAGAATTTGAAATTAGAGGGGTTCACTCAGAGAAATACCTCGGTGTTTGCTTGGAAACACAAGGTTTACCAGACGCTATTCATCATAAGCATTTTCCTTCTTGTGTATTAAAGCCCGGTGAGAAATATGAAGCATCTACTAAATATTTATTTACTAATAACACTATCTAAATAAAAAAGTGCTCTCATTGAGAAGAGCACTTTTTTATTGACGTTAAGAAGTTATAAAAATGATGAATATCCAAAGCCGATGCCAAGGTCTTCGATAAACGAATGGTAAAAATAAAAAGACTTAGGGACAAAGGGCTTTTCAAGCTAATGGAGAATCCTTATATAGATTAATTAAATTGTTCCAGCTTACATATTTCAGGCTTAAACAGGATAACAAGGAGGTTTCATTTTGAAAAAAACAGTAATGCTAGCTGGTCACGCCAAGCTTCCGCAAGGGATGGCAGCCAGTGATATCCATCAGACTTTAACAGTTACATTAGAAACAGATTTAAAGTATTGGGTCATTTTAAATGCGTCCTGTACGCTTGCCACTGAGCATGCACAAAAGTTTTTGGACCAATTACTAAAAGGACACAGTTTGTTAGATGGTCTAGAAGCTATTATAAAAGAAATTGAAGAACATTATTATGGCAAGGCTCAATCTGCATTAGTTGCTGCAGTAAAAGATGCTTACAAACAGTACAATCAAATTAATTTAAATGAAAAATTAGAATTTTCAAAAATTAAATTGACAAATAAGCATTAACTTTGTAAACTAGAACTATCAAATTACTCCTAGAAAGGTTACCCTTTCGTGGTCAGTAATTTATTATTCTACTAGCATCTTAAATTAACTGTTAAGTCTATCGGACTTCATACCAGAAGCCATCAGTAGACCGTAGCCAGTAATATTATTTCTCTATGCATATGTATGCGCAGAGATGATATTACTGGCTATTTTTATTGCTTTGATTAAAAAGGAGGAGAAAACATGAATGTGACTCAAGAGGGAACAAAGTCTTTCATAGGAAAATACGATACATTTGAGGTAAAAGAACACTGCCATCACCAGCGCCTGTATTCAATTGAAATGAATAACGAAGTAATAGGTGCATTTTTAGAAGAGAATCAAGATGTAAATACACAGCAGTTAGAGTATGTACCCTATATGAGATTAGTACTAGCTGAGCGCTTGCAAAACGTAGCGGGCAAAACGTTTGTTGAGAAGGTACGCGCTATTTTACATGATCGAACATCAGGAGGTTTTACAATTGGTATGCAGAATCAAACTACGAGTGATCAAGATTACGTCAAATTTTCTACAGCGCTTACTCATTTAGTAGGAGGAGTTAATTTTGATGCCATGTCTAACACCTACTACGCAAGATTTACTGTAAAAGATACGGATAGCAGTGATTCATATTTAAGGCAGGCTTATCGTTTATTTACATTGCATACAGATGGTACATTTGTCGATGAGCCAACGGACTGGTTATTAATGATGAAATTTGCCGAAGAAAATGCAGTGGGTGGAGAATCAAGATTACTTCACTTAGACGATTGGGAAGACCTAGGGAAATTTGCAAACCACCCATTAGCCACTTGTCGTATAGAATACAGAGCGCCTTCAAGTAAAAATGTCAGCCAAAATGTTTATAACCAAACATTCTATGAACAGAATGGGGAACCTTGTATTTGTTTCATTGACCAATTTGCTTATCCGGCTACGTTAGAACAAGCAGCGTATTTAAAAGATCTTTCTGATTCAATGGAAAACAGCTCGGCTACCATTGCCTTGCCCCTTCCAGTAGGGGATGTAGTGATGATTAACAATCGTTTTTGGCTCCATGGAAGAGCACCATTTGAAAAAAATTCAAATCTACATCGTGAGCTGTTAAGACAAAGAGGCTACTTTGCAAAAGTCTAAAATAGATTCGTATATGAGGAGGGAAAGGATGAAAGACATTGTTATTATTGGAGGGGGCATCGTGGGGTTATCAACGGCTTTCTCGCTAAGTAAACGTTTCCCTCACGCTCGCCTTGCAGTGCTGGAAAAGGAAAGTAGTTGGGCTAAACATCAAACTGGAAATAACAGCGGCGTTATCCATTCAGGAATTTATTATAAACCCGGGAGCCTAAAGGCGAAATTTGCAAGAGAAGGTAGCCGTCAAATCATTCAGTTTTGTCAAGAGCATGGAGTGAGTTATGATCAATGTGGAAAAGTAATTGTGGCGACTAAACAATCGGAGTTGCCACTACTAGAGAATTTGTTTCAACGCGGCTTAGCAAATGGACTTGACATTTCAACTATAGGCAGAGAACAACTACAGGAAGAAGAACCGTATGTTAAAGGAATAAAAGCAATAAAAGTACCACAAGCCGGGATTATTAATTATAAACAGGTTTGTGAAAAGATGGTAGATTATTTAAGAACACGCGGAGCAGAGCTGAATTTAGAAACGGAAGTCAAAAAAGTTCTGGAGCATGATGATAACGTCGAGATTATAACAGAAAATAAAACATTTACTGCAAACTATGTAGTGAATTGTACAGGACTGCATAGTGATCGAGTAACAAAAAGAGCTGGGGTCGAAATAGATTTGCAGATTATTCCGTTCCGAGGAGAATATTACGAACTAAAACCTGAAAAACACCATCTTGTCAAAAATCTTATATATCCCGTTCCTAATCCTGATTTCCCATTTCTAGGTGTCCATTTTACAAGAATGATTGGAGGCGGAGTAGAAGCTGGCCCGAACGCTGTGCTAAGCTTCAAAAGAGAAGGGTACAAAAAGACGGATATTAATATGAAGGACTTTTCCGAAGTTATGAAATATAAAGGGTTTTGGAAACTTGCCTCTAAGTATTGGCAAGAAGGCGCCAAGGAAATGTGGCGCTCTTATAGTAAAAAAGCTTTTGTCAAAAGTCTGCAAGATCTTATTCCGTCTATTCAAGGAGAAGATCTTGTGCCTGCTTCTTCAGGTGTAAGAGCGCAGGCACTTAAGTCCGATGGAACGTTAGTGGATGATTTTTATATTGTCTCAAGTAAACGCAGTATTCATGTATGCAATGCGCCATCTCCAGCAGCTACAGCGTGCCTTCCAATTGGAAAAGCCATTGCTAATAAAGTACCAGAAATTGAAATCAATCCACAAATTTTTATTCCTTCATAGTATTTGTCTCAATAACGTAGAGCTCAGGTTTTAACAATGGGCTTTGCGTTATTTATGTTTAGTAGAGACACCTCTAAACTGTATTACATAATGAGGAAAGCGTATTTTAAAAAATAATAAGTTCACTTCGAACCAAAGGTGTTAGGCAAGTTTGTAGAAGAAGAGGAGCTCTTTACTGCAGGAATTTGAAAACTTTTGGAGAAATAAGGAGAAATACTAATAAGTTTGTCGAAACTTTGTTGCTAATAAAAAGGGTGGGATTTGCATGAGCACCGAGTTATCAAAATTAGAACAAGTCACGCAAGAACTGAAAAAGTTAAAAACACTAAACCGTGAATTAGAAGCAATTATTGAGAGCTCGTACGACGTTATCTATATCACTGATAAAAATGGAGTTACCTTAAAGACAAACTCTGCAATTGAAAGGATTACAGGTATTCCAAAAGAATATTATGTAGGTAAAAACGTAGATGCTCTTATGAAGAGAGGCATTTTAAAAAGTTCGGTTACACATAAAGTGTTGAAACAAAAGCGTTCTGTTTCTACCATTCAATACAATTATTCAGGAAAAGAAACTCTTATTACTGGTAATCCAGTCATGAATGATGAGGGGGAAATAGAAAAAGTAGTCACAAATATTAGAGACCTGTCTGAATTAAATGAGCTCCAAACAGCTTTAAAAAAAGCAAATGAGCTAAATAATAGTTATAAACAAGAGATTGAAAAATTAAAGAGTTCAACAAAGAAAGAAGAAGATGTTATTATTACAAATCATCAAATGAAGCTCATTTATGAAATGGCTGAGCGTATTGCAGATGTAGATGCCACAGTATTGATTCTAGGTGAGACAGGTGTAGGAAAAGATGTATTGGCTAAATTTATTTATAGCAAAAGTACGAGAGCGAAGCAAGGGAATTTTATTAAGCTTAACTGCGGAGCTATTCCGTCTAACCTGTTAGAATCAGAATTATTTGGGTATGAAAGCGGAGCGTTTACAGGAGCGAATGCTAAAGGGAAACCAGGGATGTTTGAGCTGGCAGATAACGGCATACTTTTTCTCGATGAAGTAGGAGAATTATCATTTGAATTGCAGGTTAAGCTCTTAAGAACACTGCAAGAAAAAGAAATACGCCGAGTCGGGGCAACTAAAACGAAAAAAGTGAACGTACGTATTATAGCGGCGACGAACAGAAACTTAAAAGAAATGGTGCTCAACGGTGAGTTTCGTGAAGATTTGTATTATCGATTAAATGTCATCCCTATATCTATTCCCTCTTTAAAAGAAAGAAGAGATGACATCTGGCCTCTCATTCAGTTATTTTTAACTCAGATAAATCACAGATATAAAAAAGATAAAAGAATTGATGTCAAACTAAACGATTTTTTTTATCGCTACAATTGGCCCGGAAACGTTAGGGAACTCTCTAACCTTATTGAAAGACTCGTGCTTACTACTCAAGAACAAGAAATAAAAATACAAGATCTTCCGTTAGAATATAGAGAATCCAAAAATTCGAGCTTAGCGTTTGCTGAATTAATGACGTTAAAAGAAGCAGTAGAGCTAGCTGAGGAAAAAGTTCTGTCGCTTGCGGTCCAAGCATGTAAAACAACATATGAAATAGCCGACGCATTAAACACTAGTCAGCCTACTATCGTAAGGAAGCTTAAAAAATATCATTTAAAAATAAAAGAGTAAAAACAAAAAATAAAGGTAATAAGGGCAGTAGCGTATATAATCCACTCAAAAATGAAAGCGCGTTCATTTCGAGGTAATAGAATAGCATATAAATGACAAAATGTACTAAATTCGAAGAATTCAAAGATACTTATTAGTTCTTTGGATTCTTTTTTAATACAAAAAATCAGCTGATTCAAAAATAAATCAATTGATACATAGTTGAATTGAAAAAACAGCTATTTACCTCCTCAACACGTAGTTCTGATTCAAATTTGAATGTTCCTATTTTTTTATTTGTTAAAAAGTCTTATTAACTAGAGCTTGTGGTAGTTGGCATACTTCTTGCAGATAATATAAGTGAAACTTTTTTAGAGAGGAAGATGATCAATGACCGTAGCATTAACAGAAGAAATGCAGCAAATGAAAAGCATGATTCGAAACTTTGTGGAAAAAGAGGTGGAACCATTTGCACAGCAAATTGAAGAAGAAGACGCAATCCCGGAACACTTAGTAGAGAAAGCTAAAGATTTAGGGCTGTTTGGGATTAGTATACCAGAACAATATGGTGGAATTGGATTAAACACAGTAGAAAAAGCCACTGTATTAGAACAATTAGGAAGAACACATAACGGGTTTGTTTCATTAATCAGTGCTCATACAGGGATTGGAAGCACGGGTCTTGTAAAATTGGCATCAGAGTATTTAAAAAATAAGTATTTACCTGACATGGCAGCTGGCAATAAAATTGGAGCTTTTGCCTTATCAGAACCCGGTGCTGGATCTGATGCAACTAATTTAGCAACAAGAGCGGAGAAAAAAGGTAACTATTGGGTCATGAATGGCACAAAACATTTTATTACAAATGGTCCAATTGCCGATGTGTTTACAGTATTTGCATTAACCGATAGAGAAAAAGGAGCAAAAGGTGGAATTACAGCTTTTTTAGTAGAAAAAGATTTTCCTGGGTTAATTATTGGCAAGAAAGATAAAAAGATGGGTCTAAGAGGCTCTTACACATCTCAAATTATTTTTGAAGAATGTATTATTCCAGAGGAAAATGTAATTGGCGAAGTAGGAATGGGATATATGTCTGCTCTTAAAATATTAGGAGAAGGGCGTGTAGGCTTAGCAGCTAGAGCAGTTGGATCATGTGATAAATTAATTGAATTATCGGCGAGTTACGCAAAAGAACGTATTCAGTTTGGTAAGCCTATTGCTGATAATCAAGCAATTCAATGGATGCTAGCCGATATGGCAACAGAAACAGAAGCAGCAAGAACATTGACTATGATGGCAGCACAAAAAATTGATGAAGGAAAAAAAGTGGTTAAGGAAGCTTCAATGGCGAAATTATTTGCATCTGATGTGTTTAATAGAGTAGCAGATAAAGCTGTTCAAATTCATGGTGGAATGGGATATGTGTCAGACTATCCGGTCGAGCGCTTTTATAGAGATGCCCGCATTACAAAAATTTATGAAGGGACAAATGAAGTTCAACGTTTAATTATTGCTAGAAATGTTTTACAAGAGTGTTAAAAAAGAATACATCTACATGTATTAAGCTGAAACATAGAGGAAGGTGAAAGCTTTTTGCGCAATCTAATAACGCGGCCCTGGTCTACATTTTATGTAAAGGAAAAAGAACTAAGAGTTCCAGAAATTTCGTTGTACGCTATTTTAGAGAAAACAGCCAACCAATACGGGAAGCAAACGGCAATTATTTTTGAACATAAGAGAATTACGTATAGTGAATTAAAGCACCAAGTAGATTGTTTAGCCGCTTCTTGGAGAGATATGGGCGCTTACAAAGGGCAGCGAATAGGCTTAATGCTGTCCAATCATCCGGATTACATTATTTCTTATTATGCCGCCCAAGCGCTTGGGCTTATTGTTGTACAGGTAAATCCAATGTATACGCCAAGAGAACTCTTCCAAATTGTAAGCGATTCCAAAATGTCTTATCTTGTGACAGATTCAGGTGCATTAAACGCAGTTTGCGAAGTATACGAAAGCTATAAATTCAAGCATATTTTTGTATCCCAAGACCAGAAGAAGACTCAGGGTCATTTGTTCCATAGCCTAGAAGATTTAAAACGCTCTAGTCATCCCTTAGATAAACCTGCTGTTGTGTCTGTACATCAAGATGTAGCTGTTATTCAGTACACAGGAGGAACAACAGGACAAATGAAAGGAGCGATGCTAACACACTACAATTTGGTTGCAAACGTAGTCCAAAGTTATTGTATGTACGGAGAAAAAATGCTCTTAGGACAAGAAGTTATTTTAACTGCAACTCCTCTATATCATGTATATGCCATGACAAGTGCGATGAATTTAGGGATATATATTGGAGGAACGCTGCTACTATTTAAAAAATTTGAAGTAGATAACGTTTTGGAGTGTATAAAAACATATCGTCCAACTTTTTTCCCAGGTGTTCCTAAAATGTATAATGCTTTTGTGAATCATCCCGAAGTAGAAAGTTACGGACTGGAGTGCTTAAAACTGTGTTCCTGTGGATCAGCACCTCTTCCAATTGAAATTATTAAACGTTTTGAGTATTTAACAGGAGCGATAATTGGAGAAGGTTTCGGACTTTCTGAAGCATCTCCATCTACGCATCGAAATCCTACCAATGGCGTAAGAAAGATTGGAAGTATTGGAATTCCAATGCCTGGAACAGATTGTATGATTATTGACGATAATGCGCAAGAATTACCGCCTAGATGTGTTGGAGAATTACTCATAAAAGGACCCCAAGTCATGAAAGGTTATTGGAATAATGAAAAGGAAACGCTTCGCTCTTTGCAGGATGGATGGCTTTTAACGGGAGATTTAGCCACTATGGATGAAGAAGGTTACTTTTACATAGTTGGAAGAAAAAAAGAAATGGTTATTGTAGGGGGATTTAATATTTACCCTCAGGAAGTAGAGAGTATTTTGTACGAACATCCGGCTGTAAAAGAAGCAGCTGTAGTTGGTATTCCTGATCAATCGAACGGAGAGGTTATAAAGGCATATATTGTTCCAAAGGATGAGTGTCAAGTAGATTTAGAAGAATTAAAAGGACATTGTTATATGAAACTAACTCGTTATAAAGTTCCAAAGGAGTTTGAAATAAGGGAGTCTCTTCCTCGAAATGCGGTTGGCAAGTTATTAAAAAGACTATTGGTGCAAGAGGAACAAGAGAAGGAGGAACATAAAAATGCAAATTAAAGATATTAAACAAATAGGGGTCGTTGGATCTGGCGCAATGGGATCACAGATTGCTATGGTATGTGCCTTAGGTGGATACTCTGTTATTTTGCACGACGTTAGTGAAGAAAGTCTTACAAAGGCAAAAGAGTCTTTGCGTGGCCATATGAATAGAAAAATAAGCAAAGGTAGATTAACAGAAGAAGAAGTAAATAATGCATTCGGCAGATTGATATTTTCTTCTTCATTGGAGGAGCTGAATCACACAAACTTGGTTATTGAAGCTATCGTAGAACGGTTAGATGCTAAGCGTGAGCTCTTTGCAAAGTTAGATAAAATAGTCCCGGAGCACGCAATCTTAGCAACAAATAGTTCAACTATTGTTAGTTCAAAAATTGCTGATGTAACAAGCAGGCCAGAAAAAGTGTGTAACGTTCACTTTTTTAATCCAGCACTGGTGATGGAACTTGTAGAGGTAGTGCGTGGACCTCATACGTCAAAAGAAACAGCTCAATTGGCAGTAGAATTTGTAAGAAATATTGGAAAAACACCGGTTCTTTTGAAAAAAGAAATTTCAGGTTTTATTGCCAATCGTATCTTAGGCAAGTTAATGGATGAAGCTGTTTACTTACTAGAAAATGGATATGCTGATCACGAAGAAATTGATCTGGTTTGTACAAAAGCTCTAAATCACCCTATTGGTCCTTTCTCACTTATGGATTTAACAGGAATTGATGTAAATTATTTTGTTCGGATGCAGCGATATCAAGAAAGTGGTAATGAAGCTGATAAGCCCGCACAAATTGTGCAAGACAAAGTGCATAAAGGAGAACTGGGCCGGAAAACTGGAAAAGGATTTTACACTTACAATCAAGCAAAGGTTCAAGCATAAGAAAGCTCACGAAAAAGAACTGTCTTAAGACAAAGAAAGGAGGATATCAATGGTTCAACACGTAAGTGTCATTGGCGCTGGAACGATGGGACGAGGGATTGCTTACACGTGTGCGGCAGCCGGACTTTCAATTGCTGTACATGATATTGATCCTCATATGCTAAAGACCTGTAAAGAATATATAGCTGGACAATTTCAAAAAGCTTCAGAAAAAGAGCTCCTAACTGTTGAACAGGCAAACGCTTATTCTGAAAATATTTTATATACTACAAGTCTCGAAGAAGCAACTGAGCAAGCAGATTTAGTAATTGAAGCTGTTCTTGAAATTATGGAATTAAAGATTAAGATCTTTAAACAACTTGATAAATTTGCTCCTAAGCATGCTATTCTGGCGACAAATACTTCTACAATGAGTCCAACAGAAATTGGAGCACAAACAAGCAGACCATCTCAATGTATTGCTCTTCACTTTTTTAACCCCGTTCCCAAAATGAAATTAATTGAAGTTATCTGCGGATTAGAAACATCGGAGGACACGGTAGCTAAAAGCTTTCAATTTGGAGAGAAAATTAAAAAAGAATGTGTCAGGATTAACGAGTTCCCAGGCTTCGCAGTCAGTAGAATGAATTGTTTAATAGGAAATGAAGCAATGAAAATGGTAATGGAAGGTGTTGGAAGTATTAATGATATTGATAAAGCTATGAAGCTAGGTTTAAATCATCCAATGGGTCCTTTAGAGCTAGCAGACTTAGTCGGGTTAGATACGAGGCTGCGTAATATGGAATATCTCTATAAAACACTAGGTGAGACATATCGTCCTTGTCCTATTCTTACTAAGTATGTAAAAGCTGGAAGGTTAGGTAAGAAAACTGGAAGAGGATTTTATGAATATGATCATGAAAAGTAGCGAATTAGAAAATAGAAAGAAGGGTTGAGAATGGACTTTCGTCTAAGTGAAGACATTCAGTTTTTGAAAAAAAATGTGCGGGACTTTGTACAAACAGAAGTAGAAGCAGTAGCGATGCAGATAGAACAAGAGGATAAAATTCCGCAGCGAATTATCGACATGTCGAAAGATTTAGGCTTATTTGGACTAAGTATTCCAGAGCAGTACGAAGGGCTTGGAATTGGAATGGTTGGAAAGTGTGCACTATACGAGGAGATCGGAGCTACGCACAATGGATATACAACGTTAATTGGAGCACATACAGGAATTGGTACAGTAGGTATTGTAGAAATGGGCAACGACGAACAAAAACAAAGATATTTGCCCGCTATGGCTCGAGGTGAAAAAATTGGGGCGTTTGCGTTAACAGAGCCTAGTGCTGGTTCAAACGCTACGAATTTAAAAACAACTGCTGTGAAAAAAGGAGACAAATATATTTTAAATGGGACAAAGCACTACATTACAAATGCTACAGAAGCTGATGTGTTTACAGTAATGGCCATAACAGATCCAGATAAAGGGGCAAAAGGCATTACATCTTTTATTATAGAAAAAGATTTTCCCGGTTTTCATGTTGGAGCTGTAGAGAGGAAGATGGGGCTTAGAGGCTCACATTCAGCTGAAATTATTTTAGAAGATTGTGAAGTACCCGTTGAAAATGTATTGGGAGCAGAAGGTCAAGGATACGTTAACGCTCTAAAAATTTTAGCAAATGGACGTGCTGGATTAGCAGCACGCAATCTTGGTTCCTGCCAGAAGCTGCTTGATCTAAGTGCAGCGTATGCACAAGAACGAATTCAATTTGATGTTCCAATTATTGAACATCAAGCCGTATCACATATGCTTGCTGAAATGGCTGTAGACGTTGAGTCGTTACGATCATTTACATACCGCGTAGCATGGATGGTTGATGAAGGAATGAAAGTAATCAAAGAAGCGGCTATGCTAAAACTATTTGGTTCAGAAGCATACAATCGCGTTGCAGATAAAGCTGTACAAGTTCATGGAGGCATTGGCTATATTGCTGACTATCCAATTGAACGCTTTTTCCGAGATGCTAGAATCACCAGAATATATGAAGGAACATCTGAGATTCAGAAAAATATTATAGCTGGACAATTAAAAAAAGAATATAGTTAACGGTTAGTAAAGGAGGAGAAAAAATGCAAGAAGAAATCGTTATTGTAAGCGCTACCAGAACACCTATTGGGCGTTATGGAGGTGCTTTGAAAGAAGTCAGCTCCGGTCATCTAGCAAGTCTTGTTATCGAAGAGTCTGTAAAAAGGGCTAATATCGCGGCGGAACAAGTGAGTGAAGTTATTTTCGGAGAAGTAAGACAATCAACAGAAGCATCGAATGTTGCCAGAGTAGCGGCTCTAAGAGCAGGGATACCCGATACTGCACCAGCTTTTACCATCAATCGATTATGTGCATCAGGTATGCAGGCAATCGCCTCAGCTGTTCAGCAGCTACACTCAAATCAAGCAACAGTTGTGGTGGCAGGCGGAACAGAAAGTATGAGTCGTGCACCTCTTTATTTAAGAAATACACGTTTTGGAGGAGACAGATCTACTTTAGTAGATTCAAATACAGAAAATGGTCAGCAGCCTCAGGAGATATATGGTCAGCATCTAGGTATGGGAGTTACAGCGGAAAATGTAGCTGAAAGGTACCATATTTCAAAAGAAGATCAGGATGGTTTTGCAGTAGAAAGTCAACAAAAAGCTGCCAAAGCTATAAAAAATGGGGCATTTAAAGATGAAATCATTCCAGTTAAGATCCAACAAAGAAAAGCCACTGTTACAGTTGATCGAGACGAACACCCTCGCCCTCAAACGACAATTGAACAGCTATCGAATTTAAAGCCTGCTTTTAAAGAAAATGGAACTGTTACAGCTGGTAATACTTGTGGACGAAATGACGGAGCTTCTGCATTAGTTTTAATGAAAAGAAGAGAAGCTGAGCGCTTAGAGCTTAAACCTCTAGTAAGAATTGTCGATTGGGCGGCAGCTGGAGTTTCTCCAGAAGTTATGGGAATTGGTCCTGTTCCAGCTGTAAAAAAATTATTACAAAGGACTGGAAAAAAAGTAGAAGACATTGGGCTTTTTGAGCTGAATGAAGCATTTGCTTCTCAAGCTTTAGCTGTTATTCGAGAGCTTAATTTAGACGTAAATAAAGTGAACGTCAACGGAGGGGCAATTGCTCTTGGTCATCCTGTTGGAGCAACAGGCGCTCGTATAGTAACCACTTTACTTCATGAGATGATCCGGAGACAGGAGAGATATGGAATTGCTACTCTTTGTGTAGGTGGAGGACAAGGTATGGCAATCATGATTGAAACCATTCTTTAAATGTTAATAAGGAGAGGATTTTATGAAACAGCCTGTTATCGTATCAGCGGTTCGAACCGCCATTGCAAAACAAGGAGGAACTCTTGCTAATATAGATCCCTCCGTTTACGGCGCTGCTGTCATGAAAGAAGCAATCGAACGTGCTTGTATTCAATCAACAGATATTGATGATGTCATCTTTGGAAATTGTCTGGCTGGAGGAGGAAATATGGCAAGGTTAACGTTACTCGAAGCCGGTTTGCCTCTAGCAATTCCTGGTATGACCATTGATCGTCAATGCGGTTCAGGAATTAACAGTATAGGTCTTGCCGCTGATCAAATTCGAGCAGGAAATGGAGAGATCTTTCTTGCGGGTGGAACAGAAAGTATGTCACGTTCACCATACTTACTTGCACCACAAAGCAGACCTTACGATCGAATGCCACCTCAATTTATAAAGCGAAAACTTTCTCCGAATCATATTGGAGATCCTTCTATGGGGATTACTGCGGAAAACTTGGCTGAAAAGTACGAAGTAACGAGAGAAGAACAAGATTTATTTGCTTTAGAAAGTCAGCAAAAAATGACCAACGCGATAAACAGCGGATACTTTAAAGAACAAATTGTACCTATTAATATTACGAATAGAAAAGGAGAATCTTATTTATTTAATCATGACGAACACGTTCGTCCGAGTACGACCATAGAAGATTTATCAAAACTTTCTCCCGCCTTTAAAAAAGAAGGAAGTGTAACGGCAGGAAACTCCTCTGGTGTTAATGATGGAGCGTCAGCAGTTGTACTTATGTCCGAAAATCGTGCAAACGAAGAGGGCATAGAAGTATTAGCGAAAGTAAAAGAGTGGGCCGTTGTAGGAGTAGATCCAAATATGATGGGGATTGGGCCAGTGCCAGCTGTTCAAAAAGTGCTTCAAAAAGCAGGCTTGTCTCTTGAAGATTTAGATTTAATTGAATTTAATGAGGCGTTTGCTGCTCAGGTACTTGCTTGTAATCGAGAGCTATCTATGAATATGAAAAAAGTAAATGTAAATGGAGGAGCAATTGCTCATGGTCACCCTATTGCAGCAACTGGGGCTATGTTAATTACAAAACTGGTGTATGAAATGAAAAGACGGGATGCAAAACGCGCACTCGTAGCAGCCTGCATCGGTGGAGGGCAAGGCATTGCTTTAATACTTGAACGATAAAATCATCAATAGTGGAGGTATCGTAAATATGATTACATTTGCAAATATAGACGTGCTGAAAAAAGGACAGCTTGCTTATATCGTAATTAATCGTCCTGAGCAGAGAAATGCATTGACAAAAGAAACGTTAGAAGAAATAACAGAAGCCTTAGAAGAAATAAAGAAAGATGAAACGGTAGCTTGTTTAGTTTTTACGGGGCAAGGAGATAAATCGTTTGCAGCGGGAGCTGATATTGGTCAGCTGCGTGAAAAAACAGTGCTTGATGCGTTAAGCCAAAGCGGTATGCAGCATGTGTACAATCTTATAGAAGGTTTTGAGAAGCCAACTATTGCTATGATTAATGGTTATGCTTTGGGAGGAGGCTGTGAATTAGCCATGTCCTGTGATATACGAGTCGCTTCTACAAGTGCCAAGCTTGGTTTACCAGAACTAAATTTATCAATTATTCCAAGTGCTGGAGGAACCCAGCGCCTAGTCAGAATTGTAGGGAAAGGAAAAGCACTGGAGCTAATTTTAATGGGGAAAATGGTTGATGCCGATGAGGCCCTTCGAATCGGCCTTGTATCAGAAGTTGCTAAGCCGGAAGAACTTGAAGCAAAAGTAGAAGAAGTCGCCAATCAAATTCTGTCAAAAGGCCCGTTAGCTGTGAAGTTAGCTAAGATTGCTGTAAATTTAGGGTCCGACGTGGACATGAAAACGGGGTTAATGATTGAAAAGCTTGCTCAAGCTATTCTCTTTTCATCAGAAGATAAAAGAGAAGGAACAACAGCGTTTCTAGAAAAACGGAAACCTGAGTATCAAGGAAAATAAGAAAGGAGGAAGCGTGAGTTGCCAATTACAGTAGAGGATATCCGCGAAAAATTTGAAGAGAACCCGTTCTTTATGCATATAGGGTTTGAGATTGTTAGATTTGAAGAAGGAAATGTGAATATAAAGTTAGATATTAAAGAACATTTACTTAATATAAATGGAACCCTTCATGGCGGTGTTCATGCGACAATGCTCGATTATATCCTTGGCATGGTTACTCGATCTGTAACAAAAGCAAAGGTAGTGACAACAAATTTAACTGTTCATTACCTTTCGAGCATATCTCAAGGAGAAATCTTTGCGGAAGCTAAAGTGCTGCAGGAAGGATATAAACTTGCTTTTACTGAAGGAGAAATTAAGGATGGTCAAGGAAATATTCTTGCAAAAGGGATTGGTACTTTCAAGCTGATTCGAGATAAATGAAAAGAGGAGAATAACAGTGGGTCAATTAAAAGAGAACGTAGCGTATATCACTGGGGGAAGTAAAGGAATTGGCAAGGCAATCGCCAAGACGTTTTCTCGTGAAGGAGCAAAAGTTTGTATTGTAGATCTTAATGAACAGGAACTCTATCAAACGATAGAGGAATTTCAAATGGAAGGACTGGACGTAACAGGTTTGGTCTGTGATGTAACGAAACGAGAGCAAGTAGAGAGCAGTATGGAAGAAATAGTCCGTACATTAGGGAGCATTGACATCCTTGTTAATAATGCAGGATTAACGAGAGATAATTCTTTTCATAAAATGACTGAAGATGATTGGGATCTTATTATGAATGTTCATTTAAAAGGAACCTATTTTTGTAGCCAAACTGCTCAAAAATATATGGTCCAGCAGCAATTTGGGAGGATTATAAATATTTCTTCAGTGTCTGCGTTAGGAAACAAGGGACAAGCTAATTATGCAACTGCCAAAGCTGGCATACAGGGGTTTACTAAAACTTTGGCAATAGAGCTTGGCAAATTTGGTATTACTGTCAATGCAATTGCCCCTGGATTCATTGAAACTGATATGACTAAAGCTACCGCAGAACGACTAGGCCTTAAATTTGAAGAGTTAATCGAAGAAAAGAAAAAGGAAATTCCCATGCAACGTACTGGAAAACCCGAAGATATTGCAAATACGGCACTCTTTTTTTCATTAAAAGAATCCTCCTTTGTCAACGGTCAAATCTTATACGTAGCCGGAGGGCCAAAATTTTAATAATAGTAGTGTAAGAGCAAATGATTGGTGAGTTGTTAATACCAATCGTTTTTTTATAAGATTTATAAAAGAACGTTTGATTTAAATATGAATTATGATTTTTCTTTGAATCACCGGCTTGTTTCAATAGATAAAGGAACGGGTCACATACTTAATGCATTACTGAATTTTTTATAAATATTTCTCTTATAAGAGTGGGGAGATTAAGGCTTTTGGAATGGCATAAAACTTGCATTTATTTATGGCAAGCTGAAGGAATACTGCAAATCCTTTTTCAAAAAAAGAAAAAAATGTACCACTGAACCATTTGATAAACGTTTTAGCTGAAAGTTCAAAAATAAAAATGAAGAAAAGAGGGATTCATATGCGATGGTTTGTTCTTCTAATGCTATTTTTCGGCGCAGTTATTAACTTTGCAGATAAATCAATTATAGGGCTTGCAGCTGTTCCTATCATGAAAGAAATGAACTTATCTTATGCCGAGTGGGGGCTTGTAGGGAGTAGTTATTACTGGCTTTACCCCATAACAGGTATTTTCGGAGCAGCATGGGCCGATCGGATTGGAGCTAAAAAAGTCCTTGGCTTTTTAATGTTAACATGGGCTTTTTTACAATTTGGTGTCTTAGCTATTGCTGCTTTACCACTACTAGTTATTTACCGAATTTTATTAGGGGCATTTGAAGGCCCATTTAGTCCAGTTGCCTATAACCATGCAGATAAATGGTTTCCACCAAAGCAAAGAGGATTTGCTAATTCTATCGTAGTTGCTGGCGGAACTGTAGGAGCTATGATTGCCGCACCGCTTCTTGTTTCTCTAATTACTCTATTAGGATGGAAGGCTGCTTTTGCTTGTCTTGGACTAGCGAGTATTGTGTGGTTTTTCTTGTTTCAATTCTTTACCAAAGAGAGTCCAGTGAAAAGGTATCAAAAAGTGCAAAAGAAAAAGAAAGCACAGCTAGAAAAAATAAATGTAAAAGATTTTTTAAAACTCCTTGGGTCTCCTTCAGCTTTATTTACAACGCTAGCCTATTTTTCAACATATATTTTAGTTGTTTGGTTTTCAGTTTGGTTACCTATTTATCTAGTAGAAGCAATAAAAATGTCTCCTGGCGAAATGGGGTATAGCGTCGCGATTATTGGAATTGTTTCTGTGCTCATTTATACAGGAGTTTCGATGCTGTCTGATTATTTGTTTAAGAAAAACGAAAGCTGGCAGATATCAAGGATATTTGTAGTAGCGGGAGCTATGATAGCAGGAGCTTTACTATTAGCGTCTATTACAGTCTTTCAAAATCCGCTATGGGTGGTTATCGCTATGTGTCTAGCCAAAGGTTTAACCTACGCTATTTTGCCAATTGGACCAACTATTATGATTAATGAGTGGCCTGAACGCGGTGCATTAATGACAAGTATTTTAACTTCTTCAGGTAATATCGCAGGAATTATCGCTCCCATTTTAACTGGTTATATCGTTGGGCTAGCTGGAGCAAACAAAATTGCAGGTTACAACTTATCAATTATCTCAATGGCAATTCTCGTTTTGGTTTTTGGGATACTATTTGCGTTTTTTGTCAAACCATCTGGAGCAAAAAAGAAAGCTTTAGATCACGATGATTTATCTGAAAATTCAAATATAAAATATTCATAACCTAAAACAATCGATTATTGCACAAGACAAACCTTCGCGACTAAGGATGGCATAGTCTTATGAGGCGACGCCATTTTAATCAACTAATTATTTTCTCATAAAGACGTTGAATATACCTAATATAAATGGCTATAAAAAGGAGGGTAAAAGATGAAAACCCGTATTACAGAGTTGCTAAATATTCAATATCCGGTTATTTGCGGAGGTTTATTTAGAATTGGACGAGCTCCTTTAGCTGCTGCTGTTTCAGAAGCTGGCGGGCTCGGTATTATTACATCGGCCACTTTTGAAACAGCAAAAGAGCTGCGGCACGAAATCCGAAAAGTAAGAGAATTAACGGATAAGCCAATTGGCATTAATATTAACTTATTTCCAAGTGTGAAGCGGATGCCAAACGAAGCCTATATAGATGTATTACTAGAAGAAGGTATACGTATTGTAGAGACCTCTGGCAGAAGCCCTGAGCCATATATGAAAGTATTAAAAGACAATAACGTAGTCGTTATTCATAAAGTTGCCGGAGTGAAATATGCAAAAACGGCTGAACGAGTAGGATGTGACGCTGTAACTGTAGTGGGATTTGAAGCGGGAGGTCACCCTGGAATGGAAGATGTGGGAAATATAGTTTTAGTCCCTCAAACAGTTGATGCACTAACTATCCCCGTTCTTGCCGGTGGTGGAATTGCGGATGGACGGGGATTGGCTGCCATGCTAGCTCTCGGAGCAGAAGGTATTGTTATGGGCACACGATTCCTAGCTTCTCAAGAGGCACTAGTCCACGACAACGTGAAAAAGTGGATGGTACAAGCTTCAGAAGGAGATACGGCATTAATTCAAAAAACAATTGGTTCAACTTCAAGAGTCGCTCGAAATGCGATGGCTTTACAAGTGATGGATGCTGAAAGTAGAGGGGCTTCACTAGAAGAACTGTTGCCACTAATTTCAGGGAAAAAGGCTGTGCGGGTATATAACGAAGGAGATATCGATGCAGGAATCTTTTCATGCGGTCAATCTGTGGCCAGAATTCAAGAGATAAAAACGGTACAAGAAATCATTTTAGGAGTAGTAAATGAGGCAAAAGCCACTGTGGAAAGAATGGGAAACAGGTGGAGCAAAGTTAATGAATTAAAATAGTTAAGGGGTGAGAATAGTGAACTGGATTGGGAATAGGAAGTACCCTGAATCTCTGCCTCAGGAAATTGAAATTCCTTCATTAACGCTATATGACTTGTTGGAGCATTCAGCTCATCGTTACCCGTTACGAGTAGCGGTGATAGAAAGAGAAAAGGAGCTAACTTATGTTGAATTAAAGACAGCCTGTGAGCGTCTTGCATCAGCTTTACATCAAAAAGGATTTTGTAAAGGAGATCGAGTCGCTGTAATGTTACCAAATTGTACGGAATATATTATCTCCTACTATGCAGTTCAACGCTTAGGAGGAATTATTGTACAGGTAAACCCCATGTATCAAACGGATGAACTAGATTATATTTTACAGGATTCTGAAGCCGTATGGTTTATTAGTCGTGAAGACCAAAGGACAAAAATAGATCAAATAAACTTGAAGACTCCACTCAATTTTATTTCAACTAACAACAAGCAAAATGAAGAAGATAACCTTTATTTTTTGATTAAAAAAGGAGAGAAAGAACTTCCAAAGCTTAAAATTGAACCCAAGGAAGACTTAGCGGTTTTGCAATATACAGGAGGAACAACAGGTAAGTCTAAAGGAGTCATGCTGACTCATTCTAACTTGTTCTCCAATGTCTATCAAGATCTTTCCTGTACATTAAACGTTCTTCCACATCAAGAATCACCTGAACGAATGCTAGGTTTAGCGCCGTTATTTCATGTATATGGCATGGCTCGTATGAATTGTTCTATCTTTTCTGCTTCAACGTACATTGCTGTAGAAAGGTTTGAGATAAATGAAGTCATAAATTTAATTCGAAAGTACCGACCAACCATTTTTCCAGGTGTACCAACTATGTATGTAGCGCTACTTAACCATCCAGATTTAACAGCTGAGGATTTATCATGCTTTAAATATTGCAGTAGTGGTTCAGCGTCTCTCCCTATAGAGATCCTTCAAAGATTTGATCAAAAGTTTAATCTACCCATTTTCGAAGGGTATGGTATGACGGAAACGTCACCGACCACTCATAGAAATCCAGTTGTAGGAAAAAGAAAACAAGGAAGTATTGGTCTTCCCTACCCAAATACAGATGCTAAAATTGTAGATATTGAAAAAGGCATTACAGAATTGATGCCTGGTGAAGCGGGAGAGTTAATTATTAAAGGCCCCCAAGTAATGAAAGGTTACTGGAGGAAAGAGAATGAAACAGAAGCGGTAATACGACATGACTGGCTATATACAGGAGATATTGCTACTATGGATGAAGACGGTTATTTCTATATTGTAGGAAGAAAAAAAGATATGATTATTGCTAGTGGATATAACGTTTATCCAGTGGAGATAGAAGATATTATTTATCAGCATCCAGCTGTAAAAGAAGTATGTGTGTTTGGAGTACCAGATTTTTATCGAGGGGAAACCGTTAAAGCTGCGATTGTTTTAAAAACTGATGCATCTGCTACAGAACAGGAATTAGAAGAATGGTGCAATTTAAGGTTAGCTAAGTACAAGGTCCCTCGCTTGATTGAGTTTAGAAATAAGCTGCCTAAGTCCACGGTAGGAAAAATTTTGCGCCGCACATTAGTGGAAGAGGAAGAAGAGGAAGAAGAGAAAAGAAAGAAAGAAACAGATTAGGATTTCACTAAAAAAAGGATTACAACCGAGCCTCTGCCGATTGTAATCCTTTTTTATTCTTACTTTTTCTTTTGGCTTTTTGCACGATTAGCGTCAAGCTCAGCCGCATATTCTTCTTGAGACTTTCCTTGCTTTTGACTCTCAGACTGAATCTTTTTAAATTTGTTATCGTTTAAATTTGGCATATTAGCACCTCCTTGCAGACAGGGTTATTTTGTACAAACATTAAGGATTTATATGCTAAAAAGTTTTAATGAACTTGATTAGAAATTTCGCTCAATGCTGCACCGGCTTCATCAACATATACGTTCACGGTCGCAAGGTCACCGATTGCACAGATTCCAACCATATTATTATTCTCCACTACAATAATGCGGCGAATTTGATGATCGGCCATCATACGTGCACATTCATGAATATCCGTATCTGGAGAACAAGTAATCACATCTTTAGTCATACAATCATGGCAATGCACAGTGTTGCAATCTTTTCCATCCGCCACGCAGTTTAACACGATATCACGGTCTGTGATCATTCCCATTACTCGATTTTCTTGACACACTGGCACAGAGCCACAATTAATATCACGCATTAATTTTGCTGCAGCTGTTACTGGGTCGTGCGGTGCACAAGCTTTCACATCTTTAGTCATAACTTCACGTACTGTAGTCATTTTTAATTCCTCCTTTTAATTAAACATTCACCTCCGTATTTTCTCCATGCACATGCAGAATATGAGAATCAATAATTTCCTGAAAGCAAAAAATCTTGTAATAAAAGACGAATAAAAGAACGAACGCAGTGTAATAAACACATAAAAAAGAGCCTATTACACAAACTAAAGAGAATATGGTTTAGCTTACATTTTCGTAACGGCAGGAGTTGGGTACATAATGAAAGGAAAGTTAACGCTTTTGGCAGTACTTTTATTGCCTTGGCTGTCTATAATAAAAGTTGATAAATTTGTCTTTAAAAGATACCTACCTGTTTTGACATTTAGTTCATTAGTTATTGCTTTTATCAGTGAGTTATCTAAAAGCTTTACATGGTGGAAAGTGAGGAAACCTCTTTTCCCTAAACTTTCAAGCGACGTTTCTTTTATATTTGGACCGTTTTTTATAGCTAATTTTTGGGTATTCAAGCTGACCTATGGGAATTTCAAAAAATATTTGTTAATTAACATCCTATTTGACTATCTATTTGCTTATCCCTTGACCAGTTTGGCAGAAAAATTAAAGGTATACAAAATGGTCAACATGACGCGTTTTCAACTTTTTGTGATCTCGATTGCCACTGCTCTTATTAATTATTTCTATCATTATTTTATAGAAGATGTATTAAGGAAGAGAAGGCAATAGCTGATAGTTCGTTAACGTGAATTACTGCAAAATGATAAGGAGCCTCGCACGTTTATCATTCAGAGCTCTCTTTTATCGCTAGAGAAAATCAATACTCTCGCACAGACCAAAGAGCTAGAGGAGTATAAGGAAGTCGTGACTCTCTTAACAAAAAATGATTGATTGGATGTTTCAGCAAGTAAAGCAAACAAACTAGTAAGAAATAAAGCTCCATACTTCATTACTCCCAAAAAGCTCTTCCAGTTAATAAGAACTGGAAGAGCTTTTTTACTTTTATCAGAATCTACGCGCTAGGAGAAAGATATTTCACACCACATTTAACCAAATATGTGACGAAATTATGGTAAAGCCATTTAAACTAGATAAAAATCGCTTCAAGTGTGAGAAATATCACACCTTTTAAACATACAACATGATAATTTTTTAGGAGTAAGCAATATGTCATGACAAACTTCAATATGTTAGGAGGTTTTTAGCCTTTTGATCTGTTGAGATGCATCTCTAATATGAACGTTTATATACCATTATTATGTACAGAGATTTAAAGGAAGGGAGCCTGAGCTGAGGTGAGAAAGCAAAAATCAATGCATATTGGCAAGTTAATCATTCTCTCCGTATTCATTACAATTTTTTTAGCAGGCTGTGATAGTCGTTATTTGATTTTAAATCCGCAGGGGGCGGTAGCTCAAAAAGAATACCAGTTAATTATTTTTTCCATAATTTTATGCACAATTGTTGTTATTCCTGTTTTAGGTCTGCTTGTGTATATCGTTTTACGCTACCGTGATAAGCCTGGAAACAAGGCTCCGTATCGACCAGACTGGGACGATAGCAAGCGTCTTGAATTTATTTGGTGGGGCATCCCCATTATTATTATCGGCATTTTAGGTTTCGCTACGGCCAAAACGACTTATGAATTAGTAGATCCGCCGAAAAAAGATGTAAAGCCGCTAACGATTGAAGTAACGTCTCTTGATTGGAAATGGTTATTTCAATATCCGGATCAAGATATTGCGACAGTGAACTATGTCAACATTCCAAAAGATGTGCCCGTTCAATTCGTGCTAACGTCAGATGCACCTATGAATTCCTTTTGGGTACCGGAGTTGGGAGGACAATTATATACCATGCCGGGAATGGCCATGGGGCTTTGGCTACAAGCTAATCACAAGGGAGAATATTTTGGTTCGGGTGCTAATTTTACGGGTGAAGGGTTCGCTCATATGAACTTTAAAGTTAAATCTACATCGACAAAAGAATTTAATCAGTGGGTAAAGCAAGTGAAAGAAACATCACCAGCTTTAACAAAAGCTGATTATAACAATCTTGCCAAACAAGGTCTTTCCTTGGAAAAATCGTACTCTACCATTCCTAAAGGTTTGTTTCAAGAAATTGTTATTAAAAACGGTGGTCAATATTATAGTCAGCATCACCATATGAAAAATGAAGACATGAAGACTATGAATGTGGCTTCTGAAGAACAAGCACATACACAGCATGAGCACCAGGAAGGGGGAAACTAAGTTGTTAGACAAATTAAAAGATTTTTCATCTCATTTTTTTGTGACAGGGGAGCCAATGATTTACGGAGCCGATGTCGCCATATTGTTAACACTCGCCGGTATTATTTTTGTTCTTACGTATCTTAAAAAGTGGAAGTGGCTATGGCGTGAGTGGCTCACAACGGTGGATCATAAAAAAATTGGAATCATGTATATGCTTTCTTCATTGTTAATGCTGTTTCGAGGCGGAGTAGATGCATTATTAATGCGTATGCAGCTAGCATTTCCCCAGTGGCATTTTCTAGATTCTAATCATTACAATGAAATTTTCACTACGCACGGAACCATTATGATTCTATTTATGGCAATGCCGCTTATGTTTGCTTTCTTTAATATCGTTGTGCCGCTTCAAATTGGAGCAAGAGATGTCGCCTATCCTTTTTTAAACGCGGTAAGCTTTTGGCTATTTTTCTTTGGCGCCATGCTTTTCAATTTGTCGTTTGTAATCGGAGGATCGCCAGATGCAGGGTGGTTGAGTTATCCGCCGCTTTCTGGCATGCAGTTCAGTCCTGGACCAGGTCAAGATTTTTATATTTGGGGCATTCAAATATCAGGTATTGGCAGCTTGGCTTCTGGAATTAATTTTATTATGACCATTTTAAAAATGCGTGCGCCTGGCATGAAACTTATGCATATGCCGCTATTCACGTGGTCTGTTCTAGCAAGCTGTATTATTATCATTTTCGCGTTTCCTGTATTAACCGTAACGCTTGCTTTATTGTTTATCGACCGCTTCTTTGACGGACACTTGTTTACCATGACCGGCGGTGGAAATCCGATGATGTACATTAACTTAATTTGGATGTGGGGACATCCTGAAGTGTATATTGTTGTGCTTCCGGCATTCGGCATTTTTTCTGAAATTGTTGCAACGTTTTCTCAAAAGAAGATATTTGGCTATAAATCTATGGTTTTTTCAATGATGATTATTAGCGTTCTATCGTATTTCACATGGGTGCATCATTTCTTTACGATGGGTGCAGGTGCTAATGTAAATGTGTTTTTTGCTATTACCACGATGGCCATCGGGATTCCAACGGGTGTTAAAGTGTTCAACTGGTTATTTACAATGTTCCGCGGCCGTATTCAAATGACCCAGCCGATGCTATGGACAATTGCTTTTATCCCGTGCTTTGTTGTGGGAGGAGCAACGGGTGTTATGCTTTCAGCAGCTCCCGCAGACTATCAGTATCATAATAGCTACTTTTTAGTTGCACACTTTCACCAAGTGTTAATCGGAGGCGTTGTATTCGGCTTCTTTGCAGGTTTGTACTATTGGTGGCCAAAAATGTTTGGCTTTAAGTTAAATGACCGTCTTGGCAAATGGGCATTTTGGACGTGGAATATTGGCTTTTATGTATGCTTCATGCCTCAATATGCACTAGGGTTTATGGGAATGACGCGCCGTATTTATACGTACGATTTTGACATGGGATGGGGACCGCTGAACGTTATCTCTACAGTGGGAGCCTTCTTTATGGGCATAGGGTTTATCTTTCAAGCATGGCAGATTCTTCATGGCATTAAGTACGGAGAACGAGATGTAACAGGAGATCCTTGGAATGGCCGCACATTAGAATGGTCCATTCCTTCACCTCCGCCGCACTACAATTTTGCAGTGATTCCAACAGTAACCGGGCAAGATGCGTGGTGGACGATAAAAGAAGAAAGAAAAAAGAAAAAAGCGAAGGAAACAGCGGCTTTTTCTCCAATTCATATGCCTAAGAATTCAGGTATTCCATTTATCATGTCGATTTTCTGGTTCATTGCTGGTTTTGGCTTAACGTTCCACTGGGTATGGGTGGCGATATTCGGTTTGACAGGAGTAGGAGCTTGTTTACTAGCTCGTTCTTTTCAATACAACTCGGACTATTATATCCCTGTGGATGAAATTCGACATACAGAAAATTCAGTAGGGAGGGTCGGGTAACATGGCATATGCGACAGCGCACCACGAAGAACATCATCATGAACATGATGAAGAAATCAAAGTTATGGGTTTTTGGCTTTTCCTCGTAACGGACTGCATCTTATTTGGAGCATTATTTGCTACGTATGCTGTTCTTGTTAATCATACTGCGGGAGGCCTTACGGGAAAGGATTTTTTTGAAGTTCCAGGATTTGTTTCTGAAACGTTTATCTTATTAACGAGCAGCTTTACGAGCGGATTAGCTGTATTAAGCATGCACAAAGGAAAAATAAAGCCTTTAATTTGCTGGCTAATCGTAACGCTGCTTTTAGGTGTATGCTTTGTTGGCCTTGAAATTCATGAATTTCAAACAATGGTTCACGAAGGAGCAACCATTTCTACGAGCGCATTTTTTACGGCTTTCTACACACTAGTTAGTACACACGGGCTGCACGTTTCGGTTGGCATCATTTGGATGATTTCAATTACAATCCAGTTAAAACGATACGGAATTACCTCTGTAACAAAACGAAAAGTGACGATTATCAGCTTATACTGGCATTTTCTTGATGCCGTCTGGATCTTCCTTTATACGGTTGTGTATTTAATGGGGGTGATGTAGATGGAGAACCATGGGTCGTTAAAAGCTTATACAACCGGATTTATTTTCTCAATTATTTTAACCGTTATTCCTCTGCTGCTGGTATTAAACCACGTACTTGCTAAAAATATATTACTAGCTAGCATTCTAGGAATGGCCGTGCTTCAATTTTTCGTTCAATTGTTTTTCTTTATGCATATTAAAGACGGAGAGAAGCCTCGTTATAATGTGATGGCTTTAATACTTGGAATCGTTTTTGTTATTACGATTGTAGCAGGATCTGTTTGGATAATGACTTTTAACTCTCAAGTTCAATAAAAATGAAGCCGTGTACGATGTGCGCGGCTCCATTTTTTATTAATTTCTATAACTTGTGATAAAAATCACATACTTTTGCTTGCGCAAGAAGTACAATAAAAGTGTAGCAAAGAAAGTTCTTTATAAACGAATGTTAAAGGAGAGATTATGATGAATATGGCTTATCGTAACATCCTCGTAGCAGTAGACGGTTCTGTAGAAGCGGAGTGGGCATTCAAAAAAGCAGTTAACAGTGCGAAAAAAAATAACGCTCATTTGATAATTTGTCACGTTATCGATATACAGGCGTTAAGTCCATCACCTTATGCATTTTATACGGATACACGCTTTCAAGATGCAGAGAAATTTGCTGAAGAACTTTTAACCAACTATAGTAACCTAGCAATTAAGGCTGGAGTAACGAAAGTCGAGACCTTAATTGAACACGGTTCTCCTAAAACAAAAATATCTAAAAAAATTGCTCCCGATAAGCACGTTGATTTAATTGTATGCGGTGCAACCGGGTTAAACGCGGTAGAGCGTATCTTAATCGGAAGTGTATCTCAGCATATTTTACGCTATGCCAAATGTGATGTGTTAATCGTTCGCACCCCTAAAGAAGCTGAAGAGGAATCAAAGCCTTTACAAGTAGAACTAACAGAGTAACAGGTACAGACGAGAAATAAAACTTGTTGTGCACAGCAAAATACAAAGCTCTCACCATTTCATTTATTTAAAGAGTGGGGGGAAACGTATTTTAGTTAAAAGAAGATCCGAACAAGGAGTCAAGGTTCTCAAGATAGAACGTGACTCGTTCGGATTTTTTTATTGTGATGGTGAATGTAGTTTTCATGTATCCAGCTGTTTCTAGCTGTTGATTGAAAGGGAATAGCAGAAAGAAAGGTGAGGATAGTAGAGCACATCAAACATGTTTATGAAAGAAGAAGAGGGGAAGAACAAGCATATAGAAAACTTTTCCTTAGTTGGTTAAGGTTGATTTATAAAGGAGTGACGAATATGTCAAAGTTAAATAATCCATTAACTCAATATTTCCATGAAGACTATCCAAAGCAGTATCAAGAACCGCCTGGTGTACAAAAAGAAATGAACGTCATCCCAGACTGCGGGGAGAACAGTTACATAGGTGCAGGTAAATTAAAAGGCAGAAAAGCTCTTGTAACAGGTGGGGATTCAGGTATTGGCCGAGCAGCAGCTATCGCTTATGCAAGAGAAGGAGCGGACGTTGCGCTTAATTACTTGCCACAAGAGCAAACTGATGCAGAAGAAGTAAAAAAGCTTATTGAGGCAGAAGGCAAAAAAGCAGTACTCATACCTGGTGATGTAGGCGAAGAATCTTTTTGCAAGGAGCTAGTAGAAAAAGCTTATAAAGAATTAGATGGATTAGACGTTTTAGCGCTCGTAGCAGGTAAACAGCAGGCAGTAGAAGATCTTGCTGATTTAGAAACGGATCAGCTGCGCAAAACCTTTGAAGTAAATGTATTCTCTTTATATTGGATCGTAAAAGCAGCGCTGCCTTATTTACCGGCAGGTGCTTCTATTATTACCACAAGTTCTGTACAAGGCTATAGCCCAAGTCCTAATTTATTAGATTATGCAGCTACAAAGTTTGCCATTAACGGATTCACTCGCGGACTAGCCAAGCAATTAGCTCCAAAAGGTATTCGCGTTAACTCCGTTGCTCCAGGACCTATCTGGACGCCGCTTCAAATTTCTGGAGGGCAGCCAAGCGACGCTATTCCAAGCTTTGGACAAGATACACCTTTGCAGCGTGCTGGTCAGCCGGTAGAGTTAGCAAATGTATACGTATTTTTAGCTTCAACGGATGCAAGCTACGTAACAGCTCAAGTTTACGGAATTACAGGCGGAATAGAACTAGCTTAAAACAAAAAACACGTGCAGTTATGAACTGCACGTGTTTTTTTGTTTTATCGTCTTTTACCTTTTAAAGTTTGTACACAAATGTAGCTAAGCGTAGCGAATAATGCTGTAATAAATGCCGAGTGAGACAGTGTAGCAAAGACATTTAAACGAGACATGACAACAAAGATACCGCTAAATATTTGAGCAAAGGTTAAAGCAACTGCAATGATAGACGCGTAGTAAATATCACGGCGAGTTTCTTTATACTGTTTGATAGCAGATACCATAATCCAAATGATAAGAACAAACAGCACAAGAGCAGCAAATCGGTGAGCAAAGTGAATGCCTGTTGTTCCTGATAGCTTTGGAATAAGAGTGTTGCCATAACAAGCCGGAAAGCTTGTACACGCTAAGCTTGCACCTTTGTGACGCACATATGCACCTAAATAAATATCGCAGTAGGTAAATATAAGCGTAAACCATGCGAGCCATCTAAATTTGCCTGTAACGGCTCCTTTAATAAAATGATCCGAACGGTCCTTTTGAATAACAAATATTGAAAGTAAAAATACACCGGTAAACGCAATAAGCGAAAGACCGAAATGCAGGGCTAGCGCCTCAGCTGACTGAGGCCAGATAACGGCAGAAGCCCCGAGCAACGACTCGATAACGATAAATGCAATACTCATGATCGCTAAAATTTTCACTTCACGGTTTCTGCGATAACGAATCCAAGCCCAAATAGAAAATGCTAAAACAAGAAGACCTGCAAATGCGGTAATCAAACGATGCGTATATTCAATCATTGTTGCTACTGCGTATTCGGGTATTAACTGCCCGTTACACAATGGCCACTCGTTTCCGCACCCTAATCCAGATCCTGTGGTTGTGACCAGACTGCCGGCAATCATTAAAATAAACATAACAATCGTTGTAAATATAGCTGTTATTTTAAATAAATTTCTCATACGTTGACTCCCTTTGTTGAGTTACTAATTATGACTATAGATTTGATGAATACGATAGTCAAGTAGTAGAGCGTAATTAACAAATAACTGTCACAAACTCGCACATGTTTTCCTTAAAGTTGATGTCAGAAAAGCTTTCTTCACTAAGCTTTGTAATGGTTTTTTTCTTTTAAACAATGTAAATATGCTTTCATACATAAGATATAAAAAATTATATTAGTGATTTTATACAATTTGCAAAAAAAACTTTAGAGAGAATGGAGATACAATCATATTACAAAAGTGATAATATAAATATAAATCAAATGATGTTATAAAACCTATCATTTTATGTTAGATATAAAATAAACTTTTTTATCACGGAGAAACTTTATTGAAAGGAGAGATAACGATGAGCTTAGAAGCTTTAAATAAAAGAGTAGCAACCGATCTTTCTTACCTTTCTTTCAGGAAACCAACAGAAGTACAGCCAATTATCCCTAAAAGTGGACACGTATACGATGTAATCATTATTGGAGGAGGTCAAAGCGGTTTAGGAACGGCTTTTGGCTTGCTGCGAGAACGCGTGTCAAATATTCTTGTTATTGATGAAAACCGTTCGGGTTTAGAAGGTCCGTGGGAAACGTATGCACGAATGATTACGCTGAGAACGCCCAAAAACTTAACATCTATCGATTTAGGTATGCCTTCGCTTACGTTTCAAGCGTGGTGGGAAGCACAATTTGGCTCAGAGGGCTGGGAAGCTCTTGACAAAATTCCAAAAGGAGACTGGATGAATTATTTACGCTGGTACCGGAGTATTCTTAACCTTCCTGTGGCAAATGAAATAAAATTAACGTTAATTGAGCCGACGGAAACAGGTATTCATCGCTTGCATATTGAAGGAAATGGAGCTGCATGTCCTACACTGATGGCACGTAAAGTTATACTAGCTACAGGAATTCAAGGAGGAGGAGAGTGGCATGTCCCGCCTATGATTTCTGAAAAATTGCCGCCTCATCTTTATTCTCATACTTCACAAACGATTGATTTTACTACGTTAAAGAACAAAAAAGTAGCTGTTTTAGGAGGAGGAGCTTCGGCGTTTGATAACGCCAACTATGCGCTTTCCGAAGGAGTTGCTGAAGCTCATGTATTTGTTCGACGAAAAGAACTTCCGCGTATTAATCCAATCAGACAAATGGAAGCTTCAGGAATGATTGAGCGTTTTCATGCTCTGTCAGATGCTGAAAAATATGAAGTAATGGCTCATTTTTTCGAATACAATCAGCCGCCTACGAATGATACATTTGGACGCGCTTCCTCATGGCCAGGTTTTCATTTGCACGTACATGCACCGTGGCTCGATGTCGAGGGAAAACAGGACAAAGCAGTTGTAACAACTCCTCAGGGAGTCTTTACATTTGACTATTTAATTATTAGCACAGGCCTTCTAACAGATCCGGCTCTTCGTCCAGAATTACGTCTTGTTGAAAAACACATCGCCCGCTGGAGCGATCATTACAAAGCACCGCATGAAATTGCCAATCCAGTATTGGATGCCCACCCTTACCTTAGTAATGGCTTTGCTTTTTCAAATCGCAATGGGGAAGGTCAAAAAATGGTATATGGCCTTTTTGCTTTTAATTATTCTGCTTTAATTAGCTGTGGAATTTCTGCTTCCGCTCTTTCAGGGCTGAAATATGCGATACCAAAGCTCGTATCAGAAGTCGCCAATCAGCTTTTTATTGATAACCGCCATGAGAATTTAACCAATTTCTTTGACTATAATGAGCCTGAATTTATCGGCAGCTGGTCAAAAGACGCTAATCAAGTGAAAACAACATAATAAAACTACATTTTTAACAATGAAAAAGGTGAAGCATATGGAGCCGATCTCTAAAAAGAAGATAGCTACTTTGTATACTCAAATTAGCCAAGAAATTTTTAATGTAGGCGTGAATACTCAAAAAATAGATATTATTGATAATAAAATTCTTATACTAGCTCAATCAAAAAGAATGCCAGCGCTAGACGCCCTCAGTGAAGAATATAAAGAATTAGTGATGTCTCTTGATGCGGCTTTGTCGACTAAATATAAAAAAATGCTAAAGCAAAAAGTGGAGCTATTATTCGATATCCAGGTCACTTCTTTATTTAGAGATTATGATCCTGCTACTGAGAATTCTTGTACGGTTATTTGCTTTAAATAACTTCTCTATATAAATGGCAAAACGTTGGATGAAATCGTTTGTTTTGCAAAAAACGTAAAAGACGGATGCTTATCTTCTGTTTACAGAAGCAAAGAGCCGTGAAGATAGAAGGGTTTCCTTCTGTTTTCACGGCTCTTTTTATACATATTTTCATAAAAAAGGAGTGGGGAAATGACTGAATATACACTTGTTGATAAAGCGGCTGTAAAAACTAGTTAAAAAAATTCAATCGATCATTAAAGGAGTGAAAAGCAAGTGGCGATGAATGAAAAAATGGAAACTCAGCATATGGAACTAACAAAAAAATCAGCACCTAATCCTTCATGGGTAGATAAGCTGTTTCATTTAACAGAACGTAAAACAGATGTAAAAACAGAAATTCTTGCGGGAATTACGACTTTTGTGACGATGAGCTATATTATCTTTGTTAATCCGACGATTTTAGCAGATGCAGGCATTCCAAAAGAAGCGGCAATTGCGGCAACAATTTTTGCCACTGTTTTTGCAACTCTTTTGTTTGCATTGTGGGCGAACATGCCTATTGCAGTTGCACCAGGAATGGGGCTAAACGCTTTTTTTACGTATACAGTGGTATTGGGTGAAGGGTTAACGTGGCAAACAGGTTTAGGAGCCGTATTTATTTCAGGGGTTGTATTTTTTATTTTAACCATAACAGGCTTACGCAAGAAGATTATTGAAGGGATACCCGCTATTTTAAAAAGTGCTATTTCCGTTGGAATCGGTCTATTTATTGCTTTTATCGGTTTTAAGCAAGCTGGAATTATTGTAAGCAACAAAGAAAATTTAGTAGCGCTTGGACAACTCACAAAACCGGGCCCATTACTTGCTTTATTAGGTTTCATCACGGTAACTGTATTAACTGCTCGAAAAATTAAAGGAGCTGCTTTGATTAGTATTTTACTGATATCAATTGCAGGGATGGCGCTGGGCATAGTAGAAGCACCTAAAAGCATCAGCAGCGTTGTGTCGTTTTCAATGCCAAGCATGTCAGAAACTTTTTTACAAATGGATATTAAATCTGCTCTCCATTACGGTCTTTTCTCTATTATTTTTTCATTTACGCTTGTGGAGCTATTTGATAATTTAGGATCGATGATTGGATTATCTAAAAAAGCTGGACTAATGGATGGAAACGGAGAAATTAAAGGGTTAGATAAAGCGCTTATGGCAGATTCTCTTGCGACTGTAGCCAGTGCTGCTATGGGATCTACCGCAATGAACGCGTATGTAGAAAACGCTGCGGGAATTGCAGAAGGAGGCAAAACGGGTCTTAAAGCACTGGTTGTTGCCACGCTGTTTTTAGTCAGTATTTTGTTCACTCCATTGATCAGCATTATTCCTGCTTTTGCTACAGCGCCTATTTTAATTATGGTTGGAGCTCTCATGTTAACAGAAATTAAAAACATTCCTCTCGACGAAATAACAGATGCTGTGCCTGCTTTTTGTACCATTATTTTGATGCCGTTAACGTTTAGTATCGGCGAAGGCTTAGCGCTAGGGTTTTTATCTTATACATTCGTTAAATTGTTAGCCGGCAGGGCGAAGGAAATTCACTGGATTATGTATATGATTAGCGCCGCTTTTATTATCAACTTCGTTTGGGCTGCTTGAACGCATATATCTAGAGAAAAAAAGACTTCTCAGCTGAGAAGTCTTTTTACTGTTCATGTAAATTTTAATTGCTCTTTCTTTACAGGAATAAAAGGTAGCGAAGAAAGATATATAACGTTGAAATCAAAAGAGATACAAGCATAATTGGAGCTCCAATTTTCAAAAAATCCATAAACGAAAATTTATGTCCTTTTTTTACAGCCATGCCAGCTACAATGACGTTGGCAGATGCTCCAATTAACGTACCGTTTCCTCCCAAACATGCTCCTAGAGCCAATGACCACCATAGTACATTGATTTGAGCAGAATCAGGGCTCATTCCCATTCCATGAGCCATATCTTGAATAAGTGGAATCATTGTAGCAACAAAAGGAATGTTATCAATAACAGCTGAGGCAATGCCACTAATCCACAAAATGAGATAAGCTGACAGTGCGATATTGCCGTCTGTAACGTTCAACGCGCCAGCAGCCAGCTTTTTAATAATGCCTACATCGATTAAGCCTCCGACAAGAACAAACAAACCTGCAAAGAAAATAATGGTTGTCCATTCAACAGAATCAAATGCGCTTTCTACTTCATCATGAGTTCTTAATCCAATTACCAGTAGTACAGCAGCACCTGTAATGGCTACCATAGCCGCATCAATGTGCAAAACAGAATGCAGGGTAAAACCTAGAATCGTTAATACTAATACAGTTAACGATTTTTTCATTAAAACATAATCTTGAATATAATCTTTTTCATTTAAACTCATTAGCTCTTGCTTTTTACTATCTTCTACTTTTAACTTTTTACGATAGATAAGAACAAGAATCCCCAGTGTAACAACACCGATAATCAGTACTGCAGGAGCTAAATTTAATAAAAAAGCATTAAAATCAAGGTGAGGGTTCGCTGCCCCAATCATGATATTAGGCGGGTCGCCTATTAAAGTTGCCGTTCCTCCAATATTTGAAAACAGCACTTCTGATATAAGAAACGGAAAAGGATTAATGTTTAAGATAGTAGTAATCGAAAATGTAACGGGAACGATTAATAACACGGTTGTCACATTGTCTAAAAAAGCTGAGCCGACGCCTGTTAAAATCGATAAAATAACTAGAATTCGAACCGGATCACCTTTAGCAATTTTAGCAGACTTGATGGCTGCGTATTGAAACACACCCGTTTTATTTGTAATGCCGACTAAAATCATCATACCCATAAGAAGGACAATTGTTTCCCACTGAATGTGTTCGGTAATAGCATTATTAAAATCAACAATGCCTAACAAAATCATTAATATGGCACCTAAAAGAGCTGCTGAAGCGCGATTGATCTTTTCAGTCATAATCAGAAAATATGTAATGATAAATATAATAATGGCTGCGTATACATGAAAACTTGTAATGTGTTGAATTGCATTGTGCATAACTGTAACCTGGGGATATGTCATCTAGACGTCGCGAAGTGTAGATGACGCAAACTTTGGATGTTTTCCAGGTTTTCACCTCATCTTTCATCATTTAATTTACATCCAACTTTACGGTGAAACTTCTATAAAATCCGCTTTTCTTTAACCAACCTCCTTTAAAAGCTTTGGTGTTCTTTAAAATAAAGACGATTCCTTCAGCATTATATCATATTTACATAAAAGCTTTCTTGCTAATTATTCATGTGATTTTCAACCCACACGCTTATTATGCACCTTAAATTCAGTTTGCATAATTGATTCCTCTAAAATTGGACAAAGTTAGACAAAGTTGGAACAGTGTCCAATTTTGTCTAACTTTATGAGAGCAAATAAAACAATGGATTGCTAAGATAGAGCGGTTTTCATGTTGGCACGGTACTTGCAAGAATAGTTAAGTGAAGGCTAGAAATCAAATGAGGAGGCTTACCATAATGAAAACTGCTCAAAATAAAATAGAAAAGCTTACGAAAGAAAAAGCCAGCTGGATGTATCAGAAAATGGTAGAAATTCGAAAGTTTGAAGATGAAGTACATCAAATTTTTGCAAAAGGTGTACTGCCTGGTTTTGTTCATCTGTATGCAGGTGAAGAAGCGATAGCGGTTGGAATGTGCGCTCACCTTAATGACAGTGACAGTATTACGAGCACTCATCGTGGACACGGTCATTGTATTGCTAAAGGCGGCGATTTAGATGGAATGATGGCTGAACTATTTGGGAAGGTAACCGGGTTAGGCAAAGGAAAAGGTGGATCTATGCATATCGCGGATTTAGATAAAGGAATTTTAGGAGCAAATGGAATTGTAGGAGGAGGATTTCCGCTTGCATGCGGTTCTGCTTTAACTGCTAAGTATAAAAAGACAAAAGATGTAAGCGTTTGCTTTTTTGGAGACGGGGCGGGCAATGAAGGAACGTTTCATGAAGGAATTAACTTAGCAGCCATTTGGAAACTGCCGGTTGTTTTTGTTGCTGAGAATAATGGCTACGGAGAAGCAACTCCCTTTTCTTATGCTTCAAGCTGCAGCACGATTGCAGACCGTGCCGCATCTTACAATATTCCAGGCGTACGAGTGGATGGAAAAGACGTGATGGCAGTTTATGAAGCAGCTGCTGAAGCGATTCAACGAGCTCGCAGAGGGGAAGGCCCAACGTTAATTGAATGTGTAACGTATCGAAATTACGGGCATTTCGAAGGCGACGCACAAACGTATAAATCAGGCAGTGAAAAGAAAGAACACCTTCAGGAAAAAGATGCGATTGCTCTTTTTGAAAACTATTTGCTTTCAGAACAAGTAGTAACAGAAAAAGAGCTTAGAGATATTGAAAGTGACGTAGAAAAAGCAGTAAAACGCGCAGTTGAGCTAGCAGAAACAAGCGATTATCCTGATGCTTCCGAACTATTAACAGATGTTTATGTATCTTACTAATTAAAGGGGGAAAAGAAAATGACTAGAAAATTAAGTATGTCTGAAGCTATCAATGAAGCAATGAAACTAGCGATGCGAAAAGATGAGAATGTGATTCTGCTGGGAGAAGATGTAGCTGGCGGAGCGGAAATTGACCACCTGCAAGATGATGAGGCTTGGGGCGGTGTCCTTGGAGTGACAAAGGGACTTGTACAAGAATTTGGACGTGAACGAATTCTTGATACGCCTATTTCAGAAGCAGCTTATATAGGAGCTGCAATGGGAGCGGCAGCCACAGGGTTAAGACCGGTTGCAGAATTAATGTTTAATGACTTTATTGGCTGCTGCTTAGATCAAGTGCTGAATCAAGGCGCAAAATTTAGATACATGTTCGGAGGAAAAGCAGAAGTGCCCGTCACGATTCGAACGACTCATGGAGCAGGGTTTAGGGCTGCGGCTCAGCATTCTCAGAGCTTGTATGCTTTGTTCACTAGCATTCCTGGCATTAAAGTAGTGGTGCCTTCTACCCCTTACGATGCAAAAGGTTTATTATTAGCAGCAATTGAAGACAATGATCCGGTTATCTTTTTTGAAGACAAAACATTGTACAACATGAAAGGTGAGGTTCCTGAAGGCTATTATACGATTCCATTAGGAAAAGCAGACGTGAAACGCGAAGGAACAGATTTAACTATTGTAGCGATTGGCAAACAAGTAAATACTGCACTTACAGCCGCAGATCAATTATCTCACAAAGGAATTGACGTAGAAGTAGTCGATCCGCGAAGTCTATCACCTTTTGACGAAGAGACGATTCTTTCTTCTGTAGAAAAAACGAATCGATTAATTGTTATTGACGAAGCTAACCCAAGATGTAGCATCGCAACAGATATTGCTGCGCTAGTTGCTGATAAAGGATTTGATATGCTTGATGCACCTATTAAACGAATTACAGCACCACATACACCTGTACCATTTTCACCTCCATTAGAAGATATTTATCTGCCAACACCGCAAAAAGTAATTGAAGTTGTATCGGAGTTGCTAGGAGATAAATCGCTTCTAAGCGTGTAAGTAAAGAGAAAGGAGGAGGAAGCAAATGGCTGCAGAGGTTGTAATGCCAAAACTAGGTATGGCAATGAAAGAAGGAACCGTTTCGACATGGAATAAAAAAGTGGGAGACTCCGTTTCAAAAGGAGATATGATTGCAAGTATTAATTCTGAAAAAATAGAAATGGAAATTGAAGCGCCGCAGGACGGTGTGATTCTTGATATCCTTGTGCAAGAAGATGTAGGTGTGCCTCCTGGAACGATTATCTGTTATGTTGGAAATCCAAACGAGCAGCTTACTGAGCAAAGCAGTTCAGCAAATGAGCTTCAGGCTCCTAAAAACGAGGTAGCCGCCACTATCTCTTTAGAAGAGCCACCAGCAAACGCAGTTTCATCAAAGAAGAGCAAAGAAACTGTGCGCATTTCACCAATTGCACGGAAAATAGCAGAATCTGAAAACCTTGACATTGAAATGATTAAAGGCACGGGACCAAAAGGAAGAATCACAAAAGCGGATGTAGAGAAAGTGCTGACAGAAAAAGCTTCAGAAACAAGTCATCCACCAGTTGAAATAGATAAAGCTACAAAAAAAGAAACGCTTCCAGTAGCGGGGATGAGGAAAGTCATTGCAGGCCGAATGCATAATAGCTTACTAAACAGTGCTCAATTAACGATTAATATGAAAGCTGACGTGACGGATTTGCTGTCTCTTCAACGAGAAATTAAAGAAGTGATTCAACAACGCCATAAGGTGAAAATCTCTCTAACTGATTTTATTGCTCGCGCTGTTGTTCTTTCACTTCAAGAACACAAGCAAATGAACAGTGCGTATATCGATAACGAAATTCATCTCTATCATCATGTTCATCTTGGAATGGCCGTGGCTTTAGAGAATGGGCTAGTTGTTCCTGTTGTGCAACATGCTGAAAAAATGCCGTTAGTTGAATTAGCTGCAGAGATTAAAACACGAGCAGCAGATGCTCGGCAAGGTCAGTTGAGTACTGATAGCATGCAAGGTTCTACATTCACTATTACTAATCTGGGTGCTTACGGAGTAGAGTATTTTACACCTGTATTGAACCCGCCTGAAACAGGAATCCTTGGTGTGGGAGCTACTGAAGATGTACCTATGTATATAGGAGACGATTTACAAAGAAGAAACGTGCTGCCTTTAAGCCTGACGTTTGATCATCGCGTACTGGACGGAGCACCTGCAGCTAATTTCCTTGGAACTATTAAACAATACTTAGAGCAACCTATTTTACTACTCTTATAGAAAGGTGGTGCATTCCATGAAACCTTTAGTTGTCATTGGCGGCGGTCCTGCAGGATATGTGGCGGCAATCACTGCCGCCCGGCAAGGAAAACAAGTTACGTTAATCGAACAAAAAGATTTAGGTGGAACATGTTTAAATGAGGGCTGCATGCCAACAAAGTCATTATTAGCAAGCGCGGAAGCCTATGAGAAAATAAAGCAAGCTGAGCAATTCGGCATCACTCTTCCTTTAGAACAAGTGAAAATTAACTGGGATGGCGTTCAGCATCATAAAACAACCATTGTTAAAAACTTGGTCAGGGGAATTGGCTATTTGATGAAAAAGAACAGTATTAAAGTCATGAAAGGAGAAGCTTCTTTTTTGACAAATCATCGCCTAGCCGTGCGAAATGAAAATCAAGTAGAAGAAATAGAGGCTGAACAGTTTATTATTGCTGTAGGTTCAGAACCTGCTAGCCTGCCGTTTGCTCCGTTTGATGGAAAGTGGATCATTCACAGTGGACAAGCGATGTCGCTGCCTGCTATCCCTTCATCTCTTTTAATAGTAGGAGGAGGGGTAATTGGGTGTGAATTTGCAAGCATTTACAGTCAAATGGGAACAAAAGTAACGATTGTGGAAGCGGCAGATCAGCTGCTTTCTGGTGAAGACGCCGATATCGCCTTTATGTTGCAGGAAGAGTTAGAGAAAAAAGGCGTAACGATTTATACATCCGCTTCGCTAACAGAAATGCAGCCAGAAGATAAAACGGCTCTATTTAAACATAAAGAAGAACTGCATGAACTGCAGGCTGACTATGCATTAATTTCAATTGGGAGAAAGCCTAGAGTGCTAGGTTTAGGTTTAGAAAAGCTTGGCATACATTTTTCAAAACAAGGAATTGATGTTAATGAGCATATGCAAACGAATATACCTAATATCTATGCTTGTGGAGATGTAGTCGGTGGAATTCAGCTTGCTCATGTAGCCTTTCATGAAGGCACAGTTGCTGCTTTGCATGCATACGGAAAAGATAAGAGCGTGAATTACCGAGCTGTACCACGCTGCATCTATACTCATCCTGAAATTGCAAGTGTCGGTTTGACAGAAAAACAGGCCCGAGAAAAATACGGTGATGTTCGTATCGGAGAATTTTCGTTTACGGCAAACGGCAAAGCGATGATTGCAAATGATTCTGTTGGAAAAGTGAAAGTAATCGTAGAACCGCAGTTTAATGAAATTATTGGGCTTTCCATTGTAGGTGCACATGCTACAGAATTAATTGGACAAGGAACTATCATGCTGCACGGGGAGTTGACCACGGATGTAATGGAAGACTTTATCGCTGCTCATCCTACATTATCCGAAGCGATTCATGAAGCTCTTTTGCAGTCAACGGGTCAGGCCGTTCACTCATGATTATACAAGTGCTCAAGTTATTAAGCTCTTTAAGAATGAAAAGTAAAAATGAATGATTCAAAAAGGTAAACTAGAGGATGAAGGAATCATGAAAGCGGGAGAGGGATTTTCCTGCATCCTCGTCTAGTTTTTCTATTAATTTTTACATAACGTGAGTTTAAGAATCTATCTTTGGTAATGATAACGTTTTCTTTGTGATTTATAATAATAGTAACAAGCCTTGATTTACTATATTCAATTAAGTTTATAGGGGAGAGGTAAGAAATGGAATCCACACTTTCTTTAAACACATGGAAACGTTTTGTGAACGAAGGAGCACTTGAATCTTCAAGATTAAACGACATCATTGTAAAATCGTGGCACCGCTGTAAAAGCGCAGATGTTAACCCTTACCTAGATAAAGGCAGATCGATTTTAAGGAACGAAGATTTTCATTCTCGAAAACAAATGAACTCTTTATTTCTTGAAACGGCGTTGCCGCACTTAGAAAGAATCAGACAATCAGCGGCAGATTTAGGAATGGTTGCTCTATTAATTGACCCAGAAGGCTATATTTTATCTATTACAGGAAATAGACTTACACTGAATGAAGCAAGAAAAATTAATTTTGTGGAAGGTGCCTGTTGGACAGAAAAAGAAGTAGGAACAAATGCAATCGGGACGGCTCTGCAAACGGAAGAACCCATTATGATAACAGGTACAGAACATTATTCGATTGCTTCGCATCAATGGAGCTGTTCGGCGGCGCCTGTTCGAAATGACGACGGAAATTTAATTGGGATTATTAATATTTCCTGTCCCGTAAACAGAGCGCATCCTTATATGCTTGGAATGGTTACGTCCATTGCGTATACAATCGAACGGGAGTTAAGCATTCGAATGCACAAAGACGAAATTGAGTTGGTTCATGCTTCTATGAATTTTGTCGATAGCAAGCAGCTCTTGCTGCTTTGCAATTACAAAGAAGTGATTGTAGGAGCAAGTAAAACCGTTCGGGAATGTATACCTAAATGGTCAGGACAACAGTTGAATACGATTGTACAACAGGGATTTCGTATAGTGATGGAAGTGCCTGTCATTTCAAAAAGACACGGTCATTCTATTGGAAAGATTGTTTACTTATCAGAAGAAACGACTCATAACCAAACAACTAAACAGATCTCTGCTCAATCATTTTGTTTTAAAGGAGAAGCAGGCATAAGCCGATCCTTTCAGCGAACATTAGAAGAAATAAAGCAGGCGGCTCCTACGGATACAACAGTCTATATTTTAGGGGAAACAGGTACTGGAAAAGAAGTAGTGGCGAGAACGATTCATGAAAACAGTTCGCGTAAAAACGGACCTTTTATTGCTCTTAATTGTGGTGCCATTCCGAAGGAACTTATGGAAAGTGAATTATTTGGCTATGGGGAAGGAGCTTTTACAGGAGCACGGCGTCAAGGATATCAAGGGAAGTTTGAGCAGGCTAATCATGGTACGATTTTTCTTGATGAAATAGGTGAACTTCCTCATTCTATGCAAGTTTCTTTGTTAAGAGTATTGCAAGAGCGCAAGGTCACGCCTGTGGGAAGCAATCAGGAAATTCCGGTAGATATTCGGATTATTACCGCTACTCATCGAGATCTTCGCCAACTTGTCAATGAAGGGAAGTTTCGAGAAGATTTATACTACCGGCTTCACGTGTACCCCGTGCATGTTCCGCCTTTACGGGAAAGAAAAGAAGATATTCCGCATCTTATGCGGTACTTTTGTCAAACGAATGATTGGAATATGAATTTCCCCAAGGAACTAGTAGATAAATTGATAGATTACCAGTGGCCCGGAAACGTTCGAGAATTATTTAATGTACTTGAACGCTTGAAAATTTCACTAAACGCGGACACAGAAAAAGAGACAATATTGAGTTATTTGAGTTCTTTACATCTTGGTGGTCAGAGGAACATCTCTCACTCTGATACTTCACAAGAAATAGAAGAAAACGATTTTACGTCCCTATCCGCACTCACATTTCGTGAAAAAGTTCAAAAAAACTTGATGATGGATGCTTTACGTAAAACGCAGGGAAATGTGTCGCTTGCTGCTAAGCTGTTAGATATACCAAGAAGTACATTTTATAACAGACTAAAAAAATTCAATTTATAAGCTGAGAGTTTTTAGCTGTTTTAAATTTAGACGAAGTAAAAAATGAACCATTGATCAAGATTTTCGATTAGTGGTTCGTTTTTTTTTTAGGGTGAACGTACGTTCGATTTGTTTTAGACCCTTCTAGCAGTTGATTGGAGGGCAAGACGAAAACTCCTGCGGGAAAAGCGGAACAGGTGAGACTCCACAGGAGCGTATGCGACGAGAAGGCTCAGCGGCCGACTGCGGAAAGCGAAGTCTTGCACGGAACCAACTGACCTGTCACGAGCGTTCAGCTCATGTATCCTATTTGTTCGTCTTTGTTCGTCGTTAGATTGAATTGATTTCGTTATATCTCGATCTTTTTTAAATTTAATGAAGAATGTACGCATATTTTATTATCAGATTATTCTGTACTATATACAGTATATTGTATACAATATATAATTTAATCAATATCTAATTAACAAAACCAGAGGTGATGAGTGAATGACAGACAAACAGTTTAAAAATGTACAAGACGGAACAAAAGCGGTATGGGCAGGAGAAAAAGAATCGCTTGCTTACAATGCCACTCAAGTTCCCGTCGTCTTCAGCGTAGCTTACAATTATGATGATGTAGACGAATGGCAAGAAGTTGCGTTAGGAAACAAACCAGGCTATACGTATAATCGCATGAGTAATCCTACGGTTAAAGCTTTTGAAGAAAAAGTAAGGATACTTGAAGAAGCAGAAGAGTCGGTCGCATTTTCCTCCGGCATGGCGGCTATTAGCAGCACATTGTACACTTTTTTAAAACCGGGAGACCGAGTCGTATCGGTAAAAGATACATATGGAGGAACAAATAAAATCTTCACTGAGTTCCTTCCTAACATTGGAGTGGATGTAACCTTATGTAATACGGGAAATCATGAAGAAATTGAAGCGGAAGTAAATAAAGGATGTAAAGTGCTGTATTTAGAGTCACCTACAAATCCTACGATGAAAATTATTGATATTGAAAGAATAGCGAAAGCAGGAAAATCGGTAGGGGCAGTGGTCATTATTGATAATACGTTTGCGACACCAATTAACCAAAACCCTCTTCAATTAGGAGTAGATCTTGTCATTCACAGCGCCACAAAATTTTTAAGCGGACACGCCGATGCTTTAGGCGGGGTAGTATGCGGCTCTAAAGAATTAATGCAGCATGTGTATCACTACCGTGAGATCAATGGCGCGACCATGGACCCTATGTCAGCGTATCTTATTTTAAGAGGAATGAAGACGTTAAAGCTGCGTATACGTCAACAAGAACGAAGCGCTTTGGAAATTGCTAAATTTCTTCAAAAGAAAGAAGCTGTTGAAGCCGTCTATTATCCTGGATTGGAAACACACCCTCATCATCATATTGCCAAAAAACAAATGAAAGGCTTTGGCGGAATATTAAGCTTTGTGTTAAAAGGAGAAATGGAAGCTATTAAAATTTTGCTGCCAAAGTTAACGTATGCAAATAAAGCCGGTAATTTAGGAGCAGTTGAAACGATTTACGGTCCGGCAAGAACGACTAGTCACGTAGAATGTACGCTTGAAGAACGTAAAGCTCTTGGAATATCCGAAGGACTGGTTCGCATATCTGTAGGAATTGAAGATACGGAAGATTTAATTGCAGACTTAGAACAAGCATTTGCTCACTTAGAATCTGCATCACCTATTAGTAATTAAAAAGACATGTATTACTTTTTTAAATAAAAATAAGGTAAGCAACTCTTTTTAGTTGGTAGACGTTTCTTCAAAATTGCAGAGATATTGTGGAATAAAGCTGAGAAATTAAACTGCACGTGTATTTTTTCGTCTGATTTTGTAGGTATACTGATAAATTAGATGAAATAAAAATGTTTTTACACGCTTTAAAAATAAACTAACTTACAATAGCCTACAAATAAGGAATGATAGTATGTCGAAACAAGAAAATGAATACACAATAAAAGATGCATCATTGTTTGGATTTAAATTAATGCAGGTAAGTAAAGCCATCTGGCGAGCTGCAGAAGATGATTGGGAGCAATGGGTGAAACCTTATGGTCTGAATGTAAATGAGCATCATATTTTATGTTTGGCTAGCAGCACGGGAGAAATCTCTATGTCAGAGTTAGCTAACTTAGGCGCTATGCATATCTCTACAGCATTTAATTTTTCGAAAAAATTAGAAAATCAAGGGTATCTGCATCTATCCAAAAGAGAAAATGATAAAAGAAATACCTACATCAAACTGACTGAAAAGGGAGAACAATTATTGCTTGACACGCTCAAAGGGTATGAACCACATAACAGTAAGGTGTGCAAAGGCGCACTTCCTTTAAAAACGTTATACGGAAAATTTCCCGATTTTCCAGAGCTCGTAACCGTTGTTCGTCACGTTTGCGGCGGCGACCTAGTGACCGTTGCTGATCAACCTTTTGTGAATATAGAAGAAGCGGGAATAGAAGAAAATGAAGATAAGAAAGAAGTCCAGCTAACTAGTAATTGAACGCGCTGAATAATGGGCAGAGAATAGGGCTTCGTGAAAATAAGTGAATAACAGACCGAGCTGTTTTATCCGTGAGAAACTTCACGTATAAAACAGCTCTTTTTTATTTTGTGAATAATGATTCTCCATTATATTATGAGAAATTTAGGATAAGCTACCAGTAGTAAATTTACCGGAGAGAAGGAGTGGTTACCATGAATAAGTCAGACTCAATTTCTGTTTTTCAGCTGATCCTTCTTTCGATGACGTTTATTGGCTTAAAAACTCATGTGATGCTTATATCTCCATTAATTAAAACGGCAGGGCGCGATGCTTGGATCACTGTTCTTCTTACTTGTCTTTTAACACTCATATGGGTTCCTTTACTCGTATATGTAAATAAAAAAACAAACGGTGAACATCTTTTTCAATGGATGAAAAAACATATGAATAAGTCATTTACCAACGTTGTTATTTTTCTTATAATCGCTTATTTGATCATTATGGAAATTGCCACCTTACGAGAGACGATTACATGGATCAATATTATTTTTCTTCAGCGAACACCTTTAATTATACTCGTTTTACTATTTGGTTTTACCTGTTGCTTACTTGCCGCTACGAGCATTAGAACGATTAGTATTGTAAACGTGTTTCTTTTATTTTTTATTGTACTATTAGGTTTTTTTGTTTCTTTTACAAACTTTCAATTTAAAGATTATTCTTTATTGCAGCCTGTTTTAGAAAATGGCTATTTTCCTGTTATTAAAAGTATTGTATTTCAAGGATCAGGGATGGTAGAGCTGCTGCTGCTGCTTTTTTTGCAGCACAAAGTATCGCAGCCTATACGCTATAAGCATTTAGCGGTGGCTGGAATTCTCTTAACAGGCCTTACGATTGGGCCTCTTATTGGGGCAATTACTGAATTTGGTCCTGTAGAAGCCTCTAGGCAACGTTTCCCTCCCTATGAAGAATGGGGAATTGCATCACTTGGAAAGTTTATAGAGCATATCGACTTTTTATCTATTTATCAGTGGCTGTCGGGTACCTTCATCCGCATTTCGACCTTTCTTTTTATTATGAAAGAATTAGTGCCGATTCAAAAAGGCCACAAAAGGTTTCTTTTACTCATTTTAGTGGTTATCACTGTATGCACTCTAGCTCCTATAACAGACTTTACTTTTTCAAATCTTTTATTTTTTACAATCATACCAGCTACTTTCTGGCTGTTTATTGCTTTTTCTCTTTTCTTAGTAGTCATAGTCTTTCTAATTTCTCATAAAACAAGGAGGGATAAGAGTGGAATTTTTTAAGAAGCAAAAAGACTACAGCTCTAAAAAACAAGAGAGCGAAAGTCTTTTAAAAGAAAGTTCTTCTCGTTCTCAGGTAATCAATGAGTGCACGTTAAGAGATTTATTTGGAAAATGCGGTGATATTAACTTCGAGACCGTTTATTTTTATAACAAACGAGTGCTTATGATTTATTGTACCGGTTTAGTGAGTACGGAAATGCTATATGGAATGATCCCTAAAAGATTAGAGGAATGCTGCGCTAAGCTAGAGGGGGAAGTAGAAGGAGACAAGATCATAAAATTATTAAACCTTCCCTCAGTTTCTATCGTTCAAAATGAAGAACAGGCAGTTTCAGAAATTTTTTCCGGCAAATTATTCATTGATTTTGGATTACCACACGCTGTTGTGTCTATCGATATTTCTGACCGTCCTCAAAGAAGTCCAGAAGAAACGAAAAATGAAGTAACCATATTGGGTCCTAGAGATAATTTTATTGAAGACTTACCTGTGAATATTGCTTTAATTCGCAAGCGTCTTAAATCGGTTTCCTTGTTAACAAAATCTTTAGAGATTGGAAAACGAACAAAAACAAAAGTAAGCATTTTATACATGGAAGACGTAGCGGACAAGAAGATACTTGACGAAATTATGGAGAAGCTAGGGAATATCGATATAGACGGTATTTTCAGCGGAACACAGCTAGAAGAGCTCATTAATAAAAATCCGTATAGTTTTTTTCCTCGCCACGCTTATACAGGGAGACCTGATTTTGCGGTTCAATCTCTGTTAAATGGCCGGTTCATTATATTAATTGATGGAACTTCATATGCGTATGTTACACCCATCAACCTTTTTTACTTATTAAAAGGATCTGAGGATAAAGAAAATACATATTTATACAGCTCTTTTGAGCGTATTCTTCGAATCTTCGGGCTTTCTATCGCTGCTTTTTTGCCTAGTTTTTGGGTTGCAATGACGGCTTTTCATCAAAATCAGCTTCCTCTCAGCTTATTAGCTACGATTGTTGAAGCAAGAAGAGGTGTCCCGTTTCCTACCTCTCTTGAAGCAATATTAATGCTCCTTTTATTTGAATTGTTTCGAGAGGCAGGGTTTAGACTCCCGACTTCTGTCGGGCAGACACTCAGTGTAATCGGAGGGCTTATTATCGGTGATGCAGCCATTAGAGCCGGTTTAACAAGTCCTGCTATGCTGGTTGTCATTGCAGGCTCTACGATTGCTACCTTTACGCTAGCAAATCAGTCCCTTATAGGAACAATTTCACTGATCCGCTTTTTTAGTATTATCTGTGTTAGCATTTTAGGTTTTTTTGGCTTTTTTATTTCCATTTTTTTAGTCATGATCTATATTACAAACATTCGAACGTTTGGTGTGCCATATTTCGAATTAGCAACCCGATTAGATGCGAAAAATATTTTAAAATCTCTCTTCCGCCTGCCCGAAAGTAAAAAAGCAACGAGAGCTAGTATGCTTAACCCCAGCGATTCCACCCGCGAAGAAGGAGGAAGTTAGTGAAAAGGACCATAAGGAACTTACTTATACTTGCTATGAGCTCTTTTTTATTGTTTCTTTCGGGGTGCTGGGATACGAATGAACCGGAACAAATGGTATACGCACAGGGAATGGGGGTAGATTTTAAAGATAATCGTTACGTTCTTTACCTGCAGACAATCAATTTAAGTTTATTGGCAAAATCTGAGGCAAGCGGTGCTGGCGCGGGTCAAGTCAAAGTAGAAGTTGGCTACGCAACAGGAAAAACCATTGATGAAGCTATTTTTAGATATTATCAAATTTCTCAGCGCAGAATCTTTTTTGGGCACTTAGCTTTCCTTGTTCTAACGGACGATGCGTTAAAGCATGGTGCTGTCAAATCTGCGGTCGACTTTTTAGATCGTTATCGGGAAACGAGATATAACATTTGGATGTATGCTACGAAAAGCCCTTTGAAAAAAACGCTGTTAGCTACGCCGATGTTCGAAGTATCGAATGCTCTTTCTCGCTTGAGCGATCCTAAAGTGATTTTCAAGCAAAACTCCTTTATTCCACCAGTTGATTTAAGAGAGCTCATTATCCATCTTAATGAACCAAGTCACGAAGTAAACATCCCTTTAGTTCAGACTAAAGAACATTTAACAACGGATCAAAAAAGTGAAACAGCTATTCAAGTAAACGGAGCAGTGGCTATTACATCATCTGAATTAAAAGGAGTTTTTTCTGAAAATAAAATCAAAGGGCTTAGATGGATAACTGATGAATTTGTACGAGCTGGTTTACGAGTAAGGCTACCTGATCATTCCGATATTGATCTTGTGGTAGACAAGAAAAAAGTAAAGATCGAACCTGTTCTAAAAGGTAGTAATCTAACCTTTAATATAAAAGTTCGGGCAAAAGCAACGATTTTAGTTATGCCGCAGCACGAAAAACTATCAACTATAAAAAAAGAAGCTGAACAGAAAATTAAGAAACAAATTATTGAAACATACGCGCAAGGCTTAAGTATAAACAGCGATGTTTACAGGCTTTCTCATGTTCTTTACAAAAAAGAACTGCGTAAATGGAAAGCTGTTCAAAGCAACGGGGCCATTCCTCTAACAAAAGACTCAATAAACGTGAAGGTCAACGTACAGGTTAAGCACGGAAACAAACAGCGAATAGGTCCGACTATAGATTGAAATACTGAAAACCTGCATTTCTCACCTAATAATGTTAAATCAAAAGTGTAAGAATAGATAAAATAGAAAAGACCAACCAAAAAGCAAATCGAATTAGGAGATTATAGATGGAAACAATCAAACCAACTAAAATAGGTTCAAAAAAAACAAGCGTGAAAGAGAAATTAACAGCCCCCGAAATGGGTAAACTTTGGGCAACCTATATGGGCAACAACATGTCTTCACATATTTTAAGCTATTTTCTTGAACACGTTGAAGATCCGGATATAAAAAAGCTGTTACAACATGCAAAAGGTTTAACGGAAGAATTTCAAAGTAACGTAAAAGACATTTTCACAAAAGAGAATGTGCCAATTCCGTATGGATTTACGCAAGAAGACGTGAACCTAGGTGCTCCAAAGCTGTTTGAAGATGAATTTTACGTGCATTATTTAAAATATGCTGCTAAAGCGGGTTTAAGCATTTACAGTATTGCACTGCCGCTAATGTATAGAGAAGATGTAAAGACGCTTTTAACGTATTGTATGAAAGCAACAATGGAATTGATGGAGCAAATAAAGGCAATCTTAATGGATAAAGGATTTATTATTAAGCCGCCAATTATTCCCGCACCAGAAAAAGTGAACATCGCTACTACTCATTATTTAAGCGGGTTTGTAGGAGATGTTCGACCTTTGCACGCATTAGAAATTGCTCATCTGTATGATAACATCGAGAATAATGTGACAAGCAAAGCCTTAATTTTGGCATTTAGTCAAGTTGTTAAAAGTGAAAAAATTCGTGCATTATTTGTAAAAGGCGAAGATCTGACAAATAAAGCGGTAGAACGCTATGTTGAAAAGCTTCATCTAGATAATTTACCAGCGCCATCTTTTCTTGATCATTTAATTACTACTTCGACTTTTTCACCATTTTCCGATAAATTAATGCTGTTTCACAAAATGGATATGTTCTCAATGAAAATGAGGGCTTTTGGAAATTCGGTAGCCGTCAATGGAAGACATGATTTGGCGCTGTTATATGGAAAATCAATGACAAATATCTCGAGGTTTGTAAAAGATGCAGCGGATATTATGATGGAAAACGGCTGGATGGAAACACCACCGGCAGCCGTAGATAGAAATCATTTAAACTCCAACTAATTAAATGACTTGTCTTAGAATATGTAAAAGTTCTTAACCTATATAGCTCTAGTGAATAAAAAACACACAAAATCTGGGCATCTGTTTTGTGTGTTTTTATATTTGATGGTCATTAAACTAAACGAATTTATAATTACAATTTGTATATGAGCTTAATGTCTCTATCTATAAAAAATGTTATTTATTTGCTGCTCTTTATTTTAAAGAAATTACTATACATTTATAAGAGATTAAAAAGAAATTAAAGAAATTATAAACATTGTTAAAACTTATATGGACAAACGCCTTCTGCTGACTGAGGTTATAGGGAATGAAGCAATCAAAAAAACTGCAGATTACTACAAGAATTTTCACGAAAAAATATAGGATTTTTTTATAACAGCTATATTTTCTACGCAGTCGATCGGAAAATAACGTTTATTTATTGTATTTTTTGTTCATTTAGTTGATTTTTTTCATGAAAACGAAAATCATTATCATTTAAAGAGATTTATTATAGCTGAGAGACAAATATGTTTTAGTAAGTTAAAGAGAAAAGAAGAGTAGGAGGGAAATAGAGTAGAGATGAGGAAAAAAAGGCATAACAAAAAAGAGTATTATAGAGCGTTAATTTTTGCCTGATAATACCCGTTGGCAATTTTGCGGATATACGTAAAGAAGTTTGACTCCATTTCATGCACAAGAGGGCGAAATGCATCCATACTTTCTTCTATGTAAGTTTGTTGTAGGTAACGCTGAACGGACGTTAATGATTTTTCGATTATATCTAAACCGAACTCATGCACAATGGAATGAATATCTTCTTTTTTAATAGAATAATGGCCAAAAGATTTAAAGAAATTCTTAAACTGAGCAAATGCATGCTCTCCACGGATTTTTTCGATTTCTTTTTGTTTTTTACTATCATGAGCACCAGTTAAATTGAAACTTAAAATAAAACCATCCTTGATTTTTTCAATAATCGATTTTCTTGGCTGCTTTTCTTCTAATAATGTTTTGACACAATCATCTTTTTCTAGTACATCGATACGGAAAATTTTACTTAATTTACTAGCCATTTCTTTAATAGCAGCTTTATAGCCAATGTATTTCGGAAGAATGTGTTTTACCTCGGTGTAAGATAAAAGGGCTTCTGAATCTTTCTTTACGTTTACATCAGATTCGTATACATACAAAGCACGTAAAGCCAGGCGCAGCATGTTAATATTTTTGATAGCCAGCAATTGATAAATCACTTCCATCGAAACAGAAGTGTAACCACCTTTTGAAGTATATGTATTGTGATCTTTATCAAGCATTTCCGGAGTATATAATATGTTTTGAGCATCAGCAGCTTCTTTTATATGTAAATCTAAAAAATCCTCTAAATAGTTGTTTAAAGAAACTTGAATATAGTCTCCCCATAAACGATCCCAGCGAATGATGTCATAGTCTTCTAAAAGCTTATTATTATTTTGAACGGTCCGAACGGAACATTGGATTGTATTAGCCAGTTCTTGCTCAGAAATAATTGAAATATGACCTTGGCTGTTACATTTGGCTACGTAAGCTAAAATTTGCTTCATCAGAGAACCCGTCCACTTTATGTCTACAAAGTTTTTTGCTAGACCAAATGAATGTTTTTCATAGTAATAGCTGTTGTCTCGTTTCGTCTCTCTATTTAAACCACTCATGACAATCAGCAGCTTGTTTGCTATCAGAGTGTGCCGTTTTAGTGCCAGCTTTTGTATACTCATGTAGTTACCTCCTTTCCAAAACTATATACGTCATCTTTTACAGTATAGACACAGTCATATAGGCTGTAAAATGACATATTTGCACGGGAAAATGGTGCATTTTTTTAAAAGACTAGTGATACCAAGGGACGAGACATCTATTTACAAGGTGACATATTTGCACGGAGATGTGGAGCAAAAATAGCGTGACATTTCATAAACGTTGATAAAACAGCATTCTTAAGACAAATGTCGTATTATGGCGGATGAAATACACGTAATGTGACAAATTCAAAAAAAAATTTGATGTAAAAATGACATATTTGCACGGAGAATAGGAGCAAAAATGATAAAAATAAAGATTTGGGCAACAAAGTGACACATTTGCACGGAAAATAGGGACATAAAACAAAAAAATGCCCTTTTTTAGACACAGAAAGTTCACATTTTTACAGAGAATAAATGAACATTTGCAGAAAAAATCGCGCTTTTTTAAAAAAGTGGCATGTTTGCACGGAAATCTAGAGCAAAAAACACTTTTGCACGGAGATTTGGAGCAAAAAATGCAGAAAACGAAGGGGGGAAGTCGCTGTCTCAAGAAAAATTATGTAAAAGTGGCATATTTGCACGGAAGATTGGAGCCAAACTTATAGTAAATGCAGTATAGAAAGAAAAACGACACTTTTGCACGGGAACCTGGAGCAAAAATTAGTTATAACACTTCTTTTAGACACAAAAAGTTCACAAAATGATAGGGAAGGTGAAGTTTAATAACTATATCAGCAGGGGAAATAGTATGTTTATATGGAGAATTGGAGCAAAAAAACACTTTTGCACGGAAATGTGGAGCAAAAAATGCAGTAACTAATGGTAGGCAGATAAAAAGAATGCTCTTATAAAGATCATAAGAGCATTCTTTTTTTAGCCTATAGAGCTTGTTACGTTTTGATAGATAGAAAGGGGAGCATATTCGTAATCACCGGCTAATAAGTCTTTTACTTCACTTTCTCCCACAGGAATAAAGGTGATCTGAAACACTTGGCCCACTCTTTTATAAGATTGGACAGCTAGTTTTTGTTCGACTAGCTCATCTAAGGCTGTTTCAATTTCGACAAGGTTTTCTTTTTTGCGTCTTTTTCGAAAGCGGACTCTTGTCGAAAAATATAAATAATCTCTTGTGACATTGTATGAAGATTTTGTTTCATAGCAAATGAGACGCTCTTTTTGCATAACGAATAGCAAATGGTAAGCGGCGTCTAAACTTAATTTTTCTACTTTATTTTTGTAAATACGCACCGTTTGGCGTTGAATATAGTCTCTATATATCACTTCATTGACGTGAATTTCAGCAATTCGCGTTCCGTTTGGCATCGTAGTAATATCCACAAAGTCAAAAATACCATAGGCAATTGTCTTATTATGCTGTACTTTTGACATGCTGTAGTGCTTCATTTTTGTAATTCTTTCTTCTATCATCTGGTAATTGCGCTTACTGTCTGTTTTATAAAGTGCTTTCACAAGGTCACCAATCTTTACATTAATGATTTTTTGTGTAGCGAACAACTCGTCGCGTTGGCTCATGATCTCTAAAAACACTTTATAATCAAACCGATCTAAATCACTAATTTTATTTCCATTTTCTTCAGCGTATTCTTTTTCTATTAACAATTCGTAATCTGTCCCGTCTTCAGAGTTATAAGTACTTAAGAAATATTCTTTTCCTTCTTTCTCTAATAGGGGTTGCTCGACGAGAAGCTTTGCTCTTGAGTTAGAGAAAAAAGGGTTCTCTACAGTTGAAAATGGGCTTTCAATAATACTATGGTTTCCGTTTTGGAAGCTAGGGTCCAGTATAGTCAGCCCAATAATAATAGATATATCCGTATGAATTGCTTTTTCTCGCTGCGTTTTGGTTTTTTGATGAATATAAGGATAATCAGTTAAAAAGAAGCTATCTTCTTGACTCCATTCACGTAGGATATCAATTCGTTTATTAATGACTTCTTCCGGAGACGGTATGTTTTCAAACTGTTTGCAAAAGAGTTCTTTTCCGTTTGTTTTATAATAAGCTGTTAGCGCTCTGTATTCCCCAATCAGCTCTTTATTCTTCTTGGGCTTTTTTTGCTCATAGTCGCGTATAGCAGCATCTAACCACCTGCGTTTCGTACGATTGAGAAAGTCTTTTTTTAAAATCCTCAACGCTTCGTTTACATCTTTATTTTCAAAGTGCTGCTGATAAAGAGGGAGGATGGTGCTCTCTAAATCACCTTTTATACTTTCGTTATAAACAGATAAGAGGCGTAATTTAGATACTCTATCAATGACTTCGCGTATGAGTAAAGATGAATAATCCATACACATCTAACCTCCTTAATCTTAAGTTAGTCATTTTAATTCTTAGTTGGATAGTAGCTTTAAACCTATTGTAATGCACGAAAGTTCGATGCCACAAACAAAAGACGGCTACTATCTATAGTCTATTTTTCATTATACACGTGCAAAGGGGGCGAAGGGGGAGATTTTCTTATTTTCTTTTTTCGCAATCCAAATTTGGTCATGAAGTATATACATTTGCTGTGTACCTTATGTAAGAAGGATAACTCTGTTCGCAAGACTGCTAATTCTGCTGCGGAGTTTACTGGATGAATAGCAAGCAATTTAAAATAAAAGGATATCAGCGGTTAAAAGAGAATACTTTCTAAAACTACTAAACATACCCTGGAGGTCATGAATGAACCCTATATTAAATGAAGTAGGCACGATTTTTATTCCTGTAGAAGATATACAAAAAGCACGAGACTGGTATTGTGACGTGCTAGGTTTGCCGGCAGATGGAGACATTTTATATGATCATTTATATGTGATACCTATGAATGGAACAGGAATTGTATTAGATAGCAAAACTTATTCAAAAAATACGCTTTTTAAAACACCGGCTTTTCATTTGAATACAAACGATATCAAAGAAGCTTATGAGTATATGAAACAGAAAAAAGTAGAGCTAACGACAGGAATTGAACACGATCACTGGTTTATATTTAAAGATCCAGATGGAAATCATCTTATGGTGTGTGAATGCTGAACCTATGGAATAATAAAAGGACCTTCAAGAGAAGGTCCTTTTATTGTATTGCCTTTGCATTTTATAACTTGATAGATTTGTTTCTGAATTGAATCATTCTTACAATATTTATCACAATTGTTTTTGTTACAGCATAAGCCGGAATCGCTAAGATCATTCCGAGTATTCCTGCAATATTACCCGCAACAAGCAATAAAATAATAATCGTTAAAGGATGAGTGTTTAATTTCTTTCCAATTACCAGCGGAGAAATAATGTTCCCATCGAGCTGTTGAACGATTACGACGACGATAATTACTAATATCGCTTTTGTAGGAGAGTATAATAAGCCTACGATTAAAGCGGGTGCTACGCCAATAAAAGGGCCGACGTACGGGATAATATTAGTAAGGGCTCCTATTAGTGCGAGTATTAATGCATAAGGCAACCCAATGATGAGGTAACCAATGAATGTACTAATACCGACAAACAAACAAACGAGCATTTGGCCTTGAATATAAGTAGCTAGCGTATTTGTTGTTTCTTTCATTGTACGCAACGTTTCTTTTCGATAAGAAGCAGGAACCATACGCAGCGTATTTTTACGAAGTTTATGGCTGTCTTTGAGCATATAAAAAAGAATGAAAGGAACGGTTACAACCGTAAGTGTAATATTTGTTACGACGCTTAAAACAGATGAAATACTGTTTGTGAGATTCGTAGGTAAAGTAGACGCGTAGTTTAAAAGTGACTCTTCAATATGATCGAGCGACACATATTTTTGTTCAACGAGCCAGTTAAACCATCTTGAGTTAGATAAATCATTTATGTACTCTCTCGTCTCTACAATGTAAGACGGAATATTCTTAGCCAAATCAGTTAATTGTTTAGATAAGGTAGGTCCCACACCGCCCACAATAGAAGCAATTACGCCGATAAAAACAACGTATAATAGTAAAATGGCCAGTGTTTTTGGCACTTTTTTTCTTGTGAGAAATGACACAATTGGTTCGAATAAAAAGAAAAGAAAACCAGCTACAAGAATAGGGAAAAACAAAGTGGAGATAAACACACCGATTGGTAGAAAAACAAACGAAATATGTTTACAAATGTAAATCAGTAAAGCAATCATTAATAGTTCTAATGTCCAAAAATGCAGTTTCGATTTAAACAAAAAGTTACCCTCTTTCTTTACTATTTTTTACTATCATACATCAAAAAAGAAACCCACTGCACGTTAAAAGTGGGCTTTTTTAGTCTGTATAACTTTCATTTAAATAAAAATTAGGCTTTTTCCTCTTTATCTTTAGTGGTATCCTCTGGAGTTTTTTTGTCGTCATCTTGTATAATTCCTTCTGCTGCATTTTTAAATTCTCGCAGGGAATGTCCAAATGCTCGTCCTATGTCCGGCAATTTACTTGGTCCAAATACAATTAAGGCAGTAATCCCGATTACGACCATGCTTGTGGCTCCTGGCATGATATCCTCTCCTTTAAAAGCAATGAATATATGAAAATTAAAAAGAGATAGTAAATAAAGTGCATGTTTATACTATTCACTTTTCTCTTTAAAATTCCTTTATTTTAAATGATACGAAAACAAGGTGGAGCGGCTATGTATGATTTAAATGCTAGTAGTGATATTTTGCATATGAAATTTATTATAGCATTAAAGACAGCCGCTCGCCTTATTACTCTTGTATAAGCCCTATGTGAAAAAACTTGCTTTAATTCTTATGGAAACATGTCATAAATCCTGTTTTTTAAAATGAAGAATCAGTATATAAAAATAAAGAGAGAAAAAAATTTAAAAATATAAAGATAAATTGTTGTAAAATTTAGAAATAAGTAATAGAATTAAATAAAATGTTAACGTTAACATTTTTAGTATTAAAGATTATAACTTATTAATATAGTTATCTATAAATAAGATTATTCATCAATTTATCTAATTTTGTTAACGTTAACAAAAAAACGAAGGAGTGAATGGAAATGAAAAAGTTTATGGATGACCATTTTTTATTAACAAATGAAACAGCAGCACACTTGTATAATACTTACGCAAAAGATATGCCGATTATTGATTATCATTGCCACTTAAACCCGCAGGAAGTTTATGAGAATAAACAGTTTAAAACGTTAACTAACGTTTGGCTAGATGGAGATCACTATAAATGGAGACTGATGAGAGCGAACGGAATTGAAGAGGAAAAGATAACAGGATCAGCGAGTGACTATGAAAAATTTCTCGCGTGGGCTAAAACAGTTCCAATGACGATTGGAAATCCGCTATATCATTGGACGCATCTAGAGTTAAAGCGTTTCTTTGATATTGATGAAATATTAAATGAACAGACGGCACCGTTTATTTGGGAAAAAGCAAACGAGAAATTACGCAGCGGTAAGTTTGGTGCAAGAGATCTTATTACACGTTCTAACGTAAAAGTTATCTGTACAACGGATGACCCAACAGATTCATTAGAGTATCATATGAAACTAAGAGATGTCCAAGGTTTTGAGACCCAAGTACTTCCAAGTTTTCGTCCGGATAAAGGGCTTGAAATCAACCAAGAAGGGTTTAAGAGCTGGATTGCAAAGTTGCAAGATTGTTCAAACCGCTCCATTCACACCTATGATGATTTGTTAAAAGCTCTTGAAAGTCGAGCTCGTTTTTTTCATTCCATGGGAGGGCGTTTATCTGATCACGCACTAAATAAAATGGTATATACGAAGACTTCGAAAGAAGAAGTTTCGGAGATTTTCTTAAAAGCCTTAAAAGGTGAAGGCGTAAGTACTGAAGAAGAAAGTAAATACAAGTCATATACGTTAATCTTTTTAGGGAAGCTGTATAATGAGCTAGGTTGGGCAATGCAATTTCACCTTCATGCTCTTAGAAACAATAACACCAAAATGTTTCGTCAGTTAGGTCCAGATACAGGGTATGACTCGATGTATGACGGACAAGTGGCAGAGCCTCTCGTACAGCTTCTTGATCAAATGGACGTACAAAATAGTTTGCCAAAGACGATTTTATATTCGTTAAATCCAAAAGATAATTATGTATTAGCAAGTATAATTGGCAGCTTTCAAGGAGACGGTATTCCTGGCAAGCTGCAGCTTGGCACGGCTTGGTGGTTTAATGATCAACGAGAAGGTATGTTAGAACAAATGAAAGCGTTATCAAATGTTGGGTTGTTTAGTCGGTTTATCGGCATGTTAACAGATTCCCGAAGTTTTCTTTCGTATACAAGGCATGAATATTTCAGAAGACTAGTATGCAGCTTAATTGGTACGTGGGTAGAAGAAGGGGAAGTACCTAATGACCAACAGCTGCTTGAGCAAATTGTAAAAGGAATATGTTATGAAAATGCTAAAGACTACTTTAGCTTCCCAGCCTATACGCTGCAAAAATAAAGGGGCAAAATAGTTTAAAGAATTGCAAGGGGAGAAGGGGGATTACCATGAGTGTTGTGGCAACAGAAAGAAAGGTTGAAATAAAAGTAGAAAAGAAAAATCTTAGTGTAAAAGAAAAAATATCTTATGGTATGGGTGATTTTGGTAACGGTTTCATGTTTGATTTAGGGCAGCTTTATTTGTTGAAGTTCTTTACAGATGTGGCAGGCATCCCTGCCGCGGCTGCGGGAGGGATTTTTCTAGTAAGTAAGTTATTTGCAGCAGTTTGTGATCCCATTGTTGGTTCGTCCATTGATTACCGAAAAAACATCGGAGCTAAAGGGAAATTCCGGCCGTATTTACTATTCGGAAGTATGGTGTTAGCCATTTTAACCGTACTCACGTTTATTTCGCCAAATCTTTCACCGGCGGGTAAATTAATTTATGCGTACGCTTCTTATATGATTTGGGGAATTGGCTATTCATTTGTCAATATTCCATACGGATCGCTAGGCGCATCCATGACTCAAAATACTTCTGATCGCACGTCTCTTGCTGCTTTTCGTCAAACAGGATCGCTAGGTGCACTGTTTGTAACCAGCATTGCTGTTGTACCGCTCATTCTGTTATTTCCAAATGAAAAAATCGGTTATCCCGTTGTTATGGGAATTATGTCGGTCATTGGAATCATCGCTTTTTATGTATGCTATCGCAATTGCAAAGAACGCATTGTCGTAAAAGAGAGTCCAAAAGAAAAACTATCAGTCAAGTCTATTTTTAAAACGTTTGTAAGTAACAAACCTCTTTTAATTTTAGTGTTTATGACGGTATTTACCATTTCAGCTTACAATATTAAATCAGCTATGCTTATTTACTTTGCACAGTATAATTTAGGAAATGTTAAATTGATGGCTTACATGAACTTTATTATTATTGGTTCATCCTTTCTAGGAGTCATTATGCTGCCAAAGCTTGTTAGCCGATTTGGAAAAAAGCAAGCTGCAATGATTGGCTTAGGAATCAGTATTGCAGCGGACACAGTAAATTTCTTTATGCCTTCTAACGTCGTAATTTTTACGATTTTAGCAAGTATTGCTTTTATAGGTATCAGCATTCCTAACGGGATTACATGGGCATTTGTATCAGATATTATTGATTATGGTGAATGGAAAACAGGCGAAAGAAAAGAAGGCACAACGTATTCATTGTTCAACTTTTCTCGAAAGCTTGCTCAGTCGCTATCCGGCTTCTTATCAGGTATTGGTTTAGGGTTAGTTGGGTATATCCCAAACGTGGCACAAAAGGCAGGTACATTAGTGGGAATTAAAAGTTTGCTGTTACTATATCCTGCTATTGCTTTGTCCATTGCTGCAGTGATTATTGGTTTTATGTATAAGCTAACGGATAAGAAACACGCGGAGATTGTCCAAGATATTCATGCTAGGTCTTAGTCAAAACTGTCATAACATTCACCATTTGCTTATTATTCCTACTAACTTGTGATATCCTTATAATAAAAATCGATACTGATTCATTAAAGGAAGGTAAATGAAATGGGTGTTACAATTAAGGATATTGCAAAACTAGCAAACGTATCACATACAACGGTTTCACGTGCATTAAACAATAGTCCGCTTATTAAAGAAAAAACAAAAAAGAAAATTTTAGAGATTGCAAATACGCTTAACTATATTCCTGATTATCATGCGAAAAATTTAGTGCTTCAAAAATCTCATACAATTGGATTGTTTTTTACGAGCATGGCAAACGGTACGTCACCAAGTTTTTTAGTAGATAGTATTAGAGGGGTAAGTAAAGTAATTGATGTTCAGTATAATTTATTTGTAAGAGGCATTGACGATTATGATGATTATACGTACATCAACAATAAACGCTTTGATGCGATTATTTTAATGAGTCAAAGCGACCGTGATAACACTTTTATATATAACGTAGTAGAAAAAGGCATCCCGTTGATTGTGCTCAACCGTCAAGTTGACGATTCATCGATTATTAATATTTTGTCAAATGACAAAGAAGGAGCCTACAAAGCCGGCGAATATTTGATTGAATTAGGTCACAGGCATATTGCAATCATAGAAGGAATAGAAGGTTTTAAATCAACTCAACAGCGTAAGGAAGGATTTCTTAACTCGTTAATTGATCACAATGTTTCCATTCGCCAAGAGTATATGATTCAAGGAAATTACGATATGCAAAGCGGATATGAAGGAATGAAAGCACTGTTAAGGTTAAAGCAGCCGCCTACTGCTGTTTTTTGTTCAAATGATGATATGGCAATCGGTGCTATGAACGCCGCATTCGAGTCTGGGCTAAACGTACCGAGTGATATCTCAATTATTGGATTTGATGATATTGAATTAGCCAAATACACCACTCCTTCACTCACAACCGTTAAAAGACCAATCGAGAAAATCAGCATGACCGGAGCAGAAGCAGTTTTATCATTAATGGACAAAGATGACAAAAAGATGCTGCAAAATAAAGTTTTAATTAATACCGAATTAATGGTTCGCCAGTCTGTAAAGTCACGCTCATCTATGTAGCCGGTTATTTAGTATAACCGGCCCAAAAATGTTAACGTTAACATTTTTAAGAAATAAAACAATATAAAAATCTATAAAAATAACAATGTTAATGTGTGCAAAGAAGGAGATGCTAACATGAAGTTAAACCGTCAGATGCAAGCTAACACACGTATATACCCAGAAAAAGTACTGCAGTTTGGAGAAGGCGTATTTCTAAGAGGGTTTGCTGATTGGCAAATTCATCAAATGAACAAACACACTGCATTTAAAGGCAGTATAGTAGCTGTCAATCCGAGAATTACGGGAAATGCAGGTAAATTGAATGAGCAAGACGGTTTGTTTACGGTTTCTCTTCAAGGAATTCAAGACGGTAAAGCAGTCAAAGAACATGAAGTAATTGAATCTATTAGCCGAGGTCTAAATCCATATGAAGATTATGAGGCGTATATGCAATTAGCGGAGAAAGAAGAGCTAAGATTTCTTATTTCTAATACAACAGAAGCAGGTATCGCATTTTTAGAAGAAGACCGCTTGGAACATGCACCGCAAACGAGTTTTCCTGGTAAAGTTACGGCATTTCTATATAAGCGGTTTCAAGCTTTTCAAGGAGATCCAACAAAGGGACTTATTATCCTTCCTTGTGAATTAGTGGAGCGAAACGGGGATTTGTTAAAGAAAATGGTATTGCGCTATGCCGACAAATGGAATTTAGAGAAAAAGTTTACCGAATGGATACACGAAGCAAATGCTTTTTGCTGCACGCTTGTTGACCGAATTGTGCCAGGTTATCCAAACGATGAAAATCTGCTCAATGAACTGAGTTATGAAGATGAGTTTTTTGTGATCGCAGAGCCATTTTACTTATGGGTTATTGAGGGACCTGAGTGGGTAAAAGAAGAGTTTCCCGCGGAAGAAGCTGGTTTACATGTGAAATTTGTGAACGACATTGCACCATATGCGCTGCAGAAAGTCAGAATTTTAAATGGGATTCATACTGCTATGATGCCTGTTGCGTATTTAGCGGAACTAAATACGGTCAGAGAAGCAGTCGAAGATGATGTAATCGGAACGTTTATTCGAAAGTGTCTGTATGAAGAAATTATTCCTAGTTTACCAGTTTCGGAAGAAGAGTCTTTGCCAGTTGCTAAATCTGCATTAGAACGCTTTCAAAATCCGTTTATCCACCACGCATTAATGAGCATCTCTTTGAACAGCATGACAAAGTTTAAAACGCGAAACATCCCAACTCTTAAAGAGTACGTTGAAAAGCAAGGAGCGCTGCCGGCTTTGCTTACATTTTCTCTCAGTGCCCTCATTTCTTTTTATAAAGGAAAAAGAGAAGGAGAAAAAATTGAACTATCAGATGACCCTGCAGTTCTAGAAATGTACGAATCTCTTTGGAATACGTTTGACGGTACTGAAAAAAGCATTTCTTACATTGTAAAAGAAGTGCTGGGATATAAAGAGCATTGGGGAGAGAATTTAAATACGATTCCTAGCTTAACAGAAGCCGTAACAAATGGAGTCTTAGCCATTGAAACTCTCGGAATGAAACAGGCAATAAAAGAAATTCTCTATGTAACCGCAACTAAACAGTAAGAGGTGAAGCATATGAAAGAAGTAATTCGTATTCATGAGGAAGATAATGTAGCAGTAGCTTTACGAGATTTTTTAGCACAAGAGAACCTTATGGTTGATGGAAAAGAAATTTCTCTAAAAGAAGAAGTAAAAAGGGGCCATAAAATAGCTCTTACGCCAATTTCAGCGGGCGGCAACATTATAAAATATGGTTTTCCAATCGGGCATGCGACGCACTCTATTTCACCTGGTGAATGGGTGCATACGCATAACACAAAAACAAATTTAAATAATGTTAACGAATATGAATTTCATCAAAAGTTAGCAGCTCCTAAAGAAAAAAAACAATCGCTAACGTTTAAAGGGTATCGCCGCAAAAACGGAGACATTGGAATTAGAAATGAGCTTTGGATTATTCCAACGGTAGGGTGCGTAAATGGTATAGCCGAACAAATGATTAAACAGTTTCAAAAAGAAATAGGTGATATCTCGCCTTTTGAACATGTAACCGTTTTAAAACACAATTACGGATGTTCTCAGCTCGGTGATGATCACCTTAATACAAGAACTATGCTTACGAGAATGGTACAGCATCCAAATGCTGGAGGCGTATTAGTATTAGGGCTTGGATGTGAGAATAATAGCTTAACAGAATTTAAACAAGCGCTAGGTACAATTGATGAAAGCAGAGTGAAGTTTTTACAATCTCAAGACGTCGAGGATGAAATTGAGGCAGGAGTCACTTTGTTAAAAGAAATTTATGCTGCTGCTAAAGATGATAAAAGAGAAGACGTTGATATTTCCAGGCTGAAAGTAGGTCTTAAATGCGGTGGGTCAGATGGATTATCTGGTATTACAGCAAATCCGCTGCTCGGTAAATTCTCTGACTGGCTCATTGCTCAAGGAGGCACAACAGTTTTAACAGAAGTACCTGAAATGTTTGGTGCAGAAACCCTGCTAATGGAAAGAGCTGTTGATGAACAAACATTTGATAAAATTGTTCATCTGGTTAATGAATTTAAAACGTATTTTCTCAATCATAAACAGCCGGTGTATGAAAATCCTTCTCCCGGCAATAAAGCAGGCGGCATTACAACGTTAGAAGATAAATCACTTGGCTGTACTCAAAAAGCAGGCACGGCCCCAGTCGTAGACGTGTTAAATTACGGAGATCGCTTACAAACTAACGGTTTAAATTTACTAAGTGCTCCTGGAAATGATTTAGTTGCCTCAACTGCTTTAGCGGCTTCAGGGTGTCATATTGTACTGTTTACAACGGGACGAGGAACGCCGTTTGGAACGTTTGTGCCCACTATAAAAATTTCTACAAACACCGCTCTTTATAACAAGAAGCCGCACTGGATTGATTTTAATGGAGGGGTACTGGTTGAAGGTGACACAGAAGAAGCTACGTTAGAAAGCTTTATTGAGTACATGATCGGGGTTTCTAGCGGAGAGCTTGTAAATAACGAAAAAAATGATTTTAAAGAAATGGCCATTTTTAAAACAGGCGTTACTTTATAAATAAGTCGGTTACTAGATTGTTAAACGAAAGGGGAAAAGCTAGTGAAAAAATATGTGCTTTCTTTGTTTGTGATGACTCTGATGCTTATTTTACCGTTTTCTGCCCAAGGAGAAGCTCTTTCAGCAAGTGAAAAAATAACAGCAGTTAAAGAACAAATTCAGCCTCCTTCATTTCCGAACCGTACGTTTAATATTAAGAGGTACGGAGCAGCAGGAGATGGAAAGTCTGATTCAACGGCTGCTTTTAAAAAAGCAATCGAAGCGGCTAACAAAGCAGGAGGAGGGCGCGTTGTTGTTCCACCAGGAACTTATGTTACCGGTGCGATTTATTTAAAAAGCAACGTAAATCTTCATGTAATGAAAAAAGCTACCATTCAGTTTAGTCAAAATCCTGACAAATACTTACCTGCTGTCTTAACAAGATGGGAAGGCGTGGAGCTATATAATTATTCACCGCTTATCTATGCTTATAACGAAAAAAATATTGCGATTACAGGAGAAGGTACGTTAGATGGACAGGGTGATAACGAACATTGGTGGCCCTGGAAAGGAAAAAAGGAGTTTGGATGGAAAGCAGGAGAGCCCAATCAACAGCAAGATCGCGATTTGCTGTTTAAAATGGCAGAAGAGAAAGTTCCTGTTAAAGAGCGCGTATTTGGCAAAGGGCACTATTTGAGACCTAGTTTTATTCAGCCTTATCACAGCAAAAATATCATGATAAAAGGTGTAACCATTTTAAATTCGCCCATGTGGCAAATCAACCCTGTCTTAAGCGAGAACATTTTAATTGATGATGTAAAAATTATAGGTCATGGTCCTAATAATGATGGAGTAGACCCTGAATCGAGTAAAAATGTGCTTATTAAAGATTCTTATTTTGACAATGGGGATGACTGTATTGCGATTAAGTCGGGGCGTAATGCAGATGGAAGAAGAATCAACGTACCAAGTGAAAATATTATTATTGAAGGAAACGAAATGAAAGATGGCCACGGGGGCGTTGTGATCGGCAGCGAAATATCAGGAAGCGTCCGGAACGTATTTGCTCAGCACAATGTTATGGACAGTCCCAATCTAGACCGGGCGCTGCGTATTAAAACAAATTCAGTTCGCGGCGGAACGATTGAAGATATCGACTTTAGCAGCAATACGGTCAAAAGCGTTGGCAGTGAAGTGATTCAAATAGACATGTACTATGAAGAAGGAGACACAGGGAGTTTTACGCCCGTCGTTCGTAATATCAACATAGAAAATTTGCAAAGCAATGGAGGGAAATACGGCTTATGGATTCGAGCCTATGAACGTTCTCCCGTTACAAACCTAACAATTCGTCATTCTAATTTCCAGCATGTTGCAACCCCATTGTTAATGGAGAATGTAAAGAGCCCTGTGTTTGAAGAGTTTTGTATAAATGGAAGCTGCATGAATACAAATCCGTAAAAGGGCGTGTTCATAATCAGCTGCAAGTAAGAGGTAGAACAAACGTATTTTAGCCCAAGAAGTATCCGCACAATGAATCGAGATTATCGATTCATTGTGCGGTCTTTTTTTTGTTGTGATGGTGAACGTAGGATCAATGTGTTAATAATGGTAAAAACCTGCTCTGGAATTTTTACTATTTTATAGATAAGTCAAATGACTCTTACTAATTGATAGATAACATGTATGAAAGAAATGACTTTTGAAGAGTGTTTTCTAAGCAATTTATTACCTAAATGTGGATGTGGGGAGTGTGAGGGAAGATATATAAAAGAATTATAAAAACATTTGTCTTTGTAAGCGTTTTATTCTTTATTTTAATAAAGAGCAAAAAAAGGATGTTTTTCTCTAAATTTTTACCATTGAATATTTTGAATAAAGTTCATAAAATAAACTTGTAAGCGTTTTAAAAGATTAGAAAGTATGTATCTTAAAAGTTGAATAGAGAATTATTTATGAAGACAGGAAATGTGATTTTTTTGCTTTTGATCACCGTTTCCAAGAATACCTTAACAAGTAACAGCAAAACGTTCATTTAATGAAATAAAGAAATAGATAGGAGTAGAGAAAAATGTACATCGGCGTCGATTATTACCCTGAACATTGGCCAGAGAATATGATAGAAGAAGATATCCAAGGTATTAAAGAGTTAGGATCAAATATGGTGAGAATAGGGGAGTTCGCTTGGCATCTTATGGAGCCTAAAGAAGGGCAATATGACTTTTCTTTTTTTGATAGCGTTATCAATAAGCTTAAAAAACAGAATATTGACATTATGTTTGGTACCCCTACTGCCACTTTTCCGGCTTGGCTTGCGAAGCAGCATCCTTCTATTTTATCAATAGATGAAAATGGGGCGGTCAGAGCATTTGGAGGAAGACGTCAATATTGTTTTAATTCTCCTCTTTACCGGCAGTATAGCGCTCAGATTACAGAACAACTAGTAAAGCACTACTGCTCAGAAGAAGCAATCGTAGCATGGCAAGTTGACAATGAATTTGGCCATGAAGGCAGTGATATGTGTTACTGCGAACAATGTCATAAAGAGTTTCAGCAGTTTTTGGAAAGAAAATATAAAGATATTCATGAGTTAAATGAAAAGTATGGCACTATTTTCTGGGGACAAACGTATAACGACTTTACCGAAGTGCCTATGCCTGTAAAAACAATTACGACACACAGTCCTTCGTTAAAGCTTGATTGGGCGCGCTTTCGCTCTTTTTCGTTAAACAGATATGCTCATGAACAAACAGCAATTGTGAAGAGATATAAAGGTGATCACCAGCTGTTGACAACGAACGTCTCAGGAGGCTTTTTTGATAAATGGTTTGACCATGAAGAGAATCTAGAAGTCATGGACTTTGTATCCTATGACAATTATCCGGTATGGGGCGGTCAAACAGAGCCGATTACCCCTGCTCATATTGCACTGGGACATGATTTTAATAGAGGTCTGCTACATAAAAATTTCTGGATTGTAGAGGAATTAATGGGTGCTCAAGGTCATGATGTCATCGGTTATCTACCGAGGCCTAATCAGGCAAAAATGTGGTCTTATCAAGCGTTTGCTCATGGATGCACGGACATGCTGTATTTCCGTTGGCGCGGAATGACAAGAGGAGCTGAGCAATACTGCTACGGAATTGTAGGTCACGATAATCATTATGGAAGACGCTACAAAGAAGTTCAGTCGTTATTTAGTGAAATCGTTAAGTACGAACATGTACTTGAATCTGACATTAAGTCGGATGTTGCTGTTTTATATGACTATGAAAATATATGGTCATGGCGCTTTCAGCAGCAAAGTGAAGGGTTTGACTTTACGCAAGAGCTTCTTAGAGGGTATACACCGTTTTATAAGTTGAATACACCTATTGATGTTATTCCTGCTACAAGAGATTTTTCAAGCTATAAAGTACTGGTTGTTCCAGCTTTGCAAATCATTGATGAAGAACTAGGTAAAAGATTTACTGAATTTACTGAAAGCGGAGGCGTTATCGTTTTTACGTTTAGAACCGGCATTAAAGACAAACAAAATAATATTCACTTTAAACAGACGCTGCCCGGATATGTAAAAGAAATAACAGGGATTGAAATTCATGAAGTGGAAGCACTGTCTTCTACTCAAAAAGCAGCTATTAAAGGAAAAGGATCGTATGAAGGAGAACAAGCAAGTGCGTCCGTGTGGAGAGACATTATCACACCTGTAACAGCTGAAGTGCTGTATGAGTATGATGATCCATTTTATAATCAAGCCGCTGTAACAAAAAATCAGTTTGGTCGCGGGACGGTTTATTATGTAGGCTGTGGAATTGAAGGGCAAACGTTTGAAAAAATTGCGCTTGATATTGTAAAACAGCAGCAGATTGAGCATACGGAAAGTGAAGATGGAGTTGAAGTATATCCTCGCAAGCTTGGAGAGACAAGTTATTACTTCCTTATGAACCATACGCCAGAAGTAAAAGTATTTAAAGATATTGTTCTGCAGCCTTACGAAAGTCGAGTTGTAGAAAACATGTAGTAGCAACAGGAGACTAGAATCTCATAAAGCAATGAGATTCTAGTCACTCATAATATGATATGAAAGCGTTTTATAGGAGAAGGGAGTTAGGTTATATGAGCATGGGGGTACAGTCAAAAGTTTCTCTAAAGACCGTATTATCATACGGAATGGGGAGCTTTGGAAACAATATTATTTATGCATTAACAAGTACATATTTAATGATTTTTTATACGGACAGCGTAGGATTAAATGCTGCAGCCGTAGGAACCTTATTTCTTATTGCAAGGATATGGGATGGAATTGCAGACATTATTATCGGAATGATTGTTGATAATACAGAAACGAGATTTGGTAAGTTTAGGCCCTATCTTTTAATAGGCGGATTTTTTGCAGCTGTTGCTACAGTCGCGTGTTTTATTAGTCCTGATCTTTCTCACACAGGAAAATTAATTTATGCTTATATCACTTATATCGCGTGGGGAACAAGCTTTGCTATCATGGATATTCCTTATTGGTCGCTTTCAGCAACGATTACACAAGATGTAAAAGAACGAAATAAAGTTGTAGCTTTTCCTAGAACCATTGCAGCAGTAGGGTCTTTATTTGCTAGTTTATTAACTCTTCCACTAGCTCATTATTTTGGAAACTGGTTTATGCTTAGTCTTATTTATGCGTGTATCTTAATGATTACAATGATCATCACATTTTCAGGAGTAAAAGAAAACTATACCGTAAAAAGACAGGAAAAGCAGACGCCAAAAGCAGTTTGGAACTTATTTATTCAAAATAGACCGTTGCGCTACCTGATTTTCTCAATGCTTTTAGTTGAAACAATTTTAACGATTCGAACTACGTTTTCTATTTACTATTTTAAATACAATTTAAATGCAGAGAACATCGCGTCTCTTTATTTAACCTTATTTTTCACAGCACAAATTGTAGGAGCGATCGCGTCTCCTTTCATTTCAAATAAATTTGGAAAGAAACGTGCAGCAATAGGGGGAATTGCCCTAAATGCTGTAGCCACTCTTACAATGTTTGCAACGGGTTTCCACGTTATGCCAGTGATGATTTTAAGCTTTTTAGCTTCTTTTGGCGGTGGGGTTAGTAACATTGCTCAAACATCTATGCTCGCTGATTGTGTAGAATACGGCGAATGGAAAACGGGGAACCGAGCAGAAGGAATGGTGTTTTCTACGAATATTTTCAAAACAAAGGTCGCTTCAGCAGTGGGTGGAGCAGTAGGTGGGTACATCCTTTCAGCAGTAGGGTACGTGCCAAATCAAATTCAGTCACACAGCACGCTCATTTGGATTGCTTTAATCTTTACGATTATTCCGGGTATTCTTTGCTTGTTATCACTTGTCCCACTCGTAAAATATGAGTTGACGGAAAAGAGATATTTAGAGATTTTACAGGATATGAAAAAACGCTCAAGCCGCATAAAAGAAAAACCGGCTATGAAAGTGTCTAGCTAATTCAAATCAACACAAGCATTGTACACAAAAATCACAAGAAAAAAAGACTGCATTTTCTCAGCTCCTCTTGCTATGATGTCAGGTAGACAGATATCAATGTAAAGAGGAGTTTTGTTTATGTTTATTAATTTTTCAAAAGAAGACAAAGATAAAATGCTGAATGAAATTCAAACGTTTTTTTATAACGAACGAGATGAAGAAATCAGTGAATTTGCAGCGGAAAATGTATTGGAGTTTATTAAAGAACATATAGGTCCTCACTTTTATAACCAAGCCATTAAAGATGCGGAAGATATTATGAACCAGGTCATGCTTTCTGCAGAAGAAAATTTACATGCATTAAAAAAACCAATCGAAAAGTAGTTCGAAAAAGAAAATATAAAATAGGAAAAAGCGTTTTATGTACAAAAACATAAAACGCTTTTGTTTGTTTATGAAACAAATTATTTGTTCGCCCAAGTGATATATGATACATTCGTTTTAAGATAATATTAACGTTAACGTAAAGGTTATATTTAAAGTGTTTTGATTTAACTCGATGAGGGCATAACTTCAGCAAGCAGGGACATAATGAGGTAATTATACGAGGAAAGAAGGGACTACACATGAGCAACATTACGAAAGGTCAGCTAACAAAATCTATTGTGAAAGCAAATGAAAATCGTTTAACGGATAATAGTGATTTTGATATCTATCAAGAGCTGGAAAATGTGCTTCAAGGAGTCGGCTTATCAGCAAAAGACAGTGGAGGAAACATTACATTTTACGGAGAAGATCCAATTGTTCCTAGTACGCTGCGACTTGCCTCAGCAGCAGCTATTGCACTGGTTGCTAAGTCAGTAGCTGTCTCAAAAATTTGGAGAATACGGGGAGGAAAAGGTCAAGATATTCATATGGATTTACGAAAAGCGATACGAAGATTATCACCTTTTTACGATAAAAAATGGGAAAAGCTTAATGGGTACGCACCGAGTAAAGCAAATGATCCTTATAATCCATTAGGCTTTCGCTTTTATCAAACAAAAGACGGCAAATGGGTAATGCCGCTGAATCCGTATCCACGCTCTAAGCATGAAACGCTCAAGCTATTAAATTGTATAGAAGACCCTGATGCAGTGGCAAAAGCGATTCGCGGATGGAATGCAGAAGAATTGGAAAAAGCTGCAGCGGAGCGAGGAGTTATCATGCCTGTTGTGCGGACAATTAAAGAGTTTATGAATGAGTCCGTGTATGAAGAAGTAGCGCAGCTTCCTTTGATTGAAATTGAAAAGATTGGAGAAAGTGAGCCAATTCCTTTTTCCAAGAACCCTAAAACGCCGCTAGACGGTATTCGAGCATTAGGGCTTGGTCACGTTATTGCAGGAGCAGGATTCGGTAGAGCTCTCGCTTTACACGGTGCGGACGTCTTAAATATTTGGAAGCCAACGGATTGGGAGCATGATACGATTTACGCTACGTCTAATGTCGGTATGCGCTCTTCAACGCTGGATATCGGTGAAAAAGAAGGAAAAGAAAAAATGGTTGAACTTCTACAAGGAGCAGATATCTTTTTTGCGAACCGTCGCTACGGATTCCTAGAGAGATACGGTCTAACAGCTGAAGAGTGTGCAAAATTAAAACCTGGAATCATCCACTGCACCGTTAACCTGCACGGAACGCAAGGAGATTGGGCAAAAAGAAATGGATTTGACCAAACAGCGGGAAGCGTAACGGGAGTCATGGCGTTAGAAGGATCGCCAGAAAATCCTAAGCTGCCTCCTATTGTAGTGGTAAATGATTATGCGGTTTCTTGGCTGCTTGAAGTTGGTGCTTTAATGGCACTAGAAAGAAGAGCAAAAGAAGGAGGCAGCTACCGCGTGCGTGTATCATTAGATCGCGTATCTTTATGGATCTTATCAATGGGCATCTATGATAAAACATATGCTCATCAAACAGCTGGTTCGTCAGAGAAGCATGAGTACATTGCACCGGATCTCTTTACAGCTCAAACACCTTTAGGATTGTACCAAGGGCTTACAGAACAAATTGAAATGTCGGAAACTCCAGGGGAATATAAGACGGTTCTCGTTCCTCGAGGTTCTTCACGCCCAGAGTGGTTGTGATAACAAGAGGCTGAGACAAAATTATTTTAGTGGAAAGAAAATCCGAACGATGAATCGAGATTCTTGATAAAGGATCCAACTCGTTCGGATTTTTTTGTTATTGTGATGAACGTAGGTTTCGTTTATGTGGGTAGATGCTTCTAGTGCTTGCACGGAAATCAACAGCGGTGTCACAAGCGGTTCAGCTCATGTATCCAATTTGTTTGTCTTTAGATTGAATTGATTTCGCTATGTCTTAATCTCGGTTTTTGGGGGTCAAATTTAAAATGAAAAATAAGAAAAAATATTTGAATAATTATATGATTTCTTATATAATAGCGAAAAGGATGAGGAGTTGACTTGTAATGGAAAACTATACGTCCCGCAAAATGACACGAGAAGAAGTAAAAGTATCAGACGCGACAGCAGCTCAACTAGTGCTAAACAAATCTCTTCGTGACTTTAAAAAAGCACAGCTTTTACTGCAAATCGATCAGTCTTTAGAAAAAAGAGATAAAGAAACTTTTTTACGTTTAACTGAAGAGTTAAAAGAAGTTTGTTAAATAACCTACTAACATAAACAATCAGCCTTTGCTTCTAGTGAGCAAAGGCTTTTTATATGGAAAAAAACGGATAAATGTTTTGTTTTTTCTGAAAGCGGTAAAAGTATAGTATGGATGATAAAGCAAAAATCAAGAAGTCTCTTACTTTATTATTTTTTGCTTTATCATCTACAGCATCTAGATGGTAATACATCATGAAAGAACAAAAAGAGAGAGGGTTCTTGATATGTATAACAAAATCTTAGTCGCCTTTGATGGTTCCGCACCTTCTATTCGTGCTCTTCAACATGCAAGTAAACTAGCTGAAAGCGTAAATGCTAATAAGCTGACAATTGTACATATTAAGGAAAGAATTCACTTGCAGCAGCCTGTTTTTAGCGTTGACTTGGACGCACTGATAGAAGAAGAAAACCGCGATATTTTATCTGAAGCTCACAATCATTTAACTCAATCAGGTATTCCATATGAGGCATACGGTGTAGAAGGCACCGCTTCAAAGAAAATTATTGAATACGCACGTGACAATCAACAAGACGTCATTGTGATAGGAAGCCGAGGAAAGGGCTTTGTTAAAGAGACCTTTCTAGGAAGTGTAAGTCACGAAGTTGCTCAATCCGCAGAATGTCCTGTTATTATTGTTAAATAAAAAGAGGCTGAGGCAAATTTAGTTAAAGAAAAATCCGAACGATGAATCGAGATTCTTGATGAAGAATCCAACTCGTTTGGATTTTTTTATTGGTATGGTGAACGTAGGTTTCATGTATATAGTTGCTTCTAGCAGTTGATTGGAGGGTAAGACGAAGACTCCTGCGGGGAAAGCGGAACAGGTGAGACCCCGCAGGAGCGGAAACAACGAGGAGGCTCAGCGGCCGCCCGCGGAAAGCGAAGTCTTGCACGGAAATCAACTGCGGTGTGACCAGTAATTTATACTAGCTCCCTTATCCAATTTGTTCGTCTTTAGATTAGAGTGATTTTGTTATGTCTCAATCTCTTTTTGCTTTTGGATTATGTATTGCTGCACGCTTCGTAAGTTCGAAATTTGCTGTATGATAAACTTACTTCATACGCTAAGCTGTCAGATACCCGTGGTAAAATGTCAAAGAATAACCGTTATTTAATTAGGTATGTTTTATTCTGCACAGTTTCTTCATTTATTACTTTTATAATGAAAGCAAGGGATGTGAATAAATGAATCGTATTTCTATTAAGCTTGGACTCTTGTTTTTAATGTTCATTTTACTAATTGAAGCCGCTCTCTTTTTCTATTTATATAGCGGTCTTGCCAATACACGAATTTCAGAGGAGCTGCAAAGCTTGCGTTTAAGAGGAAACAGTCACCGGGAAGTATTAGAGAAGCATCATGATTCGGCGACGCTTAACCATGTTGCACTGATGGAATCAGAAGCAGAAACTGATGTTATCATAACGGATAAAACAGGGAAAATTATCAGTTCATCTAGACCTTTAATTCAAGGTGCAAGAAAAGCAGTAGAGAAATGGAAAGGAAAGTCTCTTACATATAAAGGTGAAATTATGCAAGGCGACTGGAAAAGCAAACCTTATATCGCCACGGCATCACCTATTAAAGAAGGCCATCAACAGTTCGGAACGGTTTATATGTTCAAAAACACAAAGGATATTCACGAAATGATTGCGAGACTACAGCATCATTTTTACGTAGCGGGAGCTGTGTCCGTTTTATTTTCCATTGTGACTATTTTTGCTCTGTCTAAATTTATAACCGCTCCTTTAATCAAAATGAAAAAAGCAACTGAGAAGCTGAGTCAAGGAGATTTGTCTGTGAAACTTGGCGCTCATTCAAGAGATGAACTCGGACAATTAGGAATGTCCATTCAGTCGTTAGCGAATGAGCTGCAGCGGTTACGAAAAGAGCGAAATGAATTTTTAAGCAGCATTTCACATGAACTTCAAACGCCTTTGATGTATTTAAAGGGCTATGCAGACGTAGCAAGAAGGCCTTCTAATACACCGCAAGAACGTGATAAGTATCTTGCTATTGTGGAAGAAGAAGCAGGAAGAATTTCACAGTTAGTCAAAGATTTGTTTCAGCTGGCGCAGCTGGATCAGCATACATTTTTTATTCAAAAACAAAAAGTAGAGCTAGCTACGTATTTGCACACCGTATGCGCGCATTTTCATTTAGCTTTAAAAGAAAAGGAGATGGAGCTGGAGATAAGCTGCCCTCAAGGTCTTTACGTTTCACTAGATCCTGAAAGATTTCAGCAAGTGATTATCAATTTACTTGATAACGCAATGAACTATTCAAAAGAAGGGACTAAAATTGATTTAAGTGTAAAAAAATCAGCTGAATCATTGACAATAACTATTAAAGATCAAGGAATAGGCATTCCAGAAAAAGATCTACCTTACGTATTTGACAAGCTGTATCGAGTGGAAAAATCCCGCTCGAGAAAAAGCGGAGGCTACGGATTAGGCTTATCAATTGTAAAGGAGATTGTAGAAGCTCATGGAGGAGAAATAACAATCACAAGCGAGACGGGAAAAGGAACGACTGTAGAGATTGTATTAAGAGAGGATGGATAGGATGGCAACTATTTTATTAGTAGATGATGAAGCAAGGATGCTGGATTTACTAGAACTTTATCTGCTGCCAAACGGATTTACATGTATAAAATTTGAAAAAGGCACAGAAGCGCTGCGCTATCTTTATGAAGGTAACAAAGCAGATTTGATGTTATTAGATATTATGATGCCAAGCGAAGATGGGTGGGAGATTTGCCAAGAAGTAAGAAAAATGTCTGATCTACCTGTCATTATGCTCACAGCCCGCAGCCAAACATTAGATGTAGTAAAAGGATTAAATATAGGGGCAGACGACTATATTACCAAACCGTTTAGCGAAGAAGAATTGGTTGCACGCATCGGTGCGGTTCTTAGACGTTCGTTAAAGGAAAAACATGAAATCACCTACAAAGGGTTAGTATGGAGCAAGGAAAATCACGTATTACAATATAAAGATCAGCAGATTCAAGTAACGCCTAAAGAGTTTGAATTGGTGGGGTTACTTCTTCAGCATTTAAATCGTGTGTTCAGCCGAGACGACTTGCTTGTGTTAGTGTGGGGATATGAGGCGGAGATTGGAGACCGTACTATTGACTCTCATGTGCGAAATGTTCGGGATAAGCTTAGAAAAGCGGGCTTTCCCGTAGACGAATACTTGCAAACCGTATGGGGAATAGGCTATAAGTGGGTTGATGTTAGTTGAAAATGATATGAGCATAGCTACTAAAATTGGTGAAAAGATAAAGTAAGCAGAAGCCAGCTTTTCGCTTTACATAGGTTAGGGGGGTATAGTATCATGAAATTATGAAGGGAGGATGTTAGATGGTCGAAGCGAATCACATGAATAGTGAAGAAAAATGTTGTACGATAAATAGTGAAAGAAAAAGTCACCATTCTCCAGAAGTGAAAAAAAACCTAACAAGCCGATTAAATCGAATTGAAGGACAAATTCGAGGAATTAAAGGATTAATTGAAAAAGATACGTATTGTGACGACGTGATTACTCAAATCGCAGCTGCGCAGTCTGCTTTGAATAGTGTAAGTAAAATTTTGCTTGAAGGTCACTTGAAGCATTGCATTGTAGAACGTGTGCAAGCTGGTGATGAAGAAGTAGTGGATGAATTATTAACAACCATTAAACGATTAATGAAATAAAGGAGATGCTAGAAATGGAAAACGTAACATTATCAGTACAAGGAATGTCTTGCGGTCATTGTGTCAAAGCTGTTGAAGGCGGCGTAGGCGAACTTAATGGCGTTAAAAGCGTAGAAGTAAGCTTAGAAGATGCAAAAGTAACGGTTGCATTTGATCCAAGTCAAGTAACGGTCGAAGATATTAAAGAAGCTATTGATGACCAAGGTTATGACGTAGCATAAACAGCATCGCGTGCGAATACCTTCGCACGCTTGATTTAGGAGAAAGATATACCCCTTATAGGTATATAACAGGAGGCGAAATGCGGTGAGTGACAAACAAAAAGAAGCCACCTTGCAAATTACGGGTATGACATGCGCAGCGTGTTCTAACCGGATTGAAAAAGGGTTAAAAAAAATAGAAGGTGTAAAAGAAGCAAACGTGAATTTGGCTTTGGAAAGATCTACTATCATATTTGATCCGTCTAAAACAAGTCCACAGGCCTTTGAAGAAAAAATCGAAAAGCTTGGGTACGGAGTTGTAAGTGAAAAAGCCGAATTTGCTATTACGGGCATGACGTGCGCCGCTTGTTCGACTCGTATTGAAAAAGGGTTAAACAAATTAGAAGGCGTGACAAAGGCAAGTGTTAACCTTGCTTTAGAAACGGCTTCTGTTGAATACAGCCCTTCTCAAATAGATCCGCAAGACATAACGCAGCGAGTTGAAAAGCTTGGATACGGAGCCAAGCTAAAGTCAGAAGAAAAAGAAGAAGAGCAAAGCTACAGAGAAAAAGAACTGAGTAAACAAAAAGGAAAGTTTTGGTTTTCATTTATTTTAAGCGTACCGTTATTATGGGCAATGGTTAGTCATTTTACGTTTACGTCGTTTATTCCTTTGCCTCATATGCTGATGAATCCATGGGTTCAGCTCGCTTTAGCTACGCCTGTTCAATTCGTCGTAGGTAAGCAATTTTATATAGGTGCATTTAAAGCTCTTCGTAACAAAAGTGCCAACATGGATGTTTTAGTAGCACTAGGTACAAGCGCAGCTTATTTCTATAGTTTATACTCTTCTCTTAAATCGCTTGGCTCATCTGCTCATACTACTCAGCTTTACTATGAAACGAGTGCTATATTAATTACGCTGATTCTTTTAGGGAAATTATTTGAAGCCAATGCCAAAGGCCGTTCTTCAGAAGCAATTAAAAAGATGATGGGTTTACAAGCTAAAACGGCCGTTGTAGTAAGAGACGGAGCGGAAATTGAAATTCCAGTGGAAGAAGTGCAAAAAGGCGAAGTTATTTTTATTAAACCCGGTGAAAAAGTACCTGTAGACGGAGAGATTATTGAAGGACAATCGGCTTTAGATGAGTCCATGCTGACAGGGGAAAGCGTACCGGTAGATAAAAGCATTGGAGATAAAGTAATTGGAGCCACACTCAATAAAAATGGTTTTCTAAAAATAAAAGCTACAAACGTTGGAAAAGAGACGGCGCTTGCGCAAATTATTAAAGTAGTAGAAGAAGCGCAGGGGTCTAAAGCCCCTATTCAGAGATTAGCTGATTATATTTCAGGTATATTCGTGCCAATTGTGGTTGGAATTGCTCTTCTTACGTTCTTTGTCTGGTACATTTGGATTGTGCCTGGCGAATTTGCACCGGCTTTAGAAAAGCTTATCGCCGTATTAGTGATCGCATGTCCATGCGCATTAGGTTTAGCTACTCCAACTTCCATTATGGCGGGGTCGGGCCGCGCAGCAGAATTTGGTATTTTGTTTAAAGGCGGCGAGCATTTAGAAGCGACGCATAAAATCGATACGATTCTTTTAGATAAAACGGGAACTGTTACAAATGGAACGCCTGAGCTAACCGATGTACGTATTGCACAGGGCTACGAAGAAAATGAGCTATTACAGTTAGTTGCATCAGCTGAGCGTTTATCGGAGCATCCTCTAGCTCAAGCACTCGTAGCAGGTATAAAAAATAAAGGTATAGAAATTCAAGATCCGTTATCTTTTGAAGCGATTCCAGGGCATGGAGTAAGGGCAACTGTACAAGAACGAGAGCTGTTAGTAGGAACAAGAAAGCTTATGAACCAACATAAAGTGAATATTGATGCAGCTTTAGAAGAAATGACAAATTTAGAACGAGAAGGAAAAACGGCCATGCTCGTTGCTCTTGACGGAAAATATGCCGGCATGCTTGCTGTTGCAGACACTATTAAAGAGACTTCTAAAGAAGCAGTTTCTAGGTTAAAAGAGATGGGCTTAGAAGTGATGATGATTACCGGAGATAATCGTCAAACAGCTCAGGCTATTGCGATGCAAGCGGGTATTGAGCACGTTATAGCAGAAGTGTTGCCAGAAGGCAAAGCAGAAGAAGTGAAAAAGCTTCAGCAGCAAGGTAAAAAAGTCGCAATGGTAGGAGACGGTATTAACGATGCTCCTGCACTTGCGTTAGCTGATATTGGAATGGCCATCGGAACAGGAACGGATGTAGCGATGGAAGCCGCTGATATTACGCTGATGCGAGGAGACTTGATGAGCATTGCAGATGCGATTGAAATGAGTAGAAAAACGATTTCTAATATCAAGCAAAATCTATTCTGGGCGATGGGTTATAACACGCTCGGTATTCCAATTGCAGCAGTTGGGCTGTTAGCTCCTTGGGTTGCTGGTGCCGCGATGGCTTTTAGTTCCGTATCGGTTGTATTAAATGCACTGCGATTGCAGAGAGTGAGGCTATAAGGTATGAAAAAGTGGATCATCTCAGCTATTTTGTACGTGCTTGCCGTTATAGCAGTATATGCTGTGTGGGAAATATAAACTAAAAAATATTGGAGTCATCGAGCCACTCTCGGTGAAAGTGATCCAAAAGCAAAGCTGCTAAAGAATATTCTTTAGCAGCTTTGTCAGGTGCAAGGAATTTTTTTGATTCAATTCATACCCTTTAAGATGAAGGTCTTCTGGATGCTTTTGCTGAGCAATTAACACATCACGTCCATCATCCATAATCCAAATGAAATAATGACGGCTAGAACCATCTCCATAGGTAATGGTCATTTTGCAATCGATGCTCCCAGCAGATTCTTCATCTAAGAGAAGTTTCATGCGCTCAGCCTTTTTTATACTATTGGTGAATGTATTCATATCTTGTTCATCGATAAACGTTTTGAGTGTTTTCATTTTAATGGACGTTACTTCTATCTTTTGTACGCTAGGTGAGAGCGTGGACTGTGCGGAAGCAAAGGGGGCTCCCATCACCAAGCTAACTACAAGTAAGAGTGAGGATAGAGCAAAGCGTATTTTTAGCATGTTTCTTTCCTCCTTTTATTTTTATACTTTTTCCTAGTGGTAAGTGTTTCATACGAAGGCCTTTTTTAGGCACAGGAAATTTTCGTACCTAATTACCTTCATCTTCACAAAATCTGCACAAAGTCTGGCTACAATAAAGAAAAGAAGAAGAGTATGCAAAGATAAGTTGTTTCTAAGGATTAAAGGATTTTTATTTTAAAATTTATTAGGTGGAAAAGAGGGACTGTTATGAAAAAACAGCTATTTATTCTTGGTGCATCTGTCATTATTGGACTAAGCGGATGCGGAAACGATTCTAGTCACGAAAAGCCTTCAGCTGACAAAAATGAATCCATGCACGATCACTCAGAGATGAATCACTCTAGTTCAGGAGAGGTTCCAAAAGGATTAAAGCAAGCTGAAAATCCAACATATAAAGTTGGAGATAAAGCCATTATGAAAGCTGATCATATGAAAGGCATGAACGGGGCTGAAGCAACGATTGTTGGTGCTTACGATACTACGGCCTATACCGTTTCGTATACGCCAAAGACTGGCGGGGAAAAAGTAAAAAATCATAAGTGGGTTATTCAAGAAGAAATAAAAGGTGCGGGTAACGAGCAGTTAAAGCCAGGCAGCGAAGTGACGCTTGAAGCAGATCATATGAAAGGTATGAAAGGGGCAAAAGCAACGATTGATTCAGCCGAAAAAACAACGGTATATATGGTAGACTACACGCCGACTACAGGCGGAGAGAAAGTGAAAAATCATAAGTGGGTAACGGAAGATGAGCTTTCAGCAAAATAGACTGTTAGCGAGAAAAAAGGCTGGACAGAAGTATTTTTGGTGAAAGAAGATCCGAACAATGAATCAAGATTCTTGATTGAGAATCTCGATTCATCGTTCGGATTTTTTATGGGTAGGGTGAGCTTAGGTTTTATGTAGTGTCTTCTAGCTGCGGTATTAAGTAGAATGCTACGGTAATAAAACGAACAAACTACTGATGAAAGGAGCTAGCTATGAGTGAACATACAGTAAAGCGAACAGGACGCACACGATGGTTCATTTCATCTTTGTTAAGCAGTATGATTATTTTAAACTATTTTGATCGTGTAGCGGTGTCAGTGGCCGCTCCTGCAATACAAGATGCATTTCACTTAACGGGAACAGAGCTTGGAATTGTCTTTTCCATTTATACGTATTCTTATACGATCATGCAAATACCTGCGGGAAGCTTGCTTGATCGGTTCGGAGTAGCATGGGTGACAAGAGTCGGTATGGTGATTTGGAGTTTATTAACGATGTCGATGGCTTTTTTGCAAGGAAAACTTCTTCTCTATATTGTCCGATTTTTAATAGGAATAATGAGTGCTTCTGCATTTCCGGCAGCATCAAAAGCTACGTCGCTATGGTTTCCTCCAAATGAAAGAAGCTTACCAAATTCTTTGTTTGATTCAGCGGCCAAATTTTCAAATGTACTTGGCGCGCCTCTTGTAGCATTTCTCATCACCAAATTTGATTGGCGCACAGCATTTTTATCCATTGGAATTATAAACGTGCTGTTTACGCTGCTGTTTTGGTTTTATTACGAAAAGCCAGAAAAGCATAGACGCATATCAGATGATGAGTTGAAGTATATTCAAGAAAATAATCTAAATGCAAACGATGAGCAAACATCAAAATTTTTACATACCTTGAAAGTATTATTTACGAATCGAAAAGTTTGGGGGCTAATGATTGGGTTTACAGGCTATGGATATACGTTTAATTTACTGTTAACGTGGCTGCCAACTTTTTTAAAAGAAAAATACGGTATGGATATCATGTCATCGGGCCTGCTTACGGCAGTACCTTGGCTAATTGCTACATTTGCTGGCATTTTAGTAGGCGGGTGGCTTGTTGATTACCTCATAAAAAAAGGTTATGACAGTCAAAAAGTATATCGCACCATCATTGTTATAGGATTATGCTTAGGGTTTGTTTTTTTAGGCTCTATTTTCACTAATAGTGTCGTCTTAGCGATGATTTGTATCTCGATTGGACTGGCAGGTATATCTGCAACCGCACCAATCGGCTGGTCTATTTCTGCAGAGATTGCACCTGCAGGCTCTATTTCCCTTCTTAGTTCTATTGTTAATTTAGCTAATAATTTGTTTGGAGGAATTATAGCTACAGCTTTAACAGGGTACCTTTTAGATAAAACAGGTTCTTTTAACCTAAGCTTTATGGTAGCGGGAATTGTATTGTTGCTAGGCTTAATTTTTTATATTTATGTGCTGGGAGATATTAAACAAATTAAAATTCCAAAAAACCAACGTACGAAGTAAAACCTCATGACTCGTTATGGGGTTTTACTTTTGATTATAAATAACGACCTTGCTTGTGCGTTTAGCGATGTGAGAAACGCTATTAAGAAGGGAAATAAGGTGAATTTGTTTGTTTAAAACATATGATAGAGACTTATTTTAAAACAGAATTGTTAGTATAGCATGTTCTTAAAAAGGTTAAGATGGTTTTTATGAAGAAACCTTGTGTCTAGTTTTGTTATTTCAGCAGAAGTAGATACGAACCGCACTATAAAAAAATAGAAAGGCAGAGGAACATGAATCATAAAGAAAGTGAAAGCAATACTGAGTTAAATCAAAGTCATTTGTTAAAGGAGCCTCAGCGCATAGAATTATCTAAGTATCAAATTTTAAAGGCACTAATACCTGTTATTATACTTGGGCTTGTCGTTTTGGTTGCCGTATTACAAAACGATGGTCTTCTTAATTGGATCTAGGCATGTAAAAGGGGTCCGTAACGTACAAACAGACGTCGCAATCAGTAGAAATAATGGATTGCAACTTAGGCATGCAACAAAAAAACTGCATAGAGTGTAATTCAAATCGCTTGGATACAGTAGAGGGAAAGAGGGAGATATATGCCAAGAGTAACCGTTTTAGGATACGGAAGTTTTGAAGTGGCAAAAGGAAAAAAGCTTGTCTTGGCACTTGAAGACAACGGTACAAATATTCTTCATCGGTGCGGCGGGAAAGCTAAATGCACGACTTGCAGGGTAGAAGTGCTCGAAGGTGAATATTGTGATTTAACACACGTGGAGAAAAATGCATACTCAGAAAGTTCAATTGAAGATCATTTGCGCTTATCGTGCCAAATTCGTGTAAATGAAGATGTCACCGTTCGGCCAATACTAACGGTAGAAAGCTCAGGACGAGAAGCAGGACCTCGACCCGCAGAGTAGTCATGTAATTGCAAAAAGCAGCGTGTGGAATGTTTACATGCTGCTTTTTGTATGTTTACTTAAAAAAATAACAAGAACAGCTACGGGGAGTAGCAGCTGTTCTTGTTCAAGTAAAATACCTACGGAATGATTCCTTTAAATTTTAGCATTCTGTAAGGCGGGCAGTAAATCACTCAAAAGAGTGATTATAAAGGCTTTTTTCGAACGGTTATCTGCAAATAGATTTAATTGGATTCTTCAATCACATCTCCACTTTTGTAAATATGATACCAGCCTATGGTACCTGATCCCCCTTGATCCATCCAGTCTTTATTTTTTGCTACGAATCTATAGTAAGCTTTATCGTTGTTATCTTTCCGTAAGCGGTCGTCTGTACTGAAGACAATGTTGTCACCGAGTTCTTTTTTACCGAATGCAATAGCCGTGCTGACAGGAAATTGCTTTCTTTCTACCTTGTTCTCATCTAAAGCTGCCCATGTTAAGGGGCCAACAATACCATCTGGAGACAAGCGGTGATCGGTTTGAAATTCTTTTACTACAGTTTGCGTTCGCGTACCGAAAATGCCATCAACTGATGTGTTATACTTCACATCCTTTAAGCTTTGCTGTAAGTCTCTTACGTAGCTAGAGTGGGAACCTTTACGAAGCGTAGGCCTCGTTTCTGCTTTAGCTTCAATTTTTTGTGAGTAGGCATCTTTAGTAGCTGCTTCAGTAGTTGGAGTGCCGAATGCTACGCATGTTGTTGCAAGCGTAAGAGTAGAAAGCATGACAAGTGTTTTTTTCGTTAACATGAAATAACCTCCTTGTTTTTAGCAACTATTTGTCGCTTTTCATGAGCTTTATAACTAATTAGTAGCTATAAAGTCAACTTATTATAGCGCAGCCAGTTTTCTATTTGTTTTTATATTCCTATGATTATATAAGATAGTCATAAAAAACTAGTGAAGTAGATAAATCGTTCTATGTTTTCACTATAATTTCATTTTTCTCTGATACAGTACGGAAGGGAAAAAACAGTAGGTTTAAGCGTCTTGTGTACTTGGAGTATGTCTTGCTCTATAACGCTCATAATAAACGAATGAAAAGACTGCAAAGGGAATTTGGATCTCTTTGCAGTCTCTTCATGTTCAAAAGCTCTGCGTTCAACTGATAACCAGAAAGGAAAGTATTTATGTCTACTTTGTATGCTCAGCACATAAGGAACCTTTTTTCGAAAATAAAGTCCAATAAATCATCACGGAAACAAATTTTTCTCTACATATTAGGGATTTGCTGTTTGTGTATAGCGCTCATTGTAACAAACCACAATTATTCTCTTTATAAAAAACCAATAGCTGAGGTAGTGAAGACGAATGTTGTAGAAAAAAACAAATCTGCTGATTTAAATCATAACAAAGATACCGTATACTCTCAGGAAATTGTTGCTAAAATAATGAACGGAAAATATAAAGGAAGGCTTATCCATTTAGAGAATACGTACTCATATTCAGGTGCTTATGATCAAAAGTATACTGTCGGAACAGATCTTTTTGTCTCCTTAGAAAAGAATTCACAGCATGCTCTAAATGGAACGATTGAAGGAGTGAAGCGGGACAAGCAGGTTACCGCTGTCGCTGGTTTATTTATATTAATTTTGCTGGCTATTGGAAGAAAACAAGGTTTTTATTCAATCATTAGCTTATTTATTAATATTGTTCTTTTAATCGGGGCCCTCAATGTATATTTAGCACTAGGAAATGTGAGCTTGCTAGCTGTATGTATGGTAGCTGTCGTTCTTTTTACGGTTATTTCTTTGTTATTAGTAAGCGGTAATAAAGAAAAAACGCATGTAGCGATTATTTCAACTTTAATAGGTACATTTGTTTCTCTTTTAATCGCGTATGGTGTCATGCAACTGACAGATTCTAATGGCCTTCATTATGAAGGAATGGAGTTTGTAACGATTCCTCCTCAAAAAATATTTATGAGTGAGGTATTAATAGGATCTTTAGGAGCTGTTATGGATGTAGCGATTACGATTACTTCTTCTGTCTATGAACTATATGAAAAAAATAAAGAGATTGCGCGCAAAGATTTACTGAAATCAGGCAAAGAAATTGGCGGAGACATCATGGGAGCTATGACGAATATTTTATTTTTTTCATATATAAGCGGAACAATCCCAATGGTTCTTCTTTATTTAAAGAATGGCTCTCCTCTAGGATATACGTTTTCGATGAATTTCTCCTTGGAGTTAATCCGTGCTCTTACTGGCAGCGTTGGCATTGTTTTAACGATTCCCATTACACTCTATCTTTCGATTCTTTTTATTTTTAGAAAGGGGAACAGAAAGTGAACGTTTTACTATTGCTTGCTCTTATTTTATTTATTCTAATGAGTATTGTGGGCGGAAAAAAAGGAATCCGGTCTTTCCTTGCGCTGTTCTTGAATTTTGGCGTTATTTTTCTCACCATTCTCTTTATGCTGTCTATAAAAAATACGATTGTTGTTACGTTAATCGCTTGTACAATCATTAGCTGCATTAATTTATTTTATATTAATAAATTCAATCGTAAAACGCTTGCTGCGTTTGTTTCAACGATTATTACCTTAGCTGTTTTAGTACTCTTTATTTTTATTATTGAACATCATGCAATGATTCAAGGATTTGGAGAAGAACAGGAAGAAGAAATTAACGCTTTTTCACTTTATGTTGGAATTGACTTTGCTAAAATAGCCATTTGTACAATTATTATGGGTGCCATAGGAGCGATCATTGATATTTCGCTATCTATTTCGTCTTCTATGAATGAATTATTTGTTCATGATCCGTCCGTAACTAAAAAGAATCTCTTCAATTCTGGTTTGAAAATCGGAAGAGATATTTTGGGCACCACAACCAATACACTGTATTTTGCCTTTGTAGGCGGATATTTGACATTAATTATCTGGTTTAAGAGATTGTCGTATTCGTTTGGAGACATTATCAATTCAAAAACTTTTTGTGCGGAAGTCATTTCTATTTTAAGCGGAGGCATTGGTGTAGCCATTATTATTCCGATTACCTCTTGGATTAGTGCCTCTATTTTCTTACAAAAAAGAGAAAAAGGGAAGCAGTACAAGGAAATAAAGTAGAGAAGCGTATGGACAAATAAAAACAGAAAGTCATAAGAAACTGCCCCTCCAATGGTTAACCATTGGAGGGGCAGTTCAAATTAACCTCGGCCTATTTGTGGGATTTTGAGAGGAAACTAGGTGGAGGATGGGAGTTGTAATAGCATTAAGGATTACAATCTGTTTTTCTTACTGATAGATAATACGAAAAGGCCAAGAAGCAGAATTTACAGGAGAAGCAGCTTTTACAAGGACCGTCTCACCATTAGCTGGAAGCAGATTCTTAAAAGCATAAATTCTACGTTCACCTCTTGGAGATCCACGTCCTCGAGAGGTCTTTTGAGGTATAATATTTCGTTCATTTTTTGGGTCAAGTATCCAGTGTACGTACCAAATCTGACGTAAAAATTGTCTATTTGTACTTTGTGGACGTTCATCAAATATACAGTGATTCACTTGGCCTGTCCAATATAGATATCGCCCGTTTCCTATATGCCATTCATCTTCTGACCGATATCTGATTCCTACACATTCACCGGGATAGATAATATCAGGGATGTTGTAATGACTTTCTCTTTGACAGCTAGGGTCACTATATTGTGTATAAGGTGTGACTTCTACCTTTTCCAATTGATTTTTTCTAAAATACAAATATTGCTGCGTGACTTGCCCTGTCGTTCGATTTACGGCTCGGTGACTTAGAAGAATACCATTATAGGTCTGTAACTTTGTGTTATCGATGCTTATTGTAACCGTTAAGGTACCGGCATTTGAGCTTATGACGCCGCCTACTAATCTTCCATTATGAACACAGTACCCGTTTCTGCAAGAGGCACCGGCATTAGCTCGATATAGAACTCCTACGCATGTCCCGCTATTAATTAAAGTCAATTATATTCACCTCGCATTCCAACTTGTTTTATAGAAATAGCTTTCGAAAGTGCTTTTCGGTTGAAACTCTTTCTATAAATCATCCGGGCCGTATCGATAGGAAGGCTGTGTTTGAATAAAGTAGCCATTTCGCACTTGAGCTATCCAGTTTTGAAATATTTCTCTCCATTCAACACGGTTAAAAAACTCATCAAGCGGCTTTGAAGAATCCCATTCAATGATAAAGAACGGAACTACTGATGGATTCCATACGCCTATACTATTGACACCTGATTCTTTGATAAGAAGTAAAGGCAGGCCTCGTTGGTAACCCATGCTTGGCTCTATTTGTAAAAACGGAGCACCTTCCCATGATGGTGGTGGAGGTGTACCGCCGGGAATATTCGTCATGGTATAATTGGCGAAGACTTGCTGCATATTCACCGCAATCAATCCATAGCTAGAGAGTATCATTCGGCGAACGCTTGTAATCGTTTTATTAGGATATTGCTCCGTATCAGGCAGTGTACGAGGGAAAAGAAGAGCACGTTCAATTTCATCAATTAAACGATTAAGAAATCTTGTTTGAGTAGCATTAAGCATAGAAGGGTGGCTGAGGAATACAGGAATTTTATAAGCTCTATCGGCTGTATTTTTTAAAGGGATTTTAGGGGCAGCAGAGGGGGATACTTTATCGTCTCTAAGAGAGTAAGGCTTGTCTACATAATATTTACCATCTTGCGGATTATAATAGGAATAATGTTTTTTAATCGTAATCATCCTTTCTTATTTTTCTCTATATTTTATTCAGATAGACAAAATAAGTATGTATGTTTGTCCAAGGACATTAGGAGCATTTTTACGAGAAAACATACCTATAGTATCGTATGCTAGATTTGACTTAAATTAGTAGGGGAAAATAATTTCTTAAATCCAATCCTTAAACAACTACTAAATCACTTTTAGTTCACTAAAAAATTGTAAATCAGTTAGAAATCAATTATAGTAATGAAGCATTAATACATAAGCCCATTATTATACATCGGCTGAAAGGGAGTAGGAGGTGTTCATTAATGAGTACAAAATCTATAGATAGTATTGAAAAGGCAGCTCAAATCTTAAAATTATTGGGAGATAAAACAAGGCTTTCGATGGTGAAATTAATAGAGAACAATGAATGCTGTGTGTGTGAATTCGTAGATATCTATCAAGCTAGCCAACCTTCAATTAGTCAACATTTGCGAAAATTAAGAGATGCTGAGCTTGTGAAGGAAAGAAGAAAAGGGCAATGGGTTTTTTATTCTCTTAATAAGGAAAGCCAGTACTATAAATTTGTTCTGGGTATACTTGAATCTGTACCAAGTCAGGACGAACGTTTAAAAGAGCTAGAAAAACAAGGACTGCGTATTAGTTGTTGTGAATAATTGGAGGTTTAAACAGTGGCATCGGTTGTACTAGCATCATTGATTTTTTTAGTAACACTAATTTTTGTCATTTGGCAGCCGAAGAATTTATCAATCGGCTGGTCGGCTTGTGGGGGAGCTATCCTTGCTTTACTGGCAGGTGTTGTTGATTTTCAAGACGTTCTTGAGGTAACCAGCATTGTGTGGAATGCGACTCTTACGTTTATTGCTATTATTATTATTTCTTTAATTTTAGATGAAATTGGTTTCTTTGAATGGGCAGCGCTTCACATGGCTAGAGCTGCAGGAGGGAACGGCGTGCGTATGTTTGTTTACGTGTCTCTTCTTGGAGCCGTTGTAGCAGCGCTATTTGCTAATGACGGAGCAGCTTTGATTTTAACACCCATTGTTTTAGCCATGGTTCGGGCATTAAAGTTCGACGATAAAATGGTTTTTCCGTTTATTATCGCAAGTGGATTTATTGCGGATACAACTTCGCTGCCGCTTGTTGTTAGTAACTTAGTGAATATCGTATCAGCCGACTTCTTTGGCATTAGCTTTTCTGAATTTGCATCACGCATGATTGTTCCAGATTTGGTTTCTCTGTTTGCAAGTATTATGGTCTTGTATCTGTATTTCCGCAAAAGAATTCCTAAGAAATACAATGTAGCAGATTTGCAGAAGCCAGTGGATGCCATCAAAGATGAAAAGATGTTCCGGCTATCTGGAATTGTCTTAGTTTTGCTAGTGCTAGGCTATTTAATTGGAGAATTCTTTAGCGTCCCCGTTTCGATCATCGCAGGTATTATTGCTATTCTGTTTTTGATGATGGCAAAAAAAAGCCGAGCGGTTCATACAAAAAAAGTGCTAAAGGGAGCTCCATGGGCGATTGTCTTTTTCTCTATCGGCATGTATGTCGTTGTATACGGCTTGCGTAATGCTGGTTTAACAGAAATTCTGGCTGATGTGATCCAAGCAACGGCTAGTCATGGACTGTTTGCGGCAACAATTGGCATGGGATTCACTGCCGCTATTCTTTCATCAATTATGAACAATATGCCAACCGTTATGATTGATGCACTAGCAATCGATGCAACACACGCAGCTGGCACAATCAAGGAAGCGCTCGTTTATGCAAACGTCATTGGATCGGATTTAGGTCCGAAAATTACCCCGATTGGTTCTTTAGCAACGCTTTTATGGCTTCATGTTCTCTCAACAAAAGGCGTGAAAATTTCCTGGGGAACGTATCTTAAAACGGGTATTATTTTAACGATTCCGACATTGTTTATTACGCTTGTTGGTTTGTATATTTGGCTATTAATTATTTCATAACATGTCCTAAAAGAGATGTGTTTCAGTCAATAGGATAATCGCTGTTATTAGAAAATTTTAGATGTGTATCGAAGCTGTAGAAAATAATCTACAGCTTTTTTATTGAAAAAGTATAACGGACACTGACACGCTTTTAAAATGGGATATGTATTTCTCATTGAAACTACTTTTCTCCCCATTCATACTCCAACAGCTCTTTCTATGATAAAATAATAAAACTGAATAAGTTTCACATGGAAATTTGAAATGTAAGGTGATTAAATACATGAAGTTAATTATTGCAGAAAAGCCGGATCAAGGATCGACGCTCGCTTCACAGTTCAAGCCGAAGCGTCACGACGGCTATTTAGAGATTCCACCGAATGAAGTGTTTACAGACGGAGCATATGTAACGTGGGCAGTGGGGCATTTATGTCAGCTTGTGAGCCCGGAAGATTATAAGCCGGAGTGGAAAAAGTGGTCAATTGACACGCTGCCGATGATTCCAGACCGTTTTCAATATGAAGTGACGCGCTCAAAAGCAAAGCAGTTTCAAGTGGTAAAAAAATTGCTTAAAAAGCCGACGGTCACAGAAATTATACATGCGGGAGATGCGGGGCGCGAAGGAGAATTAATCGTTCGTAATATCATTCAGCTGTCAGGTGTGCATAAGCCGATGAAGCGATTGTGGATTTCTTCGTTAACGCCAAAAGCCATTTATGAGGGGTTTCAACAGTTAAAAGACGAAAGCGACACGCGCAACCTTTATTATGAAGCCTATACAAGAGCATGCGCGGATTGGGTCGTTGGGATGAATGCTTCACGCGTGTATAGTATCTTATTGAAAAAGCATGGCATGTCAGATGTTTTTTCAGCAGGGCGCGTGCAGACACCAACGCTTGCTTTAATTGTAAAGCGTGAAAAGGAAATTGATAATTTTAAATCAGAGCCTTTTTGGGAAGTGCTTGCTAAGTTTGATATTGAAGGAAAGAAGTATGAAGGCAAATGGCATCAAGACGGAGAGTCGCGTCTTAAAGAAAAAGAAATGGCGTATAAAATTGCTCAGTTTTGCGAAGGCAAAGACGCGGAAGTTCATGAACTCGTAACGGAGCGAAAAGAGTTCCAGCCGCCTTTGTTATTTAACCTATCGTCACTTCAAGCAACGGCGAATAAAGCGTTTAAGTTTTCACCTAAAAAGACGCTTGATGTGCTGCAAGGGCTGTACCAGAAAGGAATTGTTTCTTATCCACGATCAGACTCAAACTACGTAACAGAAGGCGAAGCGGAAACGTTTCCTGAGATTTTAGAAAAGCTGAGCGCTTTTTCTGAATATGAACATTTATTTCCGCTTCCTTACCCTTCGATTCTAGGAAATAAACGCTACGTAAATGCAAAAAAAGTGAGCGATCACTATGCGATCATCCCAACGGAACAAGTGAAGGACCCGAGCAAACTGTCAGGAGACGAACAGAAAATTTATGACTTAGTCGTAAGACGGCTAATTGCAGCACACTACGAAAAAGCGATTTTCGACTACACAACGATTACGACACTTGTGGAAAAGCGAGCAGCTTTTATTTCAAAAGGAAAGCAGCAAATTCAAGAAGGCTGGCGCAAGGTAATTTTTCAAAATGAGAAAGACGACGATGTCATTCTTCCGAATGTTCAAGAAGGGGAAGAAGGTAAAGTTATGAAGGTAGACGTAAAAGAAGGCAAAACACAGCCTCCAAAACGCTACACCGAAGGTCAGTTGATTACACTGATGAAGACAGCGGGTAAGCATTTAGATAACGATGAGCTGGAGAAAATTCTAGCAAAGTCAGAAGGCTTAGGAACAGAAGCAACGCGTGCTGGAATCATTACAATGCTTAAAGATCGTAAATATATTGATGTGAAAAAAAACCAAGTGTTTGCGACTGATAAAGGAAAGGTATTGATTGACGCGATTGGAGATAAAATTTTAGCTTCACCAGAAATGACGGCTAAGTGGGAGCAGCGTCTAGCTGAAATTGGAGAAGGAGCAGCATCGGCCGCTGCCTTTATGGAACAAACAAAGAAACTGTCAGCTAAAATTATTGAAGACGCTGTCGAAGCAGAAAGCAAGTGGAACTTCAGTGGATATGACACTGAATCCATTCAGCGAAAAGGCAAGGGAAAAGGTAAAAGCTTTTCTTCTAAATCGTTTGGTTCATGTAAGCTTTGCGACGGAAAAGTAGTCGATAAAGGTTCATTTTACGGATGCTCAAACTATGCAAAAACAAAATGTACATTTACCGTATCGAAAAAGATTTTAGGTAAAACAGTCACGCAGGCTAATTTAAAAAAACTGTTAAGCGAAGGGCAGACAGACTTGATTGAAGGCTTTAAAAAAGGTGATAAGACTTTTAACGCTAAGTTAGAATGGAAAGAAAACAAAGTGCAGTTTTTATTTGAAAAATAGAGAAATAAAAAGCGCTTGCTAAAGATAAAGAGCAGGCGCTTTTTGTATGTAAAAACAGGATTTCTCCAGCCTTTCTAGAATTTCCTACATAGCTTATTTATGTAAAGGATGAGATTAATGAAACGAACGAGTAAAGGGATGATTCCGTTTTGGGATTATATTGGCATTGAAGAAACGCTGCTTGAAAAAGGATATGCAGAGTTGAAAATTACGATTCAACCGCAGCTTCTGCAAGGAAGAGGAACGGTTCATGGAGGCGTTATTGCCACGCTTATCGACGCGGCTGTTGGTTCGGCTGTGCGTTCTTCTCTTTCTGAGGAGGAAAGTGCCAGTACAGTTGAGTTAAAAGTAAATTACACAAGGCCGGGTATAGGCGAATATTTAGTTGCAAAGTCTACATTGTCTCACCGCGGCAAAACGCTTGCTGTTGGAGAAGTGAAAATTGAAGACAGCAGCGGCAAGCTTGTTGCGCTTGGCAGTGCAACATATATGATTTTTTTAGCAAAAAAAGCTTAGGATTCTAAGCTTTTTCTGCTGAATTCAGCTGCTGACTAATACATGCAATAATTGTTTTATAGTAAGCTTTGGGATGGGGAGCAAATTCACTTTTATATGCTGTACGGTGAATTGGCTCTTTTTCATTTGTTATCCCTTCAATGATCAGTTCTGTTTGATTTCCAAGCCACAGTTCGCAAAAGTGAGAAAAAGGCGCTTTTACAAGGCCTGATACTTCTTCTTGCTGCAACGTAAACGCACTAAGAGGGTGAGAGCTGTAGTATAAAAATACATGTGCAAATTCTTTATCAACATAGTGCGGCTGAGATACTTCGTATTTAAAGACATCTAAAGGAAGCAATTCATCAAATGAAATGTTGACGCCGAGCTCTTCGTGAATTTCTCTTACACCGTCCTCAGCGGTTTCTGTATGAAGCAAATGTCCGGCAGCTGTGATATCGAGTGCACCGGGGTAATCTTGCTTTTGCTCGCTGCGAATTTGGAAATAAATATAGTCTATATCATTTTCGCGGCTGACAAACCAGCAGTGAAACGCTTCGTGCCAATAGCCTTTTTCATGAACTTCTTTGCGAGACGCTGTTCCTATGCGCTGCTGTTGGTTGTTAAATATGGTTAACACTTCATCGTTCATCATAAGTCCCCCAATTTGTTTCCTACTTCTTTCTACTCTAACCTGCCGTGAAAGGTATGTAAATAATGGAAGATGAAAATCTGCTTTGATACATACAAATATGCACAAAATAAAAGATACATCAATTTTAGTAAAGAAGGTGCATGCGTTGAATCATTGGATGGAAGTAGTACTTCGTTCGGTGCTGATTTTACTTGGCTTGTTTTTTATTACAAAGCTGTTAGGAAAAAAACAGTTATCCAAACTTTCTTTTTTTGAATATATCGTTGGCATTACGATTGGAGATATTGCGGGAACCATTTCAATGGACGTAGATTTACAGGCAAGTCATGGGGTAGTCGCGATTTTAGTGTGGGCATCGTTTCTTATTTTTGTCTCAAACGTATCGTTAAAAAGTATTAGCTTTCGAAAAGCGGTGGAAGGGACGACGACGATCCTCATTAAAGAAGGAAAAATTCTTGAGGAAAATGTAAAAAAAGAAAAATATACCGTAGATGAGCTCATGGAACAGCTTCGGAAAAAAGACATCTTTTATGTGGAAGACGTAGCTTTTGCCATGCTCGAAACAAACGGCGAATTAAGCGTGCTGTTAAAAAAAGAAAAGCAGAACGTTACGCGTGAAGATTTAGTACTGAAAGAAGAACATACAAGATTACCTCAAACGATTATCATGGATGGAAATATAATGAAAGAAGCGGTTCATGAGCTGGGGTATAGCGTAGCGTGGGTTAAAGAACAGCTCAAAGAGAAAGGTGCTGCAGTCGACAAAGTATTTTTAGGGCAAGCAGACTCAGCGGGTCATCTCTATCTTGATTATTATGAAGACTGAGGCTAGGACAAACGTATTTTAGCCCAAGTGAAAAACGAACCACTAATCAACATGTTGAATAGTGGTTCGTTTTTTTGTGATGGTACATATCGTTTTATCTGTTTCGTTCCCTCTAGCAGTTGATTGGAGGGCAAGGTAAAGGCTCCTGCGGAAAAAGCGGATCAGGTGAGACTCCGCAGGAGCGCAAGCGACGAGGAGGCTCAGCGGCCGCCCGCGGAAAGCGAAGCCTTACACGGAAATCAACTGCGGTGTCACAAGCAGTCCAGCTCATGTATCTCATTTGTTCGTCTTTAGGCTGGATTCACTTCGTTATATCTCAACCTCAGCGAGGATCTACTTCTTCCCCGGATTTTATGTCGATTACTTTAAGGTTATTTTGAGGTGCTTTAATATCTTTACTTGCAGGCGCTGCTTTTTTATTTTCTACCCAGTCTACTAACAAATCAAAAGATTGATGAGCATATGGGAGCAGGGGCTGAAGCTCTTGATTTGGATCCGTTTGTTTATTCCACACTAAGCTATCAACGTGATTTCCGTTTTTCACAGTATAAAGGCGATGAAGATTTGCCTTGCCAGCTTTTTTAACGAGTTTTTCATAGCCTTCGGCGTGAATAGACGGGAAGATAAGTGAATCGAGAGAGCCAGTCATACTGATAAGAGGCACATCGATATCGCCCGTATTTTCTACTTTTGCTACATTTTCTTTTACGCTTTTTGGACGGGTTTGATAGCGATAGTTTTCAAAGATGTAGTCCCATGAACGGTCGCGCAGGCCTGATGAAGTAAAGTTTAAATAGTTGTGCCAGTTTGTTCTTCCTGGAGCTGTCGGATCAAAGTGGTCACGGTAAATGTTTAAAGTGACCGCCCAGTACACTTGATCATGATAACTCCACAGTTTTTCTGATCCTTTCGGAAGGCCGGCTTTATACATTTGTTTAATAGCTTTTTTCTGCTCTTTTCCCGTTCCGTACAGCGCTTCTTCTGCGTTGTTTACAACCGGTGTTAGTGAGCTGATTAAATTTGGCGCTTTTGCACTCCACAATACGCCTTCCCAATCGACGCCTCCATCAAATAAACGAGGCTCTTTGGTTTGTTTTGGATCGTCGTGTTCAAGTGCATATCTGACAACGTATCCGCCGTTTGAAATGCCAATTGCATACGTGGGTACTTTATGATCGTTGCGAATCAAATCGCTTGCAGGGTTTTTTCGATTAGCCGGATTGATTAGTTTGTCTGAGTAATGAGTAGTCAAGTATTGCTGAGCTGCTTTTGTCATTTGACGATAGCGCATATTCCATTCTGCTACGCTGTCGTCTTCATTAGCAAGCGCATTTTTTACTTTAGCAAAAGGATCGGTAGGATCACTTTCTCCTTGTGTTCCTTTATCAATTGCAGCAAACGCATAGCCTTTTTTAAGAACGTAATCGCTGAATAATAAATCGGTGGACGTTTCGTTGCGCGTAGCAGGAATGCCGGCTACCACAAGTTTTCCATTCCAGTTATCAGGAACCCGGATGACGAACTGAGCGTCTTCAAAAATTCCATTTACTTGCGTTCCTTTAACCGCAGCGGGCTGATTGATTCGATACCAGCCTGATTCATTTTCAGCTTTTCCCCAGTTATAAGGAGTAAGCCCGATGTTTCCATAGAGCGTAGCCTGCTGATATTGAGCCGGGTTTTTAGTCGTCAGCCAGTTCCCGTTCGCTCCGTCAAAATAGGTTTCTGCTGATTGATCAGCATTTGGAATGACATCTGTTTTGTTAGCAGCTTCAGCAAGAGATCCTGAAGCGGAAAAACAAAGAGCAGCAGAAAAAGTAAGCGCTATCATTTTTCGTTTCACGTTTCTTCCTCCTCATGAAAATACTCATACCTTTTAAGTAAATTCCATAAAAAAGAAAAATGTCCTGTTTTAAAATTAATTTAGAAGAAAGTTTTTGCGTTTGTTTCTAAGCTGTTTTTGTCTGACAAATAGGTAAACTGCATCCAATTCTCTAGTTTCTTTTTAGGCTGCTTATATTATAATGAAACAAGGATTAAAAAAGACAGGGTAAAACAATCGATTAAATAAGTATAAAAGAAGGTAAGGGAGTAGGTCTATGAGTAGCTTTAACAGTCAGTTTTTGTATTCCATTACAATTATTCTATTAGGATACATACTAAAACGAACAAACCTCCTTCAGCAAAAAGACGGGGAAGCTTTAGCAAGAATTATTTTTAATATTACAATGCCTTGCTTGATTATTGTTACATTCAGCAGTATTAAAATTGATGGATCGCTTATTTTACTATTAGTTATTGGGATTGTCTATGGCTTGCTGTTAGCTGCAGTCGGAATTTTTGTTTTTCGAAAAGATGAGCGAAAGGTGAAAGGCATGCTGACGATGATGATTCCAGGGTTTAATATTGGAATGTTTGCCTATCCGTTAGTAGAAGGCATTTGGGGAAAAGAAGGGCTTAAATACTTTGGTATGTTTGATGTCGGAAATGCTTTTGTTATTTTTGTTTTATGCTACGTAATTGGCAGCTACTACTCAGGGGATGATATTGACATTGAATTTAAAAAGATTTTATACAAAGTATTAAAATCGATGCCGCTTCTTACCTATGTAATCATTTGTCTTCTTGCGATTATAGGCCTTCATTTACCAGCATATGTATTAGACGTCTCAGGTATTATCTCTAAAGCGAATATGCCGCTTTCTCTTTTGCTTTTAGGCGTATATTTAAATTTTTCGTTCCAAAAAAGCTACTTAAAAAAAATTATCATGTTTTTAAGCATTCGCTACGTGATCGGACTTGGCGTAGGAATTGCGCTGTTTTTCTTGCTTCCATTTGAAGATATGTTCCGGTATACAATTTTAGTTTGTTTCATTCTACCCGTAGCGGGATCCGTTTTACCTTACGCAGTAGAATTCAAATACGATCAGAAATTTGTCGGGACCGTTTCAAATATGACCATTTTGCTTAGCTTTTTGCTGCTGTGGGGAATGACAAATATTTTAATGTGAATAACAAAGGACGCTCGCACTTGTGAGCGTCCTTTTTGATGAAAAAAGGATATTCCCAAATAAACAGAGGTAAGCTAGGAGAAGAGAAAATCCATCATACATACAACCTGACGGGAGGAAAAAACGTGGAGTCCTTAACTTTTGTTTTATTTGGCGCAACGGGTGATTTAGCAAAAAGAAAAATCTTTCCTGCTCTTTATAATTTATTTACAGACAAAAAGCTCCCTGATACTATTTCTATTATTGGATCAGGATACGAGCAGCTATCTCATGAGGATTTTAAAGAGCGTGTAAAGCAATCTATAAACGATTTTTCAAGACGGAAAATGGAAAGTAACGAGGAAGATTTTTTGTCGCTGTTTCATTACCAAGCAGTAGACGCAAGCAAAACAGAAGATTACAAACAGCTGCTAAAGCTTGTGAATGAGCAAGAAACAACTCATAGAAGTAAAGGAAATCGTTTGTTTTATTTGTCCGTAGCACCAGAATACTTCGATGTAATTGCGCTGCATATAAAAAAAAGCGGCTTAGACCAAACGAGCGGCTGGAAGCGTCTTATGATTGAAAAGCCATTTGGACATGATCTTGCTTCTGCAAGAAAGCTTAATGAAAAGCTAAGCAGTACGTTTAAAGAAGAAGAAATTTATCGAATTGATCATTATTTAGGTAAACCGATGGTGCAAAATTTAGAAGCGCTTGAATTTACGAACCCCGTGCTGCAATCATTGTGGAATAACAAACACATTGCGAACGTCCAAATTACGGCAAGTGAAACAGTCGGTGTTGAAAATCGTGCAGGGTATTATGATCATACGGGAGCCATACGCGACATGATTCAAAATCATATGCTGCAGGTTCTCATGATGACAGCCATGCATCTTCCAAAACGAATTTGCTCAGAAAACATTTTAGAAGAAAAGCAAAAAGTAATGGAGTCACTGAGGAAAATTCCAGCACAAGAAGTAGCTCGCGATGTTGTACGAGGACAATACGGAAGCGGAGAAATTGATCACAAATCTGTTAAAGGATACAAAGAAGAGCCCGGCGTAGAAGCAAACTCTAAAAATGACACGTTTGTAGCCGCTCGCTTATGGATTGATAATCCATTTTGGAAAGGTGTTCCTTTTTATATTCGAACGGGTAAACGAATGAAAGAAAAATCAACTCGTATCGTCATTGAATTTAAAGATTCGTTAAAAGGTCTGTATGAAACTCCTTATGATAAAGTAGCGCCAAACTTATTTATTATTGAAATTAGCCCAAGCGAAAACGTCGCTTTGCAGCTTAATAGCAAAAATCCATTAAAAAATGGTGTGATTGAGCCGGTTCGTATTACGTTTTCAAGAGAAGAAGAAAGTGTGCCGGAGGCATATGAACGAATTATTTACGATGCATTAATCGGCGACTCCACATTTTTTGCCCATTGGAAAGAAGTAGAGCTATCTTGGCAGTGGGTACAGCCAGTATTAGATGCATTTGAAGCTGATATGCTGCCGCTTTATGAATATCCATCTGGTTCACAAGGCCCTGAAGAAGCACAAAAATTAGTTGCACAGGAAGGCTTTAAATGGTGGCTCGATGACGATGAGCATGGGGAAGCACCTGGAGTGTTTTTGCCGATTTGAAAAAGACATCTCTTTGAGGGATGTCTTTTTTACGGTTTGTATATTCTGAATTTTCTTGAGATGATTATTTTCCCTGCGTATAATCAAAAGAGTATAATCCATGAGGTATTGTGTATAAATCTATATAAAAAGACGCAGGGGGACTTTTGATGAAAACGTTAAAAATAGCGAATATACCAGGAGATGGAGTAGGGAAAGAAGTTGTTCCAGAGGCAGTTAGAGTTCTTCATACGATTGCAGAGCTTCACGGGGGATTAAAATTTGAATTTACAGAATTTCCTTGGAGCTGTGATTATTATTTGAAGTACGGACAAATGATGCCGGAAGATGGGCTACAGCAGCTTCAAGACTTTGACGGAATTTTTTTAGGAGCCGTAGGAAATTTAAATCTTGTGCCAGACCACGTGTCGCTATGGGGTCTGCTTATTAAGATTCGTCGAGAATTTCAGCAGGTAATTAATATTCGTCCGGCCAAGAGGCTAAAAGGCATCGCATCTCCACTAACGAACCCAAAAGACTTTGATTTAATTGTTGTTCGTGAAAATAGTGAAGGGGAATACAGTGAAGTAGGAGGCCGGATATATCAAGGAGAAGATCAAATTTCGATTCAAAATGCGGTTTTTTCTCGAAAAGGAACAGAACGAGCGATGCGCTATGCTTTTGAATTAGCTTCTAAAAGAAAAGGCAAAGTTACAAGCGCCACGAAGTCAAACGGAATTGTTCATTCCATGCCGTTTTGGGACGAAGTGTTTCAAGATGTTGCAAAGAGTTATCCTCATATTGAAACAGATTCCCAGCACATCGATGCGCTGGCGGCTTTCTTCGTAACAAATCCAAGTCGTTTTGATGTCATTGTGGCAAGCAATTTATTTGGAGATATTTTAACAGATATCGGAGCTGCTATTATGGGGAGTATTGGCGTTGCTCCTGCTGCAAATATTAATGTGAACGGAAAATATCCTTCGATGTTTGAACCGGTGCACGGGTCTGCTCCTGATATTGTCGGAAAAGGAATTGCAAATCCAATCGGACAGATTTGGACGGCTAAAATGATGTTGGATCATTTCGGTGAACAAGAATTAGGCAGTCATTTGTTAGAGGTTATTGAGCAAGTGACGGAATCGGGTATCATTACACCAGATGTTGGAGGCAGCGCAACTACTGGTGAAGTAACGGATCAAATTATTTCTCATTTAAAAAAGTGACGCTTCTAAAAGAAGCTGGGATAAAAGTAATGTAGTTGAAGGGAAATCCGAACGATTAATCGTTCGGATTTTTTCATTGTGATGGTGAATGTAGGTTTCATTTATCGATTTGTTTCTATAGAAAAATGAAATCGATAAATACATGTTGACACTTACATATATGAACCCTATAATAGTTTGAGTTGAGATAATTCGTATACATATTATTTATGGACTATGCTTTAGTTTGTTTTAATAAATAGGTACGAATGAAAAGATAAAAGGAGGAAAATCATGCAGAAATCGAAATTATGGACAAAAGATTTTTTAGCGGTCTCACTGACTAGCTTTTTTGTTTTTGTCATTTTTTATATGTTAACTGTCACATTGCCGCTGTTTGCAACGGATGAACTTCATGCAAGTAAGCAAAGCTTAGGGTTAATTGTGACAATTTTTTTAGTCTCCGGCATTGTGTTCAGACCGCTAGCCGGTAAGTGGATGACAACATTAGGACAAAAGAAAGTCCTATTAATAGGTGTCTTCATCTTTTTAATTGGTTCTATTTTATATATGAATATCCACTCATTATCAGCGCTGCTGCTGCTGCGTGTGCTTCATGGTATTGGTTTTGGAATGAGCACAACTGCTACAGGAGCAATTGTTGCAAATGTAATCCCTGAACAGAGAAAAGGAGAAGGGATGGGATACTATGCGACGTTCATGAATTTAGCGATGGTAGTGGGTCCGTTTGTAGGCTTAACGTTAACAAATACTTTGGGTCATACAGCGGTCTTTACCGTTGCGATTGTATCTTCTGTTTTAGCAGCATTATGCAGTTTAGTACTTCGTGTACCTGAGGTGGAGCCAGCTTCTTCTGCAACAAATAAAATACAGCCAGCTAAAGGTCTTGCGGCGTTTTTTGAATACCGTTCGCTGCCTATTTCTGTTGCTGGCCTTGTGGTAGCTTTTTCATATGCAAGTGTTATTTCGTTTGTGTCTATGTATGCAAAAGAAATGGGCTTTACGCAAGCTTCAAGCTTTTTCTTTGTTGTATACGCGGTGTGCTTATTAGCTTCTAGACCTTTTACTGGAAAATGGTTTGATCAATACGGAGAAAACAGCGTGGTATATCCGTCCATTTTATCTCTAGCTATCGGTATCTTTTTGCTTAGCCAAGCGACAACAAGCTGGGTGTTTTTATTAGCTGGAGCATTGATTGGATTAGGATTTGGAACGATTACATCAAGTTTTCAATCCATTGCTGTAAAAAAAGCTTCTCCTCATCGCCGAGGTGTCGCCACGGCTACGTTTTTTGTGTTTTTTGACTCTGGAATGGGGTTAGGGTCCTTTTTATTAGGTATTTTATCTACAGCAGCCGGATATAAAGGAATGTATGTATTCTGTTCCATTGTTGCTCTTTTAGCTATAGCAGTATACCTTGTATTGCACGGCCGAAAAAGCCAGAAACAGCGTATTATTTCTCAAAATGAATCATTAGGAAAATAATATAAATAAAAAAAGGCGTGCTCAAGGAGAGCATGCCTTTTTTATTTATGGAGCTCTAAAGAAAACGGCTGTGAGCACATCGATATTGAAGCCTTCCTGATTTCTTTAGAGATTTCTTTTATTCCACTTCTTCTTTTGTAATCCACTCACTGGACCATGTCTGAATTTCCTGAATTACCGGCGCCAGTGCTAATCCTTTGTCGGATAGCGAATACTCGATTCGAACAGGAGTTTCCGGAATAACCGTACGAATGACGATTCCTTCATGCTCTAATTCTTTTAAGCGCTCGGATAAGAGCCTTCCGCTTACTGGAAGTGCTTCTTGCATTTGAGAAAACCGCTGTGAGCCGGAAAGCAGCTGAAAAATGATCAAACTCGTCCAACGTTTCGTTAGTATAGTAACAGCCTTTTCAAAACGCGGGCAGAGTGCTAAACCGTCCATGTTATTACCTCCATTCTCTTCCTATATTATAAAACAAAGTCAGCATTTTATCTAGTGTTGTGTAATTTAATTACTTAAAGAACATAAATTACTTTACGTTTTTATGTTTTAATTATATAATTTATATAATTAAAGAAGTTAATTACTAAAAGTAACAAAGAGAACATAAAAGCTTTACAAGATAAATGTATCGTCATATAATACTTTAAGCAAGTAAAGTTACTTACTTTTAGTAAGCTAATACATCAATTAAAAAAGATAAATGTAGTGAAGTGCTAGAAAAAATATTTGTTCATGTGAGAGATTGAGCACAATGTGAAAAGAGTAGATAAGTGAAAGACACATAAGAGGAGGAAATGACTGTGATTAACGAAAAAGTTGTTTCAATTTTAAAAGATAAAATTAATGTAGTAAAAAATGATGATCATTTTATTTATATAGTAGGACCTATCACGCTTCCGGTGAATCTAGATGGAGAGACACAAGTATTTAGTTGGTATTCATGGTTGCGTTCTGATAATGTAAAAGAAGGATCTTTAAGTACGGAAGAGCTTATTGAAAAAATGCAAGGAGCTAATTTAGCTGACATGCAGCAATCGAGTGTTCTTGTGTACGGAGATTTTCAAGAATCGCATGAGGCACTCATTCGTATGCACAGTATCTGCCATACGGGAGACATATTCGGAAGCAAACGCTGCGACTGTGGTTTTCAATTAAAACAATCGATGAAAATGATTGTCGAAAATGGAAGCGGAGCGCTATTTTATTTAGCAAATCATGAAGGACGCGGCATTGGCCTATTCAGCAAAGCAATGGCATACGTTCTTCAAGAAAACGGATTTGATACGGTAGAGGCGAATGAAGGGTTAGGATTTGAAGATGATACTCGCAGCTATAGCGAGGCCATCAGTGTGTTAAAAGTGCTGCGTCAAAAACCTGTTACGCTGATTACGAATAATCCGAAAAAGCTAATCGCACTTGAGAAAAACGGTGCACTTTTATCAGGGCGCGTTCCACTTTGGGGAGATGTATCTCAGTTTAATGAAAAGTATCTAGACACCAAAGTTAAACGTTCAGGACACTTAAAAGAGGAGGTTCTTCTTTGATCAATCACGAATTTTATATGAATATAGCTTTACAAAACGCAAAAGCAACAAAAGGACAAACAGATCCAAATCCGCTTGTAGGATCTGTCATTGTAAACGATAATCGAATCGTTGGAATCGGTACGCATTTAAAAGCGGGAGAGCCTCACGCTGAAATTCATGCGCTGCGAATGGCTGGCGAACAAGCACAAGGAGCGACTGCTTATGTAACGCTAGAGCCTTGTTCACACCACGGACGTACAGGTCCTTGTGCTGAAGCGCTGGTTGAAGCCGGTGTAAAAAAAGTGGTCATAGCAACTTTAGACCCCAACCCTTTAGTAGCAGGTAATGGAGTTGAAATTTTAGAAAAAGCAGGCATTGAGGTCATAACAGGTGTATGTGAAGAAGAGTCACGTCAAATGAACGAAGTCTTCAATAAGTATATTGTAACGAAGAAGCCGTTTGTTTCGTTAAAGTCAGCGATTACGTTAGACGGTAAAATAGCTACTGCTTTTTCTCACAGCAAGTGGATTACGTCTGAGGCAGCTCGTTTGGATGTACATCAGCTTCGTCATGAAACGGCGGGTATCTTAGTAGGGGTGAACACGGTCATTAAGGACAACCCCGAGCTGACAACTCGCATCGAAGGCGGCCGAAGCCCGATTCGTATTGTGATGGATTCGAAGTTGCGTATGCCCCTTGATTCCAAGCTAGCAACGGATTCTTTAGCCCCAACATGGGTATTTACAAGTCAGGGCTATTCAAAAGAAAAAAAAGAACAGCTTGAGAAACAAGGCGTCGAAGTATTTGTCACAAGCGGTGAGGACAAAGTAAATCTTGAAGATATGCTTTCTATACTAGGTGAGAAATTTGTGTCGTCTCTTTTAATTGAAGGAGGCGGCGAAGTGAATGCCGCATTTCTAGAAAATCGTTTAATTGATAAATTGGTGCTGTATATGGCTCCAAAGCTTTCAGGAGGAAAAGAAGCTCCTACTTTTCTAGAAGGAAAAGGCGTAGAAAAGATGTGGGATGCAGTGGACGTGGAGCGTCTTTCTGTTACTTCAATTGGTAAAGACTTTAAATTTGTTGGATATCCTGTTTATAAATGAAAATGTAAATGAGGCTGGAACAAAAATATGTTAGTTGAAGGAAAATCCGAACGATTTATCGTTCGGATTTTTTAGAGAAGAAAAATAATACACTATTTTACTCTTATAGATTAATTTGCTATTATAGGGAATGGTCAATTTCGAAACATTGCATAAATTTTTAGCGTGTTTACAGTTGACTATCTAAATAAAAGCACTATATGTTTATAGAGAGAATATATTATGTGAAAGTAAGGGTGAGAAAAGAGATGAGAGAGTATAGAATTGGGAGTGTTATGAGAGACCTTCGCAAAATGGCAGGGTTGACACAACAAGAATTATCAAGAGACATTTGTACACAAGCGCAAATCAGCAAAATTGAAAACGGTGAAGAATATCCATCAAGCATTACCCTCTATAAAATTTCTAAGCGCCTTGGCGTAGATGTTAACTACTTTTTTGATAGTGTAGAATCACCTCGACTTGATTACGTAGATGCGGTTCAATCGTTAATTCGTCAATATATTCGTCAGAGAGATTATGATGCTATTCATAATATCATTGTAAAAGAAAAAGAAAGTCCCCTGTTTCAAAATCCGCTGAACAAGCAGTTTTTAATGTGGCACGAAGGTATTTGCGTGTATTACATTCATCACAACAAAGAAGATGCGCTGTCTAAAATGTACCAAGCGATCGAGCTTACTAAGCAATCAGCAACGTTTTATAAAGAAAGAGAAATTGAAATTTTAAATAGCATTGGGATTATTCTTTATGAAGAGAAAGAGTATGAACAGGCTCTAGATACATATCAAACAGCACTCAAAAGCTTAAATGAGCTGCCCCAAACAAAAGACGAAAATATAAAAATTAGAATTTTAAATGCACTTGCCAAAACGCTTGGAGATATGAGTAACTATGATGAATCATTGATATATAGCAACCGAGGAATCGATTTGTGCATTAGTAATGAATCAATGTATTTATTTGGAGAACTTCATTACCAAGCAGGAGAGAGCTTAATCAAATTAGGTAAAATTGAACAAGGTAAAGAATATATGGAAAAGTCTATGACCATTTTCACCTTGCAGCGAAACGAGCGATTCGTCAAGCTAGTAGAAAAAGAACTTGAAGCTCTATTTGTTTAAAATATTCCTATCATTATAATTTTTGAGAAATTTCTATCAAAATGGAGGAAATCCATGGTTTTAAGGTGATAAATGCTGATAGAAAGGAATTCATCTACTTTTATCCTGTGATACACTAGAGTCAAATCAAAGAAAGAGGAGGAAATAATTATGAAAAAAGTATTAGTCGGTATGGCATTAGCGTTTACATTAGTAGCAGGTGTTGCTTCAGTTGGAACAAGCGTAGCAACAGGAGATTTTTCAACATTAGGTCTTCCAAGCCAACATTAATAAAAAAAGCCGTGCTAAAAAGCACGGCTTTTTTTATTGTGTTTTACTAGACTGATCTTTGTTGCGTTTGTTTCCCTTTGAATTATCCCCGCTTGAAATTTCTTCACCCATTTCAACAAGGTGGTGCTGCGTTTTTGGATTACTTTGATTAGCGCTTCCTTTGTTATTCTTTTTTGTCATATCCATTCTCCTTTAAAACGATGGCAATGCATCGAGATTATTTGTTTTGTCATGGTCAGGAATGCTGCGAATATACGTACCGCCGTCTTTCCCTACAAAGGTACTCACATGCTCAACGTCCCCAGCTTCTACTTTCTTTAACGCTTCTTCATAGGTTAAAACGTCTCCTGAAGCCGTTTGGAATTCTAAGAGGTCACCGTCTGCATTTTTACGTACTGCAACGAAACGTTCTTTCATACAAATAAACACCTTCCTTTACATCTATATGGTTGCTGAAATAGTCGTTTTTATTCATTATAAAAAGTGATAAGGTAAAGAAAAGAGTGCAAAGGGGATAAAAAATGACAACATTTAATTGGCATGATCAAGCTCAAGACGAGTGGAACCAAAAAGTATCATTTTGGAATAGCCGAAGTGAAGAAATGTGGAAAAACGGAAGTCGGAAAACAGTGATTCCATTTGTTCAAAAACATCTTAAATCAGGTGGTATAGTGGCAGACGTGGGCTGCGGTGATGGGTTTGGGACATCTCTTCTAGCTGCTTCTGGATACAAAACAATCGGTCTTGATTTATCGGAAGAAATGATTCAAAAAGCATCGCAGCTGCATAAAAGTGAAAATTTGTCGTTCGCTCAAGCTGATATTATGAAGCTCCCGCTGTCTTCTGAATCAGTAGAAGGGGTTATGGTAATCAATGCGTTAGAATGGACTGAGCATCCTCGATTAGCTTTGAAGGAATTGTACCGAGTTGTAAAACCAGGAGGATATGCATGCGTAGGTATTCTTGGGCCAACTGCTCAGCCTCGTACCAACAGTTATCAAAGACTATATGGGGAAGACGTTATTTGCAATACGATGATGCCGTGGGAGTTTGAACAGCTTGCAAAAGAAAATGGATGGGAAGTAATCGATGGCGAAGGTGTATATAAGCGAAATGTTACTGATAAGCTGATTGGACAGCTCCCAAATGAATTAAAGCAAGCCTTAACGTTTCTATGGCTATTTATGCTCAAGAAACAATAAAAACAGCACGCGTCTCCTTATATGTAGCTGTACAAAGGGTACACTACAAACTGGAGGTGAGTGACATGAGTAAAATTAAAAAAGACCGCTCAAAATCAGAGCTAGGTTCACCAAATGTAGAAGGACAAGGGACGACCACTTCTGAACAAGGTGTTCAAAGCAGTTCAGCTAACAAAAAGCAGAAGCGTTCATAACAAAAATAAAACGAACTTGCAGGGAGAACAACGAGCTCACTGCAAGTTCGTTTTATTTACGGTGTCATCTTTATAAGTAAGAAGGTATTGTCTGCAAGATTGCAGATAGCTTATAATAAAATCTGAGCCAATAATTGTAATTTTCTACAAGCTTGGTTTCCATTCGATGTAAAGCGGAGGTGTAATAAATGGTGAATAAAAGATATTTACCGGATACTGCAGCGTCTCATGCAAAGCCTGATATTAGAGAGGCGATACTTTGCATGGGGTGGACGGTTTAGTAATAGACATCGCCTAACCGAGCATATCTCATTTCTAATATATACGGCTTTGCCCCTTATTGTATAAGCAAAATCACATAAGGAGCTGGCAGAAATGACGTATGTAAAAGCAACAAATATTTTACCTGAAGAGCTGATTAGTGAAATTCAAAAATATATTCAAGGAGAAACCATTTATATTCCGAAGCCGCAGAAGGCAAGGAAGAAATGGGGCACTTGCTCTGGTGGAAGAAAGTTGATTGACGAGCGAAACGAACAGATTAAGACGTTGTTCAAAAAAGGAGCTTCAATCGAGGAGCTAGCCCGTGAATACTTCTTATCAACCGAAACCATCAAAAAAATTGTATATAAAACGCAACGGTAAAAATCAAGCGCGGGCGACTGAATGCCCGCGCTTTTTTAGGTATAGTTTATTTCTGATTTATTTTTTACATTTCGTAAAAGGAATCCATACGGTAAAGTAAAAAGTAGCTGATTACCTGAAGAAGGAGTGAAGATCGTGGAAGCGTTTATAAGAAATGATCAATATAACTTTATCAAAAGCCAAACGCAAATTCTTATCAATGGATATGGAACAGTGAACAATTCCGATGTGCTGCAGGCTTTAAAAGCTCTTGCAAAAGAAAAAGTATTAAACGCGTTTGAAGTTCTTACTGAGGAACAGGAAGAGTTATTGTTACCGGTTGCTGAAGTTAAAAATAAAGAACAAGCAGAGGTGTTTTTAGAAACGATAAAGCCTTACGTGATTCCATTTAAATCGTTTACAGAAGCTGGCGTTAAAAAATTGTTTCCGAAAGTGAAAAAGTTAAAGATTCCTTCAGTTGATACCATTGATCTAGGGAGCATTTCATATGTTAGCTGGGTCGATAAAGGCTCAAACAAAAAGTTTATCGTAGCGCAGGATTCGTATACCGAGAAGCTAAAAGGTATTCAAGGAACATTTAAGCCTATCAACCAGAAGGGAATATGCACACTTTGCCACAGCTACGAGGAAGTCGGTATGTTCACTGCTGAAATCAAAGGAACTGTTCAAGGAACATTTACCCAACGAGGAAATTATATTTGTCAAGATAGCGAAGCATGTAATCAAAACTTGCTTACCTTAGATCGGCTTCATGATTTTATGTTGAGGCTCAGTAAATAGCATGCGGCTAATAAGAAAAATACAAAAAAAGAAGGTTCAGTCTCTATACTTTTGGTGAGACTGAGCCTTCTTTGTCTATCTGTTTTTCTCGATTGGATTGTCACGATAGCTAATCCAATCGCTCCAGCTGCCGGCATATAATTTTACATTTGGAAAACCGGCTGATTTTAAAGCCAAAACGTTAGGGCAAGCAGATACACCCGATCCGCAGTATACAATGATTTCAGCGTGAGAATCAATAGCTGAAAACATCTCCTTCCACTCTTTATCTGTTTTCCATAAACCTTCTGAAGTTAACACATCTTGCCAAAAAGAATGAATGGCGCCTGGAATATGTCCTGCTACAAAATCAATGGGTTCTTCTAAGCCGAGATATCTCTTTTTTTCACGAGAGTCGACAAGAACAACATTAGGATTATGAAGATTCTCTTTTACGTATTCAACTCCTGCAACTCCCCAATCTTGTTGAACGAAAGGTACAAAAGTTTGAGGAGAAGATGCTGGAACGCTCTTAGTTGTTTCATATCCCGATTGTTTCCAGTTATTAAAACCTCCATTTAAAATTTGTACGTATTCAATTCCTATATATCGCAGTAGCCACCATGCTCTTGAAGCCATCATTCCGTTTTGTTCATCATAAACGACGACTCTGGAATCAGCATTAATTCCTAAGTTGCCGAGCTTCTGAGCGAGCTTTTGAACATCGGGCAGCGGGTGTCTGCCTCCGTGAGAAGTAGCCACAGAGGACAAATCTTTTTCTAAATCCAAATAATGAGCATCCGGGAGGTGCTCATTTTGATAAGCATCTGCTCCTGCCTCAGGCTTTCCAAGGGTAAATCGGCAGTCAAGCAACACAATGGAGTGTTGGGGTTGCTGTAATGCAGTATGTAAGTCAGCCGGTGAAATAATAGTGTTCATAACATTCACATCCTTTTACCAAAATTCTAGTTGAAATAAATAAAAATGAAAAGCTTTAAATATAAATTACGGCAAAGGTATGCTGCTTTCCTTCAATTATTCCCCATAGAATAATTGACCATTTTAGCGCTTATCTGATGCAGAGTGAAATGCTCCTGTGCTACAGTTATAGTAAGAGTTACATAGTATAAGCCAAATGCTCACCGTAAGGTCATACTTACTATTGATGAGAAGGAGAGAGAAAGATGCAAACAAATGAAAAGAAAGAATTTAAACTGATTGCACTAGATATGGATGGAACCCTGCTGAACGATCAGCAAGAAATTTCTGAAGAAAATCGTGCGGCCATTGCTAAAGCTCAAGAACAAGGTGTTCATGTGGTATTAAGCACGGGGCGATCTCTTTTAACATGCCGTGAATACGCGCAGTCTCTTCAGCTGTCTTCTTACCTTATTACAGTAAACGGAAGTGAAATTTGGGATGAATCTGGACAGCTTGTAGAACGAAAGTTAATTGATGCTTCACACATTGAGAAAATGTGGAATCTAACGCAAGAGCATAAGCTTAACTTCTGGGCTGTGACGACGGATAAAGTATGGAGAGATGAATTTCCAGAAGATATTGCTTCACAGGAATGGCTGAAGTTTGGCTACGATATTCCAGATGATGCTTTACGAGAAGAAGTGCTGAAACAAATAGCAGGCATTTCAGATTTTGAAATCAGCAATTCTAGTTTAACGAATCTAGAAATTAATGCACTTGGTATTAACAAAGCAAAAGGGATCATGACTGTATGTGAACGTTTGGGCATTTCAATGGATGAAGTCATTGCAATGGGAGACAGCTTAAATGATATGGCTATGATTGAAGCGGCAGGTTGTGGAATCGCCATGGGAAATGCTCAGGAAGCTGTAAAAGAAGCAGCGGACTGGGTGACAGATACAAATGTCAATAACGGAGTAGCGAAGGCTATCAGCCACTGGGTACTGAAATAACAGCAGCTCTACACAGCAGGCGTCACTGTTGCACCACTTAACTACTTTCCGCATAAACTGATACTGGATGCCTCCCTTAGAGTTCGTCTTATACGTATATATAAGGAGAAGCCATCTAGTTAAGGAGTGGGGAGTATGAGCGATTTATCATTAGACAAGCTGTTAAAAAAAGCAGAAAATAAGTTGCAGAATGTACATGAAACAGTGCGAGAAAAATCGTACGAGCTCATTAGGCAAGCATATAAAGAAAGTATATTTATTGTGATCACTGAAGGATTTAGATCGATAGAGCAGCAGCACAAACTATATTCACAAGGCCGAACAACACCAGGAAGTATCGTGACTAATGCCAAAGGCGGCTATTCTTATCATAATTATGGACTAGCTATTGATATTGCGCTGCTTGATAACAACGGAGAAGTTGACTGGACCATTGATCGAAGATGGAACAAAGCGGGAGAGGTAGGAAAAAGGATCGGGTTGGAATGGGGAGGAGATTGGAAAAGCTTAAAAGATTATCCTCATTTTCAATATACATTCGGTTTATCTTTGTCGGAGCTTCGAAGTGGAAAAAAACCTGAGAAACAGACGGAAAAGGTTTCAAGAGTGCTAATTGAATACGGAGATCGAGGAAATCAAGTACAGTTAATTCAACGTATGCTTATTCACTTAGGCTATTCTCTTTTTGGAGGAGCAGACGGTATATTCGGGTCTTCCACTCTCAAAGCGGTAAAAGCTTTTCAACAAGCACTTTATTTGCAGGTAGATGGAATAGTTGGACCGAAGACACTCGAAAAACTCTATGAAAATTTTAATAAAACTATGTTCTAAATAACCATGAAAATATGAGAACGAGAAAAGGAAGAAAAGAGATGGATGGAAATCGTCTCTTTTCTTCCTTTTCTGTAGTTATGGTAGAAAAACTGAAATTTATAAAGAAATAAAAAGGATTTTCTAAGCGTAAGAAACGTTCACGTGATCTAACTGGATAACATTGCTCAACAACACGATATCTTTATATATTTCACTTTTTACAGAGGCGTTTGAACAGTTTTGATAGTCTTTCAACAAGCGGCCAAGTTCTTTAATAAATAACAACGTCTCTTGTTCATTAATCATAGTCAAAACTCCTTGTTTAGAAATGAATCCAGGTCATTATATAGGAATTCTATCATATCTATACGCACCTGTTGACAAAAAAAGTTCGTCAATTTTTTTGTGAGAAGAAGAAATTTAGGGATATGTGGAATGCGTTCGACTCTCTCATTTTATACATATGCAGCTTGTCTAAAAATATGAGAGTAGTTATAGTAATATTTACTCCTAATTATGCAACTTAAAACCTATTTTAGAGGTTATCCGTAAATTCCCTCTATTGTAGAGTGATGGAACAAAAAAAGAATGCCTCTTTTTGTATCTTTAGTATGATAACGTTTTGAAGGAATAAGGCATATTTTTGAGTTTTAAGATGGATTTGTATTAGATCTTTTGACACGCTCTTTTTGTAGGGGGAGGCATATTTACTTTCTATTAAAGAAAATTGTAAAGCTCCAACGAGTTTCTAAATCAGAAACTCGTTGGAGCTTAATTTTTTGGATAAGGGATGTGCAAAAGTTCTGGGACGGTCACAAAATGATATCCTTCTTGTTTAAGTCTAGGAATGATGGTGTCCAGCGACTTTGGGGTGTTGGAAAGATCCATGGTCCAATGGCCGCCGTCGTGCATCAAAACAATTGTTCCAGCGTGCATGTTCTTAAATACATTCTTGGTTATTTCTGCTTCTGGGATTTGCTTCCAGTCTAATGAATCAGAAGACCAGTTAATCGCATAGACATTTTCATTTGGCAGCTCGCTGATCATTTCTTGCGTTAAATTTCCATAGGGAGGACGAAACAGCTGTGTTTCAAACCCGGTAATGTTTTTAATAATAGCCTGAGTTTTGGCAATTTCCCAGTGAAACTTTTCAGTCGATTCTTTTAGTAAGTTGGGGTGCCAATAGGTATGAATCCCAACAGCATGACCTTCAGCTACCATTCTCTTCACCAGCTCAGGATGTTCATGAGCTTTTGCCCCAATAAGAAAAAAGGTTGCTTTAATACCATGCTTTTTCAATTGATCCAATACATGTGGAGTAAAGCGCGGATCCGGTCCATCATCAAATGTTAGGGCGGTTTGCTTTAGATGGTTATTACCTTGATAAAGCAAACGGTCACGCACAGCTACATTTTTTACTTGTTCCGCTTTACATAGTGCAGGAAGGGCTCCATTAAATAAGAAGCACAGTGTGAACAGCAGTATACTAATTCTTCGTATCATGTACATGCACGCTCCTTTCTAGGGCAAAGTATAACGTTATGATACCCGATTAAAAATTTTGTATGAAGCTGAAATGCCCTTTTGTGTCAAAACGTATGATATGCATGAAACAGCGCACTATAATAAACAGTTACTATTAGGTGAAGAAAGGAAAAAGCAGATGAAAAAGATAATGATTGCCGTAGCATTGATTTTTTCGCTAAGTTTATCTCCCTTAGCTGAATATATTTCCTATCACGACGACTATAACGTAAGTGCAAGGTCGTATCGTTCGGGGAAGCGGTCGTTTAATAGACAGCCAAGCGTTAGACAAAATGAGCCGAGATCTAATTTTTCAAATCGCAGAAATGGAACTGTAAATCGAGGCGTTACCCGTTCAAAACGAGGAGGATTCGCTCGTGGACTGCTGTACGGCGGTCTGGCAGGGATGTTATTTGGCGGTTTGCTTGGTCATATGGGTGCACTGGGCGGGATTTTTGGGTTATTAATTAACATTTTGGCTATTGTGCTTATAATTAATTTAATTCTGCGTTTATTCCGCCCTTCTCGTCGCGACAATAATTGGAGATAGACCGTAATTGCTGTCATAAACTAATAAGAAAGCTCCATATAAATAAGAAAACGCTTTCTATAGTTAATCGAAAGGATGAAACGTATGTCAGCAAACAGACAGCGCAGCAAATACCTGGCGTTTTGCACAGAATGCGGTCTCCCAAACAGGTTAACATTGTTTCTTTTAAGACAGTACGTTGCGACAGACGAATATAGCGGATTTTATTGTGGGAATTGCGGAATTCGAAACGAATTTCCAGATTCGGTCATTGAATATATTAAAGAACTTTAAAGAGGCTGAGACAAACGTATATTAGTTGAAGAAAAATCCGAGCGGTGAATCGTTCGGTTTTTTTCATGGATAGGCTGAACGTAGACCTTATGTATGTAGCTGATTCTAGCGATTGGTTGAAGGACAAGGTTTAGAAAAGCTAAATAGATAAGAACTCGCCGCAGGAGCGCAAACGGCGAGGAAGCTCAACATCATCCTATAAAAAGTAAGGTATTGCACCGAAATCAACAGCAGTGTCATAGGCGATTCATACTCGATTTTTTATCCCGTTCGTTTCTTCTGGGATTGGATTGATCTCGTGATGTCTCAATCTCTTTTCTTTATTTGATAAAACTATGTTCTAAATACAAACTACAAGACATGGCCGCTTACAAGGAAGAAGTGATGCCTGAATGCTTCACCTTATTCAGGGAGATTAAGAAACTCCCGTTTTAAACTTACTAGGTAGGGGAGTACAAAGGGTTTACGAGAAGAACATATATGAATTTAGTGGCGATAGATTTAACGAACATGTTAATTGCAGAAAATCAATTGAACCATACTTTAAACGGACGCATATACTACATTAAAATTTTAGAAAGCGGAGGAATGGACTAATGCCTGTTTCCGTCATTTTCAACCAAATAAACGTGGTAAGTATGGTGTCCAATTCAGTAATTGCTTCAGGTCAAAATAGCCAGCCAGATTGGAATTCCCAAGGTAAATTTAACTTAGGAAACGGTTTTGCTATAAATTCAGCTATATTGGGCAGCACGAATATCATTAATGATCAGGATGTTTGTGATACGCCAATTACTCAGCCTGAAAATATTAATCCTCAGCCAGTTTCTCAGTTCTAGGAAAAAGAAGATGAAAGAAGTTGAGAAAAGTTGATTATAAAATTTACTAATCTTAATGTTACGTATATTTCTAATAACTCTGGTATTTTCACAGGAGAAAATACTCAATCAGATTGGGAAGTGAATTGGAAAAGTAATACGGGGTTTGGTGAAATAATTGGCTATAATAACTTTGCCTCTCAAATGGTAAATGTTATTAACGATAATGACGTCGTTGATTCCAATTTTTCTGAACACATAGATTTCAACAATGCTCCTGTTACACAAAGTTAAAGAAGTAAAAGTAATTAGGCATTCTATCAATCGGTTATTTTGGCAGAGTGGGGAGGATATATGAGTAACAGGCTTAAACCATCTTTTATACAGATGGTTTTTTTGCTAGCTTATTTTAGAGGAATAACACTCAAGAGTAATGAGAGGAATACTTTTATAGTAAATGGAGTAAATATCATAGAAAAGGCGTAAAAGCTTAAATGATTAAAGAGACGAAGCAGATAAGAATTTAAACATAAGATCATGTATTTGAGTTTTATATGGTATTAACTGAAATAAATTGCTGTCTGTGAGGTGTTTTTATGGCCAATATTCATTATCATTCCATCAAAGTAAATAAAATTCAAAACAGTTCAGGCCTATTTTATGGCGTTAATATTCAATATAAATGGAGTCATAAAAGTCAAATTTCTGACGGTTTTGGAAAAATAGTTGGTCATTCTAATAAAATTTTAAATAATACCACCGTGGCGAAAACCCCTAAAAAAAATGATGAGTAAAATCGTAGAGTTAAGCTTCTTTTGCGGCCTGCTTAAAAGAGTCATTTACATCATCTTCACCAAGAACAAGATGTGTATTGTAGGATAGTTGATTATCATCTCCCGAAATTGTGCCAAAACCTGAATTGCTGCTGCTGATTGTAGTTTCCCAATTTTTTTGCATATTTTTTCCTATAAATACTCCTGCGTTGTTTTTAACCGTATTTACGGTGAGGTCATCAAAAATGATTTGCGGAGAACGGAGATCTATTTTCATAATTCCTCCCGATACATATGAGACATTAATTAAAGTTATCTAATACACTACTATATGTTGTAAATGGGCTAAAAGTGTTAAAACAAATGAGGGGTCAAACTCTATGGATGAAAAGGTGTTGAATATACTCAAAAACATTGAAAAAAGGCTCGCAAGCTTAGAAAAACACGTAAATGAACTTTCAAAAGAAAAGGTCCAATCTTTTCATTTAGATATAAAGAACGTTGAAACACTGAACTTGGACGAACTGTCTTATTATTTAGAACATATTGATGTAAAGGAACTTAGTGGAACGTTGAATATTGGTAATACTTTTCCTGCGCAAACGAATCAATATCAAGCGCCGAGAAAGAAAGGTAAAAAAACAACAAATGACTCTGATGTTAATCGGAAATCGGGTAGTCAGAATAATAAAGCAAAAAATAAAGAAAAGGGTCCTTCTGAAATATCAGTTAAAATTAATGAAAGAAGTGTCCCTTACAAACTAATCCATACAGAAAAAATGAGGGAGTCTAATCAGGCTCTAGAATCAATCTTTAGCATAGGTGACATTCATATTGGTACAATCGAAGATGCTTCAGCTGTAAACTTTGGTAATAACTTTCCGACAAATTTTAGAAGTCATAAAAAAGTGAGTCAGGGATTTGGCAATATTTTGGGCAATCAAAATGATATACATGACATCTTATCCTCTTTAGAGGAAAAAGATGCTTCAGAAGTATACAATGAAAACCAAGGTGAAAAGCCGCCTGAATGGCTGGACACAATGATAGAAGAACAAAAGAAGGAAATGGATGAAACAAAGCTAGACGAGGATGAAGAAGGATGAGGAAGAGAGTAAAAACTTTGGGTTCTCAAATCATTGTTGTCGAAGCTGGATTTCTGAAAAAAAAGCTTTAATTAGGAAATAAAAAAGAAAGAAAACCTGCGCTCTAAACGGGCGGCAGGTTTTCTAATTTATTTCTAGGCCGCTGCAGTTTCAACATGAAAAAGAGCATGCGTAATTTAATTGAACACTGGGATAGATCGGTTCTTTCATTCCCACAGATATGGAGTCTCTTGGTAAACATAATAGTTTAACCAATTCATAAACAGCAGGTTGGCATGAGAACGCCATGTTTTTAAAGGGTTTTTGTCAGGATCATTGTTTGGGAAATAGTGCTCCGGAAGCTTTGGTTCTAGTCCTTTTTCTGTATCTCGAAGAAATTCTTCTTGCAGTGTTTGAACGTCGTACTCTGGGTGGCCTGTCACGAAAACAAACTTTTCGTCTTTAGACATCGCCATATAAACACCAGCTTCTTCAGAGTAGGAAAGAAGCTCAAGGTCAGGATGATTTTTCACTTCATTCATGTCTACATCAGTGTGACGCGAATGAGGAGAATAAAAGACATCATCAAATCCTCGCAGCAGCTTAATGGGCTCTTCACTCGATACAACATGTGTAAATACACCCGTGCATTTATCAGAAAGAGGTCGCTTGTCAATCCCAAAGTGATGATAAAGTCCGGCTTGAGCTCCCCAACAGATATGAAGGGTAGAAGTCACATTTGTTTTACACCAATCCATAATTTCTTGAAGTTCTTTCCAGTAGTTTACTTCTTCAAATGGTATATGTTCTACAGGTGCTCCTGTAATAATCATTCCGTCATATTTTCGTTCTTTAATTTGTTCAAACGTTTTATAAAACTGATCTAGGTGATTTTTACTCGTTGTTTTTGCTTTATGGCTTGCCGTGTAAAGAAGTGTAATATGCACTTGCAGCGGTGAGTTCCCGAGTAAACGTAATAATTGCGTTTCAGCTTTTTCTTTTTCCGGCATTAAGTTTAGGATAACAATATTAAGCGGGCGAATTTCTTGGTTAACAGCGCGCACGTCGTCCATGATGAAAATTCTCTCTTTTTCTAAAATTTCTTTTGCCGGAAGATCACGTGGAATATTAATAGGCAATAAAATTCCTCCTATTCGATTTCGAAGTAATGACGCGTATAAATGTTCTTTCTCACGTGAAGATGAGGTTCAACATTTATGTACAATATACTATTATAGGAATATACAGAATATTAAGCAATTGAATTTTGAAAAAAAAGAGCATTAATATGCGTAATGGCTAAAATGAAATGGTACAATAAGGTTAAATTGGAGCGTTGCTATGCTTTTTTAGCATGACTGAAACTCAGTAAAATTTATAGAGCAGTTGTTCCTGTATTTATTAAACTTCATATCTCCCCCAGAAAACGGATTTTATCCTTTTTTGATGAAGTGTTTAAAAAGAATTCTCAGCAGAAAAGGGGTTTTTATATGACAACTAAGAAGCAAATAAAAAGTGATTTGCAAATTGCACAAGAGGCAACGATTAAACCGATTAAAGAGATTGCCGAGCAGCTAGATATTTTAGAGGCCGAGTTAGAGCCGTATGGACATTATAAAGCCAAGCTTTCTTTATCCGTTATGGAACGTTTACACACAAAACAAGATGGAAAAGTGATTTTAGTTACAGCTATTAATCCAACTCCAGCAGGAGAAGGTAAGTCGACAGTGACGGTTGGCTTAGCTCAGGCATTACATAGATTAGGTAAAAAAGCAATTGTAGCCATGCGTGAACCATCTCTTGGTCCGGTAATGGGAATTAAAGGAGGTGCCGCTGGAGGCGGTTATGCTCAAGTGCTTCCAATGGAGGATATTAACTTGCACTTTACTGGAGACCTGCATGCCATTACAACAGCTAACAACGCGCTGGCCGCTATTTTGGATAACCATATACATCAAGGCAATGAACTGCGCATTGATACACGTAAAATTACGTGGAAACGAGTGGTTGATTTAAACGACCGCGCGCTGCGTCAGGTTGTCGTTGGATTAGGTGGTCCGATGCAAGGTGTTCCTCGAGAAGATGGTTTTGATATTACCGTTGCATCAGAAATTATGGCTATTTTCTGCTTAGCGTCAGATTTACAAGACTTAAAGCGTCGCTTAGCGTCTATTGTTGTAGCTTACAACATGGATAATGAGCCTGTAACGGTTGCGGACTTAGGTGCACAAGGAGCGCTTACTCTTCTTTTAAAAGACGCGATTAAGCCCAACCTTGTACAGACATTGGAACATACTCCAGCCCTCATTCACGGAGGTCCTTTTGCTAATATTGCCCACGGCTGCAATAGCGTCATTGCAACAAAAATGGCTGCAAAACTAGGCGACTACGTAGTAACAGAAGCGGGATTTGGAGCAGATTTAGGCGCAGAAAAATTCCTAAATATTAAAGCTCGTATGGCAGATATTAAACCAGAAACGGTGGTAATCGTTGCGACAATTCGCGCTCTGAAAATGCATGGGGGTGTTCCTAAAGAGCGTTTAAATGAAGAAAACATTGAGGCTTTAGAAGCAGGAATTGAAAATCTTGAAAAACATATTGAAACGATTCAGGCATTCGGCGTTCCTTATGTTGTAGCCGTGAACCGTTTTGTAACAGATTCAAAAGGTGAAGTAGAAGCGCTTATGAATTGGTGTGCTTCAAAGAATGTTCCAGTTGCTTTAACAGAAGTATGGGAAAAAGGTGGAGAAGGCGGCGTCATGCTTGCTGAAAAAATTCTTGAAGTCATGAACGAGACGGAAAGTCAGTTTTCTCCTCTTTACGATGTGTCAGCTTCGATTCCAGAAAAAGTAGAAGCTATTGCTAAAACCGTATACGGAGCACAAGGCGTAGATTTTGCTCCAAAAGCGTTAAAGCAAATACAGCAATTTGAAGCAAACGGATGGGATCACCTGCCGATCTGTATGGCCAAAACGCAGTATTCGTTAAGTGATGATCAGACGAAGCTGGGGCGACCAACTGATTTTAAGATTACAGTGAGGGAATTCCGTCCTTCGCTCGGCGCTGGTTTTCTCGTGGCGCTAACAGGTTCAATTATGACAATGCCTGGACTTCCAAAAAAACCTGCTGCGCTCAATATGGATATTGACGAGAATGGACATGCACTAGGTATTTTTTAAGAGAAAAGCGATGCCTTGGCATCGCTTTTCTTATGAGATAAAACAAAATAACAGGTATGTTATGAATTAATTTGGCAAGAAAGAAGAAGAGTTGACTGTTCGTATTTTATAAAAAAGGAAGTAGTTGAAATGTTTGATCCAATTGTATTTGATAATTTAAAAGTAGTTGTAGAAGGAGAGATCTATGATCTTGACTTATCTGGACAAGTATCTGTTACGAATCGCGAAGATTTTGTAGACTTAGCTCAGTTTACTCGAACGTACCGCATTTCTTTTCAACAGCATTTTTGCTGTACCGCGTCGCTAACTTTATCAACCGACTTGGATAATATTCATGCGGAATTAACGCCTTCCCGTGTAGAAAAACCAGGTTGTACAGTTTATATTCATTTTCAGCTGAAAAAACAAAAACCGTTTGAAGAAGCTGAGTTTAGAAACATACAGGAAATGTGTGAAAGGATCTGGGGAACAACAAGAGTGGTTAAGCAGCGTATTACTCATGAAGTTGGAGGAAACGAATATGAAAACAATATTGCGGTAACCTTTAACCGATTCATTTACGAAGATCAAGTAGGAGATTTAATCGAAATGATTGATTATATGCTGCAAACGACTGATCAGCTAAAGGTTCTTTACGACAAATCGTAAGAGCGTTTCAGTTGTACTCTAGAAATAAAGTGAATTACAATAGGGAAAAGGAGGCGTTTTAATGAGCGTGTATGAATACTCTGCAAAAACAATTAAAGACGAAGACGTATCACTATCTAACTATCAAGGTGACGTACTGTTGATTGTGAATACAGCTAGCAAATGCGGCTTCACCCCTCAATATAAAGATTTACAGGCGCTGTATGAAGAAGAAAAAGAAAACGGTCTAACGGTTCTAGGTTTTCCTTGCAATCAATTTGGTGGTCAAGAGCCAGGAAGTTCAAATGATATTGAACAATTTTGCGAGTTAAACTACGGCGTTTCGTTTCCAATGTTTGCAAAAGTAGATGTAAAAGGTGAGCATGCACATCCGTTATTTGCATACTTAACAGAACAAGCACCTGGCCTGCTAGGTTCTAAAGCGATAAAGTGGAATTTCACAAAGTTTTTAGTGAATCGTCAAGGTGAAGTCGTGAAGCGATACGCACCTCAAACTGCACCAAAAGATATTCAAAAAGATATAAAAGAATTGCTGTAAAAGCAGGTGGGTCTCCATCTGTTTTTTATTTTTCAGCCAGGGTTTTCAAAGGGTGCTCAGCTGTCAGTGAGACGAGCGCCTTACTTTGTGCTAAAATAATGGTGGATATAATTGAGGTGAGCAAATGAACAAAATAGAAAAGACGGAAAAGTGGGTTCAAGCAAAGCTTGCGCATGACACGACGGGACATGACTGGCAGCATATCGATCGCGTGCGTCGAAATGCAGTGCTTTTATATAAAAAAGAAGGCGGCAACCGGGAAGTTATTGAACTAGCCGCGCTTTTACACGATGTGGTAGATGATAAGCTAGTGGAAGATGTTGAAAAAGCGTATGAAGAAGTGCGGGAGTGGCTGAAGAGTCAGCGCGTAGAAGAAGAGAACTGCAAGCATATCGTTCATATTTTACAAACGATGTCATTTAAAGGCGGAAACCGTCCGGCTATGGCCACGCTTGAAGGTCAAGTTGTTCAAGATGCAGATCGCTTAGATGCAATTGGTGCGATTGGTATCGCACGTACGTTTGTGTATGCAGGTTCTAAAGGCACGGCTCTGTATGACGAAAACATTGCTGTACGAAGTGAGATGACAGAGGAAGAATACAGACACGGAAAATCAACGGCTATTGCTCATTTTTATGAAAAGTTGTTAAAGCTGACTGCGTTAATGAATACTCAAACAGCACGGTCTCTAGCGCAAGAGCGACATACATATATGAAAGAATTTTTAGTTCAATTTAAGAAAGAGTGGAATTATCATTATGAAAATGCTGACTGTTGAAAACTTAACAAAAACATATGGAGAAAAAGAGCTGTTTCATCAGCTAACGTTTACAATTACGGAAAATGAGCGAATCGGCTTAATTGGTGTAAACGGAACAGGAAAATCGACGCTTCTTAAAATTATCGCAGGTCTAGAGCTGGGAGATGAAGGGGATATTGTTCATGCTAAAGACTACAGCGTGACATATTTACCTCAGCATCCGGATTTTGATGAAGACTTAACGGTTTTAGAGCAAGTTTTCAGCGGAGATACGCCCCTTCTTAATTTATTAAAAAACTATGAGCTAGCTCTATATGCGTTAGAGCAAGATTCTGCAAACGAGAAGAACCAGCAGACACTGTATGATTTACAGCAGAAAATGGATGCGATGAACGCGTGGGAAGCCAATTCTAACGCACAGTCGATCTTAACGAAGCTGGGAATTTCAAATATGAGTGCAAAAATCGGCGAACTTTCAGGTGGACAGAAAAAGCGCGTGTCAATTGCCCAAAGCCTAATTCAAACACCTGATTTATTAATTTTAGATGAGCCGACTAACCACTTGGATTATGAGACGGTTAAATGGCTCGAAGAATATTTATCCAAATATCAAGGAGCCGTATTGCTTGTTACTCATGATCGCTATTTCTTGGATGCTGTTACAAACCGAATTTTTGAATTAGACGGTGGAAATTTATATAGCTATAAAGGAAACTATGCTGCTTTTCTAGAAGGAAAAGCGATTCGAGAAGAGCAGGAAAAAGCAACTCAAGCAAAATTAAGCAACTTATATCGCAATGAATTGGCTTGGATTCGCCGAGGAGCAAAAGCGCGTACGACTAAACAAAAAGCGCGTATTCAGCGATTTGATGAATTAGAGGGAAAACTCGATTCTTCTGAAAAAGAATCATTGGATTTAAGTTTAGCAGGCAGCCGCCTTGGGAAAAAAGTGTTTGAATTAAAAGATGTGTCTAAGACGTATGAAAATAAAATCATTCTTTCAGACTTTACGCACATCGTGAAAAAACAAGACCGAATTGGAATTGTCGGAAAAAATGGAAGCGGAAAGTCTACCCTGCTGAATATGATTGCAGGACGCATTGAGCCGGACAGCGGTGAAATTGACAGAGGACAAACGGTTAAAATTGCTTACTATACTCAAGAAAGCGATGATATGGACTTGAATCAACGCATGCTTGATTATATTAAAGAATCGGCAGAAGTTGTTCATACGACGGATGGGAAAATGATCTCTGCATCGCAAATGCTTGAGAGATTTCTATTTCCTTCACATACGCACGGAACACCGATTCAAAAGTTGTCCGGAGGAGAGCGCCGTCGTTTATATTTATTGAAATTGTTGATGACATCCCCAAATGTTTTACTGCTAGATGAGCCGACTAATGATTTGGATACTCAAACGCTAACGGTGCTTGAAGACTACCTCGAAGAATTTCCAGGTGTTGTTATCACGGTATCGCATGATCGTTATTTCTTAGATAAAGTAGCAGATTACTTACTTGTCTTTGAAGGAGAAGGAAACATTTCGACTTATTTTGGCGCTTATACAGATCAATTAGAAGAAGCGGTGAAAAAGAAGCAGGCAATGGTTCAGCAGGCTAAAGTGAAAGAAGAAAAGCCAAAACAGCCGGAGAAAACGAAAAAGCGTCGCTTAACGTATAAAGAACAAAAAGAATGGGAAGAAATCGAAGATCATATTGCAGCAAAAGAAGAAGAAATTGAACGCTTAACAAGTGAAATTGAACAGGTGGGCAGCGATTATACAAAAGCGCATAACCTATCGTTAGAACAAGAAAAAGCAAATGAAGAATTAAATGCACTGCTTGATCGCTGGGCAGAGCTTTCAGAGCTAATTGAAGAAATTGAAAACGCGTAAACAAGTCGTTAGACTGAGTATAAGCCACATGCTACAATTTTAATGAGAGGAGTACGATACGATATGAACATTAAATCAATTGAGCCAACGCCAAGTCCGAATACAATGAAAATTAATTTAGACGAAGTGCTATCAGGCGGGAAAAGCAATAACTATACGGAAAAAAATGCTGAAGCAGCGCCTGAAGTTGTTCAAGACATCTTGAAAGTAGAAGGGGTAAAAGGAGTCTATCACGTAGCGGACTTCTTAGCAGTAGAGCGAAATGCTAAATATGACTGGAAGCAAATTTTGCCGCAAGTTCGTGCAGCGTTTGGTGAAGATTTGCAAAGCAGCAGCGAACAGCACAAAATGAATGAGCATTTTGGTGAGGTCAATGTGTCCGTTCAAATGTTCAAAAACGTACCAATGCAAGTTAAGCTAACGGATGGAAATGAAGAAAAGCGATTTGGTCTGCCTGAACGATTCGCAAAAGCGGTAGCAGAGCTTCAAAGCTTTTCAGATAATGTAGTGTTAGAACGGAAATGGAAAGAACAAGGCGTTCGTTACGGAGAGTTAGCGGCTATCGGAGACGAAGTAGTGGAAGAATTAGCAGCAGCATATCCGCAAGAAAGATTAACTCGCCTTGTAGCCAATGCACAAGAAGAAAAAGAAGGCGGAAAAACGGTACAGCCGCGTAAAACCTATAAAGTTACAGAAGAGATGCTAGAAGACAACGATTGGTCAGTGCGCTATGCCCATTTAGAACAAATGGATCCAACAGAAGCTGATTTAGACGTTTTAAATAAAGCGCTTGATGATGAAAAAGCATCTATTCGCCGCTTAGCTACGGTCTACTTAGGAATGATTGAATCAAAAGCGGTACTGCCTTATTTATACAAAGCATTAAAAGATAAATCAGTCACTGTGCGCCGTACTGCTGGAGACTGCATGTCGGATTTAGGTTTTGAAGAAGGTATTCCGGCAATGTGTGAAGCCCTTGGTGATAAAAACAAGCTTGTGCGCTGGCGTGCAGCGATGTATTTATACGAGGTAGGGGATGAGACGGCTCTTCCTGCATTAAAAGCAGCAGAGAATGACAAAGAATTTGAGGTAGATTTACAAATCAAGCTAGCGATTGAACGTATCGAAGGCGGAGAAGAAGCAAAGGGTTCTGTTTGGAAACAAATGACGGAAAGCAGAAAAGCATAAAAAAAGATCATTCACTTGAATGATCTTTTTTTATGACTGTTTTGCAGCGGGAGTTGGAAACTGCATAGGCTGCATCGTGTTATCAATTTTAATAGGCTGATAACCGGACTGTTTTAAGTAAGTCAAAATAGTCGGCAGAGACTGTGCCGTAAAGGATTTGTCATGAAATAAAATGACGGGTGTTCTTCCGTTGGAGTTAACCCCTTGAATATGAGGTTCAAGGCCCTGAATAATTCTAGGTGCAGAACGAAGTGCCCAGTCTTCACTGTCTACATTCCAGTCCCATAATTTAAAGTGGCTTAGCAACTCTGTACGGTGCGGCTCTTTTAAATAAGGAACGCTGCCGTAAGGAACGCGGATTAACTTACTGTCAACACCGGTTACTTTCTTAACTGTCGCTTGACACTCCTGCATTTCTTTTAACGCGGCGCCGTCTTCACTATACATGACATGAATATCATGAGAGACGCCGTGACAGCCGATGGCATGTCCTTCCTGTGCTACTTTTTTAGCAATTTCAGGGTGAGCGTCAATTTGATACTTTAACATAAAGAAAGTTGCTTTTACGTTATATTGACGCAAAGCATCTAAAATGTGAAGGGTATCAGGCGTTGGACCATCGTCAAACGTAAGGTAAACAGGCTGTGTAAGAGCTTGATTTTGATCGTTCACGGTATTTCCTACATACATATTATGGTGAAGTGTATTAAGCAGCTTCTCAGGCTGTGCTGAAGATGCAGCTTCTTTCAGCGGCAATGCAGTAGATGCTAAGACTTGCTGAGATGCAGCGGATTCACTTCCTTTGGCTTCTGTAATAAAAAATAAAGAAGCGACGATCACTAACACTAAAGACAAAAATGCATAAAATCGTTTGTTTGGCTTAAATCGTTTGTTCGGTTTAAATCGCTGGTTCAATTTGAAAATCCTTTCTACTAAACTACTATTTACTACTATAGTACAAAAAATGGAATATTAATAGTAAAAATCGACATTTTTATGGAAAAAAATTAGATGATATGACCCGGTTTTAATCTTTTTTTGTCAAATGAAAAAGGAGAACGAGACAGCGATAAGGATTTGAAGAGTGAGTAGCTAGATTTTTCCTGGTTTTTATAGTATGCTTTTAGCGTGAATGATTGTTAGGAGGAATGTTAATATGTCAATGGCATATGAAGAATATATGCGTCAGTTAGTTAAACCAATGCGTCAAGAATTAACTCAAGCTGGTTATGAAGAATTAACAACAGAGGAAGCCATAGTTGATTTTATGGAAAACGTAGAAGGAACAACTTTTGTTGTCGTTAATTCAGTTTGTGGATGCGCTGCTGGTTTAGCACGTCCTGCAGCAACGCAAGCGTACTTACAGTCTGAGCAAAAACCAGATCAAGTGGTAACTGTTTTTGCCGGTCAAGATAAGGAAGCAACAGCTAAAATGCGTGAATATTTTGGGGACATTGAGCCTTCATCACCGTCTATGGCACTTTTAAAAGGAAAAGAAGTTGTTCATTTTATTCCTCGACATGAAATTGAAGGTCAGCCGTTAGAAGTTATTTTTGAAAACATTTTAAATGGCTTTAAGCAGCACTGTTCATAAAATGTCCTGCTTTTGTCACATCTAGTATATAGATTTTTAGAGAAAAATCGCATATACTTTATAAGAAAAAGGATGTCTATCGGCATCCTTTTTCTTTATGTAAATAGCCAAACAGTGTAGGGGGAGTTATGAAAGTGATTGTTACGACTGCTGGTCGAACAAATGAACAGATGATTGTAAAAGCCAAACAAGTAGCCGCTGATTTAAGTATACCTTTTGTAACAAGAGAGAAGAAATCTGTTGCAGATCTTCAAAATCTTGAAGCTGCAGACGTGCTGGTTGTCGGTAAAAATAGAGTAGAGTTGCACGTCCAAAATGAAGAGGAACCTATTTTTTTTCATCCAAACTCCGCTATGTTTAGAGTGAAGAGATGGCTGCGGGGAGAACGTGATCCGTTTATTGAAGCTGCTGGTTTAGAAAAAGGAATGAGCGTGCTTGACTGTACACTTGGTCTTGCATCGGATAGTATGATGGCGAGCGCAGCGGTAGGGAAAAGTGGGAAAGTTGTCGGACTAGAAGGCAACCGCTATGTAGCTTATTTAGTCAAACAAGGACTTTTAAATTGGGAAAGTGACGTACAAGAGTTGAATGATGCAATGAAGCGTATAAACGTGGTTCATCAAAATTTTGAATCGTTTTTGGCGTGTTGTGAAGATAATTCTTTTGATGTTGTCTACTTTGATCCTATGTTTCAAGAACAAATTGAGGAATCGAATGGAATTAACGGTATTAAAGCAATAGCACTGTATACCACGCTGACGCCAATGGCTATACAAGAAGCAAAAAGAGTAGCCAAACAAAAGGTCGTGCTAAAAGATCATTGGAAAAGCAGTCGTTTTAAAGAGCATGGATTTACTGTGCAAAAACGAAAAACATCAAAATTTCATTACGGGACAATTGATATACAAAAATAACCAAAAAAGTAAAATTAATTACGCTCATTGAAAAGACTTCCAAAACCTTTTAGGAATTAAAAAGTTTTGGAAGTTTTTTTTATGAATTTCATCTAAAGTTCATAAAAGTATGATATATTTTTGAACATAAAAATACTTTTGTGTTTGAGCATCCAGCAAAAAAGGAATATCTTGTATAGGTTTCCGCTCGGTGTGACAACCTCAAACAGAAGAAGGAAGGTGGTAACTGAAAAGTCGTCAAATGCCCGTAGACAGAATAAATGAATAAGCAAATATAGGTAAAAAATTAATAAGTATGTTACAATACCTAGTGAGTTATGATAATGAATTTTACAATATGAAAAGACCATATGGGGAAAGATGAGAAAGGAAAGATACGAATGCCTAGATGGATAAAAAGAATGCTAATTGTATTTATTACAGTATTTACATTTGGGCTTGTCACTCCACCAGAATATTTATACGTTGATGATGCAAAAGCGGACAAGCAACATAAAGCAGGGTATGTAAGAGAAACAACTCCTGTCACAGCTGTTATAGAAGATATTCATTTGCCATATGAAGAACCAAAATATGAAGACGTTTCATCATTTGTTACGTATGCAATGGAATCAGCTGAAAAACAGTCAGTGGAAAAATTCGGAACAAAAATTGGTCCTGTCATTGAAGATGAATTTCGTCAAGCAGTGTTACCTAAAATTGAAGAAGTGCTGACCGACATTGGCACTGAACGTGAACAGTCAATTCAGAATCTCGAGATAAGCGAGCACCCTGCTGCTGGCTACGGTGAAAAGATTTTCCATGTATATGACCGGGAAACCGGTCAGGACTTAATACGGTTTCATGTACGGCGTGAAAATCCTCCAAAAGATGGATACTGGTTTAATTTTCACTATCATGCGGCCGCAGATAATTTTCAAAAGCATTATGATTTAGGGAAAATTTATTGGAACCGAAACATGCCGCCTAAGTGGTTCAGCTGATAATAGACACAACATTCTACAATTTCGAAATGTTAGCTTTTTTAAGCTAGCATTTTTTTACGTCTAAAACCGTTATGGTCTAAATAAGCTGAAACATTAGCACAACGATAAAAAAATCGTTTATAATGAAGTCAGACTTCTTACTATAGAATTGTAGGAAGGAACGAATAGACGCTGGAGGTAACACAATGAAACAATTTACGGAAGAAAAACAATTTCGCGAACAAATTAAGAATGAAACACTAAGCGTTGGGATTTTTACGACAACGTGGTGTCCTGATTGCAAACGTTTGGATATGTTTATTGATGAAATCGTTGACGAAAATACAGATAAAGCATGGTTTAAAATTGACAAGGATGAGTTTGAAGAACTTTCTGCTGAAAACAATGTAATGGGTATTCCTTCTCTTCTTGTATATAAAAACGGTGAAAAAATTGCGCACCTGCACAGTGCAAATGCTAAAACGCCTGAAGCGGTCCGTGAATTTTTAGCAACTCTTTAATTCCCTAAGCTGCGAGAGCATTCTCGCAGCTTTTTTTGTGAGAATGGCTATTTCCATTTTTCGATGAGTGGGGTATACTAGGACAAGTGAATAATCGTAAAGCAATAAGGTCTCAATTTAAAGATTGAGTGAAAAGGGAAGTCTGGTGAAAAACCAGCGCGGTCCCGCCACTGTAAGCGCTTTGTGCGTAAGTCAGGAGACCTGCCTTATTGTTAGCTGTGAAACCTTCGAGGAAGGGTGAAGCAGGGTAATGAACATACATATCAAGTATAGTGAACGGATTCTTTTCCTGCTTATCTTGACGTTACCTGCTTTGCTTTCAATTGAAAGTAAAGCTTTTTTATTTTGAAGCTGCTGCCGAGCAGTATACATAGTCAAAGCGGAAAAAACGGGATAGCGCTGCTTTTTGCATGATCATTTGCTTTTTCTTTAACGTGGAGGTTTCGTATTCACAATGAACAATATATAGGGGGAGTATTTAGATGAAAAAATGGCTTTCGTATTCCATTATTGCGCTGTTAGTCATCGTACTTGCTGCATGCGGTGCAGGCAGCCAAAGCAACAGTGATAAAAAAACGAAGCAAGATACAGAACAAACGTCACAAGCTGCGTTTCCAGTGAAGGTAAAAGACGCGCGTGATAAAGAAATTACGTTGAAAAAACAGCCTAAGAAAATTGTTTCATTAATGCCAAGTAATACGGAGATTGTATATGCCCTTGGCCTTGAAAAAGAATTAGTCGGTGTCACAAGCAACGATGATTATCCTAAAAGCGTAAAGAAAAAAGCGCAGGTGGGAGATATGAACGTTAATGCAGAAAAAGTTATTGCTTTAAATCCTGATTTAGTGCTGGCACACGCTTCAAGTATGGGCGTTTCAGATGAAGTATTTAAACAAATTGAAAGTGCGGGTATTCCGGTATTTGTTGTAAAAGATTCAACAACGTTTGATACGGTTTATGATTCTATTACGCAAATTGGTAAATTAACGGGTAAAACAAAAGAAGCTAATCAAACAATTAAAGACATGAAAGAAAAAGTAGCTTCAATTGAGAAAAAAGCAAAAACGATTTCAAAAGAAGATCGTAAAAAAGTATGGATAGAGGTATCGGGAGCTCCTGAGATTTATACAACAGGAAAAGGTACGTTCATGAACGAAATGCTTACTATGATCGGTGCTGATAACGTAGCGGCTAGTGAAAAGGGTTGGGTTAAGTTTTCTGAAGAGCAAGTTGTTAAGTTAAACCCTGACGTTATTGTCGCAACGTATGATGCAGACAAAAATGAGATTATGAAGCGTCCCGCTTGGAGCAGCATGACTGCTGTAAAAGAGGGGAATATTGAAAAGGTTGATCAAAACAAAATCAACCGCTTAGGACCTCGTATTGTAGATGGCTTAGAGGACTTAGCAAAAGCAGTATACCCTGAGGTGTACAATAAATAAAAAGAGGGACCATATTCCAGTTCGAATCGAAAAGGGGATTGGTCCCTTTTCACATCTTAAAATTGAAGAACGGCCTGAGCTTTTAATCATGAAAACCGAGACTTCTTATAAAACATACAGCTCAGGCGTTTTAGGAACAGGCATCACGGAAACGGACACCTTTTACAATCGATTTGTTCATAAAGACTATTATTCAGATACTCCTTCTTTAGAGTATGAGCAATATTTGATGAAAGAAAATGTGCGCCATGAGCAAATCGTAGGGTTGATGACAGCGGTTTGGTTAAAAGAAAGAGCGGTTTACTGTTATGAAGGCTACGGAGTAAGAGTAGCTTCCGTGATAACGGCTGGAGTAGGAAACGCAGTGGATATTACAGCTGACGAAGCTGTCCCTTTCTATTCCTCTCCCGGTACAATTAATATGTTTTTTTTCGTGGAAGGCACGCTAACGGATGCGGCGTTTTTACAGCTTTTTATTGCCGCTACAGAAGCCAAAACAAAAACGCTGTCACAGCTGGGTGTCATAGATCCAGCTACAAAGACGATTGCTACGGGAACATCTACGGACAGTATCTCAGTTGCAGCGTCTCAGCAAGGACCATTATATGAATATGCAGGCTCTATGACCGCTTTAGGTCAAGCGGTAGCCAAGCTGGTAAAAATAAGCTTAGAGCAGGCACTTAAGGAAAAGAGGTGAAGAAATGAGTATTGCACAAGCGATGATTGCACACCTGACAGCCATGACGATTGCTCTACTCATTGACCGAATCATAGGTGACCCAGAAAATTGGCCGCATCCCGTTCGCTGGTTTGGCAAGTGGATTTATTGGATGGATTCCAGATTAAATAAAGGCGCAGGAAAACGATTCAAAGGATTGCTTCTTGTGATAAGTATGGTGGTGCTCGCAGGAGTTATTCCTTTTTTATTCCTTCATGCTTTGTACGGAGTTCATTTTATACTAGGTGTTTTAGTAGAGGGCGTAATGATTGCGACTACTATATCCACTCGTTCCTTAAGCGAAGCTGCTTATAAGGTGCAAAAGCCGCTTCAGCTAGGAGATATGGAGAAAGCTAGATATGAAGTAAGCATGATTGTGGGACGAGATACGGATCGTTTATCAGAAGGAGAAATTGCCAGAGCGACGGTAGAGACCGTGGCTGAAAATACAAGTGATGGTATTACAGCTCCGCTTTTTTATGCATTTATAGGAGGAGGAGCCCTAGCCTTTTTTTACCGAGCTATTAACACATGCGATTCAATGGTTGGGTATAAAAATGACCGCTACTTTCTGTTCGGCTATTTTAGTGCAAAAACCGATGACGTATTAAACTATATTCCAAGTCGGTTAACTGCAGTGGTGATGACCGCTGTTAATGTAGCGAAAAGCCAATATTCTCTTTGGCATGTAACGAGTTTGATTAAGCGCGATGCTAAGAAGCATCCAAGTCCAAATAGCGGATACGGGGAAAGTGCAGTGGCTGCTCTTTTAGGTATTCAACTCGGCGGGCTTAATACATATAAAGGCATAGAATCTAATCGTGCAAAAATGGGCGAACCACTCATTCCCCTGCAAGCCGGTCATATTGAACAAGCTGTTTTCATTATGAAAAGGACGGTCTATGCTACGTGGTTATTCTATCTTTTGTTAGGAGGAGTTATTAGTGCTATTACCTACACATGGAGCTAACCCCAATGTCTTTTTAAAAGCAATAGGGGCCGAGAATTTGTCGCATCTAAAAGACTTTAGCGTAAACACAAATCCTTTAGGGGCTCCCCTTGTTCTTCACGAAAAGTGGAACGAATTCAAGGAAGCTGCGTTTAGTTACCCTGATCCTGAAGTAACAGAACTAAAAAATAAACTTGCAGCTCATCATCATGTTTCCGCTGCCCAAGTGCTGCCCACAAATGGGGCCGCTGAAGCGTTTTTCCTTATTGCTTCTTTATTTTCAGGAGAGAAAGCGGGGATTGTACAGCCGACGTTTGTCGAATACGAACAGGCAAGTAAAGCGTATGGATGTGAAGTGACATACGTTCCTTTAGCTGAAGAAAATGGCTGGAGCTGGGATATAGAGTTGATTATGAGTATTCTTCCGGATATAAAAGTACTATGGATTTGTCACCCAAATAATCCAACGGGCGTTATGTATAGTCACCAGGAATGGATGAAAGTAGTAAAAGCTGCTGCTCATCATGGTACATACTTAATAATTGATGAAGCATTTATTGATTTTGTCGAACATCAGCCTTCATTTGATTCTCTTATTCTAAACTATGAACATCTCATTGTTGTGCGTTCGATGACAAAGATGTTTAATATTGCGGGGCTTCGCCTTGGCTATATTTTGGCAAATGAAAAAATCATTAGCAAGATGTCTAAAAAACAACCTCCTTGGAGTGTAAACGGATTGTCGCAGCAAGTAGGGATGATATGTGTAGATGAAAAAGATTTTGTGAAAAAAACCGTATATTATATTAAACAAGAACGAAAACGGATCTTGAGTCAACTAGAAGAATGGGGGCTTTTGGTTTCTCCGTCTCAAACAAACTATTATCTTTGCAGCGTTCCGTCTTCTATTAAAACGCGCGATTGGCTTATCTATTTAGCAAGCCGCGGTGTGGTAGCTCGGCATACTGAAAACTTCCCATTTTTAAATGGACGCTATATCCGTTTGGCTGTGAAAACGAAAGAAGAAAATGACTATTTACTTAACGTAATCAAACAAGGACTCGATGAAATATGATCATCTTTATTAGCGGAGGGGTTCGAAGCGGCAAATCACGTGCAGCGGAGAACATGGTTCAAACTTTTTATACAAAGCGCGCTGTTTATATTGCCACAAGCCGGCAAACAGATAGTGAAATGCAAAAACGTATCCAGCTTCATCAAGCAGAACGTCAAGCGGCGAACACGCCTTGGGCAACGATCGAGCAGTCTGTAGATTTACAACAAATTCTTCCAAACCTTCGAAGTGATGATACTATACTCTTGGACTGTGTCACAAACTGGCTTGCCAATGAGCTTTTTTTAACCGAAAAAAGGTGGCAAACAAAAGAAGGTAAACAAGAGGTTTTTCGTCAGATGATAGAAGCGCTCGATAAGCTGTTTGCGCAGTCTCAGACGGTCGTGCTAGTATCTAATGAACTGTTTGAAGCGGGCGTGTTAGAGGAGCCGACATATAGCTATATGCATATGTTAGGGAAATTACATCAGTATATTGTAGAAAAAGCAGATGTGGCTATTTGTGTAGAAGCGGGACTTTCCCGTTTTAAAAAAGGAAAGGAATGTGTAAGCAAATGAAAGAATGGATAGCCATACTACGAATCTCTCTTCAGTTTTTTACGATCTTACCACTGGCTAAAACCGTTCAATGGACTGAAAAAAGAACGGCACGCTCACTTTTTGTCCTGCCTTGGATTGGCATATTACTAGGTTTAATGTTTTATAGCTTTTTACAGCTGCTTCACTATTCACCTATCACTGCTATTGTTAGCAGTATTTTAGTTTTGCTTTTGCCGCTTGTTTTAACGGGTGGTCTTCATGTAGACGGGTGGATGGATGTAAGTGATGCGTATTTTTCCCATCAGTCAAAGGAAAAGAAACTGCAGATTTTAAGCGATCCGCACGTTGGGTCTTTTGCTATTCTTTCTCTTATTGTTCTGCTTCTGCTGCGCTTTAGTGCAATCTATGAATTAACGTCTCTTTCTTCTTTATCGGTTTGGGCATGTATAACCGTCTTTACACTTCCAAGAATCGGAGCCGCTTTCTTAGTCATGAGAGATAAGCCCGCTAAAGATACGGGGCTTGCTGCTTATTTTCAAAAAGGAGTCACCAAATGGTCTATTTATGCATTTATCGTCATGAGCCTATTCTTAGTTGCTATTTTCATTGTTTTTATAGACAATAAATTCATTATCTTTTTCTTTGCCGGTTTTTTATGGCTCTGGATACGGTTTTATCGTTCGCAGTTTGGTGGCGTAACAGGAGATGTTATAGGTGCAACCATTGAAGGAGGAGAAACGTTTTTATGGATAATTCTTTGGTTATCACATGTATTCGCCATGGCATGACGCTTGAAAATCAACAAAAAAAATATATAGGGTGGAGTGATCCGCCTTTAAGTATAGAAGGGAAAAATGAATTAAAAGAGCTTTCTCTAGAGCCGGAGCTCGTTATTTCCAGTGACTTAAAAAGAGCGCTAGAAACAAGTTCAATTGTTTTTCCTAAATCTCAGGTGATTAAAAGGGAAAGTTGGCGTGAGCTGCATTTTGGAGATTGGGAAGAGAAGACGTATGAAGATTTAAAAAACATACGGGCATATAGAAATTGGATCGATCACTGGGCAGAACATACGCCTCCGAATGGTGAAAGCTTCTCAGGATTTTCAAACCGAGTTTGGGAAGCTTGGGAAGAAGCGGTCGATTTGGCGGCTAGTCAGCAATTGCGTCACATTGCTATTGTTTCACACGGCGGACCACTGCGTTTACTTGCGTCCCATTTTAAACAGACAGCGTCGCTTTGGGATGTTTCTTTTTCTTATGGAGAAGGTTTTTCAGTAACGTGCACATACAAACAGGCAAAGGAGAGAAGAGCATGCATTTCGTATTCGGCGGTGCATTTACCGGCAAAAGAAAATGGGTGAAGCAGCAGTATGCCAGTGAGTCGATAAAATGGCATTGTTTGTATGAAGACCCCGTTTTACCGGCCATTGAGTTTGAAGAAAGTTACATTGTGCTAGAAGGATTTGAGCACTATGTTAAGGAATTAATACATAGCGAGCTGGAGGCTCCGCATCTTGTTGTTAAAAAGGTCATACAGAAGTGGAGAGACAGCGGTGTATGGGAACAGTTAATAGTGATTGGAACTGAAGTCGGCAAAGGCATTGTTCCTTTAGATCCAATAGAGCGGCAGTGGAGAGATGAATGCGGGTATGCGTATCAGCATTTGGCGGCACATGCCCAGAAAGTAGATCACATTTGGTACGGAATTGCTAATCGATTGAAGGAGGAAATACAATGAACATTTACACAAAAACAGGGGACAAAGGGCAGACAAGCTTAATTGGAGGAAGAGTAAATAAAGATGATATTCGAGTGGAAGCATACGGGACGATTGATGAGCTAAATGGCTTTGTAGGTCAAGCGATTTATCAGCTGGATGAAGCAACATTAAAAGATGTAAAAGAAGAGCTAGTTACGATTCAGCATGAGCTTTTTGACTGTGGAAGTGATTTAGCATTTGCAAAAGATGATCATCCGTACAAAGTAACGAATGACATGATAGCAGTACTTGAAAAGCGCATTGATGTCTATATGTCAGAAGCGCCGGCCATTGAGCGTTTTATTTTACCTGGAGGCACACCTGCAGCGACAACGCTTCATATTTGTCGGACGATTACACGCCGCGCAGAACGGCTTGTTGTTGGCGTGCAGCGTGAGCATAAAATTAATGTGGCGGTGCTTCAGTATTTAAATCGTTTATCCGATTATTTCTTTGCTGCGGCTCGAATCGCTAACGCGCGAGAAAATGTACAAGACGTAGAGTATATTCGCAGTGCCAAAGTATTTAAACAACCTAAAAAATAATGTATAAAAAACGGTCGAGCTAAAAGCGATCGTTTTTTTTTTTTGAGCTATTTCGATAGGCAAAATAAAGCTATAAAAAAGAGGTAAATGCATCTATAATGATAAGAGACAGAGAGATAAAGAAAAGAGGTTGAGAGATGAATCAAGATTCTAAACGAGCAGGTATTGTTTATACAGCCAGCGCTTACGTTATGTGGGGGCTTTTTCCGCTTTACTGGAAGCTTCTTGGCGAGGTGAATGCGAATGAAATACTAGCTCACCGCGTTATATGGTCATTTGTTTTTATGCTTTTACTTTTGCTTGTGACAAAGCAAATGAGTTCTTTAAAGAAGACGCTTGGTTTATTATTTCGTAATACGAAACAAGCGGTCATTTTATTTGTGGCTTCAGTGCTGATCAGCATCAACTGGTTCGTTTACATTTGGGCGGTTAACCATAATCATATTATTGAAACAAGTTTAGGTTACTACATCAATCCGCTCGTTAGTATTTTGCTTGGCATAGTCGTTTTAAAAGAGAAGCTTAATTTTTGGCAAGGTGCTTCTGTTGGATTGGCTGCTATAGGTGTTATCGTTATGACAGTTACATACGGACATATCCCATGGGTATCATTAAGCTTAGCGTTTAGCTTTGGTTTGTACGGTCTTGTAAAAAAGACTATTCAGTTAGAAGCAAAAGTAGGATTAACGATTGAAACGATGATGGTTGCACCTATTGCAGTTATTTATTTTATTTTTCTTTTAGTGAAAGGATCTTCAAGTTTTTCCCTTCAGTCGCTTGATGTGAGTGCTCTTTTAATTGGAGGCGGTGTTGCTACAGCTATGCCACTATTGTATTTCGCTAAAGGAGCCCCGTTTATTCCGCTATCGATGGTCGGTTTTTTGCAGTACATTGCTCCTACCATGACGCTTTTATTAGGGGTATTCGTGTATCACGAACCGTTTTCTAGCGTGGAAATGATTGCCTTTTTGTTCATTTGGGGCGGGTCGGTTATGTTCATTTTATCTAAAACTAAGTTCATGAGCTCTCATCAGCCGAAATTCTTTAAAGGGCGTTCAGCTTAACGGACAAAAAAGCGGATATCTTTAGATATGCGCTTTTTTGTCTGCTGTAAAGAAATAAAAACGGAGACGGAAAAGTCACCGTATGTATACTTTATAGCTTCCGCTTGAAATGAGCGTTCAACTGACCTTGAAGCATTTGGTTTTTTACTTCTTTCATTTTTCTCGCTTCATCTTTTTTAGCCAGTTCTGTGCGTATTTCACTCGTTTGAACTCCTTCTTCTATACGATCGGCAATATCCATTAATCGTTCGACGTCTGAAAACGAATATTTCCGGATACCCGTATTGGTTCGGTCCGGAAAGAGCAGGCTTCTTTTCTCATAGTAGCGAATTTGTCTTTCTGATAAACCGGTTAATTCTTTTACAATCCCAATAGACATGACTTTTTTATCTCGATATGACGCTTCATTCGTAGACAATCTCCCTCACCCCTGAGTACGTAGTAGTATGTTATTATAAAGGAAAAAAATACAAAAAATTATAACATGTAATACATTCTAACATATATATGTTATATTTTTGAATTACTATGTGAGAAAAAGTGACATAAATAATGAAATAGGGAAAAGAGTCCTATAAACTAATGATTAACTCGATCCCAAGTGGTTAACCATACAGGATAAAGCCTTGTGGTTAATCACTTGCTTTCAAAATGATGAATAGAAAATAAATGTGAGAATATACATAAATTCTAAAAGGGAAGGGCGTTTTACATGGCTGTGCAACAATTGAAAAAAGAAGAGATTATTGAGCTGGCAAAAGAAATTATTGAACTCGATTTGAAAAGAGATGAAAAATTTGAAGAATTGACAGAGTTAGCCGGAAATCGTGCATATGAAATTTTGCGCAGAGTACAAAATGCCTGTTTATAAGTAATAAAAAAATCCCGCCTAGAGCGGGATTTTTAATGAGATTGCTGTTCAAGATTAAATAATTCTTGTTTCATCTTAGCGTGATCGAGGTTTTCACCTATAAAGACAAGAGTGGTGGGCAGCTTCATCATTTCTTTCATATATAGAGGCATGCCGTATGAATATTGAAACGAATACGTATCATTCGAATGAGTGAAGCGCATGTAGCCTTTAATGCGATAAATGGTATCTGGCATTTGGCGAAGCCAATTTTCAAATAATTCAAGATCCACTTTTTTTGTAAACTCATATACAAATGTTTTCAAATGAAGATGATCTTCAACATGAGCCTTAAGGTGCGGCTGTTTTTGAGACAGCTGAGCTTTTTGAATCACATCAAGCTTCACGCGGGAAAATGTCGTTAATAATGTCCTTGCACTAGCGTTAATGGATTGAATCTCAAAAAGCAGGGAAGACTTTTCTGACTCAGACAGCATGTCCGTTTTATTTAATAAAATTACATCCCCATGTTTTACTTGTTCTTGAAGAAGTTTTTGAAGTTGAATGCTTAAGGAACCACGTTCTTTCCATCTTGTCGCATCCAGTGTGGTGATAATACTTTTAATCGTAACTTGATGCGCAAAAAGAGGAGACATACAAGCATCTAATACTTCAATGGGATGGGCAACTCCCGTTGTTTCTATATAGATAGCATCCAATGTGTTCTCCTGTAAAAGTGAATGAAGCTGCGTTTCAAATTGACCTTGAATCGTACAGCACACGCAGCCATTTAGCAATTCTTTTAAGGGCGTGTCTTCTTCTACTTCATTTGAGTCAATCGAAACTTGGCCAAGCTCATTCATCACAACAGCAATATTGCGATTACGATCTTTTTCTTGCTGAAGCAGCTGTTTAAGCAACGTTGTTTTTCCGCTGCCTAAAAATCCAGATAAAATGTAGATTTCTGTTTTCATTTCAGTCTCTCCTATGTAAATAACATTATTTAAATCGGAATTTTTCCGATTACGGGTTGGTAAATCGTATATCCAAGAGGGGATAAATGTCTAAACGTAAATTTTTATGCTTTTTTGTATTCATTATAACAACTTTAAAAGCGCTATGGCTATCTTTTGTAGAAAACTCAAAATACAATGAAATAAGAATATTATAAAATTTCAAACTAGCTGTGCTACAATAAAAGAAAAAGAAAAGGGGAGCAAAAGTTATGCGAATATTAGTTTTAGGCGCAGGCGGCGTTGGCGGTTATTTTGGAGGCAGGCTTGTGGAAAAAGGAGAAGATGTTACTTTCCTTGTCAGAGAACGCAGAAAAAAAGAGCTGGAACAAAACGGACTTGTGATTAAAAGTGCACACGGTGACTTCACTTCACCTGTACAAGCTATTACAAAATCTGAGGTAAAAGGACCTTATGATGTTATTTTGTTCACAACGAAGGCTTATCATCTTACACAAGCAATTGAAGATGTCCGTCCTTTTGTAGGGAATCAGACCGTTGTAATACCTTTGTTAAACGGTATGGCTCATGTCGCTCCATTGCAGGAAGCTTTTGGGGAAGAGAAAGTCATTGGAGGGCTGTGCTTTATTGAAACTACTTTAAACCAAGATGGAGAGGTCGTCCAGACGAGTCCTGCTCACAGACTTGTATTTGGTGAATTTAAGCAGAAGGACACAGAACGATTACAACTGATTGAGCAAGCGTTCAGTGGTACAAAAGCTTCGTTTGTGAAAAGTTCATATATTGAACAGGATATGTGGCATAAGTATTTGTTTATTACGGTTATGTCAGGCATGACTACTCTTATGCGCGCACCTGTTGGACCAGTTTTAGCAGCAAAAGGCGGGCGTCAATTTGTGCAAGAACTTTTTAAAGAAGTGGAAAATATTATGATGGCCTACGATGCACCATTAGCCGAAGGAATCATTGAACAGCATATGAATACGATGGACAAAATGACGTATGACATGAAGTCATCGATGCAGCGCGACATGGAAAAAAGCTCTCAAATTGAAGGAGACCACCTTCAAGGATATTTGCTGAAGTTAGCTGAAAAATCGTCTATACACGTACCGCTTCTTCAAACTGTACATACGCATCTAAAAGTATATGAAGAAATGTTAAAAGGTTATCAAAAATAATGACAGCAAAAATTGATTTAGCAGTCATGCAAGTATTGCAAAAGCTGCTAAGTACAGCAGAAATGGGACAATTGCCTTCCGCTCCCGGCATTTATTTTTTCTTTGATGAACCCGGCCGGCTTTTGTATATCGGAACCACGACGGGCTCTCTATCAGAAAGAGTAAGAGCTCACGTTGCAGGAAAAGGTGTTAGCAATACAAAAAAATTCCACAAAGAAATTCATGCGGTTGGATATATTGAAGTTCATGGATTAAAAAAAGAATTAGATATGTTGAGAACGATGCTTGTGAATGGTTATTTTCCAAAATACAATAAACAAGATGTAAAAAGAGAAAATGAATACGACATTTATACCGTTCACGGCAGAGTCCTCAGGGATACAGGAGTTGACAAGAAAAAAGTCTCTAAGCGAAAAACGGTGCTAAAGCCAACGTTAAAAGAGATAGAGATTCGCCAAGAAAACAGCGATATTACATATGCACGAGTCGCAAATATGAATGCTGAAGATCGAGTGAAAAAATTGTGGTCTTGTCAAGAAGCAGGAGCGCAGCTACATCTTCCGGAGTCGAAAGTGTTAGCAATAAGTGACCGGCTCTTAAAAGAACAGTATACATTTCAGCGAGATATGAAAAAGAATATGATGTTTACGATGCGGGATTTAGTTGTTATTCAAGTGTTGTTAAATTTAAATCCGACTCATGATTTGAAAAAGAGAGAAATAAAGGAAGCCATCAGTTTAGTGCGTAAATTTGGCATAGAAGAAGCTCTTCGCATCTCTGAAAAATTACTCAAAACGTAATAAAATCCATGATCATTGTGATCATGGATTTTATCATTTATCATTCGCGCTTAAGCTAATTCGTCAATAACTTTTGGTAGAGCCATAATGGAAATAACGCAAAGTGAACTGACAACTTGATGCATTTCAAAAATGGCAATGATGAATAACATCAGTGATATATATAATTGAAGGCCTTTTAATCCCCACGGCTTGCGATCGAAAAAAAAGTCGCTAAGTACAAATACAAAGAAAATGAGCGAACTGAACAAAATAATCATGGATGTAGACATGGAACGATCATAAGCAATGATAAATAACAAAGCGAGAAGCGACACAACAGATATAACTTTTAATGTTTTAATCATCGTGTTTTTATTCACTTTTTTCACCTTCATTTGTAGGATTGATCTTTCATCCTCATTTTATAGGATAGTCAAAAGTTCTAAAAGTCAAACGAATAAATCATAACAACAATTTAACATCTTTATACTACATTTACATTGAGAGAAAAAAATGGGCGGGTTTTGAGCTTTGTGTACTTCATTGACGCGTGCAAAGAACAAGTGCTATAGTATGTTTGCTCTAAAAGCTAAAGGAGCAAAGTTTTCAAAGGACGTGACTATGTGAACGAAACACTATTAGTAATTGATGGATTTAATTTATTAAGCCGCTGTTATTTTGCTACTTCTTATGGAAGAGATGAAGCAGCGTTGACAAGAAACAGTAAGGGCCAATTTACGAATGCCCTGAGAGTAACGATTCAAAAAATGCATGCATTGATTCACCAATATGAGCCAAGCCATATTTTCGTCGCTTGGGATGTTAAACGCGAGGATACAAAACGTAAAGATACATACGCTTTATATAAGCAAACAAGAGCAGAGCTGCCTGATCCGCTGATTCAGCAGTACGAAACGTTAAAGCAATTTTTTGATACAGTAGGCATTTATCAAATGTCATTGTCTTCTTATGAAGCAGATGATTTAATTGGAGCACTTGCAAGCAAGTGGAGTAAGGAAAAGCAAAGTCCAGGGTACATCTATAGCAACGACCGAGACTTGCTTCAGCTCCTAGATCAACATATTTCGCAAATTATTGCTAAAAAGCAGGTTGGCGATCTTGTTTATGGCTTTAAGCACTTTCAAGAAGAATATAATATTCATCCTCGTCAATGGGTGGACGTAAAAGCATTGCTTGGTGACAAATCTGATAATATTCCGGGCGTTCCAGGTGTAGGAGAAAAAGCCGCACTGCCTCTTATTCAACAATATGGCTCTATCCATGAAATTTATGCACAAATTGAACAATTAGATCCAGCTTTTAATCGTTACAAAAAAAAGCTAGCAGAAGGAAAAGAACTAGGTATGCTTAGCCGTGAACTCGCTGAGATTATTATAGACATTCAAGAAATCAGTATGTTGAATTGGGAAGAATTAACATTTATGTATGATTATGAACGATGGAATAAAGGAATTCAAAGTCTAGAACTAAACATTAGGATTCGCTCCTGATTTTTAGTACAATACAATTTATGAACATGAGAAAGGAGTAACAAGCGTGCAACCAATTCATAAAGAAACAGTTCAAAAAAAAATACAAACATTTTTAAATAAAGACGTATATGTACACCTTGAAACGACAAACGGTGCATATGCTTCACACGTAAATGAAAAAGTAATGACAGTTGGGGCTTTTATTCGCAATGGTAAAGTCACTATTTCAAACGGAAAGATAACTGGAGAAGGTCCTTATCGTGTAGGTCTTCAAATTGATTTAGGGTGGATTTATGCAGAGGGATTAACAGATTGGGAAATTGATGAAGAAGGCAGACTTCTTTTAGCAGGGCATGACTTTGAAGGTCGTTTAGCAGTTGCCCTTCAATTAAGTGAACATCCGTTTTCATAACAGAAAAGAGAGGAGAATAGAACATGGAAGAAAGATTATTAATTGTATTTCCGCATCCTGACGATGAAGCATATGGAGCAGCAGGAATGATCACGCAAGCTAGACAAAAAGGAACGCCCGTTACATATGCTTGTGTTACGCTAGGTGAAATGGGACGAAACATGGGTAGACCGCTGTTTGCTAACCGTGAAACTCTACCTCAAATCCGAAAAAAAGAACTTTTAGATTTAGCAAACGTTTTAGACATTCAAGACTTGCGTATGCTAGGGCTTCGTGATAAAACGCTAGAATTTCTTGATATTGATGTTTTTGCAGATAAAATTGAAGAAATTATTAACGATGTAAAGCCGACTCACATTTTAACGCATTACCCTGGCTTTGCAGTACACCCTGATCACAATGCCACGGGAGCAGCTACGATCCAAGCGGTAAAACGTATGCCAAAAGAAAAGCGTCCGGTTGTTTGGTGTCATGCGTTTTCAAAAGATCGTATTGAACATATTGGAGAACCAGATGTTATTTTTGATGTAACAGCGATGAAAGATAAAAAAATTGAAGCGTTAAAAGCCCATCGTTCTCAAACAGAAGGAATGATGAACGCAATTGACTTCGATCGCTTATCTGACTATCCGCAAATGGAACGTCTATTAACAAGAGAAGAATTCTGGACATATAACTGGGAGTAACAGATGAAAAAACAGCGAATTTTATTTATTGGAGCAGGACGAATGGCTGAAGCCGTAGCGGCTGGCTTGGTTACGAGCAGCGCTGATAGTATTGAGGCAGTGGTTATGTCAAACAACGGAGATATCGGTCGGTTACAGCGAGTTGAAAAAACGTACGGCGTACAAACGACGCAAAATTGGCGCCAGGAAGTTGACAATTCGGACGTTATTATTTTAGCGATGCCTCCCGAGGCGCATCCTTCCGTTCTCAAGGAACTTTCGACTCATTTAAATCAGCAATTTGTTGTAACGTTAGCTGCAGGAATTGGTCCGAGTTATTTAGAAAACCACCTTCCTCAGGAAACGCCTGTCGCTTGGATTATGCCAAATACAGCTGCTATGATTGGGCAATCGATGTCCCTGTATACACTTGGAACTTCTGCAACAAAAGAGCATAAAGAAGTGCTTCAAATGATTTTAAAAGGAATTGGTGAAGCGCATGAGTGTTCAGAAAAAGAAGTACATGAGCTAACGGCTGTAACTGGCAGTGCACCTGCGTTTTTATATTATTTTGCAGAATCGTTAATTGATGCAACGACTGCTTACGGTGTGGACGAAAAAACAGCCAAAGATTTAGTTATTCAAATGATGTATGGCTCTGTACAAATGCTGCATGAAACCAAAGATCCTGCGTCTTTAAGAGAGCAAGTAACAACTCCAGGCGGCGCTACTGCCGAAGGATTAAAAGTGATGAAAGAACAAGACTTTTTCTTAACAATGAAGCAGGCAATTGAAGCAACGAATAAAAAAGCAATGGGTGGAAGCTAAAAAAGCTCATACAACCATATGTTAGATAAAAAATCCGAACTATAGTTCAGCATTCTTTCATTAGAATGTTGAATCAGTTCGGATTTTTTTATGAATAGACTTTCTTAACATAAAAATATGCCTCTTTGGAATCGTTTTTTCTCTATGTGCCGAGCTTTTTTAGTCATCGACAAATCGCTTTTTTGTATCAGAAGTTGGGAGCATGCAGTGCTGCTGTTTGCCAAACCACTTATATCGGTTGCGAGCGATCCAGTTGTATACGATATCTCGAATAGGCGCAGGAATGATAATAAGTGCATATAAAAATTTAACGGGTCCATCTAAGCGCTTGGCGATTTTTAAAGCAGCCGTTGATTTTATATATCTTTGTTTTCCATGGATATATACAATGCTGTCTAATTGCTCAGGAAGTAAGCCGTGAGAGGCGAGCTGCTGCTTTCCGAAATCTGATTGAAGAGAGGCGAAAGAAAACAAAGCTTGTTCATCATGTTTAATAATAAATTGAACACTGCTGTTACATAAATTACATATGCCATCAAAAAGAATCAAATGTTTCATTGGACAATTTCGCTCCTATTCCATAAAAAAAGTATAATTACTTGTCATTTTTGAAAAATAAAGGTACGTTTAAAAGATGTGAAAGTGATCCAAATGCAAAGGTAATTCGATTATATAATAAGGACTCATAAGAGTTAAAGGAGAAGGGTATGAAAGAGCAAAACGACGTTGTCTTATACAATAGAATAAAAGAACAAGACAAAAAAGCCCTTGAACTGCTGTATGACAAGTACGAGCGAATTCTTTATTCGTTTGTATACCGGTTAACAAATAGCTCTGATATTGCTGAAGAAGCTGTTCAAGAAGTATTTATTAAGCTGTGGAGAGGAAAGGGAGTTTACAGCGATGAAAAAGGGAAGTTTTCATCATGGCTGTTTACGATTACAAGAAACACCGCGATTGATATGGTGAGAAAAAGAAAAAACGATCCTATTTTCTCAGAAGAAATTTTTGATTTTATTGAAGATGATCATCCTCAGATTGACGAGCATCTTCAGTGGAAAGAAGAACAGCAGAGAGTACGGCACGCTGTATCAAAATTGTCTGAAGACCAAAAAAAGATTATTCAATCCGTTTATTTTAAGGGATTAACGCAGCAAAAAGTAGCAGAAGAGCAGCAAATCCCATTAGGAACAGTAAAGGGTAGGGTGCGATTAGCGTTGCGGAAATTAAAAACATATTTAGGTACCGATGCAGAAGGGAGAGCTGATTCATGAGTATGTGCGATAAACTAATTGATTACTATAATGATCAGTTGACTTCCCATGAGAAAAAAGAGTTTGAAATGCACTTAAAAAACTGTCAAAGCTGTCAGGATGAACTAAAAGAACTGGAGGAAGTTCTTGGAGATCTAACGTATTTGACACCAGAGCAATCTCCTCCTCCAGAAATGAAACAGCGAATACTTGCAAATGTATTCGAAGAAGATCAAGGTGAGACAAAGAGAGAATCAATAGCTTTAAAAAATGAAAAACAATATGCTGCGTCTAAGAAATCAAATAAAAAATCCGTCATTATTGGATTAGCTGCGGCACTTATTTTATCCCTTGTAGGAAACAGCTACTTTCTGTTGAAAGATGGAGACAAAGGCAAACAAGAACCAAATGTTTCGGTTGCTCCTCAAAATGAACCTCTTACATCTGAGAAAACGATGAAGCTGCAGGCAGAGCCGAATGTTTCTGGTGAAGCAACAGCATCTCTGACGAAAAAAGGTGGAAATTTAAATGTGGTCATTCAAGCGAATAACTTGAAAAATGTAAAAGGGAATGAAGTCTATCAGGTATGGCTCATAAAAGGTGATAAGCCTCACCCGGCAGGTGCTTTTGTAACAGATAAAAATGGAAATGGGACAGTGGTCTATACGATGAGCCAAAAAGAACAGAGTGAAAAGTGGGATGTTATGGCCATTACTTTAGAACCGAACGCGAATAATAAGACGCCAAAAGGAAACGTTGTGTTAAGTTCAGCGCTCTAACAAAAACCCTTCTGCTAGCAGAAGGGTTTTTGTTACGTGCAGTTAATCATCTTCAAACTGTATAGCAATGGTTTGATCATTTTCTATCTTATTCAGTCGAATTTCCAATAAACCATTTTTGTACTTAGCGCGAACTGGTTCGTCCGTGTAGTGAAAAGGAAGTTTGACCGTGCGAGAAAATACGCCTGTATGGCGTTCGTTCAGCTTTAGCTTTTGTTTAGATGCTTCATAAGCATAAGGAACGTTCCCTTCAACTGTTAATATATTTGCGTCCAACTTAATTTGAATGTCGTTAGTGGAATGTAGTCCAGGAACTTCAACGACGATAATGCCTTCTTTATCGGTTTCATATAAATCGACGTTTGGAAATCGCTTTGGCAAGATGTGATTTAAATCGCTCCAAAAGTGATTTCCAAGCATATCTTCTACCTTATGCTGAATTGAACCCCAATCAATCTCTTCATATTTTTTACTCAAAGGAACCCCTCCTTATATTCACGTAAATTCCTTCTATATATATGAAAAAAAGAAAATTCAATGCCTGCTTACAAAGAATGAGAAAAATGCGTAAATAAGTGAAAAAATGTGAGGAAAAAAAGAGATTTTGAGTGAAAAAGAAGGATTATGTAGAATAAAAAAAGTATAATTACGTATAGAGCTTTCTATTATTCTAAATGAAAGCAAGTATGTGAAGGGGGAAGTTGAGATGAGAGAAAAGCGTACATCCAGTGGTTTTCTATTAAAACAACGTGCTTTCTTAAAATTATATATGATTACAATGACGGAGCAAGAGCGTCTGTATGGCCTTCGGTTATTAGATGTGTTGAGAGATGAATTTCGACCTTTTGGATTCAAACCTAATCATTCTGAGGTATACAAAGCTCTTCATGACTTGATTGAAGACGGTGTCCTCAAACAGGTGAAGCGTAAAAAAGAAGGAATGAAGCTTCAAGAAGTGGTTTATTATACATTTACAAATGAGGGAGAAGAGAAAGCTAAATTATATAAAAAACAATTAAAAGTAGAGCTGGAGCGGTGTGAAGCTATGATTCAAAAAGCTATTCGTGACAACTTCGGGTCCAAATGAACGTGTCTTTAGTTAGAAAAGACACGTTTTTTCTATAGCTGATTTTGTCGTCTTATGTCGGAATAAAAGTTATAAAATGGGTACAAAGTAGTGTAAAAGATGGATATATAGTTATATTATGGATAAAATACACACTTTTAACATATATGGATGAATTCGATTTTAAAGATTATGCACTATTCATAAATAGTGTACGAATTGATATGATACAAAGTGTATATAAATCTATTTAATACGTTATTTGCCATATTTTAAGAACTTATAAACCGTTATCAGACCATCATTCAAGCATTTTGGTTTTAGCAACTCTGACGAATTTGACTAGATTTGTATCGAGAAGATATTATTTGTTTACTATGAAAGGAATGGATTTTATGAAGTCTACAGGAATTGTAAGAAAAGTAGATGAATTGGGTCGCGTAGTAATTCCTATTGAATTGCGCCGTATTTTAAATATCAACACAGGTGATCCAGTAGAAATATATGTTGATGAAGATATCATTATTTTACAAAAGTATAGCCCGTATGGTGCTTGCTTAGTAACTGGGGAAATTACGCGTGAAAACTTAACCTTTGGTAATGGAAACGTTGTGTTAAGTAAAAAAGGTGCGGAACAGCTTTTACAAGAGTTAGAGCGTACCTTAAATAAATAAGAAGTTTTAGGTCTTAGTATAAGGAAGAATATCCATCCATCTTTAAACCAAAAAAGAACGTTCTTTTGAGAACGTTCTTTTTTGGTTTAAGCCGTTCGAGAAGATTTATCCTCCTCTAGCAGCTGCTTTTTTTGTATTTTTATCAAACGATACGCAAGTCCTGTTGCTCCTGCAGCGAGCCCAGCAATTAGTCCAACCCAATAGCCAAACGCCTGCAAATCGGTGTATTTTGCTAACACAATGCCTAAAGGTAGACCAATTACCCAATAAGATACCAAGGACATTAAAAAGGTTACATTTACGTCCTTATATCCTCGCAGCGCACCTTGAATAGGAGCTTGAAGAGCATCAGAAAGCTGAAAGAAAATTGCATAAATCAAAAAGTGAGAAGTTAATGCCAGTACCTCTGCATCTTTTGTATATAAAGATGCTACGGATTCTCGAAGAGTAAATAAAAGACCTGCGCAAACAAAAGCCATGCCAACAGCAATTGTTATACCAATTCTGCTATAGCTTCGTGCATCTTGATTCCGTTTAGCACCCGCTTCAAATCCTACAACGATTGTTAAAGCCATCGAAATACTCAGTGGAATCATATAGAGAAATGAGGCAAAATTAATAGCTGCTTGGTGAGAAGCGATTGTAATGGTATTATATGAGCTCATAAACAGCGTGACAGCTGAAAAAATACTTGTTTCGAAAAATACGGAAAAACCGATAGGTAAACCAATTTTTAATATTTCTTTCCAGGCAGAAAATGAGATACGGTGAAATTTTTTAAATAAACCGAAGCTAGAAAAAGGCTCTTTTTTATGAATAATTAAAATCGATATGACAAGTATGCACCAATATGTGATGGCCGTTGCATAACCAGAGCCTACGCCACCCAAGTGAGGGAAGCCCAGCTTACCGAAGATTAATACATAGTTTAAAGCCACATTAATCGGAAGCCCTAAAATGGTGACCAGCATAGACGTACGAGTTTGCCCTAAAGCATCAATAAAGTTTCGTAAAACCGTATAAATAAAAAGCGGAATAATACCAAAAGATAAAGCGATTAAATACTGTTTGGCAATGCGCATCACGTTTGCTTCTAAATTCATTCCTTTTAAGATAGGACTAACAACAAAAAAGCCGATTAAAATGATAACAGCGGCCATTAAAATGGAGACATAAAGCCCTTGAATGACAGAGAACGGAACTTTTTTCTTTTGATTAGCTCCCACCAGCTGTGCAACAATTGGTGTAATAGACATTAAAATTCCGCTTAGCCCTGTAAAAACAGGCACCCATAAGCTCGAACCAATTGCTACCCCTGCCAAGTCATCTGCACTAACTCTTCCTGACATCATCGTATCAAAGAAAGTCATTGAAAACATTCCAAACTGGGTGACCAATATCGGAAATAAAATAAAAACGAACTGCTTAACTTTTTGAGACGTTGAAAACGTTTGTTGCATTAAAAAACCCCCAATTTGAAAACATTTACACCAAAAAGCATTATATCACGCAAAGGCTTGTTTTTGCTAAGAGTTCTGACAATAAATTCAAAGAATGTATCCATAAAGAACACACTTTGAAAGGAAGTAAAAGGTAAAGTAGTATATGATTTTAATTTTGAGACGCGGTGGGATATGATAGAAAGTATAGTAGTTATCATTTAACGTGGAGGGATACGTGTGGATTTACAGTTGCAAAGTAAAAATGTACTCATTACCGGTGGATCAAAAGGGATTGGGAAAGCTATAGCTGCTTTGTTTATTCAAGAAGGAGCAAACGTTGGAATTGCTGCAAGAGGAGAGGAAGCATTACAGCATGCACAGTCAGAATTAGAAAACGTACGTACATATACAGCAGATCTAACAAACGAAGCGGATAGAGTTGCGTTAATTAAGAAATTCATTAACGACTTTGGGAGTATTGATATTTTAATTAATAACGCTGGAGGAAGTAATGGAAGCACGGCAATGGAAACAGATTTATCTCTTTTTCAGGAAGCAATGGAGCTAAACTACTTTTCAGCTGTCCACTTGAGCAAGCTAGCAGCAGCTCGTATGACAAAAGATGCGGCAATCGTTAATGTTACGTCTATTTTTGGGAGAGAAAGTGGAGGGAAAGTCACGTACAATAACGCAAAAGCAGCGCTTATCAGCTTTACAAAGTCGTTTGCAGATGAAATGATTTCTAAAGGAATTCGTGTAAATGGAGTAGCGCCTGGAAGCATCTTGCATGAAACGGGTAATTGGAAAAAAAGAATGGATGAAAATCCGGAAAAGATTAAGCAGTTTGTTGAAAATGAAATACCCGCAGGGCGCTTTGGAGAGCCAGAAGAAGTGGCAAACGCCGTTGTTTTTTTAGCATCTTCTCAAGCTTCATGGATAGTAGGTGCGACATTAAACGTAGACGGTGGACAGTCAAAAATGAACTTTTAAAAAAAGTGCAGGAATTTCCTGCACTTTTTCATTATCCAATATCTTTTTGCATACGAGGAATTTGAAAATCTTCATTAATCGCGTCCGCTGTAAGCTGACCTGATAATGTCACCATCGGCACGCCGCCTCCAGGGTGTGTAGAGCCTCCTACAAAATAAAGGTTAGAAAGAAGCTGACTTCTTGCCGGAATTTTAAACCCTCCATTTTTCTTACGGTCAGTTGCTACGCCATAAATGGACCCACCGTTAGCGCCGTAAAGCTCTTGGATATCGTTAGGAGTAAACGTATATTCAAACTCAATGCTGGAACGTAAGTCTTCTAATCCCATTGCCTCAAGCTTTTTTAGTACGACATCACGGTAGCGGTCTTTTAATGCAGCCCAGTCGTCGCCTTCTTTTAAAGGAGGTACATGAGTAAGAACGAACAGGTTTTCTTTTCCTTCAGGAGCTTGCGTAGGGTCTGATTTAGACGATACGCCAATGTAAATTGTCGGATCCATGGCTACTTGACCTTTGTTAAAGATTGTATCAAACTCTTCTTTCTGATCCTTTGAGAAGAAGAAATTATGATGTTGAAGCTGTTTGTACTGTTTGTTAACCCCTAATAAAAGAACAAGGCCAGAAACAGTAGGTTCAAATTTTGCAAGCTGCTGAGTTTGCTTAGCTGCTTGCGCATGATTTTTTAATAAATAGCGGTAAGTTGGAATGGCTTCTAGATTAGATACCACAACATCTGCTGATAGGCTTTCACCGTTTTCTAGTGTAATTCCAGTTGCCTTTGCTCCGCTTGTTGTGATTTCTTTTACCGGCGTATTTAGATGCACAGTGACGCCAAGTTCTTGAAGGAGCTTATCCATCGCTTCAGCAATTTTGTACATTCCGCCTTTTACGTAATAAATACCTAATCCTAGCTGAACGTGAGCAAGCTGTGTTAATACAGCCGGTGCATGATAAGGAGAAGAGCCGATGTACATAATTAAAAAATTAAACAATTGACGCAAATGTTTGTTTGAAAAATATTTGCGTGTAGTAGCATCCATAGATCTCATTGGATCCATTTGAAGCAGTTCTTTTACCGTGTGCATCGTTCGTAAATCGTGCAGTCCAGATAAACTTTTTTTATAAAAACTTTTTAAGTTCGATTCGTACATTTTATTTGCATAAGATAAATAGTCAAAAAAACCTTCAATGTCTTCTGGAGCAAGTTCTTGAAGCTGCTGAAGCATGCGAGGAAGGTCACTGGTCAAATCAATTTGTGTTCCATCTTGGAAAAAAGTTCTCCACTGAGGCTCAATTCGTTCTATTGTCAAGTAGTCGTGGATATTGCGGCCTGCACTGTCAAACAGCTGCTCTAGCACCCACGGCATTGTTAAAATAGAAGGTCCCGTATCGAAAGAAAACCCTTTGCCGCTGCGAATATTTAACTTACCGCCAATTCGCTCGCTTTTTTCAACGACTGTTACATCATATCCATCAGCTGACAGACGAATAGCAGCTGACAGACCACCTAAACCTGCGCCTACAACAATTACTTTCTTTTTCATCTTTTTCCTCCTTATAAAACAAAAGCGAGTTGTCAACAATGTGTATAAAATGACTTCACGCAAAATAAAAATAGGTCTACAACTTTTTATTTTGTCCAGTTCGCTAATTTTCATACGTGAAGGAAAGGAGAAAGAGATGTCTTTTTTACTGGTTGCTCTTGTCTTGACAGGTACGCTTGTCATCACTATCCCTACATTTAAACGTGTAAAAATAGTAAGAAACGATATGTCATGTTTATCCATTATTATTCCAGCTAGAAATGAAGAAAAAAACCTTACCTTTTTATTGCAGTCACTCCAGTTACAGAACGCTGACTTTGAAGTGATTGTTGTAGATGACAACTCAACAGATCATACTGAGCGGGTAGCCAAAGCATTTGGCGTGAAAGTAGTGCACCCGGGGACACTTCCAGCTGGATGGTTAGGAAAGTCATGGGCATGCTGGAATGGAGCAAGAGAAGCAAAAGGCTCGGTGCTTTTGTTTTTAGATGCTGATCTTACAGTAGAGAAAGACGGAATTGAAAAAGTATTTTTCTACTATCAACAGCAAGGGGGGGTGCTGTCGGTTCATCCTTATCATCTTGTTAAGAGGCCTTATGAAATGTTTTCTGCTTTATTTCACTATGTTACGTTTGCATCGATTGGCGCTTTTCACCCCTTTAAAAATTGGAAAAGTCCTTCCGTCGGTTTCGGGCAGTGCTTGCTTTGCAGCGCAGCCTCCTACTTTCAAAGCGGAGGTCACGAAGGGATAAAAAAAGAAGTGGTTGAAAATATGGCACTGGTTGAGAAAATGAGCAAACAAGGTGAATTTATTACGTGTATGAGTGGACAAGGAGCTCTTTCCATGCGCATGTATCCAGATGGTATGAAAAGCCTGATAAGAGGGTGGAGTAAAAGCTTTGCTTCAGGTGCGGGGAAAACGGAAGCCATTTATTTATTTCTAGTAAGTTTATGGCTTACTAGCATGATTAATTATGTTCTTTTTTTACCTACTCTATGGAATCAACATGCAGGCTTGGCAATTAGCAGTTATGTTTGCTATGTCAGTCTCTTATTTAATAGCTTAAGAAAAATAGGTTCGTTTACTTTTTTTTCTTTGTGCTTATTTCCTATTCACGTGCTGTTTTTTCTTGGCCTATTCGTATGGTCTTTCATCCAAACAGCGGTGAGAAAGCAAGTTAAATGGAAAGAACGCAGCATATCTATAGAAGAAGAAAAAAAGAAGAAAGTGATAAAATGACAGGCGCTCAGCTCTTAATTAATATCATGGCATGGTTTGTGATTCACATGTTCATCGCCTACAGGTGCACAAAAATTTCTGCCTTTTATTTAAAAAAAGACCTTGCGCTGTTTAAGGTTCACAGCTGGGAAACAGTTGGAATATATAAAAAATTCGGGGTACACCGATGGAAAACGTGGCTTCCTGATGCAGGAAAGCTATTTAAACGAGGGTTTTATAAAAAGAAATGGGAGAGTAGAACGAAGGAATATGCACAGCTTTTTTTAATGGAAACAAATCGAGCAGAGTTAACTCACTGGATCAGCATACTTCCTTCTATTCTTTTTTTTATATGGAACTCTCCTTCTATAGGTGTTTGGATGGTTATTTATGCGATTATTGCAAACGTACCGTTTATTTTGGTTCAACGATATAATCGAATACGGATTCATCAAGTCGTTTTAAAACTCAAACGAAATTAATTAACGTGCCTTTGGCTCCGAGTAGGGGCCTCGGTTTTTATCTTTTTCTCCTTATTTGAAGACAATAATTTCTTGGATAAAAGAAAAAAAGAAGCAAAGGCGATATAAATACTAAAAAACACTAAAAATCCCCATAAGCCTGCTATGGCATCATCAAATTCCATGTTGCCTCGAGTGGTAATTCCTTGCTGAATTTCAATAGCAAAAACTAAGACAAGCATAACGGTAAGAGTGTAGATAAAAGAAATAGCTGTAATACTAAATTTCCATTTTGACAATAATTTAAAGATCATATAAACGCTTAAAAACGTGAGCAGTCCAATAATGCCAATAATCCAGAAGTGAAGTTCTTTATCTGAAAGAGAAAATCCTAGTAAATAAAAAATATAAATTAATCCATCGTGCAATACATTAATAATATTTGTAATGAAAACAATACATTCTTTCATTTTTTCTCCTTTATAAAAATGTAAGACGTTTAAACTTCTAGGTATACAAGTATACGTAGCCCGTACTCATTCCAATTTTATATAAAAAATGCACTTTCTAGATCAAATATTAAAGAGATCTGAAATTTCAAATAATATTTATAATTTATATTATAAACAAAAAGGTAAAAAAATAAAAATTTTCGATGCAAACTGACACATTTTTTTCATATTTAAAGAAAGAAATAACTCAGAATATGTGGTTTACTGTAGAAAGAAAAGAAAATAAGAGGCATTGATATAACAAATATTCACAAGTGCTTTTATGCATTCTCTTGTAAAGCAGAAGGAAAACTAAGGCAAGTGTTAAATTTATATGTATAGTGGACAAAATAAAAAATAAATATAAAATAGTGAAACCTAAAGAGAAGCTGTCCGTATTAAATAGTGAGAAGAAAAAAGCGCAGGATATATTTGTGTTTGAAAGCCGATAGAGCTGGGAATAAGAAAGTAGTTATTTTCTCACGTTTGGTGAAAATTATACGTAGCGGTGTTGACAATTTTTTTTAAAGAGTTAAAATGTGAAAGAACAGATTAGCTCTCTTACATTTTTTGTAAGGGAGATTTCTTTTTACATTTACTATAAAAATAAAAGTGAGCTTAAATTTCAATAGAGACAGAGGTGGGAATATGAAACAGCTCATGACAAACGGTAAAAATATTTTTTCGAAACAGCTGCCGTTATTTCTAATTGCAGTTTTGTTGTTTTGGATTAAAACGTATACCGTTTATCGTATCGAATTTAACTTAGGGCTAGATAATTTTATGCAAAAGTTCTTACTTTTCATAAACCCAATTGGTTCGGCAATTTTCTTTTTTGCCATTGCATTACTATTTAAAGGGCGCGGAAAAGTACGAGCACTGCTTGGAATGAATTTTTTACTTTCATTCATCCTGTACGCAAATGTAGTGTACTATCGCTTCTTTAATGATTTTATTACTGTTCCTGTATTGACTCAGTCAAACAACTTTGGTCAATTAGGCGGCAGTGCCATGGCTTTAATCAGCCCAACTGATATTTTATACTTCACAGATTTCTTTATTCTTTTAGTTTTAGTACTATGGAAAAAAGTTGACTTACCAGCAACAATTAGTCGACGTACTGTGACAGGTGTATTTTTATCAGGGATTTTATTCTTAAGTGCCAACATTGCACTAGCGGAAATGGATCGTCCTCAACTATTAACGAGAACATTTGACCGCAACTATTTAGTAAAATATTTAGGAACGTATAACTATACGATCTATGACATCATCCAGAGCTCGAAATCTTCAGCACAGCGCGCGCTAGCAGATAGCAGTGATGTGGCTGAGGTAGAGAACTATGCAAAAGCAACGTATGCTGAGCCGAACAAAGAATATTTCGGTCAAGCAAAAGGCAAAAACGTTATCTATATTTCATTAGAATCACTTCAGTCATTTATGATTGGTTATAAGTTAAATGGTGAAGAAGTAACGCCATTCTTAAATTCACTATTAAAAGATCAGAACACAATGTATTTCGATAACTTCTTCCATCAAACAGGGCAAGGTAAAACGTCAGATGCTGAATTCATGATGGAGAACTCATTATTCGGCTTACCTCAGGGTTCTGTATTTACAACAAAAGCAAATAACACCTATCAGTCGCTATCTGGTATTCTAGATCAGCAAGGCTATACAACATCTGTGTTCCACGGAAATGGAAAATCGTTCTGGAACCGTGATGAGATGTATAAATCAATGGGTGTAGAAAAATTCTTTGATTCAGCTTATTACAATATGTCAGACGAAGATACGCTGAACTATGGTTTAAAAGATAAACCATTCTTTAAAGAATCAATGCCGTACCTAAAAGGCTTAAAGCAGCCATTTAGCGCGAAGTTCATTACGTTATCAAACCACTTCCCTTATCCATTAGATAAGGAAGACCAAACGATTGGACCTCATAATACGGGAGATAAGTCAGTTGACCAATACTTCCAAACGGCTCGTTATTTAGATGAATCAATTAAGCAATTCTTTGAGGACTTACAGGCCTCTGGTTTAGCAGACAATACGATGGTTGTGATGTACGGTGACCACTATGGTATTTCTGAAAACCATAAGCGTGCAATGGGCAAAGTAATGGGTAAAAACATCAATGATTTTGAACAAGCTCAACTGCAGCGCGTACCATTATTTATTACTTCACCAGGCCTTAAAGGCGGCGTAAATCATACGTATGGTGGAGATGTAGATGTTCGTCCAACAGTGATGCATTTATTAGGTCTTGATACAAAAGACTATATTGACTTTGGTACAGACTTATTATCAAAAGAACATCAGCAAGTTGTACCTTTCCGTAACGGTGATTTTGTTACACCGAAGGTAACAAAAGTTGATCAGAAAGTGTATGACAACGCAACGGGCAAGCAGCTTTCAGATAAGGAAGCGAAACAGTATGATAAGTATGATGAACTAGTTAAGAAAAAGCTAGAACTATCAGATAAACTTGTTTACGGAGACTTACTCCGCTTTCATACACCAGAAGGGTTCAAACCAATTGAACGTTCGAAGTATGATTACAACAAGCGCGAAGATCAATAAAAAACAGGCAGCTATAAAAGCTGCCTGTTTTTTTGTTTTGTGAAACTTTTAAGGGATTTATCCGTATATAAATTATAACAGTAATCGTTTTAAGAGATGGGAAGACAATGGTATAATATGTATACGTTTAAAAGTTCGGTCACATTTAAGATAGGAGTGAAAGCGATGAAAGTCGTTCGAATCATAAAAAAGATTCTTGCCATTTGGGTAACAGGAGCAGTAGCCGTTCCGGTCAGCTATTTTGGATTCAGTACCACGATGATTCAATCCGTTGGCATTAGTATAGGAGTAATGGTCGTGATGAGCCTGTTTTTTATTATGAGCAGTGCTCGACGTCATTATCAAAATCCATATAGAGAAGAAATTGCATACGTGCGTCATCAAGTAAAAGAGGCAAGAAAGCAATTAAGAACCATTGGAAGCTATCGTTTTAAAATTCGGTCTGTTCATATGTGGACAGAACTTTCTAAACTATACAAAGTAGGCAAAAGCATCATTGAAATGGTAGAAAAAGAGCCCGCACGATATAAAGATGTTCAGCCCTTTTTTACGAACTACTTACAATCAACGGTTACCGTCATTGAAAGGTATATGTTTTTATTATCAAAACCAACGAAAAGCATAGAAGTAAAAGAAAGTCTTCATGAAGCGGAAGACATGCTGCGCGGGTTATCAGGGAAGTATGAGCATTTATTAACAAATGCTCTTTCACAAGATAAGCTGACATTAGATGTAGAGCTTAAAGTGCTAAAGCAAGCATTTGAAGAAGAGCAGCCGTATATACCGACAGCTACTAATCGCACAAAGTAATGTAAATGCAAAGGATGGGATTTTATGATGAAAGAATATGATCAAAATAAATCGTTAGATGCGCTGCTTGATGATCCTTTTGCTTCGCCTACCCCGCAGTTACAACCGGATACTCGCGCTGCAAAAAGAAACACATACGATGATTTGACACCGGAATATCAGGAAAAAGCACAGAAAATCGCAAATCAAATTGATTATAAAAATCAGCAGGCTATCTTACAGTACGGGGTAGCAGCTCAGTCAGAACTATCTCAGTTTTCTCAATCTGTACTACAGCATGTTCAAACGAAAGATACGGGACCAGTAGGAGACGTTATAGGAGATTTGATGAGTAAGATTCGCCAAGTAAATCCCGATGACTTTTCTTCAAAGAAAAAAGGAGTCATCGGTCGATTGTTTTCAGGAGTCTCTAGGCCTATTCAAAATTTATTAACAAAATATCAAAGCATTAATGTTGAAATTGATAAAATTGCAGATAAGTTAGAGCGCTCAAAACAAATGCTGTATCGAGACATTACAATGTTAGATAGCTTATATGATAAAAATAAACAGTTTTATGAGGCGCTTAACGTTTACATTGCAGCGGCAGAATACAAGTTAGTGGCGCTGCAGAATGAAACGCTGCCCCAGCTGCAGCAAACAGCCTCTCAAAAAAATGACTACTTAATGGCTCAGGAGGTCAATGATTTAAATCAATTTATCAATAGGCTAGAAAAACGAGTGCACGATTTAAAGCTGAGCCGTCAAATTGCCATTCAAAGTGCACCGCAGATTCGATTAATTCAAGAAGTCAATCAGACCCTTGTGGAAAAAATTCAAAGCTCTATTTTAACAGCTATTCCACTTTGGAAAAATCAAGTAGTCATCGCAACCACTTTATTACGCCAAAAGAAAGCAATGGAAGCCCAAAAACAAGTATCTAAGACAACAAACGACTTGCTTACTAAAAATTCAGAGCTGCTCAAGCAGAATACAATTGAAGTAGCTCGTGAAAACGAGGCGGGGATTGTCGATATCGAAACATTGAAAAAAACGCAGTCCGACTTGATTACTACGTTAGAAGAAGTACTAAAGATACAAGAAGAAGGGCGTACGAAGCGTACCGAGGCAGAATCAGAGCTGTATCAAATGGAAAAAGATTTAAAAACTAAACTGTTAGATATGAAATAAAGAAAAAGTCGGTTTACACACTTTGTAAACCGACTTTTTTTCTGATTTATGCATTTTGAAGCGTTCTCGCCATTTCCAAAAGCGGAGTTAAATCCCTTTCGGATTTAGGAGCAAAGATCGTTAATCGGAAAGTAGGGTGTTGATTTTGCTTTCGAACAAGAAAGCCGTATGCATTACTTTTATCATCGGACGCTTTGTACGCAGCTTCTATCTCTAAGCTAGATTGAATGAGGTGCGTGTCAAGGGAAGCCACTTCCGAAAAGCCAGCTCTTAAAATTTCTTTTGTTTCTTTCTTCAGCTCCTCTACACTTTTATTTGAGGGAAACACTTCAATCCGCATCCACAAAGCATCATTTTTTTTATTGTAAATGACATCTTTTCGGGGCTCTTCTTCTGTAAACTCGTATCCTTCTAGTACGTAAAGCGTATAGTTTTGATTACTGCTTCTTTTAAGATAACCTACATCTGTTCTGCTGCTTCCTTTGTAAGGATAGGTGAAGTTTTGCTGTGGCAAGCGTTCTCTTGGAATTTCTTTTTGTGTGTTGATAAGCTCTTCGCGAAAAGCAGTTGAACAGCCACTCATCAAACATATAAAACAAACAAGAAATATCTTTTTTTTCATAGCTGGCTTCCTTATCTATTTTCATTCATGCGTTTTTACTGAGTTAACAATTGAAATTAACTTTTTTTCATCATCGGAATTTTTAGCCGTAACCATCGTGATTTTTAAAGCAGGGTGCCCCTTTGTTTCTCTTAATACATATAGTTTTGCCGTTTCTTTTTTACTCCCAGACATAGATGCAAACACAACGGGTTGAATAAATGGGGATGTAGAAGAAATTTTTAACGATTTTCCAAACTGGTCATCAAACAATTCTTTTGAACGATCTAGATATGATGTGCTTGTACTTTCTTTCCCGGAAAGGACTTCAATTCGCATCCACGTATAGGGAGTCTTGGTTGAAAAAAGAATATCTTTTCCATCTTCTTCTTTTTGAAGCGTATATTCACCGGGCAATGAAAGAGAATATCCTTGTTCGCTTACGGTGAGCTGCTGATGTTTCTCGTTGCTTTCACTGATTGCTTTAACAGAAGGCAGTATAACCATGGTTCCGCTTATCATTAACAGAAGCGCTAAATAAAATTTTCGCATGTATATATCTCCTATTCAAAACGCTAGACAGCGTGTAATTACTATATAAAAATGTTTTCGCCATGTTAGAACCCGTAGGTTTATTTTTGACTTTTTGGTAAAGCTAAAAACACAATCAATTAGTAATGGAGAGAAGACTATGAAAAACCGTAAATCAACTTCTGCAGCTAATCGCCGTCAACAGCGCGTGTGTTTGGGTGATGAACGATTATTTGCAGTTGGTATTAAAGCGTTTATTGACAATACGCATGAATCACACCTAGACAAAAAAGGAGGTCATTGAGTGAAATGGTGCTTGTCAATTATTATTATTGTTTCCATTAATTTCTACGGTATTCAGGTGGATGCTGCAAAGAAGAGCAGATTTTATTATGAAAGAAAAGGAGATATCGTGTGGGAAGTTCCCATGAAAGATGAGAAGTTAATTGCGCTTACATTTGATGATGGACCAGATCCTAAATATACGCCGACTATTTTAAATTTATTGCAAAAATACGGTGCCAAAGCAACTTTTTTTGTAGTCGGCGATCGAATAACGTCATTTCCCAAGCTTGCTCAAAGAGAAGTTCGTGAAGGTCATGAACTTGCTAATCATACATATAGCCATTTGAAAGTAAGGGGCCAGGAAGTAGAGAGAATTGAACAAGAAATTGAAAAAGCGGATGAACGTATACAAGCTATTACAGGAATAAAACCTTACCTGTTTCGTCCACCTACTGGTTATTATGACGATCGGGTAGTAAAAGCTGCTAAAAATCAGCAGTATACGATTATTCTTTGGTCTTGGCATCAAGATACATTTGATTGGAGAAATCCAGGCGTCGGTAAAATTGTAAGTCAAGTGCTTAACCATGCCAGGTCAGGAGATATTGTATTGTTTCATGATACGGGAGGAGATCGAACTCAAACCATTGAAGCATTAAAACAAATTTTACCGAAGTTAAAGGAAGAGGGGTATAAATTTGTAACGGTCTCAGAACTTTTAAAACATCATCCCAATTATAAATCTCTTTATTTGATGCAACAGCAAAAACAGCACTCCGTTCAATAAGCGGGTGCTGTTTTTCTAGTAAAAGCTTTAGCTAATCTTTTAACTGGTTTTTCCTTCTCTTTCGTCCCCATCAGACGTATTTTTTTGGAAAAATGCTTTTACTTTATCTCGTTTTTTCTTCGAAATAAGAATATATAATGTATCACCTGCAAAAATTTGTGTATTTCCTCTAGGTGTAAGTAATTTATCATCTCGAATAACAGCAGTCACTAAAATGTCTTCAGGGAGGTGAAGTTCTTCAAGCGATTTACCTGATATATCTGCATGTTCCACGAGCTTCAACTCAATCATTTCATTTTTGGTTTTGCCCATCGAAACAAGCTCGAGACTGTGAGGAACCGTCTCTTTTTCACCTTGAGAAAGGTTTAGAAATTTGGCTAAAGGAGCGATTGTTGCTCCTTGAAGAAGAGCGGAAGTTAAGACCACAAAGAAAACGACGTTAAAAATGAGCGTGCTGTTCTCCAAACCTGCCATCATAGGATAAGTAGCCAATACAATTGGAACAGCTCCTTTTAAACCGGCCCAAGAAATAAACAGTTTTTCTTTGGATGAGTATTTAGCAAACATCATCGAAAGAAATACGCCGAGTGGACGAGCGACAAACATAAGTAAAAGAGATAACAGTATACCCTGCCAAATGATATCTAGCAGTTGATTAGGAAAGACAAGAAGGCCGAGTAAAATAAACATTAAAATTTGCATCATCCATGCAAAACCTTCGTTAAAGCGGACAATTGTGTGACGATAAGTTAGATCTGCATTTCCTACTACCACTGCCATTACGTATACAGCAAGTAGACCGCTTGCCTCTACAAATGTGGAAATTCCATAGGTTAAGGCGGCCAATGACAATGTGAGCACAGGGTAAAGCCCAGAAGAATCTAAATTAATTCGATTAATAATCCAAACGGATGCTTTTCCAAGTACTAAACCAAGTACCAGCCCGATTCCCATTTGCCAAAAGAAATTAAAGATTAATGAGAGGATAGGAGAGTCTGGATGTTGAATTAATTCAATAATAGAAACGGTTAAGAAAATGGCCATCGGATCGTTGGAACCAGATTCTGCTTCTAGCGTGGAGTTTAGTTTTTGGCGGATGTTCTGTGTCCCTAGTACAGAGAACACGGCTGCAGCATCTGTAGAGCCAACGATTGCCCCAAATAAAAAGCCTTCAAGCCAAGTAACACCTAAAATATATTTGGCAAGTACACCCGTTAAAACTGTCGTAATGAGGACTCCGAAAGTAGCTAATGAAACGGAAGGGCGAACAACGCGTTTAACATCTTTCCATTTGGTCTGCACGCCTCCATCAAAAAGAATAATGATAAGCGCTAATATTCCGAATCCTTGTGTTAAAAGAGCATTGTCAAAGTAGATGTAGTGGCTAACAACCATTCCTACAATAATAAAGAGTACAAGCGAAGGGACCCCAAGGCGAGTAGAGAACTTTGCAGTAAGTACCCCTATGACAAGGAGAATGGATAATAAGAGAATTGAATGGTCTACCGTAAAATCCAAAAAATACACCTCTTTTGTTCAAAATTTTTATGTAAGCAATAAGTGAGGTTCCTCTATAATAATTGTAGCATAATGGATTTAAAACCTTGAGAAATCTGCTTATCAAAAAAAGAGATGCATAAACATCTCTTTTTTGGTCATGTATGAATAACAGGGATAGATTCTTATTTAACATCTTGCTCGTGATAAAGATGAGGAGCTTTAAATGTTGCTTTCTTTTTAACGGAAGAACCTTGTTGGTCTGGACGGGAACGATCGTAAATAGCTGTTCCAACAATCTCAGCCACATCTTGAAGTTTTTCTTTGCTTATTTTATCAAGGGTATCTTCAGGCGTATGATACCAAGGTTCAGACGGACTGTGAATAAATAGAGCAGCCGGTATTCCTGCCTCTGCAAAAGGAACGTGATCACTGCGGCCGCCAGCTTGGAATGGCGTAGGTGATCCATTTAATCTTGTACTTGAAGCTTGAGCTAATTCTGTGACAAGATTTGGTGTTCCATCAGCTGTATTCATCACCAAATCTCCCGCATCTCGACTTCCTACCATGTCTAAATTAAACATTCCAACAATACGATTTTTCTCATTTTCAGATAGCTCACTAACATAATGCTCGGATCCTAGCAAGCCTACTTCTTCAGCTCCGAATGTAACAAATCGCAGTTCTGTATCGGTAGGAAGAGTTTTAAATACGCGAGCTAATTCAAGCACCATTGCTGTTCCAGAAGCATCGTCATTTGCCCCAGGTGCTCCGGCCACAGAATCATGATGAGCACCTACTACAATAATATCATTTGTTCCTTTTTTCTTAAAAGTAGAAGGTTTAGCAGCGGTTACATTATAAGATGTTCGCTCACTTACGACAGCTCCTTCAATTTTTACTGTACCTGAAGGCTTTTCGCCTTTTTGAATAGAAGTAAGAATCTTTTCACCTTCTTCTTTGGTAACAGCAAGAGACGGAATGTAGTTATCATTAGCGCCGCCAAGCGTTCCGTTTAGCTCACCGTCTGTATTATTAAAAATAATGACGGCTGCAGCCCCTTTTTCAGCAGCATTTAATACTTTTTCACCAAAAGTAATAGTGCCTCGCTGAACTAATACAATTTTACCTGTCACATCTTTGTTTGCTAAATTATCTTTTGTACCCAGCCCTCCATCGACAATTTCAGCTGTGACATTTCCATTGGTGCTATAAGTAAAAGTTGTTGGAGAGTAGCCGGTACCGTTTACGCTTAGTGAAAAACTAGCTGCTGGTGTGTAACCGGTAAAGGTAAAAGGTTCCACTTCGCTCTCATAGCCTAGTTTAGACAAACGCTTTTGAACAAATGTAGCAGCTTCGCGTTCAGCTTCAGTTCCTGCCACACGAGGTTTTTTTGAGAGATACGCAATGTCTTGATAAATTTTCTCAGCATTGATTTTTTTTAATACTTTTTGTTCAGAACTTTGATGGTGAGAAGCATTTGCAGAAGTAGAAGCTTGTACACTTGTAAAAGATAAAGTCAAACTTGTGGCTACAGCCAAAGAAATCACGGTTTTTTTCATTAAAATCCCCCTAAATTTATCGATGTAGTTGGTACTATTCGAATTTACAATATTAAGAAAATACAAAAAAGAGTATTATTACCTAAATGTTCCAGGATATTCCGTATCTAAATTCCTATTTTAATAGAGAAAATAATTCAAATAAAATGAAAATGCGGAAACAAATAAAGAGGATAAAAGAAACTGTGTCAAAAGTAATAAGAAAAGGTATTAGATAAGAATAAAAAAATAAGGTAAACTAGTTTAAAAGTAAGAAGAATATTCAGAACTTAATTGATGAAACATAGAGAGTATTCACATAAAAAACAAAGGCTGGTGGGAAATATTGATAAAAAATAGGGAGGGTGTACGAAAAGCAGCGGCGGTAACGGGTCTTCTGCTTTTAGGGGTGTACACCGTCTTTCAAACAATGGCATTTTTTAAAGGAGCATATGCTCTTAGCAGTTTGATAAAAGATAGTTTACTAGTGGGCATAACGGCTGGCACGTTTTATTTACTTCATAAGCGTTCGGTTTATACCCAGGTGTCTGATGAACAGTATCAGCTTGCTACATTAATAAACTCAATGCCAGATTTTATTTGTTTTAAAGATGGAGCTGGCAAATGGGTGGCGGTGAACGATTTTGGAAGAGAACTTTATCATTTAAAGGGTATTGATTACAGGGGTAAAACCGATGCAGAGCTTGGGGAGCTTGTGCCTTTCTTTCAAGCGGCTTTCTTACACTGTATTTCATCGGATGAAGAAGCTTGGAGAAAAAAGGAAAAGGTACGCATGGAAGAAGCATTTGAAATACCAAACGGCGAGGTCAAAACATTTGACGTCATTAAAGTACCTGTGTTTTTTGATGATGGCTCAAGAAAAGCTCTTATTACGATTGGACGAGATATCACTCAGCAAAAGCTTGCAGAAGCGCTTCTGATAAAAAAGGAAAAGCTTTCTGTAGTAGGCGAATTAGCTGCTGGAATTGCCCATGAAATTAGAAATCCGCTTACGAGTATTAAAGGGTTTGTTCAGCTCATGAAAGAAACAGACCGATCCGCGGTAGGGTATGCTAATATCATGCTTGATGAGCTGGAACGAATTAATGGTATTGTTAGTGAAATGCTCCTGTTGTCAAAACCTGAAAGTGAACATTTTCGCGTGTTTTCTCTTACAGAAGCGGTTAAGTATGTAATGAGTCTAACTTCCCATGAAGCTTTATTGAAAAATATTGACTTCTTATACGATGAACAAACAAATAACGCTAGTGTATATGGAAATAAAAATCACCTTATCCAAGTATTACTTAATGTTTTTAAAAACGCAATTGAAGCCATGGATAAGCCTGGAAATATTTATATCACAATCAAAACAGCGCAGGATGACCATATTTTTATAGAAGTTAGAGATGAAGGAGTAGGAATTTCTAAAGACCGTCTAGAACATATAGGAGAACCGTTTTTTACTTTAAAAGAAAAAGGAATGGGGCTTGGATTAACAATCAGCTCTAAAATTATTCATGATCATCACGGTACCCTGCAGATTGAGAGTGAACAGAAAAAAGGGACGGTTGTTAAAATCCGACTGCCTCTGTATGTCGAAGATACGGCGGTTTTTGCAAGCAAATGAAATGTTGTAAACGAAAAGTAATGAAAACGTCATCCATTTCTTATTGCTAAACGCAGCTGTACATGATGTAATAAAAGAAACGAACATGTCAGGAAGGTAGCAAAATGAGACGTGCAGATCAAAAAATTATATTACCGTATACACCGGAAAATTTAAGAATGCTATTGCTTCAAGTATGTGACGGAGAAAATCCGTTTTCCCATCAAGACCTTGCGTATTGGTGTGATAAATATACTCTCCATTATTATGAGTATGAAGCGGATGAAACGCAGTGGATGAATGATATGCAGCAGACAGATAATAGGCAAGATCTAGCTAAATCTTATGCCATTGCTAAAGATATTGGCTGGCAGTGGTACTTTTATATGGCTAGAGGAACGACGCTATCTGATATTCAATATGTCGAGCTTCACGAACTAGAATTACCCAGACATTTGTTTGTAAAATGGCTGAATGAATTATATGAAATGTAATCCTATATATGAAATGTAATCCTATATATGAATTGTAGTACATCCGGTCTGATGAAAGAAAGGCCATCTCTGGTAACGGAGCAAAAGACCACTGAAGTACATACAAGCGTAAAATAGAAAGCTAAGGAAAATCCTTAGCTTTTTTGTTTTGTCAAAATTATTCAAAAAAACTGTCTTTAGGAAAAAATATAAAACCTAGTTGACTTATTGGTATTGTTGTATTATAAGTAATAGAGACATAAATTATGGAAAAATCACAGGGGGAACATCTATGAATAACTTATTAGTCATTCTAAACATCCTTATTATGCTGGCACTGCTTGCGGGGCTGTTTATGATGCAGAAAAAACATGTATCATTTTCAAAGCGTGTGTTTACGGCGCTTGGACTAGGGATTATTTTTGGCTTTGCTCTTCAGTGGGTGTATGGTCCGACGCATGAAGTAACGATAACGACCGCCGATTGGTTTAGCATTGTAGGAAGCGGATATGTGAAGTTTCTTCAAATGATTGTCATGCCGCTTGTATTTGTGTCGATCGTAGCGGCATTCACTCGCTTAAAATTGACGAGCAACATTGGAAAGATTAGTAGTTTAATTATTGGCATTTTGCTTGTTACAACAGCGATAGCAGCTGCAATTGGTATTTTTACAACAACGAGCTTTAATTTAGAATCTGTCCAAATCACAAAAGGGGAAGCGGAACTTCAGCGCGGAGAGGACTTGGAAAACAATTTATCTAGTTTAGAAGCAAAAACAATTCCGCAGCAAGTAGTAGAATTATTACCTGCTAACCCGTTTCTTGATTTAACAGGCGCACGATCAACTTCCACGATTGGCGTTGTCATCTTTGCCGCATTTGTTGGAATTGCGTATTTAGGCGTGAAGCGTAAAAAAGCTGAGGAAGCGGCGTTATTTTCAAAAATTATTGATACGCTTTATGCAATTGTCATGCGTGTAGTGACGCTCATTCTTCGTTTAACTCCTTATGGGGTACTTGCAATTATGACCAAAACAGTAGCAACGAGTGATATTGATGCAATTGTTAAACTTGGAAAATTTGTTGTAGCATCATATGTCGCATTGGCAGCTATGTTTATCGTTCACTTAGTTATTCTAACAATCATCGGTGTAAATCCGATCACATATGTTAAGAAAGTATTTCCTGTATTGGCGTTTGCCTTTACTTCTCGTACGAGTGCTGGAGCATTGCCTTTGAATGTTAACACACAAACAAGACAGTTAGGGGTTCCAGAAGGAATTGCGAATTTTGCAGGTTCATTTGGTCTTACAATCGGTCAAAACGGATGCGCTGGAATATATCCAGCTATGTTAGCCGTTATGATTGCACCAACGGTAGGTATTGATCCTTTAACGCCTTCATTTATTTTCACGTTGATTGCCATTGTAGCAATTAGTTCGTTTGGCGTAGCAGGGGTTGGCGGAGGAGCGACATTTGCGGCTTTACTTGTATTATCTTCTATGAATTTGCCCGTAGCGCTAGCAGGCTTATTAATTTCAGTAGAACCACTGATTGATATGGGACGTACGGCACTTAATGTAAGTGGAAGCATGACAGCCGGAGTCGTAACTAGTAAACTAACAAAAGAGTTAGATACAAACGTATACAACGATCAAACCATCTCACCTGAAACAGCAGAAGTGTAAAAGAGATACGGCATCCATAGTTAACATTGTTAACTATGGATTTTTTTTCTTTATCCGCATAAAATAGGAAAAAATACTTATGATAACGTTTTCAAAAAAGGTTATAGTGAAAAATGTGTACGTACTTTATTTTACGGGAGGGTTTTAATTGAAACGTAGTTGGACTAAATATGCAATGGTACTGACGGCTTTACTCTTACTAGTAAGCTCTTTTTTTAGCCCGTTTATGCAATCGTTTGCATCTGCAGCGGATACCACAAAACTCACGATTCACTATCAGCCTGCTTCAAACGATACAAAAGAATGGGGATTATGGGTTTTTCCTGAAGGAGGAGAAGGGAAGCCTTACGCATTTACAGGGGAAGATCAATTTGGAAAAGTAGCGGAAGTTGAACTACCCGGTACTTATGACAAAGTAGGTTTTATTGTACGAACCGAGTCGTGGGAAAAAGATGGAGGAGACCGCTTCGTTTCAGTGGAGAACGGTGAAGGAGAAGTATGGGTAAAAAGTGGAGATGAACATACATATACGTCTCCTCCTGACGGTGAATATCGAGATTTACCGGAATTTGATAAAGTAAACGTTACCTTAAACTATCATCGGTACGATGGAGATTACAGCGGGTGGAACATTTGGACATGGCCAGGTGATGAAAAAGAAGGCAAGCAAATCGAATTTACGGAAGACACGAATTTTGGGAAGAAAGCAACTTACACAATTAACAGTGGAAGTGGTAATTTATTTGACAAAATTGGTTTTATTGTACGCCATTCTACTAGTGATAGCGATTGGGAAAATAAAGACGGAGGAAACCGCTTTATTACCAAGGTTGGGAAAGATGGGAATGTAGAAGTATGGATTGTTCAAGGGCAAAATCGAATTTATTATGATAGAGCTGTAGTAGATATCACTCGGAAAATCATGAAGGCGACGATGGATGCATTTAATCAAATTACATTAGAAACAAACGTACCGTTCGATTCTTCTAAGAGTGTAGGAGACATTGAAATTGACGGAGCTCAAATTGAGAAAGTGACACCTTATAAAGAGGGAGGAGACTCTGTTACTACTAAAGTTAAAATCATAACAAAACAGCCTCTGGACGTTACACAAACGTATAGAGTTAAGCAAAAAGGATACGGATCAGCTGATGTAGTCAATGGAAATGTCGTGCGTACGAAAGAATTTGACGAAAAGTATGCATATAGCGGAAACGATTTAGGAAACACATATTCTAAGAAACAAACAAATTTTCGCGTATGGGCTCCAACTGCAAGCGAAGCCAAGCTAGTGACTTATTCGTCATGGAACTCGAAAGCTTTAAAAGAAATTTCTATGACTAAAAGTGAAAAAGGAACGTGGAAAGCGGAGTTAAAAGGAAATCAAGATGAACTAATTTATACGTACAAAGTAAAAATTGGGAACGTCTGGAATGAAGCGGTTGATCCATATGTACGAGCAACAACGGTCAATGGAGATCGCGGAGTCGTCGTAGATTTGGCTAAAACAAATCCGAAAAAGTGGAGTACAAATAAGCCGAAATTTAAAAATCCAGAAGATGCCATTATCTATGAACTGCACGTACGAGATTTATCGTCTCAAAAAGAGAGCGGTATCAAAAACAAAGGAAAATATTTAGGCGTAGCGGAGTGGAATACGAAAGGACCAAATGGAGTAAAAACAGGACTCAGTCATATTAAAGATTTAGGTGTAACGCACGTCCAGTTCCTGCCTATTTACGATTATCGTACGGTGGATGAAACGAAATTAAACGAGCCGCAGTTTAACTGGGGATATGATCCGAAAAATTATAACGTCCCAGAAGGCTCCTATTCAACAAACCCATATAATCCTAAGACTAGAATTATTGAGCTCAAACAAATGATTCAAACGCTTCATGACAAGCAGCTTCGCATGGTAATGGACGTTGTTTATAATCACGTGTATGCAGTGAGTGAGCATAGTTTTGATAAACTAGTTCCAGGCTACTACTTCCGTTATAAAGAAGATGGAACTCTATCCAACGGAACAGGTGTTGGAAACGACACGGCGTCTGAACGGAAAATGGTTCGGAAGTTTATCGTAGATTCTGTTGCGTATTGGGCAAAAGAGTACCACATTGACGGGTTTCGGTTTGATTTAATGGGGATTCACGATACAAAGACAATGAATGAAGTGAGAAAGAAGTTAGATGAACTTGATCCTTCCATTATCGTCTTAGGAGAGGGCTGGGATCTAGGAACCGAGCTTGACGCTAAGCTCAAAGCTAACCAGAAAAACGCTCAGGATATGAAGCGCATCGCTCACTTTAATGACGGTATGCGGGATGGTCTTAAAGGCAGCGTATTTTTTGATCATGACAACGGATTTGTGAATGGAAAGCAAGGACAAGAAAAGCTCATACAGCAAAGTATAGCAGCTGGAATTGATTATGATCGTTCAACTGCCACGTATGAAGATCCAGATCAAGTTGTTACGTATGTAGAAGCGCACGATAACCATACGTTATGGGATAAGCTTCAGCTGACGAACCCTGCTGACACCGAGCAAACGAAAAAGCAAATGCACAAGCTTGCTTCTTCTATTATTTTAACATCTCAAGGAATGAACTTTATACATGCAGGTCAAGAGTTTATGAGAACAAAAGGCGGAGACCATAACAGCTATCAGTCACCCGATTCTGTCAATCAGCTAGATTGGAAGCGCCGAGCAGCTTTCAGACAAGAAGTAAATTACATGAAGGGACTTATTGCGCTGCGAAAGCAATATTCGTCATTTAGAATGACGAGTGCACAGGCTATTCATCAAAATTTACGCTTTGTTGATGCACCAGCAAACGTAGTAGGTTATACGTTAAATGCTAAAGCTAATAAAGATAAAGCAAACGAAATAATGGTGATTCATAATGCAAATAAACAAGCTCAAACGGTTCATTTGCCTTCTAACAGAACGTGGAGATTACTTGTTGACGGCGAGCGGGCCGGAACAAAAACGCTCCGTACGGTGAAAGGAAATACAATAAACGTTTCGCCTCTTTCGACATTTGTACTAGTAAGATAAGTTTTAGATAGCTAGAATGCATGTAGAAAAATTCAGAATATTTTATGCAAAATTGTTGATTTTACTAGATAACATGGTAAAATATTCATTGTTAGCGTTTTCAAAATTCGTGGGGAGGTATGTATTTGATGCAAAATCTTGGAGCGAAAAAAGTTGAAATGAGTCCGAAAGTAGTGGAGTTTTTAAAAGCAGTTAAACAGCTATACATTAATGGCGAATGGGTAGACTCTGTTTCAGGAAAAACGTTTGAAACAGTAAATCCAGCAACGGGTGAAAAGTTGGCAGATGTAGCTGAAGCAAATCCAGAGGATATTGATCGCGCCGTCAGAGCGGCTAGAGAAGCCTTTGATCATGGACCTTGGACAAAGATGTCAGCAGCTGAAAGAAGTCGACTTATTTATAAATTAGCTGATTTAATGGAAACACATCAATTGGAACTTGCGCAGCTTGAAACGCTTGATAACGGAAAACCAATTCGTGAAACATCAAATGCAGACATTCCATTAGCCATCGAACATTTCCGCTACTTTGCAGGGTGGTCAACTAAAATGGTTGGACAAACTATTCCTGTGCAAGGAGCGTATTTTAACTATACGAGATATGAACCAGTAGGAGTTGTTGGCCAAATTATTCCGTGGAACTTCCCGCTTTTAATGGCCGCTTGGAAGCTCGGAGCCGCTTTGGCAACTGGATGTACAATTGTGCTCAAGCCAGCCGAGCAAACGCCTCTTTCTGCACTTTACTTAGCTCGACTAGCCGATGAAGCAGGATTCCCAAAAGGCGTGCTAAACATTGTGCCAGGCTACGGGAAAACAGCAGGTGAACCGCTCGTTCATCATGATCTTGTCGATAAAATTGCTTTTACAGGATCTACTGCTGTCGGAAAAGCAATTATGAAACAAGCTAGCGACTCTTTAAAGCGTGTGACGTTAGAGCTTGGAGGAAAATCACCAAACATTATCCTCCCCGATGCAGACTTAACAAAAGCTGTTCCTGGTGCGCTTTCAGGTATTATGTTTAACCAGGGACAAGTATGTTGTGCTGGAAGTCGTCTGTATGTCCAAAAAAGCTTATATGATAATGTCGTAGCTGATTTAGTTTCTCAAACGAAATCTATTAAACAAGGAAACGGATTAGCTGATGAGACAACAATGGGTCCGCTTGTATCTGCGCAGCAGCAAAAACGAGTGAAAACCTATATTGATAAAGGAATTGAAGAAGGAGCGGAAGTACTCGCAGGAGGAAACATACCGTTTGATCAAGGCTATTTCGTAGAACCGACTATCTTTGCAGATGTCGATCATTCGATGACGATTGCTCGTGAAGAAATCTTTGGTCCGGTTGTAGCTGCTATGCCGTTTGACGATCTTGATGATTTGATTGCCAAAGCAAATGATACAGCATATGGTCTAGCAGCAGGCGTCTGGACACAGGATTTAAAGAAAGCACACTATATTGCTCATGGTATTAAAGCGGGTACAGTTTGGGTGAACTGTTACAACGTATTTGATGCAGCAAGCCCGTTTGGAGGTTATAAGCAGTCGGGAATTGGTCGTGAAATGGGAAGCTATGCGCTTGATAATTACACTGAAGTGAAAAGCGTATGGATCAATATGGAATAATAAGTAAGATTTTTTGTGAAAATCAATAGCATATCTTTGTGTGAAAAAGAGTAGTCTTTAGTGGACTACTCTTTTATTTGTTTAAGTCCCGCATTTTTAGAAAAGGAGTGATAACATTGCCGGTTATACAGGGCCCCTCGTCGTATAAGCTTACCGGTCACCTGCAAAAGTTTAGAGAGAACCCATTGGGTTTTTTGGAAAACTTGACTCAGTATGGAGAAATTGCAACATTTAGAGTTGCGCACAAACGCTTTTATGTAACGAGAGACCCTCAACTTATTAAAGATGTAGTCATTACAAACAGCAAGGCGTTTCAAAAAATTAAACTAACGCATATGTTTAAAACGCTGCTGGGTGAAGAAATGTTATGGACAGATGAAGCATTATACATGAGCCCCATTCAACCCTCACAACTTAAACAACATCTAACTTATAATAAGGAAGCAATCGCAAAAATAATTGAAAAGCATACGGAAACGTGGGAAGAAGGGCAGCTTCGAACGATAGTAAAAGACATAAGACAGATAGTCGTAGCTGTACTCCTTCAACTTGTATTTGGCATTTCGATTGAGGATAAAGACAAAATTCACTATGTTCAAGCGCTTATGAGAAAAAAAGAAAAGTTAGGCAAAATTTATATTCGTCTACCCTTGCACCAGCCTGACTCAGATGAGCAGCTAGAACAACTCCTTTTTGAACGCGTTCAAATGCGTGTTCAAAACAAAACCGAAGGAAATGACTTACTGCAGTGTGTATTAAATTCTCACGGGGAAGACATCGATGAAAGAGAAATATACGAACAGCTAAATTCTATATTCCTTTCGATGTATGAAATGATTACGCACGTATGCAGCTGGTCTATTCATTTACTGTCTCAAAATATTAGGGAGCACCTTCAGCTGCATAAAGAAATTCAAGCCTATGCTAGCGGTGAATCACTTTCAACCAAAAATTTGACCTATATGCGCAAAATAATTGCTGAAAGCATGAGGCTGTATCCGCCTCTTTGGCTATTTGGGCGTCAAGCACGTGAAGATATACAAATAGATGGTTACAGCATTAAAAAAGGGGAGATTATGTTAATTAGCCCTTATATGATGCATCGCCATGAAGATTACTTTTTAGAGCCAAGTGAATTTTTACCTGACCGTTTTGAAAAAGGAGGGTCCATTGATGTCCCAAGCTATATGTATATGCCGCTTGGGATTGAGCATCAAGCGGAAAGAGGCATGGACTATATCACTGAAATAGTAACTATTTTTCTGTCAGAAATGACAAAGCGCTTTTTATTTCAACTGACTAAGCCCGAGCCTATTGCTCCGATGGCGGGTGTTATGCTGAATATGAAAGAAGAACTGGATGTGAATGTTCACAAAGTTCACACGCAGTCTTGAATGAACGGGAATCCTTTCCCTCTTTATATCAGGCTGTCAATTTATTGACACATCCTGCATTGAGATTTATCATAGGATAATATTTGATAGAGATTACTGAAGGATTTTTAGAGGGGACTATGGATAAAACAATTAAACAGTTAGTGTCGCTAGTTGAAACATCATTACTAACGCAAGTTAAGATTCAAAGTGAAAGTGACTATGATCCAGTTGAAGTTACGAACAAAACAAAAGAGTGGGTACTTATTGGTAAAGGAAACTATGCCGGTGTGTTTACGCACGAGAATTATCCTGAATTTGTCGTAAAAGTATACGGAAGAGACGTTTATGGTGTAAAAAAAGAAGCGCAAGTGTATAGAAAGCTGGGCGTTCACCCAGCTTATTCTCAACTTTTTCATGAGGGAAAGACGTACTTGATTTTAAAAAGACTTACAGGTGTTACTTTGTATGATGCTGTACAGCGGGGAATAAAGATTCCAGAACAAGTCATAAAAGATGTGAACAAAGCTTTGGACTATGCAAGAAGCCAGGGGTTAAACCCGTATGATGTGCATGGCAAAAATGTCATGATGAAAGATGGAAGAGGATATGTGGTGGATATTTCTGACTTTTATAAGGAGGGTATTGATAAAAAATGGACAGACCTTGTAAAAGCTTATTACACCTTTTATCCGTTTATTGATAAATACCATATCCGCTTGCCGTATCCGCTTTTAAACGTTATCAGAAAAGCATATCGTCTATATCGTAGAATCAAATCAAAAAGGAGTTTCCGCTAAAGGGAACTCCTTTTTAAGATGAAATACAGCGCAGTACGTGCTGCTGTTCAAAAGTTGGTTTTAATTTGAATAGAATGGTTTGTAGTATTTCAGATTGATAGACAAATTTCAGCGTATGTTTAAGGGAAAGAGGATGTAAGAAAGAACGTATTCTTTTTTCAGCATAACGTATCACCTGTTCTTCATAAAATAAAGTACGTGCGGAGATTTTAGCGTGAATATCTTTTGTTAGTTCGATTGTAAACTGGATAATCATTAAATCAGTGTCTTTACAGTATTTTTCTAGTAGCATAATATCACCTCCATTTTGTCAACTCATTTACATAATCTTAATATAAAATTTACAAATGTCAATAAAACACGGAAAAATAAATGGTAAGACTGTTCTTTTTATATGTTGAATAAACAACAACGTTACAGAGGTGAGTAAAGTTGAATATTAACGTCGGGTTTGCAATTTTAGCTGATATTGATAATAAGATGACGGCTGCTATTTATGTGGAAAATCAAATTGTAGCGATTATAGCTGGACCTTCAGATATTCTGTATGAAAAGTTGAAAAAAGTGTTTTTATAATAGAGAAAAGATGTAATTGTAAATATGATTCATAAAAAGCTTAAAAATTCTATGAAATAGTCGAAATAAAAGATGAGGATAAAATACACAAAAAGAAAGAACAGGAAGTTAAGGATAGGAGAATTACATATGGATAAAACATCTTTTATTGGACTGATTTTAGGAATAGCCTCTCTTATTGTAGGCATGTTTTTCAAAGGGGTTAATCCATCTGTGTTAGGAAATCCGGCTGCTATTTTAATTATTATTGTCGGAACCGTCGGAGCAGTAGTGATTGCATTTCCTTCAAATGAAATCAAAAGAGTCCCAAAACTGTTTGGTGTCCTGTTTAAAGAACAAAAAATGCTGCAGCCCGTTGATTTAGTATCCATGTTTTCAGAATGGGGACAAGTTGTTCGAAAAGAAGGGTTACTATCACTTGAAGCCCAAATTATTGATGTAGATGACCCTTTCTTAAAAAATGGTTTGAATTTAGCTATTGATGGTCAAAGTGCGGATTATATACGAGACGTGTTGTCTGAAGAAATTGATGCTATGGAAGAGAGACATCAAACGGGTGCAAGTATTTTCGCTTTAGCAGGTACATATGCTCCAACTCTGGGTGTACTTGGAGCTGTTATAGGGTTAATTGCTGCGCTTGGGAACATGGAAGATACGGATACGCTAGGACATGCGATCAGCGCGGCGTTTGTTGCTACGCTTCTTGGTATTTTTACTGGGTATGTACTATGGCATCCGTTTGCAAATAAACTGAAGCGTAAATCGAAACATGAAGTAAAGGTAAAGTATATGATGATCGAAGGAGTGCTTTCACTTCTAGAAGGAGAAACACCGAAAGTAATTGAGCAAAAGCTGGCTTCCTATTTGCCAACAGCGGAACGTAAAAAGCTTCTTCAAGAAAGCGAAGTGGGCATAAATGAGTAGACGCAGAAAACGAAAGCATGAAGAGGACCATGTTGACGAAAGCTGGCTGCTTCCTTACTCAGATTTGCTTACACTTTTACTTGCTTTATTCATTGTATTGTTTGCAATGAGCTCAGTGGATGCGCAAAAATTTAAAAACCTTTCCCGCGCATTTAATGAAGCGTTCGTTGGAGGAACGGGCGTGATGGAATTTCAATCTCTGCAGGAATCTGAAGAAGCGGTTCAGCCTTCAAATACTCCTGCAGCTAAAAGTACGGAAAAAACAAATGAAGTAGAGACAGCTCCCAATCAGTCTCCTGCTTCTTCACAATCGTTAACGAGCGAACAAAAGGAGCAAACCATTCGAGAAGCTGATCAAGAAGAGCTTCAGCAAATTCAATCTAAAATTAATGCGTATATTCAAAAGAAAAACTTAACAAATCAATTGCAGACTTCGCTAACAGAGGAAGGTCTCTTAATTTCCATTCGAGACAATGTATTGTTTGATTCGGGAAGAGCACAAGTTCGGAGTGAAGATACAAAAATCGCAAATGATATTTCAGAGCTTTTGGTGATTGATCCTCCTCGTAATATTATTATTAGCGGTCACACCGATAACGTACCTATTCGGAACGCTGGTTTTGAATCCAACTGGGAGTTAAGCGTGATGAGAGCCGTTAACTTTATGAAAGCTATCTTAAAAAACGATAAGCTTAATCCAAGCATGTTCAGTGCAAAAGGGTTTGGAGAGTTCAAACCCGTGACATCTAACAATACAGCAGAGGGGCAAGCGAAAAATAGAAGGGTTGAAATATTGATTACTCCTCGTACAATTAAACAGCCGTAAAAGCAGGACTGCTTTTACGGCTGTTTTTCTATGTGTTATAAAGCTAAGAGTCTTCTCTTCTCAAAGTTTCCTCGTACTAGTTTGAGATCCATTCCATCTAAAATCAAATCAATGAGAGCGCCTTTAAAGACATCCGCTGTTTTTTTCTTATCATTGGACTGCAAATATTGCACGCGATACCACTTGTCTTCAACTTGAAAGTACATAAAACGACCGTGTGTAAAGTCAATCCAGAACTTTGTAGGTTGTCCATTGAGATTTTTATAAACATATCCCCAGCTTCGTCCTTGGTGAGCGTCCTTCATTTTAGGGCGAGCTGTATTAAATACTTCGTAATATACTTTGTGCTTAATATCATAGAGCATCATGTGACGGTCCTCCTATCTATAGACGTGCTAGCAGGTAAAGATATATTTGTATACGACAAGTATACTCAGATGAAAGGAATCGTAGACTATTTTTTTGAGACAAGCAGGAGCGAAGGTAAATGAAAAAGACAGTTTAAATTAGCTCAATTATTCCGCTTTTTTTATACTGTAAGTAAATGAGTTAAATAAGGAGGAAAAAATGAAACGAGTAGGAATAGTAGGTGCAGGAATGACCGGCCTTACAGCTGCGGCTGAATTACAAAAAGCAGGAATAGAGGTCTTTCTTCTTGATAAGGGCAAAAGTGTAGGGGGACGAATGGCTACACGAAGAGTAGGGGATGGAAAAGCAGATCACGGAGCTCAATTTTTTACAGTGAGATCCGATGAATTTCAGCAAGCCGTAAATAAATGGATAGCTGATAGAAAGGTTAAGAAGTGGTTTGGTGAGCATCACCCTCGTTATCAAAGTATAAATGGCATGAATGCATTAGCTAAATATTTAGCAAAAGATCTACGCGTATACTTGAATCGAAAAGTTCAAACCATTGATTTTCAAAACGGAAGGTACCAGCTGTATACAGAAGAAAATGAGATTTTTGAAGCGACTGATATCATTCTTACACCTCCGTCTCCTCAGGTTATTGAGATGCTTAATAACAGCAGGTTACAGGTGGACCAATCTATTCTTAAAACACTGAAATTCAGTCCTTGCTTGGTTGCTATCGTGGAGCTTTACACAGAGACGCTGTTTGGTGATCATGGTCAACTCACGAATCCATCTGGCACCATTCAAAGAATCGTGAATCATGAGCAAAAAGGAATATCAAAGACGCCTGTTCTTAGCGTATATATGAATACAGACTGGTCAGAAAAACATTTTGATAAACATGAACATGAGTTGCTGCGGGCGATAAAAAATGAAATAAAAGAATCGATAGGTGCAAATCATATTAAAAGCATTCAGTTAAAAAAATGGCGCTATGCAGAGGTTGAACAAGTTCTTCACCAGCCCTTTATCGAAATTATGCCGTCGCTACTGGTGGCAGGAGATGCTTTTTTAAGAAGGGAAGACAAGACGAACCACTCACGGTTAGAAAGCGCATATTTGTCAGGGAAATCGGCAGCCGCTGAATTGATGGAAAAGAACATCTAGAAAAAGGAGAGAACAAGAAGTGAAAAACAATTGGATAATGAAGCAAACGTGGAAAGATTTACTGTTTATTCATTGGCCTGTGGATCCGGCATTTTTGGCTTCTTTATTGCCGAGTCAGTTAGAGCCTGATACCTATAACGGTCAAGCGTGGATTGCGCTTGTGCCTTTTACGATGACAGACATTCGATTCAAAGGAACGCCCGCCATGCCCATCTTTTCACGGTTATATGAGCTAAATGTGCGTACCTATGTTACATATAAAGGGGAAAAAGGCGTTTATTTTTTTAGTTTAGACGCAAGCAATCCACTAGGAGTATGGATTGCTCGTCAGTTTTTTCACTTGCCTTATTACCGCGCTGCTATGACATTCAACAAAACTCAGAACTATATTTCTTTTCAGTCAGTTCGAACGCACAAAGACTCAAAAAAAGAGCGAGTAAAGCTTACATATAGAGGTACTTCTCCGTCCTATCACAGTAAAAAAGGAGAACTAGCTCATTGGCTTACAGAGCGCTACTGCTTATTTACCACTCATCAAGGAAATGTCTACAGAGGAGATCTTTATCATGACCCTTGGGAGCTGCAAAAAGGAGAGTGTGAAATAAGAGATGATTCTCTCACTCAGCCTTTTTTGCGTCCGGCGGATCATCATGATTTAACTGTACACTACGCAAAGAAAGTAACCGCTTATTTTTACCCTTTTAAAAAAGTATAGGCATCAAAACAAAATTAAAAAATCTTCATAGCCTTCTTCTTTAAGCGTCTCTTTTGGAACAAAGCGCAGAGCCGCAGAATTTACTTGATAGTATTCGCTGTTTTCTTCTGTTAAAAGTAAACCTAGATAGTTATCTCCTTCTTTGCTTTTTAGCGCTGTTGAATGCTGCGCCGGCACTTTTTTTATGTTTCCGTATAAGATAGGGCGCTTAAAAATGGGCCAGCCTGTATGAGAAGGAAGCTGATCTGACGTTTTGAACAGTGCTTCTCCAGTTAGAAGGTCAACGTAAATTCCTTGTTTTTTGTTATTCCAATATAAATTTGTAAAAGGAGGTTCGGTACCGTTTTCCTGCGTAACAAAATATTGCATAGGCGTTAGAATCTTTTTAAGGTAAGAGCGGTCCTTGGGCCAATGCTGCGTCAGAAAATCAGTGCGCCCCGAGCCTTCTTTGTATAATTTATAGTGAAATGCATTTTTTCGATAATAATCCTGATGCTGTTCTTCGGCTTCGTAAAAAGAAGAAAAAGGTAAAATAGGTGTGACGATAGGATTGTTAAAACGTCCGCTTTGGGCAAGCTTTCTTTTAGAATCGAGAGCCGCTTCTTTTTGCTTTTCGTTATGATAAAAAATGATGGCTCGATACGATGGTCCGCGGTCTGAAAAACTGTCCGGCGGAATCCGTAGGGTCAATTTGCTGCCAATATAGGTTAAGCAGATCTTCAAACGTAATTTGAGAAGGATCCCATACGATTTGCACAGCCTCTACGTAGTCGTTTTTCTTTTCTACAAGAGCAGAAGCTTTAGAAGTGATTTGTTTATCTCTAGCGTAGCCCGAGCGGATACTGCTGATTCCTGTAAGCTGATCAAAAGGAGCGACCATGCACCAAAAGCATCCTCCTGCAAACGTTGCATATTCTTTCATATTACTTTCCTCTTTTCGTTGAATAAAATAAATGAAAATATATTTATATATTAAAATGTATAAACAAACAGAAAGCGCTTTATAATGAGTCTTGTAAGAAAGCACATTCTTATGGTATTATGACCACTGGATAAAAGAAAATGGCTTATTGTTTACGCGAGTATCCTTATTTTATGTTCTTAAAAAGATGCAGTTTATTGTTTAAGTACTCATAGAAATACATATGTTGGAGCAGTAAGAGGAACAATTAAAAAATAAGGACGTTTTGCTCTTAAACGATACCACATTCCAGAATCTACATACCAGTTTAGGAGGAGCTAGTTTGAACACAACCCGTTTACCATCTATGTGGGAAATAATGATTGTGCTTGCTTTATTTTTAGCTGTTGTTATTTCATTTGCAACTGTTTTTAATTTACCTATTCAGCTCGCTTTATTTATTTCATGGTTTATTGTTATGGCGCTAGGAGTACGACTTGGGTATACGTATAATCAGCTGCAAGGGGCCATTACAAGAGGAATATCAAACGGCTTAGAAGCTATTTTAATTTTATTAGCCGTCGGTACGTTAATTGGAACATGGATTGCCGGAGGAGTTGTTCCTTCTCTTATTTATTTTGGATTAGAGTTTATTAATCCAACATTCTTTTTACTTGCTACACTTATCATTTGCTCTATTACCTCGATTTCAACAGGAACATCTTGGGGAACGGTTGGTACAGCCGGAATCGCGATGATGGGAATCGGACAAGGCCTAGGTATGCCGCTTCCTTTAGTAGCTGGAGCTGTGATTTCAGGAGCTTATTTTGGAGACAAGCTTTCTCCTCTTTCTGACAGTACCATTTTATCTGCGTCAATGGCTCGAGTGAATGTTATTGATCACGTAAAAGCAATGTTAGTGTTGGATATTCCTGCTTACCTCATTACAGCAGTATTATTTACGGTAACAGGTTTTATGTATGGGGGAAAAGATTTTGATGCTGGACGGGTAGAAGAATTAAAATCTTCGCTGTTGGATACATTCCATATCAGCGGGTGGATGCTGATTCCGGCATTGGCTGTCATTGTTCTTTTAGCTTTAAAGAAACCTTCTCTTCCAGCAATTGCGATTGGTTCATTATTAGGAATTATATGGGCAGTTGTCTTTCAACATATGGATGTGGCGAGCGCATTTAATACGGCTTATGAAGGATTTAAAATTAATACCGACAACACGTTTTTAAGTGAGCTGTTAAATCGTGGCGGAATTTTAAGCATGGTAGGTTCCATTATTGTCATTATTTTTGGACTAGGATTTGGCGGGTTATTAGATGAGCTCGGTGTCTTAGAAGTCCTGCTATCTAAATTTGAAAAAATTCTTGTCAATTCAGGAAACGTTACAACTTCTACTATTTTCGTTGGGTTATTAGGAAATATATTTGGTTGTGCGATGTATGTTTCATTAATTTTAACACCGAAAATTATGGAAAAAAGTTATGATAAGTTAAGAATACAGCGTCTGGTGCTTGCCCGTAACTCAGAAGTAGGAGGAACCTTAACTTCTGGAATGGTTCCGTGGACGGATAACGGTGTATTTCTAGCTACAACGCTTGGAATTTCTACATTCGCTTATCTGCCGTTTATGTGGCTCAGTTTTGTCTCTATTATTTTAGCGATTATTTACGGATATACAGGGAAATTCATTTGGTACGTAAAAGAAGAAAAGCAGCGTTCTGCTATAGCAAAATAAAAGAGGCTGGGATAAAAGTGTTTTAGTGAAAGAAAAATCCGAACGATGAATGAAGATTCTTAATGAAGAATCAACTTCGTTCGGATTTTTTTATTGGTATGATAAACGTAGGTTTCATATATTTCGTTGCTTCTAGCTGTTGATTGAATTGATTTAGTTATGTCTCGAGCTCTTTTTAATCAAATCATTTCTGGGTATTCGATTTTCCAGTGAACATTTTGAAGGTAAAGTTGAACATCCGCCTTTTTTTTCTGCTGCAGAAGTTTCAGAATATGTCGGTGATGTTCATTCATTACATGTAAAATGGCGTATAGCTCTTTATTGTCATCGCTAAAGTACGTTTGTCTGATGAATCCGTCTTGTAAAGACATAAGCTGTTCTTTTAAGGTCACATTATTGCATCGGTTCAAATAGACTCGATGAAAATATGTTTGATATTTTTGATAATCCTGATAATTTTCTAATTCAATCGAAACATCGATTTTTGTAATAAGCTCATCCATCTCCGTAAAATCTTCTTCAGTTAAGTGATCAATCGACAGGGCAGCTGCCAGACCATCTAAAGCACCGACGATTTCAAATACTTCTAGTTTTTTTTGTGTATCAATTTCCTTTACAGTAAATCCTCTGCGCGGTCTGTATTCTAATAGGTTGTCTGAAGCTAATTTAATAAGCGCTTCTCTTACAGGCGTTCGGCTGACATTCAGCTGAGAACAAATACTGGCTTCATTTATTTTGTCGTTAGGCAGCAGTGTACCTTCTTGAAGTTGACTTGCTATGTAGTTATATACATGATCTTTTAATGAATGATAAATCATAGGCCCCTTGTTCATTGTTTCCCCCTAAAATAAATATCGCATCAGCCGTTCTTTCTGTTCATGTCATGGTGATGAAAGAGTATAAAAATAGCAAGAAAGAACGTACAGATGTAAAAATAATCATATCATATCACTTCATTTAATCTTAGTTAGAATATAAAAAATAGAATTATTGAAATATTTTTTACTATTCAATGTTGTAAAAAATCTGAAAAATGATATAATCGTAAAAAGATTTAAGAAGTGTATATTGTATACAATATACAAGATTCGTACATATCGAAGAAATAGAGCCTACTCCTGCAGAGAAGAGACTATAGAGAATATGTAAAAAAACCAAGTTTTTGTATGGGTTTACTATAAAAAGGAGGTACATAATGGGTGAGAATACAACATCTATGAATCAGTTACAAAGAAAAATGAAAAGCCGTCATTTATTTATGATTTCCCTTGGCGGCGTTATCGGTACGGGGTTGTTTCTTAATTCAGGCTATACAATTAATGCAGCAGGTCCTGGGGGAACGCTCCTTGCTTATTTAATCGGTGGATTAATTATGTATTTAGTCATGATATGTCTAGGGGAACTAAGCGTAGCAATGCCTGTGTCAGGATCATTTCAAGTATACGCTACAAAGTTTATAGGGCCGGGTACTGGTTTTGCGGTTGGGTGGCTCTACTGGCTGACTTGGGTGGTATCTGTCGGTTCGGAGTTTACAGCGTCTGGATTGCTTATGCAAAGATGGTTTCCTGACGTTTCCGTTTGGATATGGAGCGCGCTGTTTGCTCTTTTATTATTTGGTTTAAATGCAACATCTGTACGTTTTTTCGGCGAAACAGAATTTTGGTTTTCAAGTATTAAAGTATTAACGATTATTGTATTTATTATTTTAGGCGCAGCAGCGATGTTTGGATTCATTCCCCTTAGCGGTCATGAAAAAGCGCCGATGCTTTCTCATTTTACAGGAGAGGGTGGTTTATTTCCAAATGGACTTATGCCTGTATTAATTACAATGGTTTCCGTAAGTTTTGCTTTTTCAGGAACAGAATTAATTGGTATTACGGCGGGAGAAACAGAAGATCCAGAAAAGAACATACCTCGAGCCATTAAAAATATCATTTGGCGTACATTCTTCTTCTTTATCGGCGCCATGTTTGTACTATCTGGGTTGATCTCATGGAAACAAGCAGGAGTGTTAGAAAGTCCTTTTGTGACGGTGTTTGATCAAATAGGTATTCCTTATGCAGCAGATATTATGAACTTGGTTATTTTAACAGCTTTACTATCAAACGCTAATGCAGGCTTATATGCATGCTCGAGAATGCTCTGGTCATTATCCGATCAAAAAATGGTTAGCAGCTGGTTAGGGAAAGTAACGTCTAAAGGAGTTCCGTTTAATTCGTTGCTTATCAGCATGGGAGTGGCTTGTCTGTCCTTGCTGTCAAGCGTGGTTGCACCAACTACTGTTTACTTAGTATTAGTTTCTATTTCTGGATTTGCAGTGGTAGCTGTATGGATGGCTATTGCAGCTTCTCATTTTATGTTCAGAAGACGCTATATTAAAGAAGGAAATGATGTATCAAAGCTTGTTTACAAAGCTCCTTTATATCCTCTCGTTCCTATCTTAGCATTCGTTTTATGCTTTGCTGCTTGTGTAGGACTTGCTTTTGATAAGAGTCAGCGTATCGCATTATACTGCGGTATCCCATTTGTCCTTTTTTGTTATCTGTTTTATTATTTAAAAAGTAAAAAAGAAAACGGAAAAGATGACAGTCAGCCTATAGCAAAATAAAAAGCAGAAGACCTAGGTCTTCTGCTTTTTTGCATACAAAACACCCTATCCATCCGTACTGGTTAAGTGTCCCGCAACAAGCGAAATTGAATTGGATAGGGTGCGTATCTATATAGTAGAGAAAGAGGCGTCATTTGTCAAACTTATTTAGCGGCGCCTTATTTAAAAATAGAAAAAAGAAAAGTTTTCACTGTTTTTTCATTTTCACTATGTATAGTAAGGGATGTAAAGAAAAGATATTCGCAGCAGCACGTCGTACAAATCCATAGAACGTAAAAGAAAGGAGGAAGTCAAATGGCTAAGCGGGATGCGTATTTTGATAACGTGAAATTTATCTTAATTGTACTGGTAGTGTTTGGCCATTTGTTAACTCCCTTCATTAATGATGAACAGTGGTTACGAACACTCTACATATTTATTTATACTTTTCATATGCCAGCGTTTATTTTAATAAGCGGATATTTTGCAAAAGGATACCGAAAGAAAGGATATATGTGGAAGATGGCGAAGAAAGTATTACTTCCTTATATTATCTTTCAACTTATCTATGCGGTATACGATTATAAACTGTATGATGAATCGTCATTTGAAGTTTCAGTATTTCAGCCAGCTTGGTCACTGTGGTTTTTACTAAGTTTATTTTGTTGGAATGCGATGCTGTTCATTTTTACAAAGATCAAATATCCTTTAGCCGTCGCGGCAGTTTTAGGAATTATGATTGGCTTATGTGAACCGCTAGAAACAACGTTAAGTCTTTCTAGAACATTTGTATTCTTCCCCTTCTTCTTAGCAGGGTTTTATATGAAAAAAGAACATTTTAAAAAGTTGACGTCTGTTTCTTGTAAGAAAATAGCTGGAGGCACATTGCTCATTATTGCTCTGTGGATCCAGTACGTAGCACCGGATTTTGAGAAGGAGTGGCTATTTGGTTCAAAATCTTATGCCTCCTTAGGTGTAAATCAAGTAGAGGGAATGATCATTCGTACACTATTTTATAGCATCAGCTTAGCAATGACGGTTTCCTTTTTAGCTTTGATCCCTACACAGACGATGTCTTTTACATCTCGAGGTGCTCAAACCTTTTATGTGTATTTGCTACATGGATTTCTGATTAAATATATTCGCTTATCTTCTTTTGGAGACTGGATAGAAAGTGTACAAGGATACAGCATTCTTTTGATTGGAGCTTGTGGAGTGGCGTGGCTGTTGTCGAGTAAATACGTATCTACGATTGCAAGGCCTTTAATTGAGCTTAAACCGTTACCAACGCGCAAAAGTTTAAGTTTAGGTAAGTAATGAGAAATGGAAAAGGAGTTTAATGATGTCTAAAAACAAAATAATTATGATTATCGCAGCCGTTGTCATTATTGCTGCAGTAGCTATTGGTGCCGTAGCAATGAATAAATCAAAGGTAGTTGCTACCGTTGGTGATGAAAAAATCACAAAAGATCAGCTGTATGATGCTCTTCTTGCTCAAGGAGGATCAAGTGTCCTTGATTCACTAATCGAACAAAAAGTCATTTCAAAAGAAGCAGCTAAACAAAATATTAAAGTAACCGATAAAGAAATTAATGCTGAATTAGAAAACCTTAAAAGTCAGTACGGTGGAGAAGATGCACTAAATCAAGCATTAGCATCTAGCGGTGTAAAATTGTCAGAGCTGAAAAAAGATTTAAAGACGAATATTGAAGCAAAAAAAATGGTCGAGTCGACTATTAATATTAAAGATAGTGAAATGAAATCGTACTTTAATCAAAATAAAGATTCACTAGCTACAGAAGCACAGGTAAAAGCTAGTCATATCTTAGTAGCAGACGAAAAAACAGCAAAAGAAGTAAAGGCAAAGCTTGATAAAGGAGAAGATTTTGCGAAGCTAGCAAAAGAATATTCAACGGATACAGCTTCTAAATCAGATGGCGGAAACCTTGGATACTTCAAAAAAGGCGATATGGTCGAAGCTTTTGCCAACAAAGCATTTTCAATGAAGGTAAATGAAGTAAGTGATCCTGTTAAAACAGAATACGGTTATCACATTATTAAAGTAACAGGCAAAAAAGAAGCGCAAAAAGCAACATATGAAAACAGCAAAGCAAAAATCAAGCAAACGCTGCTTGATCAAAAATACCAAACAGAGTATCCAACATGGTTACAAAAGCTAAAGAAAAAGTATGATATTACAAACAAACTTGATTCATAAATAATACCTTAACGAAATGAGGGGATGGATATGAAACAAACAGCGTCTTATAGCAAATTAGAAAAAATCGTCGAACAATTGAAGCACAGAGGTGTACGAGCTGAAATATGCCGGCGTGTTGTAAAGGTCACAGAAACTGTTAATGGATCAAATCCTTCATATTCAAATCAAATCGTTAGTCATTCATAAAAGTACAAAAGATGCGAACGGCTGAACAGCAGTTTGCTCTCGTTCTTAATACAGGTAGGGAAAATTAAAATGAAAAGAGATCAGTAGAGGCAGCTTGTTTCTGCTGATTCTTTTTGTATAATAAAGTAAACAAAAGGATGCAGGGAAATGTATCAAACGAAGGAAGGAGTTACGCAGAATGAACGTACTGCTAGCAGAAGATGATTTGCAGCTAGGTGAATTAGTTAGTTATATGCTGAAGAAAAAAGGAGGCTATAACGTCGAATGGGTGACGGAAGGGAATGATGCATATGACTATGCATCTGAAGCACATTATGATGTGTTAATTCTTGACTGGATGATGCCCAATGGAGACGGAATCGATGTATGTAAACGTCTAAGAAAAGAAGGATACGCCGGGGCCATTCTTATGTTAACAGCAAAAGATGCGGTTCAAGATCGTATACAAGGCTTAGATGCGGGAGCGGATGATTACGTTATTAAGCCATTTGAAATTGACGAGCTGCTTGCAAGGCTTCGCGCTTTGGCTCGTCGTAATTATGCACCAATTTTAGAAGAAGAAGTAGAGATTGCCAGTATGATATTAAAAAGAGCAAGTCAAACCGTGCAGTTTGACGAGGAGTTTATTCAATTAAGTCCACGTGAATTTCAACTGCTAGATTTTTTAGTAAAAAACAAAGGACAAGTTCTTTCCCGGGATATTATTTTAGACAGGGTATGGGGATATGAATCAGATGTTTCGATTAAAACGATTGATGCGACGGTTAAACTTTTGCGAAAAAAACTAGAGAAATTTAACAAACAAGATCTTATTCAAAGCATTCGCGGAGTAGGCTACAAAATTGAAAGCTAAACTTCTTACGAGGGCTAAACAGAAAGTAAAGCAAGATTTATTCAGCCAGACGCAAAATCGTTTAACATTCCGATACAGCGCATTGCTAATGCTGTTTCTGCTTTTATTCGTATTTATTGTTTATGCATTGGTGTATGTGGTTGTATCCAATAGTCAGCAGCAAAACTTAAATAGCATGTTAAAACAAGAGTCTCGAATTGTCCAAAGCATCTTAATTAAACAAGCGGTAAACAGTTCGAATCAACAGTCGAAAGAAGAGTATAAAAACATTGTCGTAGCCGGTGAAGATCAGTTTTTTTATTATGTCATCAGTCCTGAAGGGGACCTTATTATGGGCAACGAAGCGAGTGAGCGTCTTCGCTCTAACTTGTTAGATTTAATTGATGGATGGATCCCTATTGAAAACGAAGTGCGAAAAGAACGAATAAAAGCCCCGCGTCCTAGTTTTGAGCACATTGAAGGAGTAAAAGGGCAAAACGGGGAAGGCAAAATAGATATTGATTTAATGATGGCGGGGGAACCTATTTTTTATAAAGGCCAATTTTTAGGGATGCTTTATATTGGAAAAGACGTTTCGTTTCTTTATCAGCTGTTAAAGTGGCTCCTCATTATTATGCTGAGCCTTACGGTACTGTTTGTAGGAGTAGCCATTTATATCAGCCGCTTAATGTCAAAACGTGCCATGGTCCCAATTGAAACAGCTTTCCAAAAGCAAAAAGAATTTGTGGCGGATGCATCCCATGAGCTAAGGACACCGCTTAGCGTTATGCTTTCTTCTATCAACGCTTTAGAAATGCAGGAGGAAGTAACAGAAGATCCCTTCTCTAAAAAATTAATTAATAATATGAAAGCTGAAGTGAAGCGGATGACGAGTCTCGTCAGTGATTTACTTACGCTTGCACGCTCAGACTCTAATAAAGTAGAAAAAGCAATGATGCCATTTGATATTACAGATGCGGTACAAAAGGTAATGGAATCGGTTGAAACTCTAGCGATTTCTAAACATATTGATTTGCAGCTGGATACGCCTGAAAAATTAGTTGTAACTGGAGATCAAGAGCGTCTCACTCAGCTGATTTACATTTTGTTAGACAATGCGATTAAATATACGACTCCTCATGGAAGTGTAAACATTCAAGTGGTTCAGCACGGGAGTGAATGTACATTAAAAGTACGTGATACAGGGGTTGGAATTCATCCCGACGAAAAGGATCGAATCTTCGACCGCTTTTATCGTGCTGATAAATCCCGATCCCGTCAAATGGGAGGTCACGGGCTAGGCCTAGCAATCGCTAAATGGATCGTAGAAACACATAAAGGCAAAATTGATGTAGAAAGTGAACAAGAAAAAGGAAGTACATTTACAGTAAGGTTGCCAATGTCACAAAAAGTAAAAAAGAGTTAAAAGAGACTGTGACAAAATTAGTTGAAGGAAGATCCGAACGAGTTTGATTCTTGATGGAGAATCAAACTCGTTCGGATTTTTTTATGGTTAGAGTGGAGGTAGGTTTCATTTATCCAATTTGTTCGACCGTTGATTTAGTTATGTCTCCATCTCTTTTCAGTTAGTGAAAGTGACCAAATGAAAAAGAAAAGTTTAGACAAAATGGCGAATGAAAAAATCGGATAATTCAGTTATATTAACTGACGTAATAATCAGTCTGTGTGTCAGGGTTCTTTACAATGATAAAGACTTTTTAAAGGAAACAGTGCATGATAGAACAATAGCAGACTACTTCGTTTAACAAAAAGATGAAGTAAGTAAAGGGGAGTTTGATAATATGTACGATTTAATTATTCGGGATGGTTCGGTCGTGTTAGAAGACGAAATAGTAAAAGCGGACATAGGTGTTAAAAAAGGAAAGATTGCAGAAATAGCGCAAGGTGTTAGCATACCAGCAAAAAAATACGTAGATGCTAAAGGCAAATATGTTCTGCCTGGAATGATTGATATTCATGTGCATTTTGATGAACCGAGCCGAGACCATTGGGAAGGGTTTGACTACGGTTCAGCATCTATGGCCGCAGGAGGCTGCACTACATATTTTGATATGCCTTTAAACGGCGTTCCTCCTACCGTAACAGAAGCAGCGCTGTGGGAAAAGAAAAAGCTGGCTGATCAAAAGTCAGTAGTAGATTACGGTCTATGGGGAGGGTTGGTTCCTGGTAATAAAGAAGAATTAGCCAAAATGGCTCATTCGGGTGTAATAGGTTTTAAAGCATTTATGTCAGAAGCAGGTTCTGAATTTGATTTCTCAGATGACCTCACATTATACGAAGGAATGAAAGAGATTGCAAAACTAAATAAAGTGCTTGCCCTGCATGCTGAAAGAAATGACTTAATACAAAAGCTTGAACAGGCTAAACAGAAGCAAAAGCAAACGGCTATTAAAGATTATTTAGAAACGCGACCGGTTGTAGCAGAAGTAAACGCAGTAAAGCAAGCGCTTGAGTACGGTGAAGAAACGGGATGTCCGCTTCACTTTGTACACATTAGCAGCTATGAAGCAGTGCAGCTTATTACGGAAGCAAAGAAGAATGGAATGAACGTTACGCTGGAAACTTGTCCGCATTATTTACTTTTTACAGAGGAAGACTTTGAAGAAATTGGCGTAACGGCTAAGTGTGCACCTCCTCTTCGCAGCAGGAGTCAAAAAGAAAAATTATGGGCATGTATTCAATCAGAGGAAGTAGATATGATTTCTTCGGATCATTCTCCTTGCCCGATTGAGTTAAAAACAGCTCATCAGAATGATTTATTTAAAGTTTGGGGTGGAATATCAGGCGGTCAGTACTCTTTGCAAGCAATGATTAGTGAAGGAGCGATCACTAGAGGGATTTCTCTTTCTCACATTTCAAAGCTTGTATCAACCAATCCAGCTAAACGATTCGGCTTATATCCCAAAAAAGGAAGCATTTTGCTAGGAGCCGATGCGGATTTGGTTATCGTTGATCTGGATCAAACTGAAAAAGTGACAAAAGAAGGAATGGTTTTCAAACATAAGCACAGTATATATGAAGGAACGGTATTTAATAGCGTTATTTTAACTACCATTAATAGAGGAACGATTGTATACACTAAAGAAGAAGGTGTGTTTCCTCTTCACAAAGGACAAATGGTAAATGGTGAATACGTAAAATTGTAGGCACAGTGAAAAAAGAGATGAAAAATAAACCTTTTATCTCTTTTTTTACATAAAAAAATGAGGATGACTTATATTAAAAGTATTACATAGGTGAAAAAAGAGTATCTACTATAACAAAAGAGACATTTTTAAAGAAGGTTTTATTATTTTAAAAAAGTATATTTTTGATTGAGGGAAGCATAATTTAAAAAGAATAAAGCTTCTTTTTAAATATAAAGAAAAATTCCCCAAAAAGAAAAATATTATCTGGTTGTATGAAAAGTAGATAATCAGATGCTTTGTAATCAAGGGTTTTGTATAAAAAAATTTTCAAAAAGATATTTTAAGAAAGGAAATCTTGATTTAAAGCTTTTTATAGGTGCAATTTTATAATGAAAAACCGTATATTATGCACTCATTGTAAAATTCTGATATTGACAGAATCATTTTATAAGAATAAAATTTTCTTGTTTCTATTTTTTTATATCATCATAATTTTTTGACAGTTTTGTCTATGGTGGTTTACGGTTGAAAGAGAGGTTAAGGAATATGTCGGTAGAGAGAGAAAAAGTGTATGAAACAGTTCCTCAAAAAGGATTCTTCGGACATCCTAAAGGTTTATTTACCTTGTTCTTTACAGAATTCTGGGAGCGTTTTTCATACTATGGAATGCGTGCGCTACTTGTATTGTACATGTACGATACAATTGCAAACGGTGGATTAGGAATGGAACAAGGAACCGCTTTAGCGATCTTTTCTATTTATGGTTCTCTTGTTTATATGTCTGGAATTATTGGCGGTTGGATTGCAGACCGCATTTTAGGTACGTCTAATACGGTGTTTTACGGCGGTATATTTATTATGCTGGGGCATTTAGTGCTTGCATTGCCAGCAGGTGTAACAGCGCTGTTTATTTCAATGTTCTTGATTATCATTGGAACAGGTTTATTAAAACCAAACGTTTCAAGCGTTGTGGGCGATATGTATAGCCCGACTGATAACCGTCGAGATGCTGGATTTAGTATCTTCTATATGGGTGTAAATGCTGGAGCATTTATCGCGCCGCTAGTTGTTTCAACAGTAGGTGAAAAGTATAACTACCACTTAGGTTTTGGAATCGCGGCAGTAGGAATGCTTTTAGGTCTAATTGTATTTATGGCTACACGAGGTAAAAACCTAGGGCGTGCAGGTAGACAAGTTCCAAACCCTTTAAAACCAGAAGAGCGCAAAAAAGTTTTTGGTACTATTGCACTTGCTGTAGTTGTACTTGCTATCTTTATTGTACTGACTTCTTTAGCAGGTATTTTAACAGTTGAAGGCGTTATTTTATTTGTAAGTATTTTAGCGATTGTTATTCCTATTATTTACTTTGTGGTTATGTATAAGAGTCCCAAGACAACAGCTGATGAGCGTTCACGCGTATTAGCTTATATCCCTCTTTTTATTTCTGGAGTAATGTTCTGGGCAATTCAAGAGCAGGGGTCAACAATTTTAGCAACGTATGCAAAAGATCATACACAGCTAACGTATGGCGGCTTTAAAATTCCAGTTGGCTGGTTCCAATCGTTAAATCCGTTATTCATTATTATATTTGCCCCAGTTTTTGCAGCACTTTGGGTGAAATTAGGAAACAGACAGCCTTCTACACCAAAGAAGTTTTCATTAGGACTTTTATTTGCAGGGCTTTCTTTCCTTGTCATGGTTATCCCGGCTAGTATTCATGGAAACGAAACGTTAGCGAGCCCGCTATGGCTAGTATTAAGCTTCTTCTTAGTTGTAGTTGGAGAGCTTTGTTTATCACCAGTAGGGCTATCAACTACCACAAAACTAGCACCTGCAGCGTTTTCTGCTCAGACAATGAGTTTATGGTTCTTAACAAGCGCAGCGGCGCAGGCAATCAATGCTCAGCTTGTTCAATACTATGAAAACATTTCGCAAGTTGTTTATTTTGCTGCATTGGGCGGAGTGTCGGTCATTTTAGGTGTAATTGTACTAATGATTTCGCCAAAAATTCAGCGTTTAATGAAAGGTGTTCAATAAAAAAAACCGTCCTTAAGGGCGGTTTTTTTTATGATTTATTTGAAAAAATATTCATGAAGGAGGCGTATGTCTGATCGTCCTCACCCTCATAGAACGCAAGATTTAAAAGTCTGTTAAGTTCGTTTGTTGATTTTTCAGTTTCTGCAATAATTTGATGCATATGAGCAATCTTAGACATGGATCCGTTGCCATAAGCATTTTTAATTTGATTTAATGTTAAATGAAGCGATAAGACCTCTCGGCGAAGAGCTTGTCTTAATTCAGAGGAAGCAGGGATAAAAAAGCGTTTATAAAAATAACTGGCTTCTTCAAACACCAATTCTCCATTCTCTAGCTCTTTAGACGCAATTTCTTTAATCTCTTGATCGTCTAATCGACTGGCCGCTTCTTCGATAAGAAATCCAAAAATAATAGCTGTATCTGGTTTTAACATATAATAACCTCCATTATTATAAAAAAGAACTATGTAGTTTATATGTATAGAGAGAAAGGAAAGAATATTCATAGTAATTCACTAATCAGCATAGACAAAAAAATAAAAAATATTCTTTTATAGGCAAACTAAAATTATTTCAAAATAAATTTTTTATAATTAAACATTTTTTCCATATTAAAGGATTATTTTGACTTTCCAAAAGAGATGAATAGAATAAAGAGGGTTCTTAGTACCTATATAAAAAGAAAATTGATAAAAGATATTAAATTCAGAAATTTCTACCTCTTTATAACTAAAAAATTGCTCTACTAAAATAGTTGACAGCAGAAATAGATAGGCATAAAATATACTATTGTCAAATGAATTAGCAAGCTATTCATAAAAAGTTAACGGACATTTGAATAATATGAGTAATATCCATATAAGGTATCAATTACTTAAATCTAACCAACTTGTATGCTTGTCATACAAGTCTACAGAAAGGAAGATAGTCGTATGCGCAACGTATTTTTTACAGATAATGAAACAATTGAAACGACTTTACGTGGGAAAGAAATTTTAGGAGCTCCAATGTTAAACAAAGGAGTAGCTTTTACAAAAGAAGAGCGTAAAACGTTAGGATTAGAAGGTTTACTTCCTCCAATGACTTTAAGTTTAGATGAGCAGGCAAAACGTGCATATGAGCAATTTTTAGCTCAGGCAGATAACCTTGGTAAGAATGTGTATTTAAACGATTTACAGAACCGTAATGCTGTATTATTTTATCGTTTATTGCAAGATCACTTAAAAGAAATGCTTCCGGTTGTTTATACACCAACAGTTGGACAAGCAATCCAAGAATACAGCCACGAATATCGCCGTCCGGGTGGCGTATACTTGTCAATCGATAATGTAGAAGGCATTGAAGAAGCTCTTAAAAATATCGATGCAAATAGTGAAGACATTGATTTAATGGTTATTACAGATTCAGAAAGTATTTTAGGAATTGGTGACTGGGGCGTTGGTGGTATTAATATTGCTATCGGTAAATTAGCCGTGTACACAGCTGCAGCAGGAATCGATCCAAGCAGAGTACTTCCAGTTGTTCTTGATGTAGGAACAAACAATGAAAAATTATTAAATGATCCTTTATATATCGGAAACCGCCATGAACGTATCCGCGGTGAGCGCTATGATCATTTCGTAGATCAATTTATTTCAAAATCTCTTGAAATATTCCCTAATGCACTGTTACACTGGGAAGATTTCGGTAATGTAAATGCTCGTAATATTATTAACAAGTACGGAAAAGAAATTCTAACGTTTAATGATGATATTCAAGGCACAGGTGCCGTAACGCTTGCCGCTATTTTCTCAGCAGTTCAAGTGTCTAAAATGCCACTTCGTGACCACCGTGTTTTAATCTTTGGACCAGGTACAGCAGGTATCGGTATTGCAGATCAAGTACGTGATGCAATGGTATTAGACGGGATCACAGAAGATGAAGCATACAAAAACTTCTGGGCAGTCGATTTCCGAGGCCTTTTAACAGATGACATGGACGACTTATTAGGTTTCCAAACGCCTTATGCACGAAAAGCAGAAGAAGTGAAGGACTGGAACCGTGAAGAAGACAAAATTTCTCTTTTAGAAGTTGTCAGACAAGTTAAGCCAACAATCTTAATTGGTACGTCTGGTGTAGCAGGCGCATTCTCAGAAGAAATCGTAAAAGAAATGGCGAAGCATGTAGAACGCCCAGCTATTTTACCAATGTCAAATCCAACTCCGCTTGCGGAAGCTACTCCTGAAAACCTATTAAATTGGACAGAAGGAAAAGCACTTGTAGCGACTGGAAGTCCGTTTGAACCAGTTAACTACGACGGTGTGGAATATGAAATTGGTCAATCTAATAATGCTTTTGTTTTCCCTGGTCTTGGTCTTGGATCAATCGTGGTAAAAGCAGAAGTTATTACAGACAGCATGTTCGCAGCATGTGCACACGCTGTAGCTCAAATGGTAGACAGCAGCAAACCAGGAGCTTCATTACTACCACGCGTAGAAGAATTACGTGAAGTATCATATAACGTTGCTTTAGCGGTTGCTAACGCAGCAATTAAAGATGGCGTTGCAAAAGAAGTTCCAACAGATGTAAAAGCGGCAGTAAAAGCAGCAATGTGGGAACCAACATACAAAGAAATTAAAGCTTTAGAAACAGTAAATGCTTAATTTTTAGATAGAAAAAGCACAGCTTCTTTTTTCAGAAGCTGTGCTTTTTTTAGTTACAAAAAGAATTCTTAAGTTACATAACGTATATAGTTTTTTTAAACTTGTGTATGATTCTCTATATTAGAACCACAGGGGGTTATGAGATGAATACAGCACGTAAATTGGAAACGTTTACTCAAGATTCACAGCCTGAAAATAAGGGTTTTTGGAACCGAATCAACAATATTAAAGTAGGAGTTATTCCTCTACCGCTATACGTTTTACTTGCATTAATTGTATATGGCGCGGCCGTTTACAACGAACTTCCTCCAGATATGATTGGCGGATTTGCGATTATTATGGTAATGGGAATGCTACTTGGTGATTTAGGATTAAAAATTCCGATTTTAAAAGATATTGGCGGACCAGCTATTTTATCACTGCTTGTACCTTCCGTATTAGTTTTTTATAATGTTTTAAATCCCGCGTCTATGGAAGCGGTAACAACTTTGATGAAAACATCAAACTTTTTATACCTTTATATTTCTTGTTTAGTAGCCGGAAGTATTCTGGGCATGAACCGTAAAGTTTTAATTCAAGGCTTTACACGTATGTTCGTACCGCTTGTGTTAGGTACGCTAGCCGCTGTAGCTGCAGGCGTAGCCGTTGGGATGTTATTTGGTTACGGAGCAAAACATACATTTTTCTATATTGTTGTACCAATCATTGGAGGAGGAATTGGTGAAGGTATTTTACCGCTTTCACTTGCTTATTCTCAAATTTTAGGTAGTTCAGCAGAATCTTTTGTGTCGCAAATGATTCCAGCTGCTGTTATTGGAAACATCGTTGCTATCGTATGTGCTGGCTTAATGAAACGTCTAGGAGAGAAAAAGCCAGAATTAACAGGTAATGGAGTTCTTGTGAAGACAAAAGGCGGAGATGGCATCTCAGAAGATACAAATATCAAGAAACCAGTAGATTTTTCGTTAATGGGCGCAGGTCTTTTAATTGCATGTAGTTTCTTTATTTTTGGAGGCTTAGCACATAAGTTTTTAGGAATTCCAGGTCCAGTTTTAATGATCGTAGCGGCAACGCTAGTCAAATGTTTACAAGTAATGCCTGCTAAGATGGAGCAAGGTGCTTACCATATGTACAAATTCATTTCTACGAGCTTGACATGGCCGTTAATGGTAGGCCTAGGAATTTTGTATATTCCTCTTGAAGATGTAGTGAAAATTGTGACACCAGGTTATGTAGTCGTATGTGCAGCAGTTGTTATGGCTATGGTAGCAACCGGTTATTTTGTAGGTAAAATGATGAAAATGCATCCGGTGGATGCAGCAATTGTAACCGGCTGTCACAGCGGTTTAGGAGGTACGGGAGACGTAGCGATTTTATCAGCTTCCAACCGTATGTCACTTATGCCATTTGCTCAAGTAGCAACAAGACTTGGAGGCGCTTCCACTGTTATTTTAGCTACGCTTCTTATGAAACTTTTAGGAGTATAAAATCAAAACAAAAAAGCAGCTCGGTTCGTACGAGCTGCTTTTTTTGTCTTATGAAACACTAACAGGTTTTAAGATGAATTCTTCCACAACTTTTGCCACACCGTCGTTCATGTTTGTATCTGTTACGTGGTTGGCTTTTTCTTTAATATCTTCAGGAGCATTTCCCATTGCTACGCCAAGTCCAGCAAATTCAATCATGGCAAGATCATTATAACTGTCGCCAATAGCAATCACTTCATCACGTGTAATGCCAAGCTGTTGAATTAATAAATGTAAGCTTGTCCCTTTTGTGACACCTTCTTCTGTAAATTCAAGGAAGTATGGTTTAGAGCGCATTACGCTTAGCTCTCCTTGAAGCTGCTTTTGAAGTTTCTTTTCCACATGAACTAGCTTTTCCGGCTCTGCCAGCATGAGTACTTTTACAACAGGTTCTGTAACGGCATCAGTAAAAGATGAAACAACACGGATCGGCAGACCTGTAATGTCACTTTCAATATCCGTAAATTTATTTTCTACTTCGGTTATAATTTCATCTCCAACGTACGTATGAATTAAGACGCCTTCTTCGCGGCTAATATCGTCGAGACGTGCAACAGTACGCGGAGATAAGGTGCTGCTAAATAGCTCTTCATTTGTTAAGCAATTAATAATTTTCGCCCCGTTAAACGATAAAATAAAGCTTCCGTACTTTTCTAACTCCAGTTCTTTGGCGATGTGAACCATTCCGTAAGTTGGTCGGCCAGAAGCAAGTACAACTTTTACTCCCGATTCTTGCGCCTTCATTAATGCTTCTTTTGTGCGGGGAGAAATAGTGTGATCATCGCATAATAGTGTGTCATCCAAATCTAAAACAATCATTTTGTAAGGCATAATTTTAAATTCCCTTCTTCTACTAGACTCATATCTTCATATGGTACTATAAAAAAACGTTTGATTCAATTTAATGATTTTTTGAAAAAAAGAAGCATGCGTATACTTTGTTTGAACGCCTCGTAAGTAGATGAAACAAAGAACTTGAGACATAGCTAAAACAGCCCAATCAATAGCTAAAAGCAATTAAACACATGAAAGCTACGTTTACCATGACAACGAAAAAATACGAAGTAATAATCAATCATTTTAATTATTACTTCGTATTTTACTTCGACTAAAATTCTTTTATTTCAGCCTCTTGATTAGTAAGCTGCTAGAGTTTGATTCGTTTTCTGAGCATCTCCTTCACTGAAAGCTTCTTTTAAGAGCGTATAAGACCGCTTTTTTTGTTCAAAATCTTGAAGAGCAGTAAGAATAATAAATTCATCAATAGAAAATGCCTGTTTCAAAGCTTGGAGCTTTTGACGAACGGTTTCTTTTGTGCCGTATATGACGTTTGCTTCTTTTTCTTCAATTCGATAGCTTTCTTTAGACTGCTGAACAAATTCTTCCGCTTTTTCTTTGGAGCCTAATGTAGCGGATTTCCCACTTTGTAAGTATACTTTAAATATTTTTGTGCTGGATGCTAATGCTTTTGCTTCTTCTACGGTATCCGCTACGATGACGGAAAGGGCAACGACAAGCGAGCGTGCATGGGATGAAACGTGCTGATTATAGACGGAAATCGCTTCTTCTAGCACTTTTTGATCACCATTAATGAATTGAGCAAATACATAAGGAAGATTTAGAGATGCCGCTAGCTCTGCGCTTGAAGCACTTGCTCCCAGTAAAAACATATCTGCTGCTTTTTGGGGCCTTGGATAGGCTTTTAAACCGTAAAGAGGGTGATCTTCCGGCAGCGTATCGTTTAGGTATTGTTTAAGTTCTATCAGTTTGTCTGTTAAGGACTTAGTGGGCTGAGAGTTTTGTTGCAAGGCTTGAGTAGAATGAGGTAGTCCTCCTGGTGCTCTGCCGATTCCAAGATCGATGCGATTTGGAGATAATGAGGCTAAAACGTTAAAATTTTCTGCTACTTTATAAGGGCTGTAGTGTTGAAGCATAACACCGCCTGAGCCGATACGGATATGATGTGTTTTGGCGAGCAGGTGAGAAATTAACACTTCGGGTGATGATCCTACAACATGTTCAGAGTCATGATGCTCCGCTACCCAAAAACGGTGGTAGCCAAGTTCTTCTGCTAGCTGAGCTAATTGAATGGTATGCTGAAATGCATCTTCAGCACGCTCACCTTCATAACGCGGGCTTTGATCTAAAATACTTAATTTCACTGAAAACACTCCTTAAAGTTGATAAAAAAGGTAAGAATAATTGGGATTAATTTTAGCAAAGGATTTTCCAGATGAAAAGAGTTTTTTTAAAGAAAAATATTTTTTGAAAAATAAGTTGACTTTGCCATTTTGAGGCTATATAGTTGAATCATCAAATAGAAAAGCCGATAAAACAACTTGGATAAATAAGAATTGAGTGAGTATGTTTCAAAGACACTTCACTTCATTCTCCGGTTTTATCAAAAAAACAGTTAAAGCTGATTGGTCTACCAAAGGCTCCTGAGGAAACTCTAGGAGTCTTTTTGCTGTAAAAAGGAGGGGGAAAAGGTGAGCGATGTATGTATTTTATATAACGGAAGCTCTCATAATTATCAACAAATAGCCTCAGTGAAAGATGAGCTAGAAGCTTGCTTAACCTCAAAAGGAGTGCACGCCGAAGCTATCTCGTATCATGATGTACACGCTTTGAAGCAGGAAGCGCAGAAAGAAGTAAAGGCATTTATTTCGAAAATGAACCAAGCTAAAAGCATTGTCGTTCTGTTATCGGGAGTAAATGAAACATACGTAGAATCTTTTGAACGGCTAACAAAAATATTGCCAGAAGATTTATTGTATAAAAAAATACTTCTGCCAATTCTTATTGGTGAAAATGTGAATTCTTTACTAAAAGCTAAGTATGATTTAAAACTTTTAGCGTCTTTTTTAGGTAGACCTTACTGGCTCAGCAGTCTTTTTCTACTGCATGAATACGTCTCTTTTACAGGTATTAACAATGCGAATGCCAAAAGTCGTTTAAAGGAAGCGGTGGATGAGCTGATTTACAAAGGTAATCTATCCCTTCAAACATTTATAAAATGAGGTGAAGAAAATGAGTGAATTATTTCGATTAGCTACCGTAGAAGATGCTGAAGAACTGTTGGATTTAACGCTTCGAGCATATGAGCCGATTCGAAAGCTAGGAATTAAATTTCCTGCTGCGACGGCAACGATTCAACTTGTAAAAGAAAACATTCAAAACAGCCGCTGCTACGTGCTGGAAAGTGATGAAAAAATCGTAGCTACGATTACAGCAAGAACGTATAAAGAAATAACGAACTGGCCTTTCTTATGGTGGTTTGCGGTAGATCCTTTGCTTAAAAAGAAAGGAGTAGGTTCTAAACTCTTAACGTGGGTTGAAGAAACGATTATTCGAGATCAACTGGGGGCTCCTGCTGTTACATTAGCTACTTCTGATCGACACCCATGGCTGATTCCTATGTATGAAAGAAAAGGGTATGAACGCTTTTTTGAAGTCGATCAAGGAGAAGAAGGAAAAGGCGTATTCTTAAGGAAGATCTTACATCCCGAAAGATATGAGTTAGAAAAACACAAGGAGTTACAACAAGCTAATTAATCATTTAAAAGAAAAGAGGAGAAACCATGTCAGTGAAAATTTTATTATGGAATCGAAAAGGTTGTCATCATTGTGAAGAACTAAAAGCATATTTTCATGAAAAAGGCCATCAATATGAAAGTATCGATGTAGAAGGAAAAGATTATTTGCGAGATCTACTTGAAATTAAATACGGTATTCGTCATGTACCGGTCGTTGAAATTGGAGATAAGGGGCAGTTTCAAGGAGTTATTGAAAAAGATTATGAACAAATAGAAAAGTTGATTGAAGACTATTCACCAATCGTTAAATAGCTGCAACATCCATTTTATTAACTCGTTAAAACAATAAATTATTTTGAGACATAGTGAGGGACCAAACACATGAAAAAACTACAGCTGACAGCTATCTTTTTATCACTTCTTTTATTATTAGCCGCTTGCGGAACACCCAATAAAGAAACAGCAGCTAACGCAAGCAAAGACAAAGTGCAAAAAATTATTGTGGGAACGGGTACGCAATTTCCCAACATTTGCTTTCTTGACAATAAAGGAAATCTAACGGGTTATGACGTAGAGCTTGTTAAAGAAATAGACAAACGTCTTCCAAACTACAAGTTTGAATTCAAAACGATGGATTTTTCTAATTTACTTTTGAGCTTGGAATCCAACAAAATTGATTTAGTCGCCCATCAGATGGAAGTGAATGAAGAAAGAAAACAAAAGTTCCTGTTTAATAAAGAACCTTATAATATCTTTCCGCTACATGTAGTTGTAAATGAAAAAAATACGTCAATTAAATCAATTAAAGATTTGAGCGGTAAAAAGGTAATTGTAGGAGCAACGAGTAACTCTGCTAACTTAATCGATAAGTATAACAAAGAACATGGAAATAAAATTGATATCGTTTATTCAGGTCAAGGATCTGATGATACAAAAACGCAGCTAAAAACAGGACGTGCGGACGCTACAATTAGTACGCCGTTTGCAGTTGACTTTGTCAATAAGCAAGCGGACGCAGAGCAAAAAGTTGTGGGACCTGCTATTTCAAATTCAAAAGTATATTTTATGCTTCGAAAAAATGAAACAGGTTTACAAAAAGATGTTGATAAAGCGCTAAAAGAAATAAAAGAAGACGGAACATTGACAAAATTAAGCAAAAAATGGCTAGGAGAAGATTATACAAAAGCAGCTGGAAATAACTAAATCACTTACTGTGACCCAAGCCTTGAACTTGGGTCCTTTCGCTACCTGTAGAGGGAAACAAAGGAGAGAAAAAGATGGGAAAAGCATTTGATATAGAGCTGATTTTCACCTCTATTCCTCAATTATTATCTTATTTGCATATTACAATTTGGATTTTGGTTGCTTCACTTTTGATTGGCAGTACCTTGGGATTGTTTATTGCCCTGCCTCGTATTTATAAAGTACCGGTGTTAAGTCAATTAGCAGCAGTTTATATTTCTTTTATGAGGGGGACGCCTATTTTAATTCAATTATTTTTAGTTTTTTACGGGGTACCTGCCCTCTTACAATTGATTCATATTGACGTTTCTAGAATGGCTCCGCTCGTATTTGTGATTATCACATATTCACTGAGCACGGCGGCGTCTTTTTCTGAAATGATGCGCGGTGCCATTAATAGTGTAGATAAAGGGCAAACTGAAGCAGCGTATAGTGTAGGAATGACCGGAAAACAAACGTTCACTCGAATTTTGCTGCCGCAAGCTCTCGTTGTAGCATTTCCTAACTTTGGAAACCTTGTGATTGGTTCCTTAAAAGATACGTCTTTAGCCTTTACCATTGGTGTCATGGATATGATGGGAAGAGGAGATACCATTATCGCAGCAACGGCTCATGCAGTTGAAGTATATATTGCACTTGCCATTATTTATTATTTGGTAGCCATTATATTAGAGAAATTTTTTATGAAATCCGAACAGAAGCTGCAAAAACACGATCAGCCTGTTCATGTATAAAACGAGCTTACTAAAAGAGGTGTAAACATGATTATTGACGTACCGTTTATATGGACAGCATTTGTAGAAATTTTGAAGGCATTACCTTTAACACTCCTTATTACCATCGGTCCATTACTAGGCGGATTGCTTATTGGTATTGCTGTTGCGGCTGTGAGAATTAATTCAGTAAAAATAATAACGCCTATTGCCAACGTATACGTATCATTTTTTCGAGGAACGCCTGCCATTCTTCATATTATGGTTATTTACCTAGGGTTCCCGCTATTGATTAATAAACTATCAAGCTACTATGGATGGGGCTTCAATGCAAACAGCATTCCTATTGTCGTATTTGTATTAATCGCTTTGTCTTTTACAGCGGGGGCTTATATGTCAGAGATCATTCGCTCTGGTTTGTTAGCGGTAGAAAAAGGACAAATTGAGGCTGCGTATTCCATTGGAATGAATCGTTTTCAATCGATGAAACGAATTGTTTTCCCTCAGGCGTTTGCTTTATCTTTACCAAATTTATGCAATATCTTCATCGGCTTTTTGCATACGTCTTCTATCGCATTCATCGTCTCACAAAAAGAGTTAAACGGTGCAGCTAATATCGTAGCTTCAAATAATCTTAAGTTTTTAGAAGCCTATATTGCTGCTGCCCTTATTTATTGGATGCTGACGATGTTAATAGAAGGAATAACAGCGCTGCTTGAACGAAAATTAACGGTTTATAATCGAGGAGGGATTGTATGATTACATTAACAAATATTAAAAAAACATTTGGTCAACATACAGTATTGGACGGTATTGATTTAATTGTTAAAAAAGGGGACGTTGTGACCATTTTAGGGCCGAGTGGCTCTGGAAAGACTACGTTTTTACGCTGCATTAATTTCTTAGAAAAAGCAGATGAAGGAGAAGTTTCAATCGATCAATTTACGGTTCAGTGCCAAAAGCCAAACCGCAAAGATATTTTAACTCTTCGACAAAAAACAACGATGGTTTTTCAGCAATACAATTTGTTTAAACACAAAACCGTTATTGAAAATATTATGGAGGGGCTAGTTATTGTTCAAAAGCTGCCAAAGGAAGAAGCAAAACAACGAAGTTTAGACGTCCTTGAAAAAGTTGGGCTTGCTGAAAAAGCAAATGCGTACCCAAGTCAGTTATCAGGAGGTCAACAGCAGCGAGTGGGTATCGCTAGAGCGCTTGCTTTAAATCCTGAAGTCATTTTATTTGATGAGCCAACGTCTGCTTTGGACCCTGAACTGGTGGGTGAAGTACTGTCTGTTATTCGTAAAATTGCTGAAGAAGGAATTACGATGATTATTGTTACGCACGAAATGAGTTTTGCCCGTGAAGTCTCTAATCACGTGGTGTTTATGGACGGAGGAAAGATTGTCGAACAAGGTCATCCTGAAGAAATATTTTTAAATCCAAAAGAAGATCGAACAAAGCAATTTTTCAAGCGTATTAACCCAACGCATTCGCCTTACTCTTATGTTTATGAAAAAACAATCTAATATTTTAATTTAAAACCAACTTGACTCATAGGAATAATAAGTATATGATAAAATCATCAAATTAAACAAACCGACTAGATCACTAGAGGTTCTTTGCACAATGTCACGCATTGTGCAAAGAACCTTTTATTTTTTACTAGACTTAAGGGAAGAAGGGTGAACGTAGTGAATCGAGGAGCATTAAAAGCTAAAACAAGCAAAAAACTTATTATAAAAGGCCAGGTTGTACCTGGAAGGCAGCAAGGAAGACATTTGGGTTTTCCGACAGCTAATATAGATACTCAGCATGAGGAATTAAAAAATGGCGTGTATGGTGTCCTCGTTCATCTGCGGGGACTTGAACATATAGGAGTTATGAATGTAGGCGTTAAGCCGACATTTGGATCGGAACTATCTAAAACATTTGAGGTTCATATTTTGGATTTTAACGACGTTATTTATGGAGAGACAGTTCAATGCGACGTTATCTTTCGGGTGCGAGGTGAGAAAAAGTTCCCTTCCATTGAGTTTTTAAAACATCAAATTAAAGCCGATACACTACAAGTTAAGCAAAGATTTCAACATATGGGCTATGTATCTAGTGAACATACAGCTTCCAAGCTAGGGCAAGCGAGATATTTAAATCTGCCTGATCTACAGTTTTTTAATTGGTGCCACAGCCAATTCAGAGTCAATAAAGGGATTTACAATACAATTGATCAATGGTTTTATGACGAAGGAATTGAAAATATTCACCCTAGAAGAGTTCACGTTATCGCTTTTTTGCAATTTGCACAGGAAGGAAATGAAAGAAAGACAGAAAAAGAAGGAGTCCTTCGCTTTGGAGCAGGCGGTTTGACCAATCAACTACGAGAATTTATGAATGGATATGAAAAAGGAGAATGGTAATATGACAATAAAAAGACAATTAAAGCTAGGGGCTATTATTCATGGAGTGGGAGGAAACATGGGGGCATGGAGACACCCTGAAATTTTGTCAGATGCCAGCGTTAATTTCGGTTTTTACAAGCAGCAGGCTCAAAAAGCGGAAGAAGGAAAATTTGATTTAGTGTTCATTGCCGATGGGTTATATATTAATGAAAAATCGCTTCCGCATTTTTTGAATCGTTTTGAACCTCTCACTATTCTATCAGCACTTGCTTCTGTCACTTCTCATATTGGTTTAGTTGGCACTCTATCGACTTCGTATAGCGAGCCGTTTACGGTGGCTAGACAATTTGCTTCACTTGATCATATTAGCAGCGGCCGAGCGGGATGGAATGTTGTAACATCTCCATTGGAAGGATCTGCGCTTAACTATGGAAAAGAGCACCCCACTCATGATAAACGCTATAGAATAGCTGAAGAGTTTCTAGAAGTAACGAAGGGATTATGGGATTCTTGGGAAGATGATGCATTTATTCGAAATAAAGAAACCGGACAATTTTTTGAAGAGAAAAAGCTGCATCGCTTGCACCACAAAGGGGAATTTTTTTCTGTAGAAGGTCCGTTAAACATTGGCCGCTCAGCTCAGGGGCAGCCCGTAGTGTTTCAAGCAGGCTCCTCTGAAAGCGGAAAAGATTTAGCAGCGAAAACGGCTGACGCAGTGTTTACGGGACAAGATAATTTAGAAGAAGCGAAAGCTTTTTACCAAGATGTAAAATCAAGAGCCGTAGCGCAAGGACGCAATGAAAACGAACTTTTAATTTTCCCGGGAATAGGTCCTATCATTGGCAGTACAACCGAAGAAGCCGAAAGAAAATATGAAGAACTTGCTCAATTGGTAACAATTGAACATGCGCTCAACTATTTAGGACGTTTTTTCGATCATTTTGATTTTTCACAGTTTCCATTAGATGAGGCGTTTCCTGATTTAGGGGATATCGGAAGTAATAGTTTCCGCAGTACAACTGATAAAATCAAAGAAAACGCTAAAAAACATAAGTGGACACTGCGAGAAGTGGCGCTGCGAATTGCTACACCTAAAACACAATTTATTGGGACGCCAGAGCATATCGCTAATTTGATGCAACAGTGGTTTGAAGAAAAAGGAGCTGACGGCTTTATTATTCATTCAAGCGTTCCGCATGGCTTAGATGACTTTGTTGAACACGTCGTACCGATACTGCAAGAAAGAGGCCTGTATCGTACAGAATACGAAGGGAGTACGTTAAGAAGTAACTTGCAATTGAATGTTCCTAAAAATCGTTACACACAGGTGAAAGTTAACTGAAGTGGATTAAAAGAGACTCGAAGGAGTCTCTTTTTTAATATTTTTAATATTAAAAATATGGTAAAATTATTTTTGTAGGTTATTCGTTTCAGTTCATAAGGCCTAAAGGGTTTTGAATACCCGGAAAGGAGTCAAATGGAAAAAAGACATAAAAGTAAGAAGAAGCGTATGATTATGTGGATATCTTTATCCGTTCTTTTAGTCGGGGGAGGAGCGACAGGATGGATATTGTACCAAAACGGAAAAATTCCTTTTTTATCACAGCAAAGTATAAAGGCAAGTGCCATTAAAGTGAATCAACAAAAAGTTGATAAGCTGGAAAGCAACGATCAGCAGGCAAAAGATTTTATAGCTGAACATCATGACGTACTAAATGATTTGACGGGGTGGAGTGCCATTGAGCACCCAGACTGGCCTGCCGTACAAGAAGAAGCGGCAGCCATTAAAAATACCATTGGCACGATTGAAGTAAAAGATTCTGTTTTAAAGAAAGACTTTCAGCATATGGAGAAGCTTACTGGACAGCTAGAGCAGACGAAAGATCAAGCACTGTTAAAAGAACTTCATCGTTATTTTCATGACTTAGATGTTGTGATCAATGAAGACGATGGATCAAATACATATTTTAATGTTACCAGCTATGGTAAATCAGTTGTAAAGACTTCTAAATGAGCTATAGCAAAAAGCTTTATACATAAAAGTAGTTTTGTATAACAAACGTCTTCGCTTATTCATGCATATGCTACGGATAAGGAGGAGACAGGTTATATGAAAAAAATTTATTTAGATGCAGGTCACGGAGGGGCAGATCTAGGAGCTGTAGCCAGCGGGTTATATGAAAAAGACGTAGTGTTAGCTGTTCAACAGTACATCATCTCTTTTCTTTCTACTCACTATCAAGGATTTTCTCTTTGGACAACGCGTACAACCGATGTGTTTTTGTCATTAAATGAACGGGTCAACAAAGCCAATGTGTGGGGGGCAGATGTATACTTATCTATTCATATAAATTCAGGTGGCGAAACGGGATATGAAGATTTTATTTATAGCAAAAATATAAATAACCAAACCATTGTGTTACGAAACGATATTCACGATCATGTGAAATTTGTTCTCGCTAAATACAATCACTCTAACCGAGGCAGGAAATTAGCTAATTATAGTGTGTTAAGGCGTTCATATATGCCGTCTGTATTAACTGAAATTGGGTTTATTGATACAGAACACGATGCAAAGCTCTTAAAAAATCCTCAATTTCTAAAAGATATGGGGGTGGCATATGCAAAAGGGATTGCGCAGTTTTTAAACTTGGAGCCTAAATCTACAAATTCTGTGGGAGATCCTGACGAGGAAGGGTTTCTAAAGCCTACTTTTTTATATAAACCTTTATGGATAAAAACAACTGAGGATAAGGAGACGTATAAGTATACCAATATGTCAGAGAGAACAGGTTATTTAAAAAAGAATACCCTCTTTCAAGTTGATAGTGAAACGCATGCAGCCTGGATAATTGATGGAGAACATTTTATTGAAAAAAAAGATACAATCATTGAAGGAGAAACTATCACAACTGCGGAATTAACAAAAGAGAATATGGAAACATTAAAAGTGTTTGTGACGAAAGAAAAGTTAGAAACAGCGGTAACCTTTTCTGAAGAAGGAGCTGCGGTAGCCATCTTTACACTTCACGATAAAAAAATATTGAATGTAAAAGCATTTTTAGATAGAGAAAAATGGTGGTACAAAGCTGAACGGATAAAAACATCGTGAAGAAACCTGCTTGTTTTTTTGAAGCTTTCACCCTAGTAATTTTACTTATTTTTGATAGAATATAAAGAGCTGAATCGTAAAGATGCATAAAGGTGTGATGGAAATGGAAGAGCAACAAGAAGCGATTGATTTAACAAAAGTATATGTATATGAGGAGTTTCCGGATAAAGTTGCAGGCAGATGCGATAACTGTGGACATGTGAAATTTAAAAGCTTAGTAAAAGACTTTATTTTTATCCGTACATGCGCAAAGTGCGGCATGAAAAAAAGTATTTAAATCCCTACTTCTTTATAAAAAACGCTCTTTTCTAAAATGAAAAGAGCGTTTTTTCTCTATTTAACGTATAAATGATCGCTAAGCTGCTCTGAAATAGTTTCTACATCTTCTTGCACATGTTTTTGTTTTTTCATCATTTCTAACAGGATTTGTTCAAGGTTCTGTGAATGATTTTGCTTATCTTTTGGTTTATGTAAATACTTTGCGATTTGATGCATATTATTGCTTAGCCGGCTTAGCTCAGACTCAATTTTTCGCAGGTTAACTAATAGTTCCACACCTGCTTCTTTGCCGATTAAAGGCGGCTTAACTTTTCCGTCCATAATAAATTTTCGAATGAGAGACGTTCGTTTTAAATTATAGTGTTCAATAAGTTCCTCTAATTTTTCTTTTTCTTCTTCATTCAACTTAATTGCTGGAATGCTGTGTCCTCTCATAAGGTATCTCCTTTCAAGAGCAGTTCTTGCTGCGTTCAATCATATGTAAACATTCTCTTGTCTTTAATAATAGCAACCTTTTCCATGGTTAACTATGGTGAAAAGTTACTAAAATGTCGAACGCACAGTCTGTTAAAAAACTGGTAAATTAAGAAATTTGGTTTAGTAATAGTTGAATTATAGAAGTAATGTCATTATCTACAATATTGCTGCTTTATTAAAAAGGCAGCCAAAGGGATGAATATACCGCCTTTGTACTCACCATTTTTGAAAGCGCAGTTTTAAAGAAGAGGGATGGTTTTTATCGTTTTTTCCTCCTACCACATCTTTCCTCCTAGTAACTCTGTCGAATCTTCTAGACTATTGTCTCAAGGGAATAGAAAGAAAGAAGACGAAATGGTTGAGAACGAGGTAAAGTCATATTATGTCTTTATTTACCTCATTTACATACTTTACGGGGGAGGAATACGTTTGAAACTAAAAAAACGATTAAAACTAAACAAGATAGGGGCAGCCATGCTTGCGGCTGGGGTTATATGTACAGGTTATACGCCTATTCATATGCTACAAGCGCCTCTAGTCGCTCAGGCTGCAGAGAATCAGTCGGACTCTTTGGAGCTAGCATTTGCACAAGCATCTAAAGAATTTGGTGTGCCAGCTTCGCTTTTAAAAGCAATTTCCTACAACAAGTCGCGCTGGGAAAGTCATAATGGGAAACCTAGCGCAGCCGGGGGATACGGCCTCATGCATTTAACAGACATCCCTTTTTTAGAAGATGGAAAAGGAAACGGAACTGCGTCTTCACAACCAGCATATGACAAACAGCAAACGCTCTCCTTAGCTGCTAAGCTGCTTAAGTCAGATAAAGAAAGATTAAAAAATGACCCTGTGCAAAATATTCGTGGTGGCGCTGCTGTACTAGCTTTTATTGCAAAAGACAAAAATGGAAACGTACCGTCTACTGATCAGAAATGGTACGACGCAGTCGCCGCTTACAGTTCTTCTCAAGATAAAGAAAACGCTCAAGTATTTGCCGATGATGTATATGAAACGCTGGAAAAAGGGGCAGAGCGTACAACATCAGATGGACAGCATCTTAAAATTTCTCCTCAACATATAGATATGTCGATTCCTCGTGCTGAAAATTCCAATACGAATAAAGCGGATTGTCCGGCATCTTTAAAATGTGAATACATTCCTGCTTTTTACGGGAAATTCAGCGAAAGTCCTTCAGATTACGGAAACTATGATATTGCAAATCGTCAAAAATCAGATGTTCGCTATATTGTTATTCACGATACAGAAGTAAGTTATGACGGAACCATTGATTTGTTTGCTAACCCTAACAGAGCAGCTGCAAACTATGTCATACGTTCAAGTGATGGACACATTGCACAGATGATTGATAACAAAGATGTAGCATGGCATGCAGGAAACTGGTATTTTAATACGCACAGTATTGGAATCGAACATGAAGGGTTCGCCCTTGAAGGATCCACGTGGTTTACAGAAGAAATGTACCGTTCTTCAGCAAGACTCGTACGCCACCTTGCCAAAGAATATCATATTCCATTAGACCGAGCTCATATTATCGGTCATGACGAGGTACCGGGTTTGTCTCCTAAGGCTCAATCAGGTATGCATTCGGATCCCGGGCCGTTTTGGGATTGGGGGCACTATATGGATTTAGTAGGAAGCCCAGTCGAGCGCCAGCATACAAGCAAACTAGCCGTTACAATTAATCCCGTCTTTGAAAACAATCAGCCAGAGGTATCAGATGCACCAAAGCAGCCGGCCAACTTTGTGTATTTGCATCAAGCTCCTAGCAATGATTCACCGCTACTGAATGAGCCTGCAGCTTCAGGGCCAGGAACGAAACAAACGTTAGACTGGGGAAGCAAAGCTGTAACGGGCCAAACGTACGCAGTGGCTGAGACAAAAGGAGAATGGACAGCGATTTGGTACGGAGGACAAAAAGCGTGGTTTTATAATCCACATAATCAAAATACGAGTAAAGGTACGGGCATATTATTAACGCCAAAAGCAGGAAAAGAAAGCATTCAAGTGTACGGAGGAGCTTTCCCGGAAGCTTCAGCCTATCCTTCTGATATCCCGGTTAAAGACATGGTCCCACTTCAGTATACAATCTCTCCGGATCAGGTGTACGTAGGGGGAGAAAAAGTAAAGAGTGACTATTACTATGCACCCACTTTTACAACAAATCCAAACGATCACAAAATGATTGTGGGAAAAGATGAATATTATCAAATTTATTTTAATCACCGCTATGCGTTTGTGAAAGCTTCGGATGTAGAGATTAAAAAACAATAGAATAGAGTGTTAAAAGAAAGGAAGAGACAGGGTGTATAAAGGGTTTGTCTCTTCCTTTTAATAAAATGTTATGAAAAATTCAGAATTTTATTGACAGTATTGCCTTATAGTGATTTAATAAGATTATTCAACTGGTAATTACATCATTATGAGTTGTAAGTGTAAATAAAATTTATTTTTTAATTCATTTGTCTTACAATGGAGAAAAGAAATAAATTTTAGAAGAGGTGCATTGTGATAGACAATACAAATAAAATAGTGGTAGAAAAAAATAGACCTTTGCCTCTATACTTTCAGCTGAAAGAAGTACTTAAAGAAAAAATTGAAAAAGGAATTTATAAGCCGGATGAATTGATTCCTTCTGAACGAGAACTAATTGATACTTATGGGATAAGTAGAACACCTGTAAGGCAGGCTTTAAATGAACTAGTGGCTGAAGGTTTTTTGAGAAGAGAGCACGGTAGAGGAACCTTCGTTGCACCAAAGAAGATTGACCAAATGTTTTTGGAAAGTTTGAGTAGTTTTGGAGATGAAATGGAGCGTAAAGGACTTTCCTTTGAAACAAAAGTGTTAAATAAAGAGATTGTTGAAAAAACGTCCACTCTTCAAGAGATCTTTGGAGATAAATATCAGTTTTTTTACCGAATTGATCGACTAAGGTATATTGAGGAAGATCCATACGTCCTTGTAACGACCTATATTCCAGCATCTCTTGCATCGGGTCTGCTTGATGAAGATTTAGAGGTTCAGTCTTTGTACAAGACGCTTGAATTAAAATATGGATTTCATATCAGTCATGCTAAGCGTGTAATAGAGGCTGTTAATGCTACGAGTGAGGACGCTGGCGCTTTAAATATTCCTCCGATGTCTGCTGTTCAAATTACAAAAACAACGGCTTTTCAAAAAGATTCTCAGCCTTTTGAGTATTCTATAGGGCGTTACCGTGGAGATTTAAACAAGTTTACAGTAGAGGTAAAATACGAAAGAATATAAGAAAGCTGAACGAGTTTTTTAACTTGTTCATTTCTCTGCACTAACTGGTAATTACGTCATTACAAGATGAAAGATTTAGTCTATGAGCTATTGAAGGAGGGATGGGTATGAGTAATGGGTATATTATTGCTCATGATATCGGAACAACGGGAAATAAAGCAACTTTATACAAGGCTGACGGAACGTTGGTTAATAGTACGCTCTATAAATATAAAACCTTCTATCCTAAAGCTGGATGGGCTGAACAAAATCCATCAGACTGGTGGGAAGCCGTTTGTGAAACAACAAAAATTTTGCTTGAGCAAAGTGGAGTGAAACGCGAAGAAATTTCTGCTGTGAGTTTCAGCGGGCAAATGCTCGGCTGCTTGCTTGTAGATCGAGATGGAACTCCTCTTGGTAATTCCATTATATGGGCAGATATGCGGGCGGGCGATCAGGCTCGGCGGTTTGAGAATGAAATAGGTATGAAAAATGTTTATGAAATCACAGGACACCGCATTAGCTCATCATATTCTGGAGCAAAGATTAAATGGGTCAAGGAAAATGAGCCGGAACGCTTTAAAAAAGCATATAAAATCTTACAAGCGAAAGATTACCTTGTGTATAAACTAACAGGTATATTTGCAACCGATTATTCAGATGCATGCGGAACTAACTGTTTTGATTTAGTAAATAAAGTATGGTCTCGTGACATTTTAAATACATGGAGAATTGAGCCGGAGCTTTTTCCAGATTTGTATGCTTCTACTGATGTAGTAGGATCAGTAACAGCTAAGGCATCAGACGAAACAGGCTTACTTCAAGGAACTCCTGTGGTAATAGGGGGAGGTGATGGAGTGTGTGCAGCTGCCGGCGTGGGCGTTATGGATGAAGGAGAAGCTTTTAATTACATTGGCTCTTCTTCATGGATTGCAACGGCATCAAACAAGCCTATTTTTGACCCTGAAATGAAAACGTATACATGGGTTCACCTTGATTCTACTAAATATTCCCCTAATGGAACAATGCAGTGCGGTGGGGGATCTATGCAATGGATCACAGAGTTACTTTATCAAAATTCCAACAAAAGCTATGAACTTATGAATAGTGAAGCCGAGCAATCGCCCCCTACGTCAAAAGGGCTAATTTATTTACCTTACTTAATGGGAGAACGCTCACCCAGATGGAATCCGGATGCTAGGGGAGCTTTTGCTGGTTTGTCCATTACTCACACAAGAGGAGACATTGCTCGTTCCGTCATGGAAGGAGTGGCATATAACTTAAAAATTGTACTTGATACTTTTCAAAAAGAAGGAGCACCAATTGACCGGATGTGGGTATTAGGCGGCGGAGCAAAAAGCACTTTATGGCGTCAAATTCTAGCAGATATTTACGGGCTTGATGTGTATGTGCCTAACTATTTAGATGAAGCAACATCTATGGGGGCAGCGATGGCTGGAGCCGTTGGAGTAGGGATAGTAGATAATTTTAAAGAGGCTAAAAAATGGGTGAAGAGAGTAGGTATTCACCATCCTCAGCCAGATATTCAAGAACAGTATCAAGAGTTTTTTTCGGTATTTAATGAAACGTATGAACAGCTAAAACCAGTTTACCAAAAGCTAAAAGTTTTTAATTAAAAATAGAGGAGATGCATGATAAATGAGTACATTATTTCAACCTTTTGCTACACAATTAGATTTTGAAACAGGTAAATTAAACCCAGAAGGAAAAGTCATTATTCGACATTTATCGGATATGGAAGGCATGTACTTAGACGAGGGAGAATTTGAAAATCAACTTAAGAACAACCCGCTTATTTACGAGGTTTATAACGTAGTAGTTCCAGAGACAATGCCTCACATTCAGCATTGCGTAACTATTTTGCATCCAGGAAAAGTAGGAAAAGAGTATTTTATGACCAAGGGACATTATCACGAAGTATTAGATAGAGCTGAAATTTATTTTTGCCTTAAAGGAAAAGGGGAGCTGCTAATGCAAACAAAAGACGGAGAGTTTTCTAGCCTAGAAATGGTGCCGGGAACAGTGGCATATGTGGCACCAGAATGGGCTCATCGCACTGTTAATACGGGGGAAGAACCTTTTGTATTTTTTGCAGCTTACCCGGGAGATGCAGGCCATGATTACGGAGGTATTGAAACAGAAGGATTTGTAAAGGCGTTAGTTGAACAAAATGACAAGCCAACATATATTGAAAACCCTCGCTATATACAAGCGGTAAAATAACAAAAAAGGAGAAAACCACATGCTTAAAGTATTAATTACCCCTCGGTCATATGGGATGTTTACAGAAGACATTATGAATAAATGGCGCGAAGAGGGGTTTGAGGTGATAAGAGAGGTCGGCCCTATTTCTGAGTCCAGGTTTATAGAGCTCATACAAAATGTACAAGCCTTAATCATAGGAACTGACCATCTTAGCAAAGAAGTTTTAAACCACGCTTCGGAGCTTAAAATTATAGCAAAATATGGAGCAGGTACTGATAATATTCCTAAAGAATATGCAACCCAAAAAGGAATTGTGGTCGTGAATACTCCCGGTGTGAATCATGAAGCTGTTGCAGACTACGCGTTTGGTTTAATGCTGTCTGTAGCCAGACAAATTTCACTATCTTCTCAAAGGCTCAGAAAAGGGCAGTGGACAAAAAACGTAGGTGTTGAACTTTATGGGAAAACGCTAGGGATTCTAGGGTTCGGTGCAATAGGAAAAGCTGTTGCCCGCCGTGCTAAAGGATTTCAAATGAACATCCTCGTTTATGACGTTTTTCAAGATGAGCAGGCAGCTGCTGAATATGGTGCAACCTACGTCCACATAAATGAATTGTTAACAAAAAGCGATGTTGTATCTGTTCATATGCCTCTCGTGCCTGAAACAACAAACCTTCTAAACTATCAAATGATGAAGAAGATGAAGAAAGAGGCAATTCTCATTAATACCGCAAGAGGCGGAATCATAAATGAAACCGATCTTTTTCATATTTTAAAAGAAGAAAAAATACTAGGAGCGGGCATTGATGTATTTTCCGTTGAGCCGCCTACAGATTCTCCTTTGCTAGAGTTAGATAATGCTGTTTTAACCCCTCATAATGCAGCGGCCAGTAAAGAGGCAATCGAGCGTATGACATTACAGTCAACGCATAGCGTCATTAAATTTTTTCAGCAAGGAATTTCAAAAGGGCAAGGAGGAAACCAGCATGTCACGCAAACGTGAAGTTATGAATGGTATTTGTAAAAGTAGTGTTGTGGCAGTTTTACGAGGTACAGAAGCGGAAGTGTTAACGACAGCTAGAGCTGCAATTGATGGCGGAATACAGGCAATCGAACTAACGATGACGGTTCCAAATGCAATTGACATATTACGTCAATTAAAAAGTGAATGTGCCTCTCAGTCCGTTTACATAGGAATGGGTACCGTCATGGACGTTCATTCGGCGGTTAGTGCCCTTCAAGCAGGAGCAGATTTTGTTGTGACTCCTCACTTGGACATGGACATTATTGCGGTAAGCCATCAATATCAAGCTCTTGTTATGCCCGGAACTTTTACAATGACAGAAATGGTTACTGCGCTTAAAGCAGGGTGCGAAATTCTTAAATTATTCCCAGCAGACTTAGCAGGAACGGCTCATATTAAAAATGTAAAAGGGCCTTTGCCTCAAGCTAATATTATGCCTACTGGAGGCGTTAATGAAACAAATATTGAGCACTGGATTCAAGCGGGAGCAATCGCTGTAGGGGTAGGGTCTAATTTAACAAAAGCAGGTGGGGATTCGCTTGACTCCCAAAAAATTCGTGAATATGCCTCTTTGTTGATACGTAAAGCGCAGCAGGCTAAATTGACGCTTAGCGGTATTAGATAATGAAAAATTCAAGTCGTATACAAACTGTTTTAGGCCTTGTGGATTCAAACGAAATCGTACATGTTCAGCCGCATGAGCACCTTATGCTTGAAAAAGGTCATGCAGCGAGTACTAATTCAGATTTATGCATTGATAATGTCGATGTTACAGTAAGTGAAGTAAAGAAACTGTCTGCGCGCTCTCTTGTAGTGGACGCACAGCCGATCGGCGCGGGGCGCATGGCAATGGACCTGATACGAGTCTCCAAGCGAACAGATGTTCATATTGTTGCTTCAACAGGGTTCCATAAATCCATGTTCTATTGGCGAGATCATTGGATCCATAATGAATCAGCAGAGGTCCTTACAGCGCTTTTTGTTTCTGAAATTCAAAAAGGAATGTATGTAGGTAATGGAATAGAGAGGCCCACTAAAAAAGTTAATGCAAAGGCAGGGCTAATTAAAACAGCCGTCGATAAAAAGGGGTTAACTCCCTATTATCAAATGAAGTTTGAGGCAGCTGCCGAAGCGTCACTTTTAACAAACGTCCCTATTATGGTTCATATTGAAAAAGAATCCGATCCGTTTGAAATTATTCAATTTTTGACGGATAAACAGGTAGCAGCTAAAAAAATAATTCTTTGTCATCTCGATCGTACTCATCATGACTACGGATTGCATAAAGAAGTAGCGGCAACGGGTGTCTACCTTGAGTACGATACGATTGGACGGTTTAAATATCACAGCGATGATAAAGAAATTGAGTTAATTCACCACATGTTGAATAGCGGCTTTCAAGAATCTCTTTTAATTAGCCTGGATACAACTAGAGCGAGGCTGCAAGCATATGGGGGAGAAATAGGAATTGATTACTTAACTAAAACCTTTATTCCAAAGTTGAAAGTAAGTGGGATTTCAGATAAAACCATTAGTACCTTAGTTCTGGATAATCCGCTCGCAGCTTTAAGCGTTTAGAAAAATCAAGGAGGACACTATGTTAAATCTAGTAAATGCAACCAAACCAACCTTTTATTTTATTGGCGTTACAACAGGACAATCCTCTATCATGAAGCTATTTCCTTTATGGGCTAAATCTCTTTGTATCGATGCGGAGATTAAAGGAATTGATATTGATATTCATGCAAGCCGTGAAGTGTACCGTGAAGTGGTAACTTTTTTAAAGAATGATCCTCTGTCGCTGGGGGCATTGGTCACAACACACAAAATTGATTTATATCATGCGGCAAAAGACTTGTTCGATGAGCTTGATCCTTATGCGCTGTTATTTGGAGAGTTATCAAGTATTTCCAAAAGAGATGGAAAGCTGATTGGACATGCTAAGGATCATATCTCTAGCGGATTAGCCATGGAGGGTTTTCTTCCAAAAGATTATTGGAACAAACATAAGGGGGATGTCCTTATTATGGGAGCTGGCGGAAGTGCCATTGCTATTGCTTCAAACCTGATCCACGATGCAAAACGTAATGGCATGCCGTCTGCTATCTATGTGACAAACCGAAGTCAACCGAGGTTAGATTCAATGCAGAAAATTATCTCGGAAATGTCTACGGATGTACCTATTCAGTATCTTACAATAGACGAGCCATCTAAAAATGATAAAGTGTTATCTAAACTGAACCCCTATTCTCTAGTCATTAATGCAACAGGGCTTGGAAAAGATCGACCAGGCTCTCCGCTAAGCAACGAGGCGCTATTTCCTCACAATAGTCTTGTGTGGGAACTGAATTATCGAGGGGATTTGTTGTTTATGCATCAAGCACTGTCGCAAAAAGATACGCAGTCATTATATGTTGAAGACGGATGGATTTATTTCATACATGGATGGACTCAGGTAATATCAGAAGTGTTCCAAATTCAACTAAACAATGAGCAATTTACTGAAATTGAAAGAATTTCAAGTGAGTTTAATCAATCAAAAGTAAGTGGGAAATAAGGGAGTGAGGAGGAAATGTTTCTCCTCTTCACTTACATAAAACAGAGATAACTAAAAAATGAAAGCGTTAACAAAAAGACTACAAAAAGGTGAAGGATGTGCCTCTTATGAAGATTATACGCACAGAAAATTATGAGGAAATGAGTTACATGGCAGCTGTTGAAACGGCTAAATGTATAAAGGGAAATCCAGAGTTAGTATTGGGCCTTTCCACCGGAGGAACGCCTCTAGGCACGTATAAAAATTTAATTCAGTTATACGAGGAAGGAAAAGTAGATTTTTCAAATGTAACAACATTCAATTTAGATGAATACATCGGTTTGGAGCCAGAGCATTTCCAAAGCTACGCGTACTATACATGGGAAAATTTTTTAAAGTACGTAAATATCAAAGCAGAGCAGGTGCATATTCCTTTAGGTATATTTGAGAACGAAGATCAAGCAGTGAAAGAATACAATGAGAAATTAATAAAAGCCAACGGAATTGACGTACAGATATTGGGAGTTGGAAGGAATGGTCACATTGGTTTCAACGAGCCTCAAGATTACTTGCATGGGGCTACGCATATTGCTAAGTTAACCAAAGAAACGATACGAGACAACGCTAGGTTTTTTTCAAATATAGAAGATGTCCCTGAAAAAGCAGTAGCAATGGGAGTAGGAGACATTTTAAAAGCAAGACACATTATCTTTATCGCCAGTGGTCATGAAAAAGCAGAGGCTGTTTATCAAACGTTACATGGACATATTACAACAAGATGTCCCTCTTCTCTTCTTCAGTTACATTCTAACGTTACAGTTATTGTAGACAAAGAAGCAGCATCATTACTTTAGATGTCAAGGAGTATTTTAACAGCATAGGTGAACACAGAAGCAAGTGGATTTGTAAAGAAATGATGAGTGATAATAGGGAGGCTTTACAATGAAACATAAAAATTTAGTTCAAATGCCTAATGGGTATCTTAATCGAACGCCTATCTTTCAATTTATTTTACTTTCTATTCTTTTCCCACTTTGGGGAGCAGCCGCGAGTTTAAATGATATTTTAATTGCTCAGTTTAAAAGTGTGTTTACTCTTAGCGACTTTGCAACGGCTTTTGTGCAAAGTGCTTTCTACGGAGGATATTTTTTAATTGCTATTCCAGCTTCGTTAATTATTAAAAAAACAAATTATAAGCTTGCTGTTATTACAGGACTAATCTTCTATATTATAGGTTGTTCACTGTTTTTTCCTGCTTCTCATATGGCTACCTATTCTATGTTTTTATGCGCAATTTTTGCAATCGCCATTGGTTTAGGTTTTCTTGAAACATCAGCTAATACGTATAGCTCCATGATGGGACCTAGGGAATCCGCAGTGCTACGCCTTAATATCAGTCAGACGTTTACACCTATCGGATCTCTTTTAGGAATTGTACTTGGTAAGTATTTAATCTTTCAAGAAGGGGAAAGCCTTGATAATCAGCTTGCTAAAATGAGCTCGGAAGAAGCACATATCTTTGGTCTTAAAATGTTACAGCATACGCTGCAGCCTTATAAATATATGATTTTAGTTCTTATTGCCGTACTGGTACTTTTTCTTATAACGAAATATCCTTCATGTAAAGCTCAAATAGAGAAGAACGAGGTAGGGCAAAAAAGCGAATTAATAAAAACGCTAAAGTATTTAGGGGGGAATTCGCGTTTTCGTAAAGGTATCATAGCCCAATTTCTATACGTAGGGATGCAGGTAGCTGTATGGTCATTTACCATCAGATTGGCCTTAGATCTTAATTCTGAAATTAATGAGCGAAGCGCATCAAATTTCATGATCTATAGTTTTATTGCTTTTTTTGTTGGGAAATTTGTAGCTAATCTATTGATGACACGTTTTTCAGCCAAAAAAGTGTTAGTTATCTATTCAATTATTGGTACGCTTTTACTTGCGTATACGTCGTTTGCATCCAGTACGATGGCTGTATATGCAGCTGTTGCTGTAAGCATGCTTTTTGGTCCATGTTGGGCAACAATCTATAGTGAAACGTTAGAAATAGTAGAAGAAAAACAGCATACGGAAGTCGCGGGAGCTATTCTAGTTATGGCTATTGTAGGAGGAGCTGTTATTCCCGCCGTTCAAGGACTTGTATCAGACTTAACAGGGTCGCTTCAACTCGCTTTTTTAGTTCCGACGGCATGTTTTATCTATGTAGGATACTATTTTTATAGTGGTGTAAACAAACGTGAAAAAGTAAAAAAACTAATGAATGAAGACCAAGTTAATTCAGCTAAATAGAAATTGATTTTATAAACAAGGAATTTTAAGTTTTTCATCGAATACAATGTAAATTGCCTTAAGTTAAAAAGAAAACTGCTTTGGAAGCAGTTTTCTTTTTTTACTTTAATTATTTATTATTATCTTTTTAAAAAAGGAAGGAATGTCCTGTGATTATAATTAAGCCTTTAAGTCAGTGTTCTTTTTCTGATGCGCTAGAAGCATTTAATAAGGGTTTTGAAGATTATTACATTCCAGTTGAGATGTCACTAAATCAATTCATCTGTAGGTTTGGTGTGGATCGTTTATCTGTCGAGCATTCTTTTGTCGCTTTTTATAATGACACACCAGCTGGAATTATGTTAAATGGAATAAAAAGAGTCAAAGGAAAGAAACATGCTTGGAATGGAGGTACAAGTGTAGCATTCCTTTACCGAAAAATGGGAATTGGTGAAGCCTTACTAAAAGCTACACTTGAGAAATATCAGCAGCAAGGAGTAGTGGAAACCAGTCTGGAAGCATTTACAGTCAATAAAAAAGCCATTCACCTTTATGAGAAATATGGATATGAAATTGTAGATACGCTTTTCTTTCTAAAGCATAGAGGTAGTTTTCCCGCTTCTTTACTTAAAAAGAAGAATCAGCTTGCGTATTCGTTAAAGCGAAGGCTTGCAAAAGATATTCAGAACCTACCCTTTTATACATACGACGTTCCGTGGAAAAATCAATTTGACTGTATTTGTGATGGAGAATCGTTTATTGCGTTGAATGAAAGAAACGAAGAAGTTGGCTATCTATTATTTCAAAAGAATTTTTCTTCCATAGGCATCGTGAATTCCGTTACTTTTTATCAAGGAAGCGTTAAGGAACATATCTCAAATTCAGAGGACGTTCTGGACTTTTTATTAGCAACCATTTTTAATATGTATGGACCAATTGCTTACAATACACATAATGTACCTGAAAAAGGAAATAGCTTACTCGTGAAAATGTTAAAATCATTTGGTTTTCAAGATTTATATACAGATGAAGGAATCAAACTTGAGCAGGTGTTTATGAAAAAACAACTTTAAAAAGCGGCAATGGGCCGCTTTTACTGCATTTCCGTAATTGGATGTGCATCATAAAATTCCTCGATTTTTTCTTGCTGCCCTTCGTATTTTGCTTTCCATGCTTGAGTCCCGTCCTTATAATTGCGCAGATCTGTTCCGTAGAAGTCGGTTAACTCTTTTCGAGTAATCGTGATTGTCTGAGGAACAGTCGTGTTAATAGTAAAGTGAACGCTGTCAACATTTTGTACGGCAGAAAGTAAAATGGTTGCGTTATGTAAAAGTATACGTTTAGTTTTAACAGACGTCCAGCTTTTTTCAAACGCATGCTGATTATCTGTTGCAGCGTAGTTAATTGCTAAGTAGTAAGGTTTTTGCGCATTTTGAAAAGTTATACCTTTTAAATAAACGTGTCCTGGAAGTTTATTTGTTATTTCTTCTATTGAAGTATCACGTTCTAAAGAAGAAGTATGATGAATAGAAGAAGCAGAGACTCTTTCAGCAGACAGATTATTATGAGGTGCATAGGCACACCCTGATAGGCAAGTGAGCACTATACAAAGTGTAAGAGAAGCATCTATTTTTTTCATAATGGTAACTCCTTTTGTTTATATCTACTTGTAAAGACGAAAGACCTACACTTTTTGTTTCATACAAAATATAAATTTATTCATTAAAAAGACAGATAATCCAAAATAATAGAAGTTAATAACCCTAATGAAGCAATAAAACCAATAACAGGACCACCTTCTTCAAAAGCTTCCGGCAACATCGTAGAAGCAACCATGGCCACAATTCCACCACCGGCAAATGAGGCAATAAAGCCCATCATGTTTGGGGTAGCGTCTTGAAGAAATAGATATCCAATCCAAGAGCAAAGAGCTGATATAAAGAAGACCGAAAGCCATAATGAAAAAATTTTCTTTCGCTTATATTGGCTTTTTAGTAGTCCGCTTGTCCCGGAGATTCCTTCCGGTATATTGCTGATAAAAATAGAAACAACAAGCAGCCAGCTAACGTGGTGCTGTTCAATCAAACTTGCGCCAATCATCAGTGATTCAGGTATAGCATCCATAATGGTACCAATAAAAATGGCTAGTCCTGAGCTAGCTGGGACAAGGTGGTTTGAACGTTTTCTTTTGTGAGCACCTTTTTTAGCTAAAGACATATCAAGAAGAGTAAAAAGTGCTGCGCCTGTTAAGAAGCCTAAAGAAGAAGCAATAATTCCCGCTTCTTTTACCGAATCTTGAATGAGCTCGTAAGCAGCAGCTCCTAACAAAACGCCCGTGCCAAAAGCCATAATATAAGCAGTCAACTGTTTTTTTAAAGGTACAAAAATAGCTATAATAGCTCCAATTAATACAGCTGAGCCTGAGACACCACCCCACATAAGGGCATCTATCACATGAGATCCCTACTTTCTTGCGTACTTATTTGTAGTGTAACCATCTATGTGATTATTATGAAACAAGATAAAAGAACTAAAAAAATGGAAAAGAATCACTGATTTAGACCTTAAATAAAATAAGTCTTCTGTATAATTGACAAAATTTTCTGATTATGTCCGTTGAAAGTGAAAAAACCTTGTGATAGTCTGATCAAAAGATATAAAGATGGAAAAAAATTCTTTCATCTGTAGAAGGTCAAAAAACTTAATGAGGTCACTTTTAAACGAAAGAAGGAAGACGAGATGAATCCAAAAGCAGTGAAAAGAGAAAATCGTTATGCTAACTTAATTCCTATGCAAGAAATTAAATCCGTTGAACAGCAGCTTTACCCATTTGATATTTATAACAGTCTGCGTCAAGAAGCACCTATTCGTTACGATGAAAGCCGAAACTGCTGGGATGTATTTGATTATGAAACAGTAAAGTATATTTTAAAAAACCCGTCGCTTTTTTCATCCAAACGAGCAATGGAAGAACGTCAAGAAAGTATCTTAATGATGGATCCTCCAAAACACACAAAATTACGAAACTTAGTGAATAAAGCTTTTACACCAAGAGCTATTCAGCACTTGGAGGGTCATATTGAAGAGATTGCAGATTATTTATTAGATGAAGTAAGCAGCAAAAAAAAGTTTGATATAGTAGAAGATTTTGCTGGACCACTGCCGATTATTGTAATAGCTGAGCTGCTAGGAGTACCTATACAAGATCGAGCACTGTTTAAAAAGTACTCCGATGACTTAGTGAGCGGTGCTGAAAATAATTCAGACGAAGCTTTTGCGAAAATGATGCAAAAGCGTAATGAAGGGGTGCTTTTTTTACAAGGGTATTTTAAAGAAATTATCGCTGAGCGTCAGAGAAAGAAACAAGAAGATCTGATTTCGCTGCTTTTAGAAGCAGAAATTGACGGCGAACATTTAACAGAAGAGGAAGTACTAGGGTTTTGTATTCTATTGCTAGTAGCAGGCAATGAAACAACAACAAACTTAATTACGAACGGAGTCCGGTATATGACAGAAGACATAGACATACAGAATGAAGTTCGTCAAGACATATCCCTAGTTCCGAATCTCGTGGAAGAAACGCTCCGCTATTATCCTCCTATTCAAGCGATTGGACGCATAGCCGCTGAAGATGTAGAACTTGGAGAGTGTAAAATTAAAAAAGGGCAGCAGGTAATTAGCTGGGCAGCAAGTGCAAATAGAGATTCAGCTAAGTTTGAACGGTCTAACACTTTTGTCGTGCGTCGTAAAACGAATCCTCACGTAAGCTTTGGTTTTGGCATCCATTTTTGCTTAGGAGCACCGTTAGCAAGAATGGAAGGGAAAATTGCCTTTGCTAAATTACTAGAAAAAGGGGAATTTTCCAAAGTTGAGAATCAGTCTTTAAAGCCAATAGATAGCCCTTTTGTTTTTGGGGTAAAAAAATATGAAATTACTTTTGATAACGCCTGAAAAGCGAGCGCAAATGATGCGCTTGCTTTTTAGCGTTCAGTCTTCCATTTTTGGTCCTCTGAAGGAGACGTATAGGTGTCCATTGAAGAGATAAGCTGTTCGGGAGTATCAGAAATATTGATGAGACGAATAGCAGAATCCGTAGAAAATCCTTCATCTACTGCATGCTGAACCATTTGCATAAGCGGGTTGTAGTAGCCGTTTACATTTAATAACCCCACTGGTTTTTTATGTATGCCAATTTGAGCCCAGCAAAGAGCTTCAAACAGCTCTTCAAATGTCCCGAAACCTCCAGGAAGGGCAATATAAGCATCTGCTAACTCGTGCATAGTTGCTTTTCGCTCGTGCATGCTCTCTACTTCGATGAGTTCTGTCAGCGCGGTATGAACAATTTCACCGCTAAACAAACCGCGGGGCATAATACCAATGACTTCGCCCCCATGTTCAAGCATTTCATTTGCGACTTCTCCCATCAGGCCCATTCGTGAGCCTCCGTAAATCAGCCGGTAGTTTTCTTGGGCCATGTAGCGTCCTAGCGAGACGGCGGCCTCTTTATATTCTGTTTTTATTCCTGCGCTTGATCCTGCAAACACACAAATTGATTTCAATTTCTTCACTCCTTTGTTTCTTCTCTATATAAGTCTTTTCTGTTTATGAACAACAAAATCCTTCTTAATAATTTATGAATTTTCACAATGTCATCGCTTGATTATTCTAAAAACTTTGCTTATAATCAAAGCGAAACATCTGTTTGAAAGCGTTATCTATTTATTTTCTTTTGATGAAAAAGAGAGTACGCATAGATCTACTTGTAAGATAAGTAGATAATATGAACTTATGGGAAATTGGACCGTTTTAAACGCTTCATTAGTAAGTATACGTACTTGCAGGATTAGGACAAGGGGGATATGGGGATATGATGAATAATTTAATACGCACATTAATGGTACAAACACCGACTGTACCAGGAAACTTAGGAAGAGTAGCAACAGCCATTGGAAATGTAGGAGGAGACATTGGCGAGGTTGAAACCGTTAAAGTAGGACATAACTACACGATGAGAAGTATTACGGTTCAAGTAGAAAGTGAAGACCAGCTTGAGGAATTGCTTGAAGCGGTTCGCAGTTTAGAAGGCATTACTTTACATACAGTATCAGATGAAGTTCTTCATGCGCATGAAGGCGGTAAAATTCAAATGAAAAGCAAAATGAAAATTGAGTCGATCGCTGACTTAAGAAGAGTATATACACCAGGTGTAGCAAACGTTTGCCGTGCTATTCAAGAACAGCCCGACAAAGCTAAAATTTATACGAGCATTGGAAACACGGTTGCGATTGTAACGGATGGTACCGCTATACTAGGACTAGGGAATATTGGTCCAGTTGCAGGAATGCCTGTTATGGAAGGAAAAGCTGCGTTATTTGATCAGCTTGCCAGTGTAAACGCTATCCCTATTTTGTTGAATGTAAATGAGCCGGAAGAAATCATTCAAACGGTTAAAAATATTTCACCAGGATTTGGCGGTATTTTACTAGAAGATATAGGGTCGCCTCACTGCTTTGAAATTGAAGAACGTTTAAAAGAAGAGCTAGATATTCCAGTTATGCATGATGATCAACACGGAACAGCAGTTGTGACGCTAGCAGCAGCTATCTCAGCTTGTCGCAGCACAGGTGTGAATTTGAAAGAAGCAAAAGTAGGGCAGATTGGTTTAGGAGCTGCTGGTATCGCTACTTGCAGAATGTTCATGGCTTACGGTGTCAAACAAGTGATAGGAGCTGATAAGTCTCCTGAAGCGAATGAGCGCTTGGTCAGCTACGGTGGAAAAGTAGCGGATTCATTAGAAGAGCTTATGGAGAACTGTGATATTGTTATTGCGACAACAGGTGTACCTGGCTTAATACAGAAAGAATGGATTCGAAAAGGGCAAATCATTTTAGCACTTTCTAATCCAAAACCAGAAATTGAACCTGAAGATGCTCTTGAAGCAGGAGCTATTTATGCTACTGACGGAAGGTCAGTGAATAATGTGCTTGGCTTCCCAGGTATTTTCAGAGGAGTATTAAATGCGGGAGTGCGTGATATTACGCATACGATGCTTGTAGCTGCAGCTGAAGCCATTGCAAATTCAACGCGTCCAGGCGATTTAGTTCCTCACCCTCTTAATCTAGCTGTACACGAAGCAGTATCTGAAGCAGTTGAAAGAGCGGCTGTTGCACACGGAGAGAAAGACGGCGTTTATCGATAACAAACAAGGCTGCCTCGAAATAGGCAGCCTTGTTTGTTTTTTATCAAAAAATAATAAGAAAATAGTAAACGATGAAACTTTTTTCCTTTTTTAACGTAATATAGTAATAGAAATAGTAAAAAAGGTAGAGAAAGGAGTTTTTATGGAGTTTGAACATTTAAAGGGCAAATTGCCCCTCGAGGCTAAAAAAGCGATGCGCTGGCAATCCATTTTTACACATAGCCTGTGGCTTCTGGCAACAGCGGGTTATTTTCTACTCGTTCATTTTTTTGATTGGTGGTCAATTATTGGATGGATATCAGCTGGACTATTAGTCGTGAGCTTTATCATATATACAATTATAGCTCCAAATGTATATATGAATGTATATTCATATGAAGTAACAGATACTCAAATTGATGTGCAAAGAGGGCTCTTCATCTGGTATCATACGAAAATTCCCCTTGTGAAAGTACAGCACGTTGAAACGTTGACAGGGCCGATTTTTCGAAAATTTGACTTGGCATCTGTTAAAATCATCACAGCAGCTGGAAGCGTCGAAATTCCTGCACTCGTACAAAGAGATGCTGAAGCACTGCGAGAGTATATTGCTAGACTAGCAGAGGTAGATGATGAAGATGAGTAAGCGGCTGCATCCGCTATATATTGCAATAGCATTTATTGAACATATAAAAAATAATATCCTGCCTTTTGTGTTTGTATTTATCGTCAATCGGCACCTGTTGTTTACATATTGGTGGGCAACGCTATTAGCGGGAGGCGTAGTCGCTTTATTTGCTTTTTTTACCTGGAGGGAATTTCGTTATGAAGTAACGGAAACGGAAGTGCGTCTGTATAAAGGGATTTTTAAAAAGGAAAAACGATTTATTCAACGAAATCGCATTCAATCGATTCAGTTAGATCAGCCGTTTGTCTTTAGAATTCTTCGCTTAGCCCGGCTTCGTATTGACACGGCCAGCAGCGGTACGGATGCTGAAATTGATTTATCTGGTATTTCACTAAAAGAAGCGCACCATCTTAAAGATACGTTAAAGCTGTCAGGGAGTCAGCCGGAAATAACAGAAAAAAGTCCTGAACGTATGATGAAAGTGTCGGTGAAACAGCTGGCGTTAGCTGCTGCGTTTTCCGGGAATTTTGGCTATATATTTGCTGCTCTTGGTTTTCTCTATCAGTATATTGATACGTATATCAACCGCTGGGTGAAGACAGCTTACGAAGAAGTGATTCATCAATCGATGCTTGGTTTATTTGTATTAGTCGCTGCAATTGTGGTGCTTGCTTATTTGTTGTCTATCGTTTTATATGTAATACGATTTGGCGGTTTTACAGTGGAACGCTACGATCATTATCTACATATTAAATACGGACTATTAAATAAGAAATCCCTTACGATTCCTTTTCATAAAATACAGGCTGTTACGATAGAGGAAGGGTTGGTTCGACGCTTATTTGGATGGTCTTCCGTTTCGTTAAATGTCGTAACCTCTGATTTAAAAGAAAAGGTCTATTTACACCCGTTTATCCAGCAAAAAGAGATTTCAGCGTTAATGAACGTATATGTCCCGCACTACGAATATATAAAGTGTCCAAGAAATACAGCTATTCAATATGCATGGTACCCATTACTATTACCGCTCTTGTTATTTGCAGCGGCAGGGATTGGCATCAGCTTTTGGAAATCAATGTTCGTGTGGGTTATTGCTGTGCTATGCCTTGCATATGTACTTATTCACTGGTTGGGCTATCGCCAAGGCGGCTTAATGATGAACGAGGTATTTGTCGCTATTCGCTCACAGTTTTTAACACGAAAAACAACGATTATTAGAAGGAAGAAAGTGGAGCAAATTGAGGTGTTTGCAGGCACCTTTTTATGGAAAAAAGGATACAGGAAAATAAAAATTTCAACTATGGGTACAAGCGGAAGCTATAAATCGGGATATTTTCCATTTGAAATTTGGCATCCTATCTTTCTGCAAGCTACTTCTTCTAAAAAGGCATGAAGAACATCATTGTTCTTCATGCCTTTTGACGTTATCTATTCATTAACTTTTTTCCTTGCTCGTAATAGCTATTCATCACGTCAGCGGGCACCATACTGCCTCCAGTTGACCATACAAGGTGAGTAGCTTTTGACATATCGTTTTCTAGTGCTTGCGCTTGTATATAGGAAGACCCGCTTTCCATCAGGTGAAGAGGCCCTTGTAAACCAGCCGCTGCTGAAGGTTCTATATACATATTTTCACGATTGGCTAGCTCATAAATAAATCGGAAAAGCTGATCATCTTCTACAGTATAAATTCCGCTAATAAGCGATTTTATCGTTTCGCCTACAAAGCTAGATGGCCTTCCTACAGCTAGTCCATCGGCAGCTGTTATGTTATCAAGTCCAATATCGGTAACGGAAATGCCATCATGCAGCTCGGTCATTAATCCAAGCAGCATGCAAGGAGAGTGAGTAGGTTCAGCAAAAAAGCAGTGAACATGATCACCGTATATTGCTTTTAATCCAAACGTAATACCGCCAGGACCTCCGCCTACTCCGCAAGGTAAATAGACAAATAAAGGATGTTCAGCGTCTACTTGAATTTGCAGCTCGGCTAGCTGCTTTTCCAAGCGTAAGGCAGCGACGGAATAACCAAGAAATAAATCTCTAGACTGCTCATCGTCAATAAAATGACAGGCGGGGTCTGCTTCGGCTTGCTTTCGTCCTTCTTCCACGGCTTTTCCGTAGTCAGACTGATATTCAATAACGGTTACGCCTTTCGAACGAAGCAAATCTTTTTTCCATTTCTTCGCATCGGCTGACATATGGACGGTGACGTTAAAGCCGAGAGCGGCGCTTATAATACCAATGCTTAAACCTAAATTACCGGTAGATCCTACTGCAATAGAATAAGAAGAAAATAACTTTTTACATCGTTCTTCAGCTAGAAGAGCGTAGCTGTCTTCTTCGGTAAGCAGCCCTTCTTTGATAGCAAGACTTTCAGCAAATTTTAATACTTCATAAATGCCGCCTCTTGCTTTAATAGAACCTGATATAGGAAGATCGTGATCGCATTTCATCAATAATTTTCCTTGCAGCTCGTTATTCATTTGTTGATTTAAATAGTCTTTCATGTATGCAATTTCTTGAAGAGGTGATTCAATGATTCCTTTTGATGCTTTTAGCTCCGGAAAAGCGATTTGAAGAAAAGAAGAAAAGCGAGAAAGTCGCTCTTTTGCATCTTTTATATCTTTGGTATGTAAAGAAAGAGACGAAAGTGCTTCTTGAGCAGGTTTTAAATAAGGATTTATCCAAAGTATTTCCTGTTTATTGATTAAAGGTGTTAATAAAGGATATTCACGGATCCATGTAGCAAGGGGTTTTTGGTGAAATAAATGTATCGTCATAAAGGCTCCTTTCTCAATATGTTATTTCCTTTATATGTATAGTATCAAGAATAGAAGAAGTTGAAAACGAAAATATCAAAAAGCAGAAAGCGCATTTTAACTGCCTCTTGTATACTAATAAAGATAACTTATACAACTGCATAGAAAAAAGGAGAGGAATTTATGGCATTTTCAGGCGATGATAGCAGATGTCCTATCTGCGGAGAGAAAAATAACTGTGCTTCTGTACAAGGCAGAGAAATAGAAAAGTGTTGGTGCATGCAGAAAGTTTTTACTCCTGATTTGTTTAAACAAATTCCTTTAGAAAGCAGAGGGAAAGCGTGTGTATGCGTCAAATGCGTTGCGAGACAGAAGGAAGAAGGTGGGGATTAACGTGAAAAAAGGAATTATTTCATACGGTGAGGCATTTATTGATTTTATCGCCAAAAATGAATCTAACACTGACTTTGACCCTTTTTTAGGAGGCACAACCGTTAATGTAGCAGTTGGAGTTCAGAAGTTAGGAGCAAAAGCATCTTATATCTGCAAGTTAGGGAGTGATGAAACAAGTGATTTTGTAAGAAAGAAGCTTTTAATTGAAGGAGTAAACCAAAGCGGCTGTGTAACTTCGGTGACGAAAAAAGTTTGTGAAGTGTATGTACATAAAAGTAAAGAAGGAGATCGTTACTTTCATTCCTACATAGATTCTACCCCTCATGAGCAAGTGTATAAATATGAGCTGCAGGAAGCTCTATTTGAGAAGGCAGCGATTTTTTATTTTGGATCAGGCACTTTGTTTCATCCGATTTCCCAGGAAACTACAAGAGAAGCTGTGAGGCTCGCAAAAAAATATCGTATGCTGGTAGCTTTTGATCCGAATATTCGAATGAAAAGATGGGAAAGTGAAGCAGCATGTAGAAATATTGTAACATCGTTTTTGTACGAAACAGATATTTTGAAAATCTCTCAAGATGAGCTCCTATTTTTGATGAATTCAACAGATCTGGCAGAAAGCCTAGAAAAACTGAGAGCGTATCATATTCCGTTCGTATGGGTCACTCAAGGAGAAAAGGGCGCAGTAGCCGTTACTGCAAATCAAACGCTTCATGTGAGTGCAAAAAAAGTACAGGCGATAGACACCACGGGAGCGGGGGATGCATTTATGGCAGGAATTCTCTGGTGTATTCACGAAAAAGGTTTGCCTGAACGTGAGGAGTCATGTAAGCAGTACACAATGTTTGCCAACGCGTTAGGTGGAGCAGTTTCGGCGAGATACGGAGGAATAATTTCACTGAAAGCAAAAGAAGTATCTAGTATAAAAGCAGGTAGCTGATAGCTACCTGCTTTTGAACGTTTATTATTTAAAAAATGACAGTATAATCATAAGGGCAAAAATAATCGTAAGGTGGTTCAATGAGAACACAAACATTAAAGTAGCCCATTTTGTATCTTCTAATTTTTTAAATCCAACAATTCCAAGAAGCATCCACACGAGTGTTAAACCGAACATTGTAAATGCAATAATTTTACTAAACGATAAAAATAAGAACGATGCCGCTAGTAAAATAACTAGGTATACAAGCGTTTGGACTTTGGAACGACGGATACCTTTTACTACAGGAAGCATTGGTACACCTGCGGCTTTATATTCCTCAAGTCTTCTAATCGCAATAGCGTAGAAGTGAGGAGGCTGCCATAAAAACATAAATACAAACAATCCAATTGCTACCGGATGAAATAAGTCTGGTGAAATAGCGGCCCAGCCAATGATTGGAGGCATAGCTCCAGAAATACTTCCGACTTCGGTATTATAAATGGTTGTACGTTTTGTAAGCATAGTATAAGGCACTACATAAAAGAAAAATCCTAAAATACCCATAATGGCGGCCATGTTAGAAACTAAAAATAAAATACCTACACCAATAACAAATAAAGCCAGTCCTAACCATAGAGCAAATTTAGGGTTGACCGCTCCTGTTACCGTCGGTCTGTCTTTTGTACGTTTCATGATTGCATCGATATCACGGTCATAGAAGTTATTAACTGCCCCAGCTCCTCCTACGACAAAGGATGTCCCAATTAAAGCCAAAATAATGATAGGAATTTGTGTCACAAAGCTTAAGTCATTAACAGCAATTGCGAGACAAAGCCCAGCAACCATTCCTAGTGAGTTCGATTTAATAATCCCAGTTTTTATAATAGCACTGATTACTTCCCGGGAAAAATACTGATTGATAGGAAGTGATTCCTTTGTGATAACTTCGGTATTTTTCACAGCAATTCTCCTTTTTGAGCTTATTCTTACATGAATAAACCTAATCTTTATTAATCAACTAAACTATTTTAACAAAAAAATATCGTAATTACATCAAGGTTGCTCGTAAAATTTGTTAACATTCCTTGAACTTTTTTAAAAAACAAAGAAAAATGTCGAATTTCCGACTGAAAATAAGTACATCCTTTATTATAAGATAAAAATGGAATGCTTAAAAACGAAAATTTTGACTATCTGGTGAACTTTTAACGAGCAAGAAACTCGAACTTAATCGTACCATATTTATTGGTAATTGCAATCACATAGTATGTGATGAAAGAAAAGATGTGGTACATTAAAGAAAGAACTAATAAGTTTATTTACTATGTCTTATTCACAAGGAGGATATATGATGCCAGATAAATATGCTAGCTTCTCTGAACTTGCCTCTTATGAAGTATACAATCAAGACTACAAAATTCAATTTGAAATCAGACCTTCTAACATTATTATGCTCGCGATACACGGCGGAGGTATCGAAACTGGAACATCCGAACTTGCTGTTGGCCTAGCGGGCAACGAATACTCGTACTATATATTTGAAGGGTTAAAGAAATCAGGAAATGCTGATCTTCATATCACATCCACTCATTTTGATGAACCTCATGCGTTAACGATTATATCAAAAGAAGACTATGCAGTATCTTTTCATGGATACAACGACAAAAGTGAAAAGCATACTAAAATCGGCGGTGCTGACAAAGCGTTAAGGTCCAAAATACATGAAGCGCTTGTTTCTAAAGGCTTTAGTACAGAAATTTTATCAGATCAAGATCCTGTTTCCGGTACAAGCCCTAGAAATATAACCAATAAAACAGCTAGGCGGATGGGTGTGCAAATTGAGATAAGTAAAGCGCAAAGAGAAGCTTTTTTTTCAACTAACACGAGAAATGAACGTAAAAATTCTAAAACCCAGGAATTTTTTGAGTATATATCAGCTATTAGAAGTGCATTTCCTCTTAGATAAATCAGATACGTTTAGTATTTATTAAACAGGTTAGATTTATTACGGACATGTTTGTGGTATACATATAGTAACTACATAAACTGGAGGAGATAATCATGAAAAAGTTTGACCAAGAAGATACCCTAGAACGACTTAAAGCCTCTTATCGATATTTAAAAAGCATAGACATACCAGAAATCAGCACATTAGATGATCAAAAACGAGCGGAAGCTGTGCAGTTAATCGAAGAGATTGGTCTTAAAATATCAGAAATGCGCGTAAAAGTAGAGTGAGTAAAAAGAGAAAGAAGGACATCTGTCCTTCTTTCTCTTTTTCGACAACTATAAACAGGAGATTGGCCATGAATGAACAATATTATGACGCTTTGTTAAATATAAAAACAACGGGAGAACAAAAGGGATTTAATGATTCATTTCATTACCATCGTTATGAACCCACGCCTTATAGTGCATTAGAAGCACTTTTCAGTCAGTATGAGCTAACAAGCAGCGATAGAATTGTCGACTTCGGGTGTGGGAAAGGAAGGCTGAATTTTTATGTGAACTACCTATGTAATGCCACCGCTGTAGGGATAGAAATGAATGAGCACTTCTATGAGCAGGCCATAGATAATCAGAGGCGCTATTTAAAAAAAGCCAAGGGCCGAAAAAGTCATATTTATTTTCAGTGTTGTTTAGCCCAGGAATATAAGATTCACCCACTAGACAACTGCTTTTATTTTTTTAATCCTTTTTCAGTTCAAATTTTTATCCAAGTAGTGAACAATATTTTGCTTTCGTGGGAAGAGAATAAGCGCGAGATTGATTTAATTTTGTATTATAGCTCAGAGGATTATCTTCATCATCTCGAAAAACACCCTTCTTTCATTTTAAAAGAAGAGGTAATGCTGCCAGAGTTGAATCGTAAAAATCCATATGAACGGTTTTTGATTTATAAAGTAGCTTATTAAGACGACTTATTTACTATTTCATAAAGGTGTATCGTCGCTCGTTCTATTTAACAAATCAGCAGGGGCTAGAAAAAGACCTGCTGATTTTATTTATAACTTTTTAGAAATTAAAGCATAACACTTTATTATGTAAGCGCTTTCTGTTATAATGAAACTAGGTTGGATAGCATGCGTGGCTATCGGTGTACTCAGCGCAGGCGGGGCTAGTACAGAAAGAGAAGGCTACATACAAGTTAATAAACATTTAGTCGATAGAAATAAGAAGTCTCAAAAACAAATTTATTAATTTGTATGCTAAATCGTAAATTAACAGAAGCGGCATTTATGATAAGGTTTTAGAGAAAAGAACCCAGCATATACTGTATAAGCAATTTTTTTACTCTAAAAAAGGGTGAAGAAATTGCTTATTTATTTTTAAATAAGTGCACAGCTGTTCAGATTTGTTTTGAGATATCTAGCGTTAGTGTATAATAGTAAAAAGTACGAAAAGTTGACATTGTTAATTGATTAAAGGGGATTTAAAAATGAGTGAACTAAAAATAGATGATGTAGCGAAGCAAAGCGGTTTAACAAAACGTACGATTCGTTATTATGAACAAATTGGACTGATGCCAGCACCTCCAAGAAGTGAAGGTGGATTTCGTCTGTACACGGAAGAACACGTAGAATTCTTAAAGAAAATTACGAATGCCAAAGAAGTCATGGGTTTTTCACTTCAAGAATTACAGGAATTTCTTGCTTTAAGTGATACTCTTGAAATACAAAAGATGGATTATAGGCAAGTGAAAGGAACAAGTCAACAAAAAGAAAAGTTAGAGCAAGTGTTACATACGGTAGAAGAGCAGCTCAAGCTGATTGAACAGAAAAAGAAAAACATCTTAAAAGTAGAGTCTGACCTTCTGTCACTGAGAGATCGTGCTAAGGCTGCAATTGTAAAATTCGAGCAGGAAGAATCATAAAAAGCAGGCGCATTCACCAGAAGAGTGCGTCTGCTTTTATGTGTTTTATAGGGAATTTATTTATGATTGTGAAGAGTTTTCTTCTAGCTGTACCCCTAAAAGAAGTAGAATAGCCTGTATCCCGTCGGCTTTTCCGCTGTGAAAGCTTCTTGTTTCAGCATCCAAAGCTTCATTTACAGATTCCATCATATTTGATTCGTATAAGTCTAAAATCAATTGTTTTCCTTCCGGACTCAAATGCAGCTGCCCGCGTTCCTTCATTTTAAACTTCAATTTCTTCAACTCCCTTTCCCATAATACTATCAGTATACAAAATTAATAACATTTACGTAAACGTTAATTTTTGTATGTGGACAGAAGAACGTATTAAGTATAGGTACTAAGTGAGGGGAGAGATACTGGTTATCCTTTGCTTGTTTTAATGTTTGTCAGCTTATAGCCGCAAGCTGAGCATATATAGATAACGTTTTGATTGGACTGAGCAGTTAAAACGGTAGCGAGCTCTTTTTGAGAATGACAGTTAGGACAAATAACAACAGGGGATTTCATGTGATTTTCTCCTTTTCTTTTTTATAGTCGAATTTTATTTTATGTAAAGTTTAATCAAATATCCTTCGTGCTATCAAAAACGACGGAAGATATGTAAAAAAGCATTCTCGCTCAAAAGAAACGGGAATGCTTAAGGTAAGTTTAAAATCCGTCCTGGCTTGCTGTAAATGGAATGTTAAGTCTTCTTTCTACATTGCGTAAGCGCTGATTTAATCTGTTTATACGGTCAGTATGTCGCTCCACAACTCGATTTAAGCGAGTAATTTCTCTGACTTGCTCCTCATTTTGTCTCTCAAGAGCACGAATTCTTCGTTCAAATCCTCCAAGATTTTGAAGCTGCTGTCTTTCATCGTATTCTTCATGCTGTGGTACGTAAGGGGGATAGTATTGTTGAACTGAGTAATCAACTTGCTGAGGAATATATCCAGGGTTGAAATAATAAGGGTTCATTAGGGCACCGCTCCTTTTAAATAGTAACTTCAAATCAAACACGATATAACGTATGCGAAGATAAGAAAAATGCTATAGGCACATACCTAAAGACATTCTGTATTTTAAAAAAGGAAAATATTTTTAGGAGGAAAAAGGAGATAGCAAACCCTTTCTTGAATATGCAAAATAGAAAAGCTTCTTTTTTAGACACTTTATTTAAGAAAGAGGGAAAGTGACCGATGGCTCAAGGGAAACAAAAACCAGCACCTAAAATAGAAGAATCAAAAGCTCCGCCTGCAAAGAAACAAAAGCCGAAGAGCCGCAGCACCAAAAAAGCTCCGCCTCCTACATCGCCTTGGGTAAAAGCTGCTTCCATTTTATCTAACATTGATTTCATTCGTTTGTTTCGCGTGCTGTTTCTTGCTTTGGCGGTTGGTTTTATTGTGTATCAATATATTTTACTTACAAAAGGGGTCTTCATCAAAACATACGTAGACCTTTGGCATCATCACAAAATGATCTTGCTAGCTGGAGCTGCATTTATTATCTATACTTCTTTCATCTTTTACCTTGGCTACCGCACCGCTAAAAAGCGCTAGAACGATTATAAACGGCGAATATCATCCATTCTTTAAGCAAACCTTATATGTATATCAGCATAGAGGGGGGAAGAAACGTGGACAAGCAGCGAGCAAAACAAATTGCTGATTCACCCGTTATGGCTAACGTTACGTATAACGATACGGCCGTTTATATTCAACATGTAAGCGAAGAAAATGATACGGCAAGAATTTATCCGCTAGGTCAGCCGGAAAATGAACAAAATGTTGCGGTGAGTCAATTAGTAGAGAATTAAGGTGGATAAATAGAGCTACTAGTTCAGTTAAATAAAAGGAAGAGAGCAGATACACAGCTCTCTTCCTTTTATTTATTCTTCCCATTTCTTACTGTTGATTTTCTCAATAATCCCGTGCAAATCACCAGGCTTATGAAACTCAATCGGAGACGCGCCTTTTTCAAACAGAATCGATTCCGCTTCAATTAACGCCACGTAGCGTCCGTTCACTTTCGCTAAGTGAATATTCTCCCCAAAATCAGCTAACAGTCCTTTAATCTCGGTTTCGCCAAGCTTCATTTTTAGCTCGGCATCAGGCGTATGCTCGACGATATGAGCAGCGGCTTCCATGACTTGATGGGTATCCAAACGTTCTTGAAGCTCACGCTTTTCGCTTGTTGCCCACAGTTCCATGTCTGATTCAAACTGTTCAAGCTCTACGCTTTCTGCTTCAAGCGTTTCGCTGACGTGTTCACGCACCATATCCATCACTTGTGTTTTCATAATCTCAGGCATGGGCTCGTTGTAATCAATGAATTTCAAAAAGTCTTCAAAATAACGGGCGTGAGACGCTTGGTGGATAACGAGTTCGCTTTCTTCCACCATGCCTTCTTCAGGCATGTATGGGTATTGAATGGATTTCATGTTTTTAGTAGTAATCGCCATTTCTACGTGACGAATAAGGGTTGATTCATCTGAAATTGAAGCCACTTTTGGTTCGAAGTCACATTTTAAAATAAACACAAAAGCATGATCAAAATATTTTCTTGGAACAGCAGATACCACTAAAAATGCTCCTCCTCGAACGGCTGCAGTATCAAGGTACGCATTGATAAACTGTTCGCTGTTTTCTTCAAATTCTTCTTTGGTTGTGGCAAAACGAGTGCGGTGAAATAAATTATAATTAGGGTTTGAGTCGAGAGCGTGTCCCGGTTCAACTATAAAATACCCGAGCTTTGTAGGCACTTGTTCTGCTTTGGGGTGTCGCTCTACTTTGCGCTTTACAATTTTTTTAAATTCACCGTCTAAAAAATCTTTAATGGAACTTTCTTCATATTCTTCCGTATCAAGCGTTTGAAAATGCTTATATTGTTTAGAGGCCTGTTCTTCTTTTCCTTCTACTTGTATTACGTAAAATGATAAAAAATTAATTTTAAAATCCATAGCAGTCACCTTGTTTCTTTTTAGTCAGTTACTTCAGTATAAGAAAGAGTCTGGTAAGCGTCAATGCCTGTTAGCTTTAGGGGAAAAAGATCTATTTATACAATTGATCAGCTGAGGAATAGTGTATAAAGCAAAGAATAGGAGAGGCAGGGGGCCTCTCTTATTTATACTGTTCCAAACGTTCAAAAAAGGTTTTGACAAACTTATAAAAAATTTTATCAGAAGGTGCTAAATCACGATTTCTAGGAATAATCATTCCGACTGTCCGCTGAAGCTGCGGCGTATGAATAGGAAGTTTAGTCGTAAAACGAGGAGTCGTTTCAGACACTGTACTTTCAGGAAGAAGCGTCACGCCAATTCCTGCAGATACAAGACCTTTAATCGCATCTAAATCTTCTCCTTCAGATGAAATATTGGGCATGAATCCTGCTTGTTTGCAAGCGTCAAAGGCCATTTTATGTAAAATGAATCCTTTTGGAAATAGCACAAAATCTTCATTTCTTAAATCCCGCAGCCGAATGTTATCCCGTTCAGCGAGCGGGTGATGAGAAGGAACAAGGGCTAAAAGATTTTCAGTGAATAGAATATGCCCTTCAATACTCTGATCTTCTACAGGTACAGGGCCTAAAAAAGCGATATTGATATCTCTTTTTTTAACCGATTCAATTAAAAATTTGTACGAACCTTGTCTAAGATGAAAAGCAACATTTGGGTGCTCTTCTTTAAAGGCTGATATAATAGTAGGTAGAAGGTGACTAGCAAGACTTGTTGGAAATCCGATTTTAATCGTTCCTCTTTCGGGATCCAAGTATTCATCAATTTGTTCTTTCGCATAGTCAATAGCTTTCATGGCCGTCTCCGTATGCTCAAGAAAGACTTTTCCTATTGCTGTTAACTTGACATTTCTTCCTTCACGTTTGAATAAACTAACACCTAGCTCAGATTCCAGGTTCGCGATTTGACGGCTGATTGCTGATTGAGCTACATGCAGATATTCTGCCGCCTCAGATACGTGTTCTCTTTTTGCAACTTCCATAAAATAGCGTAATTGACGCAGTTCCATAAGCATCCTCCATCTATATATATCAAAATTAGATTAGTTTTATCTAAATTATATATTGTTTATATTGATTTGAAAACTTACAATGTAAACAGGTGATCTTAAAAAGATAAAGAAAACGAACGGGGGAGAAGAAGATGACATACAATCAAATGCCAAAAGCTCAAGGTCTCTACCGTCCTGAATTTGAGCACGATGCATGTGGAATCGGACTATACGCTCAATTGAAAGGCGTAGCGTCACATGATATCGTTAAAAAAGGACTAAACATGCTTTGCCAGCTTGACCATCGAGGCGGACAGGGAAGTGATCCGCTAACAGGAGATGGAGCTGGATTAATGGTACAAATTCCACACGCGTTCTTTAAAAAGACATGCGTTGAACTGAACTTGCCAGAAAACGGTCGTTATGGAGTTGGAATGATCTTTTTCTCAAATAATGAAGACGAGCGTCGAGAAATTGAAGCTTATATTAATAAATTAATTGAAGAAGAGGGACAAACGTTATTAGGTTGGAGAACTGTGCCTGTAAATGTCGGAAAAATCGGAAAAGTTGCAAAAGAAAGCTGTCCATACGTACGACAAGTATTTATTGGGGCAAATGACAGTATTCAAGATGACTTAGCGTTTGAGCGCAAGCTATATGTTATTCGTAAGCAAGCGGAAAATTGGGCGCAGGCACGTCAAAACCGTTTTTATTTTACAAGTCTTTCAAGCAGAACAATTGTGTACAAAGGGTTGTTAACACCTGAACAAGTGGATGCTTTTTATCTTGACCTACAAGATGAAGACTTTACTTCAGCGTTTGCTTTAGTGCATTCTCGCTTTAGCACAAACACGTTCCCAAGCTGGGAAAGAGCACATCCAAACCGTTATTTAATTCACAACGGTGAAATCAATACGCTTCGCGGTAATCAAAACTGGATGAGAGCGCGTGAACAGCAGTTTGTTTCGGACGCATTTGGTAAGGATTTGCCGAAGGTTCTTCCAATTTTAGATGCTGAAGGAAGCGACTCATCCATGTTAGATAATGCGCTAGAGTTTTTTGTATTGGCCGGCCGCAAGCCAGCCCATGCAGCGATGATGCTTATTCCAGAGCCTTGGTCTGAGAATCCGCACATGTCAAAAGAAAAACGTGCTTTCTATGAGTATCATAGCGCATTAATGGAGCCATGGGATGGTCCGACTGCTATTTCGTTTACGGATGGAAAGCAAATCGGTGCTATTTTAGACCGTAACGGTTTACGTCCAGCTCGCTATTATGTTACAAAAGATGATTACATCATACTTTCATCAGAAGTAGGCGTCATTGATGTTGAAGATGAAAATGTGTTATATAAAGATCGTTTAAGCCCAGGTAAAATGCTTCTAATCGATTTAGAAGAAGGCCGAATTATTTCAGGTGAAGAAATTAAATCTGAAATGGCACAGGCTGAGCCTTATCAAGAATGGTTAGATGAACAGCTGGTAACGTTGCCAGAAGTGCAGGAAGAAAAATCTGAATACTTCGATGATTTGGTCATTCGCCAGAAGTCATTTGGCTACACGTATGAAGATATTCATAAATATTTAGTTCCAGTTATTACAGAAGGAAAAGATCCGCTTGGTTCAATGGGTAATGATACTCCATTAGCCGTGTTGTCTGATCGTCCTCAATCGCTGTTCAATTACTTTAAGCAGCTGTTTGCTCAAGTAACGAACCCACCGATTGACGCTATTCGTGAACAGTTGGTTACATCAACAATGACGTTGCTTGGTGCAGAAGGGAATTTACTGCATCCAACCAAAGAAAACATTCATCGAATTCAGCTTGAGACGCCGGTTTTAACAAACGATCAAACTCATCAGCTGAAGTCTGCCATTCATCCAGATTTCAAAAGTGCTGTTATTTCTTCGGTGTTCACAAATGATTTAAAAGCAGATCTTGATCGCGTATTTGCTGAAGCTGAAGCGGCAATTAACGCAGGCGCTAGCATTCTTGTTCTGACAGACCGTGAAGCGGGAGCTCACTCTGTAGCCATTCCAGCTTTATTAGCGGTCAGCGGGCTGCACCAGCACCTAGTGCGAAAAGGAAACCGTACAAAAGCGAGCATTGTAGTGGAAACAGGAGAAGCGCGCGAAGTGCACCATTTTGCAGCACTGATTGGTTACGGAGCAGACGCAATTAATCCATATCTTACTTTTGCAACATATCAAAATGAAATTAACGCAGGTACGTTGAACGTATCGTATGACTATGCTGTTGAGAAATATGTAAAAGCCGTTACTGAAGGTGTTGTAAAAGTAATGTCTAAAATGGGCATTTCAACGGTGCAAAGTTATCGGGGCGCACAAATTTTTGAAGCAGTTGGAATCAGTGCAGAGGTTATCGAGCAATATTTTACAGGTACTGCCTCGCAACTTGGCGGTATCGGTTTAGATGTTATTGCAAAAGAAGCGAAAACGCGTCACGACAATGCTTATGTTGAAACAATTGAGCAAACGTTAGAGTCAGGAAGTGACTTCCAGTGGAGACACACGGGCGAGCATCATGCGTTTAATCCAAAAACAATTCACACGCTGCAGTGGGCTTGCCGTAAGGGAGATTACAGCTTATTTAAAAAATTCTCTGAATCGGCTAATGAAGAACGCATCGGTTTCTTGCGCAACCTATTCTCGTTTAATGGAACGCGTTCATCTATCTCCATTGATGAAGTGGAATCAGTTGATTCGATTGTAAAACGTTTTAAATCAGGTGCTATGTCGTTTGGATCTTTAAGTCAAGAAGCTCATGAAACATTAGCGATTGCGATGAACCGTTTAGGCGCACGCAGTAACAGTGGAGAAGGTGGCGAGCACCCTAGCCGCTACACTGTGGATGAAAATGGAGATAATCGCCGCAGTGCGATTAAACAGATTGCTTCTGGCCGTTTTGGAGTGAAAAGTCATTACCTTGTGAATGCGGATGAGCTTCAAATTAAAATGGCACAAGGTGCAAAACCCGGAGAAGGCGGTCAGCTTCCAGGAAACAAAGTATATCCATGGGTAGCAGATGTGCGTGGATCAACGCCAGGAGTAGGCTTAATTTCACCTCCTCCACACCACGATATTTACTCGATTGAAGATTTAGCACAGCTTATTCATGACTTAAAAAATATAAACCGTGATGCACGAATCAGCGTCAAACTCGTTTCAAAAGCAGGAGTAGGAACGATTGCTGCCGGAGTAGCAAAAGGAGTAGCGGACGTTATCGTTATTAGCGGCTACGACGGAGGTACGGGAGCATCTCCAAAAACAAGTATTAAACATACGGGACTACCGTGGGAACTGGGCTTAGCGGAAGCTCATCAAACGCTTATGTTAAACGGTCTTCGCGAAAAGGTAGTGCTTGAAACAGACGGGAAATTAATGACGGGTAAAGATGTAGTCATGGCAGCACTTTTAGGAGCAGAAGAGTTTGGTTTTGCTACGGCGCCTTTAATTGTTTTAGGCTGTATCATGATGCGTGCGTGTCACTTAGATACATGTCCAGTTGGAGTGGCGACGCAAAACCCAGAGCTTCGTAAAAAGTTCCTAGGAGAAGCGGATCACATCGTTAACTATATGAAATTTGTTGCACAAGAAGTACGCGAAATTATGGCTGAACTTGGATTTAAAACAGTAGATGAAATGGTTGGACGTACAGACGTATTAAGCGTTAGCGAACGTGCAAAAAATCACTGGAAGGCGCAGCACTTAGACTTAACAACTCTTTTATATCAAGCTGAAGGTGTACGTACTTTTAAAACACCTCAAAACCATAAAATTGACGAATCTCTTGATATGCAAAAAATCTTGCCAGCGGTACAGCAAGCAATCGAGCATAAGTATCAAGTCGAGTTAGAACTGCCAATTTCTAATATTAACCGTGTAGCTGGAACAATTGTAGGAAGTGAAGTTACAAAACGTTACGGTGAGAAAGGTCTGCCAGAAGATACGATTACTCTTCGATTCACTGGCTCTGCAGGACAAAGTTTTGGTGCATTTGTTCCAAAAGGAATGTCTATGTATCTAACTGGAGATGCAAATGATTATATCGGAAAAGGATTATCAGGAGGTAAAATCATCGTTGCTCCACCTAAGGAAACAACAGCTGTGTCAGGTGAAAATGTTATCGTCGGGAACGTGGCATTTTACGGTGCAACAAGCGGTGAAGCTTATGTTAGCGGGCTAGCAGGAGAACGTTTTGCGGTTCGTAACAGCGGTGTGAACGTAGTGGTTGAAGGAATTGGCGATCATGGCTGTGAATATATGACTGGCGGACGCGTTGTCGTATTAGGTGATGTAGGTAAAAACTTCGGTGCGGGAATGTCTGGCGGTATTGCTTACGTATTTGCTGATGATCAAGAAGCATTCAAAAACCTTTGTAATAAAGACATGATTGGGTTTGAGAGCTTAAAAGGAGAAGAAGCAGAAGAAGTAAAAGAGATGATTGCAAATCACCTAAAATATACTGACAGTCATAAAGCAGCATTTGTATTAGAAAATTGGGAAGAATCGCTTTCGAAATTTGTAAAAGTGATTCCGAATGATTATAAACGCATGATGAATCGCATTGAAGAGCAAAAAGCAGCTGGGTTAACGGAAGAAGAAGCAGCTATGAGTGCGTTTGAGGAAAATGCAAAACAAGAAAAGAAAGCATCGGCAAAACAACAAGAAGCGGTAGCTCAGTAAGAAAGGGGAGAGTACGATGGGAAAACCAACAGGATTTATGGAAATCAAACGTGAAAAAGGGAAGGAACGTGACCCGTTAAAACGTTTAGGTGATTGGAAAGAGTATGCTGCTCCTTTATCTGATGAAGCGCTAAGCCGTCAAGGAGCACGATGTATGGATTGTGGCACACCTTTTTGCCACATGGGAATGGATATTAATGCTTTTACTTCTGGATGTCCAATCTATAACTTAATTCCAGAGTGGAATGATTTAGTTTATAAAGGACGCTGGAAAGAAGCTTTAGAGCGTTTAATGAAAACGAACAACTTCCCGGAGTTTACAGGGCGCGTTTGTCCTGCTCCGTGTGAAGGTTCCTGTACGCTTGCTATTTCAGACCCAGCGGTTTCGATCAAGAATATCGAACGCGCTATTATTGATAAAGGGTTTGAGAATGGGTGGATTACTCCGCGTATTCCGGAGAAAAGAACAGGCAAAAAAATTGCTGTTATTGGCTCTGGGCCAGCAGGCTTAGCGAGCGCAGATCAGCTGAATCAAGCGGGTCATTCAGTAACGGTATATGAAAGAGCAGATCGTGCCGGTGGTTTATTAACATATGGAATTCCAAATATGAAGCTAGATAAAGAAGTAGTGGAAAGACGTGTTCGCTTATTGACACAAGAAGGTATTGATTTTGTAACGAATACCGAAGTTGGAAAAGACATTACTGCTGAAGAGTTAAAAGAACAATATGATGCTGTCATTTTGTGTACAGGAGCTCAGAAGCAAAGAGATCTAGTATTAGAAGGTCGTGAAGCAAAAGGAGTTCACTTTGCAATGGACTACTTAACAACTTCAACAAAAAGCCTTTTAGATTCTAACTTCAAAGATGGTCAATTTATTGATGCTGAAGGAAAAGACGTTATTGTTATTGGAGGCGGAGACACGGGAGCTGACTGTGTAGCTACTGCTCTTCGTCAAAAATGCCGCAGTGTTGTTCAGTTTGGTAAACATCCTCAGCTTCCTGCTGAGCGTACGGCAGATAATATGTGGCCTGAATATCCACATGTATTTAATCTTGAATATGCTTATGAAGAAGCACAGGCGAAATTTGGGGACGATCCACGTGAATATTCAATTCAAACGAAAAAAATCGTGGCAGATGAGCAAGGTAATCTAAAAGAACTTCATACGGTTCAAATGGAAAAAGTAAAAGGTGAAAATGGACAGTACATCTTTACCGAAATTCCAGGAACAGAAAAAGTATGGCCAGCTCAGCTTGTCTTTATTGCGATTGGGTTTGAAGGTCCAGAGCATCCGGTTCTATCAGCGTTTGGTGTTGAAACGAAAAATCGTCGCGTAGATGCAGCGTATGGAAATTACAAAACAAATGTTGAAGGTGTTTTTGCTGCTGGTGATGCTCGTCGTGGGCAAAGTTTAATCGTATGGGCTATTCATGAAGGTCGTGAAGTAGCTAAACAAGTTGATAGCCATCTAATGGGAGCAACTGTATTACCATAACAAAAAACCGTCACAATTGTGGCGGTTTTTTGTTTATCTAGGATTTGGCACTTCATTTCCTCTACGTAAATTTTCAAATGAAACGGTTAAAATCGTGTTAGTAATTCGAACTTGTGAAACAGGGGAAACGCTGTATAAGTTAAAAAGTTCAAATATCCAGGGATCACGTTTTTTCAGCTGTCGCGCGGCTTTTTCGACGCGTTCGTTAATAGATCCGCTGTAATTGTTATAGTTATCATCAACAAATCTTACAATGGAACGAAATAAGTATTCTGTTAGTTTGCTATCCATCCCGCCTCGTTGAGCATCTCTGTAGATGGACTGATACTGGCGTTTTAAAATTTTCATCACTCTGTCTACATCGCGTGTAGATCTAACTTCCTCTTCTTCATGCAGGATATAAGAAAATAAGTCTTCATTGTATCTATAAGGTTCCAAATAATTTTCATTCGTAGTAGGAACCACTGGATGGTAGTAGCGCGGCATATAGGGGTAAACCCATTGACTGTACATGAGATATTCACACCTTCCTCGTTCATTTCCCATTAGTTTATGCACTAGCGTGCTAGCTGCTGCATGTTTGTTTTAAATAAAATTTAGGGGTTTGATAATAGGACCACCCTCTAAATTCTTGATAAGTCGATACGAAATAAATGTAAATCGGTGTATTTAGCAAGTCTGGATAATGTTGAAAAAACGCTTGGTCTCCGTAAAATATTGCTTCTAAAGCAAGCGGAAGCTCCCGGCGGAAAATGTGATAACGAAGCTGTGCTTGCTCGCGGCTGAACTCACCTCCGCTAACAAAAACTTCGCCTTGAATAACTGCTTGTCGGTCTGTTACGTGAAGAGCAGCTAGTACTTCATCACGCATATTTTTATCTATCGCCTTGTTGTTATATGAGCATCCGATGTTTAAAAAAAGCTGACCGGTTGTATCAGAATGAGTAAGAGTATATTTTCTTCCAGAAACCGGATAGGAGGAAGTAGCAGGGGGAATGAGAGTCGTAGAGAGTTTTGAAGAATTAAACGAACTCATAGTCATTGACACTCCTTTTTTTGAATAAATTTCAATATTATACGGCGCTATGGGCTCAGATGTGATAAATGTCTACTTTCTTTCTGCAACAAAGGCGTTTTGATGTACTTTTCGAGAAAATAATGGTAATATTTAACTAAAATTATGCGTGTACAGTCCCCGAAGATTGTCTTCAAAAGCAAATGTGAATGGAGGTTATCACTTGAATATCACAACGTTTGACGGTAAGTATGGAAACTGGTTAACGACTAAAAACCCTCTTCAATTTCAAGCAGCGACTGCCTATGGGAACATTGGGCTGGCTCCTATCTATTGGGGAACAAAAGAAGAAAAAAATGGATGGTATTACATGTATCAGCCTGAAGAAATAACGGGCGTTCAAGTAGAAGGTGAAGTTGATGGTGGTAAATTTCTCATTCGAATTCCTGATGACTGGAATGGAAAGTTAGTTATGTCGGGAGTTCCAGCTACCAGAGATGAGAAATCAACGGATTTACTGTTCAGCGACTATGTGTTGGCAAAAGGGTTTGCGTTTGCTGCTTCTGATAAAGGGACACAGGGAGAAGAAGTGAGAGATGATCCATTTGCTAAAGCAAAAAACGCTCTAGTCAAAGAAGAAGACTCCATTAGAAAATGGCATATTCAATACCGAGAAGTGACAAAAATTGCTCAGAGATTTTTGTTTGAAAATTATCGTCACAAACTCCAGAAAGAAGTGACAGAATATTTTGATATAAAAACGTATGCTTTAGGTATTTCTAATGGGGGTTATGTTGTTCGCTATGCTTTAGAAAACGATGGGAAAAATGGAGAGCCTCAGCTTTTTAATGGAGGGGTTGAATGGGAAGGGGTTATGTGGCGAGCTGATCACGATAACTTGATCACTTCCCTAACACCTGTTGTAAATCATGCCGAAGAAGCACTGTATACGGTAGGTGAATCGCAAAAAGAAGCTTTGCACCGGTTGTATCAAGCAGGGTTGCCAAAAGGATCTGAGTTTTTATGGCCATATCATGACCAGTATTATTGGTTTTTAACGCTTAATATATATAGAGATGAGTTTGACAGTCAAGCACCTGGAAGCATTCCGTGGCAAAAATACTTGACGCTTTTTGAAAACGGAGTTAGAGATCGTTCGTTAGATTCTATTTTTAAAAAGTATGATTATCAAGAAAGACCACAAGATGTTAAGCAAAAAGTTCGTGAAATTGAAAATACAGGTGATATTTCCGTTCCGTTGATAAGCATTACAGGGTCGTTAGATGCTCTTATTTTTCCGGATATTCATGCTTATCCTTATGAACAACTGGTAAAAGATTCTGGTAAGCAGCACCTTCATCGTCACTACGTAATTGAAAATGGAAACCATATTGATAGCTTAGTATGGAATCATCAAATTGATCCAGATCGAAAGCTTCAGCCTCTCCTTCCTTATGTGTATCAAGGATTTGAACTGCTATGTGATTGGGTGGAGAATTTTGAAGAACCTCCGAAAAATAAGAAAATAAGTGTGCCTCTCAAGGAAATGCATGTAAAGGATCTAAAAACAGAGGAAGACGTGCTGCCGTTGACTACAAAGAAAAGCATATCAACAAAAAAATAAATTGTCGAAAACCGTGCCGAAGGCGCGGTTTTTAATTTAGAAAAGCAACATTTGAATAAAAACAGCTTCTATGAATACAAAATATTATAGTGCGATAAGAATGGAATATACGTTATTTGTTATTTATTTTTATCTATTTAAAATAAAAATAATAAAAACATTGAACAAAACCGAACTTTTGTGTTAGATTAATAACTATAATTCGTACATTTATTAAATGGCTACAGTTGAAAGGAGCAAAAAACATCATGACAGCGAAAGTAATTAAAGGAAAAGAAGTAGCGCAAGAACTGCGCGCCGCATTAAAAGAAGAGGTAGCTCAATTAAAAACAAAAGGTATCGTTCCTGGTTTAACCGTAATTTTAGTAGGAGAAAATCCTGCTTCCCAATCATATGTAAAAGCAAAAGCAAAGGCTTGTGAAGAAATCGGTGTTGCGTCTGAAATTATCAAACGTGACGTAACGATTACGGAAGAAGAGCTTTTAAACGAAATCCATCACTTGAATGGAAATCCATCTGTTCATGGTATTCTTATTCAACTTCCATTACCAAAACATATTGATGAAAAAGCAGTATTAAATGCTGTATCTCCTAAAAAAGATGTAGATGGCTTCCACCCAGTAAGCGTAGGGAATATGGTCATTGGCGATGAGTGCTATTTACCATGTACACCACACGGTATCGTTGAGTTAATTAAACGTTCAGGTGAAGAAATTTCAGGTAAACATGCGGTAGTAATTGGACGAAGCAATATTGTTGGTAAACCAGTATCCATGCTGTTACTTCAAGAAAGTGCAACGGTAACAATTGCTCACTCTCGCACAAAAGATTTATCTGCTTTAACAAAACAAGCTGATATTCTTGTGTCAGCTGTAGGACAACCTAGACTTATCAAAGCAGATGATATTAAGCCGGGTGCCATTGTAATTGATGTAGGTAACACAATGGAAAATGGTAAACTCGTTGGTGATGTTGATTACGAAGCGGCTTTAGAAGTTGCAGGTTATATCACACCAGTACCAGGCGGCGTTGGTCCGATGACCATCACAATGCTATTAAAAAATACGGTAGACGCTGCTAAAACAATTAACAACGTAAAATAATAGAAAGTTAAAAATCCCGTGCGTATATGCACGGGATTTTTTTGCTTCAGTAATGGAATGAAAGCTAAAAGAATAGAATGTAACATTCTGTATAGAAAGAGGAGGAAGCGATGGTTACGTTACCTGCAACGGTATATTCTCAACAAATAGTGAAGAAAAAGTTAAACGTTTACTATCCAGCTGTTCATTTGACTAATCCAGCGGTTCAGCACAGCATTAACAGTAAAATCTTGCAGCGTACGAATGAATTAATTCGTCAGCAGGGATATGGAGAAAATCCGGATACAGAAGAAACGGGTTATTATGAGTTGAAAACAAACGAGCGAAATGTGCTCAGCTTAACGCTTGTCAATTTTGCTTATTCCGGGGGAGCGCACGGATTGACCGTGGTAGTTCCGTTAACGTTTAATGTGCTGACTGGAAAAACGTATCAACTAAAAGATTTGTTTAAAAAAGACAGTAATTACGTAAGTGTTCTTTCTAAAATAGTAGGAGCGCAAATAAAAGAGCGCGATATTATGGTTCTTGGAGAATATAAAGGAATTAAACCAGATCAGGATTTTTATATCGCCGATAAATCACTTGTACTATTTTATCAGCTGTATGACCTGGCTCCTTACGCATATGGAATTCCTTACTTTCCAATTTCTATCTATGCTATTCAAGATATTATTACAGATGAAAGTCCACTTGGACAAATGTTTGGATAAAGTTATAAAAAATTGCGGTGCGGCCGTACGTATCTTTTTAATTCGGCCGCTAACTGCTGACGAAGCGAACGAACGCCAATCGCTTCAGCAATATCTTTTGCTACAGGAAACACCCCGATTTTAGTGATATGAACACGAAGATAACCCTCGTACAAGCATCCTCGCTCCGCATGCTTGATTTTGGTGCGTACAACAGCTTCTATTTTATCGTTTTCATTTTGCAAAGGGTAAGAATCTGTAATATGAAAACGAAAAGAATATTCCTCCATCACCATCATCCTTTTTTCTATGATATGTACTAGCATACTATACAAATAGTGAATCAGAAAAAATAAATGTGTCAAAAGAACAAAGCGCAAAGTAATCAAGGAAGCAGTTTCTTGCATGTAATGATCATTATTTGTGAACGATAACAGAAAAAGACAAAAAGCTGGAGTTGCGATGATAAAAATAGCATTCAAAGGATTACTTATTATTTTATCTTTATATATTCTGTATGTGGTTATAACGGCGGTGGTTCTCTTTTATGTACCTTTAAAAATAGGAGAGGAAACGACCTCAATTAAACCGGCTAGCTTTTTTGGTCACAGTGAGTCTACGGACCGAGTGAGACTTCTTGAAGATGGTTATGAGGCAGGAAGAGTTCGTATTCAAATGATTCAACAAGCTGAGAAATCGATTGATATTGCTTATTACTCAATAGGAAAAGGAGAGTCAACTGATTTAATTATGGCCGCTCTTTTTAAAGCAGCTGATCGAGGCGTCCATACTCGCGTTCTTTTGGATGGGATAGCTAACGGCTTACGGGGAAACCGAAGGGGCGTGCTCTATGCATTAGCTTCACATCCTAATATTGAAGTGAAGTATTACGAACCGTTTCAATTGTTTAAACCTTGGGCGTGGCAAAATCGTATGCATGACAAAATAATGGTTGTAGACGGACAGCTAGGCATAATAGGGGGACGGAATATAGGGGACAAATATTTGGCTAAAAAGCCTCCTCCAGACTTCGTCTATGATCGTGATGTCTTTATTACAAACAGTAAACATAAACAAGATAGCGTCATCACTCAAATGCAAAATTATATAAATGAATTATGGGCTCATCCTTACACTAAAAAAGCTTTTCATCATCTCACACAGTACCAGGTTGATCAGGGGAAGAGGATGAAAGCTTTGCTGCTGCAGCAATATGATAAAGCTAAGCAAGTAGGAGAAACGTTTGCGACCCCCAAGATTAATTGGAATGCTTCCACCGTTTCTACAAAGCGTGTTTCTTTTATTCATAATCCAATTGAACGCTTTAATAAACGACCTTTTATGTGGAAAACGTTTATTAACCTAGCAGAAGAAGCTAACCGCTCTGTTCTTATTCAAAGTCCTTATGTGGTGCCCACCAATGCGATGAGAAAGTATACAGCCATGAAAAAGAAGCCAGACGTTAAATGGACGCTACTCACAAATTCAGTTACATCTACGCCCAATGTGTTGGCTTTTTCCGGATATATTAGTATGCGTGATACGATTATGAAGACAGGTGTAAAGCTTTACGAATACCAAGGACCTTATTCGATCCATGCAAAGTCTGTGATTTATGATCAAAGACTTAGCGCCGTAGGCTCTTTTAATTTAGATTCCCGTTCTACATTTTTGAATAACGAATCAATGGTCATTATCGATAGTCAAAAATTTGCAAAAGAGTTGACGATGGCGATGGAAAACAAAATGGATAAAAGTATTCTTATTGCCAATCACAAGCGCTGGGTTAAACCTCCTGAAATCCAAAAGAAAGAAGAGCCTGTTATGAAGCGTACCTTACTGTATACCCTTGCAAAAGTAACGAGGTTTTTTAAGGAGTTTATTTAAATAACCGGCAGTAGAACAAAAAGCACTCAATGAACATTGGGACTGACCCCTGTTTTTGAGACAGGGATCAAAACACCTTTTAAACGACCAGTTGCCGATATTGTACCGGTGAC
>NZ_JBOZGM010000003.1:0-819693 GCF_050846875.1 Priestia sp. TRN 1309 | reverse complement strand
CCACAGTAGCTCAGTGGTAGAGCTATCGGCTGTTAACCGATCGGTCGTAGGTTCGAGTCCTACCTGTGGAGCCATACTGGCCCGTTGGTCAAGCGGTTAAGACACCGCCCTTTCACGGCGGTAACACGGGTTCGAATCCCGTACGGGTCATCTCAAAAGCAGTTTGCATATGCAAACTGCTTTTTTTGTTTGTAAACAGAGTTTAGACAAAAGAATAAACTCTATTTTTCGTTTTTCTATGATTTTCTCTTCACAATTTGCATTTCCTATAGTACATCTCTAAACGCTTGTTCTAAATTTCGAAAAAAAACCTACAATAGTAATAACAGAATACTGTTTGTACAAAAGGAGGGGAATACGTGAAAAAAATTGTTTTGTGGTCCATCGGAGTTTTTCTTGTGTATGCAGCTTGTATATGGGTGTATTTATTTTATATAAGTGACACCTCTATTCCACAATCATTAAAAGGTACCAGCGTGGATCCGGCTACGTTTATGAATGCAAGAGAACTTATGTTAACCGAAAAATATTCAAAGATTAGAGATGCGCTCTTTTTTATCCGAATTCCATATGAGTGGTTAGGGTTTATTTTAATTTTAGTGTTAGGTGTGTCTAAGAAAGTGAATAAGTGGTCTAAAGACGTCAGCCGTTTCAGTCTTCTCCAAACTGCTATTTATGTATTTTGGTTATCTGTTCTGCTGCTGATCTACTCTTTTCCTATGGACTGGATTAGCTATAAGCTTTCAACGGCTTACCATATTACGACGCAACCTTTCCGAGGATGGATGAAAGATCTTTTTACAGATTTTTGGGTGAACTATGCCACGATGTTTTTAGTGATTGCTGTGTTATATGCATTCATTCGTAAGTTTTCAAAAAGATGGTGGCTGTATGCGTGGCTAGTATCTATTCCATTTACGCTATTTTTGACGTTTATTCAACCAGTGGTTATCGATCCGTTATATAACGATTTTTATCCATTAAAGAATAAAGAGCTGGAGACGAAAATTTTGCATTTAGCAGATGAAGCTCATATACCTGCTAAGCATGTATATGAAGTAAACATGTCTGAAAAAACGAACTCTCTCAATGCATATGTAACGGGAATAGGTTCTAATTCAAGAATTGTGTTATGGGATACTACTCTTAATAAATTGACGGAACGTGAAATTTTGTTTATCATGGCGCACGAAATGGGTCACTATGTGAAGAAACATATTTATGTAGGGATTGCTTCAGCCTTAGTTTTATCGATTGTAGGTTTATGGCTAACGAAACATTTAGCTAGCTTTGTGATTAAGAGATGGGGGAAAGCATTAAAAATCACTTCTCTTAGTGATTTAAATTCATTACCGCTTATTCTACTTATTTTTTCTGTGCTCACATTTGCTGTAAGTCCTTTAACAAATATGCAGTCGCGTCATCATGAACTTCAATCTGACACGTACGCCATGGACTTAACAGGAGATAAACAAGCTGCTATTAAAACATTTCAGGATTTAACAAAATCAGGACTGTCCCAGGTGAATCCGCCGTATTTAGTGAAAATTTTTCGATATGGTCATCCAACAATATTGGAAAGAATTTCATTTGTTGAGAAGTATGAAAGAAATGAATAAGTGATATAAGAAAAAGTAAAGGATATATGAAGCCTTTTATACGTAGGTATTAATAGAAAAGCCTCCTTGCGAGTAGGAAAAAAATTCTAAAAGGAGGTTTCATTTTCGAAAGTACTGTTATATAATAACGTATGTAAAATAAAAACTGTTTTATAACAATAGGGAGGAATAGTTATTTGTGATTGAAAAGATAGCAGGCAAACTTATCAGCGTATATTCACCTCAACAAAGTCTTACTACATGTCCTTCAACTATTTACTTATTTCATCTACGTTCTTACTAAAACTATGGCAAACTGCTAATTTACTTCATCATGAAACAGACATATTCTCACTGCTGCGTTTTATATTTTTATGAATATAGAATTTTAAATTCATTAGGGGGTATAAAGAATGAAAGAGATTCGTGTAAAAAACCTTGAAGAGAACTGGAAAAGCGATGAGCGTTGGAAAGGAATTGAACGTCCATATTCTGCAGAAAAAGTCATTGGACTGAGAGGATCCATTGATATTGAACACACGCTTGCTAGAAGAGGGGCCGAAAAGTTCTGGAACTTATTAAAAACAGAGCCATACGTTCATGCATTAGGAGCTTTAACAGGAAATCAAGCAGTACAACAGGTAAAAGCAGGGTTAAAAGCCATTTATCTCAGTGGATGGCAAGTAGCTGCAGATGCAAACCTTTCAGGAAATATGTATCCTGATCAAAGTCTATATCCAGCAAACAGCGTGCCGCATGTTGTGAAACGAATCAATCAAGCGCTGCAGCGTGCCGATCAAATTCAGCATTTAGAAGGAGAAGGGGACATTGACTACTTTGCTCCAATTGTAGCAGATGCAGAAGCAGGGTTCGGAGGACAGTTGAACGTATTTGAATTAATGAAAGGAATGATTGAGTCAGGAGCATCTGCGGTACACTTCGAAGATCAATTGTCATCTGAGAAAAAGTGTGGTCATCTTGGCGGCAAGGTATTGCTTCCAACTCAGACAGCTGTGAAAAACTTGATTGCTGCTCGTTTAGCTGCTGATGTAATGGGTGTTCCAACACTTCTGATTGCTCGTACCGATGCTGATGCCGCTGATTTAATTACAAGTGATGTTGATCCTGTAGATCGCCAGTTTATTACAGGTGAACGCACCGCTGAAGGTTTTTATCGCACGAGAGCCGGAATCGATCAAGCTATCGCTCGTGGCTTAGCATATGCGCCATATGCTGATCTAGTATGGTGTGAGACGTCTGAACCAAACTTGGAACAGGCACAAAAATTTGCAGATGCTATTCATGAAAAATTCCCAGGTAAAATGCTTGCTTATAACTGTTCACCATCTTTCAACTGGAAGAAAAAATTAGATAAGAAAACGATTGAAAAGTTTCAAAGAGAAATCGCAAAAATGGGCTACAAATTCCAATTCGTTACGCTTGCTGGCTTCCACGCTTTAAATCACAGCATGTTTGAACTGGCACGAGGATATAAAACAAGAGGAATGGCAGCTTATTCAGAGTTACAAGAAAGAGAGTTTGCTAGTGAAATAAATGGATATACTGCTACAAGACATCAGCGTGAAGTAGGAACGGGTTATTTTGATGAAGTGGCGCAAGTAGTTTCCGGTGGGACTTCCTCTACAACAGCTTTAAAAGGTTCAACAGAAGAAGAGCAGTTTCAGGCGCATAAATAACAAAAAATCTATGAGTGGAACGGTTGTTTACTTCCACTCATAGAAAAAATCCTAACAAAAAAGATTCTTACATCTGTAAGAATCTTTTTTTATGTAGTAAACACGATTTAACAGACAGCTGTTCTTCCTGAGAAGAAAGGTTCTGCCTGTTAAACGTACATATAAATCATTAACATGAATGAACTTCTTGAAATATTAAGTAGATGTTTGAAGTAAGGATTGGTACTGTGCTGATAGCTCATAAAAAGCAGTTTCATCACGTTGATCTAATGCCGTGTTAATGTTTGTTTCTAACAGTTCTTTTTGACGCTTAAAAAGCGATTCATCAATTACCATTTCGATATAAACATCCAACATACTCACAGTATCAATTACTTTTTTCTTGCGAGCGAGGGACTTCATCATTTCCGTGTACGATTTTTCATTGTTCATACCTCATCACCTCTGCACCCTTTTTATTATTATATAGATTAAAAGAAGAAAAAACAACTAATTTTCTAAATTTTTAGATTTTTATTTTTAGAAATGATAAAGTAAGAGGGAAACGCTACTTTCGTTTTTATCGATTGGCTATTTGGTTTAAAAATGAATCCTTGGGGGCGAAGAAATTGAATCATTTAAAAAAGCGTACGGTAACGGTAGAGGATTTGTATGAATTGAAGTCTGTGTATAACCCTCAGATTTCTCCAGATGGAAAAAGTGTAGTTTATACGGTTCGAGAAACGAAAAAAATAGAAAACGGTTATGAGACGCAGCTGTTTATGTTAGATCTTGAAACAAAAAAAACAAAGCAATTGACGTATTATAAAGGAAATAATCACTCTCCTGCATGGTCTCCTGACGGCAGGTGGATTGCTTTTTTATCAGATCGCAGTCAAACCGTTCAGCTCTATCTATTAGCAGCGACAGGCGGGGAAGCAGAAGCACTCACAGATTGTGAAAAAGGCGTTAGTAATCCCGTATGGTCTCCTTATAGTGACGAAATTATGTTTTCTACAAAAGTGGAAGAAAAAGCTGTAAGAGTTGAACAAAATCATGAGCATCCTCAGCCATACGAAGTGGAACGTTTGTTGTATAAATCCGATGCTAGCGGCTATTTAAAAGGTGAATATACGCAAGTTGCGGTCGTTAAACTTAAAAATAAAGAAGTGACGTTTTTAACGGATGGACCTTATCATCACTCTGTAGGATGCTGGGCCCCTGATGCAAATTCAATTGTATTTTGCAGCAGCCGAGGAGAGAATCCGGATTTATCGTTAACCATGGACGTGTTTATTTTGCATCGTGATACTAAAAAGTTAACATCTATTACAGCAGAAACAGGATATTTTCATCAAGTTTCGTGGTCACCAGATGGGTCATACATAGCTTACATTGGAAATGAACGTACATACGGATCGGCTTCAATGAATGACATATATATTTATCAGGTCTCCAATCAAAAAACAGCTTGTATCACTGCAGGTATAGACTTAGAAATAGGAGATATGGTAGCAGGAGATTTTCACTTTGGAAGAACCGCAGCGGGAATTATGTGGAGCAGTAAGGAAGAATTTTATTTTGTCGTAAGTGAAAAGGGTTCTGTAGGCATATATAAAGGAAATGTAAATGGAAAGTTAGACTCTGTGCTTATGGATAATGCTCACGTATACGGGGTATCTGTTCTTCCCAACGGTGAGGAAGCTATCGTAGCAATCAGTACATTTACACATCCCGGAGATCTTTATTCTTTAAATTTAAAAACAGAGGAACTAGTGAAGCTGACAAACGTTAATGATTCATTTTTAAAGCATGTGCAGTTAACGGAAGCAGAATCTTTTTGCGCGACTGCCACGGACGGTATACATATCCACAGTTGGGTCGTAAAAGCGGCTGCTGCCAACGATGTATCTCCAACCATTTTAGAAATTCACGGAGGTCCGCATCTTATGTATGGTCATACATTTATGTTTGAATTTCAAGTGCTTGCATCAAAAGGGTTCAATATCCTCTTTTCTAATCCAAGAGGCGGAAGAGGATATGGTCAAGCCTTTACAGATGCCGTTCGAGGAGATTACGGAGGCATGGATTATATGGATTTGATGGCAGTAACCGACGAAGCAATTAACCGCTACTCTTATATTAATGAAGATAAACTTGGCGTAACAGGAGGAAGCTACGGAGGATTTATGACAAACTGGATTGTAGGAAGTACAAATCGGTTTAAAGCAGCGGTGACGCAACGGTCTATTTCAAATTGGACGAGTTTTTACGGCGTTAGTGATATTGGCTATTATTTTACCGAATGGGAATTGAAAGCTGATATTTATGAGAATCCGGAAAAACTCTGGAACCACTCGCCGCTTCGTTTAGCGGAGAACGTGAAAACACCGCTGTTAATCTTGCATAGCGAACAGGATTATAGATGTCCAATTGAACAAGCTGAACAGCTTTATGTGGCACTAAAAAGAAAAGATAAAGAAGTAGAATTTATTCGTTTTCCTCAGTCTAACCATGAACTTTCTAGAAGCGGTAAGCCTAATTTACGAACGGCGAGACTAAAATATTTAACCAGCTGGTTTAAACGTTATTTGCAGCAGTCTAAGTAAAAGCACATGTTGTTCTAGAGGTTCTGTTCGTGTAAGTAAGGGCTGGCTATATGGCAAGCGCAACAGGGCAGGAAAGATAAAACGCTGTAAAACTTTTGTTTGGTAAAGGAAAGTAGTACAATAAGTGAAAAGTAGCACAGTTGTTTAAATAAGGAGAACATTCGATGGATTTTGAAACATTAAAGCATTATTTGACATTAGACGGCGTCCTCGAGTTATTAAAACAATATCAATCATTTGGGATCATTCCCGGACTGCTGTTGCCTATTTTAGAAGCGTTTATTCCTATCTTGCCGCTTTTTGCGTTTGTAATGGCTAATGCTGCTGCCTTTGGCTTATGGTTAGGCTTTTTAATTTCATGGATCGGGAGCTGCGTTGGATCACTGCTTGTCTTTTTGATTTTTAGAAAATACGGACAGGCGAGGTTTTTACATTTTATCAGCCGCCATGCGCAAATTCGAAAGATTATGATTTGGGTGGAAAGACACGGTTTTGGACCGCTGTTTATTATGCTTTGTTTCCCTTTTACGCCGTCTTCAGCGATTAATGTAGTAGCTGGACTATCACGTGTCAGTATGGCTCAGTTTATGCTTGCTGTATTAGCGGGTAAAATGGTCATGATATTTATGATGAGCTTTATTGGGGCCGATTTTGTTTCATTTGTGAAACAGCCTTTAAAAGCAGTACTTGTTTTAGTGATCATTTTTGTCCTATGGCTTGTTGGAAAGCAAATTGAACGAAGATTAAATGAAAAATCTAAAGTGAAACAGTATGACAAATAGTTTGTTTATATATAACAAATAGTGATGAAAGACTGCTTTTTAATAGGCAGTCTTTTGTTATACATACAGCAGAAGAGGGTATTGTAAACTATGGAAAAACCTTTTCTTATAGGAATACAGCAGCATTTTTGAAAGGCTTTTTGCCTTTTTCTTAAAGAAGTTATTTGTCTGTTTATTCGGTTGGTAGAACAATGCACATACAGAGTATCTGTCTAGTAATGAACAAGTTTTTTGTTTATCAATTGTGAAAAATATGCTAAAATAAAAGAAAAAACTGGGAATAAATTAGACGTCTATTCCTAGTTGCACCTAAGTAATGAACCCTTTGTTTTCTAGAGATATACATGTTTTTTCTCAACATGTATTATCACCTCATGTATTTCAAAACGTTTTCTTAAAAATTATATGAATGATTTTTGAGCTTGACTACTAAGATGTAAGTAGAGGGATCATTACTAGAAAAGCACCGAATGATCATTAAGACGTGCTTGGCGTCGTTTTGAGGAGGGGAATGCGCTACTAAGATTCAAGCGACTTGCTGATTAATCGTTGTTAGTAAGCGTCTTATAGCGCGGGTGACATGAGATTAAAAGATAAAGTGGCAATTATTACGGGTGCAGCAAATGGGTTAGGGTTCGAAGCTTCTCGAATTTTCGCACAAGAGGGTGCAAAGGTCGCTATGGTTGACTACGATGCAAAAGTAGGAGAAGAACGAGCAGCTCAGCTAAAAGAAGAAGGCGGAGATGTAGCATTCTTTCAAGTAAACGTAGCGGATCGAGACAGTGTAGATGCAATGGTAGAAGAAGTCGTGAAACGCTTCTCTAAAATAGATATTTTAATTAATAATGCAGGTATTACCAGAGATGGAATGCTAACTAAATTATCAGTTGAAAATTTTCAAGCGGTCATTAACGTAAACCTTACAGGCGTTTTTCACTGTACGCAAGCCGTTGTACCGCATATGATTGCTCAAGGTAAAGGGAAAATTATCAGCACATCTTCGGTATCCGGCGTATATGGAAATGTTGGTCAAACAAACTATGCGGCGACAAAAGCCGGCGTAGTGGGAATGACAAAAACATGGGCTAAAGAGCTTGGGCGAAAAGGAATTAATGTAAACGCTGTAGCTCCCGGGTTTATTGAGACGGATATGGTGAAGGCGATGCCGGACAAAATCATTGATCAAATGAAATCCACTATTCCTTTACAAAGGTTAGGTCAGCCTTCTGACATTGGTTATGCTTATCTTTATTTAGCCTCTGATGAGTCCAACTATATTAACGGCACAACACTGCATGTAGATGGTGGAATCATGATGTAAAAGTAGAAAATAACTCGCTTTTCTAAAACTTTTTAGTGGTCATTTGGCTACTGAAAAGTTTTTTTGTTGCATCCAGCATTTCACATATGTGCAAAGTGGAATTTTGTCTGCAAGTTCAGTAAAATAATAAGGAGAGAGATAGAGAGATTTAGCTGATTATCACTATAAAATTTTGATGACTGCGTCACGTGTTTGCGTGGCGTTTATCCATTTTGTACTTAAACAACTGAAAATATAGAGAAGAAAAATGAAGGGGTGAAAACGTGGGGCTACAGTTTTTATTAGGACGTTCAGGAAGCGGGAAAACGGAATATCTTTTAAATAGCATGCGCCAAGAGCTGTTAAATGCTCCGCTTGGGCATCCACTTATTTATATTGTACCTGAACAGATGACATTTCAGTCGGAGTATGCGCTTGTTCAAACACCTGGGTTAGAAGGCATGATGCGTGCTCAAGTTTATAGTTTTACACGTCTTGCGTGGCGTATTCTGCAAGAAGTCGGAGGTATTAGCCGCTATCATGTGGATCAAACAGGTATTCATATGATGCTTAAAAAAATTATCGAGCATCAAAAAAAAGAGCTTCGATTGTTTGCGAATTCTTCAGAACAAGCAGGGTTTATTGAAGAACTAGAAAAAATGGTTAAAGAATTTAAACAGTACACGGTAGATGCACCGTCTCTCGAAGAGATGAAGCAAAAACTTCAAGCAGAAGATGAGAAAGTCCTTGCTGATAAATTACATGATTTACATCTCATTTACGGAGAATTAGAAAAACAGCTGATGACAAAATATGTAGATGGAGAAGATTATTTGAAGCTGTTGAGCGAAAAAGTAGTCTCTTCTGCGTACCTTGCTCAAGCAACGATTTATGTAGATGGATTTCATCACTATACTCCTCAAGAATTAACGGTATTAGTAGAGCTGATGAAAGTTTGTAGAGAAGTGAAAATAGCGGTTACTTCTGATTATTCATATCAAGATTTTATTCCAAATGACCTGCACTTGTTTCGATTAACGAGCGAAACGTATCAAGAAATAATGGGCCTGGCGGCTGAAAACGGGATAGAGATTAAAGAGCCAAACGTATTTAATGAACAAAAAAGGCATCAAAACAGTCCAGAGCTTGCCTATTTAGAACGATATTATGATGAACGGCCAACGCCGGAATTTCAGTCAGAGCCCGAGCACATTCAGCTGCTGCCTGCTGTTAGCCGAAGAGCAGAGGTAGAAGGGATTGCAAGAGAAGTGCTGTCGCTTGTGCGCGATCACGGCTATCGCTATCGTGATATTGCCTTGATTGTTAGAAATGCAGAAGACTATCATGACTTGCTTCAAACCATTTTTCGAGATTATGAAATTCCGTACTTTATTGACCAAAAGCGAGCGATGTTTCACCATCCACTCGTTGAATTTATTCGCTCAGTCTTAGAGGTGGTAAGCGGGTCATGGCGATACGAAACCATCTTTCGGGCAGTGAAAACAGACCTTTTATTTCCTTTGTCATCTGATGTGCACCAGCTTCGCGAAGAGATGGATGAATTAGAAAATTACGTACTTGCTTACGGTATTCAAGGATCTAAGTGGACGAGTAAGGAGCCATTTACCTACAGAAAATATCGTTCGCTTGAAGACATGAACCTTGGGAAAACGGACGAAGAGCTTGCTTTTGAGCAAAAAATAAATGAATTAAAAAATATGATTGTTCCTCCTATTTATTCGCTTCAGAAAAAATTAAAACAAGCGAAAATAGGAAAAGAAAAAGCAGAAGCACTCTATCGTTTTTTAACGAACTTAGATATTCCACAAAAGATAGAAGCGCTGCGCAATAGATGTGAAGAAGAAGGTAAGCTTCAAGAAGCAAGAGAGCACGAGCAGGTATGGAAAGCAATTCTTCACTTATTTGATCAGTTTGTTGAAATGATGGGAGAAGAGAAAGTATCGATTTCTTTGTTCGCGGATCTATTTGAGATAGGGCTTGACAGCATGCAGTTTGCACTTGTTCCGCCTGCACTGGATCAAGTGGTTGTGGCAAGTTTTGAGCGTTCGCGTTTATCCGATATCAAAGCAAGCTTTGTGCTAGGCGTAAATGACGGTGTGATTCCAGCTAAACCAAAAAGCGGTGGTCTGTTATCTGAGAAAGAGAGAGAGCAGCTGCTTGAATCAGGCTTATTACTTGCGCCAACTGGAAGGCAAAAGCTGTTTGACGAACAATTTCTCATTTATTTAGCACTTTCCAGCTCTTCTGAAAAACTTTATGTTTCGTATCCTCTTGCCAATGAGGAAGGGAAGACTCTGCTGCCTTCACTCGTTATTAATCGATTAAAAGAGCTATTTCCGCTCCTGCAGGAAAAGCTGTTAATGACGGAGCCTACGGATTTAGAAGAAGAAAAGCAAGTTGATTATATAACAAATCCCTTAACGAGCATCGCGCATTTAGCCAGCCAGCTGCAAGGGTGGAAACGCCATTATCCGATGAGTTCCGCTTGGTGGGATGTATATAATTTTTATGTAGAAAATTCAGATTGGAACTCATATAGCGAGAAAGTACTAAGCAGTTTATTTTATAAAAACGAAGCAAAAAGGTTAACAAAGAAAACGAGTCAGCGTCTGTATGGAAAGCATATTCAAGCAAGCGTATCGAGAATGGAGAAATTTGAAGCCTGTCCGTACGCTCATTTTGCTTCTCACGGGCTTAAGCTTAAAGAACGAAAAGTTTTCAAATTAGCAGCTCCTGACATAGGCGAGTTATTTCACGCGGCGCTGAAGATGATTTCAGACGAGCTACGGGGCGGTCAAAAAGAATGGAAGAACTTAACGAGAAAAGACTGTCAGCAGCTTTCTACGGCTGCGGTGCACGAACTTGCTCCGCGCTTACAAAATGAAATTTTATTGAGCTCTAATCGCCACCACTATTTAACACATAAGCTGCAGCAAATTATTGAACGTGCGTCGCTTGTGTTAAGTGAGCACGCTAAGGTGAGCGGGTTTGTTCCTGTTGGATTGGAATTAGGGTTTGGTCCTAGCGCGGAGCTGCCTTCTATGCAGTTTACACTGCCAAATGGCCATACGATGGAACTTGTTGGCCGAATTGACAGAGTGGATAAAGCGGAAAGCTCCAAAGGACTTTTACTGCGTATTGTCGACTATAAATCAAGCGATAAAGCATTAAACTTAGTGGAAGTGTACTATGGTTTATCTCTTCAAATTTTAGCTTATTTAGACATAGTCGTGACGTATGCTGAACAGCTTCTTCATGATAATAGAGGAGCATTGCCTGCTGGCGTTCTTTATTTCCACGTTCATAATCCAATGATCAACAGTACTAAAGCATTACAACCCGATCAAATTGAAGCCGAAATCTTCAAGAAGTTTAAAATGAAAGGACTGCTTTTAGGGGACGAGGAAGCAGTCCGATTAATGGACGAAACGTTAGAATCAGGGCACTCACAGGTTATATCGGCGGGTATTAAAAAGACAGGGGGCTTTTATTCCAATTCTTCGGTTGCGAGCGAAGAAGATTTTACACATCTCCGTCAGTATGTGCGAGGTAAGTTTGTAGAGGCAGGTACTGAGATTACAAATGGAAAAATTGATATTTCGCCTTATAAGCTAAAAGATAAAACACCATGTGCGTTTTGTGAATACCGCTCAATCTGTCAGTTCGATGAATCAATGGAAAACAACGAATATCGTCAGCTTAGTACAGAGAGTCAAAATGTTATTTTAGATAAAATTCGAGAGGAGGCCAAACGAGATGAGTGAAGATATACACGTAAAACCGGCCGACTCCCAGTGGACGGATGATCAGTGGAACGCCATTGTTTCATCCGGTCAAGATATATTAGTAGCCGCGGCGGCTGGCTCAGGAAAAACAGCGGTTTTAGTCGAACGTATTATTAAAAAGATTACGATGGGCGAGGAACCAATTGATGTTGATAGATTACTAGTTGCTACGTTTACAAATGCTTCTGCAGCCGAAATGAGAAATCGAATTGGAGAAGCATTGGAAAAAGAGTTAAAAAAGAATCCATCTTCTTTACACTTGCGCAGACAGCTTAATTTATTAAACCGTGCGTCGATTTCTACGCTCCATTCTTTTTGTTTAGAAGTCATTCGAACGTATTATTATTTGATCGATGTAGACCCTGGTTTTCGGATTGCAGATGATACGGAAGCGGATCTTCTGCGTGAAGAAGTATTAGAAGAATTGTTTGAAGAGCAGTACAGTATTGAACAGAACGAGCGATTCTTTGATTTAATTGATCGTTATACAAGCGACAGAAATGACTTAGATATTCAGCTTATGGTAAGAAAGCTATATGACTTTGCACGATCTAATCCCGACCCAAACGGCTGGCTTAAGATGATTGTGAGTCAATATGATGTCACAGAGGACTCTTCTATTGATTCACTTCCGTTTCTGTCTTTTCTTTTACAAGAAGTAACAACGCAGCTCGTGGGCATTGAGTCGATTTTAAAACAGGGCTTAGAGCTAACAAAGCTGCCGGGAGGGCCTGCTCCTCGCGCCGTTAATGCAGAGGAAGACCTGGCTCAAATTCATCGGCTGCTCAGCGCTTCTAAGCATTCTTTTGCTGATTTGCATGAGGAAATGCAGAATTTGAATTTTACTCGTTTAAAGCCATGTAAAGGAGATGCGTACGACTCGCAGCTTTTAGATGATTTTGGAGAGCTTCGCAAAAAAGCGAAAACAAGCCTTGAAAAGCTTCATGCTGATTTGTTTTCTAGGCCTTTGCACGGCTACATGGCTGATTTTGAAAAAATGAAGCCCGTTATTGAAACGCTAATCTTTTTAGTTCAGCGCTTCGGTGAACGATATGAACACATCAAAAAAGAGAAAGGGTTAGTGGACTTTTCTGATTTAGAGCATTATTGCCTGCAAATCTTGAGTGTAAAAGAAGACGGGGTGCTTAAGCCTTCGTCCATTGCTCAAAAATATCGCACTCAGTTTGAAGAGGTGCTTGTTGACGAATATCAAGATACAAATATGGTTCAAGAAACACTGATTAAATTAGTGACGAGAGATAGTGAAGAACAAGGGAATTTATTTATGGTTGGAGATGTAAAACAATCCATTTACCGCTTTCGTTTAGCGGAGCCATTTTTGTTTTTGACGAAGTACAAGCGATTTACGCAAGATGGACGACAATTTGGAAAACGTATTGACTTAAATAAAAACTTCCGAAGTCGTTCTCAAGTGCTTGACGCCACAAACTTTATTTTTAACCAGCTGATGGATGAAGAAGTAGGAGAAATTGCATATGACGATGATGCTTCTTTAAAATTAGGAGCATCGTATCCAAAAGTGGAAGGAATGGAAACGGAGCTTCTGCTGATTGCAAAAGAAAATGCAGAAGAAGGAGCGGAAGAAGAATCGGATTCTTCTCTCGTCGCGTTTTCAGAAGCAGAGCTTGAAACGGCTCAGTTAGAGGCAAGAGCAATGGCGCGCAAAATCAAAGAACTCGTTCAAAACCGTTTTCAAATATATGATCGCAAGCTCGATATCATGAGAAACGTAACGTATCGTGACTTTGTTATTTTGCTTCGTTCCATGCCTTGGGCTGCGCAGATTATGGATGAATTTAAACAAGAAGGCGTGCCGATTTATGCCGATTTATCAACAGGCTATTTTGATGCTACTGAAGTGATGATTATGATGTCTTTATTAAAAGTAGTAGATAACCCGCATCAAGACATTCCGTTAGCTTCTGTTCTTCGCTCACCGGTAGTAGGGCTTTCAGATGAAGAGTTGGCTACACTGAGAGCAGAGCAAAAGAAAGGAACGTATTATGATGCGTTAAAAACGTACTTAGCGGTTTCAGATGATGAAGAACTTCGCGATAAAGTGAAATATTTCTATGAGCAGTTAAAAGCATGGAGAACACAAGCTAGACAAAGCTCTTTGTCAGAACTAGTATGGCAAATTTACCGCGACACGGGTTTCTTTGAATTTGTTGGCGGACTTCCTGGCGGGAAACAGCGTCAAGCCAATTTACGTGCTCTTTACGATCGCGCTCGCCAGTATGAGGCGACTTCATTTAGAGGTCTGTTCCGCTTTTTACGCTTTATTGAACGGATGCAGGATCGAGGGAACGATTTAGGAGCTGCTCGAGCGCTGGGAGAACAAGAAGATGTGGTGCGTTTGATGACGATCCACAGCAGTAAAGGTCTTGAATTTCCTGTTGTTTTCGTAGCTGGTCTTGCTCGTCAGTTTAACTTAATGGACTTGAATAAAGCTTATTTACTCGATAAAGAACTAGGTTTTGGATCTAAATATATTGATCCGAAACTGCGTATTACGTACCCGACTCTTCTTCAGCAGACCATGAAGAAAAAAATGAAAAAAGAAAGCATGGCAGAGGAAATGCGGGTATTATACGTAGCTTTGACGCGTGCGAAAGAAAAACTTATTTTAGTTGGAACAGTAAAAGACGCATCAGAAAAGCTCAGACAATGGAGCTCCGTTATGGGACACGAAGATTGGACGCTTCCAGCTCACGTGAGAAGAGATGCAAAATGTTATTTAGACTGGATTGGACCTTCTTTAATTCGTCACAAAAATGTTAGTCATATGGTTGAAGGAGAGGTCCAGCCGGCCGAGATGATTTATCAGCATGCTTCAAGCTGGAAGCTTTCAACGTTATTAGCAGGTGATTTAGCCGAACAGCCTCTTGAAGAGCAGCAGCATCATGAAGAGCTTTTGAACGCTCTTCAAAAGCATGAGCCAGTTACAGAATCCAGCGATTATAAAGAGGAAGTGTATAGACGCTTAAATTGGTCTTATGATTATCGTGTAGCTTCCGTTCATCGTTCAAAGCAATCTGTTTCTGAACTAAAAAGGCAGCAGCAGCTGACGGATGCAGGTGCAAGCAGTGATCTTGTTTGGGGAGCTAAAGCACCTCTTGAAAACCGTCCGCTGTTTCTTCAAGAGAAATCTCTCACAGGAGCTGAAAGAGGAACAGCTACACATGCCGTTATGCAGCAGCTTCCATTAAATAAAGCTTATACCCTCGAAATGGTTCAAGACTTTATTCAATCAATGGTTACCAAAGAATTGTTGACGCAACAGCAAGCGGATGCCGTTGATGCAAATGATGTAGCAGACTTTTTAGACAGTGACATTGCACAAGATATTCGAACGGCTCGCACGGTTTATAGAGAGATGCCTTTTAGTTTAGGTGTCTCCGCTAAAGAAATCTATGATCATTGGGAGCAGGAAGACGAAACGATTTTAGTACAAGGTATTATTGATTGTTTATATGAAACGGAAGAAGGCCTCGTTTTACTTGATTTTAAAACAGATAATATTTCGGATCGTTTTCAAGGGGATTTTGAACGAGCAAAACCATTTCTAATTGAAAGATACCGCATTCAGTTAGAGCTTTACGCAAAGGCCATTGAGCGGATTGTGAAACAACCTGTTCAGCATCGCTATCTTTACTTTTTAGATGGTGGACATGCTGTTGAAATATAAGAAAAGAAGAAGGCGATGGTCTTCTTCTTTTTCACCAATAAGGAGAGAGTAACATGCGTTTATTACATACAGCGGATTGGCATTTGGGGCGAACGTTAGAAGGTCGAAGTCGTCTAGCTGAGCAAGCACAGTTTTTAGATGAACTGGCAGACATTGTGGAAGAAGAAAAGATAGATGCTATTCTCATGGCGGGAGATGCCTTTGATACGGTGAACCCTCCAGCAGCGGCAGAGCAGCTCTTTTACGAAAGTATGTCTAGATTGAGCAACAATGGAAAACGTCCAATTATTGTTATTGCAGGTAATCATGATAACCCAGATCGGCTGTCGGCGGCTTCTCCATTAGCCGTTCATCAAAATATTACACTTCTTGGTTTGCCTACTACCGATGTAGAAAGCATTCACATTCCTACATCAGATGAAATATTAAAGGTTGCGGCTCTTCCTTACCCATCTGAATCAAGGTTAAAGGAACTGTTAGCAGAAGAAAATGATGAGCTGGCTCTTCGAAATTCATACGATGCCAGAGTAAAAGGTATTTTCGATAAAATGAGTGAGCAGTTCACAGCAGATACCGTTAATATTGCCATGAGTCATATTTACGTAGCTGGCGGAAGTTCAACGGACTCAGAACGTCCAATTGAAGTAGGAGGAGCTTATACGGTGGCGGCGACTAGTTTACCTGCTAATGCTCAATATGTAGCTCTAGGACATTTGCATCGCCCGCAAATGATCAATCGCGCCCACACTCTGGCAAGGTATTCCGGTTCACCTCTTGCTTACAGCTTTTCGGAGTCAGGATACGCAAAGTCGGTTACCATTTTAGATGCTCAGCCAGGAAAAGAGGTTGAGATGACTGAAATTCCATTATCTAGCGGAAAGCCCTTGACGCGTTGGAAAGCGAAAAACGGATTGGCAGAAGTATATACGTGGCTTGATGAACAGAAAGATGCGCAGGCATGGGTTGATTTAGAAGTTCACGTAGAAGATGCACTTTCACTAGAAGAAATCCATCGACTTCGCAAGCTTCATCCAGGCTTTATTCATATTCGTCCGGTATTCAAAGCAGAAGAACTAGCAAATGAAACACGTTCACAGCGCGAAGTGCCAATCGAAGAACTGTTTACAAAGTTCTACAGCAGGCAAACCGGCGGAGGGGCACCTGATGATGAGTTAGTCAAACTGTTTTTAACCTTGATTAACGATGAAGAAGTATCGGGAAAGGAGGATGAAAAATGAAACCTATTAACTTGACCGTTTCGGGGCTTCACAGTTTTAGAGAAAAACAAACTGTCGACTTTGAAGCGCTGTGTTCAGGCGGTGTGTTTGGAATATTTGGTCCTACTGGAAGCGGGAAATCCTCCATTTTGGATGCCATTACACTAGCTTTATACGGAAAAGTAGAGCGTGCAGCCAATAATACACAAGGAATTTTAAATCACGGGGAAAATGAACTGAAAGTATCGTTTACGTTCGAGCTGGAAAACGCTAGTCATAAAAAACGCTATACTGTTGAACGAAGCTTTAAACGGACAGATGAGCTGCGTGTGAAATCAGCTTCCAGTCGATTGATTGAAATTGAAGATGAAACGTACGTATTAGCGGATAAAACAAATGATGTAAACCAGCAGGTACAGGAACTTCTTGGTTTAACAATTGATGATTTTACAAGAGCTGTTGTATTACCACAAGGAAAATTTGCAGAGTTTTTATCGTTAAAAGGGACGGAGCGCCGTCAAATGCTTCAGCGTCTTTTTAATCTCGAGCAGTACGGAGATCAGCTTAGTAAGAAAATACGCTATCAAGTTCAGCAGCTAAAAACAGACCTAGATAAAATCACGGCAGAACAAACGGGATTAGGTGAAGCTTCAACAGAGAAAGTAACAGAAGCCGAGCAGCTTGTAAGTGATAGCATTGTACTTTTGGAAAAACGAGAAAAAGAAGCGGCTGATTTGCAGGAACGATACGATCAGCAGGCGTCTCTTTGGAAAGCGCAGCAGGAAAAAACACTGTTAGAAGAAAAACTAGTGCATGCTTCTAAGCAGGAAGAGGAGATTAAACAAAAGCAAGATTTGCTGACGAAAGCGCAGCAGGCAGAGCGTCTTTTTCCTTATTTAGAAACATTTGAACAAGCTGAAAAACAGCAGAAGCTTTATAAAGATAAAGTAGAAAAATTAAAAGTGCAAATTGTTCAGCAAAGTGAGGAATATAAGCGATCCAATAGCTTATATGAGCAGGCTCGCTTACAAAAAAATGAACAGCAGCCCAAATTGGTTGTTCAAAAAGAACAGCTCCAACAAGCTTCTGATCTTCAAAAACAAATTAAAGATGGGCAGCAAGAAGTAAAAGAAGCGGAAGTTTCTCTTCAGCAAAAGCAGCAGGCACTTCAAACGAAAAATGATGAATTAATAGAAGCGGATAAGCGGTATCAGCAAGGTCTGAATCTTCAAAAAGAGTTAAAAGAAGCATTAACAAAAGTGGAGATTCAACCTGATTATCGGCAGGCTGTTCAGCAAGCATTCTACCGTTATCAAGTATGGAATAATGATAAAAAAAATCTAGATGAAGGCCAAAAAACGTATAAAGAAAAAGCGGAACAGCTTCAGCATTTGCATACACAAAAACAAACACACCAAGAGAGATATCAGCAAACAATAGAACGAAGCAAAGAGTTATTTTCAGATATTCAAGGCTTGTATCACACTGTATGTGAGCGGGAAAAAGAGTTTCAGCAGCTTTTTAAACAGGCGGATCATTTAATGAGTGATCTAAAAAGACGCAAGGAAAAAGAATGGTCACATCGTCTGGCTCATCAATTAGCTGAGCAGCTGACTAAAGGAGAGCCTTGCCCAGTTTGTGGCTCTGAGCATCATCCTAACCCCGTGTTAAACCAAAAAGAAGAAAATAGTACAGTAGAATCAGCGGATCAGTTCGAAGATCAAGTCAATCAGTTGCGTGAACAGCGATTTAGCTATTCGTCGCTTAAAATGCAGCTTGAACAGCTAGCTAAACCTCTTGTTGAAAAAATACCTGATTTAGCTGGGTTTATGAATGAAGCTGGCCAAGTCCCTGCTTTAGGAGAAATGAGTACAGATGCCTTTGGTCGGTATGCTAAGAAAATAGAAGTTGAAATTAAATCTCTTGAGCAGGATTATTTGCAGATAAGTGAAAAACAGCAGGCAATTCTCGGGCAGGTACAGAAGGTCCAGCAAAGTCTTGAAAAGATTGAATTAGAGCTTGCTCATTATCAAAAAGAACAAGCTGAATTGGAAAGAAAAGTAACTCAGCAAAAACAAGCGTTACAAGCAGGAAAAGAAGCTTTTCAACAAGATTATCCTTCCTTTGTATTTGAAGAGATGGAAAAAATTAATGAACAGCTAAACGAGCGAGAAAAAGAAGAGCAGACAATAAAGGCTCGAATTGAAAAAAGCAGCGTATTTTTTGAAAATCAGCAAAAGAAAATCGAACGTCTAAAAGAAGAAAAATATGCGGGCGAAAAAGAATTTACAGAATTAAAAGCAATGCTGTCTCATAAACAATCTCTTGTTCACTCGCAAATTGAACGCTTGCGTACGCTTACAGATCAAGAAGATATTGAACAAGCGCTGCAAAAAACAGTTCACTTACTTGCGGAGTTAGAGACGAATGAACAGCAGGCGTATCAACATTGGCAGACTGTTCAAAAAGCGTATCAAACGCTGCAAATGGATGAAAAAGCAGCGAGCGAATCTCTAGAAACAGCTCATATCCAGTATAAAAAAGCAGCTGGAAAATGGGAAGAAGCGATAGGGAGTTCTTTATTCAGCGAAGAAAAAGAAGTTCAGCAAGCTTTGTTATCACATGATGAGATGAAATTGTTGGATGAAACTGTTCAGGCTTATTGGGACAACATAAAACAGATGAAGTCATCAATTGAACAGTTAAATATCCAGCTGAATCAGCAGTCCATAGAAGAGCAGCAATTTGAAGAAACTCAGCAGCTGCTTCATGATATAAAAGCCGCTGTAAAAGAAGCCGTTCAGCTCAAGGGAGCAGCTGAGCAAACGTTAAAAAGCGTCAAAGAACGGCATGAGCGATTTTTAGTGCTTGAACAGGACCGTGAAGAAAAACAAGCGTTATTTGAACAGTATCAAAAGCTTCAAACAGTATTTAAAGGAAATGCTTTCGTCGAATATATTGCTGAAGAACAGCTGATGTCCGTTAGCCGAGATGCTTCAGAGCGTCTGGGTATATTAACACGTCAGCGCTATGCGATTGAAGTTGATTCACAAGGCGGCTTTATCATGAGAGATGATGCAAATGGAGGCGTAAAACGTCCGGTTTCAACTTTATCGGGAGGGGAAACATTTTTAACTTCCCTCGCTCTGGCCCTTTCATTATCTGCACAAATACAGCTAAGAGGAGAATATCCACTGCAGTTTTTCTTTTTAGATGAAGGATTTGGAACGCTTGATGGAGAGCTTCTTGATACCGTGGTTACGGCGCTTGAAAAACTTCAGTCCAATAATTTATCAATTGGAGTCATCAGTCACGTACAAGAACTTCGAGCTCGGCTGCCAAAACGTTTGATTGTTGAGCCGTCCGAGCCTTCTGGCAAAGGAACTAGTGTAAGAGTAGAAACTTTATAGGGAAGGAAATCTATATGAAGAAAAAAGACAGGCGAATAGGAACATGCGAATTATGCGGAAGGCAGGATGTCTTGACGACCGTACATCATTTAACGCCAAAGGAAATGGGCGGAGTGTTTGAACCGACGGCAAACTTATGTATTCCGTGTCATAAACAAATTCATGCGTTATACACAAATGATGAATTAGCCATTCGTCTTAATACGATTTCTTTATTACAAGCTGATTCTAAAATTAGCTCTTTTATTAAATGGATTCGTAAACAGCCTTCTTCTAAATTACCTAAAACCAAAAAATCAAACAGCCGAAAATCTAAGTGAATGAAAAACCCCTTATCTGCTTTAGTAGCAAAGATAAGGGGTTTTTTTAAGCATTTGCCGCTATATTTTGATCGAATAAATCTGGATCTAACGTATTTGTTCCTGAAATGCCGTTATTTGTATTAACAAAGTTACCTGTATTTAAAGAGCCTGAGCCTGAGGCTGTTTTAGCAGCGCTTTTTGGAGAAACATAAAACGTATCTCCAAACGTTACGACACCGCCCCCGACGCTCGTGATACTAACGGGTCCGATTATTGCTGGCATGAGGTTCACACCCTTTTTTTCGTGATATTAGTTTAGTATATGAGCAGTTTCTTAAAAGGTTCACTCACTGCCGCTAGCTTCTGAAGCAGCTTTCTTTGAAGCTCCTGTTTCAGCTTCCTTTGAAGGTTCATCGTTGATCAGTTCACGAATATGCTTAATGCGGGCTTCTGCATACACATTGCAGGTCGAGCCAACATGAATAACTGACGAGAATGAGCACCCTTTTATATCAATTCTGTTAACGCGGATTAAAGGTATTTCATTCCACGTTTGAACGGGAATAGGTTCGTAGTCACCATGGGGAATAGGCTCACTAAAGATAGCATAATCATCAAAATTTCCTTCTCTGCCGTAGAAAAACGGATACTGTCTCCGATCAGCTAACGCTTTATTAAGTAGGTGAATTTCTGTTGAATCTCCAATTTGGCAAAAAGAGCTCGCTGACAAGGAATTAATTTCTATATAATTAACAGAAGATGTGCGTGAAAGCATACATAAGCTCCTTTATGATAACGATAGTGGAACATAAGGACCGATAATCAAAGATTCCGCTGGTGTATCAAATGTTGAAGAGAGAGAGATGTAATTTGCATCACCAATTAAAAAAAGAGAAGAAGAAGATACGCCTGTAATACTAACGTCTCCAACAAGCAATTCACGGTTTACAACGTTAAAGTTCATGAAGGGGGTCCACCTTTCTTTAAGGATTCAGGTAAATACGTTAAAAATGCGTCAATTCCTTTTTTCATATCTTCATAAAGTTTACCGATAATTTGCGGTTTAATTTGTTCAAAATTCCGTTCCATTTCTTCCGGCTGAACTTGCTGTATATAAAAAGTAATCCGCTGCTGCAGCTGCTTTTTAATATCTTCTAAAATAAACTCGTAGTACGATTCATCAATCATCATCGAGCGCTCATCAAGCACATGTTGAACCATAGAAAATCCATATTGATTGAGCTCATTTAAAATCGTTTCATGAATATCAGAGACCCACTGCTTTTCTAGCTGGCGATTCAATGGTTTTAAGCTGGGATTTTGCGGTCCAGGACCTCCGGGTTGTCCCGGCTGCTCACCTTGAGGCTGAGCTCCTTGCGGAAATGTTACTTCTGGTTTCTCATTAATAATGATATCTTCTAAATTATCGGGTGTAAGAGGGTTCAATCCAATATTTAATGTTCCATCTAAAGAATCAATTTTTAACTGTTCAAATTTATATTCAATTTTATCAATTTTAATAGGTGGCTGTTCACCTAACTCTTTTATTTTTTGCTGAAGTTCTTGTACGTTTTTTTCAAGCTGAGCAATGCGTTCTTCTTGCTGCTGAATATACGAAGACATTTGCTGAACATACTGATGAACCTGCTGAATATAGTTCATGTTATCCACCTTCAATCACCTCGATTCCCTTATCTCCCGATAAAGAAAATAGTTATATATATACATATGGCGATGAAGGTTGTAACATGTCAGTCGTTGTCTCGAGCTGGGGGAGTTAACGACTGTGAAAAAGGAGCGGGTGCAGTGCCAGCACCGGTTCCGGGAGTAAAGGTAGAGGGAGAAACAGATCCAAGAATGCCTTTTTTTGTTTCAGTAGGTGCAGCGCCTGTAAACCCTCCTGTATTAAAGAGATTTGAGTTCGGTTTAATAACACCTACGCTTCCAATTTGAAGTACCGAAGAGTTACTTACGGCACTGATTTTCATACTTTGAATACAGATACTTTGATTTACATAAAAGTTCATAAGCATCCTCCTGTATGAGCTTCATTTCTATTAGAGATTTCCAGCGACATTTTGATCATTTACGTCATTGTCCGACGTATTCGTTGAGCTCTGCTGATTCACAACATATAATCCGTCGCCTGTATTAAACGAACCTGCGCCAGCAAATGTTTTAGCAGTAGAAATAGGGGCTATTGTATAAACATCTCCAATATGAAAGACGCTGGCTGAACCAACACTGTTAAGATTAACAACACCAACAATGGCAGGCATAGGCAAACACCCTTTTAATTTAGTCTAGTAACAGCATATGAAGCCTAGACAAAAAGGTGATTAATGCTTTTTCCTTATCTATATGCAGAGGAGAAGTAAAACATTAAAAAGAGGAATGGAAATAGTAAACATTGAAGAAAAACTTTTATGTTCGATATAATGTGAAAGCAATAATGAAAGCATGTAAGGTGTGAAAGAATGAAACGTTTCAAAATGAACGCGACTGATAAAGAACAGCGTATTGAAGCAGCGGATGTATTAAAAGGAATCGCGCTTATTGGTATTTTGCTGATGAACATGCCCGATTTTTATTCGCCTGCTGCCTATTACGACAATAATTTGATGAATGGTTCAAGAATGAGTTATGTTGCTAATGGATTAGTTGATATAGTAGTAGGGCAGACAGGGTACGCGCTGCTTGCTATTTTGTTTGGATTTGGTTTTATGAAAATGTTCCAGCGTACATACGAAAGGCAAGTAAGCTTTACTCCTTTTTATGTACGAAGAATGACAGCTTTGCTTCTCGTGGGAGCTATTCATGCTGTATTTATTTGGCACGGTGATATGATTGTGATATACAGCTTCTTTGCTTTGATTATGCTGTTTTTCCAAGAAGCAAAGAAAGAAGTGTTATTAGCATGGGGAACCGGAATATTTAGTATTTACGCTGTGATTATGATTGTTATTTTAACGGTAGCGGCTTTTGCTAATGAAGGAGAGACAGCAGCGGGAATTCACCAGCCTATTATTGACCAAGCGCTTCAAGTATATGGACACGGAAGTTTTGCGTCAATATTTCATCAGCGCTTGCTGGATTGGTACTACGCGTATAATTTAAATACGGTTCCTTTTCTGTTTTTATCGCTATTTCCACTGTTTTTATTAGGCGGCTTTATAGCAAAAAGCGAATGGTTTAAAGAAATAGAAGAATATATAGTTGAGACAAAGTGGATTTGTCTTATTTCATTCATCGTATATGGAGCATCATCTGTATTGCCTTATGCTTTAGATCACAATGTAGCTACATCTTATATTCACGATACAATTGGAGGAACGGCAGGAGCAATTTTTGTTGTAACGTTGGTCACATTGGCTATGCGAAGTGTATCTATTCGAAAAATCATGCAGCCATTTGCCTTTTTGGGGAGAATGATTTTAACTAACTATATTGTCCAGTCCATTGTATGTACATTCCTTTTTTACTCATATGGGTTAGGATACTACGGACATATTTCAATTGTAGAAGGATTGGCTATTGCGGGGATTATCATTTTTATTCAACTGCTGGGAAGCTGGATATGGATGAGCCTATTTTCAGATGGACCGCTTGAAAAACTCATTCGGTATGCTACATATGGACGCAGCCGCTAAAAATCCTTTTCCTTCCTTATATTATTGGTGAAGGAAAGGTTTTCATGATATGATATTTTCAGAAAGGACGTGAGATGAATGGCTCCACTACATATTCATGTAACGCTTTGGACATTATTGATTATCTCGTTTGTGGTTTCGTTGATTTTACATCGAGCAGGTAAAGCTAAAGGTCAAAAAATCCTACATATGGTGGCGAGACTTCTATACTTATTAGTATTAGTATCAGGTCTGCATATGTTAGCAGCTTGGTACCATTTTCAAGGCGCAGCGCTCATTAAAGGAATTGCCGGAGTGTTAGTGCTTGTGGGAATGGAAATGGTCCTTGTTCGTACTGAAAAAAGAAAACGTACAGGCGTTGCTTGGGCAGTTCTTGTAATTGCGCTTATCTTAGTATTCTATTACGGATATGTCGTGCTAGGATAAGAAAAGAGGATAGGGCAAGAGTATTTTAGTTCAAAGAAAAACCGAAGTATTAATCAGAATTCTGATTAATACTTCGGTTTTTTTTTTCGTTGTCATGGTGAAAGTAAATTTAATGCGTGTAGGTGCTTCTAGCTGTTGATTGGAGGGCAAGGCGAAGACTCCTGCGGGAAAAGTGGCACAGGTGAGACCCCGCAGGAGCGTAAGCGACGAGGAGGCTCATCGGCCGCCCGCGGAAAGCGAAGCCTTGCACGGAAACCAATAGCGGTTTAAAAGCAATCAATACGAACTCATATATCCAATTTTTTCTTTTTAGATTAGGTTGATGAAGTTATGTCTCAAACTCTTTTCTTTTGCTTTAATCTAAAAAAAGATTCATTGAACGTTCTCCATCGTTAACGGTATATTCAAATCGGTCTAGGTATTGCGTGCCTCGTTCGAATAAATGCTGAACGGCACAAATATTTTCTTCATTGTCATAAATGATAAAATTAGCACCTTTTGTATCACCGTCTGTCGGTAAAAAACATAATGTGTTGTGACAGTAAATACAATCATAAAGAGAGAATTTTAATGAATTTAAGTGCTGAGTGAATGATAAAAAGGTCTCTTTCGGTAGTGATTGAAGAAGCTGTTCGTATGCATAAGGTAGCTTTTTAGTCAGTCTTAGCTTATCCCCATTTCGCAATAAATACGTTCCATCGTGAAGCTTTATTTGACGGTCATCAACCATAATGGCTTTTTCCCAGCGTGTATCAATAAGAAGTTCTAATGTCTCATCCATTACTTCATGAAGCATGGAAGCTTCGTCACTTTCATCTTCAAAGAAAATCCACTGTGAATCAACACATTCAACCGTACCAATCACGAAGGAACGCGGCTGATTGTTCATAGCTTGTTGTTTAGAATAATGATTCATAATCAAACCTCCGTGTGAAATTTATCCATATTTTTTTATTGCCTAAAAAAGCTCTCTTTATAACTGAAAAGTAAAAATAAAATATAAGGACAATTCAACTGTAACTACTGCGTGCATACAATGGCATTATTTCATTCATAAACAAGAGCGTGAAAGAAAGGATGATAAACGATGTGTGGTATAACGGGTTGGGTCGATTTAAAGCGATCGCTTTTAAATGAAACAGCAACAATAACAAAAATGGCTGACACTTTATCGAAAAGAGGTCCTGATGACACCAACGTATGGACACAGCAGCATGTTGCTTTTGGGCACAAACGCTTAGTTGTAGTAGATCCTCAAGGCGGAAGACAGCCGATGACGCGAGAAAAAAATGAACAGCTCTACACGCTTTGCTATAATGGAGAGCTTTACAACACGGAAGATATTCGGAAAGAATTACTAAAAAGAGGTTATCAATTTCAGGGACATTCAGATACGGAAGTACTTCTAACATCTTATATAGAATGGAAAGAATCATGCGTAGATCATTTTAACGGTATCTTTGCTTTTTCGATCTGGGATGAAGCCAATGAAAAGTTATTTATAGCACGCGACAGAATGGGAGTGAAGCCCTTATTCTATCGATCTTATGAAGGTGGAATTCAATTTGCATCAGAATTAAAGGCGATATTAGCTCATCCTGAGGTAAAAGCAGAAGTAGGATTAGATGGATTAGCAGAAGTGTTTGGCTTAGGACCTTCTCGTTCTCCCGGCCACGGCGTATTTAAAAACATAAATGAATTACGCCCGGCTCACGCGCTCACGCTTACGCGTAACGGATTGAAGATTTGGCGATACTGGAACGTAAAAAGTGAGCAGCATACAGATAATTTAGCTGAAACAACAGAAAAAGTTAAATTTTTAGTGCAAGACGCGATTGTAAGACAGTTAGTGTCGGATGTCCCGGTTTGTACATTTTTATCAGGTGGAGTGGACTCAAGCGCCATTACAGCAATTGCTGCAAATGCGTTCAAAGAAAGCGGCAAGGGCTCCCTTCATACGTATTCTATCGACTATGAAGACAATGATAAATTTTTTAAAGCAAATGAGTTTCAGCCAAATTCTGATGGAACTTATATCAAGCTCATGTCCGATACGTTTCAAACAAATCATCATCGCTGCATTATTTCAACGGAGGACCTTGTGCAGCATTTAACAGAGGCTGTAGAGGTGAGAGATCTTCCTGGAATGGCTGATGTAGATTCATCGTTGCTTTGGTTTTGCCGTGAAATCAAACAAGATTTTGTCGTGAGCTTATCAGGAGAATGTGCAGATGAAATTTTTGGAGGATATCCGTGGTTTCACCGAAAACACGATTTGTCTTCGGATACTTTCCCGTGGATGCGCTCATTAGATGCTCGAATTGATTTGCTGCAAAGTTCATGGAGAAAGAAATTACAGTTAGAAGATTATGTACGTGCAAGATATGAAGAAACGTTAAAGGAAGTGCCTGAATTAGAAGGTGAATCGTTAGAAGATGCGCAGCGGAGAAAGCTGTTTTATTTAAATCAGGTTTGGTTTATGACAACTTTATTAGATCGTAAAGATCGTATGAGCATGGGAGCGAGCTTAGAAGTACGCGTACCTTTTGCAGATCATCGCCTTGTGGAATATGCATGGAATATTCCATGGGAGATGAAAATGACGGGCAATAAAGAGAAGGGGATTTTACGCAAAGCGCTTGAAGGAATTTTGCCTCATGACGTTCTTTATCGCAAGAAAAGCCCTTACCCTAAAACGCATAACCCAGCTTATACAAAAGCTGTAACTGTATGGCTTCAATCTCTTTTACAAGATAAACAGTCACCTCTTTATGAATTTTTTGATAAGCAGCAGTTAAAGCATATTATTGATACAGGCGGAGAAGGATTTAAAGCGCCGTGGTTTGGTCAATTAATGACAGGGCCTCAGCTGCTAGCTCATCTAGCTCAAATTCACGTCTGGTTTACTCACAATAATATTCAAATTGTTGAATGACAGGACCCTCTCAGTACAGAGGGTTTTTTTATGAAATCAGTCATCCATTTCTCTTTTTTATACGTTTAAGTAGAGAAGAAGACCGCAGTCTATTTTTGTATAACTTTACATAGATATAAAATAAAAGCTTGAAAGCACCGAATAAAGGGAAAGTGTACTGAAACCCTGGAAAAATGGTACAAACGTCATATTTTCATGGTTTAGTTATTGGTAATTTTATGATTCGAATAAAGACAAGCAGTTTATCGTTGTGTTTAATAACAAAGCTTTGTATAATGTTTGTATAACTATTGTATAAGATTAGGAGTGTATGTATGCAAAAAAACGTAATCGTGATTGGAGCAGGTCCAGGAGGACTAGCGGCAGCAATGCTGTTAGCAAGTCATGGCTATAAAGTAGATGTATATGAAAAGCAAGGATACGTGGGCGGGCGAAATTCAGCGATTAAAATGTCAGGTTATACGTTTGATATGGGTCCTACATTTTTGAGCATGCCACAGATTTTTGAAGAATTATTTCAAGCTGCTAATCGCAATGCGCATGACTATATGGACTTAAAACGTCTAAATCTCATGTATGAGCTTATCTTTGATGATGCACAGATTCAGATGACGGATAACCATAAAAAGATGAAAGAAGAAATCGAACGTTTATACCCAGGAAACGGGGAAGGCTATGAGCGCTTTATGAAAGACACCGAAGCAAAGATGGCGGCTTTGCTGCCTTTATTGCAAGGGCAGATGGATCGTTTTCATCACTATTTAAAGCCTGAAGCAATTCGAGCACTGCCGCATTTATCCTTAGGTAAAACGCTCTATGATGTACTTGGCAAGTATTTCACTGATGAGAAATTGAAATTAGCTTTTACTTTTCAATCGAAGTACTTGGGAATGTCCCCTTGGGAATGTCCAGGAGCCTTTTCTATTTTATCGTTTATGGAACATGCCTACGGTATCTTCCATCCGATAGGAGGAGTAAATCAGCTATCTCAAGCAATGGCAAAAGTAGTGGAAGAACATCAAGGGCACATCCACTTAAACCAAGGTGTTCAAAAACTATGGATTGAAAATAAGAGAGTAAAAGGAATTATTCTAGAAAATGGAGAGCGAATAGGGGCAGACGACGTCATTATCAATGGAGATTTTGCTCATGCCATGACGAATTTAATAGATGAAGGTACGCTTAAAAAATATGCAGTTAAAAAACTTGAAAAGAAAAAATACTCTTGTTCCACTTTTATGATTTATCTAGGCATAGACAAACAGTACAAAGATCTGCCTCATCACACGATTGTGTTCGCTGAAGATTATAAAAAAAATGTAGAAGAGATCACAAAAACGTTAGCTCTTTCAGAAGACCCTTCCATCTACATTCAAAACCCAAGTGTAACAGACCCAACTTTAGCACCAGAAGGAAAGTCTGCTCTTTATATTTTAGCGCCGGTTCCAAATAATTTCAGCGGTGTAAACTGGGATGAAAAACAAAAAGCTTTTCGAGATGCAGTATTAAAAATTGTAGAAAAGAAAACGGGTTTCAAAGATTTAGAGAGTCATATTGAAGTTGAAAAAATCATTTCACCAAAGCAGTGGGAAGAAGACGTGCTGGTCTATAAAGGAGCGACATTTAACCTTGGACATCAGCTCACTCAAATGATGGTACTGCGTCCGCATAATAAATTTGAAGAATTAGAAAATTGCTGGCTAGTTGGAGGAGGAACTCATCCAGGGAGCGGTCTACCAACTATTCTGGAATCATCCCGCATTACGACAAAGCTCATCTTAAAAAGAGACGGACAATTACTGAATGAGCCGTTTAAAACCATGAAGGAAATGGAGAGTGCATTATGAGAACAGCAATTGTTGGAGGCGGAATAGGCGGTTTAATTACCGCTTTGTTATTAAGCAAACGAGGTTTTTCTGTTGATATTTTCGAAAAAGAAAACAAGCTGGGCGGCCGGCTGGCGTTTGTAGAAAAAGACGGTTATAAAATTGATGAAGGTCCCACGATTGTCTTGCTGCCTTTAATGCTTGAACGTATTTTAGATGAAGCGGGCATTTCTGCTTCTCAATATGAACTAATACGCTGTGATCCACTTTATGATATTCATTTTCCAGACGGTACGACCTATACAAAAAAAGCGACTGAAAAAGATCAGTTAGAGGAGATTAGCCGTTTGTTTCCAGGCGAAGAGCAAAACTACCGGCGTTTTATGACTGAATTAAAAAAGCGATTTGAACTAGGAAGTAATGCATTTTTGGAAAAAACATTTGTAAATAAACGAGATTTTTGGACATGGCAAAACATTAAGGCATTAAAAAAAATGAATGCAAATAAATCAATGAGAAAATTTGTTTCAACGTATTTCCATGATGAACGTCTAGTAGATGCCTACTCGCTGCAATCTCTCTATATTGGAGGGAATCCTTATTCGGCACCAGCTATTTATTCCCTTGTTCCTTACAGTGAGCATGCTCATGGCATCTATTACGTAAAAGGGGGATACGCAAGTCTTGTGCCACTTCTTGAAAAGGCGCTGATAGAGCAAGGTGTAAGCATTCATTTGAATAAGGTGGTTCAAGAGCTTTCTATATCAGGAGACAAGACAGAAGGGGTTATTGTTGACGAAAAACTTCACCCATTTGATCAAGTGATTTTAAATGGCGACTTTCCTAATATGGCGAAAATTGCTCAAAAAAAAGAAAAGAAGTATGTGCCTTCGTCCAGCTGTCTGCTGCTTTATCTTGGTTTGAAGAGAAAATATGATCATCACAATGTGCATCAATACTTTATGGGCAATGATTTGGCTAAACATATGGAAGCAGTGTTTAAGCATAAAACGATTCCTGAAGATCCCGCTATTTATACATTTAATCCCTCTGTTATTGATCCATCCCTAGCTCCCGAAGGAAAAAGTGTGCTATATGCACTTGTACCGGTTCCATCAGGTGGCCACATTGATTGGAGCAATCAGCAAGATTTTGTTGATGGAATCATTCGAACTTTGGAAGAAAAAGGGTTTGGGGAGCTGCGTAAAGAAATAGAATGGGTAAAAGTACGCACGCCAAATGATGCTCAAGCATTTGGACTTTACGAAGGCGGAAGCTTTGGTATTGCTCCTGAGCTGTTTCAGTCAGGCGTATTCAGACCTCAGTACCAGCCGTACGAATATAAAAATGTTTTTGCGGTGGGAGCATCTATACATCCAGGCGGAGGCGTGCCAATTGTTATGCAAGGAGCAAAAATGTTGGCTGATCATCTTATTGAACAATCGTCTATTCAAACGGTTGCAAAGCTCTCTTAAGATCTTGTGAAGCCATAAGGAAATGATGGTTTATCCTTTAATAGAGAAAGGGGTCCTATATGATGAACATTTCGTTAGACAAAGCGTACACTCAGTGTGAAGAAATTATTAAAGAAAACTCAAAAACGTTTTACAAAGCTTTTTCCATGCTGCCGTCAAAACAAAGAAAGGCAGTATGGGCGGTATATGCATTTTGCCGTCAAGTCGATGATATTGTAGATGAAGGAAGTAATCCTGAAATAGAGCTGCAGCAATTCGAAGGAGAATTTGCTCGGTTTAAAAATGGAGAACTATTAAACGAAAGCGCCATGTGGGTAGCTCTGCGCAATGTATTTGAACAATATGAAATGAATGTTCAAGCATTTGACGATATGATTACCGGTCAGCGAATGGATTTAGTAAAAAAAGAATACGATACGCTTGATGAAGTGAAAACATACTCCTATCATGTAGCGAGTACGGTAGGGTTAATGCTTTTACCGATTTTAGCTCCAACTACTCATAAAGAATTAGAAGAAGAAGCAGTTGCGTTAGGCATTGCGATGCAGCTGACCAACATTTTAAGAGACGTGGGGGAAGACTTAGAGCGAGGGCGCATTTATTTACCGAAAGACCTTATGAATTCTTACGGATATACGCGCACGCTATTAGAGAACCGGTGGGTCACTTCTGAATTTATAGAAATGTGGGAGCACCTGGCCAAAGAAGCAGAAATGTATTATATAAAAGGGCTTCAGTCGATTCATAAATATCCCGTGGCTTCTCGTTTACCTCTTACAGGAGCGGCGCATTTATACCGAGCAATTCTTGATAAAATTCGAAAAGAACATTATGAAGTATTTACAGAAAAGCATTTTGTCACAAGTCAAGTGAAAAAGCAAATTATGACATCTATTTCTACGGGGTAACGCAAAGGAGCTACTTTTCCTTTGCGTTACTTTTTTTTGAAAAGATATGAAAGCGTTAACTATTATGTAAATAAGAAAAAAGTCTCATTTTTATCACATATTAACTTGAATATTCAGAAAATTACCTATATGATAATATACATAACATTAAATGTTAATAAAACTAACATGAAAGAGGGGTTACAATGAAAAAAGTGGAAGCTATCATTCGTCCAGAAAAATTTCAAGCACTGCGCGTAAAATTAGAGGAAGTAGGAATAAACGGATTAACAGTCTCAGAAGTGGCAGGCTGCGGTCAGCAAAAAGGAGAGCAGGGACTGTTCAGGGGACAAAGTTTTGAAATCAAACTAGTACCTAAAGTCAAGGTAGAAATGATTTTAGAAGCAGAACAAGTTCATGAAGTCATTAAGATCATTCAATCAATTTGTTCTACGAACCAAATAGGCGACGGAAAGGTTTTTGTCTATCCGGTAGAGGATGCTGTACGAATTAGAACAGGAGAAGCAGGTGTAGAGGCTATTTTATAAAAAGAGAGTGTTATTTTAATAGAGGGGGAGTTAAGCGTTGAAAAAGAAAATTAGTGCGGTTTTGTTTATTAGTTTGTTGGCGGCAACACGCGTTAATGCAGCTGATCCAACTGTCGAATCAGTCAGTGCATCAATTGACATGATGTGGGTAATGTTTGGGGCAGTGCTTGTGTTTTTAATGCACGCAGGGTTTGCGATGGTTGAAACAGGCTTCACTCGTTCGAAAAATTCGCTTAATATCTTAATGAAAAATATGCTAACGGTAGCTGTATCTTCCGTATTGTATTTTGTGATTGGTTTTGCCCTTATGTTTGGAAATTCAAAAGGAGGATTTATCGGTTCAAGCGGTTTCTTTTTAAATGGAGAAAGCGATCAAATGAGCTTTTTCGTCTTCCAAATTGTTTTCGCAGCAACGTGCGCTACGATTATTTCAGGAGCGGTAGCGGAACGTATGAAACTATCCAGCTATATGATGCTCACGATTGCTATGGTAGCTGTGATTTATCCAGTTGTAGGTCACTGGGTATGGGGAGGAGGGTGGTTGTCCAAACTAGGCTTCGTAGATTTTGCAGGATCGACAGTTGTTCATTTGACCGGGGCTCTTGGTGCGGCTGTAGCAGTTACTTTTCTAGGAGCACGTCTTGAAAAGTATGGAAGCGATGGAAAAGTCAATGCTATTCAAGGGCATAACATTCCGCTTGGCGCATTAGGTGTATTTATCCTCTGGTTTGGCTGGTTTGGATTTAATGGAGGAAGTACATTAGCAGCCGATCCTGCTCTTGTCCCGGGAATCATTGCAACAACATTAATGTCTGGGTCATGCGGAGTCCTGTCTTCTGCTTTATACACAAAGTTTCGCTACAAACGTATTGATGCTAGCTTAACATTAAACGGTGCCTTAGCTGGACTTGTAGGGATTACAGCTGGAACAGCAAACGTATCGATCCCGGGCGCGATCGTCATTGGGCTGATTGCAGGAATTATTCTAGTAGAAGCTGTGCATTTTATCGATAGCAAAATGAAGTTAGACGATCCAGTTGGCGCTATTACTGTTCATGGAATTTGCGGTATTTGGGGGACGTTAGCAGTGGGGCTGTTTGATACAGCTAACGGTTTATTTTATGGTGGCGGCGTACAGCTATTAGGTATTCAAGCTCTTGGAATTATAGCTGTGATGGGCTGGACAATTGGAACGGTTGGGTTATTCTTATTTGTTCTCACGCGTTTTTCTTCCATTCGAGTATCAAGCGAAGAAGAAATTGCTGGTTTAGATTTTGCTGAACACGGTTCATCCGCATACGAATTTCGTGAAAGTTTTGTAGCGACAGGAGACGGCAATCTTCATCCTGAATTTGGTGTTGGATTGATTGATCGATTAAATAAAGTGGGTAAAGTATCGGATAAACCTCATATATCGAACGTAAATGAGACGATATAGCAGTATATAGATAGAAAAAAGTGATTAAAAGTAAAAACTTTTAATCACTTTTTTTGTTTTTATCAACTTATTTAACAATAATGTAAGCGTTAACGTTATAATGGAAACAAAAGTGAGTTTGAAACAGTTCGTCTATAGGAGGGGAATAGATGAAATGGAAAAGGACAAGTATGCTACTTATACTATTATTGCTTTTTGGAAGCAGCGCCTCAGCGCAAGATCATAAAGATATACGTGATGAGGTGATATACTCATTGATGATTAACCGTTTTTATAACGGAAGTGAACAGAATGATCGAAATGTTAACTATGAACGCTCAGATGCCTATTATGGAGGCGATTTACAGGGAGTAGCACAAAAGTTAGACTATATTCAAGAGATGGGATTTACCGCTGTTTTATTGACTCCTTTTATGGAAAATGATGAGACAGGCTATCATGGATATGCGGTGACCGACCATTATAAAATAGACGATCATTTTGGAACGTTAAAAGACTTACAAAATCTTGTGAAGAAAGCACATGAGCGCAATATAAAAATTATGGTCGAATTTCCTTTGACAATCAGTAACAATCATACCTGGATAGCAGATAAAGGAAAACGAACATGGATAAGTAATGAATCCGGTACGGATAACGAAGTAATTAAAGCATTGCCTCACCTTAACTTAAAAGAAAGCGCCGTGCAGAAATACCTTATTAAAAATGCTGCCTGGTGGAGCAAACAAGCAGATATTGACGGATATTACGTTAAAGATATCGATCAAGCTCCTTCTGCATTTATTTCATCTTTTTCTCAGACGTTAAAAAGCATGGATCCTTCCTTTCTATTAATAGGAGAAATAAACGGGCATTCATTAAAAAAAAGTGAGCAGGCTGATTCATTAGGAATGGATTTGCTTGTAGATAGAACGCTAGCCGAAGCCACTGCTGCTACGTTTAGCGGTACTAATCGTCCGCAGAAAATGTTGTATGACAAGTGGGAAAAAGGAAGTAATTTGCCTTTAGCCAATTTTTTAGATGATGTTCATAGCACACGTTTTACAGCAAAAGCATTAAAGAGTGAAAACCATCCTGGAGCCCGAACAAAGCAAGGGCTTTCCTACCTTTATACTGCGCCGAGTGTACCGATCGTTTTTTATGGAACAGAAATTGCGCTGAATGGGGGAAAGGGAGCAGAAAATTATGGCATGATGAATTTTTTAGCTAATCCCGATATTATAGATCATTTAAAAAAACTGGCTGAACTTAGAGCAAAATCGCCTTCTCTTCGAAAAGGAAGCTTTACCATTGTGTCTGAGCAAAAAGGTGTGGCCGTATACAAGAGAAGGTATAAGGACGAAACGACGTTTGTTGTGATTAATAATACAAAGGAAACGTCGGCCATTAATGTACCGCTTAAAAAAGTTGGAAAAGAAAATGAATTAAGAGGGTTAATAACGGAAGGAATTATACGACCAGTTGACGATGTATACAACATTTCATTGGAGCCTGAGACGACAAATGTATATAAAGTAGTGAAAAATTCAGGGGTTAATATTGGATATATCGCAGCGGTTGCCGCTGTTTATACGGGATTCGGCATCTTTTTGTACAAAGCATCGTCAAAAAGAAGAAAAGAAAAGAAAATTTCTCAATCTCATAAAAAGGACAGCGCGTCGTAGTTGTCAAACTATATTGGATAAGTAGTAATGAAGAAAACATAATTAAGAGGTGGAATTATGGGTGTAACAATAAAAGATGTGGCAAATTTAGCAAATGTAGCCCCTTCGACGGTATCTCGCGTCATTGCAGACAGCTCAAGAATTAGTGAAAAAACAAAACAGCGCGTGCGATCGGCTATGAAAGAACTTGGTTATCACCCAAATATTATTGCGCGAAGTCTAGCAAATCAAACGACAGAGGCAGTCGGCCTAGTGATGCCGAGCTCAGCAGACAAGGTGTTTCAAAATCCATTCTTCCCAGAAGTGCTAAGAGGAATCAGCACCGGAGCTCACGAAAACAAAAGAGCGATTTATATGTCCACTGGAGAAACGGAAGAAGAGATTTTTGCAGAAGTTGTTCAAATGGTACAGGGAAGACGAGTGGATGGATTAATTTTGCTGTACTCCAAAGTTGATGATCAAGTACTTTCTTATTTGCAAGAACAGAGCGTTCCGTTTGTAGTTATTGGAAAGCCGTTTAAGCATAGTGAAAGCATCACGTTTGTTGATAACGACAATTTTAAAGCTGGAAAAGAAGCGACGGAATATTTAATTGAATCTGGTCATGAGCGTATTGCTTTTATTGGTGGAAGTCTTGAATTAGTCGTTACCATTGACCGTTTAACAGGCTATGATAAAGCGATTCAAAAAGCAAACATTCCTTACCGGGATGAGTATGTGATTCATGAAGAATTTCTACAGAAGGGAGGAAAAGAAGCTGTTTGCGAACTTTTATCTCTAAAAGAACGTCCAACGGCTCTAGTAGTAGCAGATGACCTAATGGCATTAGGCGTTTTAAATACATTGGATGAAATGGGAATTTCGGTTCCTGAAGACATCTCTATTGTCAGTTTTAATAATGTCTTAATCGCTGAAATGGCTAGACCAGCTCTTACATCAATTGATATTAATATTTTTGAACTTGGTTATCAGGCTGTAAGCTGCTTGATTAAGCAGATTGAAACGCCATATGCTGTTGCAGAACAAGTGCGCGTTCCTCACAAAATGATTAAAAGACAGTCCTGCAAAACCATTCAAATGACGAAAAGATAACGTAATACACAAATAGAAAGAGGCTGAGACAAAAGTAGTGTAGTTGAAGGAAGATCCGAACGAGTTTGATTCTTGATGGAGAATCAAACTCGTTCGGATTTTTTCGTTTTTAGATTGAATTGATTTAGGTATGTCTCAACATCCTCTTTACGCAAAAAAAATTGGCATTTTAAGCGCCAAAAAAATATACATATGCCAATTATTTTTTCTTTTATCAAAAAGAAAGAATGATATTAGTAGTGAAAGCCTTGATGATAAAGAGGCTGTAAAGTTTTATTAAAAGTTGGCACGCTATTTGCATAACTATAAAGTAAACAAAGATTTGCATACTAGGAGGCATATATCATGGTAGTTTCTTATTCTCATGAACCATTTACAAATTTTAAGGACGAAAACAATAAACAGGTATTTCAAGAAGCATTAACATATGTGAATACACAGCTTGGCAAGACGTATCCACTTGTAATCAACGGTGAAAAAGTGGAGAGCGAAGAGAAAATTACGTCTGTTAACCCAGCAAACATAAAAGAAGTAATTGGATATGTATCTACAGTAAATAAAGATCTAGCAGAGCAAGCAATACAGTCAGCTCTAAAAGCTTTTGAAACGTGGAAAAAGTGGAAAGTAGAACACCGAGCAGATATTCTTTTCCGCGCAGCGGCCATCATTCGTCGAAGAAAGCATGAATTTTCTAGTTATCTTGTAAAAGAAGCAGGAAAGCCTTGGAACGAAGCAGATGCTGATACAGCAGAAGCAATTGATTTTTTAGAGTACTATGCACGTCAAGTCCTGACATTAAAAGACGGTTCCCCAGTACAGAGCCGAGACGGTGAGTATAATCAGTACAATTATATTTCGCTTGGCGTAGGTATTATTATTTCACCATTTAACTTCCCGTTAGCTATTATGGCTGGAACCGCAGTAGCAGCTATTGTAACCGGAAATACGATTTTATTAAAACCAGCTGATGCCACTCCTGTAGTAGCAGCGAAATTTGTAGAAGTAATGGAAGAAGCAGGATTACCAAAAGGCGTATTAAACTTTATTCCTGGTGCTACACCTGAAATTGGTGACTACTTAGTGGAACATCCAAAAACACGCTTTGTTTCATTTACCGGCTCGCGTGCAGTGGGTTGCCGCATTTACGAAAGAGCAGCAAAAGTACAGCCGGGGCAAAAATGGCTAAAACGTGTTATAGCTGAAATGGGCGGAAAAGACACGGTGGTTGTAGACAAAGATGCTGATCTTGATTTAGCAGCTTCTTCAATCGTATATTCTGCATTTGGTTTTGCAGGGCAAAAGTGCTCCGCAGGTTCTCGTGCTGTTGTGCATCAAGATGTATATGATGAAGTGCTTGAAAAAGCAGTTGCGCTAACAAAAACATTAACTGTTGGCAACCCGGAAGAAGTTTCGACTTATATGGGACCTGTTATTCACGAGGCTTCGTACAATAAAGTATTATCGTATATTGAAATTGGAAAAGAAGAAGGGCGTCTCGTTGCGGGAGGAGAAGCAGACAATTCAACTGGATACTTTATTCAGCCAACTATTTTTGCGGATGTAGATGAAAAAGCTCGTCTCATGCAAGAAGAAATTTTTGGTCCGGTAGTAGCATTCTCTAAAGCGCGAGATTTTGATCATATGATGGAGATTGCAAACAATACAGAATATGCATTAACAGGCGCTTTATTATCAAATAACCGCGAGCATATTGAACGCGCCCGTGAAGAGTTCCATGTTGGAAACCTGTATTTTAACAGAGGATGTACAGGAGCGATTGTAGGATACCAGCCTTTTGGCGGATTTAATATGTCAGGAACGGATTCAAAAGCAGGGGGACCGGATTATCTAGTTCTTCACATGCAAGCAAAAACAACATCTGAAACATTTTAATTGGAAAATAAGGAGGAATAAATATGACAACTGAAACACAAAAAACGGTGAAAATTATTGAGCAAACAGAAAAGTTTGGGGCACATAACTATCATCCGCTGCCGATTGTAATTGAAAAAGCAGAAGGCGTATGGGTACACGATCCAGAAAATAATAAATATATGGATATGCTAAGCGCGTATTCCGCTGTTAACCAAGGACATCGTCATCCGAAAATTATTGAAGCATTAAAACGTCAAGCTGATAAAGTAACGTTAACGTCACGAGCGTTTCATAATGATCAGCTTGGTCCATGGTATGAAAAGATTTGTAAATTAACAAATAAAAATATGGCTCTTCCAATGAATACGGGAGCAGAAGCGGTTGAAACAGCCATTAAAGCTGCACGCCGCTGGGCTTACGATGTGAAAGGTGTTGCTGAAAATCAAGCACAAATCATCGCATGTGTGGGCAACTTCCACGGTCGTACAATGACAGCTGTTTCATTATCATCCGAAGCAGAATATCAACGTGGTTTTGGACCGATGCTTCCAGGGCTTCAAACGATTCCTTACGGTGATTTAGAAGCGTTAAAAGCCGCTATTACACCAAATACGGCCGCATTTTTAATTGAGCCAATTCAAGGCGAAGCAGGTATCGTTTTACCTCCAGAAGGCTTCTTAAAAGCTGCAGCTGACTTATGTAAAGAACATAATGTGTTATTTATTGCGGACGAAATCCAAGTCGGCTTAGCGCGTACAGGCAAAATGTTTGCTTGTGATTGGGAAGGCGTAGAACCAGATATGCTGATTTTAGGTAAAGCGCTTGGAGGAGGAGTTTTCCCTATCTCTTGCGTAGTTGCTAACGAAGACATTTTAAGTGTTTTTAACCCTGGTTCTCATGGTTCAACGTTTGGCGGAAACCCGCTTGCTTGTGCCGTATCATTAGCTGCTTTGGAAGTAATTGAAGATGAAGAACTTCCAGCGCGTTCATTAGAATTAGGTTCTTATTTCAAGCAGAAGCTCCAAAGCTTAAGCAATCCAGTTATTAAAGAAGTGCGCGGCCGAGGCCTGTTCATCGGGGTAGAATTACACGAAGAGGCTCGTCCTTATTGTGAAAAATTAAAAGACCAAGGTTTGCTTTGTAAAGAAACGCATAGTACGGTTATTCGTTTTGCTCCGCCCCTAACGATTTCAAAAGAAGAGTTGGACTGGGCAATTGAACGAATTGAAAAAGTATTTGCTGAGTAATCGGTTTAAAATAAATAAAAATAGTACGATATGTATATATCGTACTATTTTTGTTCATATGCAGCTAAATAACGTTTTTATTTGATAGGCAGGAGGAATAGAAGTGTATACCCAACTCTCACAGCTAAGCATAGAAGAGCAAGTTGAATGTTTAACAAAAGCGTTAGTGAAAATCAAAAGTATCAATGGGACAAGCGGCGAAGTAAAGATTGCTGATTTCATTAAAAACACGCTTCAAAGTTTTCCTTATTTCAAAGAAAATCCCCTTCACGTTTGGGAACAGAAAATTAATGGCGATACGCTAGGTAGAAAAAATGTATTTGCTTTTATTCAAGGCAGCAAAAAAAATGCTCAAACAATGATTTATCACGCTCACTTAGATACGGTTGGCATTGAAGATTTTGGTCCATTAAAAGACATAGCGTTAGATCCAGAAGAACTTCAGCACTATTTCTCTATGCATAACATTAATGAAGATGTACAGCGAGATGCTCGTTCAGGTGAATGGATGTTTGGAAGAGGAGCCGTTGATATGCAAAGTGGAATTGCTGTACATTTAGCCAATGTGCTGCATTTTACTAAGCATCCAAATCAATTAGAAGGAAACGTCCTTTTTATGGTCAACCCAGATGAGGAAAGTCAGCATGCTGGAATTATTTCTGCTGTTTCTGAACTGAACCGTTTGAAAAAAGAGAAAAATCTTTCATATGTAGCAGCGATTAATACCGACTTTATTACACCTCTTTACGATGGAGATTCCACGCGCTATATTTATACAGGAGCTGCTGGGAAACTGCTTCCATGTTTTTATATTTACGGAAGGGAGGTACACGTAGGAGATACGCTTGCTGGTATAGATCCTAATTTGATTGCATCTGAGATTACGGGAAGCATCCATAACAATATTAATCTAGCTGAAAATATTGAAGGAGAGCTGGTACTGCCACCTTCCTGTCTGTATCAACGAGATAATAAAGAGGCTTATAATGTGCAAACCGCCGTAAGCAGTCATTTGTATTTTAACTATTTCATCTATGAACGAACGGCAAAAGAAGTGATGAGTCAATTAATTGGATTATCAATCGAAGCATGTGAAAAAGTAGAGAAAAAACTTTCTGATTATTACGAACTTTTTGCGCGAAGAACGAATTTACCAAAGCGAAACTTGTTTTGGAAAGTGGATGTTATGAGTTTGGAAGATTATCTGGAAGAATTGGATCAAAAAGGGATAAACGCTCAGGCTTGTATTGAACGAGCTTTCGAACAGTATGCGCATTTAGAACTTAGAACAAGGTGCTTTAAAGTAATTGAAGAACTTCAAAAGTTAGATCCGCATCAAAGTCCGCGCGTAATTGTCTTTTTTGCACCGCCTTACTTGCCTCATAATCACTTGAAGAAAGACGAAAGTAGAGATCAGCAGCTTCTTTATCCTTTACAAGCGGCTGTGGAGAAGGTTGGAAAACAGACGGGAGAGACGTTTCAGTTTAAAAAATTTTTTCCCTACCTAGCGGATGGCAGCTTTTTATCTCTTCATGAGACAGATGAGGAAATCGATGCTTTTACACGTAACTTTCCGGGGTGGGGGATTGCAGGGGCGATTCCTTTCCGTGAAATTCGAGAGTTAAATATTCCGTCCATCAATATAGGAGTATATGGGAAAGACGGACATAAGTGGACAGAGCGAGTGTATAAGCCTTATTCGTTCGGCGTCCTTCCTAAGCTGATTCAAGAAACAACTGTTCAGATGCTAAAAAGTAGGCATGCTTGTACAAACCACATATAAGAAAATGAAGAACGGAGGTACCGATGAATAGACATACAGAACAAAACCAATTACAGAGAACAATGAAAAGCAGACATTTATTTATGATTGCGTTAGGAGGCGTGATTGGAACAGGCCTATTTTTAGGTTCGGGTTTTACTATTAGCCAGGCAGGGCCGGGAGGAGCCATTCTTGCTTATATAATAGGCGGCTTCCTCATGTACTTAGTTATGCTTTGTTTAGGAGAGCTAGCGGTAGCAATGCCGGTTTCAGGTTCCTTTCAAGAATACGCTACAAGGTTTTTAGGACCTTCTACAGGCTTTATGATTGGATGGCTGTACTGGTTCAGCTGGGCAAATACGACAGGGCTTGAATTTACGTCAGCAGGAATTTTAATGCAGAGGTGGTTTCCTGATGTACCTATATGGTCATGGTGCTTGATTTTTGGCGTCATTACGTTTTTAATTAACGCTCTTTCTGCTCGAAGCTATGCTGAAACTGAGTTTTGGTTTTCGAGTATTAAAGTTACGGCTATTATTCTATTTATTTTAATTGGAGGAGCTGCTGTTTTTGGTTTTATTGATTTTAAAGGAGGAGAACCCGCACCGTTTCTTTCACATTTTACCCAAGGCGCAGGTCTTTTTCCAAATGGAATACTGGCAGTTTTATTGACTTTAGTAACGGTTAACTTTTCGTTTCAAGGAACGGAGCTTGTCGGCATTGCAGCAGGAGAAAGTGAAAGTCCTGAGAAAACGTTGCCGAGATCTATTCGAAACGTCATTTGGAGAACGCTGTTTTTCTTTGTGTTAGCTATGTTTGTTTTAGTCTCTATTCTGCCATACAAAACAGCGGGAGTTATTGAAAGTCCGTTTGTTGCCGTATTAGATCAAATTGGAATTCCCTATGCAGCGGATATCATGAACTTTGTCATTTTAACAGCTGTGTTATCCGTGGCGAACTCTGGGGTCTACGCTGCTTCCCGTATGCTTTGGTCATTGTCAAACAGCAATATGGGGCCAAAACCTTTAAAGAAATTATCTTCAAAAGGTGTTCCAATTAACGCGTTAATTGTGACGATGATTATTTCGGGATGCTCGTTGATTACAAGCGTCGTGGCTGCTGAAACCGTATATCTTTGGTTTATTTCGATTTCAGGAATGGTGACCATTATTGTTTGGATGTCCATTTGTGCCTCTCAATTTATGTTCCGCCGTCGTTTTTTAGCGGAAGGGGGAGATGTAAAGGAATTGAAATTTAAAACGCCCCTTTATCCGTTCGTTCCTATTCTAGGTTTTTGTTTGTATGGACTTGTATTAATCAGCTTAATTTTTATTCCGGATCAACGAATTGGTCTTTACTGCGGGGTCCCTTTAATTATTGTACTCTACGTGTATTATCACGTAGGAATCAAGAAAAATATTAATCAAAAACAATCGGATTCACCGGTTTATAAAGCAAAATAAAAAAGAAGTGCACCGTGCACTTCTTTTTTATTTAGAGCGGATGTCTAATCGTTTCATACGATACTGCAAGCTTTGTCTAGTCAGCCCTAGTATCTTAGCACTTTTTGAGATGTTGTGGTTGTGTTGTTCAAGCGTTTGTTTAATACATTCTGCTTCAAACGCTAACAGCTGTTCCTTTAAAGGAAGAGAAGGGTGAAAAGCGCTTGGATAAGAGGGTGCTTCACCGCTTGTTTTATCTTCAAAATGTTCATGCTGCTTTAGCTGGAACTTTGTTCTGTATTGAAAAGGAAGGTGAGAATAGTGAATAACATCTTCATCCATCACCAAGTTCATTGCACCTTCAATAATGTGTTCTAATTCCCGTACGTTTCCTGGCCAGTCATAAGAGAGAAAAGAAGACATGACTTGGTGATCTACGGTTTTTACATTCATCTGAAACAAATCATTGTATTTTTTGATGAAAAACTTTGTTAATTCAATAATATCTTCTTTTCGTTCACGAAGAGGAGGAATAAAAAGCGTCACGACGCCAAGTCGATAATATAAGTCTTTACGTAATCGATTTTCTGCAATCGCATCGATTGGGTCTTCATTCATGTTCGCGATGACTCGAACGTTCACCGGTTTGTCTACTGTATCCCCAATTCTTCGTACGGTTTTTTCTTGCAGTACTCGAAGAAGCTTAGCCTGCAGATTTGGATTCAACGAGTTGATTTCATCTAGCAGTAATGTGCCTCCTTGCGCTTGTTCGAAAAGACCAGGATTATCCATTGCACCTGTAAAAGCTCCGCGTTTCGTACCGAACAAAAGGCTTTCAATTAAATTATCCGGTAGCGCAGCGCAGTTTTGTGAAATAAAAGGAGCGGAAGAGCGGCTGCTGCCATTATGTATGCTTTGGGCAAACAGTTCTTTCCCCGTGCCTGTTTCTCCAATAATTAAGACATAAGAAGGAGTTCTAGTGGCGCGCTTAGCGTCTTCAATAACATCGTGAACGGCTTGACTGCTTCCGATGATGCTATCAAACGTAAAGCGTGTGTTTCCTTTTTGCCTAATGTTTTGCCGGATTAGACGCTCTAGTTTCGTCACGTCTTGAGCAATTTCAACCGCTCCTTGAATGACACCGTTTTTTAAAATAGGGAAGGTATTATTAATCGTCGTGATTTCTTGTCCTTGATTGTTGAAATACGTTTGTTTGACGTTAACCGTTTCTTTTCCTTTTTGCAGCGCCTGTACAAGCGTGCTTTGCTGATTTTCTTTGAACATAAACACATCTAACAAGTTTTTATGTAAAACGTCTTGTTCATCCATCAGCTCCATCTTTGTCATCTTTTCATTGTAAATAATGGTTTTTCCTGTTTCATCGACCGCATGGATACCGGCATCGACTTTATTTAAAATGGTTTCATATATATGTTTAAGAGTGCTTAATGTATCGGTCATTCAAATACTCTCCTTTAGCGGTGTTCATATCTCTATTTAAACAAAAATAGCTGAATTCTGATAGTGTTTCCATAGAAAAATAAATGAATGACCGAAGAGAAATGTTATCCGTTTACAATGGATCCTCCATTAATGTGAAGGACTTGCCCGGACATATAAGAAGAATCAGAGCTTGCCAAATATACATAGGCCGCTCCGAGCTCAGAAGGCTGTCCTGCTCGTTTCATAGGTGTGTTAGACCCAAATGTTGCAACTTGCTGTTCGTCGAACGTAGACGGAATAAGAGGTGTCCAGATGGGTCCTGGAGCTACGCCGTTTACACGAATGCCTTTTGTTGCGAGCGAAGCTGACAAAGAACGTGTGAAAGCCACGATAGCACCCTTGGTTGAAGAGTAGTCAATCAGCTGGTCATGCCCATGATAGGCTGTCACAGACGTTGTATTAATAATAGCGCTTCCTTGTTTTAAATGAGGCAATGCAGCTTTGGTCAAATGGAAAATTGAAAAAATATTCGTTTGAAACGTACGGGTAAGCTGTTCAGTCGTGATATCCGTAATACTTTTTTGAGGGTGCTGTTCAGCTGCATTATTGACTAAGATGTCTATTTTTCCGAAAGTCTGAATGGCCTTTGAGATGACTTCTTGACAAAAATGTTCATCTCCTATGTCACCAGCAAGCAACAAACAAGAAGCCCCCATTCGTTCAACTTGTTTTTTAGTTTCATTTGCATCATCATGTTCATTCAGATAGGTTACGGCAACATTTGCGCCTTCTTTCGCGTAATGATAAGCGACAGAACGTCCAATTCCGCTGTCTCCTCCGGTGATAACGGCTACTTTATTCTGTAATTTTCCGCTTGCCTTATAGTCTGGAGCGATAGAGGTAGGGACTGGATGCATATCTTTCTCAATACCTGGCTGAGTTTGCTGATGCTGAGGAGGGAAGTTTTGTTTTTGATTTTGATTCATTAGTATACACTCCTTAATTAATATGAGTATGTAAGCGTATACTAGTATTTGTTAAGAGAGTGTATCTATGCATAGGGATAAGCCTAAACGGATAAAAAAGGCTTTAAAAGAAAAAATGAATGCCGGGGGCATCCATTTTTAGCGGTAATTAATAAATTGTACGTCAATAGGTAAATCAGCGCTGCGAATAGCTGAAATAATTTGCTGCAGGTCATCACGATTTTTACCGCTTACGCGAAGCTGATCATCTTGAATTTGGCTTTTTACTTTTAAACCGGTATTTTTAATAATTGTATTTAGCTTTTTAGCGTTGTCTTTGTCGATACCTTGAATTAACTTAGCGCGCTGTCTAACCGTTCCTCCAGAAGCATTTTCAATTTTACCGTAGGAGATATTGCGTGTAGGTACGCCGCGTTTGATGAGCTTAGAAATCAGTACGTCTTTTAACTGTTCAAGCTTAAATTCATCATCAGAAATAAGAACAAGCTCTTCGTTTTCGAGCGAGATTTCGCTTTTACTGCCTTTAAAATCATAGCGGGTTTTAATTTCCTTTGTTGCCATGGTAATGCCGTTTGTTACCTCTGATAAATCAACTTGTGACACGACGTCAAATGAACTATCTTTAGCCATAATAACCTCCATATGTAAAGAGTTTGTTCTTTTATTATAAATAAAACACAAACTGTATACAACTGATATTGAATAGAGAGCCGGTAATTGATACAATACAAGTTATGCTTTTTGTTGTAAGCTATAGAAGCAGCTTTTTTAAACAATGCATGCATTTTAGTTGATTTGAAATTTGAAATGCTGTTTGATGCAAAGTGAGAAGGTATGTGGTGAAGGAACAATCACTACTAATTTATATAAAGGATGGATAGAACGATGAATGTAGAAGCTGGGATGAAAGCGTATTTAACAGTAAACCGGGAAACGCCGATTGGTTATATGTTAGCAGAAGGTGAAGGAGAAATTTTGCTACATAAAAATGAAACAACAAGAGAACTTGCTGAAGGGGAAGAAGTAGAAGTTTTTTTATACCTTGATCAGCACGACCGCTTAACGGCAACGATGCACTTACCTCTTGTTGAAGAAGGTGTCTATGAGTGGGTTGAAGTCGTAGATGTTAATCCGGGTTTAGGCGTGTTTGTAAATATCGGCATGAACAAAGATATGTTAATTGGTTCAACAGACTTACCTGCGTTAGAAGAGCTGTGGCCAGAAGTTGGAAACAAAGTTTATTGTACGATGAAGATTTCAAAGCGCGGTAAAATGTACGGGAAAATTGCTACAGACGATGTGATGAAAGCAATGGCATTAGATGCTCCACCTGAACTTTTTAATCGTGAAGTGAGCGGATATATCTACCGTGTCCTGCGCGTAGGTTCATTTATTATGACAGATGAAGGATATGTTGGATTTATTCACGAAAGCGAAAGACGTAAAGAACCGAAGCTTGGTACGCATGTAACTGGCCGCGTCATTAATGTAAAAGAAGACGGAACGCTAAACGTATCGCTTCTTCCGCGCAAACAAGAAAGCATGGATGAAGATGCACAAGTACTATACGATTACATGGAAAGCCGCGGTGGCGTTATGCCATTTTGGGATAAAAGCTATCCAGAAGATATTCGTGAGCGCTTTAATATGAGTAAAGCTGCGTTCAAACGTGCGCTTGGTAAACTGATGAAAGAAGGAAAAGTTTATCAAGAAGAAGGATGGACATATTTTAAAAAAGAAGAAAACTAAAAGGAGAAGCCGCTGAAAACTCAGCGGCTTCTTTTTATAAGTGATCAGTTTTTTTAGAAAATGAATGTTTTCCAAGCTCACGGTTATGCTTAGCTTGCAGATTCTTTTCGTGAAGCTTTGCGTTATTATCTTTTGCTTTTTTATCGTTATCGCTCGTTTTTGGCATTGTGATACACCCCTTTTTGATCGTACCTTTAGAATGCCCTGACCTCTTTAAATTATTCGATGGTTTCGTTCAAAAAGAAGACTGCAATTGTCCCTGGGCCAGAATGAGAACCTATGGCTGCACCAATAATATTAATAATAAAATGTTTGGTGCCAAAACGTTCTTGAATCATCTCTTTCAGCTGAAGAGCTGTTTCTAAATCATCTCCATGGCTAATTCCAATGGTTTGAGAAGAGAGATTTTTTCCTCGCTCTTCCATCACGTCAAGCATGCGTTTAAATACTTTTTTACGGCCGCGGATTTTTTCGATTGGAATCAATTTTCCATCTTCCACATGAAGCAGCGGCTTAATATTAAGCAGACCTCCTACAAAAGCAGAAGCTTTGCTCACGCGGCCTCCTTGAGCAAGAAAATCCAAGTCATCAACCGTAAAAATATGCTCCATATGCAGAGCGTATTGCTTTATTTTTTCTGTCATTTCTACTAGCGAGAGGTTTTGGTGTAATAATTGTGCTGCATAATAAGTAACTACTCCCTGGCCAAGAGATGCACATTTCGTATCGATTATTTCTAATTGGAAATCGGGATACTTTTCTAGGAGTTCTTCTCGAATCATCATTGCTGTTTGATATGTACCGGATAATTCTGAAGAAAAAGCTAAATAAATACACGAATCACCTGATTTAGCTATGTTGTCAAAGACTTCATACATAGTAGTTGGAGCCGCTTGAGATGTTTTTGGCATTTTGCCTTTACGGATGGCTTCGTAGACAGAAGCTGGTTCAATCGTTTGTAGATCTAAAAATTCTTGATTATCCAAGCTTACGCGAAGCGGTAAAAAGCCAACGTTATTTTCTTGAAAAAAGGATAAAGGCAAATCGCTTGCACTATCGGTTAAAAGTTTAATTGACATAAATGTCACCTTCCTAATTGCATTTATAAAATATGAAATGAGTTTGATGTATAAACATTGAAAAGCGTTATATACGACATAGTATTAGTGTATAAGCACTTTGAGGAAAATACAATTTTTGAATAAGTTTTTTTAATTCTGCCAAATCGTACATACTATATGTACTAACTATTTTAAAGATGCTGACTTTATTCATTTTATAAATGGGTATAAGGAAGTAAGAAGTGTTAAAAAGCGGAGGTCGGTCATTTGAATATGTGGCTTGAAACAAAAAAAGCGATAGTCGTCTTAGTAGGAGCATTATTGAATGCGCTTGCGCTCAACTTGTTTTTGATACCTGCTAATGTATATTCGAGCGGCTTTACGGGAGTAGCACAGCTTGTTTCGAGTATCGTGACAGATTACACTCCTTTTACTATTTCCACTGGAGTGCTGCTGTTGTTGTTAAATATTCCTGTAACTATTTTAGGGTGGAAAAAAGTGGGGAAGTCATTTACTGTTTACAGTTTTATCAGCGTTGCTGCAACAACTTTGTTTCTTGGAATTATTCCTATTCAAGCACTTTCTAAAGACATCATCCTTAACGCAGTTTTTGGAGGGGTTATTTTAGCGGTAGGGGTAGGAATTACATTGAAATTTGGAGCTTCAACTGGTGGGCTCGATATTATTGCCCTGATTTTGTCTCGAGTAAAAGACCGACCAATTGGCACTTATATGTTCATATTAAATGCAATTATTATCGTGCTAGCAGGTCTTTTATATGGTGCTGAGAAGTCACTCTATACGCTTGTGACGCTTTATACGACCACTCGCGTCATTGATGTTATTCATACGCGTCATGTCAAACTTACAGCAATGATCGTAACAAAAAAAGGAGTGGAGCTAAGAAAGGCGATTCATGCCAAACTCGTGCGAGGGATTACGGCGGTACCGGCTAAAGGAGGCTTCACAAACGAAGATAAAGAAATGCTAATGATTGTTTTAACTAGGTATGAATTATTTGACTTGGAACGAGTAATTAAAGAGGTGGATCCTAAGGCATTTACTAATATCGTTCAAACAACGGGAATCTTTGGTTTGTTTCGCAAAGATTAAAAAGAGTCCAGGTATTCATTACCTGGACTCTTTTTTATTAATGTGTGCCTTTTAAGTCATTAGAAAGTTCTTGAAGCTGAGCTTGTTCTTCAGGAGAAGCATTTTGCTGTGCATGAGACAGCATATCAGCTGCAATGTTTTCATCAGAAGCTGCAGACGTATGAGCCTGAGACGTTTGATGATTTTGACCAGCAGCTCCCAATGTATTCTGAAGCTGTTGAAGCTGAGCTTGTTCTTCAGGAGAAGCGCTTTGCTGTGCATGAGACAGCATATCAGCTGCTACGTTTTCACTAGACGTGTGAGCTTCACCGTGAGCGTGAGACTGACCGCCCTCTAAAGTGCTTTGAAGCTGTTTAAGCTGGCTTTTTTCTTCAGGAGAAGCATTTTGCTGTGCATGAGATAATATATCAGCTGCCACGCTTTCACTGGACGTGTGAGCTTCACCGTGAGCGTGAGACTGACCGCCTTCTAAAGTGCTTTGAAGCTGTTCAAGCTGTGCCTTCTCTTCGGAAGAAGCATTCTGAACGATATGAGACAGCGTATCGGACGTAATGTCTGCACTTTTCTCGCGCCCATGTGATTCTCCATCTGTATCATACGCTTGATGCAATGAGTTTTGGAATTGCTTCAGCTGCTCTTGCTCCTCAGGAGAAGCGTTAGAAGCAATACTATTTAATACGCCTTCTGAAATATCAAGTTCACCGTTGCCGTGCTTTTGACGATGAAGCTGATCTTCTGAATGGCCGGATACTGCGTTTCGAATCGCATCTTTTACTTGACCAAAAAGTGAATTTTTCATAAGTTACTGTCCTCCATGAGGAGTTTGGCGCTGGTGAGCTTGAAATGCTTCTGCCTCCGCCATAGTCATATGATAAGGAATTCGTTCATCATGTTTTTGAACTGCGTCTGCACCTTGTTTCACAAAACGTTTTGATCGATTGCCTCTGCCCATCATAAATTCCTCCTCGTAATATAAATAAAACCGACACCTTAAGAAGTGTCGGTTATAGTGTGTGCTAAATAAAAAAAATGATAGCGATAAAAATTTACCTTGCTTTTCAAAAAAAGCTAAGTTATAAATTTAACGTTTTTTCCAAATAATAAGCAATACCATCATTTTCATTCGATTTTGTTACTTCACGCGCTAGCTGCTTTAATTCGCTAATACCATTTTCCATGGCGATACCGTGTCCTGCAAATTTAATCATTTCAAAATCATTGTCTTCATCTCCAAATGCAATAATTCGTTCGCGAGGAATTTGATAATGATTAGCTACGCGCTCAAGACCTACAGCTTTATTAAGTCCTTTTTTTACAATTTCAACGACATGCCAAGGTGCTCCCCAGCGTCTATGTTCTAGTACTTCTGCATGAACATCTGAAAGGTGAGAGCGTATATCTTGTACATGTTCTTCATCTGCGTGAATTAAAATAGACGTTGGATCGTGCTGCAGCGTATGACGCAAATCACCCGTTTGTAATTTAGGATCCCCTAGGCTGAGTACATCCATTAATTTTCGATCTTCAAAATGAAGATACACATCATCTTGTACTTCTGCCATGATATTGTTGATGCGATAGTCTTGCATAGCTGTCACAATGTCATGAACAGTTCGGCGATTTAAAGGTTCGTGATGCGTGCCAAAATCAGGCTGAAGGGGATGATGGACAAGCGCTCCGTTAAAGTTTACGATAGGCGTGGATAAATCTAATTCGCTGTAATACATAGCACTGGAACGATAAGGTCTTCCAGTTGCAATCATTACAATATGTCCGTCTTGTTTGGCTTTTTCTAACACCCGTTTTGTTTTAGGTGAAATGGTTTTTTCATTCGTTAACAATGTTCCATCCAGATCTAAGGCGATTAAGTGTTGATCGTTTCTCATATAGGGCTCCTTTTAAATTGAAGTAGTTATACGATTATATTGAATTCTACTAGTATTCATGCTTGTATTCCCATATTTTACACAACTTTTCCTTATGAGCAAAGCAGAACGATTGACATGCAAAAGTTGTCTTGTTACGGTGTAAGACATAGTTATTGATTGCTTACGATAAATTGTTTAAGGGTATATTTAATACGTGAAGATAATTACGGAAGTAAAAGAAAGGAGAATGAATATGGATAAACAGTTAGAAGATAAAATCATGGAATCACTAGAAGAAGTAATTGATCCAGAGCTTGGCGTTGATATCGTAAATTTAGGCTTAGTTTACGGGGTGGAAATGGAAGAAAACAACACGGTTATCGTGACGATGACGTTAACTTCTATTGGGTGCCCGCTAGCGGGTGTGATTGGCGAACAAGTGAAAAAACAATTAATTTCGCTTGAAGAAGTAGAAAATGTAGAAGTGAATATCACATTTAACCCGCCATGGGATAAAGATCGCATGACGCGCTACGCTAAAATTGCATTAGGTGTTCAATAAGAAAAAAAGCCATCAACGATGGCTTTTTTTCTTATTCAATTCTGCACAATTCCACAGGGCAGTCTTCACAGTCTATTTCTTTCTTTAAAAAAGAGAGCTTATGAATGATAATTTTTCCATCTGTCATTGAGATTACTTCATTTTTTCGCAACTCAGCGAGCATACGATTGACCACTTCTCGGGATGTCCCGCATAGATTAGCGATCTCTTGATTTGTCAACGTTACGTTTAATAAAATACCATTTGGCTTCATTACCCCAAAACTATTGGACATGCGAATCAGAGTAGAATAGAGAGCTCCTTTTTTTCCATTTAGAATTAAGTCTCTAAACTTTGTCTGCATTCGCTTAATTTGAAGTCCCATCCACTTCATGTACTCCATGGAAAGAGCAGGGTATTGTGCTAGTTCGTTTTCTAACACCCGTTTTTGAATGCTGATCGCTGTACAAGGTTCAATGGCTTTTGCTTGAAGCATATGGGGAGTAGATCCGCAAAACAGCATAACTTCCCCGATTAAGTCTCCTGAACTTGCCAGCTGAAGCGTCAGTTCGCGTCCTTCCGGCGTCACTTTACTTACTTGTACAGCTCCAGAAGTAATAAAAAATAAATGAGTTGAAGGTGAACCTTCTTGAAAGAGAAAGTCACCTTTTTTAAACGAAATTTTATGATCAAAGTCCATAAAAAATTGCTGCAGCTCATTTGAAAAAGAATCCGTTGTGATGTTCATCATGTTATCACCTTTTACTCAAAATTTTTGCGACTGTTACTTATTAATCTATTAAGTTAGAACAGTCTGTATATCCTGTACGTCCACTAGCCGTATGAAGAAATGTCATACGGATGATTTTTATCGATACTCTTATTATACACAAAAACAACCAGTGTTTTCCAAAACTATCTGTGAACAATTTCTAAACAAAAATAGAAAGATAGTTATAAAAATAAAAACTTATGAATAAATAAAAATGTTTAAAAATATAGAATAAAGTGTTGGTTTTTTTAAATATTCATTTGATTTTATTTTTATACGGTATTATAATGATAAATAATTCAAATAGATACGTGGAAAAAGGAGTTTTAAAATGAAAGAATACAAGGTAGGAATTGTTGGAGCAACAGGGTATGGAGGAGTAGAACTGATTCGTTTGTTAGCGAATCACCCGCATTTTCATGTTTATGCAGTTTATTCATCCTCTCAGGATGGGATGGAACTAGCAGAAGTTTATCCTCACCTTTCTAATACTGTATATACACTGCAAGATATAAACCCTAAGAACATGGCCAAAGAATTAGACTTAGTGTTTACAGCAACTCCGTCCGGTGTTTCTAGCAAACTTGTACCTCAATTAATAGAAGAAGGAATAAAAGTGGTAGATCTATCTGGAGATTTTAGATTAAAAACAGAAGCTCTTTATGAAAAGTGGTACAAAAAGCCTGCTGCAGCCGAAGCGTTTTTACAACAGTCCGTGTATGGGTTAGCGGAATGGTTTGCAGAAGAAGTTGAAAGCAGTACGTTCGTTGCGAACCCGGGTTGTTATCCAACAGCTACACTGCTTGGGCTAGCTCCTCTCGTTAGTAAACAAATGGTGAGATCAAACTCTATTATCATTGATGCAAAGTCCGGAATTTCAGGAGCAGGACGTGGTCTTTCGCAAATGGCTCATTATGCTGAAATCAATGAAAATATGAAAATATACAAAGTTAATCAGCATCAGCATATCCCAGAAATTGAATCTATTTTAGAAAAGTGGGATGAGGAAATTGGCCATGTTACGTTCAGTACGCACTTAGTTCCAATGACGCGAGGGATTATGAGTACGATATACGCTGAACTTTCTGAAGAGAGCTCAGTACAAGAGCTTCATCAGCTATATGTAGATACATATCAAAACTCCCCATTCGTTCGCGTTCGAAAAGCTGGTGAATTTCCGTCTACTAAAGAAGTAAGTGCATCAAATTATTGCGATATTGGTATTGCATTTGACGAACGAACAAAGCGTGTCACGATTGTTTCTGTCATTGATAACTTAGTTAAAGGGGCAGCCGGTCAGGCCATTCAAAATGCCAATATCATGATGGGATTTGAACAGCAAACGGGTATTGGACTACTGCCTGTCTTCCCATAAAAGCACAGCATCACTAATCACGATAAAAGCAGGAGGGAACGTATAGTGATTACGGTTAAACAAACGAAAGAAAAGATAAAGAAAATAGAGAACGGTACAATTGTAACGCCGCTAGGTTTTTCAGCAGATGGCGTTCACGCTGGTTTACGTTATGCTAAAAAAGATTTAGGAGTTATTGTAAGTGATGTGCCAGCTAATTGCGCAGCTGTTTACACGCTTAATGCTTTCCAAGCAGCGCCTTTAGCTGTTACAAAAGAAAGTGTAGCAGTAGAGCAGAAGCTGCAAGCGATCGTTGTGAACAGCGCATGTGCAAATGCATGTACTGGAGAACAAGGATTAAAAGATGCATACCAAATGCGAAATACATGTGCAGAAAAGCTTAATATTCTACCTCATCATGTAGCGGTAGCTTCTACAGGGGTAATTGGAGAGCTTCTAGATATGGAAAAAATCGTGAAGGGCATTGGGTTATTAAGTCCTTCGTCGAACAAAGAAAAAGCAGAAGAATTTCAAACGGCTATTTTAACAACAGATACCGTAATGAAGTCAACTTGCTATCAAACAGCCATTGACGGCAAAACGGTTACGATTGGCGGCACAGCGAAAGGATCAGGTATGATTCACCCGAATATGGCTACGATGCTTAGCTTTATCACAACGGATGCTAAGGTTGAAGCTTCAGTACTACAAGATGCGCTGGGTTCTATTACAAATAAAAGCTTTAATCAAATTACAGTAGATGGTGATACGTCTACGAATGATATGGTTGTTGTTTTAGCAAATGGAAAAGCTGATCACCAGTCGCTTACACCAGATCATCCTGAATGGACGTCATTTTATGAAGCACTGCGCTTGACGTGTGAAGATTTAGCCAAACAAATTGCACGCGACGGTGAAGGAGCAACAAAACTAATTGAAGTAAACGTATCTGGTGCTCATACAAACGAAGAGGCAAATGTGATTGCTAAACAAATTGTAGGCTCGAACTTAGTGAAAACGGCCATGTATGGAGCCGATGCCAATTGGGGACGAATTATTTGTTCAGTTGGCTACAGCGGCGTAGCGCTTAATCCAGAAGCGGTGAACGTTTCGTTAGGTGATATCCAAATGCTAAAAAACAGCCAGCCTGTTTCATTTAGTGAAGAAGAAGCAAAAGCTTATTTAGAAAATGATACGGTTGAAGTCTATGTTGACTTGCAGCAGGGAAATGGAATTGGCAAGGCGTGGGGCTGCGATTTGACTTACGATTATGTGAAAATCAACGCCAGTTATCGAACGTAAGGAGAGAGTGAAATGAGCAGTGAAAAAATCGTCGTTGTAAAATGCGGAGGCAGCATTATCAATCAGTTAACAAGCGCTTTTTTTGAAAGTATTCAGCAGTTAAAAGCGAGTGGATATCAGATCATTGTTGTGCACGGAGGCGGGCCTGATATTCAAGATACGCTTACCAAGCTTCACATTGAAACGGAATTTGTAGATGGGCTTCGAAAAACGTCCAAAGAAGCATTAGAAGTTGTGACGATGGTATTAGCAGGCAAAGTTAATAAGCATCTTGTAAAAGAACTACAAAAAGCGAACTTAAAAGCAGTAGGACTATCAGGAATTGATGGATCTTTGCTTAAAGCAGAGGCTATCGATGTTGAACGTCTAGGTTACGTTGGAGAAGTAAAAGGCGTAAACGATACATTATTAAAACAACTAACTGACAGTCAGTACATTCCGGTTATTTCTTCCATTGGAGCCGATGAAGAAGGTAATAGCTATAATATTAATGCTGACGTGGCAGCCGGAGCCGTTGCACAAGCAGTAAATGCTGAAAAGCTGATGTTTGTGACGGATGTAAAAGGTGTATTAAAGGATGGAGCATTGCTTCCTGAACTTACAAAGTCAGAGATTGATGCACTTATTGAAGAAAAAGTAATTTACGGCGGAATGATTCCAAAAGTGACATCAGCGGTAAATGCGTTATCTCCTTTACTTGAAGAAGTTCATATTATTAGCGGAACTGATGGATTTTTAGATAAGGAAGGAAAGCTGATTGGTACAGCAATTAAATATAGTGGAAAAGGTGGAGAAGATAGCGATGAGTTCATTGTTTCCAACATATCAACGGTTTGATATCCATGTGGAAGAGGCGCAAGGAACAAAATTAATAGATAACAAAGGAAATGAGTATTTAGATTTTATTTCAGGTATCGCTGTCTGTAACGTAGGCCATCGTCATCCTGATGTTCAAAAAGCGATCGAAGAGCAGTTAAATAAAGTGTGGCACGTGTCAAATTTATTTCATCAATCGATTCAAGAAGATGTAGCAGGTAAGCTTGTGGAACATTCAAACGGTGATGCAGTATTCTTCTGTAACAGCGGTGCAGAAGCCAACGAAGCGGCGATTAAATTAGCGCGCAAGTACACGCAAAAACATAAAATCATTACCTTTACAAAATCATTTCATGGACGTACATTTGCTACCATGACAGCTACAGGGCAGGCAAAAATTCATGATGGCTTCGGTCCTCTTGTTAATGAGTTTGTTTACGTGCCATACAATGATGAAGAAGCATTAAAACAGGAAATGGACGACAGCGTAGCAGCAATTATGGTTGAAGTCATTCAAGGAGAAGGCGGAGTTGTTCCAGGAACCGAAGCATTTTTATTAACTATTCAAGAGCTGTGTAAAAAGCACGAAGCACTGTTTATAGTCGATGAAGTGCAAACTGGAATCGGCAGAACAGGAAAACCATTTGCCTATCAGCATTTTAATGTGTCACCAGATATTATTACAGCAGCTAAAGGGTTAGGAAGCGGAATGCCGGTTGGTGCGATGATTGGAAAAGGCTATCTCAAAGAAGCGTTTGGACCTGGTACTCACGGAACAACCTTTGGAGGAAATCCAATTGCATTAGCTTCAGCTAAAGCAACTTTAAACATTATTTTTAACGAAGCATTTTTAGCAGAGGTTGCAGAAAAAAGCCTTTATTTTACCAACGCTTTGAAAAATAGCGTAGCAGATTATTCATTTGTAAAAGATGTTCGCGGAAAAGGTTTTATGATTGGAATTGAATGCGGAGAACATCAGTCGGCATTGCTTGCAGCAATGCGTGAAAAAGGATTGCTAGCACTGGGAGCAGGACCGCATGTAGTACGATTGCTGCCGCCTTTAACTGTAACAAAAGAAGAGTTAGACCAAGCGATTCATATCATTGAAGAAGCATTTAGCCAAACAAAAATTACTTCATAATACAAATTTTTTTGAATATGTTTGTATAAAAATTCTGTTTTATAAATAATTATTCGAAGAGGGATGCACAATGAACGGATATTTACACTTAGCAAACGGCGATTCGTTCGCCGGACACATTGAACATACAGCAACGCACCAGGCAGAAGGAGAAATTGTTTTCTTTACTGGAATGACTGGTTATCAAGAAGTTGTGACTGATCCATCTTACAAAGATCAAATTATCGTCTTTACGTACCCTTTGATTGGGAACTATGGTATCAATGAGAAAGATTATGAAAGCAAAAAGCCTCACGTAGCAGGCGTTGTCGTATACGAATGTTCAGATGAAGGGTTCCATTACGAAGCGATGTACAGCTTCAAACAATATTTAAAGAAATGGAACATTCCGCTTATTACACATGTGGATACGAGAGCGGTCGTAAAACGAATTCGAAAAGAAGGTACGATGCAATCTGCCTTTTCGGCATCTGCTGAGCCGCCAGCATTTACTGCTGAATGCGATGGATATGTAGTAAAAGAAGTGTCAACAAAAGAGCCTGTTACTTACGGAAACGGTGAAAAACACGTTGTATTAATGGACTTTGGCTATAAAAAATCAATTTTACAAGAGCTGCTAAATCGAGAGTGCAAAGTAACGGTTGTTCCTTATTCTACAAGCTCTTCAAAAGTAAAAGAGCTGCAGCCGGATGGCATTGTCTTATCAAACGGACCTGGAGATCCAACTCAAGTAAGCAGTCAGCTGGATGAATTAAAAGAAATTATTTCAGCGTATCCAACTTTGGGAATTTGCTTTGGACATCAGTTAATTGGGCTTGCTTTTGGGGCAGAAACCAAAAAGCTGGCGTTCGGTCACCGAGGAGCTAATCAGCCTGTAATTGATTTAACGACTAACAAAGTGTGTATGACGTCTCAAAACCATAGCTATGTCGTAGATGAACAGACGATTACGTCTACGCCATTAAGCGTTCGATTTAAAAATGTGAATGACGGATCGGTTGAAGGTTTAATGCATAAAGACCTTCCTGTTATTTCGGTTCAATATCATCCAGAAGCACATCCTGGACCAAGTGACAGCACGTATATCTTTGATGAATTTATGACGAAAGTACAGCAAGTAGGGAGCGGAAAAGTATATGCCTAAAGACCAAACATTAAAAAAGATTTTAGTAATCGGATCCGGACCAATCGTAATTGGGCAAGCAGCAGAATTTGATTATTCAGGAACTCAGGCATGCTTGTCATTAAAAGAAGAAGGTTATGAAGTTATCTTAATCAATAATAATCCAGCTACGATTATGACGGACACTCACGTAGCAGATCGAATCTATTTTGAACCATTAACAGTAGACTGCGTAGAGAAAATTATTGCAAAAGAAAAGCCGGATGGTTTGTTAGCTACATTAGGCGGACAGACGGGTTTAAACTTAGCCCTTGAGCTTCATGAACAAAATATTTTGCCAAAATACGATGTGAAACTTTTAGGAACACCGATTGAATCAATCAAAAAAGGTGAAAGCCGTGAAGAGTTCCGTGCACTAATGAATGAACTAAATGAACCGGTGCCGGAAAGTGAAGTTGTCACAAAAGTAGAAGAAGCATTAGCTTTTGCCGAGAAAATTGGTTTTCCTGTTATTGTACGTCCTGCTTATACGTTAGGCGGAACGGGCGGAGGAATTGCTCATTCTATGGAAGAACTTGAAAAACTTTCAGCGTCAGGTTTACGTGAAAGTGCTATTACTCAATGCTTAATTGAAAAAAGCATCGCTGGATTTAAAGAGGTTGAGTACGAGGTTATGCGTGACGTGAACAATACGTGCATTACAATTTGTAACATGGAAAATATTGATCCCGTGGGTGTTCATACTGGAGATTCGGTAGTCGTTGCTCCTTCTCAAACGTTAACCGACGTGGAATATCAAATGCTTCGTTCAGCTTCAGTTAAAATTATTTCATCGCTTGGCATTATTGGAGGTTGCAACATTCAGTTTGCGCTTGATCCAAAAAGCAAGCAGTACTATTTAATTGAAGTAAATCCGCGTGTGAGCCGTTCGTCTGCTCTTGCATCAAAAGCAACGGGCTATCCGATTGCTAAAATTGCTGCAAAACTATCAGTAGGCTACACGCTTCATGAGTTATTAAATCCTGTAACAGGAGACACATATGCAAGCTTCGAACCAGCTCTTGACTATGTAGTAGTGAAATTTCCAAGATGGCCGTTTGACAAGTTTTTCTACGCGGAGAGAACGCTTGGCACGCAAATGAAAGCAACTGGAGAAGTAATGGCTATTGACCGTAACTTTACACGTAGCTTCCAAAAGGCACTGTCTTCTTTAGAAATTGATTTACAAGGATTGGAAGTAGAAGAACTGCAAGAACTTTCAACGGATGAATTAAAAAGCAAGCTTGGCGAACAAAGCGATGAGCGTATTTTTGTTATCCTTGAGCTTTTACGTCGCGGTACAACGCCTGAGTATATCCATGAAGTAACGCAAATTGATTATTTCTATTTAACACACTTTACGCAGCTGATTAAAATGGAAGCCTCTTTGAAGGAAGTACGTTTTGATTCCATTACAGCTGAACACTTCAAGCAAGTGAAGGAGCATGGTTTTACAGATGCGTATCTAGCAAGCGTATGGAACGTGCCAGAGCTTGACGTAAGAGCGAAACGTAAAGCACTACATATTACGCCAAGCTACAAAATGGTAGATACATGTGCAGCGGAGTTCGAATCCTCTACGGCTTATTTCTACTCTAGTTATTATGGCGAGAGTGAGATTGAACCATCAACGAATAAAAAAGTTGCGATTATCGGTTCTGGACCGATTCGTATCGGCCAAGGAGTAGAATTCGACTACAGCTCTGTACACGGTGTGTTAGCTCTTGAAAAAGAAGGATACGAAACAATTTTAATTAACAACAATCCAGAAACGGTAAGTACGGATTTTGAAGTAGCAGACCGCTTATATTTTGAACCTGTAACAGTAGAAGATGTGCTAAACGTTCTTGATGCTGAAAATGTGACGGATGTAATTGTTCAATACGGAGGTCAAACGGCTATTTCGCTTGTTAAAGGGCTAGAAGAAGCTGGCGTCAATTTACTAGGGATTACAAATGATGTTATTGATGCACTTGAAGATCGCGACCTGTTTTATAAGCTCTTAGACGACTGTGATATTCCGCATATCCCAGGTGAAATGGCGAAAGATGAGCAAGAACTTGTACAAAAAGCAAAAGCTATGGGATTCCCATTACTTATTCGTCCTTCTTACGTCATTGGCGGAAAAGGAATGCTGACAATTCAAAATGAAACGGAGCTGCAGGCTTGTTTACCAGCTATTAAAGCGTCTCATTTCCCAATGCTTATTGATGCTTACTTCCCTGGAAAAGAAGCAGAAATTGATGTTGTAGCAGACGGAAAAGATGTGTTGATTCCGACAATCGTTGAACATATTGAAAAAGCCGGCGTTCATTCAGGAGACAGCTATGCGCTTTTACCAGCAAAAACAGTAGAAGCAGCACATAAAGAAAAAATGGTGAGCTACGCTCAAAAAATTGTAAACAAACTTCAATATAAAGGGATTATGAATATCCAATATGTTATTTACAACGATGAAGTCTACATGCTGGAAGTTAATCCGCGTGCCAGCCGTACAGTGCCTGTAGTAAGCAAAGTGTGCAACACGCCGCTTGTTTCGCTATCAACTCAAATATTGCTTGGGAAATCATTGTCGGAAATTAGCGAGAAGCTAGGTTTATTGCCGGATCCGGCTTATACAACTATTAAGTTTCCAGTGTTTTCGACAAGTAAATTATCAGGAGTTGATCCGCTTGTTGGACCAGAAATGAAGTCAACTGGTGAAGGAATTGCGATTTCTTCAACGATTGAAGAAGCAGCAAAAAAAGTATTCCATCAGTATGTGTTAAGTAAAAAAGGTGCTGCAGAAGTGTATATTAACGGAGAAGCACAGGGCCTTGAAGAACTTGCGCAAAGCGCGGGATTAACTCTTGTTAAAGATAAAGAAGTTAGTGAATGGGTAAAAACGAAAGAAGCTTTATTATATGTAAGTTTACAGCCTGAAGATAAAGAAAGCCGTATGTCAGCATTAAAACACGGTTTAGTGGTTATGACGGAGGCAGAAACGGCTTCGCTATTTTTCCAATCGTTCCAAGTCGATGAATATCACGTTTCATCACTGCAAGAATGGTTTCAAAAAACTAAAAAGGAAGTGACAGTATCATGAGTACAGTATCGGTAAATACGAATTTAAAGGGAAAAGATTTGCTTACGCTTAAAGATTTATCATCAGACGATATTATGTCACTTTTAGAAAGCGCCATTGAGCTGAAAGAAAAGCATAAAAATGGTGAAATCGTCACATCGTTAAAAGGAAAAACGCTGGGGCTCATTTTTGAAAAATCTTCAACAAGAACAAGAGTCTCATTTGAAGCGGGAATGATGCAGCTTGGAGGAAACGCCCTCTTTTTAAGCAGCCAGGATTTACAAATTGGACGCGGAGAAACGATTGCTGATACAGCACGCGTACTATCTGAATTCATCGATGCTATCATGATTCGTACGTTTGAACATAGCAAGATCGAAGAGCTTGCAGATTACGCATCCATTCCCGTTATTAATGGTTTGACAGATGATTATCATCCTTGTCAGGCTCTAGCTGATTTATTAACGATTTACGAGCACAAGAAATCATTTGATGGGCTAAAAGTAGCTTATGTTGGAGACGGAAATAATGTAGCGCATTCCTTAATGATTGCATGTGCAAAAATGGGAATAGATATTTCAATTGGATGCCCTGACGGATATGAGCCAAAAGACTTTGTAACAGCTTATGTTAATGAAGTAGCTGCTAAAACGGGTGCGAAGGTTACGATTACAAAAGATCCTGTAGAGGCTGTAAAAAATGCCGATGCTATTTATGCAGACGTGTGGACAAGTATGGGACAGGAAGAAGAAGCACAGCAGCGCTTGAAAATATTTGCTCCTTATCAAGTAAATGAAGAGCTAGCTGCCCATGCGAAGTCAGACTATTTATTTCTCCACTGCTTGCCTGCGCATCGTGAAGAAGAAGTGACAGCAAGCATTATTGACGGACCAAATTCGGTTGTTTTCCAGCAGGCTGGAAATCGTATGCATGTACAAAAGGCCTTGCTTCAAGCAATTTTAGGCTAAGAAAAAAACCTTTCTGAGAATATCAGAAAGGTTTTTTTGTTTAAAGGGAATTAATTGTGGGAACACCAGTTGTATACTAAACAGAACGAAAGGTGATTTATGATGAAAGTATTAGTTGTTGGAGCAAACGGAACAACGGGAAAACAAGTGGTAGAAAAAGTCGCAAACAGCAAGCAGCATGAAGCTTATGCGATGATTCGCGACGAAAAACAAGCAGACGCTTTAAAAAAGCTGGGCGCTAACGTTGTACTTGGTGACTTGGAGCAAGATGTTTCAGATGCTTTAAGAGGTATGGATGCTGTCATATTTGCAGCAGGTTCTGGAGGACATACGGGAGACGAAAAAACAATCGCTGTGGATCAAAACGGTGCTAAAAATATCATTGATGAAGCAAAAAATCAAGGTGTGAAGCGCTTTGTTATGTTAAGTTCAATGGGAACAGATGCACCTGAACAAGGACCAGAAGGCTTACAACTTTACCTGCGTGCTAAAGCGATAGCGGATGAATACTTAAAGCAGTCTAATCTGCAATATACAATTGTACGACCAGGAACTTTATCGAATGATTCAGCTACTGGAAAAATTGATATCAATAATGATATTGAAGATAAATCTCAGACGATTCCTCGAGCAGATGTAGCAACCGTGCTTGTAGAATGCCTAAACGAAGAAGCTACGATAGGAAAAACGTTTGAAATGTTAGCCGGAGAAACTGAAATTGAACAAGCTATTAAATTTACTCATTGATACAAAAGGGCAGATCTAAAGGTCTGCTCTTTTCTGTTCTGTTCCTAATATGAAAACATCTCCATTATGAAACGGAAATCTTAAGGGAATAGTATAGGAGAACATTTCATTTCAGGAATGAGGAGGCAGGACAATGGGACAAAATCGTCATTTCACACCGGGTCAAAAAGCTCCTAATAACGGAGTGTATATTGAAATTGGTGAAACAGGAAGCAACGTAAATAATCCTCAAAAGGTTAAATTAAAAGCAGGAGAGCGTTTTCCAGAGACGGCAAACGATGACCGCCACTGGACATACATGCGCAAGCCTTAAATAGTAAAAAAATAAAGAAGCCATTCTAAATTGAATGGCTTTACTTGTTTTCCCATTGCTGGGTATAATGAAATAAAGGTCAATAAAGGTCAAATGTATCGAAGGAGGATGTTCAATGGACATAAATAAAATGACCCAAAAATTGCAAGAAGGCGTGATGGAAGCGCAGTCCGAAGCTATTAAACGAAATCAGCAGGAAGTGGATATTGCTCATTTGCTTTATACGCTTATTCATCAGCAAGATGGTATTGCTCCTCGCATATTAGATCATTTACATATAGATCATCAATCTTTTCAGCAGCAGGTAAATCAACTGCTTGCGAAAAAACCTGCTGTTACAGGAAGTGGAGCTGAAGCAGGGAAAGTTTATATTACAAATAAACTCCAGCAGCTGTTTGTCAAAGCTCAAGAAGAAGCATCTCGTCTGCAAGATGATTATGTTTCAGTTGAGCACATCTTTTTAGCCTTAGCACAGGAACCGTCTTCTAGTGAATATGGCAAGTTATTTTCAAGTCACGGTATAACAAAAAAAGCTTTGCAAGATGTGCTTACTAGCCTTCGAGGAAATCAGCGAATTACAAGTCAAAATCCGGAAGTTACATATGAAGCGTTAGCTAAATATGGAAGAGACTTAGTGGCAGAAGTACGAGCAGGGAACATTGATCCAGTCATTGGACGAGACGGAGAAATTCGCCGCGTTATCCGCATTTTATCGCGAAAAACAAAAAACAATCCAGTTTTGATTGGAGAACCTGGCGTTGGTAAAACAGCGATTGTTGAAGGTCTAGCACAGCGTATTGTTCGTAGAGATGTGCCTGAGGGATTAAAAGATAAAACCATCTTCTCATTAGATATGGGAGCTTTAGTAGCAGGAGCGAAGTTCAGAGGCGAATTTGAAGAGCGTTTAAAAGCTGTTCTTCAAGAAGTTAAGAAAAGCAACGGTCAAATTCTTTTATTTATTGACGAACTTCATACAATCGTTGGAGCAGGTCGTACGGACGGAGCGATGGATGCAGGGAATATTTTAAAACCAATGCTTGCTAGAGGAGAACTTCACTGTATAGGAGCTACAACTCTTGATGAGTATCGTCAGTATATTGAAAAAGATCCAGCTCTTGAAAGACGCTTTCAACAGGTGCTGGTTGAAGAACCTTCAGTAGAAGATACAATCTCTATCTTACGTGGTTTAAAAGAACGATTTGAAATTCATCACGGTGTAAATATTCATGACCGGGCGATTGTTTCAGCAGCGGTTATGTCGGATCGTTATATCTCAGATCGCTTTTTACCTGATAAAGCAATTGATTTAATTGATGAAGCATGCGCAACTATTCGAACAGAAATTGATTCGATGCCATCAGAATTAGATGAAGTAACGCGACGTGTCATGCAGCTTGAAATTGAAGAAGCGGCATTAAGTAAAGAAACAGATCAAGCAAGCATCACAAGGTTAGAGGCAATTCGAAAAGAAGTCTCTGATTTAAAAGAACGTGCAGATACAATGAAGCTGCAGTGGGAAAAAGAAAAGCAGTCGATTCAAACGGTGCAAGATGTCCGGGAGCAGCTTGAAAAAGCGAAGCGAGACCTAGAAGAAGCTGAAGGGAAATATGATTTAAATAAAGCAGCCGAACTTCGCCACGGACGCATTCCAGCTCTTGAAAAAGAACTAAAACAGCTGGAAGAAACAGCTGCTGAAAAAGCACAAGAAAACCGTTTGTTAAGAGAAGAAGTAACGGAAGAAGAAATTGCTGAAATTGTAGGAAGATGGACGGGAATTCCGGTGTCGAAACTAGTTGAAGGAGAAAGAGAAAAGCTGTTGAAGCTTGAGTCAATTTTACAGCAGCGTGTGATTGGACAGGACGAAGCCGTATCCTTAGTTACAGATGCTGTGATTCGCGCAAGGGCAGGCATTAAAGACCCGAACCGCCCAATTGGATCATTTATTTTCCTAGGACCTACCGGAGTAGGAAAAACGGAGCTAGCCAAAACGTTGGCACATTCGTTATTTGACAGTGAAGAACAAATGGTTCGTATTGATATGTCTGAATACATGGAAAAGCATGCGGTCTCTAGGCTTATAGGAGCGCCTCCTGGCTATGTAGGGTATGAAGAAGGCGGACAGCTAACGGAAGCGGTGAGACGCAAGCCTTATTCAGTCGTTTTGTTAGATGAAATTGAAAAAGCTCATCCTGAAGTATTTAACGTGCTCCTTCAAATACTAGATGATGGAAGAGCAACAGATTCAAAAGGAAAAGTCATTGATTTTAAAAATACGGTCATTATTATGACGTCAAATATTGGTTCTCAATTTCTATTAGATGGTTTAACAAGTGAAGGCGAGATTACTGAAAAAGCCAGAGAGCAAGTGATGGCTCAATTAAGACAGCATTTTCGCCCAGAATTTTTAAATCGAGTAGACGACACGATTTTATTCAAACCGCTAACTGTTCATGAAGTAAAGGGAATTATTGATAAGCTATTGCTTCAGCTTGAAAAGCGTTTATCCGATCGTCATATTTCGTTAATGTTAACAGAAGAAGCAAAAAATCATATTGCGGCCTCCGGGTTTGATCCGGTATACGGAGCGCGCCCTTTAAAAAGGTTTATTCAAAAATATATTGAAACAAAAATTGCCAGAGAATTAATTGCAGGGCAAATTGAAGATTATAGTCAAGTGACAGTTGATGTAAAAGATGATGAGTTTGTTGTCAGCGTATAAGTTTTCTCAAAAGGCCATTCATGATAATTTGAATGGTCTTTTTTTGCTATTAAGAGCAGCATCCCTTTTAAAATAAATAAAAAAAATACGTGAGAGCTAAGCGTAAAAACTTATTCAGTTTTAGGTTGTAGAATATATCTAATTCATTTATGATAATACAAAATGGGCAAAGGAGCATGAATGAGCACATGAAGGACCGTATAGAGCTTATATATGACGAAGCATACGATTTTATAGATCAGGCATTAACTAAAATAAGAGCGCTGGATAAAAATGATCTTCAAGCTGAAAATGAAGAAGTGCAGGAAAAGGCAGAACGGACAGAGTTTGCACTTCAAGCTGCACGAGATATTTTAGAAAATATGATTATCCCGGGTAAAAAATTGACTTTTATTTACGAAAAAGGTTCTGTGGTAGTAGAAATTCCCGATAAAAAATAAAAACGACTTCCTTTTATGGAAGTCGTTTTTATTTTGGTAATGCAAAGTGTTCATCAATGGATGCATCACTTTTTCGATACTGCCCGGGTGTCATATTGGTTGTTTTACGAAATACTTTTGTTAAATAATTGGCATTTGCATAGCCAACGTTTTCAGCAATTTCTTCGATTGAATACTTGGTTTGATGCAATAGCTCGGCCGCTTTTTGAATGCGAAGCTTCGTTAAATATTGAATCGGCGTAATCCCTGTTGTTTGTTTGAATAACCGGCTAAAATGATAGCGAGATAAATGAGCTGCATCTGCCATTTCATCCGGACCGATTTCTTCATGATAATGATTGCGGGCAAATAAAATAGAGCTAATGATACTTTCAGGCCAATCCTCTGTAAAACTGTCCATGCTTTTAATATATTGATACAGCTCCATTACAAAGCGGTAAGATAAGCTTGAGGCATGAAATGGATCTGCTATATGTTTTTCACTTGCCCTCTTATATATCTGAGCAAGCAGCTGAACAGGTGCTGATTCAGGGTGAAATCGAATTACAGGGGAGTGGGTTGACTGAATATAATCCCAGCATTTTTGTACTTCATCTCCGTATAATGTAAGAAAAATAAACTCCCAGTTTTCACTTTCCTTTGGTAAGTAATAGCGATAATTTCCAGGTATATTGACGATGAATGCTTTTCCAGCATCCACTTTATATTCTTGTCCATCTATTTCAATCATCCCGTACCCAGAAACCGTGTATTGAAAAATATATTTTCCTACATCTTTTCGCTGATTTCCGCTCCAGTTATAAAGGGGCGAGAAAACTTCATCCCATCCAACCGACCAGAGCTGCGCAACTTCGTTTGTGCGGGATTCTAAAAACCTGTATGCGTACGTTGAATATTCTTGAGCTTGGAAATGTGAGAGCAAATTTTCACCTTCTTTTTGAAATAAAGTAGTACTTAATTCTTACTTTAACGTAATCGCTTTCATTTTTCTATAATTTTTTGAAAATATCATGATTATTTTTAGTGAATGTCTCTAAATCTATTATTTTCTTATAATTTGCAAGTCAAGGCTCCCATGAAGATAACACCTTTTTGGCGCAAGAGCAGTTCATCATCAATTTAAAAGAATCATTTTTAAAGTGATAAGCAAAAAAGTACCGATTATCGATAGGAATTTTACCATTGAGGCAAGGAAAATTGGACTTTACAATGTACATATGAATCCGTTTCCAAAAAACTACTTAAAATAGGTGATAATAAATGCTGGAAAAATTAATCGAAGAGTTCAAACAAATATTTCATTCGTCAGAAGCTATTCGCTGCTTTTTTGCACCAGGGCGTGTCAATTTAATTGGAGAACATACTGATTATAATGGAGGGCATGTTTTTCCTTGTTCATTGAGTATAGGAACGTATGCGGTAGTACAAAAACGTCATGATCGAAAAATACGTATGTACTCTAAAAACTTCTCTGAAGCAGGCGTTATTGAATCCTCTTTAGAGCAATTAACGTACAAAACCGAGGATGATTGGGCTAATTATCCAAAAGGAGTAATGGACACCTTTAAAAAGCACGGATATGATCTTCCTTTTGGTTTTGATATCTTGTTTTTCGGCAACATTCCTAACGGAGCAGGGCTTTCATCGTCGGCATCAATTGAGTTAGTCACATGCGTACTTTTAAATAAAATTCTTGAATTGAATATTGATATGATGGACCTTGTAAAAATGGCGCAGCAAGCTGAAAATGAATTTATCGGCGTAAGCTGCGGGATTATGGATCAGTTTGCAATTGGAATGGGAAAAGAAAATCAAGCCGTATTGTTAAACTGCCAGACTCTTGAATACCAGTATAGCCCGCTGCAGTTAACAGATGCTGTGCTCGTTATTTCTAACACAAATAAGCGAAGAGGGCTGGCAGATTCAAAATATAATGAGCGCCGTATGGAGTGTGAAAGAGCACTATCAGATTTGCAAACTTCACTTTCCATTGATTCGCTTGGTGATTTAACGAAAGAACAATTTGAAAAGCACAAATCTTTAATACAAAAAGAAGTAGATTGTAAGCGCGCTAAACATGCGGTATATGAAAATGAACGCACAAAAGAAGCGGTTGCTAAATTGCAAAACGGCGATTTAAAAGGATTTGGTCAATTGATGAATGAGTCGCACTGTTCGCTGCGAGATGACTATGAAGTAAGTGGAAAAGAATTAGATGCTCTTGTAGAAGCAGCCTGGTTGCAAGAAGGTGTGATTGGATCACGCATGACGGGTGCAGGCTTTGGCGGCTGTACAATCAGTATCGTAAAAAAAGCACAGGTTGATAGATTTATTGAAGAAGTAAAAGACGCTTATTATAAGCAAACGAGTTTAGAAGCTGAATTTTATGTGGTTACGGTTGGAGAAGGAGCGCGTGAACTCACATTAGAAGCAGTATAAGAGAAAACAGATAGAGAAAGGAACGAGTGTATGTCAGTCAACATTCATGAAGAAATCACCCGACTTATTCAATATGGTTTACAAAAGAATCTAGTAACAAAATGGGATATAGATGTGGTGAGAAATAAACTGCTGGAAGTGTTAGAACTCGACGAATGTATTACGGTAGAAGTTAAAGAAGAACGTTTGGAACATCCAGCTGCTATTTTAGATAACATGCTTGATTGGGCTGCCGAAAACAATCGAATCGCCGATAATTCTATCACATATAGAGATTTATTCGATACCAAAATAATGGGATGCTTTGCAAGCATGCCTTCAGAGGTTAATCGAACCTTTTACGATCACTATCAGCAAAACCCTCAAAAAGCCACAAGCTATTATTATAAGCTGTCAAAAGACATTCACTATATTCGCAGAGATCGAATTGCTAAAAACGAAAGATGGGTAACAAACACTGACTTTGGAGAACTTGAAATTACTATCAACTTATCTAAGCCGGAAAAAGATCCAAAAGCAATTGCAGCAAGCAAATCACTGAAAGAAAGCAACTACCCGCTATGCCTGCTCTGTAAAGAAAATGCTGGCTATGCAGGCCGCATTAACCACCCAGCTCGCCAAAATCACCGGATTATCCCTGTGGAATTGCAGGAAGAGCTGTGGTACATGCAGTTTTCACCTTACGTTTATTATAATGAACATGCCATTGTTTTTGCGAGTGAGCATACACCTATGCATATTTCAAAGCAAACGTTTAAGCGGCTGCTTGCCTTCGTTGAACAATTCCCACATTATTTTTTAGGGTCAAATGCAGATTTACCCATCGTAGGAGGATCTATTTTAACGCATGATCACTTTCAAGGAGGCTATCATGAGTTTCCTATGGCTAAAGCAAGAATAAATAAATTGTTCTCTCTTGAAGCGCATCCAAACGTGAAAGCTGGAATTGTTCATTGGCCAATGTCGGTCGTTCGTCTTCAAAGTTCGCACCTTGCACCATTAGTGGAAGCAGCGGATTTCATTTTGAAGAAATGGAAATCATATAGTGATCAAAGTGCTGGTATTTTAGCTTTTACAGATCAAACTCCTCACAATACGGTCACGCCTATTGCTAGGAAAAGAGGGGATTTGTACGAATTAGATTTAGTACTGCGAAACAATCGAACAAACAGCAAGCATCCAGATGGCATTTATCATCCGCATGCAGAAGTTCATCATATCAAAAAAGAGAACATAGGTTTAATTGAAGTAATGGGGCTTGCGGTTTTACCCGGTCGTTTGAAAGACGAAATGAGTCTAGTGGCCAAAGGGTTAGTTCAGAATAACCTGAGTGAAGTAGCCAGCAGGCATGATCAAGTGAAAAAACACGTGAAGTGGGCTGAACACATCAAGAAAAAATATCCGCATATTGAAGTGGAAAATGTCCAAAGCATTCTTCAACAAGAGCTCGGTTTGATCTTTGCGACTATTTTAGAGCATGCAGGTGTGTTTAAACAAACTGCTGAAGGGCAGCTCGCATTCAGTCGTTTTATGAATTCGTTAAATGAAGCGTAAATCATTAATAAAAACAGGCAGCTCGTAATGAGCTGCCTGTCTTTATACAGTTAGGGCATGCTGTTTTAAAAGGGTATACAGAGCCTGTGTTCCTTTATTATCCTGGCCTTGTTTTTCGAGCTGTTCATAAAGCGATTTTGCTAATTTTAGCCCGGGTGTATACAGCTCCATTTCTTCAGCTGATTCAATGGCAATCTTCATATCTTTAATGAAGTGTTTAATATAAAAGCCTGGTTCGAAGTCTCCTTTAATCATGCGAGGAGCTAAATTGCTTAACGACCAGCTTCCCGCTGCGCCTGTTTCAATACTTTTTAGAACGGTATTCGGATCTAATCCGGCTTTTTCAGCATAAAGTATCGCTTCGCAGACACCCATCATATTAGAGGCAATAGCAATTTGATTGCACATTTTTGTATGTTGACCAGCACCGGCGCTTCCTTGAAGAACGATATTTGTCCCCATTTTTTCAAGAATAGGCGTAACGGCAGAGAATGCTTCAGAATCGCCTCCTACCATAATCGCTAAGGTTGCTTTCTGAGCCCCAATATCTCCTCCTGAAACAGGAGCGTCAAGCGCATGAATGTGCTTCTCTTTTGCTGCTTGATAAATCTCACGAGCAAGTATAGGGCTTGATGTCGTCATATCAATTGTATAGCAGCCTTTCTTTGCATTATGTATAATGCCGTCTTTTCCCAAATAAATCTCTTTTACATCGTGAGGATAGCCTACCATGGTGATAATAACATCAGATTGTTCGGCCACTTCTTGAACGGTTTCTTTCCATTTGGCCCCTTTTTCAAGTAGTGCTTGAGCACGAGTTTTTGTTCGTGTATAAACAAGGACTTCATATCCTGCGTCAATTAAATGCCCGGCCATGCTTTGACCCATAACGCCTGTTCCGATAAAACCAATTTTTTCTTTAGTCACAGCAGTATTCACTCCTAAAGTTAATAGTTTGATTATTCTAAAATTATATAGTTAAAGTTTGGGATAATCAATGATTCCGACTATATATAGATAGAGAAAAGCACTCTCAGTCCTATGTCTTGAATACGAGGTAAGGAAAGAAAGTACTGAGAAGAACCTATGCCAAAAAATAAAAAAAGCGCTGGCTTTACAGCCAACACTTTTTAGTGTTGATTATTTGCTGGTTTATTCGGTACACCCAGTTCTCCAATCAAAATTACAACTAGCGTGAAAACTACTCCAAGGATGGAAGCGGTTGCGAAACTGTAAGTACCGCCCGTCATTGCAGAGATTACGTACACTGCCATATTCATTAGTAAAAAGCCCCAAACAAAAGCCATTACGACACGCATTCTATTCACCTCGTTTACAGTACAGTTTGATTTCATTTTAGCATATAGCAGTCAAATAAGAAATTGAATTTTTTATGAATAAATAAGGGGCGTGCTCCCATGCAGAAACAAAAGAGCAATAAGTCAGAAATAGGCATTATTCTAGTGCGCTTTTTTATGGTTCTATCATACACTGTATGGAACAACTAGTAAGTTACGGAGGAAGAGCTATGATACATCGACGCTTTTTTAGCTTAGATACGCAATGGAATGTCGTACATGTCCCTGAACGACCGAATGGTTTCGGTGTGTTAGTACTGGGTGATAAAGATCATTTTGTTGAAAGTTCAACTAGCTTATGGATTCAGCACGGCGGAAGGTCACAGCTGTTGCAATGTTTACAAGATGAAGGATACACAGTATTTTATTCCAATTTATATGGCCGGCATTGGGGGTCTCCTGAAGCATATCACCTTGCAAAACAACTTTATCATTTAGTAATGAAACAAGAAATTTTAAATAAACGAATTCATATTTTAGCTGAAGGAATGGGGGCTCTGTTAGCGCTGCAGCTAATGGAAAATGACGGGAATACGTTCATTCGATCAGCTGGTTTACTAAATCCGTGTATTGATCTTCATACGCATGCAGAACATGAAAAAAACAATAAATTCTTTTATAAACAATTCACGAAGGACTTGACTCAAGCTTATAAAGTGGAGCGGAAGCAAGTATCAAAGCTAATTAAGGAGTACCCTTCCGTTACGGAATTAAAATCAACGCTGCCCGTGAAGATATGGACCGCGCCTAATGCCTCTACTCATTATCCAATTGCACACAGTAAAAAATATGAACTACATCGTGAAGAACTTCACTCTCCGATTATGCTTTCACTTTATTTGCCTGAAAAAAACTATTTATTTGAACGGTCCCTTCTCCAATTTTATAAACAGCATGAAAAAGTGTTATAAGCAAAGCTTCTATGATTATACATATCATAGGGGCTTTTTGTATAAGAGATAAAAGGAAAAAGAGAGTTCATGATGTTTTTAGGGATGAACTACTTTGAAATAAGGAATGAGTACTCTCTATAACTATAGGGCTTTAAGCTTTTGTTTAATAAATGATGAATGAAGAATTGGAGGAAGCGATATGGGAAATGTAGTAGTAATAGGGGCAAACCGCTTTATTGGTTTTCATTTATGTATGACTTTTTTAGACGAAGGTACAGAAGTAAAAGGATATACACATTCTGCTCATAAAGAAGAAGATGATTTGCAGGAAGAGATGAAATTTTTCTTAGGGCGAAACGCTAATTATGTATCGACTGAAGTAGGCGATTCATTAGATATGATTACATCAGAAACGGATATTGTCTACTTCACGTATTTCGATGGAGGAGATTTTTATCATCCTGATTTTTTAAGACAAGAAATGCAAAAAGCGCAGCAAGTACTCATTCAAGCACTTAATAAATGCCGTCAATTCAACATTCGATTTGTGTTTGTTTCTACCATGCGCGTATTTGGAGACCAGCAGCGAAAGATTGAAGAAACAACGATTCCAGAACCGGACAGTAGTGAAGGAAGGCTATACGTTCATTTTGAGCGAATGATAGAAAAATATAAAGATGATGGATGGCCCATTATGATTGTCAGAACGCCCACTCTTTACGGACCTTGGCAGCCTTTGTCAATGTGCTATTCTAAAAATATTGCCGGGTACGAGGAACCTTTTACCATTATGGAAGGCACGGATTTTATTATTTATATTGAAGACGCCGTCAGTGCACTCAGACGCTGTAAAACTGGTGCATATTCATATGAAGTGGTTCATTTAGTTGAAGAAAAATTACAGCCTTGGAGCGCTGGAGCAAACATTACTCATATGGAGGTGAAGGAAGAAGCGGCTCAAGAAAAATATGAAATCAGCAGGAAAGCGAAAGAACTGCTGCATTTTTCTTCCAAAGTAACGGCTAAAGAAGGCATTTACCTGCAAAAAAAACATATGAGAACATTCTTTTTACCTCTTCATTAAAGGAGAAAGTTGTACTTATAGAATAGATTCGCTAATATAAGGAGGAATAAATGTTTTTAATAAAGGAGATTTCACTATGGAAGAGCAAAATATGCAATTCATGCAAATTGCAATGAAGTACTTGCCAGAAGCAAAGCAGATTTTAGATGAAACAGGCGTTGAGTTATCAATGGAACACGTACAGCCGGTATTGACATTACTGACAAAAGTAATGAACGACGCCTATGAGCTTGGCAAGCAAGATGCATTAGCTGAAAATGAAAACAACTAAAGAAAACAGCTCGGTAGAATCCGAGCTGTTATTTTTGTTTGTAAAATAAATCGACTAAAGGGGCAAACTGTTTAAGAAGAGGAGCTAGTTCTTCAACGGCGAGTACAATTTCATCGATTTGTTTGAATAATCTTTCCCACTCCTCTCGCTCTCTTTCTTCTCTTGATTTTCTGCGCCCAGCTCCAAACATAAAATCAGAAAAAGCTTCATTTCTTTGTCTTCTTGCCATGATACTCATTCCTTTCACTATTTTAATGGTGGGTAAGTTCTTACCTAATGTCCCATACTAGAGTAAGAGGGACCCGTATGATTACTATATGTAGCATGATAGATACCTGAGTAGGACGAACACCCATATAGACAAAAAATAAAAAATGAAGTAAAATTAGTACCAACTCATAATAATTGATTATATAATCGGTAAATGAAATGACAGATATAGGTTTTATAGGAATATAAGCCTTTTATTTAAAGGAGAGGTTGATATGAACGCTGGTGTTCTAGGAATTGGACGTTATGTACCAGAGAAAGTTGTAACAAATTTAGATCTTGAAAAAGTAATGGATACATCAGATGAGTGGATTCGTACGCGCACAGGTATTCAAGAGCGCCGAATTGCAGCCGATAACGAGGACACATCTGATTTAGCTTATAAAGCAGCAGTTGAAGCTTTACATAAAGCTAACGTCGAGGCAGAAGATATTGACATGATCATTGTTGCTACGGTAACGCCAGATCAACCGTTTCCTACAGTATCATGTATGCTGCAAGAAAAATTGGGAGCAAAAAAAGCAGCTTCTTACGATGTGAGTGCAGCATGTGCAGGATTTATGTACGGCATGATTACAGCTAAGCAATTTATTGAAACTAATGCTTACAAGCATATATTAGTGGTCGGTGTAGAAAAGCTTTCTAAGATTACAGATTGGGACGACCGTAACACGGCTGTTTTATTCGGAGACGGAGCAGGTGCAGTTGTAATGGGACCTGTGTCAGAAGGACGAGGTATTTTATCCTTTGAACTAGGATCCGACGGTACAGGAGGCAAGCACTTGTATCAAAACGAGCTTGATCATATTGTCATGAACGGACGTGAAGTATTTAAGTTTGCTGTTCGACAAATGGGGGAATCTGCTGTTAATGTAATTGAAAAAGCAGGTTTAACAAAAGAGGATGTTGATTTTCTTGTACCTCATCAAGCGAATATTCGTATTATGGAAGCTGCAAGACAGCGATTAGACTTGCCTGAAGAAAAAATGTCTAAAACAATCCAATACTACGGCAATACATCAGCAGCATCGATTCCAATTTCAATTGTTCATGAGCTTGAAGCAGGGAAAATTCAAGACGATGATTTAATTGTAATGGTTGGCTTCGGAGGCGGCTTAACATGGGGAGCTATTGCCATTAGATGGGGAAAATAACACTACATTTTTAAAGCAACTGAAGGAGATGAATGTACGATGAATAAAAAACGTGTAGTTGTAACAGGACTTGGTGGGCTTACACCAATTGGAAATGACGTAGAAACAGCTTGGAAAAACGCAGTAGCAGGCGTGTCTGGCGTTGGTCCTTTAACAAGACTAGATGCAGATGAATTTCCTGCTAAAGTAGCGGCTGAAGTAAAAGATTTTAACGTGGAAGATTTTATTGACCGCAAAGAGGCTCGTAAGATGGATCGCTTTACTCAATATGCGATGGTAGCTGCATTGGCGGCTGTTAAAGATGCGAATTTGACTATTACGGAAGAGATTGCTCCAAACGTCGGGGTTTGGATTGGATCTGGAATTGGCGGTATGGAAACGTTTGAAAATCAATATTCAACGTTATTAGAAAAAGGTGCCCGCCGTGTAAGTCCATTCTTTATTCCGATGATGATTCCTGATATGGCAACAGGACAAGTTTCTATTGCTTTAGGGGCGAAAGGCGTGAACTCTTGTACGGTAACGGCGTGTGCAACAGGTACAAACTCTATTGGTGATGCATTTAAAGTCATTCAACGCGGAGATGCAGACGTGATGGTGACGGGCGGTACGGAAGCACCAATCACGCGTTTATCTATTGCTGGTTTCTGTGCGAATAAAGCACTTTCTACAAATCCAGATCCTGCAACAGCATCTCGTCCGTTTGATAAAGACCGCGACGGCTTCGTTATGGGAGAAGGTGCGGGTGTTATTGTGCTTGAAGAGCTTGAACATGCATTAGCACGCGGCGCACGTATTTATGCTGAAATTGTGGGCTATGGTTCAACAGGAGATGCTCATCATATCACAGCGCCAGCTCCAGGAGGAGAAGGCGGCGTTCGTGCAATGCGTCATGCGATTGAAGATGCAGGTCTACAGCCAAGTGATATTGATTACATCAATGCTCACGGTACAAGTACAGGGTACAACGATAAATTTGAAACGATGGCTATTAAAGAAGTATTTGGTGACCACGCTCAAAAAGTAGCAATTAGTTCAACAAAGTCAATGACTGGCCACTTGCTAGGAGCTGCTGGTGGAGTAGAAGCTATTTTTAGTGTGAAAGCAATTCAAGACGGTATTCTTCCTCCAACAATTAACTATCAAACACCCGATGAAGAGTGCGATTTAGACTACATTCCAAACAAAGCGCGTAAGCAAGAAGTAAAAGCGGTGCTAAGCAACTCACTTGGATTTGGCGGTCACAATGCAACAATCATCTTTAAAAAGTACGAAGCATAATGAAAAATTCTAGGCTGACGCCTAGAATTTTTTTTATTTTTAATAACCAAAAGAGTAGCTGTGAACATATCATGAAACAAAAGGATGAAGAAAGAGAGGGGAAAACATGCCGATTGTTTCAACTTCTACTTGGACGGAGCCGAAAGAAATAAGCCGTTATCTTGCGCGCTATTTTAAGAAATTAAAAGAAAAAGAATATATGGAATTACTTTTTAACTATGGAATGTGTCCGCCTTCTTTAATGTTTATAAAAGAATTAGAAGAAATGAAGAAAAGGCAGGTTTGGAAGAAAGTAAAAGCACATTATGAAAAGCTTAAAAAAGCATGGAATGGGCCGGATGTAGCGGTGCTAGTGCTTCCAAGCAATCCTCGAAATCGAAAAATGCAGCGTGAATTTAACGGAAGAGCAGGTGTCGCTTTTACCGATAAATTATTTGTGTTTATGACAAGTCATACATCCGATGAAGAAATGTTAGCGGTGCTTACCCATGAATATCATCACGTTTGCAGGCTAAAAGCCATTAACAAATCTGATGAAACGATTACTTTGTTAGACGCTATGATGATGGAAGGGTTAGCTGAAAGAGCAGTGGAGGAATATTGTGGTAAAAAATATTTAGCCCCTTGGACAAATTATTATACCATTGAAGAAGCTAAAAAAATGTGGGAAAAGCATGTTAAACCTTATTACAATCTGCGCGCTGACGAAAAAAAATATGATCAACTGTTATTCGGCCAAAATTGGTATCCAGAAATGATGGGCTACAATATCGGTTATCATCTTGTTACTTCATGTATGAAGCCTCACACTTTAACTACTACCCAGCTGCTTCCTCTTAGTACCAATACTATCTTAAAAAAATCTGCGTTCCAACTGTAAAAAAATAAGTTCTATATACCTAAAACAAAAAATAGTAAAATTTATCCTGTTTTCAACAAAAAATTAGGAGGTTTATGCGTTAAAGTGCTGAAGAGATATTCAAAAATCATTATTTTAAAAATAAAAAATATAATTAATTTTCAAAATATATTGATTTTGTAATGAAATTGTAATAATATCTTATTCAAATATAACAATTTTTAGAAAAATGAGGTGTGCACTATAAATGGATAAAAAGCCCGTCGAATCAACACCTTTACTAGAAGTGAAAAATTTACAAACTGCTTTTTCCATTAATGATTCCTGGCATAATGCTGTGGACGACGTGTCGTTTCAAGTCGGACGAAAGCGAATTGTAGGAGTTGTAGGAGAATCTGGCTGTGGAAAAAGCGTATTGTCTTTATCCGTTATTGGGCTATTACCTAAAGTAAATAGTCAAATTAGAAGCGGAAGCGTTGTATTTAACGGAAAGAATCTTACGCACTTATCAGAAGATGAGATGAATGATGTTCGGGGAAAAGACATCTCAATGATTTTCCAAGAACCGATGACATCTCTCAATCCTGTTTTAACCATTGGGTATCAGCTGCAGGAAGTATTGTTTAACCATATGAATATATCGAAAGCGGAAGCGCGTGAAAAAAGCATTGCGCTTTTAAAAAGCGTTGGTATTTCGAGATCCGAAAAGCTCATCGATGAATATCCGCATCAGCTATCGGGAGGAATGAGACAGCGCGTCATGATTGCCATGGCGGTAGCTTGTCAGCCTAAACTTTTAATTGCGGATGAGCCGACAACCGCCCTGGATGTTACGGTTCAAGCTCAAATTTTAGAATTGTTAAAAGAAATTCAAGAAAGCAATGATATGTCTATTATTATGATTACTCATGATTTAGGAGTCGTTGCTGAGATGTGTGATGAAGTGATTGTCATGTATGGCGGGAAAATTGTTGAGCATACAGATGTTGATACGTTATTTTATGCCCCAAAACATCCGTACACGAAAGCGCTTCTTCACTCAATTCCACGCATGGAAGATGATGTAGAAGTATTAAATACGATCAAAGGAATTGTGCCTTCTCTTGTAAACATGCCGAGGACAGGCTGTCGTTTCGTTAACCGATGTCCTCATGCAATGGAAGACTGCAGTTCCGTTACGCCTGTTCTTCGCGAGGATTCACAGGGGCATGACGTCGCATGTCTGCTGTATGAAAACAGCTATCCGTCAAAAGGAGTGAAGACAAGCTAATGACTAAAGCAGTGAAAGATGTATTGCTAGAAGTTCAGCATTTAAAAACCTACTATCCTATTCACGGGGGATTTTTTCGAAAGAAAATTGGTGATGTAAAAGCAGTTGACGGTATTTCCTTTGCGATTCGAAAAGGAGAAACGCTCGGTCTGGTAGGAGAATCTGGCTGTGGAAAATCCACGGCAGGAAGGACGATTCTAAGACTGTTGGAACCAACTAGCGGAAAAATTATTTTCGATGGTAAAGATATCACAGAAGCAAGAGGAACTTCTCTCCGTAAAATTAGACAAGATTTCCAAATGGTTTTTCAAGATCCCTATGCTTCCCTCAATCCAATGCAAATGGTTGGAGATGTTATTTCTGAACCAATTCGGAATTTTACAGGAAAATCAACCAATCAATTAAAATCAGAAGTTATGAATCTACTTACAAAAGTAGGGTTACCGGAAGATGCATACTATAAATATCCTCACGAATTTTCCGGTGGGCAGCGTCAGCGTATTGGAATTGCACGTGCACTTGCACTTCGTCCAAAACTTATTATTGCTGATGAACCGGTGTCGGCACTTGACGTTTCTGTCCAATCACAAGTTTTAAACCTTCTTAAAGAACTTCAACAAGAATTCGACCTAACCTTTTTATTTATTGCCCATGATTTGAGTGTTGTTAAACATATGAGTGACCGTATCGGTGTTATGTACCTAGGCGGTTTAGTAGAAATTGCTGATAAGAAAAGCCTATACGCAGAGCCGTTGCACCCTTATACGCAAGCGCTTGTATCGGCTATACCTGAACCAGATCCACGAAAGAAAAAACAGCGCATTATTTTACAGGGAGATGTGCCAAGTCCAATTGATCCGCCAAAAGGCTGTGCGTTTCATCCTCGCTGTATACATGCCATGGCAGAGTGCAGCCAAACGAAACCTGCCTTAAAGGAGGTGAGACCTGGCCATCAAGTAGCTTGCCATTTATATAACTCGTAAAAGCTACATACGAACAGATTATTAGTTAAATAGGGGGAACGTCATGATGAAAAAGAAATCGTTTTTATCACTTGTTTCCATTTTGCTTGTGCTATCGCTTTTTCTAGCGGCATGCAGCGGTGGAAGCAGTTCTTCATCTTCTAGTAATAAAGAAGGCGGAGAAGCAAAAACTGAAGGTGCAAAAACAGACAAGCCAAAAGATGGCGGAACGATTACGTATGGGATTGACGGAGCGCCGGAAGGGCTTTTTGAGTACGCATTGTATGGTAGTGCATATGATAGCCAAATCTTAGAATTTATCAATGAAGGTCTTTTTACTTATGATAAGAAATTAAAAATTAAATCTGACTTAGCTACTTGGGACGTGAGTGGTGATAAACTAACTTACACGTTTAAATTAAAAAAGGGGATTAAGTGGCATAACGGAGATCCATTAACTGCAGATGATTTTAAATATACGTATGAAACGATTGCTGATAAAGACTATACAGGTCCACGCTATGTAAACGTTGAGCATATTAAAGGCGCTCAAGAATATCATGACGGCAAAGCGGATTCTATTTCCGGAGTTGAAGTGGTAGATCCGCAAACATTTAAAGTAACGTTTAAAGAAGTTCGTGTAAATAACTTAGACAATCTATGGCCGTATCCAATGCCGAAAAAGTACTATGAAGGAATTGCTGTAAAAGATCTTGCAGAGTCCAAACAAGTTCGTAAAGAGCCTATTGGTGTTGGACCATTTAAAGTGAAAAAAGTGGTAGCAAGTGAATATGTTCAGATGGAACGCAATGATGACTATTGGAAAGGTAAGCCTCATCTTGATGGCGTTGTTGTAAAAGTACTGGATCCATCTGTTTCCGCCGGAGCATTGAAAAAAGGCGATGTCGACATTATGGATGTTCGCCCAGCTGATTTAGGGCAAGTTGAAAAAGCAGAAAACTTAGACTTTTTGGAAGGGAAATCAACTAGTTATTCGTATATTGGTCTACGATTTGGACATCGTGATAAAAACGCTGGTAAAAACGTAGATGATTATGATAAGTTCAAAGATCTAAAACTTCGTCAAGCATTGCTTTACGCAATAGATAGAAAAGCAATGGTAAAAGCATTTATGAACGACAAAGCGGTTGTTTCTAACACAGTTATTCCCTCTGTATTCTGGATTGCTGCTGACCAAAAAGATTTAACAAAGTACAAGTATAGTCCAGAAAAAGCTAAAAAATTGTTAGCTGAAGCTGGTTATAAAGATAAGAATAATGACGGTTTTGTAGAAGATCCAAACGGAAAACCATTTACGATCTCATTTGGTCACTATGCTGGTCCAGCCAACTTCGAGGGTCGTGCGAAGGCTATTATGCAAGCATGGAATGATATTGGTATTAAAACAAAATTAGCAACGGGTTCACTTGTTGAATTTAACTTGTACAATGAAATGAAAGATAACGACGATAAGGCGTTAGAAGCGTTCTTCGGTTCTTGGGACACTGGTTCAGATCCAGATCCTACAGGATTATGGAGCTCTAATGCTGAATGGAACTATGGCCGTTGGGTAAATAAGGAATCTGATGAAATGCTTAAAGACGGTTTGAGTGAAAAATCATTTGATGATAAATACCGTAAAGATGTATATGTAAAATGGCAAAAATTCTTTAACGAGCAGCTGCCAGCACTTCCTTTATGGGAAAATATCAATATTTATGCTGTGAATAAGCGTGTGAAAAACGTAACTCTAGATCCATCAACGGTAGTTGTAGATCCGGAGAAATGGTCTGTAACGGAATAAGTATTTTACATGTAAAGGAGAGTCAACGATGCTGCAATACTCACTAAGACGTATTTTAGGGATGATTCCAATGTTGATTCTGATCTCCTTTGTTGTGTTTTCCCTGGCGAAAATGATGCCAGGGGACCCTTTTGGGGGAGAAATCAACCCCAGTAATACAGATCCAAAATACATTGAGGAAATGCGTGATAAGCTAGGATATAACGATCCTATCTACGTTCAATATTGGAACTGGGTAAAGGGAGTGGCACAAGGAGATTTAGGAAAGTCAACAACTCATAAGTTACCGACATTAGATATTATTTTAGAGCGTATGCCTAATACGATCTTTTTAGCTTTGACTTCGCTTTTGATTACGTATGTGTTTGCATTTATTTTAGGTATGTATGCAGGAAGAAAACCGTATACCTTAGCAGATAACTTTATTGCAGGATATAATTACTTTGCATTAGCGGTTCCATCGTTTATCGCAGGGATCGTAGGCATTTATTTATTTTCCTTTCAGTTAGGCTGGTTTCCGTTTAGCGGTTCTGTTGAAGTAGGATTAAAAGAGGGATCATGGGAATTTATTCAAAGTAGAATTCATCACGTTATATTACCTGCACTGATTCTTGGCTTGATGTCGACCGCGCAGTATACCCAATTTTTGCGCAATGATATTATTGAAAACAGTCGCAAAGATTTTGTGCGCACAGCTAGAGCAAAAGGAACAAAAGAATCTAAAATTTATAATGTTCATATCTTACGCAACTCAATGATTCCGCTTATTACGTTTTTAGGGTTTGATCTTGTAACAATCATTAGCGGTTCTATCATTACAGAGACAATCTTTACGTATCCAGGAATCGGAAAGTTGTTTGTTGACTCTGTAGCAACTCGTGACTACTCAGTTATGATGTCGCTTACAATGCTGTTTTCAATTTTAACATTGGTTGGGAATCTGGTTGCTGATTTGTTATACGGCGTAGCAGATCCGCGTATTCGTTTGGATTAGGAGGAGAAAGTATGGAAATTGTAACGAAAAAAGATGTACAGCCAGAAGTGAATATGAAAGCTCCTAAAAACCTTTCTCCATGGGCGATTGCGCGAAAGAAGTTTGTTAAAAATAAACTAGCTATGATAAGTTTAGCTTTCATGATTGTGATTACGCTTCTTGCTATTTTTGCACCGCTGCTTACAAAAGCAGATATTACACGTATCGACTATATGGCGATGAATGCAGCGCCTTCCAGTGAGCATTGGTTTGGAACGGATACAAATGGTCGAGACGTATTTGCACGTACATTGTATGGAGGAAGAACTTCGTTACTGATTGGAGTTGCTTGTACAACACTCGTTATTTTAATCGGAACTCTTATTGGTTCGATTGCGGGTTATTACGGAGGCAAAGTGGACCAATTCTTAATGCGTTTTACAGACTTTGTCTTAAACTTTCCGCTCATTGTTTTTGTTGTAGTGTTAAATACAATTCTAATTGGAAAAATCTCAGGCGTTTGGACGCTCATCCTAGTTGTTAGTTTCCTAAGCTGGGGAAGTACGGCCCGGCTGGTGCGAAGCAAAGTCTTGGCTGAAAAAGAAAATGAATATGTGCTTTCAGCTGTTTCCATTGGGTGCAGCCCGTTTAAAATCATCTTCAAACATTTGCTGCCAAATGTGTTTTCAACGATTGTGGTTCAAGCCAGTTTGCAGATGGCCATCCTTATCGTGTTTGAGTCAGCGATTAGCTTTATCGGTTTTGGCGTGCCGGCTGATACGCCGAGCTGGGGGAATATGCTGACAGAAGCAAGGGAATCAGATGTGCTGCAGAATAAGCCTTGGATGTGGGTTCCGCCAGGTTTAGCTATTACATTTACGATCCTGGCTATCAACTTCATTGGTGAAGGATTAAAAGATGCTTTAAATCCAAAATCTCTTCGTTAAAAATCTATCACAAAAGTGTGATAGATTTTTTTAGGTTTGTCAGACCTCCTGACAAACCTATTACTATAGAAGAAACTCGGATTTTTTCTGCTTATAGGGGTGGATATAGTTCATGAAGCCTGTAGCAATCATTAGCACTGGCGTTATGTCTGAGCTTCGAAATAAGTGCATTTGCATAATAGCCAAAAACGAAGGTATTTTACAATTAATTTTTAGAAAAATAACATCATTTGGAATAAAAATTCCTTTCTCTGCCTATACTGATGGATAACAAACAGATAGTAAGTGAGGGGTAAATTATGCTATATCTTCATGATGTATGGGTTAATTGGTTTGAAGGCGAAGAAAACGGTTATAATGTGTGTCATTTCCATGAGTGGAGAAAAGACGATTGTGTAGAACTGCTCGATCAAGCACCGTTATTAAAAGTAAATCCGCTTTTATTTCATTACATTGAAAATGATCTTTCCGAGCTACCTCAACAACTACTACAAGATGTCTATCAGAAAGCATACATTCGGAAAAATCATGAGCGCACGCAGGTTGAATATTGTTTTATTGTTACAGATGGAACGAATATTTTAGCAATTGATACGATGGGCTATCATATCCCAATTCGAAAAAGCCGCTTAATTCCAAGACAAGAACAGTTAGTTTATGAGATGATTGCGGATCAAGAAGAGCTAGAATATAAGTTCAGTGAAGACGAGCTAACTAAAAAAGAGCATCATATTCTTTCGCCGTCTCCTGAAACGATGAGAGGGCTAACACGTAAAGAACGTCAGCTAAAACAGCTGTTATTTATGGCACTTGATCAGCTACATACAACAAAAAATACAGCTCAAATCCGCTACTGGTACACAGAGTGGAATCCAACGAAATACGAAGACATTCAAGAGATGCCGTTTCAAGACGTATGGAATCAGCTATACGATGAAACGAAGTCAGGGTGGTCACCGAAACATAAATTATTATGCGAGCGCTTAGTAAAAGGACAACCTTTCTTTGAAAAACTTTGGGAAATTGAACAAGAGCCAAAAGTGAATTAAAAAAACGACTGCATAGCAGTCGTTTTTTTTAACGTTTACGGCCAATTCCCATTGCGTTTCGCATTTTGCGAAGCATTTTATTAGCCGTTGCATTTGCTTTATCGGCACCTTGATCTAAAATATCATCTAACTCGCTAGAATCAACTAATTCATAATATCTTTCTTGAATTGGAGCAAGTGCTTCAGCTACTACTTTAGCTGTGTCAGCTTTAAAGTCACCATAACCTTTGCCTTCGTACATTGCTTCAATGTCTTCGATTGATTTATTTGCTAGGATTGAATAAATGCTTAATAAGTTTGAAATACCTGGCTTATTTTCTTTATCGTAGCGAACAATACCTTCTGAATCCGTTACGGCACTTTTGATTTTCTTTTCAATCGTTTTAGCGTCATCCAAGAGCGTAATAAAAGCTTTTTGGTTTGGATCGGACTTGCTCATTTTTTTCGTAGGATCTTGAAGAGACATGACGCGTGCGCCCACTTTTGGAATACGTACTTCAGGAATAGTGAAGATATCATTGTATTTTTTGTTAAAGCGCTCAGCTAAGTCACGCGTTAATTCTAAATGCTGCTTTTGATCTTCACCAACTGGCACCAAATCGGTGTTGTATAAAAGAATATCAGCTGCCATTAGTGGAGGATAAGTTAATAATCCTGCTGATACTGCTTCTTTTCCAGCGGACTTATCTTTAAACTGAGTCATACGCTCAAGTTCACCGATATACGCTACGCACTGTAACATCCATCCTGCTTCCGTGTGGGCGGGCACTTCTGATTGAATAAATAAAGTTGATTTTGCTGGATCAATTCCTACTGCTACATACAGAGCAGCAAGGCTGCGAATGTTTTTACGAAGTGCTAAACGGTCTTGAGGCGCTGTAATTGCATGCTGATCTACAATACAAAAATGACAGTTATAGTCATGTTGAAGTTCAACAAATTGCTTCATCGCTCCAATGTAGTTGCCTAAAGTGATTGTACCGCTTGGTTGAATACCTGAAAAAATTGTTTTCATCAAATCTTCCTTTCATCTGCACATATATGATGCTAGTTTACGTATACAACATAAAAAGGCCCATCCGCTCCTAGCATAAGCTAGGGGCGAATGGACCGCGTTGCCACCCTAATTAGCACACATTATTGTGAACTATCTTTATTCATGTAACGTTGAGATCAACGTTCAAGCTTTGCACTTGAAAGCTCCAAAGTCCATTCTGCAGGTTTCAATGTTTGTTCTCACCAGCCACAAACTCTCTAAAAATGAAAATTCTGCATACTACTCTTTTTCACAGCTTTAATTATATAGTTATTCATTATTATAACGCGAAAAAGCAGGAATTTAAACATCTTATCGCTAAAAAGGTTTATAAGACAATTTACTGGAATTTTTCTTCGGCAAAAAAAGACAAGAACCTTTTAATTAAAGCATTTCTTGATGAAAATTTGGTGGAGGATTTGGTAAAAATCTTTTATTTAGTATTTCTAATAACTTTGTAATACTATTGTAATACCTATACTACAAAAAAGATTTTAGACGTCAGACAAGTAGGCACAATCCTTATAAGATAAGGTTTTTTCCCTTATGACAAAAAAATACCATTAAATAATAGTATTGCAATAAATTTTTAAAATATTTATAATAGGCGTAACAAACATATTTTTTACAAAGGTATTACAATTTCTTAATTTTTCAGAAAACACAAAATAGACAATGTTTTGTTTCAATTAGCGGATTTTGTAATGAATGAGTCTTCTACATATTAAGCGCATACATTGGATTTACAGCATGTAAACAATTGATGACAGTTTCATAGGGTAGAAGAATAATTTTGCAGCGAGGTCTTTAACGCTCTACTACGCGAAAAAATAACTGATTATTTTGTATTGAAAGATGATTAAGAAATTAGTGCATATCAAAAAAATATGGTTGCCACACAAACAAAATTTAATAGGGGGTAACACGCAATGAAGAAAAGGTTGTCGATTCTTTTCAGTTTGCTGCTTGTCATGAGCTTGTTTTTAGCTGCATGTGGATTTAACAAAGAATCTGGTGGCAGTGAAAATGCTAGCAGTGATGGCGGCGACAAGAAAAAAGAGCAAGAGCTTCGCGTAAATATTAAAACTGAGCCTTTTTCACTAAACCCAGGCTTAGCTAATGATTCAACGTCATCAAACGTATTATTACAAACATTTGAAGGTTTAACTCGTATCGGTAAAGATGGAAAGCCTGAAAATGCAATGGCGAAAGATGTGAAGATCAGCGATGATCAAACTAAATATACGTTTACGATTCGCGACGATGCAAAATGGTCAAACGGTGACCCTGTAACAGCAAAAGATTTCGAATATGCATGGAAATGGGCGTTAGATCCTAAAAACGAATCTCAATATGCATATCAATTATACTATGTTAAAAATGCACAGGCTGCTAATGAAGGAAAAGGTTCATTAGATGACGTTGCGGTTAAAGCAACAGATGATAAAACGCTTGAGGTAACATTAGAAAACCCAACGCCATATTTCTTAGAATTAACAGCTTTCTATACGTACTTCCCAGTGAATACGAAAATTGCTGAATCAAATGAAAAATGGTACACAAATGCAGGCGAAAATTATACGTCAAACGGTCCTTTCAAGCTTAAAGCTTGGAAACATAACGACAAAATCGAGCTAGTTCCTAATGAAAACTATTGGGATAAAGATGCTGTAAAACTTAAAAAAGTTGAAATGTACATGATCAATGATAACAACACTGAACTTTCAATGTTCAAAAACGGTGAATTAGACTGGGCGGGTATGCCTACCGGTCAATTACCAGCTGATGCACTTCCTGAATTAAAGAAAGACGGTTCATTAAACATTCAAGAAATTGCAGGTACTTACTGGTACAAGTTTAATACAGAACAAAAACCTTTAGACAATGTGAACATTCGTAAAGCATTAGCTTATGCAATTGATCGTAAAGGTATTACAGAACAAATTACAAAAGACGGTTCAGTTCCAGCGATGGCGGCTGTACCACCAACAATGTTTGAAGATAACAAAAAAGGCTACTTCAAAGACAATGATGTGAAAAAAGCAAAAGAATATTTAGAAAAAGGCTTGAAAGAAATGGGCCTTAAAGATGCTTCAGAACTACCAGCAATTAAGGTGTCATACAACACGGATGAAAAACATGCAAAAATTGCACAAGCTGTTCAAGATATGTGGAAGAAAAACCTTGGTATTAAAGTACAGTTAGACAACTCTGAGTGGGCTGTTTACATTGAAAAGTTACACCAAGGAGATTATCAAGTTGGGCGTATGGGCTGGTTAGGAGACTTTAACGATCCAATCAACTTCCTAGAGTTATTCCGTGACAAAAAAGGCGGAAACAATGATACAAACTGGGAAAATCCAGAATATAAAAAGTTATTAATTGACTCTCAAAAAGAAACAGATCCTAAAAAACGTCAGGCAATGTTGAAAAAAGCAGAAGGTATCTTCATGGATGAAATGCCAGTGGCACCAATCTACTTCTACACAAATGCTTGGGTACAAGACAAGCAGCTGAAAGATGTTGTGATGTCTGGTCTTGGAGACATTCAGATTAAGTGGGCTCATTTTGAGTAAGTAACATCAATTATGACAAAGGGTATATGGGGCCTGGTGCTCCATATACTTTTCTTTCTTGTGCGCGAATTTTGTAAAAATATGGAGGTGTGTCAGGGTGTTCAAATATATAGGAAAACGACTTATTTATATGTTTCTATCATTATGGCTGATCGTAACAGCGACCTTTTTCTTAATGCGTGCTGTTCCAGGAGGTCCATTCACATCAGAAAAGCAGCTTCCCCCTGAAATTCAAAAAAATCTAAATCAGTATTACGGTTTAGATCAGCCTTGGTACCATCAGTACTTTGATTACTTAACATCAATTTTAAAGTGGGATTTTGGTCCATCTTTCAAATATAAAGGGCAAACGGTAAATGATTTGATTAACGGCGGATTCCCTGTTTCATTCATGCTAGGGATGGAAGCTATTTTAATAGCAATTGCTATTGGCGTAGTACTAGGTGTTATTGCTGCTTTAAAACATAATAAATGGCAAGATTACACGGCGATGGTTATTGCAGTTCTAGGAATCTCAGTTCCAAGTTTTATCATGGCAGCGGTATTACAATACGTTCTGGCTATGAAACTACAAATTTTTCCGGTTGCACGCTGGGAATCTTGGGCACACACGGTGTTACCAGCTCTCGCGCTTGCTTCAACCCCTATGGCGTTTATCGCACGATTAACTCGGTCGAGTATGCTTGAAGTATTAAGCAATGATTATATTCGTACAGCGAAAGCAAAAGGTTTAAGCAGAGGCGTTATTACAGTTAAGCACGCCATGCGAAATGCGATGCTTCCAGTCGTATCCTATATGGGACCTTTAGTAGCAGGGATTTTAACGGGTAGCTTTGTTATTGAAAAAATATTTGGTATCCCTGGATTAGGTTCACACTTTGTACTCAGTATCTCAAACCGAGACTATACAACGATTATGGGCGTAACGGTGTTCTACAGTATTTTACTACTTGTATGTATCCTGCTTGTAGATATTGCATACGGCTTTATTGATCCTCGAATTAAACTTACAGGTGCTAAGAAAGGAGAGTAACTATGCAGCAACTTCCGAAAATTCCTAAAGAAATGTTTGAAACAGCAGGGATTGACCATGCTCAAGCAGAAAAGATTGAAAAACCGAGTCTTTCGTTCTGGCAAGATGTTTTTATTCGTTTTCGCAAAAATAAGCTTGCTATGTTTGGTGTAGTACTAATGGTTCTCCTTGTTTTTATGGCGATATTTGGTCCATTGATGGTGAAATACGATTATGCAACCAATGATTTATTGAATGCCAATCAGGCACCATCTTCTGAGCACTGGTTCGGCACAGATGAATTAGGGCGCGATGTGTTTGCTCGTACGTGGGAAGGCGCTCGTATTTCATTATTTATCGGGTTAGCAGCAGCTTTAATTGATTTATTCATCGGCGTAGTTTGGGGAAGCATCTCTGGATACCGCGGCGGCCGTACGGATGAAACAATGATGCGTGTTGCGGATATCTTATATGGTGTTCCTTACCTTTTACTGGTTATTATTTTAATGGTTATGCTTGGCCAAGGGTTAGGCACGATGATATTGGCGATGACCATTACCGGCTGGATTAACATGGCCCGTATTGTACGTGGACAAGTATTGCAGTTGAAAAACCAAGAGTACGTAATGGCTTCACAAACATTAGGAGCAACAACAAAGCGTATTTTATTTAAACATCTTATTCCGAATGCAACAGGTCCAATTTTAGTAACAATGACACTAACGATTCCTTCAGCAATCTTTACAGAAGCATTTTTAAGCTACTTGGGACTAGGCGTTCCGGCACCGCTTGCAAGCTGGGGAACAATGGCTTCAGAAGGCTTACCTGCTTTGGAATACTATCCTTGGCGCTTATTTTTCCCAGGTTTGTTTATCTGTTTAACAATCTTAGCGTTCAACGTAATTGGTGATGGATTACGAGATGCGTTAGATCCAAAACTACGTAAGTAAGGAAGTGAACTCATATGTCACGTTTATTAGAAGTAAAAAATTTAGCTGTATCATTTAAAACATATGGCGGAGAAGTTCAAGCTGTTCGCGGCGTTAACTTCCACTTAAATAAAGGTGAAACGCTAGCAATTGTTGGTGAGTCAGGATCTGGTAAAAGTGTAACTTCACAAACAATCATGCGCCTTATCCCGATGCCTCCTGGCCGAATTAAAAGCGGTGAAATGCTGTTTGACGGCATTGATTTAGCAAAGAAAACGGATAAAGAAATGGAAGCTATTCGCGGTAAGGATATCGGTATGATTTTCCAAGATCCGATGACTTCTTTAAATCCAACAATGAAGGTTGGAGCTCAAATTGGTGAAGTCGTAATCAAGCATTCCAAAGTATCTAAAGCGGAAGCGAAAAAACGTGCAGTCGAGTTATTAACGCTTGTAGGCATTCCTTTTCCAGAACAGCGTGTGAATCAATATCCGCATGAATTCAGCGGAGGGATGAGACAGCGTGTTGTCATTGCGATGGCTCTTGCTTCTAATCCGAAATTACTGATTGCTGATGAACCAACAACGGCGCTTGATGTAACAATTCAAGCTCAAATTTTAGAGTTGATGAAAGACATTCAGAAAAAAACGGATACATCTATTATCTTTATCACCCATGATCTTGGTGTAGTAGCAAATGTAGCAGATCGAGTAGCCGTTATGTACGCTGGTCAAATTGTTGAAACGGGCACAGTGGATGAAGTGTTTTACGACCCAAAACATCCGTATACGTGGGGACTCCTAGCTTCTATGCCAAGCTTAGATAACGAGGCGGAAGAAGAGCTGGCTGCTATTCCTGGAACGCCGCCAGATTTAACGAATCCTCCAAAGGGAGATGCATTTGCAGCGCGAAATCCGTACGCAATGAAAATTGATTTTGAACAAGAACCTCCAATGTTCAAAATATCGGATACGCACTATGCAAAAACATGGCTCTTACATCCCGATGCACCAAAAGTAGAGCCGCCTGCTTCAGTTCAGCGCCGCATGCGTAAAGTTGATAATGTATACAGTACACCTGTACTCGTAGCGAAGGATGGTGAATAACATGACAGATAAATTATTAGAGATTAAAGGCCTAAAGCAACATTTTTTCACAAGTAAAGGAACAATTAAAGCGGTTGATGGTCTGACGTTTGACATCTTTCGCGGAGAGACGTTAGGTCTTGTAGGTGAATCTGGTTGCGGAAAGTCAACGACAGGCAGAACGATTATTCGTTTATATGACGCTACTAGCGGTGAGGTGCTATTTAATGGCGAAAATGTACATGGTCGCAAATCTCGCTCGGAGCTTAAAAAATTCAATCGTAAAATGCAAATGATTTTCCAAGATCCATATGCGTCACTTAACCCTCGTATGACCGTAGCAGATATCATAGCAGAAGGCATTGACATCCACGGTTTAGCTAAGACGAGAAAAGAGCGTATGGCAAAGGTTCACGAGCTTCTTGAAACAGTGGGGCTCAACAAAGAACATGCAAATCGCTATCCACATGAGTTTAGTGGCGGCCAGCGTCAGCGTATTGGTATCGCAAGAGCACTGGCAGTAGAACCTGATTTTATCATCGCAGATGAACCAATCTCAGCTTTGGATGTATCTATACAAGCTCAAGTTGTTAACTTAATGAAGAAGTTACAGCGTGAACGTGGACTAACCTATTTATTTATCGCCCATGATTTGTCAATGGTAAAATACATTAGTGACCGCATCGGCGTTATGTACAGAGGTAAGATTGTAGAGCTTGCACCAAGTGATGAACTTTATCGAAACCCTGTTCATCCATATACAAAAGCGTTGCTTTCAGCTATTCCGCTTCCCGATCCTGACAGTGAAAAAACGCGTCAGCGCAAAATTTATGATCCAAGTATCCATGATTATAGCGGTGAAGAACCGGAGCTTAGAGAAGTATCTCCAGGTCACTACGTGTCTTGTTCTCAAGCAGAGTTTGCCGCATATACAACCTAACAAAAACGATCTCACAACGAGGTCGTTTTTTATTTAGTTATCAAAGAACGCTAAACTTTAAATTGGAAAAAACATGTAAGAACAAGTGACATTAGCGCTTTACAGGTATTATACAATACAGGATTAGAAAATACTATTAAAAATTTTCAGAATTTTATATTTAAGACAAAATATCTATGTTAAAACCTTATAACTAAAGGAATATAAGTGATTAATAATGTTGTATGTTGAATAATAATTCAAAAATATAAAAGAAGGTAGACGTATGCCTACCTTCTTTTTATAAATCTGCTAAGATATCGCCGTCTTTACGATTTTTGTCAATTTTTAATACTTGATCTGCCGGCTGATAAGACGCACCATATATTTCTTTGTCTTTGTAAGTATGAATTAACTCGTACGTTTTTTTCATTTTATTTAAAATGCTTTCCTCTGTTTCAGAGGTAGGAGACCAGTATAGAATTTCCATCTGATTAACTTCATTTGTAGCTAATGAGCGGCGGTTATAGCCGATTGTTTGAGCATGCTTAAAGTCTGCACGTTTATAAAAATGCAGTCTTTTTGCTGAGTCTGAATCTTTATAGTCTATAGGCTCTACTTCTAGGATAATTGGTTTGTTATGTTGTTTTAACTCATCAATTAATTTACCGCCAAGCCCTTGACCTCTAGCGTCTTTTGAAACAAAGAGGTAATCAATAAAGATAAATTGGTCTGTTTCCACGTACATTAATACGTGATGAGGTCCTTCATTTTTATGATAAATATCGCTGCGTTCTTGTAAAAGCGTTTCGATATGCTTCTTTGATTTCATTTCTTCAATGGGAAAATATTGACTTAGTTTTTCATACCAATTCATAGCACCCTCCTACTGATCTTTTCATGATGATGTTCATAATAGTGTTTAAACAGTTATCTTATCTTTACCCTTTTTAGGGAAAAGTAAGCATCTATAATTGAAAATAAGGAAAAATAATAGACTTATTATTCTTAATAGTTAGAAAATTATAGCGGAATAAGAACATATAATGTAAAAAATGGTTTTTATTATATTTTGATTGTAAGTTTATTTGTGAAAATCACAAAAAACTATCGCATTTTTTGTGATTTTTGATAAAATGAACAAAGTGAAGTTTTTTTAATATTGTATTTTATAGATGTGATAGCGGTAAAAATGCAGGTGTGGAACTTGCAATATCAGATTTTTAGTACATACACTGCCTAGAATTATTTGTTTGGAAAATAAGTTAATTATCTGCTATTAAATGAAATGGACATGTTAGGAGAGAGAATTATGCAAGGGAACACGCAAGAAAAAGAATTAAGCCGTGGACTTGAGGAAAGACATATTAGCTTAATGTCTTTAGGCGCAGCTATCGGAGTTGGACTGTTTTTAGGTTCTGCATCCGCTATTCGGTTAGCAGGTCCTGGTATTCTTATCATGTATGGAATCAGTGGTCTTATTATGTTTTTTATTATGAGAGCGTTAGGTGAAATGGCAGTACAAAATCCAGTAGCCGGTTCTTTTAGTAAGTATGCTAACGATTATTTGGGACCACTCGCTGGTTATTTAACAGGCTGGAACTACTGGTTTATGTGGATTATTACATGTATGGCTGAAATTACAGCCGTTGGAGTATATATGGATTTTTGGTTCCCGGGTGTGCCTCAGTGGATATGGGCACTTGCAGCGCTTGTTATCATGACAGGCGTTAACTTTTTAGCTGTAAAAGCATATGGTGAACTAGAGTTTTGGTTTTCTCTTATTAAAGTAGTAACGATTATCCTTATGATTGTGCTTGGTCTAGGCATGATTATCTTTGGAATTGGAAATGGCGGCATTGCAACAGGAATCAGTAATTTATGGAATCACGGTGGCTTTTTCCCGAATGGTATGAAAGGTGTTCTTCTATCACTTCAAATGGTTATGTTTGCTTACCTCGGTATTGAAATGATTGGGGTAACAGCAGGAGAGGTGAAAAATCCGGAAAAGACATTAACAAAAGCAATTGATAATGTACTGTGGAGAATTTTGATTTTTTATATCGGAGCTTTGTTTGTTATTATGTCTATTTATCCTTGGCCAGAGATCGGAACACAAGGAAGCCCATTTGTTTTAACATTTGATAAAGCTGGAATTCCCGCTGCAGCAGGGATTATAAACTTTGTAGTGTTAACAGCGGCTTTATCTTCTTGTAACAGTGGGATTTTTAGTACAGGCCGTATGTTATTTAATTTAGCTCAGCACGGGGAAGCACCAAAACGCTATGCCAATTTAACAAAAGGCGGCGTGCCTGGTGCAGCAGTTATTGCTTCAGCTGTTGTACTGCTACTCGGAGTTGGCTTAAACTATGTTGTTCCTGATAAAGTGTTCACGTGGGTGACAAGTATCGCTACTATTGGAGCGATTTGGACATGGGGAATTATTTTACTTTCTCAAATTCGCTTCCGCAGAGGATTAAGCGATCAGCAGGTAAGTGATTTAAAATATAAGCTTCCGTTCTTCCCGTATACGTCGTATCTCGCTCTTGCTTTCTTAGCGGGGGTAGTAGTGGTGATGGGTTTCTCCTCTGATACAAGAATAGCCCTTATTGTAGGTCCGATATGGTTTATTTTGTTGGTTATTATTTACTATTCAAAAGGTTTTCATAAAAGATAAAAAATAAGGCTGAGACAAACCTATTTTTGTTGAAGGGAAATCCGAACGCGTTGAATTCTTGATTAAGAATCTAACGCGTTCGGATTTTTTTATTTGTAGGGTGAACGTAGGTTTACTGTATGTAGGGGCTTCTAGCTGTTGATTGGAGGACAAGGCGAAGACTTCTGCGGGAAAAGCGAGACAGGCTCACCGGCCGCCTGCGGAAAGCGAAGTCTTGCATGGAAATGAACAGCGGTGTCACAAGCGCAATCCACACGAGCTCATATATCCCGTCTGTTCATCTATAGATGAATGGAGTTATGTCTCAGCCGCATTTTTTTCCAAAAGAAAATGAAGGATTTATTATTTCACTTTTTGCTTTAGTGTGCTAATATATTATATTGTTAAACAAATGAAGAAATAAATAATTTCTATGTTTTAATAGATTAGCATCGAGCTTTCTATGTCAAAAGTTTAAGCTTTTAGAAGGCAAAAGGAGACACAGCAAATGAAAGACAAAAAATGGGGACTTTGGTTTTTAACAGCCTTTGTAGTTGGTAATATGGTAGGCGGCGGAGTATTTATGCTTCCTTCTAATTTAGCAAACGTATCAAGTCCAATTGGTTCAACACTTGCTTGGATTGCAACAGGTCTTGGCGTGTTCATGATTGCTCTTGTGTTCGGGAACTTAGTTATGAGAAAGCCTGAATTAAAAGGAGGGCCTCAAAGTTATGCAGCGAACCTTTTTTCATCGCCTAAAGCAGGTAAAGTAGCTGGGTATAGCATGGCTTGGGGTTATTGGGCAGCAAACTGGGCTGCAACAGCATCTGTCATCATATCGTTTGCGGGATATTTAACAACGTTCTTTCCAGTAATGGAGAGTAAGGATATTTTATTTTCAGTCGGAGATTTTCAATTAGAAGCTGGGAAATTTATTACGTTTTTAGTATGTTCTGTTGTATTATGGGGAATTCAAGCTATTTTGCAGCGAGATATCAATAGCGCCGGTAATATTAACTTTATCACAACGGCAGCTAAAATTATTGGATTCGGTTTATTTATTGTTGTGGCGCTATCGCTATTTAGCGCATCCAACCTCGTCAGTACAGAATTTGTTAATTCAAAGGGTATAAATGTAGGATTAGGAAGTCAGGTCAATGGAGCAGCCATTGCTACGCTGTGGGCATTTATCGGAATTGAATCAGCTGTACTGTTATCTAATCGTGCAAAATCACAAAGAGTAGTAAAGAAAGCAACGCTGCTTGGATTATTAATCTCAATGGTTATCTATGTGGGGATTACACTTCTAGCTATGGGGATTCTTTCGACAGCTCAGCTTCAGCAGTCTCAAAAGCCTTTGGTAGATACGTTAGAAATGGTTATTGGACATAGAGGTGCTTACGTAATGGCCATTTTAGCACTTATATCTTTATTAGGTTCTACTGTTGGATGGATTGTTGTTAGTGCAGAAGTTCCTTATCAAGCAGCAAAATCAGGGTTGTTTCCACAGTGGTTTGCTAAAACGAATCAGAACAATAGTCCAGCCCGCTCACTAACATTAACAAATGGCTTAACACAGTTGTTTTTGTTTGCGACTATTTCAGGCACAGTTTCGCAAGCCTATAATTTCGCTATCGTTGTAGCTACTCTTGCCTATTTAGTTCCTTATTTCGTGACGACAGTTTATCAATTAAAGCTTATTGTGACGGGTGAGACGTACGACACGATTAAAGGATCGCGAGTAAAAGACGGAATTATTGCTTCGTTAGCACTTATTTATTCGCTATGGGTGATTAAGACAGGGACAGCTGATTTAAAAACATTTTTCCTAGGTATTGGATTATTTGTAATCGGGCTTTTACTGTATCCTATCTTAATGAGACGAGGAAAAAGCACATCAGCTATTAAATAAATAAGAGATTATCTCAAAAGCTTTGCAGAAAAGTCATTTCTTCTGCAAGGCTTTTTTAGTGACTGAAAAGTTCGAGGAATTTGTGAAAGAAAAAAATAATAAAAAAATGAAACTAATCTACAGGTTTATTCGTAATAGTAGTGTGGTAAATAAATAATGAAGAAAATCGGTAATGAAAATAATGACAGTGAAGGAACGAACTAATGTACTAGTTCACTTTAAAAAGTATATCATTCCGATGAAGTTTATAGTATAATGCAAATAGATATTATTTTTTAAAAGTAATTATAAAGTAGTATCGATTTTCATTATCAGTCATTAAATATTTACACTCGTTGAAGTTTGTATAAAACAACATGATTTACAGTTCATGTTTTGAATGTTATGACCGATTATGATAGAAGGAGTGAAGGAGTAAATGGTTACATTATATACATCACCAAGTTGTACATCTTGTCGTAAAGCGAAAGCTTGGTTAGAGGAAAATGATATTGGATATACAGAGCGTAATATCTTTTCAGAGCCGTTATCAATCGATGAGATTAAAGAAATTTTACGTATGACAGAAGATGGAACAGATGAAATCATTTCAACACGTTCGAAAACTTTCCAAAAACTAGACGTTCAGGTAGACGCTATGCCTTTACAAGATTTGTATGAATTAATTCAGCAAAATCCTGGCTTATTGCGCCGTCCGATTATCATTGATGAAAAACGTCTACAAGTTGGTTATAATGAAGACGAGATCCGTCGTTTCTTACCACGTAAAGTGCGTACTTTCCAACTTCGCGAAGCTCAAAGACTTGTGAATGGTTAATTTTTATATTTGTCTGTTTAAGATTTAAATACGAAACCAACCAAGTAACGTTTGCTTGAAGTTGGTATATAAAAAATAAGCAGCAGGGAGCCAAATGGCCTCTGCTGCTTATTTTTTGTCGAAATAGCAGGGGAAATGAAGTATATATGTAATTAATAAAGAAAGAGAGTAATTAAACATATAAAAGTGGTGGTGAACGGATTGGAGCTTTTACAGCTAAAATATTTCCAAGTAGTTGCTAGACTAGAACATATCAGCAAAGCGGCTGAAGAGCTATACGTATCTCAGCCTGCGCTCAGCAAAACGATTTCACAGTTGGAAAAAGAGCTAGGCATTCGTTTGTTTGATCGAAACGGTAAATACATTAAATTAAATCGGTACGGTAAAGCGTTCTGTTCCAAAGTAGAACGTGCTTTAAAAACATTAGAAGACGCAAAGCATGAGCTAAAGGATATGTCGAACGATCCATGTGAAGAAATTCGTCTTGTTGTGTTAGCTAGTTCACATTTACTTCCAGAGCTATTAAGCAGGTTTCGTGAGCAATATCCTCAGGTGCGTTTTCGGCTAATGCAGCATTTGACTAATAGCTATTCACAGCCTGATTTTGATTTATGTATTTCAGCTTTTCCATTAACAACCCGTCAGATCGAACATACTCCTTTACTTCGTGAATCGATTTTGCTTGCAGTCCCTCTTGATCATCATTTAGCCAAGCAATCACGTGTAAAGTTAAATGAACTTAAAAATGAGAAATTCATTGTGCTAAAGAAAGGGAAAGAGCTAAGAAAAATAACGGATGCGATTTGTAAGGAACAGAATTTTGTACCTCAAATTACGTTTGAAAGCGATGATCCAGCAACAGTGAGAGGTTTGATTAGAGCAAAGCAAGGAATAGGTTTTATTCCTGAAGTGACGTGGGGAGGTTCTACAGGAAAGGATGTAAAACTGCTAAAAATTGAAGAAGAAACATTTGAACGTACAATCTTTTTAACTTGGAACAATGGAGGCTACGTGACGGATTTACAACAAATCTTCAGGCAGTTTGTGATTGATTATTTTAAACATTTACCCTCGGATATGCCTCATGAATACATATAAGAATCATGACTAAATGTCATGGTTTTTATTTCTTTTTCGAATAAATCTAAAATGAACAGTAGAGAAAAACTGCATTATGTCATTTTTGATATAAGTATATAACTAAAAATGCATAGGTTATTCAACTTTTTTCCTTTACACTATTTTTAAACCATAAAGTAAACGCTTTCAATGATAGGTTGGGGAGGAAGTAATATGATAATCTTCGGTGTAGCGCTGCTGTCTATTTGCATGTTAATAGGAGTAATTGTAGGGGACGCATTAGGAGGGCTGATGGGAGTAGAAGCCAACGTTGGGGGAGTAGGGGTATCCATGCTTCTTCTTGTACTAGCGGTGGATTATTTAAAGAAGAAAAATAAGCTCCAAGTAAAATCCGAAGAAGGCATTGCTTTTTGGGGAGGAATTTATATTCCTATCGTGGTAGCGATGTCTGCACAGCAAAATGTTGTAGCTGCTCTTGATGGAGGAGGCATGGCGATTCTTGCAGGGGTGGTAGTAGTCGTAGTAGGCTTTTTATCCATACCATTTATCAGCAGAATAGGAGAGAAAGCGAAGGTGAATGAACAAGAAATAGAGCTTTCTATTTTACCTAAGGAGCAGATAAAATGATGAATATGATTAAAGAAGGATTAGAAAATAACGGACTGATTACGGCATTTGCTATTATTGGGATTGTCATGTATATTGCTTATTTTTTATCAGATAAATTAACAAAAGGAAGAGTTCACGGATCTGCTATTGCTATTATGTTTGGGTTAATCCTTGCTTATATCGGTGGAATGAATACAGGAGGAGAAAAAGGGATTTCTGATATACAGTTATTTTCAGGAATTGGTTTAATGGGCGGGGGGATGCTGCGAGATTTTGCCATTATTGCTACTGCGTTCGGTGCCAATTTTAGCGAAGTCAAAAAAACGGGAATCAGCGGGATTACGGCTTTGTTTTTTGGGGTTTTCTATTCCTTTGTACTAGGTGTAATTATTGCTCTTTGTTTTGGGTATAGAGATCCCGTTGCTTTGACTACAATTGGAGGAGGAGCTGTGACCTATATTGTGGGACCGGTTTCTGGAACTGCGATTGGAGCCTCTTCTGATATTATCGCGTTAAGTATAGCTGTAGGATTAATTAAATCCATTTCAGTTATGATTTTGACACCGATATTTGCTAAGAAAATCAAATTAAACAACCCTCGTACAGCAATGATCTATGGAGGAGTTATGGGGACGACGAGCGGTGTAGCAGCTGGTTTAGCGGCGACAGATGTAAAACTTGTACCTTACGGAGCCATGACAGCTACATTTTATACAGGTCTTGGTTGCTTACTCGTACCATCTATTCTTTTTTTACTCACAGAGATTATTTTTTAAGTGTACAAAGTGTTTTATGAATAAAAGACTGCTGTGCTCATTAAACTAAAGAAAAGGCCATACTAAATAAAAATGTTTAGTATGGCCTTTTCTGTATCATTTAGTTGAACGAAAGCTATTAACAGCCATGCCGCTTATCAGCACAACAGCAATTGTTATAAACGGAATAAATGTTCCTAGAGATGTATGGTCTGCAAAGAATGAATGTAAGTTCTTTTCATGTCCAATCATATTTCCAGCAGTATAAGCTAAAATAGCTGCTCCGCCGTAAACAAGCAGGGGAAACCGTTCCATCAAATACAAAATGAGCTTGCTTCCCCAAACAATAATAGGGACGGATACGAGTAGTCCCGTGACAACCAAGATAATATTTCCATGAGCTGCGCCTGCCACAGCTATTACATTATCTAGTCCCATTACAATATCAGCAAATACAATCGTTCTCACAGCGGCGCCTAACGTCACACCTGCACGAATTGAAGATGCATCGTCACCTTCTGATGCAAGCAGCTTAAAGGCAATGATCACTAATAAAAAACCGCCGATGAGCTGCAAGTAAGGAATAGTTAGTAAATAAACAGCTAAAATAGTAAGTACAATGCGAACGATCACAGCTAAGCCAGTCCCTAAAAAAATAGCTTTATTTCGTTGATGTTCAGGTAAATTGCGGCTTGCTAAGGCAATAACAATAGCGTTGTCTCCACCTAATACAATATCGATACCGATAATAAGAAGAATGGAGGTTATTAATTCTAAATCCAATAGTCTTCCCTCCCAATATGTAAGGATAAGTAGCTCATATTGCTTTATCTGTGTTCATTTTTAACAAAAAGCGTTCATAGGGTAAAGAGATTATGTATATAACAAAGTAAGGTGTAAGGTGGCTATGAGTTGTCAGAGTATTTTTTATTTCCTTTCTTTCGCATTTTGTCATAAAATAGATATACAAGGTTCACTCAAATAGTGTATGCTTGTATATCCCAAGTTAGAATGCTTTACAAAGTGAGAAAGTACATGTAATATTGCTTTAACACGGGGGTAAAATAGTCCCTTCATCGTTTAGGGGTAATGTTCGAAATGGCCGGATTACCTTCACTGATTTTTCCGAAGGGAGAGATGATAATGGAAATCGAACGCATTAATGAAAACACAGTAAAATTCTTTGTCACTTACGTAGATATTGAAGAACGTGGATTTGATCGCAATGAAATTTGGTTTAGCCGTGAGCGCAGTGAAGAGCTATTCTGGGAGATGATGGACGAAATTCATCAAGAAGAAGAGTTTGTAGCAGAAGGTCCTCTTTGGATTCAAGTACATGCGCTTGAGAAGGGGCTAGAGGTTATCGTAACAAGAGCACAAGTTTCAAAAGACGGTCAAAAGTTCGAAGTACCTGTTGGTGAAAATGATAAAATCGATATCCCTGTAGATGGAAAAATTGAAGCGTTGCTTGATCATCAAGCGAATCAAAATAAAAAAGCTGATTTTGAAGAAGAAATTATAGAAGACGAAGGGCTACAGTTCGTCGCACGCTTTCAAGACTTAGAACATTTAATTTCCTTAAGTCACCATTTAGAGTTAGATGATATCATCAACAGCATGTACGTGTTTGAAGGGAAATATTATTTATACGTTGAGTTTACAGATGATGAAGACTTTGTAGCTGAAATTGATAACATTTTAAGTATCATTTTAGAATATGCAAATGAATCAAATGTAACAGTTCATCGTTTAATGGAATATGGAAAAGAATTAATCAGTGAAAATGCACTTGAACAAGTAAAACAGTATTTTCCTTTACGATAATAGCAGCCGATTTCATGTATATGAAATCGGTCTTTGTTTTGTCCTCTTTTTTGGAAAAGCTCTCCGCTCATGTCGAACAGTATAGGTAGAAAAAGCAGGCGGCTGGTTCCTACACGGGAAAGTGTAGTGTTAAAATACCAAGTTTGAGGATAATAACAGTATAGAAACCTGTTATGAATGATGAAAGATTGGTTTTAGGATAGGTGAAAACAAGTTGAAAAATAGATTACAGCTTTTAATTTTTGTTGTTGGTATTATTGCCTTGCTTTATTTTACAAAAGGGTATTGGGACGGTAAATTTATTGGCGTGCTAAGTATCTTAATTACGATTAGTGTTGTTTTCATCGGTCTTGTTATTTCATTAGAAAACCGTCATCCAACTCAAACGCTAACGTGGCTCGTAGTATTAGGCGGTTTTCCAGTAATAGGGTTCTTTTTTTATTTGTTATTTGGACGCAATACGCGAAAACGGCGTTTATTTGCTAAAAAAGCAAAGCTGGATGAACAGGTGCTTTTAAAGATGGAAAGAGATTCTGGTATATTAGAAAATCACTTTGAACAGTTGGGCACCAGTAGGAAGCAAATGCTGAAGCTAGCCGTGAGGCTTGGCAAGAGTCCCATTTCTTTTTCTTCAGATACGCGCGCATTGACGAATGGAAAAGAGACATTTCACGAAATTATGGAATCTTTAAAGCATGCAAGGCATCATATCCATTTAGAGTATTACATCGTACGACATGATCACTTAGGAGAACAAATTAAAGATATTTTAATTCAGAAAGTACAAGAAGGAGTTTATGTACGTTTCTTGTATGATGCCGTGGGCAGTTTTCAGCTTTCACCGCATTATATTCATGAGTTAAGAAACGCGGGCGTAGAAATGATTCCGTTTTTGCCGGTGAGACTTCCATTTCTCAATAATAAAATCAACTTCCGTAATCATCGTAAAATTGTAGTCATTGATGGAACAATTGGATTTGTAGGAGGTTTGAACATTGGTGATGAATATCTCGGAAAAAGTCGGCATTTTGGCTTTTGGAGAGATACTCATTTGATGGTGAAGGGTGAGGCAGTCCGTTCATTACAGCTTATTTTCTTGCAAGACTGGTATTATATGACAGGACAGACGATGCTTACTCAAACGTATCTATCGCCGGATTTAATTGACATTGATATGGAAAAGTGCGGCGGTGTTCAAATGATTGCCGGCGGACCAGACCGTGAGTGGGAAATTATTAAACACTTATTTTTTTCGATGATTACGTCTGCGAAAGAGTCCATTTGGATTGCTTCTCCTTACTTCATACCTGATGAAGATATTTTTACTTCTCTCAAAGTAGCTGCTTTAAGCGGTATAGATGTAAGGCTTCTTGTACCTCAGAAGCCCGATAAAAAAATTGTTTTTCATGCATCACGCTCTTATTTTCCTGAGCTGCTAGAAGCAGGTGTGAAAATTTACGAGTATAAAAAAGGATTTATGCACAGCAAGATTGTGATTGTTGATAGAGAAATTGCCTCTATTGGAACAGCTAACATGGATATGAGAAGCTTTCATCTGAATTTTGAAGTAAATGCTTTTTTATATCGCACAGCTAGTACCCAAAAGCTCGTATATGAATATATGCAAGATTTAGAAGAAACGAGTGAGCTTCACTTTAAAGACTTTGAAAAGCGGCCATTTATACAGCGGCTGTTTGAATCAACAGCTCGTTTGCTTTCACCGCTATTATAATCGCTGTAAACCACATTGCGTATGCTGCAATGTGGTTTTTTTCTGAAAGAAAAGGGTTTAGTAGAAAGATGTCGAATACAAGGGTATAGCTCGCTACTATAGGAAGGAGAAATGTACGATTGTTAGTTGCCCGAACAGAAGAAGGCCTCATTTCACTAGCTCAGCGCTTTTCGCTTGAACAGCTTAAGCTGTGGAAAAAAGAAAAGCAGTTCTACTGTCCCTCTTGTCAATCCCCTGTACAGTTAAAGGTAGGTACAAAAAAAATCCCTCATTTTGCTCACCTGAAAAAAACGTGCGTCGCTCAGCATGAAGGTGAAACAGATTATCATCTTGACGGAAAGCGAAAGCTGTTTCACTGGTTTAGTTCTCATCTTGAAGTCGAGTTAGAAAGTTACCTTCCTGACATTATGCAGCGTCCAGATCTTCTTATAGATACCCCTTCGCAAAAATATGCAATCGAATTTCAATGTGCGTCCTTATCTTCCTCAGTGCTAACCAAACGTTCTATTCATTATGAGAAAGGAAATTATATGCCTCTTTGGATTATGGGAGCAAAAAGAATGAAACGCTTATCCACTTATATGTATCAACTTTCTTTTCAAGAGTGGCAGTTTCTCACTCTTTCCGATTATACGCCCACACTTCTTTATTTTTCACCTTCTACTAATCAGCTGTTGAAACTTGAACATCTTATGCCTTTTTCATCTCAAATTTGTTATGCACAGCTTGTCGTGCTCTCTCCTCACGAGCATACCTTTCATGATCTTTTTTCTACACATACACAGCCTCAATTTTTCTCTTCATGGGTAAAGAAAAAGAAGGCATGGAGAACGCATTATATCCTCTATCCTAATCAGAAGCTTCAGCCTTTTTTACACGCTCTTTATGAAAACAATATTCCTCCTTCTCATATTCCAGCAGAAGCGGGCATGCCGCTGCCTTCTTTATACATGATTGAAACGTCTGCTACCATATGGCAAACGTGGCTGCTTCTTGATTTAATGCAGCAGAAGCAGGTAGGGGATTTAGTTACAGAAAAAGAGTTATGCAGGATATGGCTCTACAGAATTCATCAGAGGCATATTGTGTTTCGGTCTTTGCCGATGGCCCCTGTTGTTGTAGCACAGCCCTTGTTTGAGTATATAGAGGTATTATGCCGGTTAGGGATACTAACGTCTATAACTTCTGGGTTATACAAAATCAGAAGGCCTTATACGATTCCAAAGCAAACATCCGATGCTTTTTTAGAAGATGGACAGATGATGAAAAAGTGGTTAAATCAAGCAAAAGAAGTGACATAACCACTGAAAATCAGTACGCTTAAGAAAGAATCCTTTTTTCAAAAGCGTACTGACTTTTGATTAATTCTTTTAAAACAACATACAATAACCAAAGAAATAAAAAGGATTCGCCTTAGAAAAAGCGAACAGTTATAGACAGGTAGAAAAAGATGGAGGGATGACCATGAGTGAACAATCAAAAGTAAAAAAGTTACCAAGTAGAAGCGAGATAAAAGTAGAAGATACGTGGAAACTAGAAGATATTTTTGCTTCAGATGACGCATGGGAAAAAGAATTTGAAGAAGTAAAAGCTCTTATTCCAAAAATGGAAAAATTCAAAGGGAAACTTGGAGAGTCCGCTCAAACTTTATACGACGCTCTTCAAGAGCAAGACGAGCTCACAATGCGCGTTAGTAAACTTTATACATATGCTCATATGCGCTACGATCAAGATACCACTAATTCTTTTTATCAAGGGTTAAATGATCGCATCAAAACACTTTATACTCAAATTGCAAGTGCACTATCTTATGTAACACCAGAAATTTTGTCTATTGAAGAATCAAAAATTAAACAATACATGGCGGAACATAAAGAGCTAAAGTTATATGCTCATGCATTAGATGAAATTACTCGCGAGCGTCCGCACATTTTATCAGAAAGCGAAGAAGCGCTTCTCGCTCAGGCTTCTGAAGTATTAGGATCTTCAAGCAACACGTTTGGAATGTTAAACAACGCGGATTTAGAATTTCCTTCTATTAAAGACGAAAATGGAGAAGAAGTAGAAATTACGCACGGACGCTATATTCGTTTTTTAGAAAGCAGCGATCGCCGCGTACGAGAAGAAGCGTTTAAAGCGGTGTACGAAACGTACGGTAAATTTAAAAATACGTTTGCAAGTACATTAAGCGGCACGGTGAAGAAAGATAATTTTAGCGCCCGCGTTCGTCACTATAATTCAGCTCGTCACTCAGCTCTTAGCACAAATAATATCCCAGAAGAAGTATACGATAACTTAGTTAAAACAGTGAACGATAATTTGCATTTATTGCATCGATATATTGATTTACGTAAGAAAGTATTGGGAATTGAAGAGCTTCATATGTATGATCTCTATACGCCTTTAGTAAAAGACGTAAAAATGGAAGTAACGTATGAAGAAGCAAAAGATTATATTTTAAAAGGTCTGAAACCACTAGGTGAAGACTACCTTAATGTGTTAAAAGAAGGATTTGAAAATCGTTGGGTAGATGTTCATGAGAACAAAGGCAAGCGAAGCGGTGCTTATTCTTCAGGAACGTACGGCACCAATCCTTATATCTTAATGAACTGGCAGGATAATGTAAATAACTTGTTTACACTAGCCCATGAATTTGGCCATTCTGTACACAGTTATTACACAAGAAAAACGCAGCCATATCCTTATGGAGATTATTCAATCTTTGTGGCAGAAGTAGCTTCCACGTGTAATGAAGCGCTTCTAAACGATTATTTACTAAAAACGATTGATGATGAAAAGCAGCGTTTGTACTTGCTTAACCATTATTTAGAAGGGTTCCGCGGTACGGTATTCCGTCAAACGATGTTTGCTGAATTTGAGCACGATGTGCACGTGCGTGCTCAAAACGGAGAGCCGCTTACACCTGAATTATTAACAAAATTATATTATGACTTAAATAAAAAATATTTTGGAGACAACTTAGTAATTGACGAAGAGATTGGGTTAGAATGGGCTCGTATTCCGCATTTCTACTACAATTACTACGTTTATCAATATGCTACAGGATTCAGTGCAGCAGCGGCATTAAGCAAGCAAATCCTTGAAGAAGGAGATGCAGCTGTTGAGCGCTATGTAGGTTTCTTAAAGTCAGGAAGCTCTGATTATCCAATTGAAGTGTTGAAAAAAGCAGGAGTGGACATGACAACATCTCAGCCTATCGAAGAAGCGCTAGCCGTATTTGAAGAGAAATTAACGGAAATGGAACGTTTATTAAATCAATAAAATTAAAATGAAGCAGGAGCTGTATCCTGCTTCATTTTTTAAATCCCCGAAATTTGTTGTGATTGTTAAGCAATGTAAAAATAATAAGAATAGCTAAAAATAAGAGAGGGCCTGCGATAATGAGAGGAACAAGCTGCATAAGAGATAAAATATAGAATAAAAAAGAAAACAAAAGAATCACAACCCCTAAAGTAATTCCAGCAATTTTCATAGTTAACACCTCTATTAAAAGCATAATTGGTTGTACTATATGAGTGAATCTGGCTGTTTATGAAGTTTTTTTATAAAAAAGTGAATAAAATTGAAAAAAGGGGTTGCCAAAAGTCGACATAATTTGCTATAGTATTAATCGTGAAGTTTATCACAAAACAAACATATACCCCTTTGTTTGACCGTGAAAAATTTCTCCCATCCCCTTGTTGTCTTAAGACAAACGAAAAGACTTGGCGAAAGCCAAGTCTTTTTTGTGTAGTTGATGCTTAGGATAAGCATCAACATTTAATAATTAACAGCTCTTTTCAGTACTTCTCCAAAAGGTTCCATATTTGACAGGAACTCTTTCAACAATCTGCTGAAGCTGAAGTTTTTTCAATTCTTTTTCAGCCTCTTCTAATGATAAACCATACACAACTGCAACTTCTTTTGAAGCAACAAATTGAAAATAGCTTAAAAATGAACGAAGAGGCGGAAGACAAGCTGGATCTGGGTCAATTTCTAACATCTCTTTAATGATGTGTACATATGTTTCGTACGAATAGTATCCTGATATCTTAATGCCTTCTTCTTCAACTTTTTCGTTAAAGAACACAAGAGTTGGAATCTCATCGACATCCATTTCCGATGTGATTTTTAAATCACATTGAAAAGCCTTCGCAGCGTAATCTGAATGCAAATCTTTTACAAATTCATTAACATCTAGCCCCACATGTTTTGCACATTGTATTAAGACAGATTCTTCTGTAACATTTTGTTTTTCTAAAAATACTACTTCTTGAAGTCTTCTCAAAAAGCGAATGCCCTGTTTCTTTCCTTGCAGCCCGGCCGCTTTAATTGCAATTGATGCAGCGTAAGGAGTATCGATGGGGTTTTCAAGCCACAGGTTGCCGTCACATGACATGCCGGAGCGGCTTCCAGTTTTCTCCCACGATTTTGCAATATGTTCAAATCTCTGCTGTGCTCCAATATTTAATTGCTGCAAGTTTCCGCCAAGCACATGCTTGAGGGATAACAGCTGACCATATTCTATTTGTAACTTCTTTAGAATAGGCTCGAGTGCCCAGCACTCTGGACAAAGAGGGTCAACAAATACATAGATTTCAAGCGGTTTTTTATTTGAACCTTGACAAAGCTGATGCAAGGATGGGTATTGGCTGTTTAGATTACTCAATGTGAAAATCCTTTCTCATCTGTCTGTTCCGGTGAATTAATCATGTGTTGGGCAGTTAAAATAAGACGATGATAAAGTTCATCTCTCTCAGGGCCTTCTAAATTAATTTCGTCCATTGCTTCATGCATACACGTCAGCCAGGCTTTGGCTCTTGACGGTGTAATTTCAAAAGGAAGATGCCTAGCTCTCAGCATAGGGTGACCATGCTCTTCAGTGTATAGCGAAGGCCCTCCTAAATATTGTGTCAGAAATTGCTTTTGCTTTCGTGCTGTTTCTGTTAAATCATCAGGAAAAATTGGCGCGAGCTCAGGATGTTGTCCAACGCGTGTATAAAAAGCATCAACAAGTTTTGAAATCGTATGTTCACCGCCTAATAATTCGTAAGGGGAGTGGATTTTTTCTCTCATGTTGATAACTCCTTTGTTATAAGAAATATACGTCTTAACTCTTTGGTGTTTTTTACTTTCCTTAATTTTAGCAGTGTCATTTCGTTAACTCAAACTATCCGCTTACTTCTTCTACTGGAAAAGAGATAAAGTGGAATTTTACATAAGAAAAGTCTATGATGCTGTGGCGAATCACTTAGTATGAGAAACAAAGGAATCCTTTCACAAACGTTTCCTTCTATTTATATAGTGTAACCTCGACAAACTACAGTCATTCCATGGTCGAGTCGCGAATGATTGGACTCTTTTACACGAGATAAGAAGACATAATTTTATTTACATATTTTTGCGTTTCTTGAAAAGGAGGTACTCCGCCGTATTTATCGACATTACCTGGTCCAGCATTGTAGGCTGCCAACGCTAATTTCACGTTTCCGTCGTATTTATCTAACATTTGTCGAAGATATTTGGCTCCTCCAAATACATTTTGCTTGGAGTCATACGGATCTTCTACACCAAGAGCTTTAGCGGTTGCTGGCATTAGCTGCATAAGCCCAGCCGCTCCGACAGAACTTTTGGCAGAGGGATTAAAATTTGACTCTTGTTTAATAACAGAACGAATAAGTTTAGGATCCAGCTGGTAGCGTGCAGCTGCTTCATTAATTATCGTTTGTACATCCTGAGAACTGGCCTTTGCCGTTTCGTTTTTTTGTGCAGATAAGGCAGCAGTTGAAGCGGCTGCCTTATCTGAAGAAGAAACAGATGGCTGGGATTGCGTTTGAACCGCTGTAGCTGGAAACATCTGCGCTGCCTGCAAGTAAAGGTTGGTACTCATTTGAGGCTCTTGATTGACGTAGTCTTGAAAAAGCTGAGCAAATACAGAGAGTAAAGTTGTACCAAGCATCACGTTAGCTGTTGGCAGCTGGTTGTTAACTGAAAATGGCTGAGTTCCAGGAAATTGAACGGAAGACATGTAATGGTTAATATTCATGCTCATGAATTTATTCTCCATCCATTAACGTATACTTTCGCTTGTAAAACCGTCGAATTTTGTTTTCCGTTGGTTTCTTTTTAATATCAAGCTCCATAAGCAATTGCTCAAAATATTTTGCCCCTTCATTGGCATCGGTTACTTCGTATTCGAGTTCATAGTCCTCAGCACCTAGATAAAAGCTATGATCGAGTACAAGTAACCCGTTCTTATATGGAATTTCTGCTCGACTTGTACGCAAAGTGCCAAAATAAGTTAGCGAATGGCTATCGACTTGTAAATCAGTAATAAGCTGTTGAATCGTTGACGGAATCTTGGCGCTGCCATCTAGCAATTCTTTAGCTTGTTCATTTGTTAATGCTTCATGTGTTTCTAAAAGGCCCTCTTGATGAGGCTGTTTTAGCGTGAGAACGAATTTATTTTTTTTGCTTCGAATTCGCAGGGCAGCTCCGCAGTCTTTCAATGAGAAAGCAGGTGTATCAAAATAGTGGTTTTCTTGAGAAATAAACTGATTTTCAGTTAATTGAAAATGTGAGCGGAGACGATCAAACTCTTCTTTCGTTACTATATTTTTAAATTCAATTTCAATTTCTTGTTTCAATGAAATCATCCTTTTAATTTAGGTCTTTTGGTAAGGCACTTTCCATCTTAATTTATCACACTTTTTGAGACAGTAAAACTACATTTCCTAACAGGAATATCCATATGGGGAACTTGGAAAATGAAGAAATACGGATTGTTTAGGTTTTACCTTTATTAAACGTTCCTGGAATGTGTTAAAATAGTAACGAATTGTATAGTTGGAAGGAGTTTATTTATGCACAATCGAATTGACATCACTACCTGTGTGATGAAATCAAATGAATTACATTTAAAAGCAGACCCTATTGAGACGGAAATTGAACAATTGGAAGATACAAAACAAATGCTTGTTGACTCAGATAACATGTCATTTGTATATGTTGTAGATATTAATGATCAATTTATGTATGTTGGCCTTAGTGATAATATTTGGGCGAATTTAAAGCACGTCTTACATAAAGATATGAAAGTATTTTTAGAAATTAATAAGGAAGTAATTGAGCTATCAGCCGTTAAAGAAGAGCTGTCTTATCTCATCAGTAACATCGAAGGAAATGTGAATTATGGAGACGAGATGGTAGCAAGAGTAGAGGAAGTTTTTTTAGATAAAGAAAATAAGTAACAGAGAGAAAAAAGGGGGGTGTTATTAATGATCAGGCATTGGGATTTATTTTTAGCACCGTATAAACAAGCCGTTGAAGAACTTAAGGTGAAATTAAAAGGAATTCGTTCACAGTATGATATGAAGTCTACGCATTCACCTATTGAATTCGTGACGGGACGAGTAAAGCCTATCGCCAGTATTTTGGATAAAGCGACTCGAAAAGGAATTTCTCTCGATCGCTTAGAGGAAGAGATGCAGGACATTGCAGGACTCCGTATGATGTGTCAATTTACGGACGATATTAAAGCGGTCGTAGAGCTCCTTCGTCAGCGCACAGACTTTGAATTGATTGAAGAAAGAGATTATATTCTTCATAAAAAAGAAAGCGGCTATCGTTCATATCATGTGGTCGTATGTTATCCTGTTCAGACAATTAAAGGTGAAAAGAAAATTTTAGTGGAAATTCAAATTCGTACACTGGCTATGAATTTTTGGGCTACAATTGAGCATTCTTTAAATTATAAGTACAGCGGGAAATTCCCTGAGAATATCAAAAAGCGACTTCAGCGTGCTTCTGAAGCGGCTACTCAGCTCGATGAAGAAATGTCTCAAATACGAGGTGAGATTCAAGAAGCCCAGGCTATTTTCTCACGAAAAAAAGAATCGGCGGAAGAATCTTAGGTATGACTCAGCAACAGCTTTGTACACTGGATGGATAGGGGGAGAGAATTAGGTGGAGAAAATAAAATTTGCTATTACATCAAAAGGCAACCAAATATCAAATACGCTTATGCAAAAAATGAAAACGTATTTATTAGATTTTCATTTAGAATATGATGAAAACCAGCCTGATATTGTAGTGTCAGTAGGGGGGGATGGAACGCTTCTCTACGCGTTTCACCGCTATCGAAACCGACTTGACAAGACGGCTTTTATTGGGGTTCATACCGGTCATTTAGGCTTTTACGCAGATTGGACACCTGATGAGATTGAGAAGCTGGTGATTGCTATTGCAAAGACACCCTATCAGACTGTAGAGTATCCACTGCTCGAAGTGATTATCCGCTATACGAACGGTGGACGCGAAGCTCGATATTTAGCTCTGAATGAATGTACGGTGAAAAGTGTAGAAGGCTCTTTAGTAATGGATGTGGAAATTAAAGGGCAGCGATTTGAGACATTCCGAGGAGACGGCCTTTGCGTATCCACTCCCTCGGGAAGTACAGCTTATAACAAATCCCTTGGAGGCGCGATTTTACATCCTTCGCTTCAAGCTATTCAAATTGCTGAAATGGCTTCTATTAACAATCGAGTGTTCCGTACGATAGGTTCTCCATTGGTTCTTCCTGGACATCATACAGCGCTGTTAAAGCCTGTTAACGACGCAGACTTTCAAATTACCATTGATCATTTAACTCTTTTACATAAAGATGTAAAGTCGATTCAATTTCGGGTAGCAAGCGAAAAAATTCGATTTGCTCGCTTTCGCGCGTTTCCTTTCTGGCAGCGTGTCAGAGACTCTTTTGTATGTGATGATTAAAGGCAGGGAAGAGAATGAAACAAGTTTTTACGTTGAGTTGGACCGTAGATCATTCTTTCGAGGGTGTAGCGGTTCGTGAATTTTTAAAAGAACATGATATTTCCAAAGCTTCGCTGACGGACATTAAGTTCAGAGGAGGAGCGATTGAAGTAAATGGAAAGCATGCAACGGTTCGATATATTCTGCAAAAAGGTGACGAAATCAAGGTAGCGTTTCCACCAGAAAAAGCAAGTGAAAGTCTTCTTCCTAAAGCTATACCTTTGGATATTGTATACGAAGATGAGTATATATTAGTTTTGAATAAGCAGCCAAACATGCCAAGTATACCTTCTCGAGAACATCTAACGTGGTCACTAAGTAATGCTGTGCTCTATTATTATGAGAAAAATAACATTAACTCGACTGTTCATCTTGTGAACAGGTTAGACCGAGACACATCTGGGCTGCTTATTGTCGCTAAGCATAGGCACGTTCATTACTTATTCTCTAAAGCACAAAAAGAGCATGAAATTAAACGCGTGTACCGAGCTTTTGTTCATGGTAAGCTTGTTGGCAAGGAAACGATAGAGGCACCGATTGGCCGAAAAGAGTCAAGTATCATCGAACGGGAAGTAAGAGAAGATGGGCAGTTTGCTATTACACACTATACGGCGCTTCGTCCGTATTCTTCTTTTACAGAAGTTGCTCTTTCGCTTGAGACGGGGAGAACTCACCAAATTCGTGTTCATATGGCTTATAAAGGATATCCACTGCTTGGAGATACCCTATACGGCGGAACGAATCATCTTATTTCTCGTCAAGCTCTCCACAGCTATGAGCTCACTTTTTTTCATCCTTTTTTACAAAAAACGTTGTCTTTTACAGCACCTTTGCCGCCAGATATGCAGAAACTTCAAATCGTAAGATAAAAGTCGCTTTTTAAATGAAAAGCGACTTTCTTTTTACACGAAGTGATTAAATTTTTCCTCTACATAAGGCATAGATGAAGGCACCGATATAATATTCCCTTCAGGATACTGAAACGCCGTTAAAGCCCCTCCAAAAACTGCGCCCGTATCAATATTAATGGTATTATGAATTTTTCTGGCTTTTACTACGGGTGTATGCCCATACACGATAAAAGGTTTTCCGTTATAATGTTGGGCCCAATCCCGTCGGACAGGCATACCGTTTAGATGTTTTTCACCCGTAATGTCTCCGTATAGCACAAAGGTTTTAACTTTTTTATCCGTTCTGCCGATGTATTCAGCTTTAAGGCCGGCGTGAGCAATAATTAATTGATTTTGATCAAGCTGCACATATAGAGGTGATTGCTCATAAAGCTCAATAAACTTTTTTTTAATGAATTTCTGTTCTCTTGAAGGCAAGGCTTCGTACTCAGCAACGGTCGTTTCTAACCCATGAGTAATTTGCACTTTGTTACCGCAAAAGAAGCGATATAGCTTATTACAGTGATTGCCTGGACAGTAGTAAGCTTGCTGATGCTTGATTACAAGTGACCATACGAGCTCAATCACTTTTAGTGAATGAGGTCCTCGGTCTGTTAAATCACCTACAAATCCAAGGCGCCGTCCGTCAGAGTGGACAGGAATCCCGTCTTGCCACTCATACCCAAGTTTTTCTGTTAACGCTTTTAATTCATCATAGCATCCATGGATATCGCCTATTATATCTACTTTCATCTTTTATCCACATCCTTAAAAGGTTTTTCCTTTGACGATATAAAATTACCCTTATATGGAGCAAACTATGTGTAGAACTTATATATTATTGGGAAAAGAGTAAAGAGCTATGAGTTGAAAAAAAACAAAATTCATCATAAAGTTAAATGAGTTTTGTGCGACAGGGAGGTTGAAGACATGACAGATTCAATTGAAAAAGAAGAAAAAGCATGGTTCGCCGAACATTTATTATCACTTCTAGAAAAAAATGAAATCGATGCATTTCGTGAAGAATTTTTACATATGCATACGTATGACCAAGCTCAATTTTTTGAAGAATTAGATGAGCCTTCTAGGTTTGCGCTGTACGAGATGTTATCTCCGGAAGAAATGGCGGATATCTTTGAAAATGTAGAGATACGAGAAGAAGATTATCAAGAAATTCTCTCAGAAATGCATCCCAATTTTGCAGCAGACATGCTGTCGGAAATGTCGGCGGATGATGCCGTTGACGTATTAAATGAATTGGATAAAGAACAAGTGGCGAGCTATTTAACGATTATGGATGAAGAAGCAGCCGATGAAATTAAAGAGCTGCTTCATTACGAGGAATATACCGCTGGAAGTATTATGACGACTGAGTTTGTGGCCATTCGTGAAAATCAAACCGTACATTCAGCTATGCACATTCTACGCAGGGAAGCTCCAGAAGCGGAAACGATTTATTATGTATTTGTTATTGATGAACAAAAGCATCTAGCAGGTGTTATTTCTCTTCGTGATTTAATTATAGCAGATGAAGATACGATGATAAGCGAAGTTATGAATGAACGAGTTGTATCCGTGTCAGTAGCAGAAGACCAAGAAGAAGTTGCGCGCATTATGCGCGATTACAACTTTCTTGCGCTTCCAGTTGTTGATTTTCAGCAGCATCTTCTAGGGATTATTACGGTTGATGACGTGATGGATGTTCTTGATGAAGAGGCATCGGATGACTATTCTAAATTAGCCGGTATTAGTGATGTAGATGATACGATTGACCACAATCCCTTAGTAGCGGCCAAAAAGAGGCTGCCTTGGCTGATCATTTTGCTGTTTTTAGGAATGATGACAGCGAGTTTAATTGGACGTTTTGAAGATACGTTGAATCAAGTAGCTATTTTAGCTGTATTTATACCTTTAATTGGCGGTATGGCTGGTAATACAGGAACACAGGCACTAGCCGTTGCGGTCCGCGGACTGGCGACGGGAGAAATCGAAGAAGAAAGCAAATTTAAGCTGTTAATCCGAGAAGCAGCTACCGGAATGATTACGGGCGCATCATGTGGACTTTTAGTTGTATTAATTGTTTATATTTGGCAGGGAGATCTGATTTTAGGCGCTTTGGTAGGCGTCTCTGTATTTTCAACATTGATTGTGGCTACACTAGCAGGAGCGTTTATCCCGCTTCTCATGCACAGATTCAAAATTGACCCTGCAGTCGCATCAGGACCATTTATTACAACGATCAATGATCTTATCAGTATTTTAATTTACTTCGGTCTAGCCACAACATTTATGAGTTATTTAAAATAATGAAGGGACTTTGGAATTCGACATGAGTAATCATGTCGGATTTTCATTATCAGTTCATATAGTTGACAGAGAACCTTCAAGCTTTTATGATTAACCTTTAATTTTGAATACTAACGTCTTCGTTTTATAAATAGCGAAGGTAAAAGGAGGGGAATCTAATGGAACAGCACGCGTCCTTTACATCACTTGTTATCGTCATTAGTTTGGCCTTTTTAACGCCTATACTGTTGCATCGGTTTAAACTCAACATTATACCTGTAGTCGTAGCTGAAATTATTATGGGATTAATTATAGGGAAAAGTGGTTTTGACCTTGTGGAGCAGGATATGTGGCTTGAAACACTTTCCACTTTAGGCTTTATCTTTTTGATGTTTTTAAGTGGTTTGGAAATTGATTTTTCTGCTTTTGCTGGAGGAAATTCAAAAGACAAAAAGGCATCAGGAGCGAAGGTGCCAAATGCTTTTTCCATTTCTATACTAGTGTTTGCAGCTATCTTTGCGGTTTCACTATTTTTGTCCTATGTTTTTGTATGGACCGGTTTTATTGATAATGCCTTTTTGATGACGCTTATTATTTCTACCATTTCACTAGGAGTAGTAGTGCCGACTTTAAAAGATGCACAGATTATGAAAAAGCCAATTGGACAAACCATTTTATTGATTGCGGTTATTGCGGACTTAGTCACGATGATTTTACTAGCCGTATTTGCTTCCGTCTATGATAAATCTGGAAATAGCAATACATGGTTGATTTTAATTTTATTTGGAGTAGGAGTGATTTTATACTTCATAGGGAAGCAGTTTAAAAACCGATCGTTTCTTGAGACAATGTCTAAAGGTACAATTCAAATCGACACGCGCGCCGTATTTGCACTCATTATCATTCTAGTGGGCCTTTCGGAGTCAATTGGTGTTGAAAACATTTTAGGCGCTTTTTTAGCGGGATCACTCGTTTCTCTTCTTGCGCCTAATAAAAACTTAGTTCATAAATTAGATTCGTTTGGCTACGGTTTTTTAATTCCTATCTTTTTTGTGATGGTAGGAGTGAAGCTTGACGTTTGGTCATTGTTCAGTGATAAAAAAGTGCTGATTTTAATGCCTTTATTATTCATTGCATTATTAATATCCAAGCTAGTTCCAGCGTTAATCTTAAGAAAATGGTATGATATGAAAACCGTTTTGGCATCGGGTTTTCTTTTAACATCGACTTTATCACTCGTTATTGCGGCAGCAACGGTTGGTGAAAATATTGGTGTGATTGATTCACAAATGTCCGGTGCGCTGATTTTGGTGGCGATTATTACATGTATTATTACACCTATTATCTTTAGAAAGCTGTTTCCAAAGCCAGAAATCAGTGATAGAAAGCTGAAGGTTAATATGCTTGGTGCAAATCAATTTACACTCCCGGTTATTCGAGAAATGGATCTTGATTTATATGATGTGACGATTTATCATCCTACTCAGGACAAAATTGAAAACCGTACGTCGGATTCCATTTTTAATATCGTCGACATCGATGGATATAGTAAGGAAACGTTAAGAAATATGGGGATTTTAGATGCGGATGTATTAGTTGTAACAACAGGGGAAGAAGAAAGAAATAGCGACATTGCTCTATTTGCAAAAGAGTATGGTACAGAACGGGTTATTGCCCGCGTAGAAAGTCCTGTCTTAGATGAAAAGATGAAAGAAAATAACATTGAAGTTTTTTCTGTGCTGTTATCTACAACGGCATTGCTAAAAGCTTTAATCGAATCGCCAAATATTTTAAATATCTTAACGAATCAAGAAACAGCACTTTATCAAATTAATATGCGTAACCCTAAATACGAGGGGGTAGAGCTTCGTAAGTTCCCGTTTACAGGAGATGTGATTTTTGTTCGAATCTTCAGAGGTAAAGATTCTATTGTACCTCATGGCGATACAGAGCTTGAATTTGATGATCGCTTGATTGTAACGGGGTCTCGTTCGTATGTGAATGAATTGCGTATGCTTCTTGAGTATAAAATTAGATAAAGGTATTTAGATGGATTTAGTTTTCTACCTGATTGAATGAGAGGAAGAGACTGAGACAAAAGTATTTTAGCTCAAGTGAAAAACGAACCACTGATCAACATGTTTGATTAGTGGTTCGTTTTTTTTGTTGTTTTGAAAATAAGTTTCATCTGTTTAGCTCTTTCTAGCAGTTGATTGGAGGGCAAGACGAAGACTCCTGCGGGAAAAGCGGAACAGATGAGACCCCGCAGGAGCGCAAGCGACGAGGAGGCTCATTGGCCGCCCGCGGAAAGCGAAGTCTTGCACGGAAATCAACGGCGGTGTAACAAGCGGGCAGCTCATGTATCCTATTTATGCGTCTTTAGATTGAATTAATTTAGTTATATCTCAACTTCTTTTGTGGTATTTTCCTAAATTATATAAAAAAGTATAGTGCTGCTTTTATTTCTAAAAAGGCTACTGCAAAAAAATAAACAAGTTTTTCCGTGTGCAAGCATACATTTTTAAAAGAACGATAACAAGCAATTGGAGGTATGCTTCATGACTAACTCAAAATCTAAGTCAGAAGAAAATGAGCCGCTAATGTACATTGTCCAGCCAAACGCTACGCAAAACCAGCGTTCTATGCAATATTATTTTAGTTCAAAACAGCAAGACAATAAAGGAATAGAGAAAGAGCATGTGTTAAAAGAAGAGCCCAGCTTTTCTTCCATTCAAGAAGTCAAAGAGCCTGACGTAGAAAAAGTGGAAGAGATTAAGAATGAAAAAAAGGAAGAGCGTTCAATTGTTCCCGTGGATATACCGCAATCAGAGAATAAAAAACCAAATAAAATGTTTCAGTCTATGACAATTAAAGAAAAAGTTGAATTTCTATGCAGCTTCCCGCCTCATATGTCTCAGCCTATTTGCGAAATTATATGTCAAAACCAAAAATATATAGGAACAATTTTAGAATTGAAAGAAGGAAGTTTATACGTAAGCGTTCCTCCTAATAAAGAGAAAACAGTATTGACATTTCATGATATTCAGACCATATCTATCATTAAAATTTAAGTAATTCTAAAAGCTAACAGTGAAGAAGCACGTTAGCTTTTATTTTCATAAGTTTGTGAATGCACGGAGGAATGAAGATGACATGGATTTATCTAACATTATTTGTCTTTGCGACGTTTCGACTTACTCGTCTAATTGTTTTTGATAAAATTACAGCGTTTATTCGTAAACCGTTTCATAAAATCGTAGAAGATCAAGATGAACAAGGAAATACAGTAACTTACCTAGAGATAAAAGGGAAGGGACTGCAAAAGTGGATTGGAGAGCTGCTCAGCTGTTATTGGTGTACGGGCATATGGTGTGCAGTAGGGATTTATTTTAGTTATGTGGCGGTCCCACATATTGCTATTCCTATCATTACAATCTTAGCTATTGCAGGATGTGCAGGAATTATAGAATCGTTTATGAAATAAATGGACGAGTTAAAAGACATATTGAACATCAATATGTCTTTTAATAATTAAGGGAAATTTAGCACAACTTTATTTAAAAAAGGGATACCCTCTTGCCACTCTTCGCTATAAAAAAAGCCTTCTAGAATAAATGAAGTTGTATCAGAGGACAGCGGAATGACTACTTGAAAAGAGTCAAATAGTAATTTGTCTTTTGGCTTTAATACGGTTTGCTTAATAGGTTTGATCCAATATTCACCGTCATTTTGAATTTTTTCGTTCCATTTTGGGTGAGCATAGCGCCATTCTAAAGAAGAAGAGGGGATACTGGAAACTTCAATGTCTTTTTCATCAATGATCTTCCCGCTTAATATAGCTGAAGCAGTGGGCTTCATTTTTAAGCAAAGCACCGGAGAGCGTAAAGTACTGCTCGTTTGATTTTGAATAATTACGTTGCCGAATATCGTAAGCTCGCTTTCATCTTGTTCTGGCAACAGTAAAGAATGTTGAAAGAAACAGAGGATATCACTCTTTTCAAACCTTTCCACAGGTTTTTCCACAATTTTTTCGATTACTTTTTCCACAATCTTTTCTTCAATAACAGGCTGTTTTCTCGAGGCTTTTTCTCGAAATGCTTCTGCAATAATTTTTTGTTCAGAAAGCTCGTTTCTTAGTAAATCCAGCTCTTTTTCTAATCCTTCAATTTCTACTTCTTTTTCAGATGTAGAAAGCGTCTCAGCGTGTTTTTTCTTCCAAAACGATGTATTTTCTTTTTCTCGTTCTAAAGCTCGTTCATAGCTTTTTAATTGGTTTTGTACGTGCCGAATTTCCGATTTATAGTGAATGAGCTTTTGTTTTAATTGAGTTAAATCATCTTTAGGGGAAGGGGAGTTACGACTCATCTAGTAGTCTCCTTTCCTGCTGAGCTATGAATTAATTTTGTAAACCTAAGCTGCCCACAGCAGTTTTATTTATATGTATGCGCAAAGCTTGTAAACGATGAAAAAAGAGGAGAAATATTCTCCTCTGATGGTATCTAATTAATCAAAATCTGTTTCAAAAGAACTTTCGTAGCTGCTGCTGCTTTCCTCACAATCATCGTGATGGTGGCGTCTTCCAGGGAAAATCGCTTCACATTGAGGTGGATATTCAACAGGTGCGCAACCGCTGGCTGCATCTATAATTTCAGGACGAGGATAGCAGAAGCTGCCTTCCACTTCAATTTTAACATCTTTTTCAATTTGTACACTGAAACATAACACGAGCTCAAAGCTTAACAGCTGTAAGTCACAGTGTGACAATCTGATAGAACCGCCAGATCCTTCAAAAGAATCAAGGTGAACAACTGGCTCTGTGCCTTCTGGAGCACAAAGGTAAAACGTTTGATGTGTCTTCCATGGAATATTGCAAGAAGTAAGTTCATGATGTTTGTGATGACCACCTAAATCAATTAACTTAATCTTGTAGAACCCACTGATTGACAATCTAACTTCATGAAGAATAACCACTTCTCCATCTGGTAACACGATTTTTCTAGCGCGGCGACCACCGTGTGGCACAAGTTCAATTACTTTATCCAGTGCATCTTCATCTGAAGGATCCACAGGTTTACCGTCACTATCTGTTAAAATAATTTCCACTTCTACGTCATGCCCTAAATCTTTAAGTGCTTCTTCTTCAAATAATGAAGTGTCGTTCGTAAAGATTTGTGGTAAAACAACTTGACGTCTAACCCAGTCGTACACTTTAGGCACGCGGATACATAATGATTCAAAAAGTTCTCCCATTTTTAAACCTCCTAATTGTAATTGTCCTTCCTTTACGCTTTTCGTTACTAGGTATCGGACTACTATAGTGTATGAATGACCTGCTTTTATGTTCCTTAGTAAAAGCGGAATTTATCGGAATAAATTCTAGTTGGAGCGAGCATAAAAAATGAAGGAAATAATAAACTCAATTACAGCATATTCATGTTAATAAAAAGTGTTATTCATCTTTAACTGATTTTTTAGAAGTAGTGGGTTAATTATAATGGAGGAGTGAAGGGCATGAGTGAGGAAAAAACAAAACAATATATTGCTTCATTGAAGTCAGAACTGGCTTTTTATAAAGAAGAATATCAAAAATTCAAACATCAAGAATTTGAATATGAAGATATGAAGGAAGAGTTAGCGGAATTAAAGCAAAAGCATGAAGAAGAAAAAAGAAAACTGGAGGAAAAAATAGATTGGCTTAAAGCATGCGTCAATGAACAAAAATCAAAAACCGAACAGTCTATTGTACAGTACAATCATGAAGCAGAAGGAACAATTCAAGAGCTGCAAAAACGGCTGCGTGAAGTGACAGAGCAAAAGGGAGGAGAAAGATCGAGAGTAAGAAAGCCAAAAAACAGCACGGATTTATTTTTGTCCATGCAGCGCAAAATGGACAAATAAGATAGAACGTCTTTCTTTAGTCCTGAATATAATGTTATAGATAGGATGCTGTGAAAAGGAGGGAAACATGATGTATTATAATTATAATCCTAATCAATACCCTCAGCCCCTGCCTTATCATCCACAACCCATGACACAACAATCGGTGAAGAAAGGGCAGGCTATTCCTAAGCCAGTCCAGTACCCTTCTCCAAAACAAGGTGGTTGCGGCTGCGGTTCAAAATTACCAAAGCGATAAGCAATAGAAGCATTGTCAATCAGACAATGCTTTTTTACATGGAGTGGAGAGAGGTGTAGAGATGCCGGATTTTTTCGATGAATTTGAACGGTTTTTTGAACAGCATATGATGGGAGAACATCGAAAGAGAATGAAAGAAGTAGAAAAAGCAGAAAAGCAGATGGAAAAGCAAGAAAGGAAACTGCAGCAGAATGTAAAAAGACTTGATGAGCAAGATGCTGAAGATCCGTTTGGACAATGAAATTTAATGTACACAGTTGAAAAGCCCATACAAAATCATTTGAGTGAACATACAGTATAGAGAGTAAAACAGAGGGGGTGTAATATTATGGGCTGCGGATTTGGCTACGGTGGTTGTGGTTACGGTGGTGGCTACGGCGGTGGTTTTGCGTTAATCGTTGTATTATTCATTCTATTAATTATTGTTGGTTGTGTTTGTTTTTACAATTAATCCCTTCTATGAATAAGGCACCGAAAAGTGCGGGTGAAGTTTCACTCGCACTTTATTTTTTTATTAAATGTAAAGGGCACCATCTAGGCACATGGTGCATACGATGAAGTATAAATAAAGGAGGTCATGCAAAGTGGATAATAATATGTTTAAAAATATAGAAAAGAAAACAGGCGTTAATATGAAGGATATTTTTGAACTTGCGAATTCTGTACAAAATGCTAATTTTAAAGATGAGCAAACGGTGCGTAATATTGTGAAGCGAGTAGCACAAATTGCGAATAAGCCAATTTCAAAACAAAAAGAAGAACAAATTGTTAAGGCGATTGCAAACAATAATCAATCCATTGATTTTGCGACCATCGCTAAAATGCTAAATGAGAAAAAATAATTTAATATTTTTATATAAAGCCCTGAGGTGTCAGGGCTTTTTTCCATTTAGGCAATTTCATTTGTTTGAAATGCGTTAGAATCAAGATCAAACAGTTCGGGATGCTGTTCTAAGTAATTAATTTCTTTAATACGATGAGCGATAGGAGGGTGAGTTGAAGTAGCTTGATTCAACCACATAAAAAAACCTTTTTCCTGTGAGTGCGTATGAACAAATTCTTCCTGATTTACTTTTTTATTTAGACAATGACCAACCGCAAGTATAGTGAGTGCTTGAGTGGCAGCTTTTGCATCACCAATCGCAACGGAAGCTATGCGATCACATGTATATTCACAGGCCCTAGAGTAAGCTTTTCCTAAAAAAGGAACCCAAAGAGCAGGTAGAATAAGTGAGTGGTAGAGTGTGTGCTTACGTTTGATATGAACTAATTCGTGGGCAATGATAAAAGAAAGTTCTTTTTCTTGATTATCTTCAATCATTTCAACAATGTCGGAGTATAAAACGACAAAGTGACGTCCAAAAAAACGTGTAGCAAACGCGTTTAATAAGCCGCCTGATTGAACAATATAAATATCGGGCAGCTCTAAATCCAGCTCTGAAGATAAATGTTTTGCCTGATGATAAGTGTGCGGGAACTGCTTCTCTGTCAATCTAACTCCATTATTGCGAATTTGAGCAATAGAGAAACCGTGTAGCATAAATGTAATGAAAAAACCGATTGCAATGTAGAGAATGCCGACGAGTGAAATAATTAAAAACAAATAGGTTAATAAGCTGATAACCATACACAAAATGAAAAAAATCTTTTCATTTTCATGAATAAGCTTTGCGTTCAATAATGGAACCTCCTAAAATATAGTAATGCAGTACATAACGTAGTGTAACGCATCTACTTATGAATATCTACCTCTTAGTGGAATATTTGGTTAATAATAGAGGTTGAAACGTAACGGAATCAATCCAATCTAAAGAGGAGAAAATTGGATACATGAGCTCCTACGGGGTCTCATCCCTTCCGCTTTTCCCCAAAGAGCCCTCCAATCAACAGCTAGAAGCAACTAAATATATTAACTCTACATGTACATGACAATAAAAAGTACGAACGGTTAATCAATAATTTTGATTAACCGTTCGTACTTCAATTTGACTAAAATACTTTTGTCCCAGCCTTTTTTACTTTATACTTTTTTTATAAAAGACTTCAGAAATCTTGAAGGATAAGCGGTTTTACCTCTTCTAGTTTGCGGAACAGATAAGTAAAGTGAATTCTGTGCACGCGTCATGGCTACATATAAAAGGCGGCGTTCTTCTTGAAGCGGCACATCATCTCCGCCTCGATAAGCTTCGAGTGCATAATCATGAGGCAATCCTCCGTCTACGCTGCTCAGTACGTATACATGCTTATATTCAAGACCCTTTGCTCGGTGAATGGTGGTTAGCTGAATACTTTCATTAAATTGCTTGCTTAAAGCTTTCATCTCTGTGTTCATGGCAATCATATGATCCACATGCTCTAACAGTTCAGGTACGGTTTTGAATTTACGTGCTACAACTTTTAAATCTCGCACGTCATCCGAACCTTTTTCCATCATATTTCCTTCATTTCCGCGTTTTTTGACAAAATCATCGAATCCCATATCCTTAGAAATCGTCTCAAGTGCTAAAGAAGGAGACATTGATTTTAGCGACTTGAATAAAGGAATTACTTTCTTGAGCTTTTTTTGCTGAAACGGTTTTAAATCTTGAAGATATTCAAGCGCATCAATAAATGTACCGTCATGAAGAATACTTGCTGCTTTTAAGTCATTGACTGCTGTTTTCTTTAAAAAGAGTGCGTTCACTAAATCTTGTAGCGAACTTGCGTCATTTGGATTCACGCTCAAGCGTAGAAATGAAAGTAAACTTCGAACCATTCTTCTTTTATAAAACGAATCCGCATCTTGTTCGATTGAAAATGGCAGGTTTGACTGCGATAAACGTTCAAAGATGGCGCGTGAAGAAGCGTGAGTTCGGTACAAGACCGCGAAGTCAGTTGGAGAAGCTCCTTGCTTAATCTTTTCTTTCATATCCGTTACAATCATTGTTGCTTCTTCTTCTTCGTCGTATGGAAAGAAGAAGGTAGGTCTTAACTCATTATCAAACTGGGCAGCCATTTCTTTTTGTCGGCGCGCTGTATTTCGTGCAATCACTTTATTAGCGGAAGAAACGATGGCGTGAGCTGAACGATAATTTTGGTTTAACGTAATAACAGTTGTATGAGCAAAATCTTTTTCAAAGTTTAAGATGAACGAAGGATCGCTTCCGCGGAAAGCGTAAATTGATTGATCATCATCTCCTACGACACACAAGTTTTTAGAGTCTTCACTTAGCATTTTCATAATTTTATATTGAACTTTATTGATATCTTGAAATTCGTCAATTAAAAAATAGCGAAATCTTTTTTGATAACGAGTTAGCAAATCGGGATTTTGTTTTAGCATTTCATAACATCCATACAGCATGTCATCAAAATCGAATAGCTGTTTTTGCTTTTTGACTTCTTCATAGCGACGATATAAAAAGTGCACATCTTGTTCCCATTTGTCTTTTGGGCGAACATCTTTCACGCCAACAAGCGTGTTTTTCCAATAGCCGATTTGCTGAAGTGCCTGATCAAACGGGAAATCTTTTTCATCCACGTGGAGCTCTCTTGCTGCTTCTTTCACGATCTGTTCTTTTTGCCAATCCCATTTCAGCAGGCGATCCATTTGCCACGCTTGAGGATTGTGATGAACAATCATACGTAAGAAAATGCTGTGAAAAGTTCCAACTAGCATTTGACGAAGATGTAAGCCGGACATCTTTGGATATGTAGCCAATCGTTCTTTCATTTCTTTAGCTGATTTAGCCGTGAAAGTCACCAGCATAATGGATTTTGGATCAATTTGTTTTTCTTGTATCATATATGCGGTGCGAGCTGTTAACACACGCGTTTTTCCGCTTCCTGCACCGGCTAGAATAAGAAGAGGTCCTTCTGAATGTGTAACAGCTTTCCATTGGTTCGAATCTAATTCAATACCGCTCTCTTTAAATTCATTTAAATAAGGAGAGTCAGAGTGTTTAGGAACAGGTGGTTTTGAGCGAAAAGCAGGAACACTTGAAAAAGGCGCGGAAGACCTCCATGTCGCTTTCTCTTTTACAGTTGAATTTTTCTCACCAATAGCTCGTCCTTTAGGAATACGAAATCCATTGGTTTCTCTGTATTCAGCCGGAGTTTCTTTTATTTGTTGTACAGCTGTTGTTTCTGATAGTGTGTCTGAACACTCTTCTCTTTCATGAGGAACTTGAGCATGATAAAAGTAAGGAGAATGTTCAATCCCCAGGTATAATTTAACTGGTTCTCCGCAGTGAGCACATGTTATTTCTCCTCGGAGACTAGCTTCATATAAATATTGAAATCGGTCTCTAGCCGTTATAGCAAGATTAAGTATCTGTTTTTGATAAAGTGCACGTTGCAAAAAACATGGCCTCCTTTGTAAAACATGAACAATCAATAGTAAATAAGAGGGAGTTAAAGCAAGAAGCCGCTCTTGTTCTACATCGATATAGATGTGTATATACGCACAGTTTTTATTCTATAATCAAAGTCTATCATATCAAAATCATCTTTTTTTAAAAAGAGTACGGATATTTTTGGAGGGATACGATGTAAAAAAGGGTATATATTGAGTAAGAGATCACATATGTTCAAAAAAAGGCGGTATAGATACAAAGTGCTATCTGTTTTGAACAAGTCTAGAAGAGGGCGTAAGTGAGCTGTTTCAATGTCGATACTTCTTGCGAAAAATACTGAGGTCCGGGAGTAGAAGGTATCTTGAAAAAGAGGAGGGTTCATATGGGATATATACTGCCCGTCATACCTTATCAATCTATTCAATATGCAAATCGCCTTCAAAAAAATAATGCTTCTTTTTCAAATCGTATTTGGCCTGTCCAGAAAAAAAGCTTTGACGAAGAGTTTGAATCGCGTTCTCACTCATTGGAATTGACGCCAAGTTCCGTACAAAAGCGAAAAAAGCTTCAAGCAGCAGAGCGTGTATACAGCAAGCTAACAAATAAGGGCCTAGTGATTAATACACGGGTATAATAGAAAAAATCGTGAACGCAGCAGAATGAATGCGCTCACGATTTTTAACAAAGTAATGAACAAGTAAAAAACACCTTAGTAAGATTCAATAAAAAGTGTACGGCCCTGCTGCCATTCAGCATAAAGCACCTGTTTATAATCGGTAAATCCCTGTTTTTTTAACTGTTTCTTTAGCCAGTCTTCATCAAAGCCTGACTGAATTAAGTTTTTCAAAAGCAAACGTCCATCACTGACGAAGGCGATAGATAAAACAGGTTCAGAAGGAGGCAGCTGCAAATCGCTTCTTGTTGGTTTAGCATAATCAGATTTTGGCAGTACGCTTAGCGAGCCATCTGTTTCTAAAATTGCATATTCAACTTCACGAATGGAAAATATGTCTTTTGAACGCAGCATATGAAGAAGCTGATCGATATCTAATCGATTTTTGCTAAGTTCTTTGTACGAAATTTTCCCTTTTCGAATAATAATAGATGGCCGTCCTTCTAAAAACAAGCGCAGGCGAATATTTTTTTGAGTAATAACTTCGGTGACATAAATAAGCGCTCCCCAAAAGATAACAGCAAATAAAATTTTGCCTATGCCTACTTCTGAGTCATATAACGCATTTCCTACTAACTCTCCTAATACAAGAGCAGAGATAAAATCAAAAGTGGTAAGCTGAGTGATCGTCGCTCTGCCTAAAAATTTAGTTAAGATAAACAAGCAGATAAATCCGATAAAGAGTTCTAGTGCAATTCCGATAAGTTCATCCATATTTTCACCTAATTCACATGATTAGGTATTAGTATAAGCAAAGCAAAGGTTCTTATCCTTTAAAAAAGCAAAAACACCAGGTTCAATTCCTAGTGTTTTTTACTTAGTTTCTTTACCATCTCTACATGTGGAATTCCAGCATCCATAAATTCACCTGAAACCGTTACGTAGCCTAGCTTTTTATAAAATCTTTCCGCATGCGTTTGAGCATGCAGCTTAATCTTTTCAATCTCATGCTCTGCTGCGATCTCTTCTAACTTATCCATCAAAAGCTTTCCTACACCGTCTTTTCGATAAGAAGAAAGAACGCAGATTCGTTCGGCTTTTCCATAGTCCTCTACCATACGGAAGCGTCCTGCCCCAATTGGTGCAGTTCCTTTGTATACAACTAAATGCAGGGCTTCGGAATCGTATTCATCGATTTCTTGCTCTACATCAACCTGCTGTTCTTCTACAAATACTTTTTGACGTACGAAGTAAGCATCAGAAGGATCTTGTTTGTTCGTTAGTACTTTGATGTTCACGTATCTTATCCCTTTCCAAGACGAAATGTTTCAAACACAGTCCATGTTTCATTTTCAAGCTGGTACATTAAATGAAAGCGATCAACTGTTTCTTCATGAGCGACATCTACAAGCTTCAACTGGCTATACACATCTAAGTGCTCATCATCTGAAAGTCGTTGACCAATTGTAATATGTGGAATAAATGAATACTCAGTTGGCTGTTCGAGATTGCCTTCATGAAGTTTATTGTAAAGTGACGTCAGTTCTGGCTTTTGTTCCACTTTTAAGTAAATAACGTTATTGGCTGGTGAAAATGAGCTTACTTTCGTTACATTTAATGTAAATGGATTTGTTTCTTCGGCAATTTTACGCAAATTAGCCGCAATTTCATCAATTTGGTCTTCTGTAGCTTCAAAGACTTCTTTTAATGTAAGATGAGGCGGAATTAATGAATAGTGAGAATCATAGCGCTTTCGATAAGAATTCGCTACATCTTGCAATTTTTTAGATGGAAAAAGTACAACGCCAAATTTCATAAAAAATCCCTCCAAAGTAAGATCATAAAATATGTATAAAGCGAGCTTATTATAACAAATTTTCAAAAAATATGATATCTTTCTACTTCAACATATATTGAAGCGACCGCTTTACGTCTTTTTGCCAGTATTTCCACGTATGATTTCCATTAAATTCTTCGTAGAAAACAGAATATCCACGCTGCTTCATTTGTTCGTGCAACAGGCGGTTAGGCTCAATAAAGTTCAATATACCGTCTTGTGTTGTTTTGACGTCCGTTTCTTCCGTTCCAATAACATGATACAAATCCAGAAGTGAAGGAGAAGCAAATGAGTTGACCGTTTGTAATACAGCATCGTTCACGAAAGGAGAATGCATAATTACTTTCCCGAACGTGTGAGGATACGCAATGGCCGTCAGCAGTGAAACTGTAGCAGCAAGCGAATCACCAATTAGAACACGCGATTTTCCCATTTGATATGTAGGATATGTTTTATCCAAAAATGGCACAAGTTCATGTGCTAAAAAGCGAATGTAAGCATCTACCTGCTTTCCTTCTGGATGATACTTATCGCGTCTGTCTTCCACGCTTTTATATGGAATTCCAACAAAAATAGTACGATCGATTTCTGACTCGTTCATTAAATCATCGATTAAACGAGGTGTACGTCCGTACATAACATAATCTTTTCCGTCTTGGGCGATAAGTAGAGAATACTTATAGAGCGTAGAATAGTTTGACGGCAAATAGACTAGCAACGTGACATCTTCTTGCAGTGCGTCACTATAAAAAGAAATTTCTTCTAACTTCCGCTTACTTTCTGACATGAATAATCGACTCCTATGCATTTGAATGAAAGCGTTACCTTTATTGTAACACATTTTCTAAAAATCGTTCTTTATTTTATTGTAACGAATTTTTTAGCGAATGACGAGAAAGAGGCATGCGTTGCTAAAAAAAGAGGTTGGGACGTAACGAAATGAATTTCATCCAAACATAAACAATCTGGATATATAATCTGGGCAGCTTGCTCGGCCGCAGTTGATTTCCGTGCAAGACTCCGCTTTCCGCGGGCGGCCGGTGAGCCTCCTCGTCGCTTGTGCTCCTGCGGGGTCTCACCTGTTCCACTGTTTCCGCAGGAGTCTTCGACTTGCCCTCCAATCAACTGCTAGAAGGAATGAAACAGATAAAACCTGCGTCCACTTTAACAAAAAAAACGAATCATCAATCAAACAGTTTGATTGATGATTCGTTTTTTTGTTAATCTAATTTTTTCATCTTTTTAAACATATCTTTTTCTGCTTGAGTGGCTTTTTCTAGCGGTTTTTTCGTATATTCCTCTTCTTTTTCATCAATCGAAACCAATTCTGTGTCATTTTTTACATAACTTCGGATATTGCGAGCACCGAAATAGCCGTTTACATCTTTCAAAATAGGCTTGTTTTCTTTTTGATCATAAAGAGTATATGAATTCTCTTCTTTAACGATAGCATAGTGATTTCCTGCGAGCAGAGCCACTGCTTCTTTTTCGCTTTTTCCAAAAGTAGACATGAGAAACAGAACGATTAAGATGATAAAGAAAAGGGCTGTTGCGCCAATGAAAAATAATAATAAGCCTCTGCTAAATTTACTTTGTTTTTCTTCCACAGTAGACAAACCTCCTGATTCGATAATTTTATTATAGCAAGTAAATGTAATGAGCGCCTAAAGAGATATGTGACGAGTTTATGAACTCAGGCAGATGAACAAAAAAGGTTTTTAGCGGCTCTCATCGAATTTAGTATAAAGAGAGACAACAACTTGAAAAGGAGAGAGAGACATGACAGCGAAAAAAATCCCAACGAGCAAAGAAGTAGCAAAGGCAACATTTAATTTGCTGGAAGAGCGTGGCGTAACAGTTTTGGATATTGCTGAAATTGTGTATGATTTACAGCTTCCTTATCATCTAGCTCTAACCATTCAGGAATGCGCTGAAAGCGTAGAGAGAGTACTGCAAAAGCGAGAAATTCAGCATGCCCTTCTAGTTGGAATCGAACTTGATAAGTTAGCTGAGCAAAATAAATTATCAGAACCTCTTCAAAGTATTGTAGAACAAGACGAAGGGTTGTTTGGCGTTGACGAAACGATTGCTTTAGGTGCCGTTTTAACCTATGGCAGTATCGCTGTTACGACCTTTGGCTATTTAGATAAAGTAAAAGTAGGTATTATTGAAAAGCTAGACTGTAAAAAAGAAAAAGGAGTTAATACCTTTTTAGATGATTTGGTAGCGAGCGTAGCTTCTAGTGCGGCAAGTCGTTTGGCTCACCGTCAGCGTGATGAACAAGAACAGCTGCAAGAAGGCAATCCGGCTACGTAATAAACTTCTTTTAGTATGTATATAAGCTGCGTAAATTAACGCGTTAAAATGATTTAGTCTTTTATTTGAATAACGGAGGCTAGGCACGTAGGAGATACGTGCCTAGCCTCCGTTAATGGAACGATTTATGGCTGTAGTGAAGTAGTCATAAGATAGCTTAAGTTTTCCAGTCCAAGACTTTCATAAAAAGCACGTGCTTTTTCGTTAAATGCCCATACGGTAAGCTGGAGGTCATTTGCTCCTTTTTGTACAGCCCACTGTTTCGTAGCAGAAAAAAGACCTTTTCCTACCCCATAATTTTGAAAGCCTTTTTTTACACCAAAATATTGGATGTATGCTGTGTAGGAAAGCGGAGCTAACGTGGTGGGAGGGTTATATTTTAATTCAACAACAGACGCTCCAATAATTTGATTTCGATATTGAGCTACAAGAATATCAATGGTTGCATAATAAAGGGTAGCTTGATATTGTTCTGGAGATAAAACAGCCATTTGGTTATCAAACATAGAAGGAAGCGCATTTGCGTGGAGTTCTAGTGATTCCCCTAATATTTTATTTACTTCTGTATAATCATCTAGTTTTGCAGTGCGATAGATAATATCCATACACACTTCACCTACTTTTTAAAAGTTGTGCTTTATCATATGTAGCAACTTAGAAAATGTTAAATGAGAATGAAAACCTGAAAATTTTAAGTGAAGAACCGCACTAAACAGAGCATATATTTTATGCTCTGTTTGATGTTGTAGTTGAAGAATATATAAGGGCGAAACATTAAATTCTAGTTTCAGCAATAGCATCGCGTACTTTTTCAAGCGAGTGTTTAGAGGTGTCTTTATTCGCAATCATTACATTAACATACAAAGCATCAATGAGGCTTAGCTGTCCAATTCTCGAGGCGAGAGCTTCAGATCGATATTCGGTTTCTTCTGAACTTGTATAAAGAGAAACGTCAACGTTTTGACTTAATGGAGATTTAGGAAAACCCGTGATCCCAATCGTTTTGGCACCGTTCGCTTTTGCTGTATTTAAAATGTTCATCGTGTCTTTATTTGTTCCAGAATGAGAAATCACTACCGCTACATCTTGTTTCGTCAATTGAGAAGCGGACATAAGCTGGAAATGGGAATCGATAAATGCAAACGTTTTAATTCCTGTTCGCACAAATTTATGAAAAGCATCCATAGCTACGACTGAAGAGCCTCCCGTGCCATAAAATTGAACTTTATCGGCCTTCATTAAAAGTTTGACGGCTTTTTCAATAGCATTGCCCTCTAGTATTTGTAATGTATTCTCAAGCGTTCGCACGTTGGAGCGAAAGATTTTTTCAGCGATCGTTTTTTCATTATCCGTTTCAGCAATTTCCTCGTGAATCTGCTGAATAGGCGTCATAATTTCAGCAGCCAGCGCTATTTTCATCGCCTGATAGCCCTTGAAGCCAATTCGTTTACAAAAGCGAAAGACTGTTGCATCAGCTACATTTAAATCGTCTGCTACTTCGTTAATGGTACTGTGAATAATTTGTTCCGGCTGTTCTAAAATATAATTTGCAATTTTTTTCTCTTTTTCACTGAATCTAGCATAGTGAGAACGAATTTTTCCTAAACAATTTTGCGTCATAACTGATGTTCCTTTCCACGAATTTAGTAGTAAAAAGAGTATAGCACAAAAATATGTGTGAAAAAAATTTTCTTGTAAACGATTGCAAAATGAAAAATAATTCGTATAATGGAGGTAATGTGAAATTTTTTTTCAAAGGGAGTTTGTAAAATGAAAATTGGATTAATCGGTTTAGGAAAAATGGGATATAATTTATCATTAAATTTAATGGAAAATCATCATGAAGTTGTAGCTTATGATGTGAATAAAGAAGCGGTAGAAAAACTTTCAAATGAAGGAGCAGCTGGTGCCTTTACTATTGAAGAGTTAGTCAACGAACTGCCTGCTTCACCTAAAGTTGTATGGGTTATGGTTCCGGCTGGAGAAGTAACGGAAAATGTGATTACAGAACTAAAAGAACTTCTGTCAGAAGGAGATATTGTAATAGATGGAGGAAACTCTAATTATAAAGAATCTGTTCGACGTGCTCAGGATCTTCAGGAAAAAGGTATTTACTTCTTTGATGTAGGGACAAGCGGCGGAATGGAAGGTGCAAGAAACGGAGCGTGTACAATGATTGGCGGAGATGCAGAAGCATTCCGTACAATTGAACCAATTTTTAGTGATATTTGCGTAGAAAATGGATTTATGTACGCAGGCAAAAGCGGAAGCGGTCACTTTTTAAAAATGGTTCATAATGGTGTAGAATATGGAATGATGCAATCCATTGCTGAAGGATTTGAAGTTCTGGAAAAAAGTCAGTTTGATTTCGACTATGAAGCCGTAGCGCGCGTTTGGAATAATGGATCTGTCGTTCGCTCTTGGTTAATGGAACTAACGGAAAATGCGTTTTCAAAAGATCCTAAACTAGATAGTATTAAAGGAGTCATGCAGTCTTCTGGTGAAGGGAAATGGACCGTAGAGACTGCCCTTGATCTTCAAACGGCAACTCCTGTTATTGCTTTATCGCTAATGATGCGCTATCGTTCATTAGAGGAAGATACATTTACAGGAAAAGTTGTAGCAGCACTTCGAAATGAATTCGGCGGTCACGGTGTTGTAAATAAGTAAAGTAGTAAAGTAGGGGGACAGCAGCATGAGCAAAAAATATGCAATAGGTGTAGATATCGGAACAACGAGTACAAAGTCTGTATTATTTTCAGTAGACGGTACAGTCATTGCTAACCATGGGATTGAGTATCCACTATACTCGCCTACGCCCGCGATGGCTGAGCAAGATCCTGAAGAAATTTTTCAAGCAGTTGTACGTACCATTCAAACGGTTGTAAAAACAAGCGATGTAAAACCTGAGGATATTTTATGCGTTTCATTCAGCTCAGCTATGCACAGTGTTATTGCCGTTGATCAGCAGGGAAAGCCGCTGACAAAATGTATTACGTGGGCCGATAATAGAAGTGCAGAATGGACGGAAAAAATTAAAAATGAATACAACGGCCATGAGATTTATTTACGTACAGGCACGCCTATTCACCCGATGTCGCCACTTTCCAAGCTAACATGGCTTTCTAATGAACAGCCTGAATTAGTGAAGGGAACACATAAGTTTATTTCAATTAAAGAATATGTATTCTTTAAGTTGTTTAACGAATATGTGATCGACTATTCGATTGCATCAGCAACAGGTTTATTTAATCTGAAAAATCTTGCGTGGGATGAAGAAGCATTAAAAGTAGCAGGTGTGACGACAGATCAGCTATCCACTCCTGTTTCAACTATGCATCAAGTGAAAGGGCTAAACACAGAGCTTGCAGTTGAGATGCACTTACTGCCGGATACGCCCTTTATTGTAGGTGCAAGCGATGGCGTATTATCAAACTTAGGTGTAAATGCGATTGAACCAGGCGTTGTTGCAGTAACAATTGGGACAAGCGGAGCTATTCGAGCAGTCACTGACAAGCCAGTAGTCGATCCTAAAGGTCGTATTTTCTGTTATGCGTTGACAGAAGACCACTGGGTAATTGGCGGCCCTGTAAATAACGGAGGCATGATTTTTAGATGGGCTCGTGATCAATTTGGAGCGTCGGAAGTCGAAACAGCTAAACGTCTTGGAAAAGATCCATATGAAGTATTAACGGATATTGCGGCTTTAGTGAAACCTGGAGCAGACGGCTTATTGTTTCATCCATACCTGTCAGGAGAGCGTGCGCCGCTTTGGGATGCAAATGCTAAAGGTTCGTTCTTTGGCCTAGGTTTGCATCATAAAAAAGAACATATGATTCGCGCCGTATTAGAAGGCGTTATTTTTAACTTGTATACGGTATTATTGGCACTTGAAGAGTTAATTGGAGAACCTACGAAAATTCAGGCAACAGGCGGATTTGCACGTTCCGCACTTTGGCGCCAAATGATGGCAGATATTTTTAACCAAGAAGTATCCGTGCCGGAAAGCTTTGAAAGTTCATGTCTAGGAGCAGTTATTCTTGGCTTATATAGCCTTGGCGAAGTCGACTCATTAAACGTTGTTTCCGATATGGTTGGAGCGACTAATCATCATTATCCAATCAAAGAAAACAGTGAAGTATATAAAGAGTTAACGACTATCTATATTCGTTTGGCTCGTTTATTTAAAGAAGAATACGAAAGCATTACGGCTTTTCAAAAAAAATACGTACATTAAGTTCAAAAATCATCGCTTGAAGCTTTCAGGCGATGATTTTTTGTGTGTTAGGTTATCTAACAACCAAAAGAGTTAACACTACACAATATATAAAAGTTCCCTCAAATAATGTTACAATTTGTCCAGTGTATCCCTGTTTCGCATTAAATATAATAAGGAATAACGTTAGTATTTATCACATACTAGAAGGAATCGTCACAAACGCCTTTATATTTCAGAAAATTCAAATAAAATTTGTTTTTTGAAATGAACTTATTTTATGAAAAGGGGTTTTATGGATGAAAACACAAATCGAGCAAGATGGAATTGTGACGCTCACAGATGAGACGCACAATCAGCTGAGCGGAAGCGATCTTTGGAATGAAGATTTACGTCCTACTACGATGAAAGAACATTCTTGGAAAGGAGTTAACTTTGCCACGCTTTGGATTGGGATGTGTCTGTGTATTCCAGCTTACACAATGGCGAGCGGAATGATGACGCTTGGAATGAACTGGTGGCAGGCAATTGGTACAATCTTTTTAGGAAATGTAATTGTTCTTATTCCTATTTTGCTTAATTCTCACGCTGGAACCAAGTTTGGCATTCCTTATCCGGTATTTGCCCGCCTGTGGTTTGGAGATAAAGGAGCACATATCCCAGCACTGGCTAGGGCTATTGTGGCTGCTGGATGGTTTGGAATTAATACATGGATTGGAACGGAAGCAATTGATACACTGCTAAGCGCTTCATTTTCATCTTGGAATGGTTTAGCTGGTCATACAGCCATTGTATTTGCTCTCTTTTGGCTTTTAAATGTAGGAGTGGCGTATAAAGGACCGCAAGCAATTAAAGTGTTAGGAGCGATTGCTGCTCCGGTTATTGGTATTTCAGCTATTATTCTTTTTATATGGGCTTATACAAACTCAGGAGGGTGGGGCCCCATTTTATCTACGCCTTCTAAATTTACATCCACCGGAGAATTTCTAGCTGTATTTTTCCCTGCTTTAACCGGAGTCATTGCATTTTGGGCTACGCTCGCTTTGAACATTCCGGATTTTTGTCGATATGCTAGAAGCCAGAAATCCCAAATGGTTGCGCAAACCTTCTCCTTGCCGTTGACGATGAGTGTTTTTTCATTTATTGGAATTGCTGTTACCTCGGCAACCATCGTTATATTCGGAGAAGCTATTTGGGATCCAGTGGCGTTAGTAGCTAAATTCCCTCCGTTTATCATTTTCTTAGGAACAATCGTTATCGTGCTTTCTTCTTTAACGATTAATGTGGGAGCAAATATTGTGGCGCCGGCCCGTGCAATTGAGAATCTGAATCCAAAGAAAATCACGTTTGCGATGGGAGCGCTAGTAACCGGTATCTTTGCTATTTTGCTTCAGCCATGGTACATCATGTCTAATTTCGGGAATTATATCTTTGGATGGCTTGGAACATACGGAGCGCTGCTTGGTCCTATAGACGGCATCGCCATTGCTGACTACTGGCTTGTAAGAAGGAGACAGATGGCATTAAAGGATTTATACGAGGTAAACGGTCGCTATAGTTATTCAACTGGTTTTAATAAAAACGGTATTTATGCATTAGTAATTGGCGTGGCCATACCTGTTTTAGGCTTACTGATTCCTGGACTGCGCTTTTTATGGGATAATGCCTGGACATTTGGTCTATTCATTTCTATCATCGCCTATACGTATCTCATGAGAGGAGATAAAAGTGTATTAGCGCCGGGAGAATATGAAGAAATAACGTTAAAAACAAGCGAAAAACCAATTATCGACAGTCAAACCGCTGATCCCACCATCACTAAATAAATAAGATGAATCCAATCATTAACATGATTGGATTTTTTTGTGCGTTGAAACTCTATGGAAGAAAATTGATAAAATTTTTTTGAGTTTTTTTATTGATTTAAGAATTTTTTTTTCATATAATTTAAGTAATAAAAAGATGAAATCGTTTTCTGATTTAATTAATGTAAACGATTTCGATAATTAAAACGTATTTTTAAAAAAATTAACAGGTTTAGAGCTTTTTTGCTACATAAAGAAAGCGTTTACTTAAGGGGAAGGTGGAAAGCAAGATGGATGCATACTTATTAGCTATTACGGTTGTCGCAATTGTTATTGTTATTGTAGGTGTTTCAGTTTTTAAATGGCATGCGTTTATCAGTTTAACGGTTGCGAGTTTGTTTTTAGCAATTGCTTCTGGGTTATCAATGGATAAAATTGTTGCCGCTTACGAAACGGGAGTGGGCGGTGTTTTAGGACACTTAGTAGGAATTTTAGCACTGGGAACAATTTTAGGTAAGCTGATGGCTGATTCAGGCGCTGGCATGCAGGTAGCGGATTATTTTGTAAGAATATTCGGTGTGAAAAGATTGCCGTGGGCAATGCTAGTAGCAGGTTTCATTATTGGTATTCCTGTTTTCTTCGAAGTAGGAATTTTAATCTTACTGCCTTTAGTTATTTCGATTCATAAAACAACAAAACAAAATATATTATTGATTGCTCTGCCAGTTATTGCAGGATTATCAATTGTTCACGGTCTCGTTCCTCCTCATCCGGGAGCGATGGCAGCTATTAGTATTTACGGAGCAAATACGGGGAAAGTGCTTTTATACGCGTTAATCATTTCAATTCCAGCAGCAGTTATCGCTGGACCAGTTTTTGCAAAATGGGTTAACAAACGAGTAATTCCAGAAGGAGAGCCGGATTTAATTCGTATCACGACAACATCTAAAAATCTTCCTGGTACAGGCGTTTCATTCTTTGTTATTTTACTTCCTGTTTTATTAATGGTTTTAGCAGCAATAGTGCCTATTATTAACGGATTGCCAAGCGGCGTAGTGAAGTTTGTAGAATTAATAGGAAGTCCATTAATTGCACTTTTAATTTCTTGTTTTGCAGCGTTTTACCTGCTTGGAAAACGTCAAGGTATGACAAAAGATGTGATTAAAAAACTAACGGAAGAATGCTTGCTTCCTGTAGGATCTATTGTCTTGATTATTGGTGCAGGCGGTGGCTTCAAACAAGTATTAATCGATAGTGGAGTAGGTACAACGATTGGTCAAATGTCTGAACATCTATCTCTATCACCACTTGTACTTGCATTTTTAATTGCTGGATTAATCCGTATCGCTACGGGTTCAGCAACAGTTGCATTAACAACAGCGGCGGGTATTGTTTCACCGATCATTGAGCACATGTCTGGTGTTAATTTAGAACTTCTGGTTATCGTTACGGGCGCGGGTTCACTAATGTTCTCTCACGTTAATGATGCTGGATTCTGGATGGTGAAGGAGTATTTAGGATTAACAGTAAAAGAAACGTTCAAAACATGGACTGTTCTGGAAACGCTTCTATCCTTTATTGCTTTTGCAGGAGCACTTATTCTAAATGCAATAATCTAAAAATAAGACTCTTTTACTCTATGTAAAAGAGTCTTATTTTTTTATGAAAGAAAAGAATTTACTAGAAAAATAATCAAAATATTTTATTTATTCGTTAAATTATGGCAAAATAGAAATAGAAGAACAATAGCTTCTAAGAAGGGAATGACAGAGAGTGAGTAATCAACTAGTATTTTTCACAAACTTTTCAGAAGGAAAATTAGATTCAGACGTTTCTTGGTATTGTCCACCAGCTCAATTTCAAATTGATACGGAAACGAATCGATTAGTGATTAAAACAGACGCTAAAACAGATTTTTGGCAGCGTACTCATTATGGCTTTGAAGCGGACAATGGACACTTTCTTTACCGTGAAGTAGAAGGCGACTTTGAAATCATGACAAAGGTGCATACATATCCAGTTAATCGCTACGATCAAGCAGGTCTCATGATTCGTGTATCAAAAGATACGTGGATCAAAACGTCAGTTGAATACAATCCCGATGGCCCTAACCAATTAGGAGCAGTCGTAACCAACCAGGGCTTCTCAGATTGGTCCAGTCAAAATTTTACTCAAAACAAATCAGCGCTTTATTTTAAAATTCAGCGCAAAAATGATGATTACACCGTTTGTTATTCAAGTGATGGAGATTCCTGGACTCAGCTCCGACTCGCTCACTTATTGCACTCATCCAAAGAACCTGTTCAAGTTGGGATTTACGCTTGTAGTCCTCAAGGAGAAGGATATGAGGCCCAATTTGATTTTATAAAAGTAGAAAAGCTTTAAACGAAAAACACGATTTAGTCACAGCTAAATCGTGTTTTTTATTTAGAGAGTACATTATCTAAAGGCTGTGTGGCAGCAGTGGGTGTCGATTGATTGTGTAAAGCAATTTTTTGTTTGAAATAGCTGATGACAAACCCTGTAATCGCAATGGACATAACAGAGAAAATTCCTTTTGAAAATCCAATTGAATACATGCTCGACAGCACGACGAGGAAATCAAATGAAAAATTCACTTTTCCAGGATCCCAACCGAATTTTCGCTGCGCGAATAACGCTAGAATATTAGCACCCCCAAGAGAAGCTCCGTTCATAAATAAAATGGATAAGCCAAGACCGGCAATTAGTCCGCCCGTAACAGCACCCATCAGGCTGGGAAGTGTAAAAGCAGGAAGCAAGTGATCGAGTGAAGTGAGAAGTGATAGCAAAGACACTGATCCTATAGTTGTGACGGTAAATTTCCATCCCATTTGAAAGAAGGAAAAGAGATAAAAAGGAATATTAATGAGAAAAAAAATCACCGCAAACGACAAAGGAAGGGCATATGACAAGCTAAGAGACAGACCAGCTGTTCCCCCCGTCACTACGTGAGAGTGCCGCAAGATAAGAACACCAATACTTGCAATCGTACATCCAAGAATAATCCATAAAACTTTTTTCATAAATAAACCCCTTTGTTTGTTTTTTCGGAATTTTCATTTTCAATTATCTACTTTAATGATAGGATATTAAATAAAGAAAACACATGTATAAATGAAGGAAATAATACTTGTTCTGTTATCAACTTGAATAAAGATTTTATTTATTATATTCATTTTGAAAGGAAAGGTTTGTATGGATCAAATCGATGCACAATTATTGTCTATTTTGCAAAGAGACGGGCGTATGACGATTAGTGATTTATCAAAAAAGCTGGCTCTTAGCCGTCCAAGCGTATCAGAAAGGCTGCAGCGCCTTCAGGAACGAGGAGTGATACAGCGTTTCAGCGCTACGGTGTCTCCGAAAGCTTTAGGGAGAGATACACAGCTGTTTATTCAAGTAAGCGAATTAAAAAGAAAACCAGAGGAATTTGAAGACTTTATTGAGCAAAATGAAGATGTGCTTGAATGTCATCGCGTAACGGGACCGGTTTCTTATTTTATCAAAGCAGCCGTGTCTGGAATGGATGGACTTAGAATGCTCGTGGATGAACTGATTCCTTATGGAAATGTGAATACCTCAATTATTTTAAAGTCGCCTGTAGAAAACAGGATGATTACTCCTATACAAAAACCGACCCCATAAGAGGCCGGTTTTTTGTGTAAGGACATATTAATAAAACCCTTTAATAATATAAAAATGATTTTGCAAAATATCAGGAACTTCTTCTTCTGAAACGTTTCTTTTCGTCTTTTTTCCGCTGTCTGTTACAGTTAGTGTTTCACCAGAGAGGGTAATTCGCCCTGTAGGTGTTGCGATCGTAACAAGGCGTTTGTGTACAAACGGAGAATCAGCTGACGTTTGATTGAACTCACACATGGGAGTAAAGTCTGTCAGTTTCTTAGGAAGCGTAGACACACGGTACAGCGTTTTCCATACATCATCTTCCCATCGCTGCAAATCATACATATGCTCAGCAACGTTTGTCATACGATAAGAGCCGCTTACATCTCTTACTACTTCGCCATTTAAAGGCATTGGCTTGCGAACAGAATCTCCAAATCCAACGTCTACGATGTAAGACTGATTTTCAACCGTCACAAGGTTTGTAGCGTGACTTCCTTCAATGGTCCACGTGCCATCGGGTTTTTTGACGGTAGCTGAAACGTACGAGACTTCATAACCGCTTTCTTTTAACAGCCAGCCAAATAAACCGTTTAATTCGTAGCAAAATCCTCCGCGCAAATTTACAATTACTTTTTGAAAGATCCGTTCTAAATCAATGATAATAGGAGTTTGAGACAAAACGTCTAAGTTCTCAAACGGAACATGAAGCATATGCTTGTTCTGTAAAGCAGCTAAGTTTTCATAGGTTGGGCTATCCGGTTTCTTAGCTAAAAACCGACTAAAGTAATAATTAATATTCATCAAATACACCTCTTAGTGAATCATTTCTCTTTGTCTTTAAGCTTAGCAGAATATTCATGTAACAGCGTTTTTTCAATGGTTTCTTTGGAAGCAAATTCTTTCAATCTCAGCTTTTTGTTCTTTACTGACTTCTCTTAAAGGATTAGTGGCTAGAAAACATAGTGGACAGACAAAATCAAAATAAAATTCAGCGTGTGCTTTCATCCCGTCATGCTCCTTTATGGCATGTTTTTAGTTTATCAAAAGTAAAGACGGTTCTTCCAACTTGGGAACTGTGGAAAAATAGTTGACAAAATTGGATAACTCTTTCTATAATATAGTCAATACATATCACGAGCGATTAGTTCAGTGGGAGAATACATCCTTGACAGGGATGGGGTCGGGGGTTCGAATCCCTCATCGCTCATACCAAAGCCGTTTTCTTATTAATAAGAGAGCGGCTTTTCTCTTTGGCTTAACAAACCAATGCTATATTAAATCTTGAGCGCGCATAGAAGAATTAAAGTATAATGAAACATAGTGCATCAGGTCATGATAAAGATAATCACTAATTTAAAATAAATGAGGGTACAAAATGAATCAAAGAAGTTTTAGTCAATATGGTCTTAGTGACAAGGTAGCTAAGGCGCTTTCTAGCCTGCAATACAATCATCCTACGGAAGTACAAAGTAAGGTGCTTCCCATTGCGCTAGAAGAAAGAGATGTGGTCGTGAAGTCTCAAACAGGAAGTGGAAAAACGGCTTCCTTCGGCATTCCACTGTGTGAATTAGTTAACTGGGAAGAAAATAAGCCCCAAGCCTTAGTGTTAACACCTACACGAGAGCTGGCTGCGCAGGTAAAAGAAGATATTACAAATATCGGCCGTTTCAAGCGAATTAAAGCAGCAGCTGTTTATGGAAAATCACCGTTTGCCAAGCAAAAAGTAGAATTAAAGCAAAAAACACATATTGTTGTAGGTACGCCTGGACGAGTGCTTGATCATATAGAAAAAGAAACGCTGGCATTAGAGAAAATTCGTTATTTGGTTATTGATGAAGCAGATGAAATGCTAAATATGGGTTTTATTGACCAAGTGGAAGCGATTATTCAACATCTTCCTAGTGAGCGTGTAACGATGCTTTTCTCGGCTACGCTTCCGGAAGATATTGAAGAACTGTCTCGCAAATATATGAAGAAGCCGGTTGATGTTGAAATCAAAGCGAACGGATTAACAACAAGCACGATTGACCATTCTGTTATAACAGTACAAAATGAAGGTAAATTTGAACTGCTGAAAGACGTAACTACAGTAGAAAATCCAGACAGCTGCATCATTTTTTGCCGCACGCAAGAGCAGGTAAATACGCTGTTAGATGATTTAGATGATCTTGGATATCCTTGTGATAAAATTCATGGGGCAATGGTGCAAGAAGACCGTTTTGAGGTTATGAATGATTTCAAAAAAGGGAAATTCCGCTATTTAGTAGCAACAGATGTAGCTGCGAGAGGAATTGATATTGATAATATCACGCACGTTATTAACTATGACCTTCCGTTGGAAAAAGAAAGCTACGTTCACCGTACGGGAAGAACGGGACGTGCCGGTAAAAAAGGGAAGGCTATCACATTTGTAACGCCTTATGAAGAGAGAATGCTATCGGAAATTGAAGAATATATTGGTTTTTCGATTCCAGTATCTACTCCTCCTTCTAAAGAAGAAGTACAGCAGGCAGCATTCGCTTTTAATGAAAAAATTAATGAGCGTCCAGAAGTTAAAAAAGATAAAAGCGAGTCATTAAATAAAGACATTATGAAGCTGTACTTTAACGGCGGAAAGAAAAAGAAAATTCGAGCGGTCGATTTTGTAGGAACAATCGCAAAATTAGACGGAGTAACCGCAGACGATATTGGAATTATTACCATTCAAGAAAATGTCTCGTATGTAGAGATTCTGAATGGAAAAGGTCCCAAAGTGTTGCAAGCAATGAAAAACAAAACAATTAAAGGAAAGAAATTAAAAGTTCATAAAGCGATTAAATAATAAAGGGAAGTCCATCTTTTTAAAGATGGGCTTTATTTATACAGCCAATAAAGGAGCTGAGAGTATGAAGTACATAAAAGAAGCGTGTGTAGAAGGGTATGAGCAGGCAAAAAAAGCGGAAAAGCTAGGAGCAGACCGCATTGAATTGTGTGACAATCTCAGTCAAGGAGGCACTACGCCAAGTTACGGCACCATTCAACATGCAAGTGAACATCTTGATACAGATATCAACGTGATTATTCGCCCAAGAAGCGGGAACTTTGTATATTCGGAAGCAGAATTTCAAATTATGAAAAAAGACGTTAAAGCATGTAAAGACCTTGGAGTAAACGGAGTAGTATTCGGCATATTAACAGAAAAAAATGAAATCGATCACGGACGCACTAAAGAATTAATAGCAGAAGCTCGTCCTTTAAGCGTTACGTTTCATATGGCATTTGATGAGATTAAAGATAAATACAAAGCCATTGATATACTTAGTGAAATGGGAGCAGACCGCATTTTGACCAAAGGTGGGAAAGGGTCTGCTTTGCAAAACTTGCAGGTGATCCGAGAACTGATCACATACGCCAATGACCGTCTTATTATTTTGCCCGGCGGAGGAATTCATGAAGGCAACGCAGATTGGGTTATAAAAGACACACAGGCGACTGAATTACACGGAACAAAAATTGTAGGAGATTTATCGGGTTAAATAAAAAGAGGCTGGGACAAAAGTATGTTAGTCAAAGTGAAAAACGAACCACTAATCAACATGTTTGATTGGTGGTTCGTTTTTTTGTGATGGTAAATATAGTTTTATGTGTTTGGTTCCTTCTAGCAGGTGATTGGAGGGCAAGGCGAAGACTCCTGCGGGAACAGCGGAATAGATGAGACCCCGCAGGAGCACAAGCGACGAGGAGGCTCAGCGCCCGCCCGCGGAAAGCGAAGCCTTGCACGGAAATCAACTGCGGTGTCATAAGCAGTCCAGCTCATCTATCTCACTTGTTCATCTTTAGGTTGGATTCATTTCGTTATGTCTCAACCTCTTTTATTTTGATGTGTTTTCTTTTGCTGCTAAGCTGCTCGTCATTTTGGTACGCTGAAAGAAAAACGAACCTACGACGAGTAAAGCAATTAAAAGAGTTAAAAAGAACTGCGAACGCAATGAATCAATAAATGCCATGGCAATAAAGATACTAGTGATGGCAAGGATTGTAGCGTAAGTTAAGTAAGGAAACAACCACATTTTAATTTTTAATGCTTCAGGGTTTTCTTTTTCATATTTTTTTCTCATTTTAATTTGTGAAAATGCAATAACGAGGTATACAAGAAGGGCTACGCCGCCTGATGCATTCACTAAGAACAAAAAGATTTTATCTGGCGAAATATAGTTAAAGATGACGCTGATGTACGAAATAACTGTACATGCTAATATCGCGCTAACCGGTACGCCTTTTTTATTTAATTTTGAAAAGCTTTTTGGCGCATTACCATTTTGAGACATGGAAAACAGCATACGAGAGCTTGTATACAAACCAGAATTCAGACAAGAAAGGACAGCTGTTAAAATAATAAAGTTCATAATTTGAGCGGCGGCCGGTATGTTTACTAATTCAAGAATAGAGACAAATGGGCTTTTCATTAGGCTTGATGAATTCCACGGAAGAACGGTTACTAAAATAAAAATAGATCCTAAATAGAAAAATAAAATACGATAAATAACGGTATTGGTCGCAATGGTAATGGCTTTTTCAGGTTGAGAAGATTCACCTGCCGCGGTTGCAACAATTTCTGTTCCCATAAAGGAGAACATGACAAGGGCGATTCCTAAAAATACAGAGCTAATTCCATTCGGTAAAAAGCCGCCTTTATGCAAAAGATTGGAAGTGCCGGGAGAATCGATTCCTGGAATGAATCCACAAATAATAGCAATACCTAAAAGTAAAAAAAGAACGATACTGACAACTTTAATGAGAGAAAACCAATATTCAAATTCTCCGAAAGATTTAACAGAGTACAGATTGGTCATCGTTAATAAAAAAGTAAGAGCCAGGCTAACTCCCCAAGACGGTAAAGACGGGAACCAGTATTGAATAATATTTGCACCTGCAATGGCTTCAACAGCAATAACGATAACCCAGAAAAACCAGTAGAGCCAGCCAATTGTGTAGCCGGCCCAAGGGCCTAATGCCTCTTTTGCATAAGTGGAAAACGAACCGCTGGAAGGATTTGCAGTAGACATTTCTCCAAGCATTCGCATGACTAAAATAACGAGTAAACCAGCAAATGCGTACGAAAAAATAGAGCCGGGTCCAGCGGTGTTAATGAGTGATCCGCTTCCAATAAACAATCCAGCGCCAATAATTCCTCCAAGAGAAATCATGGTGATATGCCGGATCTTTAACTCTTTTTTTAACTGTGGCTGTGGATGGCTGTTCATTTGTAACCTCCTATATAACCTGAATTTTTAGTTAATACGGAGAATTATAGTATGTTATAAGGTGCAAGGACAGGATGTTGTTAGAAGTTCTTTCATATAAAAAACCGGATATGAATGGTTACATTCATATCCGGCTTACTCTGACACAGACATTCATTATGCGTAGAAAGTACCTGATTAGCGCCTTTTTTCTTTATTATAATAAGCAATGCAGATGAATTTTTTATGAATGGTAGCTGAAAATAAGCTGAAGGATCGTTTTAGATCCGTTAATAAAAAGAGGTATATATTTAATTAAAAGATAATATGGAATAAGTTTCAAACTCTCTTTAAAGCGCTAAATGCGGGTTTTCCTTTCTGAAAACGGGTATATATAGTAGTAAGAAGTTCATTCTTTTGCTAAGTATAAAAGAAAGATGTGCGATAGAAACAGGAGGTTATAAATAATGAAACATGTTGAAGTAGTAGAAAACGGAGCGAATATTAACGAAGCAGTTAATCAATTTGCAGATAAAGGTTTTGAGAAAAATGAAGTATACGTGTTTACCTATGACAAGGAAAATTCTAAAAATTTAACTGAAGTAACGGACACAAATATTATTCGACTGTCTGAAGAAGGTCCTTTACATTCAGCAGCGAGTTTATTTTTAACAAGAGAAGATGAGCTTCGAACAAAAATGGCTTCGCTAGGCTTATCAAAAGACGAAACTAAAAAATATGAAGAAGAGTTAAAGAAAGGCAGTGCGATTGTAGTGGCTGCTACGGGAGAAAGAAAAGACGTTTAATTTTAATAGAGGCTAGGGCAAAAGTAGTTTAGTTAAAGTAAGATCCGAACGCGGTTGATTCTCTATCAAGAATCAGCCGCGTTCGGATTTTTTTGTGGGGACGGTGTAACAAGTGATCTATACGAGCTCCTTTATTCCATTTGTTTGTCTTTAAATTCACTCGATTTCGTTATGTCTCACACTCTTTTTTGTTTTTTCCAATATATGATTGATAAAACTAATGGTATTAGTTAAAATAAAAACTAATACCATTAGTTTTTATTTTGATAATAGGGGATGAGGAAATGAGAATAGTTCGTGAGAAAATGTTGTATCAATTGACGTTTTTGCCTCGATTTTTTCCAGTGAATTGTTATTTAGTCGAAGAGAAAGACAGTCTTACGTTAATTGATGCGGCTCTTCCTTACAGCGCGTCAGGTATTTTGAAAGCTGCAGATCAAATTGGAAAACCGATTACTCGAATTGTTTTTACTCATACTCATGAAGATCACATCGGAGCGATTGATAATGTGAAGAAAAGTTTGCCGAATGCTTCTGTTTATATGTCGCAAAGAGATTATCGATTATTTTCAGGAGACTTCACACTCAATTCTGAAGAACCTCAAAACCCAATCCGTGGAGGAATACCAAAACTAGGAAAGATTTCAACTAAAATTGATCATTTCATCGAAGAAGAGTCTTATATAGGCTCACTTGCTCCTATTTTTACACCTGGACATACACCTGGGTCTATGTCTTTTTTAGACCAGAGAACAAACGCATTAATTGCGGGAGATTCTTTCCAAGTGCGGGGAGGAGTTGCCGTATCAGGTCAGTTAAAACCGCTGTTTCCGTTTCCTGCCTTTGGAACGTGGAGTAAAGAGCTAGCGCTTAAAAGTGCAGAAAAGCTATATGAATTAAACCCGTCACTTCTTGCTGTTGGACACGGAAGAATGCTTTCTCAACCGCTAAAAATGATGGAAAAAGCAATACAACAAGCAAAAGTAAAAATAGAAAAGAGGAGATGAAGGGATGTCGCCACGACAAGGACTAGATTTCAAAAAGGTTATTCAAACAGGTGGAAATTTGGCCAATCGTGAAGGGTTTTATGCTGTTACAATTGCTTCATTAGCCAAAGAATTAGATGTTCGCCCTCCGTCTTTGTATAATCATATAAAAGGGTTAGAAGAGCTGCGCAAAGAACTGGCTTTAAGCGGACTGCAGCAGCTACACTATCTTCTAAAAAGTGCTGTTGAACATGCTTCTGCAGAAGACGCTATTTATCAGCTAAGTAAAGCGTACGTTTCATTTGTAAGAAAGTCTCCCGGAATATACGAAGCAACGGCAACGGTGGCACCAACGATACAGGATGAAGAAGTACAAAAAGCATCTGATAACATCGTATTTTTAGTGCTGGAGGTGTTAAAACCGTATCACCTTCCGGAAAATGAAGCCCTTCATGCTGTTAGAAGTCTTCGCAGCATTTTACATGGGTTTTCTTCTTTGGAGCAAAAAGGGGGATTTGGCATGCCGTTGAGTACTGATGAGACACTAGATTTTTTAATTCGTACGTTTGTATTGGGGCTACACCGGTATGAACAGACTCCATAAATTTCATTAATGCCACTAAGCCTAACGCTTTAGTGGAAATTGAAAAAAAACAGAAAGAATGATAGATTACAAATAAAGACATTTATTCCTATTGTTTTAGGGTTGTTACTGATGAAGCAGGCAAAACCTAAGCTGCAAAGACAGAAAAGGTAGTTTCTGTTTGTTGCTGTTTAGGTATTTTTTGCTTTTGTTTAAAATAACCAGCTCTTTTAATTTATTTTATAAAGGGGAAATCTTCTGAGAATGGAGAGAAACAAACATGCTTAATTCAAGAATGATCGTCATATTAAGAGAACTAATGTCCGTACAGTCTACATTATCAACCGTTACGAGCGAATATTTAGCAACAGTAAATCAGGTATCTTCTCGAACTATTCGAACGGATATAAAACAGTTAGATGACATTTTGTCTCAGTACGGGGCCAAAATTAAATCAGCTCGAGGGACGGGATATGAACTTAGCGTTTTAGATGAAAAACAATTTCATCAGCTATTAAAAGAACTTTCGGCTAATCAATTATTTGATTCAACTTCTATTCCAACCGTTCCTGATGACCGCGTGCATTATTTAATTAAAAGACTGCTGCTAGCAGACGAATATTTGAAGCTCGAAGATTTAGCAGACGAGTTATATATTAGCAAATCAACGGTTCAAAACGATTTAAGAGATGTTAAAAAACAGCTGTGTAAGTATGATATTCTTTTAGAAAAACGTCCTAACTATGGCTTGAAAGCTAAAGGGGACGAAATGAAAATGAGATTTTGTATGTCTGAGTACATATTTAACCGAAAAGATAAAGAAGTAGATATGGTATACAATGAAATATCCATCCTGCCCCAAGAATCAATCTTAACGATTAAAGCCCACATTTTAAATCAAATAAAACGATACAATATTATGGTTTCAGATATTGGATTAAATAATTTAATCATTCATTTAGCAATAGCTTGTAAGCGAATACAAGAAGAGAATTTTATCTCTTTGTATTCAGAAGACTTGCTTGAAATTATGGAGCATAAAGAATATGAAGTAGCAGCTGAAATTGTGAGGGAAATTGAAAAGGCATTCAAGATTCGTTTTCCGAAATCAGAAACAGCGTATATCGCCATTCATTTGCTAGGTACAAAAATGCTCAACAGTAGCAATCATGAAGACAAAGAAGTGAAGCAGTTTATTGCCGCAGATATTTATGAATTAACAGCGGCTATATTAGAAGCAATTGAAAAAGAGCTTCATTTAGGAATTAGTGAAGATTCAGAGTTGATTCTTGGCATGAGTTTGCATTTGAAACCGGCTATCAACCGCTATAAATATGGAATGAATCTGCGAAACCCGATGCTTGAAGGAATTAAGAGTCATTACCCTCTTGCTTTTGAAGCTGGAATTATTGCCGGGAAGGTTTTAAAAAATCGCCTTGAAATTGACATGCATGAAACGGAAATTGGCTATTTAGCTTTACATATTGGAGGGGCCATTGAACGTCGGAAAATTATCAATCAGCCTAAGCGCTGTTTGATTGTATGCGCATCGGGAGTAGGGAGTGCCAAGCTATTATCATATAAGCTGCAGGCTACGTTTGGATTAAATCTTACTATTTTAGGAACAACTCAGTATTATAAGCTTCACCAAATGTCGCTGCACTCTTTAGATTTTATTGTTAGTACCATTCCAATTCCAGAGGATCTTCCTGTTCCTGTAGTACAAGTAAGTACAATTCTAGGAAACAATGATTTTAAAAAAATTGAATGTTTAATGAAGAATAAACCGCAGTCTTCGTTAGAATACACGAAAAAAGAATTAGTATATTTACAGCAAGAATTTCAAACAAGAGAAGAAGTGCTTCATTTTTTAGGAGAGAAATTAACTCATCTAGGACTAGTTCCTTTTCAATTTATAGAATCTGTTTTTGAAAGAGAAGCTGCATCCCCAACAAGTTTTGGCAATCTCGTGGCGATTCCGCATCCTATGGTTCCTCAAACCGATACGACGTTTTGGGCCATTTGCACGTTAAAAAAACCGATTATGTGGGAAGGAAATCTTGTGCAATTTATTTGTCTTTTAAGTGTAAAAGCGAATAATCAAGGCGATTTGCAGAAGATGTACAGTTTGTTGGTTCGCGTTGTGGATGACAAGCAGGTCGTGCAGCGCTTAGTAAAGTGCAAGGATTATGAGGAGTTTATAGAGGTATTTATGAAAAATATTAGATAAAAGAAGTCCAAGAGAGGGGCTTCTTCTTTTATCTGAATGTTCAAACATAATTTTTCCGTTACTAACGGAAAAAGGTTGTGTATAAATGTAAGCGCTTTTATTTTAAGATAAAACTATCAACAAAACAGATAGCAAAATAAAAAAACGGGGGAATGACAGATGAATATTCTATTATGTTGTGCAGCTGGAATGTCTACAAGTTTACTAGTAACAAAAATGGAAAAAAGTGCTCAGGACCAAAGCACGGAGTATAAAATTTGGGCAGTTCCTGGTGACTCTGTTCGCAACCATATTGATCAAGCAGATGTACTGTTATTAGGACCTCAAGTGCGCTACTTGCTGCCGCAGCTTAAGAAGCTAGGTGAAGAAAAAGGAGTGCCAGTTGACGTTATAAATCCTGTTCACTACGGAACGTGTAATGGAGAACAAGTGTTAAAATTTGCAGCTCAACTAGTTTCAAAATAGGAGTGTGGACTACATGAGCAAATTTAATAGTATGCTTGAAAGCAAAGTAATGCCTATCGCCGGAAAAATGGCAGGTCAACGCCATTTACAAGCACTTCGAGACGGTATTGTTCTAACAATGCCGCTCATTATTATCGGTTCCGTATTTTTAATACTATCGAATTTACCGATACCAGGTTACAACGACTTTATGGCAGGGATTTTCGGAAAAGAATGGGCCACAAAAATGGCGTATCCAGTTGGAGCTACATTCGATATTATGGCGCTGCTTGCTTGTTTCGGAATAGCCTATCGATTAGCTGAAAAATATGGAGTAGACGCTTTGTCCGCAGGTGCTATTTCACTTGCTGCCTTTTTACTTGCTACTCCGTATAAAGTGTCGTTTCTCCCAAGCGGCGCTAAAGAAGCTATTTTAGTAGACGGCGGAATTCCAACCGCTTTAATGGGAAGTAAAGGACTTTTCGTAGCAATGATTGTCGCGATTCTCTCTACGGAAATTTACAGATGGTTTATTCAAAAAGATATTGTCATCAAGATGCCTGATGGAGTTCCACCCGCTGTTGGAAAATCGTTTGCCGCTCTTATTCCTGGCTTCACGGTAATAGCATTTATTTGGATTTTACGTTTGTTAGTAGAACAAACGCATTTTGGAAGTCTGCATAATATCGTTGGAGAATTGCTTGGAAAGCCTTTAGGTGTGTTAGGCGGCAGTTTAGGCGGTACGCTAGTTGCCGAGCTTGTTATTATGCTCATGTGGTCTTGTGGACTTCATGGAGCGAATATTGTCGGTGGAATTATGGCTCCAATTTGGTATGGAGCTATGGATGAAAACAGAATTGCATTTGCTAACCATGAAGCATTACCCAATATTTTCACACAGCAGTTCTTTGACATTTGGATTAATATCGGAGGCAGCGGAGCGACACTAGCTCTAGTCGTTGCCATGATTTTAAAAGCGCGCAGTCAACAAATGAAGCAGCTTGGTAAATTAGGAATAGGGCCAGCTCTTTTTAATATCAATGAGCCGATTATCTTTGGACTTCCGATGGTGATGAATCCAATGATGCTTATTCCGTTTATTATTACCCCTCTTGTGACGGTAGTAGCAACCTATATTGCCATGTCGACAGGACTGGTAGCAAAACCAGCAGGTATTGCGGTTCCTTGGACCATGCCTCCGATTATTTCTGGCTATTTGGCCACAGGAGGAAAATTATCGGGTGCAGTTATGCAAGCTATTAACATCGGCATTTCTGTTTGCATTTATTATCCTTTCTTTAGAATGTGGGATAAACAAAAATTCACTGAAGAACATGGTATACAGCCTGCAGTTGAAGGGGTACCAAGTGATACACAGAAAGATATTGTGTGAGGAGGGATAAAGAATGGAAAGCGTTCAAGAATATATTTTTAAATTAATCTTACACGGTGGAAACGGCAGAAGTTCAGCAATGGAAGCGATAGCGGCTGCCAAAAAGGGAGATTTTTCAGAAGCGCGTGAAAAGCTTACACAAGCTTCTGAAGAATTAAATGCTGCTCATCATATCCAAACGTCGTTAATTCAAGGAGAAATTAGAGGGGATAGCACAGAAATTTCTCTGCTCATGATTCATGCTCAAGATCATTTAATGAATGCGATGACGGTAAAAGAAATGGCTACTGAATTTGTAGATTTATATGAAGCAATCAAAATTTCTGGGGGGATTACATTATGACAAAAGGTATTAAAATTGTAACGATTGGCGGAGGTTCAAGCTATACGCCTGAACTAATAGAAGGGTTTATTAAACGATATGATGAACTTCCAGTTCGAGAACTGTGGCTAGTAGACGTGGAAGAAGGAAAAGAAAAATTAGAGATTGTTGGAAATTTAGCGAAGAGAATGGTGAAAAAATCAGGTTTGCCAATCGAGGTTCATTTAACGTTAAATCGAAGAGAAGCACTAAAAGATGCGGATTTCGTAACAACTCAATTTCGCGTTGGCTTGTTAGATGCACGAGCGAAAGATGAAAGAATCCCGCTTAAATATGGGGTGCTCGGTCAAGAAACAAACGGACCGGGAGGATTATTTAAAGGACTTCGCACCATTCCCGTTATTTTAGATATCTGCCGTGACATTGAAGAGTTATGTCCAGAAGCTTGGCTGATTAACTTCACAAATCCTGCTGGCATGGTAACAGAAGCTGTGCTTCGCTATAGTAACATTAAAAAGATTGTAGGACTTTGTAATGTGCCAATCGGAATGGAAATGGGGATTGCTAAGCTGCTTGATGTAGACCACTCTCGCATTCGAATTGATTTTGCTGGTTTAAATCACATGGTCTACGGATTAGATGTATATGTAGATGGTGTAAGTGTCAAAGATCAAGTTATTGATTTATTGAGTGATCCAACTAACAGCAGCTTTGTGAAAAATGTAGCAGGACTTGGATGGGAGCCAGAATTCACAAAAGCGCTAAATGCGTTAACGTGTCCATATCACATGTACTATTACAAAACGCGTGAAATGGTAGAAAAAGAGCTTGTTAATTATGAAAAAGGTGAAACCAGAGCAGAAGTCGTGAAACAGTTGGAAAAAGAGCTGTTTGAACTGTACAAAGATCCTAACCTAGACATTAAACCGCCTCAATTAGAACAGCGCGGAGGTGCTTATTATAGTGATGCAGCGGTTCGATTGATTACATCCATTTATACGGATAAAGGCGATATTCAACCTGTAAACACAGTGAACAATGGCGCTATTGCAAGCATTCCAGCTGATTCTGCTGTAGAAGTAAGCTGTATCATTACAAAAGATGGTCCAAAGCCAATTTCAGTCGGCGATCTTCCCGTACCTGTCCGCGGTCTTGTTCAAACCATTAAGTCATTTGAGCGGATTGCAGCTGAAGCAGCAGTGACAGGAGATTATGACAAAGCTATTTTAGCATTAACCATTAATCCTCTTGTTGCTTCTGATAAACTAGCTAAACAAATCGTCGATGAGATGTTAGAAGCTCATAAAGATTACTTGCCTCAATTTTTTAAAACGGTTCAAGCTTAAAGTCAAGCTGTTCGAATACAGTACGTATTCGAACAGCTTTTTCTGTTTATACAGCTAGATTTCTGACACCATCAATGTAACAATATAAAATAGAAACAGACAGCAAAGGGTGGCTAGAAATGATTCATTTATTAATTATGATGGTAGAACGAGTCGGAGTTATTGTCATCTTAGGCTTTTTGCTGGCACATACAAAAGTTTTTCGGCAATTTCTCCGTAAACAGCAAGGTTATAAAGGAAAAGCTGTACTTATTTTTATTTTTTCTCTTTTTAGCATTATTAGTAACTACACGGGAATTGAAATTCAAGGAACGATTATTCGAAATGAAGATTTATTATTAAAAGTAGATCCATCAAGCTCCATTGCAAATACGCGGATTATGGGTGTGGAAATGGGCGGTCTGCTTGGCGGTCCTTTTGTTGGTTTAGGAGTAGGACTACTTGCCGGCGTTCATCGCTTTATGTTAGGTGGGAGTACGGCGTTTAGCTGCGCTGTTTCATCCGTTTTGGCAGGAGTGTTAACTGGATATATCGGTTATGCCTACCGGAAAAAACATCGAACGATTACACCGCGCTTTGCTGCACTTGTAGGCATAGCGATGGAAACGCTTCAGATGCTGATTATTTTATTATTTGCTAAACCGTTTGATTCGGCATGGACGCTAGTGAGTATTATTGCTATTCCAATGATTATTGTAAATGGTACGGGAAGCTATATTTTCTTATCTATTATTCAGTCCATTTTACGGCAAGAAGAACAAATGAGAGCGCTTCAGACACACAAAGTATTATTAATCGCGGATCAAACTCTTCCGCATTTTCGGCAGGGTCTCACTAGTGAATCATGTGAAAATGTTGCAAATATTATTCATCGCTTCACAGGTACGGACGCTGTTTCGTTAACGGATACGCACAAAATTTTAGCTCATGTGGGAGAAGGAATTGATCACCATGTTCCTTCGCACAGTTTAATTACCGGGCTGTCTCACGAAGTACTGAAGACGGGGAAAATTATGAAAGCAAAATCGAGAGAACAAATTGATTGTCAGCATAAAGACTGCCCGCTTCATGCCGCAATTGTAATGCCGCTTACTTCTCACGGTACTACCATTGGAACACTAAAAATGTACTTTAAAGATGCAAGCGGGTTAAGCCGGGTGGAGGAAGAGCTGGCAGAAGGATTGGCCAAACTTTTTTCAACTCAGCTAGAGCTCGGCGAAGCAGAGCTTCGAAGTAAATTGCTAAAAGATGCGGAGATTAAAGCTTTACAGGCACAGGTGAATCCTCACTTTTTATTTAATGCCATTAATACGATATCGGCGCTTTGCAGACAGGACGTAGAAAAAGCTAGAAAACTGCTACTGCAACTAAGCGTTTATTTTCGTTCTAATTTGCAAGGTGCAAGGCAGCTGTTGATTCCGTTATCAAAAGAGCTTGACCATGTTCACGCGTACTTATCGCTTGAACAAGCCAGATTCCCTAATAAATACGAAATTGACATGTATATTGAAGAAGGACTAGATGATGTCTTGCTGCCGCCGTTTATTCTTCAAGTACTTGTGGAAAATGCCATTCGGCACGCGTTTCCGCGCAAACAAAAACACTGTCGCGTAGAAGTTTATATTGAGACAAAAGATAAATATGTATACGTAAAGGTAAAAGACAATGGACAAGGTATAGACACAAAACGATTGGAACTGCTTGGCAATGAGCCTGTTTTTTCAGAAAAAGGAACGGGGACGGCTCTTTACAATATTAAACAACGTTTACATGGATTGTTTGGAAAAGAAACGACACTGGAGTTTGACGTAACAGAAGGAACAGCAGTTTCGTTTGTTATACCAATTGAATTAAAAAGCGAGGGTATGTAATATGCTGCGAGTACTAATAGTAGACGATGAAATGTTAGCGCGAGATGAATTAAAATATTTACTCCACCGAACGAAAGAAGTAGACTTCATTGAAGAAGCTGAAAGTATCGAAGAGGCGTTGGATAAAATGATGGATGAAAAGCCGGATTTATTATTCTTAGATATACAATTGTCAGATGACAGCGGGTTTGATATTGCGAAAAGGCTTAAAAAAATGAAAAACCCGCCTGCTATTATATTTGCAACTGCGTACGATCAGTACGCTTTACAAGCCTTTGAAGTAGATGCAATTGACTATATTTTGAAGCCTTTTGATGAAGAAAGAGTGGTGCAGGCCATTCATAAATATAAAAAAATGCGTGTTCCTCATCACGCTGTTAAAGAAGAAGAACCGATAGGAGAGTCTTCTTCTCAAACGGGAAAGTTAGCGATTTCTGTAGACGATTCAATTGTGTTAGTAAATATAGAGGACATCTTGTTTGTAGGGCTAATAGAAGGAGAAGTTACCATTCAAACCATAACCGAATCCTATCATACTGCAGATACGCTGGCTATGCTAGAAAAAAAGCTCCCTTCTCAGTCGTTTGTTCGTGTGCACCGGGGTTATATCGTCAACGTACATCATATTTCCGAAGTACAGCCATGGTTTAATTCCACGTATAATTTAGTGATGAAAAACGATAAGCGAGTTCCTGTCAGCCGTACATATGCTAAAGAATTGAAGAAACGTTTAGGAATTTAAGTAAGAAACAGCTTGCGTATGCATGTTAGCAGGCTGTTTTTTGCATTTCAAGGCTCGATTTTTGTAAGTGAGCACAAATATTCGACTCTTTGATTTGAAAACGCTTTCTAACTTGTTTTCATTTTATATAATGAAGTCAACAAACAGAGAGAGGTGAAAGAAATGAGTGCTAAAAAAGTGTATGGCTTTTTAACACAAGCATTTATTTTTTCCGTAATTATGTTGATTTCAGATTTTATTGCAGAGCATTTGCCTTTTCCGATGCCAGCTTCAGTTATTGGACTTGTGCTGTTATTTCTTGCACTCTGCTTGAAGATTATTAAACTAGAGCAAGTTGAATCACTGGGAACGGCTTTAACTTCTTTGATCGGATTTTTATTTGTACCAGCAGGTATTTCTGTTATGAATTCATTAGGTGTTATGCAGCAGTACGGCATTCAAATTTGTTTAGTTATCATCGTGGCAACGATTATTTTGTTAGGCGTTACAGGCTTATTTTCACAGCTTATACTTGGCATGACAAAAGATAATAAAGCAAAAGAAGAAATAAAAGATGTAGATATGAGTGAAAAAACAAAGAAACAGGGCATTGCGTAATATCAATTATAAAGAGACAAGGTGGTTGGAAAGATGAATCCGTATTTTGGAATCGTGGTTTCTTTAGCTGCGTACGGTATTGGAACGTATTTATTTAAAAAGTCAAAAGGGTTTTTCTTATTTACTCCTTTATTTGTGGCAATGGTGCTCGGGATTGCTTTTTTGAAACTTGGTCACTTTTCTTATGAGGAGTACAGTAGCGGCGGAAAAATTATCAGCTTCTTTTTAGAACCGGCAACAATTGCTTTTGCCATCCCTTTATATAAGCAAGCCGATAAATTAAAAAAGTACTGGTGGCAAATTCTTTCTTCTATTGCAGTAGGATCAGTTTGTTCAGTAGCGATTATTTTTGCGATTGCTAAAGGTATTCATATGGATGAAGTCGTGATGAAATCAATGCTCCCACAAGCAGCTACAACAGCGATTGCACTGCCATTGTCTCAAGATATTGGAGGGATTCCTGCTATTACTTCCTTTGCCGTTATTTTTAATGCAGTTATTGTATATGCACTGGGCGCATTATTTTTAAAAGTATTCAAAGTGAAAAATCCAATTTCAAAAGGATTAGCGCTGGGAACGTCCGGGCATGCGCTAGGAGTAGCCGTAGGGATTGAAATGGGAGAAGTAGAGGCAGCCATGGCAAGTATTGCAGTCGTTATTGTAGGTGTCGTCACAGTTGCCGTTATTCCACTTTTTGTTCAGCTAGTCATGTAATAAAAGCCTGAAGATGTCAGAAAACCTCTGACTTCTTCAGGCTTTTATTTGTTAATACACCACTCCAAAATGTCGTGATGCGCAGTTTTGGCAGGTTGTATGGTCAAAAAGACTCTCAGGAATGATAAATTCAAAACAAAATTGACATTGTTTGAATTGACTTTGTCTATAAAACATTGTCTCTAAGAAAATAGCTGTAATATGTTCGGTTATACGCTTATGGGAACGTTGTTCTAAAGTGGACCACGGAATAGACTGATGCTCTATGTAAATCGGAGAAGAAGTATAGGGTGTATCCCATTGAATGGCTTGATATCCAAACGTAAGGCCATGACGTGCTGCTGATGTAAATATGATCAGGTTTTGATGGAATTCTGGTAGAGGTAATTCTAGTTTTTGATCTTTAAGCGATCTCGTTTTGGAATGAAGGTTATACAATTTAATTTGAAAATGAATCCACTGAGTGGCGTGAACGGTTATTGACATGTTTTAAACCTCCAATTCAGACTCTTTCTTTTATCATAATTGATTTCAAAATAAATAAATAGTAGGCAAAAAGAAGATAACAAAATTTTATATAGAGTACTTATAAAGCGTAGAGAAAGGTAATGCAAGCACAGCATCCTTTTTTCTACCCCTTTTTAAAGCAGATTAATCTTCTATATAAAAGCCTGCTTTCAACGAAAGGTATCGGCGTATTCATACGCTTTAAACAGATTTTAATGTTAGAAGTTATAACAAGGTCCATTTCTTTTAGAAAAGTTTATGAAATAATAAAAAATGTATATTTTACGGTCTGAATCTATGTGTTGGAGGTTTTTATATGACGAAACAAAAGCTGATAGTAATCGGAAACGGAATGGCGGGAATGCGCTGTATTGAAGAAATTCTTATTCATTCTCCAGAGTGTTTTGATATTACTGTTTTTGGAAGTGAGCCTCACGTTAACTATAATCGAATTTTATTATCAACCGTTTTACAAGGCAGTACAAAGCTTGAAGATATTAACATTCATTCTTTTGCATGGTATAAGGAAAATAATATCACTTTATTTAAAGGAGAAAGTGTTACGCACATAGACACCAAGAGAAAAATAATAAAAACAGATAAAAACAGAGAGACGATGTACGACAAGCTTATTATTGCTACTGGTTCGAGCCCGTATATGCTCCCCGTTAAAGGTGCTGAAAAAGAAGGTGTCCTCGGTTTTCGTACCATTGAAGACTGTCAAAAAATGATTGAAATTTCTAAACAATATAAAAAATCAGCGGTTATTGGAGGAGGTCTGTTAGGGCTGGAAGCTGCTAGAGGACTATTAAATTTAGGGATGGATGTTCAAGTTATTCATCATTCGGGTTTTTTAATGGAGCGACAGCTAGACAGAGCAGCATCTGCCATGTTAAGAGAAGAATTGGAAAAGCAAGGCATGAGTTTTCTATTAAACAAACATACGGATGAGATTATAGGGGGAAATCGAGCAGAAGGCGTCCGATTTAACGATAACAGCAAAGTTGCAGCTGATTTAGTTGTAATGGCTACAGGAGTGAGGCCAAATGTGAATCTCGCTAAAAAAAGCGGAATAGCAACAAATAGAGCAATTATCGTAAATGATTATTTAGAAACGAGCATTCCGGATATCTATGCAGTAGGTGAATGCGCTGAACATCGGGGGATGACATACGGCCTTGTTGCTCCTCTTTACGAACAAGGAAAAGTCTTAGCGCGACACCTTTGCCAAATAAAAAACGAAGGTTATGGCGGGTCCGTTCTTTCCACTCAGTTAAAAATATCAGGAATAGACGTTTACTCGGTCGGAGAGTTTAAGGAAAATCAAGGTGCAAAAGCTATTACGATTTCGAATATGTTAGATGGTATATACAAAAAAGTAGTTTTTCGCGAAGGGAGAATAGTGGGAGCCGTTCTTTTTGGGGATACCAGTGAGGCTATAAAGCTATCACAAATGATTAGTGAAAAAAAGGATTTGTCGCAAGCGGAAAAAGTACAATTATTTCCTTCTCAATATGAAAAAGAAAATGCAGCAGCTTCTATGCCACTTACAGGTATCGTATGTAACTGTAACGGTGTAACCAAGGGAGCTATTATTGAAGCAGTACAGAAAAATGATTTAACGACAGTAGATGAAATAAAAAATTGCACGAAAGCTTCTGGTTCATGCGGAGGATGCAAGCCCCTTGTAACAGATCTTTTAACGTATATTCAAAGCAATGAATTTGATGAAAACATTGAACAAAAAACCTTTTGTGCTTGCACACATCTATCAGAAGATGAGCTGGTAAGAGAAATGCAGCAATATCAATTTGAAACGGTTCAGCAAGTAAGAGAAATGTTAAAGTTTAAAGACATGAAAGGCTGCTCGTTATGTGAAGGCGGTCTTCATTACTATTTAAATATGATGAATCCTCATTATGAAAATAATCGACATTCTTTATTTACTATGGAGAATGAACAGGCCGTTTTGCTTCATGACGGTACTTATGCAGTGGTACCGCAAATACACGGTGGTCTGACAAATGTACAGGAATTAAGGAACATAGCAAATGTAGCTGAAAGGTACAACATCTCGAATATTCGTTTAACAAGTGATCAGCGCATTCAACTTATTGGAGTGAAAAAAGAATATCTTTCGTTGATAAGTGAGGAAATAGATAGAGGACTTCAGCAGCTATATGAACGTACAGTTAAAAATGTATCTGTTTATATAGGAAAAGGAACGTGTATTTGTCAGTATGAACCTGCTCTTGCTTTATCAAATGAATTAGACAAACAGCTTGAATACGTAAAGACCCCATGCGATATCAAAATCAGTATTGCTTCTTGTTTTCACATTACAGAGGATGTCACAACAAGTGATATAGGATTAAGAAGAATAGACAGAGGTTGGGAAATATATGCTGGCGGAAGCAGCACAGAAGCCAGAAGCGGGGAGCTGTTTTATGTGGCCGAAACGAACGAAGAAGCGATAGAAATCAGCTGTTCTTTGATTCAATATTACCGTGAAACGGGAAACTATTTAGAAGCTGTCGGCAGCTGGATCGAGCGAGTAGGAATTGTTCATGTCAGAGAAGTTTTGTTTGAGGCAGACAATCGAGAGTATTTAATGAAGCAGCTCAGCTCAGAACGCTCTCGTGCAATCACATATTTATTATAGGAAAGAAGGGGGACCTACGATGACTGAGATGCTGTTGAAATATTTTCGTGAGCAGCAAAAGCAAGTTGAAACCGAGCGTATCTATAATACACAGTGTCCTTACTGCAGCATGCAGTGCAAAATGCAGTTAGTTGAACAAACACATGTAAAAAGAAAAACGTATAAAACAATTGGAAGAGACAACCCTACTTCTCAAGGAAGATTATGTATCAAAGGAATGAATGCGCACCAGCATCCTTTGCATAAAGATCGGATTCAATATCCTTTGTTAAAAGTAAACGGAGAGTTTGTAAAGATTTCTTGGAGGGAAGCTCTTGACTATATTAAAGAGCACGTTACAGAGATTCAAGAGAAGAATGGAGCAGATGCGCTAGGTGTTTATGGAAGTGCCTCTATTACAAATGAAGAAGCTTATTTATTAGGGAAATTTGCTCGAGTTGCGTTAAAAACAAAGTATATTGATTACAATGGACGCTTATGTATGTCAGCTGCTGCTTCTGCTGCTAGTAAAACATTTGGCATGGACCGAGGATTTACGAATAGCTTACAAGAGATTCCGTATACTGAATGTATTATGTTAGCTGGAACAAATATTGCGGAATGCCAGCCAACGATTATGCCTTATTTTGAAAAAGCAAAAGAAAACGGAGCTTTTATTATTGCTATTGATCCAAGAGAGACAGGTACAACTAAAATAGCTGATTTACACCTGAAGCTTAAACCGGGGAGCGACGCGGCATTAGCCAATGGAATCTTGAAGGTCATTATCGAAGAAAATTATCTAGATGAACGATTTCTACAAGAACGTGTTAATGGATTTGAAGAGGTAATGCAATATGTGGCGTCTCTAGAATTTAGTGTCATTGAAGAAATAACGGGAGTGCCGCTTGAGAAAATGTATCAAGCTGCCCGTATGTTTGGTCAAAGAGAAACAGGAATGATTTTTACTGCTAGAGGGGTAGAGCAGCAAACAGACGGGAGTGCTGCTGTGCAGAACTTTTTGAATATTCTACTTTCTGTCGGGAAAATCGGTAAACCCCGCTGCGGATATGGAGCCATTACTGGTCAAGGAAATGGGCAAGGAGCCCGAGAACACGGTCAAAAAGCAGATCAGCTTCCAGGCTACCGTTCAATCGAAAATCACGAGCATCGGATGTATATAGCAGATGTTTGGAACATAGAGGAGAAAGATCTTCCTAGAAAAGGTGTTTCTGCATATGAAATGATTGAAAAAATTCATGACGGTGAAATTAAAGGGCTGTTTCTGGTGTGTTCAAATCCAACCGTTTCAAATCCAAACGCTAATTTTGTTAAGAAGGCTTTTGAAAAGCTTGAATTTCTAGTGGTAGCAGATATGTTTGAATCAGAAACGGCAAAATTAGCAAACTTAATTTTACCAGCATCCTCTTATTTGGAAGATGAAGGAACGATGACAAATGTAGAGGGAAGAGTTACATTGCGCGAAGCTAGCTTTCCGCGCCGTGGCGAAATCAAACACGACTGGGAAATACTATGTGAAATTGCTAAAGTTTTAGGGAAAGAGGAATATTTTTCGTTTTCATCAGCTGAAGAAATATTTAATGAACTGCGAATAGCAAGTAAAGGAGGAATCGCGGATTACTCCGGTATTACGTACGAACGATTACGAGCGGAAAAAGGAATTTTATGGCCATGCAGAAGCTTAACGGATAAAGGAACCGAGCGCCTGTTTGAAACACGTTTTGCTCATAGTGATGGAAAGGCGATGATGGTCCCTGTCTCCAATCAAGCTATTGTTCCTAAAGCAAAAATAACGAAAAAATATCCTCTCTATTTAACAACAGGGAGAGTGGTGTCACACTATTTAACGGGTGTACAAACGCGAAAAAGTGCATCTTTATCTGCTAGAAATTTCGAATCTTTTATGGAAATCCACCCTTCAACAGCGAAAAAATATGAAATTTCGAATCAAGAATTAGTACAAATTGAATCTTCATATGGAAGGATTGTGGTAAGAAGCAAATTTTCAGAGGGCATTCGGCCAGATACCGTATTTGTTCCTTTTCACTGGGCAGATTCTCAAAATGTTAATAACCTTGTTTCTGAGAAATTAGATCCCGCCTGTAAGATGCCTGGCTTTAAAGTAAGTGCCGTGAATATTAGCCCTTCTGTAAAAAGAAGCAGTTATTAAAAATGCTGATGCAAAAAGCCTCTTGCAAAAAGAGGCTTTTTACGTGGAATCAGGCAAGGTGCTTTTGGTTAATACGTACATCTTGTTTTTTGAATCCAGAATAATTCAGTAAGAGACAGAATAGAGCAAAAAGCGCTAGTAAGGAAAAACCGACAACGTAATCTCCGCTTGTATCTTTTATAAAGCCTAGCACAATAGGAGGGAAAAAGCCGCCTACTCCTCCGAATGCTCCTACGATCCCCGTAACAGCTCCAATATTTCCTGTTGAAACAGATGGAACCATTTTAAAAACAGCTCCATTTCCGATACCAAGGGTAATGGCTGCAAGTAAGCAACCTGCGCTGAATAGCGCGAAGGAGCTGATGGTAAAGGCGATAAATAATCCTATTAGCAGCATTCCGGTAAAGACAAAGGTGAGTACTTTTTTTGCTCCGAATACATCCGATAAATATCCTCCAAGAGGCCGTACAAACGTTGCTAATACAACAAAAATAGCTGTTTTCAGCCCGCTGTCTACGGTTGATGCATTAAATTGATCGTGCAAAATGGTAGGGAGATAGATGCTGAATGTGACAAATCCACCGAATGTTAAAAAATAGAAAACGGACAAAAACCACGTTTCTCTAAATTTTAATACCGATAAAGATTCCTGCAACGTTTTAGGAGAAGCAGCAGAAGGGTGGTCTGAAGTTCCTACCCATAATAAAAGAGCCATTAAAGCTACCGCAATTGCTAAACTCCAAAATACCCAAGGCAAGCCAAAAGAAGAAAAGATAAGTGGAATACTAAAGCTTGCTACCGCTGATCCTAAGTTGCCCATCCCGGCAATTCCTAAAATAAAACCTTGCTTTTGAGGTGAATACCATTTAGAGACATATGTAATGGAAATAGCAAATGTTGTTCCAGCCATGCCGATAAAAAATGCCCAAAAGAGCAGCATGGAGTAAGAATGAGTAAAGCCTGCACAAATGGTAGGGAGTAAAAGAGCAAGCATTGTTAACGAATACACTTTTCTTCCGCCGAAGCGATCTGTTAAAATTCCCATCGGAATCCGCATGAGTGAACCTAATAAGACGGGAGTGGCAATTAAGATACTTTTTTCAGCGTTGGTTAATGAATACATCACTTGAATATCTGCGGCGATAGGCGCGAAGACAGACCATACTGAAAAAGCAATAATCATAGATAAAGTCGAGATAAGAAGTACAGATAAGGGCCGTTTAGAAAACATTGCTTAAAAACCTCCTTTTTTATATACAGCGTAAAGCTGTTGCAACATGGTAATTATGATACTACGCTTTCTTTCTTATGTATCATTCTGTGTTAGGCTTTCTTCCGTACTTTTGCTGAAGAAAGGACGCAGATAAAGGCGGAGAGATAACTTAGAGTTGTACTCTATCTAAGTGCTGATGAAGAAACGATTAAAAAGCTTCGAAAGAACAGTAAGTAGAAATATTGTGGGAAGAATGGAAGAAACATTGAAATTAGAAGAGATTAATAGAGTAAGCACCTATAAATTTGTGCTATCGAATTATAGCGAAATGAAAAATAATTCATATTTTATATAGAACACAAATTTTTGAAATAGAAGGTGGAAAAAGTGACAGAAAAGCATCCTCTTTCAGGTTATAAAAAGGATGATAATGGAGTTCTCTGGATCTGGAGTTACGTTGGACAGGCTAGAGTGAAAATGGGGTATAAAGTAAAAAGTCTGCTTCACTATGAGCAATCTTCCTATCAGCAGATCAGTATTGTGGATACAAAATGGTATGGGAAAATGCTGGTGCTAGATGGTACTCCACAAATTTCAACAGGAGAAGGGTTCATTTATAATGAAATGATTAGCCATGTGCCAATTATAACGCATTCAAATCCCCAAAAAGTGGCGATGATTGGAGGAGGAGACTGTGGTCCTGCACGGGAGGCAATGAAGTATGATGGAATTCAACAAATTGATGTAGTCGAAATTGATCCAAAAGTTACAGAAATCTGCCGCACCTGGCTAACTCCGGCTTCTTGTTATGATGGTGAAACCAGGCTCAATATGATACATCGAGATGGAATAGATTGGATTCAAGAACAAAAGGGAGTTTATGATGTTCTCATAATTGATCGACCTGACCCTGTTGGGCCGGGAAAAAAACTATTTCAACCTGATTTTTATCAATATGTCTACAACAGCCTTAAAGATGATGGCGTGGTTGTTTTTCAATCAGGTTCTCCTTACTACAATACTTCTACGTTACAAGGCACAGTTAAAAATTTAAAGGAGCTATTTCCCATTGTCCGCACATATCTAGTGACTATACCTCTGTTCCCTTGCGGCATTTGGAGTTTTACGATTGCTTCTAAAAAAATGGATCCTCTTCAGGCCGATTTAACGAAGCTACAGCATTCACATACTCAATATATTGATCCTGAAATTTTCCGCGCATCATTTGTTTTACCTAAATATATAAAAGAAATAGTAGACGGAAAGGATTCTTAAAAACTAAGTAGCGACAAATGTTTGTTGAAAGTCATCAATAATCTCGGAAAATATATTTGTTATAGCAGATCTATGTTTGCTGCGCAGAGTCCGGGATAGTTCAATTTGAAACGTATTAAAATTATGACTGTAACCTGTATAGTTCCTATTGTCACCTTGTCTGTGAAAGGCAATTGATTCGTTTCCAACAAATTTATTATCAACTATTACATGGATTTTTGGTAACGAATCTTCAGCTTTTTTAGTCAAGGCCTGTTGAAACCAATCTTTAACGTCCTTTGAGCAAGATTGTCCTTTTAAAGTCCCCACTTCAATTGCATAAGGTCCGTAATGTGTATCCTTCATTCCATGAAAAGATAAATGCAAATAGGGTGTTAAAAGGCAATCATTACTATCTATTATCTTTAAAGATTTGATAATTTCTTGGATTGTTCTTCTATATTCTTGTATCCCCTCGTAGTTTGTTTTATTTAGGTTTCTATTTAAATCTGCTACGGTTCTAGAAACCGTACTAACGATTCCTGCACATCCTGTTTTCTTGACTAAATTCTCTACAATTTTATCCGTAAATAAATCAGCAGCGGGTGGTTCTGCATGAAGTGCATCCACATGACAGCTCATAAAGCCGGTTCCTTTATTGTATTTTAAGTAGTTTCCATGAATGAATTTTAATGTCATTGACTATTTCTCCTTTTATATCGTTTGAAATCTATCCTTTCTATAATAAATGCAGTGAAAATAAAATCGGTGAATTATTACGCGTGTTAAATACATACATAAAAAGTTTTTAGATACGGTGGAAATAAATAGATAAATGTACAGGAGTATTTTGTATAGTTACATACTATATGAGTAGCTGATTATTGTTATAGGGCATTAAAGTAGCAAAATACGATAGAAAGTTCTAATTAGGAGGCTTTAAAATGGATCCAATGAGAGAAGAGTTAGGGATATTATCTGATAAAGAAATGACGTTGCAAACTCTTAATCTGAATAATATACCGTCTGTTGAATTAGTTGACCCAAAAACCTGTTCATATCCAGTGATAGGGAGGAAATATGGTCACCATAGCGGAAGAGATATTGTTATCGTCAATACAAAGGATCAAGCAATATATGAAGGATATGATTATTTTACGAAAATATATGCAATAGACAAAGAATATTGTCTAGAAGTAGAAGGACTGAGCGTAAAAACAGTACAAGTAGTGACCAGTGAACATGTAGTATTTAATGAAATACCCATTCGAACGCAAGCCTTCGGTTGGAAATTAGAACAGATAAACAGCATGGATGTACCGGAAATGCTGATGAACGTAGCCATTCGAGCGCTCTACGTAACAGGAGCTAAAAGCGGCTTTGTTAAAATGGGTGTATTAGAAAATGGAGAGTGTATCGTCACAGATATTAACTCATCAGAAAGCGAATGGATAGAAAATCCGCTAAAGCCTAGTGTTCCTTTTAGCATGGGTGCTGATGTTGAGTTTATGTTAAGTTGTGATGGAGAGCTTCTACCAGCTTCTACTTTCTTTTCTGTTGAAGGTCCGGTAGGTTGTGATGAAAGGCAAATAGAGCAAGATAGCGGTGAGTATGCATTAGTAGAAGTTAGGCCTGAAAAAGCGAATTCATCAACAGAGCTATTTCAGAATATCCAAAAATTAATAGAAAAAGCATCTGCACAGGTACCATATAAAAACGTTCATTTTCGGGCAGGAAGCATGCCGTTTTCAGGGTATCAATGTGGAGGGCATATTCATTTTGGCATCCCGCTTTCTTTATCTTTATTAAGAGCTCTTGACCACTACCTTGCTATTCCAGTAGCGCTGATAGAAGAATCTAAAACCGCTAAACTTAGAAGGAAAACGAACCATGGAGGCCTTGGACGCTATCGTGAGAAACCGTATGGATTTGAGTATTTAACGTTAAGCTCTTGGATTATCGACCCTAGAATTACTCTCTCTACTTTAGCTCTTGCTCAGCTAGTTGCTACCCATCATCATGAATTAAAAAGCGAATTTTTATTTCATCCACTTACGCAGCGTGCCTACTATCAAGGGAATAAAATCTTTCTTAAACGGATGTGGAAAGATATCAAGGCGAATCTTATGAAAACATCTAGCTATCCACACTATCAAAATGAACTATCTTTTCTATTTGAAATGATCGAAAAAGAAATTTCTTGTGATGAATCAAATGATATTCGCAGCAATTGGAATGTAAAGATTTCTAAAGAAATCTATAATCGCGGATATATTATCCAAATCCCCAAAAAGCTCCGTTTAAAATACGGCCTCAAAGAGGGGCAGTCTACAATTGTTAGTGCAGGAAAGGCAATATCAACCGCAACTGTTCATTCTTACCCTTTTTCATTTCGCCATCCAAATATGGTTCAACTCTCTAAATCTCTCCGTGATAAACTATCTCTCCCAAAAGATTGGTGCCCCAAGCTATCAGCTTCAGAAGGTATCATAACTTTAGGTCCTATCATTGGCATTCTTGCTAACCGTCCTTTTGAAAGACAAACAACTTATTTCCACCATTTATGTCGCTTAGCAAATGAAAAGCGAATGCTTGTATATGTGTTTGAACCCGAAGATATTGATTGGGAGAAAAAACTGGTTAAAGGAACAACCATTAACGGTGAAGGGCTTTTTCCTTTTCCTGCTGTTATTTATGATCGTTATTTCATAGATGGTAGAAAAAATATTTTAATAGATGAAGTAAGGGCAAAACTTCAGGCGATTTATAAAATTCCTTTTGTTAATTCTTCAAATTTGTTTCAGCTTACGGGAGATAAGTGGGCAACATATCAACTTCTTATGAAAGAATATGAAGAATTTCTTCCGGAGTCACGTCTAGTAAAAAAACCTGCTGACATTGCAGAAATGCTTGATAGCTACGGAGAAGTTTATTTAAAACCGCTTGGCGGAGCCTTAAGTAAAGGAGTCATGCGCATCGTTCGCCGACCAACAGGCATCTTTTGGTTTGATCTTAATAAAAAAGAGCTTCATCAATTCAGTAATATGGAAGAACTATTTACTTTGCTCTCTCCTTTGATGAAAAACAATCCTTATCTTGTTCAAGAAGGAATTCGCAGAAAGCAGCATAAAGATAAAAATTTAGAAATACGGGTTTATATGCAAAAAAATGAAAAGCAAATTTGGCTTCGAACGGGTATGGTTGCGCGCCTCACCGGTGAAGATGTGCTAACGGAAGATTCTGAAACGAATATGCGCCTCAGTAAAATATTGAATAGTTTATACCCTGATCCAACAGACAGAAGGCTCGTTATAAACCAACTAGCTAAAATATCTAAAAATATTGTTGCAACAGTAGAGGAGAAAGTGGGCCCTTTTGGGGAGCTGGCAGTAGATTTATGTATAGATCAGTATGGTTCCATAAAGTTACTCGAAATAAATGCAAAACCAGATAGTCTATTCTCACAAATTAGAGCCTATAAGCTGCGTACTTTGGCGGGGATTCGTCTGCTCAATTATGCATCTTCACTGGCGGGTTACGAAGAAGAAAAGGAGGATTTAACATGAAGAACTTCACATTAAATGAAATCCTTAAACAAACGGGGGGAGACCTTTGTTATGGATCAGGAAATCCGGTTATTAAACATGCTATAAACTACGCTAAAAGAGATATAGAGGATCATACACTCATCTTTCATTTAGATAGAGAACCGATTAGAGGGAAGTATTGGAAAGAAAATCATTCAATCGTCGTTATAACAGATCAACCCGAGCTGTGCACGAACTTAGGGGGAAATATTATTCTTGTTAAAACAGCTCAATTAGAAGATGCTTATTGGAAATTTATCGAATACTACCGAGGGCTTTTTGATCTTCCTGTTATTGGTGTTACAGGAACTTGTGGAAAAACGACCACGAAAGAGATGATCCGACAAATATTAATTGAAGATTATAAAGTGAAAGCTACGTGGATGAGTATGAATTCTATGTCTGTAAATCTACGTTATTTAACAGGTATTGATGATACGACGGAAGTAGCTGTTTTTGAGATGCCGGTCGCTTATCCAGGCTATCTAAAAGTTGCGTGCCGCTACTTTCAACCGCAAATACGAATTTTATTAAATATAGGCGTACACCATCTCGCTGATTGTGAAACGCCTGAAGAATACATGAAAGCAAAAGCTGAAATTGTAGAAGGCTTAGATCCAAATAGCGGCATTTTGATTTTAAACGCAGATGACGAAAATATTAAGAAAGTACTTGATGTGAGTCCTTTTAAAGGCGTTGTATATATAGGTAAAAATGATGGTTCCCAATTTCAGGCGAAAGATATTAAATATGCCAATGGAGGAATGGCTTTTACTTTAAAACACAAAAACAAAGAGTACAATGCCTTTATCCCTGGATATGGTGAACATAATGTTTATAACGCACTTGCTGCCATTGCTGCTGTATTTTATGTGGGCGTTGATATTTCTGTTGCCATACAAAGACTTAGCTTATTTGAACAAGTAGAAGAACATTTGGAATTTAAAAGAGGAATGAATGAATGTACGGTAATTAATGATACATGGAACTCTTCACCTTTATCAATGGCTACAGCTCTTAAAGTTCTTAGCGATATGTCAAAAGAGAAACAATCTATCGCTTTATTAGGCTACATGCCTCAGCTAGGAGAAGGGCCTCATGCAATTAAACAATACGAAGAGATGGGAAGAAAAGCAGCGGAATCAAAAATTAACATTCTGGTTGTAGTAGGAGATGAAGCAAAAGCTATCGGAACAGGAGCTTTAAAATATGGAATGGATCCTAATAAAGTTTATTTTTGTAATACCGGCGACGAAGTATACGGTGTTTTAGCTCCTTATTTAAATGAAAATACAATACTTCTATTAAAAGTAACGCATCGTGTTATGAAAAAACCTACTTTTAAACAATTAAGAAATACACTCATTCCAGACAACGAAGAGTAAAAGGAGGATAGAAATGAAGAAGACTAAACAGCTAAGAGAGTTGATAGAAAGTAAACAGCTAGAGTTTATTATGGAAGCTCACAGTGCGCTATCTGCAAAGATTGTAGAAGAAGCCGGATTCAAAGGGATATGGGCGAGTGGCTTGTCATTATCTGCAGCACTGGGTGTAAGAGATAATAACGAGGCTTCATGGACACAGGTATTAGACATCTTAGAGTTTATGAGTGACGCAACGTCCGTTCCAATTCTTCTCGACGGCGATACAGGCTATGGGAATTTTAATAATGCAAGAAGATTGGTTAAGAAATTGGAGCAGCGAGACATTCCAGGAGTGTGTATTGAAGATAAACTGTTTCCAAAAACAAACTCATTTATTAAAGGTGAAGCACAGCCGCTTGCAGATATTAATGAATTTTGCGGCAAAATTAAAGCAATGAAAGACAGTCAAAAAGATGAAGATTTTGTGGTGGTATCGCGCGTAGAAGCTTTTATTGCAGGGTGGGGGCTGAAAGAAGCTTTAAAGCGTGCAGAAGCTTATCGCCAAGCGGGAACCGACGCCGTTTTGATTCATAGTAAAAGGTCAGATATGACAGAGATCGAAGCTTTTATGAAAGAGTGGGGAAACAGGCTCCCAGTTATTATTGTTCCAACCAAATACTATTCGGTTCCAACTGATAAATTTAGTGATTTAGGAATTAGCTTGAGCATTTGGGCTAACCATAACTTAAGGTCTTCCATTACGGCTATGCAGAAAACGTCCGCTCAGGTTTATTATGATCAAAGTTTGATTAACGTAGAAAAAAAGGTCTCTCCGCTTGAGGAAGTTTTTCGCCTTCAAAAAGCTGAAGAGCTCGATATGGCAGAGAAACTTTATTTAAGCTCTGCTAATCATAGCACAAACGCTATGATTCTGGTAAAAGAATCAGCAAATGACGCTTTAATAACTGAACAAATAAATCAGTTAAAAAAAGTCGGCGTGACAAATAGTATAAAAGTAGACAGTAGCAAAGCTATGGAAGATAAGGTATCTGCTAATAGAGGAGAATTATATCCTCTTTATGCTGCGAGGGATAAGCTAGGAACGGCTACTTTAATAAGCGATAGTAACATCGTGTATAAAACACATGTTTTTGAGGAGTTAATTCATGAAAGTGGCGATATCACTATCGTAGCAGGAGCCGATTACGAGTTAAAAGGAAATCAAACATCTTATGTAACCGCTAAACTTCCCTATTCCAAACAGCTGTATTCCAAAACAGTAGACTTAATTCAAATGTCGTGCAATCCAAACTCTAAAAACATTCATGGTGAATTCATTGGTCTTTGGAAAGTTTCCGGAAAAGGCACTGAGGTTGTAAAAAAAGCTTTGGAAGAACTGGCACAAAGAAAAGATTTTGCTCAGCTCACGTTCTCTGATTTCTTTAATTATATTAATCTAATTCATCCGGTTGCTGTTAAATATACGATGGGGTCATGGATAGATACGGAAACGTATACAAAGATTCGAAAAGATGGTGGCAAAAATGATTAGTACATCATCATTTGGGAATCAATTAAAAAAACTAGGTTTTCAATTTTATAGCGGGGTGCCTTGTTCGTATCTTAAACCTCTTATTAACTACGCTATTAACGAATGTGAATACGTTGCAGCAGCAAACGAAGGAGAAGCGGTAGCGATTGCTGCTGGTGCATCAATTGCTGGTAACAAAGCGGTTGTGTTAATGCAGAACTCCGGATTAGCAAATGCTGTTTCCCCTTTAACCTCTCTTATCCATCCATTTAAAATTCCTGTCCTTGGATTTGTCAGCTTGCGAGGAGAACCTGGATGTCCAGATGAACCGCAGCATGAATTAATGGGAGAAATTACTCCTGCCCTGCTAAATACGATGAAAATAAAATGGGAATATTTATCTTTTGATGTTGCGGAAGTTAAAAACCAATTACAGCGGGCTAATCAAGCTGTTGAAAATAATGAAAGCTACTTTTTTATTGTAAAAAAAGGAACGTTTGAGCCAGTTAAGCTTTTAGAACAATCAATCAAAAACGTTGCTTCTAAAATGAAAAGTGAACAGGTGGCAACCAACGAATTACCTTCAAGGTATGAGGCATTACAAGTAGTTAATTCATTAAAAGACAACGATACTATTCAATTGGCTGCTACAGGAAAAACTGGCCGAGAGCTTTACGAAATAGAAGATGCTAGAAATAATTTTTATATGGTTGGATCTATGGGATGCGTTAGTTCCATTGGTTTGGGTTTAGCTTTGAGCAGAAATGAAAAGAACATTATTACGATTGATGGAGACGGAGCTTTGCTTATGCGCATGGGAAATCTAGCAACCAATGGATACTATTGTCCGGAAAATTTATTACACATTCTTTTAGATAATCAAACCCATGATTCTACAGGGGGACAACATACGGTCTCTCATAACATTAATTTTGTAGATATTGCTTCTTCCTGTGGGTATCACCATTCCATTCATGTTCATAACTTAAATGAGTTAGAGACGTATATAAAACAGTGGAAAAATGATAAAAAATTAACGTTTTTATATCTTAAAATAGCGAAAGGATCTAAAAAGAACCTGGGGCGTCCTGAAATGAAGCCTTATGAAGTCAGAGAAAGACTGCAGGTGTTTTTAGATGATTAAAACAGCTGTTATTCTAGCTGCAGGGATGGGGAGCAGAATTCGTAGAAGAGCTGGAAATCGCCCTAAAGGTTTTTTGATGATTGATGAAAAATCGATTATTGAACATTCCATTTCGAAGTTAATAGAAGCGGGAGTTAAGACGATTTTTATTGGAACAGGTTATATGAAAGAAGAATATGAAAAATTAATGAATAAGTATCCTCAAATAAAATGTGTTAATAACTCCAGATACGAAACAACAGGAAGTCTGTTTACACTCTATCAATTTAAGGATCATATTAAAGACGATTTTTTACTGTTGGAATCAGATGTAATTTATGAAAAGAGTGCGTTGAAAACATTAGTAAACCATTCGAGATCAGATGTCATACTAGCGAGTAAATTGAACGGTGCTGGCGATGAAGTGTATATCGAAACTGATGGAAATAATAACCTTAAGAATATGTCAAAACAAAAAGAAGAGTTGAGTAGTATCTATGCAGAATTAGTTGGTTTAACCAAACTCTCTTATGCTACATTTCAGAGACTGTGTGATGAAGCAAATACGCTCTTTCAGTTTAGTCAAACGATCGATTATGAATATGGCCTCGTTAAAATTTCTGAAAAAACAAATGTGTATATTCATAAACTGGACAATTTAGCATGGTGTGAAGTGGATGATGAGGATCACTGGGTAAGAGCAACTACTATTGTTTATCCGATTATTAAAGCTCGAGAAGGTATTCCACACGCTGTTAAGAGAAACATACTCCTAAACCCGGGACCGGCAACTACAACAGACACCGTCAAGTATGCTCAAATAGTGGAGGACATTTGCCCGAGAGAAAAAGAATTTGGAGAGACGATGGAATTTATCTCTGCTGAACTAACAAAATTTGTTGGGAATCCAGAGAAGTATACTACGGTATTATTCGGCGGATCTGGAACGGCGGCAGTGGAATCGATTTTAAGTTCAGTAATTGATAACGGTACTGTGGTTATTATCAATAACGGTCCATACGGTGAGAGAATGTGTAAAATCGCCGCGGTTTATGGGCTGAATTATGCAGAATATAAAAGCTCCGCCGAGCAGGCTATTGATATGAACGACTTAGAAGCTTTTATAAAAAAGATTTCAACGAACGTTTCTTATCTGGCACTTGTTCACTGTGAAACTTCAACAGGGCTTCTTAATGATATTGAACAAATTGGGGAATTTTGTGCCGTGAAAAATATCGAGATGATTGTGGATGCAATGAGTTCGTATGCAGCTGTTCCGATTGACATGCAAAAAATGAATATAAGCTATCTGGCCGCAAGTGCAAATAAGAACCTTCAAGGAATGGCAGGCGTGTCGTTTGTTATAGCAAATAAAGACCGGTTAGAAAAAACGGAGCAAATGAAGCCTCGTAACCTTTATCTTCATTTATATGATCAGTATCGCTATTTCCAAATGAATAAACAAATGCGTTTTACTCCTCCTGTTCAGACTATGTATGCCTTAAAGCAGGCAATTATAGAAACTCAGTGGGAAGGAATTGAGAAACGATATGAGCGCTACTCAAAATCGTGGACTACTTTAACTGATGGAATTACTCGGCTTGGGTTAACCTATTTGGTTCCTAAAACACATCATTCTAAAATTATTACCTCTATCATCGAGCCTTCCGATAAAAAGTATAATTTTGATATTATGCATGATTTTTTTTATAAACAAGGGTTTACCATTTATCCTGGTAAAGTTGATAAATTAGAAACGTTTAGAATAGCAAATATTGGTGATATCACATATAGAGATATAGAAAGATTTCTTCACCTTCTTGAACAATATCTTAAAGCTTTAAAAGGAGAGTGAGAAAAAGTTGAATCAAAAATTAGCTGTAGCAGTTATGGTAATCAATCAAGATCATCACGTGCTTCTAGTCAAAAACCATAGACGGGGATGGGAATTTCCTGGAGGTTTTGTAGAAGCAGGTGAATCGATAAAGGATGCGGGTATACGGGAAGTTAAAGAGGAATCTGGAATTGTTATTGAAGTGACCAACTTTCTTGGAGTAGAGCAAGATGTTAAACGATCTACTACTGTTATTTTATTAAAGGGAAAAGCGATTAGCGGGGAAATTTCAGTTTCTAGTGAAACGCAGGATGTAGGATATTTTACGTTCGAAGAAGCAAAAGGCATCATTAAATTAGATAACTTTAAGGATCGAATGGCTAGATGTCTAAATGAGACTGAAATACCTTTTTTCTATGTTTTAAAAGACACGGATTCCTTTTACGTATAGGCGGAAGGTTTCTGTGTTGTGATAGATGTGCGGGGTGAACTCGATTAAAAAAACTCTCATCGTCATGCGCAGCGATGAGAGTTTTTTTATCAGTAAAAGTATCGTTGCTTATTCAGCCGTCGCAATTTCTTCTTCTACATCATGGTCTTCTAAATTAGCATTTAGAAATTCACTTGTTTCCGATAAATTGAGATTTAATTTCGTTTTTTTGCAAATTTGAATGGTAACATCCTGAACGGAGACGTCTAAAACATGTCCACCTTCTTTTTTATATTCATCAATAAAGTGCAGGTGATACCCGGGAACACCGATGCCTGAAGAATATTCTGGCGTGTAAAAACCTGCTAGTGTTCCATTTACATCTGAAGATGTAAATGTAGGCTGATCAGCAGCTGCATCTACCATGGAAGGATAGGGTTTCTCTTGCTTTGCAACAGTGCGAGTTTTTACTTCTTTAAACTTCCCGTCAATGCGTACTGCATAGAATAAATTCGGACTGGGAATAAGCTCGTTCATTAAGGTTTCTAGTTGTTCACGGTTCATTTCCTCTTCTACACGATAAGAGATATCTTCATAAAAGGTTGTCATAATGGCAAAAGGTGTTTTTGCATCTTCACTAATAGGTGCGGCTTTCCCATCAGCAATGTGATAAAATTCTCCGTCAAAGGCAATCATTTCACCATCCAGCTGATTAAACGTGCCGATGCCGAAATCACCTTTCTTAGCTAAATCCCTGTATGTGACAACACCGTCAAATACTCCGTCCAATAAAGCAATCATAGTGGAAGTTTGGTGAATCGTTAATTTTTCTTTATTGCTCATTCTTTACTCAGTCCTTTCAGTTAATTTGATCTGGCAGTAGCTGTGTATTTAATTTTTCATTATCTTTATAATCTACAGGCACGTCGATGATAACGGGGCCTTGTTCACGAAAAGCGCTTGCTAGAGTGTCCGAAAATTCTTCTGGTGAGTTCACTCTAAATCCTTTGGCACCAAAACTTTCAGCAAGCGTAACAAAGTCTACACTCCCGAACTCTACCGCAGATTTTCGGCCATATTTAATCTGCTGTTGAAAGCCAACCATATCGTAGGTTCGATCGTTCCAGATAATGTGAACAATTGGTAAGTTTAACCGAACAGCTGTCTCGAGCTCCATAGCTGAAAATAAAAACCCGCCGTCTCCAGACATGGACAGAACTTTTTTATGGGGGCGAACGAGTGCAGCTGAAATAGCCCAAGGCAAAGCAACACCTAACGTTTGCATGCCGTTGCTGAATAGTAAATGCTGAGGTTCATAGGAACGAAAATAACGAGCCATCCATATGTAATGCGAACCAACGTCACATGTGATGGTAGTATCATCTTCAACAAAGTCCTGCAGAGCTTCAATTAACTGTAGGGGATGAAGGTGAGTGTCATTAGAAAACTCGTACTGATCGTCAGGTTGTTCAAGTTTGCTTTTTAGCGTTTTTAAAAAAGAAGCACTTTCTTTTGAACGTATTAAATGTGGGAGTTTATCCGTTAATATGTCGATGGTGCTTGGGATATCCCCTACTAACTCAATTTCCGGCTGATAATGGTGGTCAGCTTGTGCTTGTACATCATCTAAATGAATAATGCTTCTTTGACTTTCTGAGTTCCAAAGAGAAGGAGGGTATTCAATTGGGTCATATCCGATTGTTAAGACGACGTCAGCATGCTTCAATAAGACGTCTCCAGGCTGATTGCGAAAAAGACCTACTCGTCCAAAAAAGTGAGTTTCAAGCTCTCGTGAAACAGCTCCCGCACCTTGGAACGTTTCTACGACAGGAAGGTCATGTTCTGCTACGAGTTGACGGATTGATTCCACTGCTTTAGATTTACTTGCTCTCATACCTAAAAGTAAAACAGGTAGTTTTGCTGTGCGAATAGTGTGTATAGCTTGGGCAACAGCGTCTAAATTAGCAGCGCCAATCGTAGGAGTTTTTAGAAAGGATAGAGTGGAAGCTGATGTTTCGCCATCCATTACATCCTGCGGCAAGCTGACAAAAGATGCTCCTGAAGGAGAAGAAACAGCTTCACGAAAGGCGTCTGTTATCACTTCTGGAACGTTTGCAGCATCTTCTACCTCAACGCTGAATTTGGCGATAGATTTAAATAGTCCTTCATTGTCCATTGATTGATGCGTCTTTTTTAATCGATCTGCTCTTGGAACGGCTCCTGCTAGGGCTACCACTGGATCACCTTCAGAAGTAGCAGTGACAAGGCCAGTGGCTAAATTAGCGGCACCTGGACCTGATGTGACAAGGCAAACGCCCGGCGTACCTGTCAATCTTCCCATAGCAGCTGCCATAAACGCAGCATTTTGTTCGTGGCGGCAAACAATTACTTCCGGTCCTTTTTCTTTCAAAACATCAAATACGCCATCAATTTTGGCTCCTGGAATGCCAAAAATATAAGGCACATTCTGACTTGCTAAACTTTCTACTAGTAAATCGGCGCCTTTTTTTGTTTCGGTAGTATCAGCATTACTCATCATGCATTCTCTCCTTTAAGTTTCTTAAATAAGTTTTAAGGCCTACTGATTGAATACCCAATTTGTATGACAACTAACCAAAGGAAAGGAGAAGGTTTTAATTTTCTAAATAAAAAACTTCCCTAATTAATTAGGGAAGCAGAGATGTACCTATTGCGAATAAAACACATCTGTTTTATCTGTAGGTTTATGGTACTTGGGGGATAGCAAGTGAAAGTCCTACGCGGCTCTTATTTGGTATGGTTAAAAAGCTTTTGGTAACGAACAATTTTTTGATCTAGCTTTTGACTTAATTTTAAGATCTCACCGTGAGAATAGCTGCTTGTTTTCTTAGCTAATTGGTAAATATCTGATTGTAAGGCTCGAATTTCTTTTTCTAACTGTGGTTGCTTCATTGAAATCCTCTCCAAGTCAGAATACTTCTATCTTCTATCTTTTATCTAATAGTATGAAATTCCTTCATATTTGTAAAATGTTTTTTGTTTTGAAAAATATGAAATAGGTAAAGAGCTGCTGACAAGCTTTGTCGAACACTTTTTTTACCTATTTTCAACAAATATGATATACTAAGGCTAGGAAAAATGACAATCCGGAGCGCACGTTCAGTTATTCTTAACAAGCGAATGAATTCTTAGCTTTGACAAGTTTAACTTGTAAGGTGAAGAAATTCATCACATAATCTTATTAGATCTGAACCTTGTTAGCCCGGATGAGGATTTGTCGAAAACGATTCACTAGAAAAAACCTTCGAGACCGCCAACTCGGAGGTTTTTTTATTTTTGTGTATGGGAAGTAAAAAAAAGACATAGACTAATAAAGAAAAAGGTCCTGCACCCATAATCGGCCGTAGTTGATTACACCTTGTCCATTTCTGCAAGGAAGCTGTCTTTTTACTATAGGGAAGTGCCGCCAAACACCATTCCCTAAAGACAATCAGCACACGAGCCTTATGGATGAAGAACCCTTTAGACGATACTTATCGGTGATTACTTATTTTACTACTGGAAAAATAGCAAAATAAGAGCGACTATGGCTCCTAAAAGCTCCACGTAAGCCGTTAGGAGCTGAACATTCTCAGCATCTAGGAAAAATGACTTGAGGATTCGTCTCAGACTATCCACCACCTTTTTTTTCCTTGCGTGAGTTCCCAAGGGAAAGAAAGGGGACGACAGTGCTTCTTTATTTTAACAAAAGTAGGAAATGATAAGTAGATTTATTTGAAGTGTAAATTAAAAAAGCATGTAAAATACATGCTTTTTTAATTTGGGTAAATTTCTTTTATGCGTCCGACTTGTCCATCTGTTAAACGAACTTTGATACCGTGCGGGTGAAAGCTTGAATTGGTCAGAATGTCTTTGACCGTTCCGTGTGTAAGTTTTCCAGAACGCTGATCTGCTTTTAAAACAATGTCGACTTCAATTCCAGGGGCTACGTCTTTTCTATTTTGTCCGTTCATTATACACCTGTTCTCTTTCGCTGATTATTCGTTTTTTTGGTTTGTTGACTCGTCAGCTTTTTGGTTGCTTGATTGGTACTGCCGTTCTTAGCTTTACTTGAAGATTGATTTTTCTTATTAGCAAGCTGCTGTTTGATAGCATCTTGAAGGCTAATTTTCTTTTTAAGTTGTTCTGTCATAAAGGTTCCTCCTGAATACGTACATCGTCTGAAAAAACAAAGAAAGTAAGGGAATGAAAAAGCTGACTATCTAGTCAGCTTTTTTTAATTAGAAACAGTGACTTCTTCTACAGGCTGCATAAGTACAGCTTCTTTATCAGGGTACGTTTTTTCAATATGATGTTCTCCCCAAGAGCATAGTGAATCAAGAATGCTTTTTAAAGACCATCCGTAATCTGTTAAAGAATATTCTACTCGAGGCGGCATTTCATTGTACATTTTTCTAACAATGATGCCGTCTGCTTCAAGCTCACGAAGCTGCTGCGTTAATACTTTTTGTGTAACGCGCGGCATAATTCTTTTTAATTCTCCAGGGCGTTTTGTCCCTTTAATTAAGTGGCAAAGAATAACGACTTTCCACTTGCCTCCAATGACTTCTAGTGCCGCTTCCACTGGAATATTATATTTTTTCACGTTAACAACTCTCCTTGTTCTAGAGATAACGGTTAAATGCATGGTTTCGCATTTTTTCTGATGTTTATCATACCACTATAGCGCAGAATTTTCTAGGTGTAAGCATTTTTTTAGAATACCCAATAGTTCATGACTTTAGTATTTACGCTTATTGTAACCTCCAGGTACCTATATCACTTGAAAGTGCGTACTTTTTCTTTGGTTCTACATCGCTCATAATAACAATTGTTGATGGCCGGTTAGCGAATATATGAAGGGTACCTAAGCTAATCAGCTGTAAGAGAAGCTATTATAAAAAGTTATTATAACGAACAGGAGGCGTTAAGAAGTGAATACACTTTCACAAACACAACAAAGTAAAAAAAGCGGTGCTTTGCCGCTATTAGCGCTAGCTATTAGCGCCTTTGGAATCGGGACAACAGAGTTTGTTCCAGTAGGTTTATTATCATCGCTTGCAGATGATTTAAATATTTCCATTACACTAGCAGGGTTATTAATTTCAGGGTACGCAATGGGAGTTGCATTTGGAGCGCCCGTATTAACAGCATTAACAAGTAAAATGAGCAGAAAATCATTGCTGATGCTATTAATGGTTATTTTTATCGTAGGAAACTCAGTAGCAGCTTTATCAACAAGCTTTGGGCTGCTGCTTATAGCACGAATTATTACTGCATTTTCACACGGGATTTTCTTTTCTATCGGTGCGACTATCGCTGCTGATTTGGTGCCGGAAGATAAGCGGGCAAGTGCCATTGCTTTAATGTTTACAGGTTTGACAGTTGCAACTGTTACAGGTGTTCCACTTGGTACATTTATCGGACAAGCTTTCGGCTGGAGAGCAACATTTTGGGGAGTAGCGTTACTTGGCGTTATTGCCATTATTGCCAGTGCTCTTTTAGTGCCTAAAAACTTAAAAGAAGCGCCGCCGGCAAAGTTTAGTGATCAATTAAAAATTTTGAAAAACGGGCCGCTTTTACTATCGTTTGCTATTACTGCTTTAGGTTATGGCGGAACGTTTGTAGCTTATACGTATTTAGCACCTATTCTTGAAAAGTTAACAGGATACGCACCAAGCGCAGTTAGTATCTTGCTATTAGTATACGGCGTAGCAGTAGCCATCGGAAATACGATTGGAGGAAAAGCTGCGAATAAAAATCCGTTAAAAGCATTATTTTGGATGTTTTTAATTCAAGCCGTTATCTTAGTTATTTTATCGTTTACTGCATCGTTTAAAGTAGCGGGAACAATTACGATTTTTGCCATGGGCTTATTGGCATTTATGAACGTACCTGGACTGCAAGTGCTGGTCGTGAACTTAGCTGAAAAGTATGTTCCTTCAGCAGTAAACGTAGCCTCTGCGCTGAATATTGCTGCATTTAACGTTGGAATTGCTATTGGTTCTTTTGTAGGCGGCCTGATTGTTGATTCCATTGGTCTTGTTCATACTCCTTGGATTGGAGGAGTGATGGTTTTAGGAGCGGTCTTATTAACCGCATGGAGCCGCTCAATAGAAGCAAAAGCAAAATAAAACAGAGATCATCGCCTTTTGCGATGATCTCTTAGCTATAAAAGGAGAGGAAGCAAATGACTGCATTTCAACATCATAAGGCGTATCGTCGTATGTACAAGGAGAATGAGTTAACGTTAGGTTTGCATATGCCGCTTGAAAATTATCAGTATGCCACGCCTACGATGGAGAAACAAGTAGAGCTCACGCAGCTTGCAGAACAATATGGATTTACGAGCTTATGGTTCCGTGATGTCCTTCTTCAAGATCCATCATTTGGCGATCCAGCCACGGGTCAAATTTATGATATGCTTATTTATTTGACTTACCTTGCCAGTCAAACAAAAGAAATTGCTCTCAGTACATCTGCTATTGTGCTGCCTTTACGCCATCCGCTTCGTGTAGCTAAAGAAATGGCAACCATTGATCAGCTTTTTCCTGAGCGTTTGATTATGGGCGTATCCTCTGGAGACCGTCAAGCAGATTTTCGAGGGTTAGGTATTCCTCATGAAGAAAGAGGAAAGCGATTTGCAGAGGCTTTTCATTATTTAGAAGAAGCGTTAAATAAAGAATTTCCATCTATCCAGTCTGCTTTGGGGTCCATTCAAGGAGCAAATGTTGTTCCTAAGCCAACGAAACGTATTCCAACGATGATCACGGGATACAGCCAGCAAAATATGGAGTGGTTTGCACAGCATGGAGACGGCTGGATGTATTATCCTCGTCATCCGCATTTTCAAGCAGAAGCCATTAAACAGTGGAGAGAACTGGTTGATATCTATCATCCAGGCGTTTTTAAACCTTTTACACAACCTATGCATCTAGATTTGGCAGAAGATCCAAATGAAATGCCAACGCCAATTCGTTTAGGATTTCGAGCAGGGCGTAATACATTAATTGAGCTTCTTTCTATTTATAAAGAAATAGGAGTTAACCATCTCTTTTTTGCTCTTTTTGATAGTAAGCGTCCGGCTGAAGAAGTCATACATGAGCTTGGTGAAGAAGTGCTTCCGCATTTCCCATCTCATATGTAGCAAACAAAAAGAGGCTGAGACAAAAGCAGTTTACTTAAAGGAAAATCCGAACGATGAATCGTTCGGATTTTTTCATTTATCCAATTCGCTCATCTTTAGATTCCAGATTCCATTGATTTCGTTATGTCTAACGCTCTTTTTATATAGATTTCAAGTTATAGGATATATAAGAAATATGTATTAGAGTTATTGATTCTATGTTCTTTATAATAAAAGTATCCATTATCTCCTTGGGTGATATAAAGTCGAAAGGAGAAACACGATGAGTGTTGCATTTCTATTTCCAGGACAAGGTGCACAATATGCTGGTATGCTTCATGATATAAAAAATAAATGGGGATTAACGACTACGTTTGAAGAAGCAAGTGAGGCTTTAAATCAAGACGTATTATCGTTAGATTCGTCAGAAAAATTAAAATATAATAAAAATGTTCAGATATGTCTTTTTATTGCAGGAGTGGCTACGGCTAGGTCGTTTAAAAACAAAGGTTACTCGCCAGACGTGGTAGGAGGGCATTCAATAGGGGCGTTTGGAGCAGCAGTTATATCTGAAGTGTTATCTTTTAAAGAAGCTCTTTTTCTTGTGGGAAAAAGAGGGGAACTGATGGGAAATGCCTATCCTGATGGTTATGGTATGGGGGTTGTAATGGGACTGCGCGAACATCAGCTTCTCTCTATTGTACATGAAATATCCACCGATGCAGCTCCTGTTTACGTAGCGAATCTAAATGCTCCTGATCAAATAACGCTTTCTGGCACCTTAAAAGCAATTGAGGAAGTTCTTGAAAAAGCATCTAAAAAAGGGGCTAGGAAAACCAAAATGCTTCATGTAAAGGTGCCTTCTCACTGTCCTCTTATGGAAGGAGTTTTGAGCGAATTACGAAAAATAATAACGGAAGTGAAAGGAAAAGACCCGATCGTTCCTTTTATAGGTAATTGTAAAGCTCGGAAATTATGGAAAGCTGCTGATATTAAGGAAGATCTGGCAGCGAGTGTTGCCCTGCCCGTCCGTTGGCATGATATGACGGAAGTTATGTATGAAATGGGTACAAGATTATATATTGAAATGGCTCCAGGAAGAGTACTAACGGATTTGACTGCTAAGAGCTTTCCGGGAGCAAGGGCTATTTCTGCAGCCGAATCTACTATGAAATCTGTGTTAATTTTAATGGAGAAAGAAAAAATGTAAGCGCATTAATTTAGGAGTAGAAGAAAGGAGCTAGAACATGAGTGGAATAAAAAAAACTTCAAAATCATGGACAACCCGCCGAGATCAAAAAGCAGCTCGCCTTGCGAAAATAGACCAACTTCTTAAAGGAAAGTTATTGGATAATGAACACATTATTGAAGCGTTAGAATTGCTTATATCACCCGGAGATAAAGTAGTGCTTGAAGGAGACAATCAAAAGCAAGCATCTTTTTTATCAAAGGCGCTGAATGAAGTAAGCGCTGATAAAATAAACGGTCTTCATATGATTATGTCTAGTATTTCACGCCCGGAACACCTCGACATATTTGAGAAAGGAATTGCTGAAAAAATTGATTTTTCGTACGCCGGTGCTCAAAGTCTTCGCGTATCTCAAATGATTGAAGATGGCACGTTGAAAATGGGAGAAATTCATACATATCTAGAGCTTTACGGACGCCTTTTCATTGATTTAATTCCCAATATTGCATTAGTGGCTGCCGATAAAGCGGATGCACAAGGTAACTTATATACAGGAGCAAATACGGAAGAAACGCCGACGATTATCGAAGCAACAGCGTTTAAGGACGGAATTGTCATTGTGCAGGTAAATGAACTTGTTGAAGAACTTCCGCGAGTTGATATTCCGGCTTCTTGGATTGATTGTATCGTCGTGGCCAATCAGCCTTATCAATTGGAAGCTTTATTTACCCGAGATCCTCGTCATATTACAGAGCTCCAAATTCTAATGGCTATGATGACGATTCGAGGTATCTATGAGCGCCACAGCGTACAATCATTAAATCATGGCATTGGCTTTAATACAGCTGCAATTGAGCTTTTGCTGCCTACCTATGGAGAAAAGTTAGGGCTGAAAGGTAAAATATGCAAGCACTGGGCTCTGAACCCTCACCCTACGTTAATTCCGGCTATTGAAAGCGGATGGATTGAGAGCGTACACTGCTTTGGCGGAGAAGTAGGAATGGAACAATACACAGCAGCCCGTCCAGATGTATTTTTTACAGGACGCGACGGCAGCCTGCGCTCAAACCGTGCGATGTGTCAAGTCGCTGGTCAATATGCGGTAGATGCTTTCGTGGGATCAACTTTGCAAATAGATGGAGAAGGAAATTCTTCTACCGTCACATCTGGACGTTTATCAGGGTTTGGCGGAGCGCCTAACATGGGGCATGATCCTAGAGGCCGACGGCATTCTACGTCTGCTTGGTTGGATATGATGAACGATAAGCATGAATTAGCAAGAGGCAGAAAGCTAGTTGTACAAATGGTTGAAACCTTTCAATCAGGAAATGAGCCTGTTTTCGTTGAGTCTTTGGATGCGGTAAATGTAGCTAAACAAGCAAACTTAGCTACTGCTCCTGTCATGATTTACGGGGATGATGTGACACATGTCGTGACTGAAGAAGGAATTGCTTATTTATATAAAGCACAAAGCTTGGAAGAAAGAAAAGCAGCGCTTGAAGCAGTAGCGGGGGTAACGCCTATAGGGTTACGGCACAACCAAAATAAAGTGGAAAGAATGCGCAGAGATGGCTTAGTGGCTTTTCCGGAAGATTTACAGATTCGCCGTACGGAAGCAAAGCGTTCGCTGTTAGCGGCGAAAAGTGTAGAAGATTTAGTAGAATGGTCAGATGGTTTATATAATCCGCCTGCTAAATTTAGGAGCTGGTAAAAAATATGCGTATTCAAGAAGAGCCAAAAACAACTGTGTTTTCTTCATGCCTGATAGCTAAAATGGCAGTTACCGCTTTGGTTGATGAAGCGGTACTTACACCTAAGCCGGGGCTTGTAGATGCAGCAACAACTGGATCTCATCAAGATATGAATATTGAGACGCTGCTAGCCTCTGCTTATGCTTTACAACCGACCTTCTCACAGATTGCATTATATAGTCAAGGAAAGCAGCCGAGTCAGATGCTAAGGGAAGAAATTGCTCGAATTGGACGCGAAGGTGAACAAATTATGTACGCGGCTACGGATGGTGTCAATACACACAAGGGAGCTATTTGGGCATTAGGTCTACTTGCTTCTGCAACAGCGGTTTGCGGTATTCAAGCATCACCTGCATCCATCACAGAAGCTGCAGGAAAAATTGCTCGTTATGCAGATCGCTTTTGTACTCTGCATTCATCTAATGGACTTCGTGTGAAAAAAAAGTATGGCGCAAAAGGAGCGGCTGGAGAGGCGAAGCAAGGATTTCCTCACGTGATTCATATAGGCTTGCCTGCTTTACATAAGGCTCGCAAGCTAGGCATACATGAAACATCAGCGCGGATTGATACTTTAGTAACACTAATAGCCAATCTTGATGATACGTGTATTTTGCATCGTGCTGGTCCAGTTGTATTAGAGGAGGTTAAAATGGCGGCATCCAATGTGTTAGAAGTTGGAGGGGTATCTACATCAATAGGAAAACAGCGGCTGGAAGCGTTAGATCATATTTTTCTATCATCTAACGCTTCTCCAGGTGGAAGTGCAGATTTGCTGGCTGCTGTATTATTTTTAGATCGAATATCTCTTTTTAAAGAATCATAAACGTCTGCAGGGAGGAGTGAGTGGCTAATGGAAACGTTAGTGTTTAAATACAAAGCCGATCGAAAGTTAACTCAGCGCGCACATGTAGGCGTTGTTGGTTCAGGGGATTTAGAAATCTTAATGGTTCCTTCTGATGAAGAACATGCTCACGTATCAGTACGAACAGGAAGTGAAGGGTTTAGTGAAACCTGGAAAGCCGTATTAGATCGGTTTTTTAGTGCTCATATGATTCAAGCGAAAATTGTAATTAATGATTTCGGTGCTACGCCCGGTGTAGTCGCTTTGCGTCTTGCACAAGCTTTGGAGGTGAGTGAAAATGGGAGTGAATAATCAAAGCTTTATTGAGTTAAATGGAAGAGAACGAGCCCAGGCAATCTTAGATCAAGGTACATTTCGTGAGCTGCTCGGCCCTTTTGACGGGATCGAGTCGCCTCATTTACCTAAGCAAAATATTGTTCCTCAAAGCGATGATGGTGTCATCATAGCAAGTGGGCTAATAGCAGGGGAGCCAGCAGTTGTCATTTCAATAGAAGGAGGATTTCAAGGGGGAGGCATTGGTGAAGTATCGGGAGCTAAAATTGCAGGAGCTTTAGAATTAGCTCTTAATAATCACAAAAAAGGTGTTCCTGTTAGACCTGTTTTTCTATTCGATACAGGAGGGGTAAGGCTGCAAGAAGCGAATTATGGACTTTTGTCGATATCTGAAATTGGCTCAGCGGTAGTTGCTCTGCGTGAGCATACACCTGTTGTCGGAGTTATTTCAGGAAATGTAGGCTGCTTTGGAGGAATGTCTATCACTGCTTCACTCTTTAGTTATCTCATTATGACAAAAGAAGCAAGGTTTGGTCTTAACGGCCCGGAAGTGATCGAACAAGAAGCGGGGGTTGAAGAGTTTGATGCAAGAGACCGAAGCTTAATCTGGAAAACGATTGGCGGTATTCAACGCTATGAAACGGGGTTTGCAGATACATTAGCACAGGATGATGTTACTGCTATTCAACGAGCGGTTCAAGAGACGTTTCAAAAAAAAGAAAAAGTAGCTAGTAAAACAGAACAAGTAGATTTTTATAGGCATTTGCTTAGCAAGGTTGATCCTTCAGAAAAAATGGCTCCTTATCAATTTCAAGAATTGTATAAAGCAACAAAAAATGAACATATCCCTTCAGCAGTCTCTTACTCGTTGAACGAAGTTCCAGGTAGCATGCCTAACAGCCGCGGTCGCGTGTGGATTAACGCTTTAATAAATGATGAAGAAGCAGATTTTGAAATTCCTTCCGTTCTTTATAAAGACGCACTGCTAGGAAGAGAAAAGGTCCGATATATATCGGTTGTACCTAATCCTTATAATCGTTTCTTACGTGCACGAAAAGGGGAAGTAGGACTAGATGAAGGATGGGCAATTGCTAAGCACGTTCGTGAAGTAATACAAGAAGATCGAAATCAATCTCCGCGCCCTATAATTGCCATTGTGGACGTACCGAGTCAAGCGTATGGCTATCATGAAGAACTTCTAGGTATTCACTATGCTTGCGCTGCTGCAGCTGATGCTTATGCAGCAGCGCGCTTAGCAGGTCATCCGGTTATTACGTTAATTGTCGGAAAAGCAATTTCAGGAGCATTTTTGGCTCATGGATACCAATCGAATCGAATTTTGGCTTTAAAAGACGAAGGAGTGAATGTTCACGCCATGTCCAAACAGTCGGCAGCGCGCATTACTAAAAGAAGTATAAAAGAACTTGAGGAAGCTTCAAAGAAAGTCCCGTCCATGGCTTATGATATTAAATCATTTGCTTCACTTGGCGCTTTATATGAGCTGGTTAGCGGTATTCAAGCAGAGCAGCCCACAGAGCGCGACGTTCAAATGATTCAAGATATTTTAATTGGAGCAGTAGAAGATGTTCGCTGTGAAGGTGTATACGATTTAAGCAGCCGGCTGCACAGTGAGCAAGCAAGAAAGGAAGGGCGAAAAGCTTCTTTATGGGTAAGAGGTGAGTTGGAAAAACAATGGAATATATAGCTCATGATTTGCTTCAGTTAAAAGAGGAAGCAAAGCTTATCAGTTATACACCTATCCCCGAGTGGGTGGAATATTCATTAGTCAAGGCTCCATTTGTAGTGGTAAGGCGTGCTGTTCACCGAGATAAACTGATACCTATTGGAGTAAGAGGAGAACGAAGGAATCAGCGTTTTGGTGCTTTTTTATCTGAGGAGGCCATTAAACAAACAATTAGGCCGGAAAATCTCGTTTCATTTTTTCAAAACGCCCAGTCTAGAAACATGCCAGCTATACGCGCTTTGGAAGAGGTGGCTATTATTTTTGAAAAATTTGCGTGGGGACCAACCGGCAGTGTAGGGTTCGAGCTTGCAAGCGGTGAAGAAGTTGTCACGACAACCAGTGATTTAGATGTACTTATTCGCCTTTCTTCTTATTTGTCGGTGAAACAAGCGGAAATGATAGTCAGTAAGCTAAAGAGATGCCCAGTTTCTGTAGATGTACAGGTAGAAACAGAAAAAGGAGCCTTTTCTCTAGCGGAATACGCAAAAGGCGAAGAGACGCTGCTTCTGCGTACTGTATATGGTCCTGCCTTAGTAAAACTGAATCAATTAGCATAAAAGACGGATGAGGGATTTGCACCTTTTCCGTCTTTTCTGTCAATACCAGCTTTTTTCTTGGCTTAACAAACGCTTGGCTTCAAGAAAAAATATTTGAATAAACTTTTTGGTGTTAATGCGAATCGGCAAAATTTTAGAATCTCCCTGCAGTTCTTTCATTTTTTTACGAACGGCTGTAAAGTCAAAAAACTTAGAAGCATAATTTTCAAACTTTGGATTTGAAAAATCTGTTAATCCAATAGAAGCAAAGTGATTCAGTGAGTGAGTAACTGCTCGTCTTATTCGCTGTTCACAAGCCTTGGTTTCACGATTAATTTCAATAGAAGACGCGTGAGCTCCCAATTTTTTCTCAGCGACATTCACAAAAATATTTTTTAGAGAAGGGAAATGTTTTTCCACACTTTCTCTTTGGTCATAAGTGTACAGAAACTGTAAAATATCCAGTAAATCTTTTGCACCATTTTCTCCTACAATACCTAATTCGGCTAATAAGAATTTCCCTACATCGTATAGATGGGCTTGTTTCGTTATCGGCTGGCTTGAAGGAGGAGCGTGATGGGCTGTCGCTAAACTATTCAAGGAGGTTTTAATATCATCGATTGATTTCTCAAGAGAGATTCGTTCAATTACTTTTCGAATAACCGTTAAAATTTCAATTCGATTAATTGGTTTTGTAATATAGTATTCAATTCCTAATGAATAGGCTTCTCCTATTAATTCTTTGGACTCTACCTGTGAAATCATAATCATTTTTCCTTTAAATGAATCTTTTAAATGACGGATCGTTTCGATTCCATCTCGTCCTGGCATAAGTAAATCAATAAATAAAATATCAATTTGCTTTAAATTTAACGTAGAGGCATCTAAAAAGCTGCCGTCTACGACTTCTTCTACAACTTCTCCTAAATCCTCATCTTCAATCAGCTGACTGAGCGTTGAACGAATGGCTGAATCATCATCTGTAATACAAAATCGCATAAACTCATCCTTTCTGAATTAGACTACAAAGAGGTATTTGAATGATAAAAATCATCCCTTTATCTCCTTGTTTAGCTTCAATCGTACCTCCAAGTTCTTGAACAATATCTCTTACGTAAGAAAGGCCAATTCCAGTAGAGGGATTTCCAAATTGATCGTATTTTGAGGTGAAACCAGGTTCAAAAATAGCTTTTTCGTACTTCAAAGGCACGCCAGGACCATCATCTTGTACATGAAATTCTACAAATTCAGCTTGTCTATGTACGGATAAAACAATCATTCCCTCATCTTTAATCGCCTCCACTGCGTTTGCTACCAAGTTATTAATGATCGATAAAATTGTGTAAACGTGGTAGCTGAAATGTTCCCCGGTGACAGAGGAAAAAAAGCTAATTTGTTTGTGAAGAGAATCGGCATATTTTTTGTTGATGCGTACGATCAGCTCGATTAATTCCTCTGCTTTCATATAATTTTGGAAACTTTCATTTGAAATTGTTTTAGATAAGCCCGCAAAAATACGCTGGTTGTCTTTTTTTACTTCGTGAATATCTCCGGCAATCCGAAGCGCTTTTTTACTGAGCGATTGGTTAAGCACAGAATGATCTTTTTCCTGCTGATGTAATACACGGTATAAATCGTACGAGGCTTTTGTAATCACTTCTGTATTATGAAGGGTCTTTTTTAAATGAACGGTTTCTTCATAAAGGCTTGTAATAAGCATTAGCATGTGCTCATTTTGTTTGCGAATTTGACGTTCTCGTGACTGTGATTCATAAATTGTCATCATATTAAAAAAGCTAAGTACAATGAAGCTGTGAGCAAAAGCAATAACGGCCATGTCCGATAATGAATCGATATGAATGGTTGTGTGCAAAACGATATACTGCGCAGTTAGTTCGACTATATCAGCAGCTATTTCAATGATGAGTCCAATTAATCCAATCACAATAGCACTATAGTTCATGCGGCTTACTTTAAAAATAAAAAATAAAAGTGCATACGTAAAGTAAAAGAAAAACGTAGGGTAATGCGTATGTGCAGAAGCCGCAAATTGAAAATGATCGAGCGTGATATAATCGAGCATGATGCGAAAGAGAACGACGCTTAAAGCGGTTAACAAGCCGCCAGATAAAACGGTTTTTCGTTTTAAAAGCAATAGGAAAAAGAAAAATGTTGGAGCTCCAAATGTAATTCGAAACGTTTCATTTAACGGATAAAATTTTAGCTCTCCCGCCAGCGGAACAGTAATGAGCATGAGCAATAAAATGTACGGATCTTTTCGAATGAAAGATTTAAAATTCAGATAATTACACCTCCTGAAGTGATTCGTGAATTAGTATACATTGTGACAGCGTCCAGCACAATGGAGAAGAGTACCAAAGATAAAAATATAATTCCAAAAAGTTTTGTAGGTTTTTGTATGCTCTCGTAGGTTGCATTGTACATTAAAAACGAAAATGAAATCCCGCTTTATGAAAGCGCTTTAAAATAAAAAGTTAATGAAGTGATGAGGTGATTTTAATGAAACGAGAAATTGAACAGGAAATGTCTTACTTACAGGTCACTGCAAAAGAGCAGTTACACGAGTGGGTAGAGCAAATAAAAGAATTTTCGTCAGAAGGAAAAACGGCTGATTATATCCCCGCTCTGAAAGATATGGACTCGTCTCAATTAGGTATTTGTTTGATTGGTGCTGACGGAACGGTTATCCAGTCTGGGGATTATGAAGCGGTATTTACTCTTCAAAGTATTTCTAAAGTCATTAGCTTTATAGCAGCTTGCTTATGCTGCGGCATTCCCTACGTACTAGAGAGAGTAGATGTAGAGCCAACTGGAGATGCATTTAATTCTATTATAAGACTGGAAATGCATAAACCAGGAAAGCCGTTCAATCCTATGATTAATGCCGGTGCTTTAACGGTTTCATCTCTTTTATCTGGAGAGACGGCAAAAGAAAAACTAAGCTATTTGTTTGATGTAATAACAATGCTTACTGGGAAAACACCACTCATTAATGAAACCGTCTTTGAATCAGAATGGCAAACGTCTCATCGAAATCGTGCGCTTGCCTACTATTTAAAAGAAACAAACTACTTACAAGGAGAAGTAGAAGAAGTTCTAGAGGTTTACTTAAAGCAGTGCTCAATTGAAGTAACGACTGAAGATATTGCGCTGATCGGATTAATTCTGTCATTAGACGGATATCATCCAGTGTTTCACAAACAAGTAATTCCAAAAGAAGTAGCTAAATTAACAAAAGCGCTTATGCTTACATGCGGTATGTATAATGCCTCAGGAAAGTTTGCGGCATTTGTTGGTATGCCAGCTAAAAGCGGTGTATCAGGAGGAATCATGTCATTGGTGCCACCTAATACGAAAAAGCAGTCTCCATTCCCAGACGGATGCGGTATCGGAATTTACAGTCCAGCTATTGATGAGTACGGGAATAGCGTAAAAGGCGTTACGCTGCTAAAAAAAATCGCAAAAGAATGGGATTTGAGTATTTTTTAGTCTATTTACGTACTATTCATTCGCTTCAATAATATAAACACCAAGAGAAAAAACTTTCATGTTTTGCATTTGTTCTACCAAATTTTCTAATGAGGTGATAGGCGTGCAACAAGCAATCGAAAGTGTAATTAGTGTCATCAATGATTTTTTTTGGTCGAATTTATTAATTATTTTACTTGTATCAATCGGTATTTATTTTACGATCTGCTCTCGTTTTTTGCAGTTTCGCATGTTGAAAGAAATGGTACTTGTTTTGAAAGAAGGACGAGCGGCTAAAGATGGGGGAGTCTCCCCGTTTCAAGCTTTCTGCATAAGCATGGCAGCTCGAGTAGGAACAGGAAATATTACCGGTATAGCGATTGCTATTGCTCTTGGTGGCCCGGGTGCTGTATTTTGGATGTGGATTATTGCCATTATCGGTTCAGTATCAAGTTTTGTAGAAAGTACACTCGCTCAAATCTATAAGGTAAAAGGGTCAAACGGATTTCGAGGAGGACCCGCTTACTATATGGAAAAAGGGTTAAATAAAAGATGGATGGGCGGGCTATTTGCTGTACTCATTACACTGTCATTTGGCCTGGTGTTTAACGCTGTGCAGTCTAATACGATTACGCTGGCATTTGAGAACTCTTTCGGAACGAGCCGCTTATTGATTGGGATTATTATGACAGTTATATTTGCGATAATTATTTTTGGCGGGATCAAACGCATCGCCAAGATATCGGAATACATCGTTGTCGTATTAGCCGTTTTATACATTGGAATGGCTCTGTTCATCATCTTTAAAAATATTGATCAAATGCCTGCCGTTCTATCTCTAATTGTGAAAAATGCATTTGGATTTGAACAGGCGCTTGGGGGATCAATTGGTGCAACGTTAATCAACGGAGTAAAGCGCGGACTGTTTTCCAATGAAGCAGGGATGGGAAGTGCTCCCAACGCGGCGGCAACTGCAGTGACGAGTCACCCAGTTAAACAAGGTCTTATCCAAGCATTTGGTGTCTTGACGGACACGCTCGTGATTTGTACAAGCACAGCATTTATCGTTCTCTTATCTCCCGCCTATAAGCAGGGACTAAGCGGCATTGAATTAACGCAAGCTTCTCTTAGTACACATATCGGTTCTTGGGCATCAGGATTTTTAGCTATCATGGTATTTCTATTTGCTTTTAGTACGTTAATTGGCAATTATTATTATGGAGAAACGAATATTGAATTTTTAAATTCAAATAAGATGTGGCTTTGGTCTTATCGTGTAGGCGTTTTAGCGATGGTTATTTTTGGGTCGGTTGCTCAGCTTCAGCTTGTATGGAATCTGGCAGACTTATTTATGGGGATGATGGTAGTGGTGAACTTAATTGCTATTTTTCTATTATCGAAAGTGGCTTTTTCTGCCTTGCATGACTATACTCAGCAGAAAAAGGAAGGGAAAAATCCAGTCTTTTATAAAGATGCATTAGAAAACAATCAGAATATTGAATGTTGGGAAAGAGAATCGACTTCATCCCCTTCTGAAAAAGAGAATATTATCTAAAAAAAGTTCAGCCAGTTGGCTGAACTTTTTTTTATGCGTTTTTCTTTAATTCAGTTTGCGTAGTGCCTTTAGAAAATAATGTTTCTTTCACGCCATTTGTTGCTGCTTTGGTTTTTGCAGCAAAGATTGGATTTAAAATAAAAACTACGAGTAGGTTAGATAATAATCCCCAGAACCCTTCATAAAGGCCAAATGAATTTCCTGTGGCATGAACGGTAAACGTTACAACCAGCCCTACTACTAATCCAGCAATCGTACTTTCTTTCGATTGATTTCTCCAAAACAGGCTGATAACAATAGCCGGGAAGATTTGTACCATGCCGGATACCCCTAGTAACTGTAGGGAAACAAGTGCTTGTGGGAATAATAAACCGAATAAAAGTGCCAGTCCAATAACAACAAAAACCATAGAACGAGTAACCATTGTTAATGTTTTACCCTGTACATTTGGATTAATTAAATCTCTAAATATATTATTTGCAAATAAGTTAGACGCTCCGATAGCCATGATAGAACATGGAATTAATGAAGCAAGAGCAATCGTTGCATAAGCTAACCCTTGGCCAATGCCACCATATGAATATTGAATCAAGGTTAATAATGCTAATCTAGGATCCGTTGTATCTTGAGGTAATACTTGATAAGCAATAAACCCTAAGAAGATGACTAGAATTAAAACAATATTGTAAAGAGGTAAGAAGACAGCATTTTTACGAAGCGAATCTGCACTTTTAGCAGTGAAAACACCTGTAGCAGCGTGGGCCCACATGAATAAGGCTAAAGCAGATACGAGTGATGCTGTAATAAACCATGGAATGCCCTTAGGTCCTTGTGTTGGGATCGTTAATAGCTGAGGTGCATCCTTTGCAACATTGTCAATCATGTTGCCCCAGCTTCCAAAATGCATAATTGGCAGAGAAACAACCATAAATAACATAATCGCCCATACTAAAATATCTTTAATAATTGCCGTATAAGTGGGACCTTTAATTCCGCTGAAAAAAGTATAAAGAGCCACAAGAAAGAATGAAAGAATAACGACAGCTTTTACATTAATGTAGCCAGTTCCTGCAACGCGAAGAGTATCTTGAATACCGCTAAGCTGAAGATCGATATATGGAATAAGCATCAATACACCTACTATGGCAATTAAAGAGGAGAGAAATTTACTGCTAAAACGTTCTCTAGCATAATCAGCAAGTGTAGTAAGTTTGTGCTTTTTAGCAACAGTCCAAAGTTTTGGAAGAAAAAAGTATGAAATTAAAAAGGCTAAAACAGAGTAAGGAATGGCAAAAAATGCGATGCTTCCTCCTTGATAAGCTGTACTTGTAAGACCTAGGAATGTATAAGCAGTATATAAATCTGCTCCTACTAAAAGCCAGACGAGCAGGCTTCCAAAACGTCTTCCCCCTACAGCCCACTCTTCAACGGAGCTTCTAGATGATTTGTCACGTCCTGCTATAAAGCCAATGGCGATAACGACAAGAACAATTGCTGATGTGATTAAAAGTGCGGTTAAATTTCCTTGCATTATTCAATGTCCCCCCAAGATTTTTGTAAACGATAAATGATAAATGTACACACAGGCGTTAAGAAGACCCATAAAAATAACCATAAATGCAAAAGAGGTAATCCAAAAATAATTGGATGAATGTTATTTACAAAAGGTAAAAAAGCGAATTGAGCAATAAACGGAATGATGAATAAAATAAATATTATGAATTTTCTGTTCAATTTTTACTCCTCCTCTAAAATTTATCTAACAATGTTCACTATGATAGCAAGTCTGACATAGTAAAGCAATAAGTTTTTTGAAAATTTCGTTATAAATTACGAAAATTTTTTTAGAAAAACAAAAAAAGGGTATGAGAAGAAGATATTTGAAATGATTAGGGAAGAAAAAGCAGGGGAGAACCTAAGCGCAATTGCCTTTGAAACAAAAAAAGAACGGAAAAGAAGAAAGGTAGTTTTCTCGATGAGATAAAGTATATTGCTATTGCATTAAAGAAAAAGAATTTGTATGTTCAAATATAGATTTATGGAAGCTATAAAAACAAGCAAATAAAAAAACTAGACAATAAGTGCTTGTCTAGTTCCACCACTCTGTCAATGGTCCTTTGTCGCCATAAACAGGATCTGTTGTAGGAATAGGTACTTGTGCAATTTCATCAAATACGTGAGGGCGATCAGTTTGTTTTCCTGTTCGTAAGTTGTAATCCATGCCCTCTGGATAAGCTCCAACCACTTTAAAATCAGCAGTTGACTGCAGACGCATATGTCCTGTACCTGCAGGGAGTACGAGTACATCCCCAGCATGCACCACGATATTTTCCCCCATATGTCCACCTAGTTTTAAACGTGCAGATCCGCTAATTACACCTAGTGCTTCATGAGAATTGCTGTGGTAATGGTGGAAATCATATATGCCGCCTACCCAGCTGTTTTTCCAGTTGTGAGAATTAAAAATGCTCTCTACTTTCTCTTTCTTACTAATAAATACGTGTTCATACAACAAAACTGGAAGACGAGGGTGATTTGGAATGGTTCCGTCGTCATCAAAATAAAGAACTTTTACATTTGCATAATTCATAAGCATCCCTCTAACAATCTTTTTTCGTAATTTTCCCTGTTTTTTGCTTGCGTAAACAGAGAAGTTTGCTCGAAGTACTTCATTCGTTGCGAAGTGCATGATATGTAGGTGTTAACGTTTTCCCAAAAGAAGTCTCCCACTTCAAGCGTAGCTAAGTGGTGGGCAGTTTACTTTAGTATCTTTTCTTCATATTGTATATAAGTAAAGGGGCTAGTGCAAGAATTCTATGGATATATAGATGTTAATTCGTATTTTGTAAATGAATAATATATATTAATATAATTTTTAGAAGATGATATGCTCGTGAAGTAAAAGAATCAAATAATAAGCAAGGTTAGAGTTTTAGTTGTTTTTTGTAATTAGGAAGAGATTTTAAGAAGATTTATTCGGAATTTTACGAATAATTCATTACTTTTGTAAAAGTAATGTAAACATTTTTGTGTATTGAGTAATAGTAATGAATGTTATATACTGATAAAAAATATATTCCTATATGTGACTGGCGCAACATGGATGACCATGGGGGAGCATATAGCGTATAAGCCGCGCGCCTGGGCAAACACTTGAGAAAATTTCGCAAGTGTTTTTTTTATTTTCCTAGGGAAGAGGAGTAGATTTGGATGAGCAATATGCAAAGGAAGATGGGAACATTTGCTTTAACCATGACAGGCATAGGTTCGATTATCGGTTCAGGATGGCTGTTTGGAGCATGGAAAGCAGCTCAAATTGCAGGACCCGCGGCTATTTTTTCATGGGTTATTGGAATGGTAGTTATTTTGACCATTGCCCTATCGTACGCTGAACTGGGCGCGATGTTTCCGCAAGCAGGGGGGATGGTTAAATATCCTCAGTATTCACACGGATCATTTATTGGATTTTTGGCTGCTTGGGCTAACTGGATTTCAATCGCTTCAACGATAACAGTGGAGGCTATTGCATCTGTGCAATATATGAGTACTTGGCCGTGGAAATGGGCTCGCTGGACTCATGAATTAGTAGACAATGGCATTTTAACGTCCAAGGGGTTGGCAGTTGCGTCTCTGTTATTATTCATTTACTTTTTTGTGAACTATTGGACGGTAAATCTCTTTGCTAAAGCAAACTCATTTATTACGATTGTTAAATTAATTATTCCTGGTTTAACGGCAGGGGCTTTATTTTTTGCTGGTTTTCATAGCGGGAACTTTTCAAGTGAGCATGGGGTAGCGCCTTACGGATGGGCGAGTGTTTTAACGGCAGTGGCAACATCAGGTATCGTGTTTGCATTTAATGGGTTTCAAAGTCCTGTAAATATGGCAGGAGAAGCAAAGTCACCTAATAAATCGATTCCGGTAGCTGTAATTGGTTCAATTTTTATTGCTGGAATTGTATACATTATATTACAAATTGTTTTTATCGGAGCAGTAAGTCCGTCATCAATTGCGGATGGATGGAATCATTTGAATTTTAATTCTCCTTTTGCTGATTTAGCGATTGCGCTTGGAATTAACTGGCTAACAATTGTGTTATACGCAGATGCATTTGTTTCTCCTTCCGGCACAGGTGCTACATATACGGCAACGACTTCTAGAATGTTATACGGGATGCAGCAAAATGGATATTTGCCAACGATATTTGGTACTCTTCATCCACTTTACAATGTCCCGCGCCCAGCTATGTGGCTAAATTTAGCAGCCTGCTTTTTGTTTCTCTTTTTATTTAGAGGATGGGGTGTCTTAGCAGAAGTGATCTCAGTAGCGACGCTTATCTCTTATATTATGGGCCCTGTAGCGCTTATAACATTAAGAAAAACGGCTTCACACTTTTACCGTCCATTTTATTTAAAAGGGGCATCAGTTATTGCGCCATGCGGCTTCGTTTTTGCTTCTTTGACGCTTTACTGGGCAAGGTGGCCACTTACAGGTGAAGTGATTTTTATTATGGCAATTGGCCTGCCAGTTTATTTTTATTACCAAGCGAAAAATAAATGGGTGGGCTTTAAAAAAGAATTTTTAACCGGGGCTTGGATGCTTATCTATTTAGCGTGCATGATTTTTATTTCCTACATAGGAAGCGAAAAATTCGGAGGCAAAAATATTTTACCTTTCGGATGGGATATGCTAGTGATTGCTTGCGTATCATTAGCCTTTTATTACTGGGGAATTAAAAGTGGCAAATCTAACCGATATATGAAAGAAGCTGAACAAATCAATCAAGAAAATTTTAAATCTAAATAAAAAAACACGAGCCGGTGCTCGTGTTTTTATTTAGATGAATGGAGAATTTAGACTTAGTTTTTATCAAAATATTGTAAAAAACATAGATTTTAAGGTTTAAGGATTTACACAGAGGGAACCTTTATTTGGGATAAAGTTCTAAAAAAACAAAATAAAGGGGATTGGACAGCTGTGAAAAAAATGAATGTTTTGGCTTTGGTTTTTGTACTTATGCTAGTATTAGCGGCTTGTAACAGTTCTAAGGAAACGGGAGGATCCACTTCGGCTAAAAATAAGGCGATTGAAGCATCTATTGACAGCGCTTCTTATATTTTAGTAGATAGTGATGAAGGAGCTACAAGTGAAGAAAAGGGGTTGTTGAAAGTTGATTTAAAAGTGAAAAATGTATCCAAAAACAGTATATCTTTATCGGATTACGACGGTGTGTATTTATATGAAGGAGATGAACAATTATCTCCAAAAACGGGAGTGAACAGTAGGGAACTTGGACTAGAAAGCAGTTCATCTGACAAGATTGGCGCTGGGAAGCAAAAAAAATTAATGTTCGTCTTTGAAGTCAAAAAAGATAAAAAGTACAAAATTGGGCTTCAGCCAAAATCATCTGATTATGATGAAGAAATTGACGAAGTAACATTAACACTGGATACGAAGAAATACGCGAAAAGCTATAATAAGCTGCAAGACCCAGAAAAAGCTCTGCAAGCTTACACGGAAGTTCTTTACTTAAACAAAGAAAATGTAGATTATGATAAATATGTAACAGCGGACAAAACAGCTGTCATAGAAGAACAGAAAAAAGCGTTTAATGAGGAATTAAAAGGTGCGTTTTCTAATAGTTTAACCGATAAAGCAAAAAAAGATTTTTTTAACATGTATAAAGATGTTTTGAAAGAAAAAGCAAGCGTAAAGACAAATGTAATTGCCAATGCAAATAATAAAGCTGTAGTAGAAGTGGAGTACACTACTGTTAATTTATCAGACTTATATTCATACGTATCGCAGCTTAAGAGAGCATATACAGATGAAACAAAAGATTACGATACAAAACACTCTGAAGAGTTTGCGGCTTCTAAATTCAAAGATATTGTAAATGAATTAGAAACGAAAGAAGGAAGTCGTCCGCTACGAATTTTTATGGTGAAAGAAGATGGGAAATGGACTGTGAAGTCAAGTGACCTATACAGTGACTCATTAGGTAAAACGTTTGGATCGAGCTACATTCGATAGACAAAAAAGAGAAGAATTTTTCTTCTCTTTTTTGTTTTCTGTAAATAAATCAACGAGTTTTTTGTAAAGCTAAATTTATCGAAATATGCTAGTATAGGTTCATTCATTCTTTTATTCTTATTATGATAGGCATCAATGGAGGTTCTTACTAATGAAAGCAAATTATTGTAAAGATACAAAGGCCGTTCGAACGAGCCGCATTTTCCCTAATGATATTAATAATCACAATACGTTATTTGGCGGAAAATTAATGAGTGATATTGATATGATTGCGTCCATTTCAGCTTATCGTCACAGTCGTACAGAGTGTGTGACGGCTTCAGCAGACTCTATTCACTTTCTGCACCCTATTACGCCTCAGGATTCTGTATGTTTGGAGTCATACGTATCATGGACAGGTCGTTCATCCATGGAAGTGTTTGTGAAAGTGATTAAAGAAAATTTAAAAACCGGGGAGCGTCAAATTGCAGCTACATCATTTTTAACTTTTGTGGCAATGGATGATGATGGAAAGCCCCGCGCAGTACCGGAGCTTATTCCAGAAACAGAAGAAGAAAAATACCTGTTTCAAACGGGGGCAGATCGTGCTGCCACACGTAAACAAGTGCGTAAAAAAAGCAATGAACTAGCCTCAGTGTTGGATTTAGGACAACCTTGGTAGCATAAAAGAGAGGCTGAAAAGTATTTTAGCTCAAGTGAAAAACGAACCACTGATCAACACGTTTGATTAGTGGTTCGTTTTTTTTGTTATGGTGAACGTAGGTTTCAGCTGTTTCGTTCTTTCTAGCAGTTGATTGAAAGGAGAGGTGAAGTCTTCCAATCAACTGCAGTGTCACAAGCGGTTCAGCTTATGTATCCCATTTGTTCGTCTTAGGATTGGATTCATTTCGTTATGCTTCATCCTCTTTTTTATATTTGATGAATCTTTCCTCCTAATCGAGAGGAGGAAACAAAATTATATGAAATTTATTTTCGTTCATGGTAATATGAATTTAATATAATTTTCTAAAAAGTTTAAAAAGTACAACATTTATAAAGAAAGGTGTCGTGTCTAATGGTAACAGTAGAAGCAGCAGAAAGACAAAACAGCAGCACTGCCCTGCGCCGTGATGTAAAATTTCTCGGTCAATTGTTAGGGAAAGTTCTGGTTCACCAAGGTGGAGAAGAACTGCTCAACAAAGTAGAAAAAATACGCGAAGTGGCAAAATCACTTAGAGAAAACAAAGATGAAGCCATCTATAAAGAAATAAAAAATGAAATCGTTACTCTTGAACAGCCGATGCGCGCGCAGGTTATTCGGGCATTTGCCGTTTATTTTCATTTAGTTAATATTGCAGAGCAAAATCATCGAATTCGTCGCAGACGGGAATATCAGCAGCAAGAAGATTCTATTATGCAGCCGGGTTCATTGGAAAGCGCCGTTGTTTCGCTTAAAAATAATGGCGTGGCGCCAGATGTAATTGCTAACTTGCTTCAAACTTTATCACTTGAGCTTATCATCACGGCACATCCAACAGAAGCCACTAGACGAAGTGTCCTTGATATTCATAAACGAATGGCTGAGCTTCTGAAAAACTTGGATAATTCAACGTTAACAAAACGTGAACGTACAGAAATTGAAGAAAGACTGTTTAGCGAAGTGTTAATTTTATGGCAAACAAATGAACTGCGAGATCGCAAGCCAACCGTAATGGATGAAGTATCCAATGGATTATATTATTTTGATGAAACGTTATTTGAAGTGCTTCCTCAACTTCATCAGGAATTGGAAAATTCATTGCAGGAGAATTACCCCGAAGAAAATTGGAAAGTGCCTAATATTCTTCGATTTGGTTCATGGATTGGCGGAGACCGAGATGGAAATCCAAACGTAACTCCTAAAGTAACGTGGCAAACGCTTGTCAAACAAAGGAAGTTAGCTATTCGTAAATATAAAGAGTCGCTTACTCAATTGAGACAAAGGTTAAGTCAGTCTACAAAAAGAGTCGCAGTTTCAGATAATCTTCTTGATTCTATTAATCAAGAAATATCGCTGCTGCCTGAGAAAAAGCGATGGAGAATCAAACACGAAGTATATCGCTGCAAGCTTACGATTATGCTTCATAAATTAAATTTAGTTGGAGAGTCGGAAGCAGGTTATCAAAGGTCGGAAGAACTTTTACAAGATTTGTTTCTCATCAAAGATAGCTTGCAAAAGCATCAGCCTCAAGATTATCAGCTGAAAAGCTTGTGTAAATTAATTCGCCAAGTTGAGCTGTTTGGATTTCATTTAGCAACGCTTGATATCCGTAATCACAGCGGAGAACATGAAGCGGCAATCAAAGAAATTTTCCATGCTGTTTCTTTAGCTGAAGATTATTCAGCGTTAACAGAAGAGAAAAAAGTTGAGCTGCTAGGGAAAGTTCTTCAAGACCCAAGACCTGTGCTATCGTTTGTAGAGAATTACTCTAAAGAAACGCAGCAAGTAATTGAAGTATTTAACATGATACATCGAGCACATAAAGAATTTGGAGAAAGATCCATTGAAGTCTACTTGATCAGTATGACGCAGTCTGCAAGTGATTTGTTAGAAGTCATGGTACTTGCCAAAGAAGCGGGTATTTACCGCCTTCATGCAGATGGCCGCATTGAAAGCAAGTTAAATATAGCTCCGCTGCTTGAAACGATCGATGATCTCACAGCAGGTCCTAAGATTATGGAACAGCTATTTCAATTAGATTTTTATCGAGAGCACTTAAGAAAACAGAAGGATTTGCAGGAAATCATGCTTGGCTACTCAGATGGAAGCAAAGATGGCGGAACGCTTACCGCTAATTGGAAGCTCTACAAAGCGCAGCAGGAAATTCACGATATGGCGAGGAAGTATCAAGTTCGTCTGAAGTTTTTCCATGGCCGAGGAGGCTCACTAGGCCGAGGAGGAGGCCCGTTAAACCGAAGCATTTTATCCCAGCCTGTTGAGACGCTAGGAGACGGTGTTAAAATTACAGAGCAAGGAGAAGTTCTTTCTTCTAGATACTCTTTATATGACATTGCTTACCGGAGCCTTGAACAAGCGGTCTCAGCTCTTCTTACAGCGGCAGCAAATGTTTCTCAAGAAGCTGAACAATGTGATATTCGTACACATGAATGGGAAGAAACAATGGACGAGATTTCAACTGCTTCGTTACGTAAGTATCAAGAGCTTGTTTTCAACGATCCAGACTTTTTAACCTACTTTAAACAAGCTACACCTCTTCCTGAGCTCGGGGCTTTAAATATTGGGTCACGTCCAATGAGTCGAAAAGGAAGTGATCGCTTTGAAGACTTGCGAGCAATTCCATGGGTATTTGCATGGACGCAAAGCAGACAGCTGCTTCCAGCCTGGTACGCTGCAGGTACGGGCTTACAGCATTTAGTAGAGAAATCCGGAGATATACAGCTTCTTCAGCAAATGTATAAAGAATGGCCATTTTTCCGCTCGACCGTCGATAACCTGCAAATGGCTTTAACAAAAGCAGATTTAATGGCAGCAAAAGAATACACAGAAATGGTACAAGATCCGGTTATTTCAGAGAGGATTTTTACCGCTATTAAAAAAGAGTATAATGTTACGAAAGAAATGATTCTTCAAATCACGGGGCAAAAAGAATTAATGGATCATCTTCCTACGATTAAAGAATCTATTAAATTACGAAATCCGTATGTGGACCCTCTAACCTTCTTGCAAGTTAAGGTTATTTCCAAGCTGCGTGAAGATGAGGCTGAAACGTTAAATGAAGAACTTTTAAAAGAAGCATTATTAACGATTAACGGCATTGCAGCAGGATTGCGTAACACAGGCTGATGATACCAAAAGACACCTCAATAAAACAAAAGAGGTGTCTTTTGTTCATTCTTCTCACATAAAGAACTGCCTGTCAGTTCCTTCTCTTTTAAAGAGAACTTCCGTCTGTTAAATAGGCACTGAGAAAAATCAGTGATAAAATAGAGAAGAACTGGTAATATTCTACAAACAAGTGCTAGTGGTGGGGTAACTAGATTGAATATGGAGGACGAGGACAATGGTAAAAAATTCGCAAATCTTCATTGAAGCTGACTCCGAGAATTCTGTATTTATTGGACTGGAATTTTGTGAGTATACACAAAAAATGAATCCTACTTGTTTGTCCAAACAGCATATAAATGTGTTTATTCATCCGGAAGAACTCACTGTGGAATTTAAGAAAACAAAAAGTGATAGAACTATTGATGATTTCCATCTGATGCATATCGTTCCGGTTCATTGCTTTAATTATTTATTATGTTCGATTTCGCAAGGTATTGTTACAGATGTTCAGCTAAAAGCGGTCGGTCATCAAGGAGAAACGTTGTTTGAAGAAAATCTTACATTGAAGTTTCATGAAAAAGCGACGGATTATGAAGAAACGCTCTCATTTTTCAAACATTTAAATCAAGAAATACAAAAACAGACGAAAAAATATACAGCCAGTTATATGAGCTCATGATAAAGAAAGCTGCGGTTTTAAAAACCGCAGCTTTTATTCGTTTAACCGAAAAAATTATGTGAGAGATGCTTACAAAGCAAGAGATTTTTCAGTGGGAAATTGATAAAGTAAAAATAAGAGAAATCAGTGGACAGAAAAGCTTTTAGCGGCTGGCCGCTTTTTATTCAATATGCAAGGGTTAGGTATTGAGATTAAAAAAATAGCGATGAATACGTATTGTTATTGTAGATGAAGTGCTAAGGTCGCTCTATCTGCAATTATGTAGAATCTTCGCGCGCTTATAGTCTGTTTTACGGAACGAAAAAGCTGCGGAATTAGAAGAACTCCTTCTATTTCTGCGGTTTTTTTTATAAACAAGAAATAAATTCACTTATCGTACGGAGGCGATGCAGATGATTAAAGATTTAGTATTGGCTAAGGAATGGCTGCCTGCAGCTTATTCACATGATTTAACAGATCAGCCCTTGCAAGTAACGATTTTAGAAGAGCGAGTTGCGCTGTTTCGCACAACTAATGCCATTAAAGCATTTAAAGATTTGTGCATCCATCGCGGTGCAGCGTTATCTCTTGGGAAAGTAGTAGATGATTGCATTGTGTGCCCTTATCACGGATGGAAATACGATGGTGCCGGGGCTTGTGTGAAAATTCCTCAACAGCCGCCGGGAAGAGCGATTCCTTCAAAAGCAAAAGCACAGGTATATGATTGCGTTGAAAAGTATGGGATTATATGGGTGAAGATGAACAGCGAGGCAAGTGATATTCCTCTTCCTCAGTATGACGAATACCTTAACTCCGGATTTAAAACGGTTTGCGCCAACCCTCATACTCTGCAGGCAGCAGCTCCTCGTGTCGTAGAAAACTTTCTAGATGTAAGCCATTTGGCTTTTGTTCACGAAGGAAGCCTTGGACACTCGGATTACGCCGAAATTCCTGATTATAAGGTACATTGGAAAGATAACCGATACATTTCTGACGAAATCGCTGTGTACGCAGATGCAGATGGTACGGGTAACTTTGCGACTATTTATTATACTTTTGAAATTCTTCGTCCTGCCGTTGCAAGGTTGAAAAAAGTGAACTATGAAACGGGTGAAATCTTTTCGATGCTGTTTGCGGTTTTACCTGAAGAGGAAAGAAAGTCGACTGTGTTTGCATTGGTTTCTAGAAACTATTCGTTTGATGCACCTGATCAATATTTCCGTGATTTTCAGCAGCTTATTATTGAACAAGATACGAGCATTGTAGAAAGTCAAAAACCCGAAGAGCTGCCGCTTGACTTACAAGCAGAGCTTCATTTGAATCCGGACCGACTGAGTATTGCCTATAGAAGATGGCTCGGTGATTTAGGAGTGACCTTTGGAAGTGACGTAGGAACAAGATTAAAAAAAGCTGCTCAATAAAAAAGAAGAAAGGAGTCTCCTTTCTTCTTTTTTATGTATGTTCACGGATAAGCTGATGATAGCTATTAAAAAGGGTAGGATATGTTAAGCGGCTTAAGATGACGCAGGAAAGCGTAGCAGAGGCTAGGATAGTAAAAACGATGAGCAGCTGGAATTTGACTGCTTGTATCGGATCTGCCCCTCCAATAATCTGGCCTGTCATCATGCCGGGAAGCTGAACGAGTCCAATTGTTTTTTGGCTTTCTACAGTAGGAATCATGCTAGCTTTGATTGCGGCATTTAAAATACTATGAATAGCTTGTTTAGGAGTTCCGCCAAGCGCCAGAATCAATTGAATTTCGTCTCGCCTTCTATTTACTTCAGCGTCTAACCGATTTAAAAATAAATTGGCCAAAATCATCGAATTTCCAATAATCATACCACTGACAGGAATGACATATCGCGGAGTAGCAGGGATAATATGTAGGCCCAGCATAACGCTTTGGGTCAGGATTTCTACAATAAAAAGAGTGACAAATACACGAAAGAAAGCTTTAAATCCCTGCTTTTTTTTCTTTACAACATTTTGGGAAGCGACCGTCAGCATCACGAATAAAATGAGAATCATAAAAGCTGGGTGATTCGCGTCAAAAATAAAAGATAAAACATATCCGATCACTAACAGCTGAACGGCTGCTCGAATACTGGCAATGATTATATCTTTCTCGAGTCCTATACGAAAAGATTTTGATAAAAAAAGAGCAATAAAAACAAAAACGATGGTAAAAATCAGTGAAAGTGAACTCATAGAAAGGCTCCTTCAATAAATTGTTTTGTTTCAGCTTTTACAGGAGCATGAAAAAAGGTCTCCGTCTTCGCTTTTTCTACAATCACTCCGTTCATTAAAAGCCAGACTTCCTCTCCTAAACGTTTGGCTTGTTCTAAATTATGGGTAACCCAAATAATCGTTTTATTCTGTTCTTTATGTAAATGAGAAATCAGCTGTTCAATTTCATGAGCAGAAGTGGCATCCAAAGCGGAAGTGATTTCGTCTAAAAGCAAAAGGTCAGATCCGTTCGACAGCGTGCGCGCTAATGATAACCTTTGTCTTTGACCACCGGATAAATCTCTTGCATCCTGCCCTAACAAGTCAGGGGAAAGACCGGTTAAGGCACAGAGTTCTTCAGGCATAATATCCTGTTTGCCGTGCAGCTTTTGAACAAGCATCATATTATCTCGCACTGTTCCATCAATAACAGGAGCTGATTGAAAAGCGATGCCCACTTTTTTTCGCAAATCAGAAATATTCCATTTGCTAATGTCTTTTCCATATACTTCAATACTTCCTTCATCAGGTGCAGAAAGTAAATTGCACATGGAAAGAAGGGTGCTTTTTCCGGATCCTGATGGTCCTACCATCATGACGAGCGAGCCTTGCATCACTGTACCCGATATGCCTTTTAAAACACTATGTTCTTTATCTTTAAATGTTTTATGAACGTCTGTAAATGTAATGGCAGGTATTGAATTGAACGTGTTCATAGTAACTCCTTTTTCATTCGTTTTGTTTATTGTAGCATAAGCGAAAGTATAAAAAGTTATTGGGCGATATAAAAAAAAGCTGTGAAAAACCACAGCTTTTAAACAGTTGTATTCACTTTTTGGCTGGCTTTTAAGGCATAATCTAAATCTTCAAGAAGGTCGTCGATTGCTTCTGTTCCAACCGACAGACGAATGAGTTCTGGCGTCACACCCGAAGCTTTTTGTTCGTCTTCAGATAGCTGTTGATGAGTGGTGCTTGCCGGGTGAATAATGAGTGATTTAGAGTCGCCAATATTGGCTAAATGAGAAAATAACTGAACCGAATCAATTAACTTAGCCGCAGCGTTTTTTCCTCCCCTGACACCAAAGGTTAAAATGGCTCCTTGTCCTTTAGGCAAATATTTTTGTGCAAAAGAATAGGAAGGGTGGGAAGGAAGCCCCGCATAATTTACCCATTCTACTAATTCATGCTGCTCTAAAAATTTCGCTACCTTTAATGCGTTTTCGCTGTGACGCTCTAATCGCAGATGGAGTGTTTCTACTCCTTGAAGAAGTAAAAAGGAATTAAAAGGTGATAAAGCAGCTCCAATATCTCGTAAAAGCTGAACGCGCGCTTTTGTAATATAAGCAGCTTCACCGGCAGCTTCTGTGTATACGAGGCCATGATAACTTGGATCTGGAGTTGTTAAGTCTGGAAATTTTCCGCTCGCTTCCCAATTAAATTTTCCACTGTCTACGATAACACCGCCAATTGCTGTTCCATGCCCTCCAAGAAACTTAGTAGCAGAATGAACGACAATATCTGCTCCAAAATCGATGGGGCGAAGAAGGTAAGGGCTTGGAACAGTATTATCAATAATAAGAGGAATTCCATGTTCGTGGGCAATGTCTGCAACTGCCTCGATGTCTAGCACATTTCCCTGTGGATTTCCAACGGATTCAGCATAAATTGCCTTTGTTTTGGAAGTGATTGCACTTCTAAAATTTTCTGGATTATCGGCGTTTACAAATTTGACGGTAATGCCCAGTTTAGGAAGCGTAGACGAAAAGAGGTTATACGTTCCCCCATATAAACTGCTTGCTGATACAATTTCATCTCCTGCGGAAGCTATATTCAAAATGGAAAAGGTAGTAGCTGACTGACCTGAAGCTACTCCTAGAGCACCAACTCCGCCTTCTAACTCAGCAATTCGCTGTTCAAAAACGTCCGTAGTAGGGTTTACAATTCGAGTGTAGATATAGCCTTGTTCACTTAAATTAAATAAAGACGCAGCATGCTCCGTATCTTTAAATCCAAATGAGCTTGTTTGATAAATAGGTACGGCACGCGAAAAAGTAGCTGGGTCAAGCTGTTGACCAGAATGGATCGCTTGTGTTTCAGGACGAAATGGTTTCTTAGCAGACATTGAAACTCCTCCTTGGATATAAAACTTATAAAAAACATAGGAATAATAGACTTTAATCATAATATACGAATTCTATTGAATGATGTCAAATGATAATTAGAATATTTAGAAAATATAAAAAAGATTAATAATGTAATTTAGCATTAAGACATCTCTTTAATTGTTAAAAATACCATAAAAAATATTAAATGTAAGAAAAATGTAAATTAATTTGTATAATTATGTTAGAATATTAGGTGTTTGAGAGTTTCTTAGAGAGCCAATTTTGCTAGAAGACTTTAAAAATAGTAAAAGGTGGGTCTTAAGAGCTACTAACGAAACAAAATAAAAGGAGTTTGATTATGAGCACAGAAGTCAATGTATCTTCGGAAGTTCAAGAGAAAGGAAAGCCTTCTATTTTTGGTTTTATTACGAGTCCGGTTGTACAGTTTGAGAAAATGAAAAGCACTCCGGTCATCTGGGGACCTCTTTTACTTGTTATTGTTTTAACACTTGCAACAACGCTTCTAGCTGTTTATACCCCTCAAGCGCAAGAGACATTACAGCAGCAAAAAGAAGCTGGGATTGAAGTGAATCCTATATTCAGTATGATTGGCGGAACGGTTGGAGGAGTGATTGCAATAGTTGCTACACTGGCATTCACGAGTTTAATTTTGTTTTTAATTGCAAAGTTAGGGACTGGAAAAACAACATATCGCCAAATGTTTAGCATGAATTTGTTTGTTACGTTCATCACAGCAATTGGTCAGTTAATTAATACGGGAGTCGCTGCATTAGCGCATACTTCAGCGAATGTGACGTCGTTAAATGGGTTAGTTGGTGCTAAAGGTGCTATTGGAGGCGTATTTACTTCAATCGAAATTTTCTCTATATGGGGACTTATTTTGACAGCAGTCGGGCTGCAAAAAGTAGCGAATTTATCAAAAGCTGCTTCAATTATTACCGTAATTGTTTTATTTATCTTAGGAGCTGCTATTTCAGGAGTTGGAGGAGCTGCTTCAGAAGCGCTTAAAGGAGCAGGGTTGTAAATGAAAAAAGGAATAATTATTACAGCCGTAACAGTTGTTATTGTTGCGGTTATTGGGATTAATGTATATCGTGCACAAAGTGTAGGTGGTAAAGCAGTTGATGTTCAAGTAACAACTGTAAAAGAAAAAAAGTTAAGAAATACAGTGATGGTTCCGGGTACGTTAAAGCTTGCTGATGAGCAATACGTTTACTTTGACGCTGAAAAAGGCGAGGTTGAACGATTTCATGTAACGGAAGGATCGCGCGTACAGCAGGGAACTTCTCTCGTAACGTACGAAAGCGATACGCTTGATTTAGAGCAAGAACAAAACAAGCTAGAAAAAAAATCGAGTCAGCTGCAAATTGATTCAGTAAGCAAACAAATCTCAAATTTAAATAAAAAACAAAAAGAATTAGAAAAAGAAATGAGTAAGCAAGAAGCGAAAGATCAAATTGAAACAGAGCGGACGCAGCTCAACCTCGACTTAGAAACGGCTAAAATTGACTTAGAACGAAACAAACTAGAAGCCAAATCAATTGCTAAAAAAGAACGTAATTTAGACGTAGCGAGTGATATTAATGGGACGGTGCTAGAAGTAGATAAAGAAGCGGTTAATAACACAAGTGACGTTCAAAAACCGCTTATACATATTGGTAATATCGATGAATACTTGGCTACTGGTGTGCTGTCTGAGTACGATGCGTTAAAAATTAAAACCGGTCAAGCTGTCAAAATTACATCAGATGTTTTGCCTGATAAAGAATGGGCAGGTAGCGTAAAACAAATTGACTATCTACCTCAGCAGCAGGCATCAGCAGAAGCCGGCAATGATGCGGCTAATCAATATCCAGTTGAAGTAAAAGTAGATGACCAAGATATCACGATGATTAAGCCGGGATTTAAGCTGCTGCTCGAGATTGAAACAAGCAGTAAAAAAGCTTCATCACTGCCGATAAAAGCAGTTGTAAATGAAGACGGAGAAAAATTTGTATACGTCGTGAAAGATAAAAAGGCGGTTCGTAAGGAAGTAAAGATTGGAGAAACAACAAATAAATTTATTGAAATTAAAAGCGGCGTATCTTCTAAAGACAAAGTTATTACAAATCCTTCAAAGGACTTAACTGACGGTGCGGAAGTGACTGTTCAATGATTGAGCTTGTAAATATTCATAAAAGCTATCATCTTGGCAAAGAGGAAGTACCGATTTTAAAAGATATTAATTTGAAGATTTATGACGGTGAGTTTGTTGCGATTATGGGTCCTTCAGGCTCCGGAAAATCAACGCTCATGAACATTATCGGATGCTTAGACCGCGCTTCTTCAGGCTCCTATTTATTAAATGAACAAGAAATCTCTACTTACAGCGATGAGCAGCTGGCAAAAGTAAGGAATATCCATATCGGCTTTGTTTTTCAGCAGTTTCAGCTGCTGCCGCGTTTATCAGCTGTCGAAAACGTAGAGCTTCCAATGGTATATGCCGGCGTATCGCGTAAGGAAAGACGAGCCAGAGCAGAAGCTGCGCTTGCAAAAGTAGGGCTGAGTGAGCGAATGAAACACTTGCCGAGCGAGTTATCAGGAGGGCAAAAGCAGCGTGTTGCTATTGCTCGCTCTATTGTTAACAATCCGACGCTTATTTTAGCCGATGAACCCACAGGAGCCTTAGATACAAAAACGAGTGCTGATATTATGGAGCAATTTTCTAAGCTAAATGCAGATGGGACAACAGTTGTAGTTATTACTCATGAACCTGAAGTGGCAGAGTACACATCGCGTACAGTTATCGTTCGTGACGGTAAGGTATTAAGTCATAGCGACAAGGAGAACGATAGCTTATGAGTTTAATAGAAAATATTCGTATGGCTTTTTCCTCGGTTCTTGCTCATAAAATGCGCTCTATTTTGACAATGCTTGGTATTATCATTGGCGTAGGGGCGGTTATTATCGTTGTTGCTATCGGCCAAGGCGGAGAACAGATGATTAAGTCAGAAATAACAGGAGCAAGCAATACAGTTGATGTCTACTATCAGCCTCCTGAAGACGAGATGCAAGCTGATGACCTTTCCATGACGGGGGAGCCGATCTTTACAGAGGATGATATTAAAGCTCTTTCGACTATTCCCGGCGTGAAGAATGTGGTGGCTTCTAGCTCAATGGGAATGGGAATAAGATATAGAGACAAAGAATCAGATACAACTGTTAACGCAATTAATGAAGGGTATATTGAGGTTAATCAGCTTGAAGTTTCAAAAGGAAGAATGTTAGACAGCTCTGACTTTTTATCAGGTAATCGAGTAGGTGTGATCACAAGCGATATGAAAAAAGAGCTGTTTGATAAAAAAGAAGCCCTTGGACAAGTAGTATGGGTTCAAGGACAGCCTATCAAAATTATTGGTGTGACAAAAAAGCCAACGGGCTTTTTAGCATTTGAAATGCCAACTATTTATATTCCAGATAATACGTATAAATCAAGCTTCGGTAAGCTTGACTACACAAACCTTAGCGTTCAAGCAAAAAGCTCTGATCAACTGAAAAAAGTAGGCAATGACGCAACGGATTTGTTAAATAATTTGCATGATGCTGAAGATGCTTACCAAGTGCAGAACTTAGAAGAAATAGCAGATAGCATTGGAAATGTAACGCGAATTATGACAACGATTATTGGATCGATTGCAGGCATTTCCCTGCTTGTTGGCGGGATTGGCGTTATGAACATTATGCTGGTTTCTGTAACGGAACGTACAAGAGAAATTGGTATTCGTAAAGCATTAGGAGCCTCTAAAAGACAAATTTTAACTCAGTTTTTAATTGAATCTATTACGCTCACGCTTATTGGTGGTTTGCTTGGCATCGGCCTTGGCGCAGGCGGAGCGTCTCTTGTTTCGCTATTTGCCGGCTGGCCGTCATTAATTTCGTGGCAAGTAGTACTTGGAGGAGTGTTGTTTTCCATGACGATTGGCATTGTATTCGGCATGCTTCCTGCAAACAAAGCGGCGAAGCTAGATCCAATCGAAGCATTAAGATATGAATAAAGACATGCGTTCGCATGTCTTTATTTCAATTTAACGAGAACCAAGAAGATTTCTCGTTTTTCTTATTTATTACTTACTAGGGTTGATACGGGCTACGTTAATAATATCATGTATTTTCTCTACCAAATCGAGCATGAGAAATCCGTTTCCTTCAGAGCTTTTTCGATATCCAAGAGGAAGCGTCCTTCTTACAAGTTGAGCATAGATTTCGGCTTCGATTAGAGAGCGGCCAAATTCCTTCTCACATAAGTTAATTAATAAAGCTAAAGCTCCTGCCACGTGAGGAGTTGCCATTGAAGTTCCTGAAAGAGTCGCATATTTACCTTCTAAAAAAGTAGAGATGATGTTAACTCCCGGTGCCACTAAATCCACTTCTTCATTGACGTTGGTAAAAGGAGCCAAGCTTAAGCTGTTGTCCACTGCTCCTACTTGAATGACTTCGTTGTAACTTCCTGGATATGAATATTCAAAAGTTTCTTCGCGATCATCACCTTCATTTCCAGCCGCAACAACGACAGAAACATCTTTATTCACAGCATTTTGAACAGCTTCGTGCAGTTCTGGAACGTCTTGTGGTCCCCCGAGTGACATGGAAATAACTCGTGCTCGCTCATTGTTAGGACCTCGCCATTCGACGGCGTAGTTAATAGCGTCAATAATCCATTCGTAATTTCCCGATCCTTCACCGGTAAGTACTTTTAAGCTTAGGATTTTTGCTTTGGGTGCCACCCCTACTACCCCTTCATTATTGAGCGCAGCAGCAATGGTACCAGACACGTGAGTGCCGTGCCCATTATTATCTTCAAATACAGAAGAATCTCCGTCATAATCCGAAGTGAAGTTTCTTCCTCCGATAATACAATCTTTTAAGTCAGGATGATTTGTGTCAACACCAGTGTCGATAACTGCAATTACAATGCCTTCTCCTTGATTGCTTTGTTCCCAAATAGCAGGTGCTTGAATTAAGCTTACTCCTTTAGGCGTTTCGTTTGTTGAGTCGATAATCGACTCAATTGTATAAGGAATTAATTTGACTTGTAACGGTTGTTGAGTCATAGTCATCCTCCTTGAAATGAATTCCATAAAAAATGGAAGTTACTTAATTATAAATTCCCAACTATTGCTATAAATTAAACGCTTTTAATGCGAATCCTTTCTTTTTGAATAAAAAGACTCACAAAAGATGTGAGAAGAGGAAAAAAGACCCTGAAGACAAGCCCGATAGAGATTTTTAATGTTATCTGTGTATTCACTTTTAATGTTTATCTCACACTATAGAAGAAAGAAACTCCAAGAAAAATCACATAGGACTGGTGACTTTTGATATAATTACGAACGGTATGACATTCTCAAAATACATGATATTTATAAATATATATTAATTTGCAAATTACGAAGGGGCTGAGGATAGTGTCAACTTTAACGTCTCAATCCGTCATTAAATGCGGAAAGTATGAGCTGAATTATGCGAATCGTACGCTTATTATGGGGATTTTAAACGTAAACCCGGATTCATTTTCAGACGGCGGAAAATACTACGATGTAGATAAAGCAGTTGCTCATGCTGAGGAAATGGTAAAGCAAGGAGCAGATATCATTGATATCGGAGGAGAATCAACTCGTCCTGGTTATACAAGAATTAGCGATGAAGAAGAGATTAAACGGATTGTGCCCGTTATTTCTGAAGTGGCTAAGCGCGTAGAGGTGCCGATTTCCGTAGATACATACAAATCGGAAGTGGCCAAACATGCGCTAGAAGCAGGAGCACATATTATTAATGATATATGGGGTGCAAAAGCCGATCCTAAAATGGCTCAAGTTGCAGCTGATTATAATGTGCCCATTATTTTAATGCACAACCGTCATGAGCCCAACTATACAAATCTGATTACAGATATGATAAGTGATTTAAAAGAAAGCATCTCCATTGCAAAAGCTGCCGGAGTTCGCGACGATCAAATTATTTTAGATCCAGGCGTTGGCTTTGGAAAAACGGCTGCCCATAATGTAGAAGCAATTCAGCATTTAGATCAGCTGACGAATATGGGTTATCCGGTGCTGCTTGCTACTTCTCGTAAAGGATTTATTGGACAAATAGTGAATGCTCCTCCTACGGAAAGAATGGAAGGAACCGCAGCTACTGTATATGCTGGGATTGCACAAGGCGTTCAAATAGTTCGTGTTCATGACGTATTAGAAATCAAGCGCTTTGTAAAGATGGCAGATGTACTGGTAGGAAAACATGTCTTTCAGTTTTAATAATCATCAAGATAACTGCATTAAAGTCATTTTAAAACCTTAAAATGTCATGTCTATTAGATAAAGATTCCTGAGCAGTGAAGCTCGGGAATTTTTTATGTATGTAAAGTGGCGGAGGAAAATAATGCACGATTGGATGGTTGATTTTACATAATTTAGCTTTATGATAGAAAGAGAAGATATAGCGCTTTCATATTCTGATTAAATTGTGCTGCTTAAAATGAAATAAATAACATCTTGGTATTTAGTCTTATTCAATCACCGAAATATGGAGGAGAGAAGAATGAAATTAGCATTGCTTCTTGTCATTATTATCGGCGTTGCTGCCCTTGCAGGTACTATCAGTGCTGCAAAGAAAGTAGATGAAGATTACGGGAAATCTAAAAAGAAAAGTATAGTGAATTTATCTATTATTTACGGAGTTGTATTCATAGGATCAATCGTAGGAGTAGCATGGTATATTGCAGTGAGACCATAAATAAAGAGGTTGAGACATAACTAAATGAACCGAATCTAAAGACGAACAAATGAGATACATGAGTTGGACTGCTTATTACACCGCAGTTGATTTCCGGGCAAGGCTTCGCTTTCCGCGGGCGGACGCTGAGCCTCCTCGTCGCTTGCCCTCCAATCAACTACTAGAAAAAACGAAACAGGTAAAACGATGTTCACCACAACAAAAAACGAACTATTAATCAAATATGTTGATTAATAGTTCGTTTTGCAATTGAGTTAAAATACTTTTGTCCTAGCCTCTTTATTTTGATTCCAAGGTTAATTCTCCGCTTGAAACAGCTATATCGATAGGGTATTTTCCATTTCCGTATTTTCCTTTTAATACATTCTCTGTTATCGTTGCATTGTTTAACTTAAAATTGTTGTTAATGTCACCGCTGCTTACTTTTCCATTCATTTTAAAACCAGCGCTTTTCGGAAGAACCAGCACGGCATCTCCGGATCCTACATCTACAGAAACGGCCTCTTCTAGCTTTTTAAAATCCATATAGAGATCACCAGATCCAATGCGCGCCTGAAGTTTTCCTTGATAGTTTGTTCCTTTAATTTCCCCAGAGCCGACAGCAAATTTAGCCGTTTGGGTCTCGACATTACTCAGCTGTAAATCTCCAGAATTAACATCCGTACGAAGAGAGGTGCTCATCAAGTTTGAAATGCTTGCATTTCCAGAACCTACTTTAATCGAAACATCTTTCAGCTGAAGCGCTTGTTCAGGATGTGTAGCAATTTGAAGGTCCCCCGAACCTACGTTAAGCGCAAGGTTATGGTGATAATCTTTAGGAATGTAGATTGTTACTTTTGTGTTTGGAAAAATAGAAAGCAATTGAAAGGGACTTTTTTGATACGCGACAACTAGGGTGTCTCCATTTTGCTTTACATCTATTTTTCCTTTACCTTCTACTTTTGTTTTAATATCTTGACGATCTTGCGGAACGACCGTTGTACTAATGCTTGGAGAGTCGATTTGAATACGCTGAATATCACTTGATAATGCCGCTTCAGACTTGGACGTCTTGAATGAACTTAACGACCAGGAGGAAGGCGCAAACGCAGTAGAAAAGAGGACTGCCGTACCACCTATCACTAAAATAAAAGCCAATATTTTTTTCACGTTATAACCCGCTTTCTATCTATAATTAAATTTGTTTTCTTCTACCATAAAGTGTAAAATGAAAACCGGTTAATTTCAACGAACAGCAGGATTATTTTTTTCTACGTCTCAAGTCGTAAAAATGAAATGTTTTTTGTGAGGAGTTAAATGAAAAGCGAAGTAGAGATTTAAACATACTCATCAAAGAATTAATTTCTTTATTTCAAAAACAGGAAAATAATTGAGTTAAAAGAATGATTAAATTCACTTTTTTTGTGTGATTTTCCGATGAGTAGTTCAAAAGAAGTAATAAATAAATAGAATTTTCATACCAATTTTATTATTCCGAAAAACTTTTAAAGTGTTGATTATTAAAAAAATAAAGGGTAGAATTTGTTCATATCAATTGAATACAGCTAAGATTACGATCTTGTATATTATCAGTAATATGGTCTGATAGTCTCTACCTAGTAACCGTAAAAAACTAGACTACAAGAAAGTTTGGATATAAGCAGCAAAAAGAAGGGCGTATTATCATAGATACAGCCTTCTTTCAAAGCTCTTACTTTTCATACTTTCTGTTATTGTCAGAATTTATGAAAAGTAAGAGCTTTTTTTGTTTTTCAAATACACACCTGGGAGTGGCTTGCATGTACTTTTTATTAAATTTATTAGGCGTTTTTGTAGTAATGGGCGTCGTCTTCTTATGTTCTCCTAAAAAGAAAGAAATAAAGTGGCGTCCGATTGCTTCACTATTAGTCGTTGAAGTCCTCATTACTTGGTTTATGTTAGGAACTTCAATCGGAACATGGATCATTAATAAGATTGCTTCGTTCTTTACTTGGCTGATTTCCTGTGCCAACGATGGAATTGCCTTTGCGTTTCCATCCGTAATGGGAAATCAAACGGTTGACTTTTTCTTCAGTGCATTACTGCCTATCATCTTTGTCGTGACGTTCTTTGATATTTTATCTTACTTTGGTATTTTAACGTGGATTATTGATAAAGTAGGCTGGGTCATTTCGAAAGTTTCTCGCTTGCCTAAATTAGAAAGCTTTTTCGCTATCCAAATGATGTTCTTAGGAAATACGGAAGCATTAGCAGTTATTCGTAATCAGCTTTCTGTGTTAAAGGACAACCGTTTGCTTACGTTTGGAATTATGAGTATGAGCAGTATTAGCGGATCTATTATCGGTGCTTATTTAACGATGGTTCCCGCTACGTACGTGTTTACAGCAATTCCACTGAACTGTTTAAACGCGCTTATTTTAGTGAGCTTATTGAATCCAGTTCATGTTACAAAAGAAGAAGATATGATTTACGTACCGCCAAAGTCAGAGAAAAAAGACTTTTTCTCTACCATTTCAAACAGTATGTTAGTCGGAATGAACATGGTAATTGTTATTTTAGCGATGGTTATTGGATATGTAGCTCTTACATCTGCGCTTAACGGTATTTTAGGCGTTATTGTAGACGGCTTGACTGTACAAAAGATTTTCTCTTACATCTTTAGTCCATTTGCATTCTTACTAGGGCTAACGGGACATGATGCCATGTACGTAGCTCAGCTGATGGGTATCAAGCTAGCAACAAATGAATTCGTGGCGATGATGGATTTGAAGAAAAATCTAGATACACTTCCACCGCATACGATTGCAGTTGCTACAACATTCTTAACATCTTTTGCTAACTTCAGTACGGTGGGTATGATTTATGGTACGTATAATTCTACGTTATCAGAAGGTAAATCAACGATTATTGGAAAAAACGTATGGAAACTGCTTGTGAGCGGTATCGCTGTTTCTTTATTAAGTGCTATGATTGTTGGATTGTTTGTTTGGTAAAAAGTGAAAAAGCTGTGCTTTCGTCTTCGAAAGCACAGCTTTTTTCTTGTTGTATCATCTATTCATTTGAAGAAAAACGCTTATGAATATCAACAGTAAAAGGAAATCACACTATTCAAGAAAAATTCATTTTACTTTTGCAGAAAAACATTTTAAATCTAGTGAGCATTATGTTAAGATTACAAAAGGTTGTTTCATTTAAATTGAGAACACCGCATAAATATGTAAGTAAATATGCATAGAAAACAAAGGTTTATTAATTTTTTCTAGGTAATATCTCGTAATAAATAGGTTGAAAGGAAATGTCGTTAATATGATAGAAGGACAACAGCAAACAAATGAATTAAAAAAGACGATGAAAAGCAGACATTTGTTTATGATTTCGCTCGGCGGGGTTATCGGTACAGGTTTCTTTTTAGGAACAGGATACACGATTAGCCAAGCAGGGGCGATTGGAGCTATCCTTTCGTTTATCGTAGGTGGCTTCATTATGTACTTAACAATGCTTTGCTTAGGGGAACTTGCAGTAGCAATGCCAGTTTCTGGTTCGTTTCAGACATATACAACAAAATTTATTGGCCCTGGCGTTGGTTTTGCTTTTGGATGGTTATATTGGTTGGGCTGGGCTGTAACGGTTGCATTAGAATTTTTGTCAGCAGGTCAGCTTATGCAAAGATGGTTTCCTGATTCTCCTGTATGGATCTGGTGTGCTATATTTGCGCTTTTATTATTTTCATTAAATGCACTGTCAGCTAAAGCGTTTGGTGAAGCGGAGTTTTGGTTCGCCAGCATTAAAGTGTTAGCTATTATTTTATTTATCGTACTTGGTGGAGCTGCTATGTTTGGTTTTCTTCCATTAAGCAATGGAGACAGCGCGCCGCTTTTCTCTAACTATACGGCTCACGGCGTGTTCCCTCACGGAATTAGTGCCGTGCTGATTACGATGATTACAGTTAACTTCTCATTTCAAGGTACGGAGCTTATCGGTGTAGCTGCTGGGGAAAGTGAAAACCCAGACAAGACTGTACCAAGAGCCATTAAACAAACGGTATGGAGAACGCTTGTATTTTTTGTACTAGCTGTAGCTGTCTTAGCGGGGATGATTCCGCTTGAAAAAGCAGGCGTAGTTGAAAGTCCATTTGTTGTTGTATTTGACCAAATTGGTATCCCATACGCAGCGGACATTATGAACTTTGTTATCCTAACGGCACTGTTATCTGTAGCTAACTCAGGTCTTTATGCAGCAACGCGTATGCTGTATTCATTGTCAAAAGATAACATGGCAAGTTCAGCTTTCATGAAAGTAAATAAACGCGGTGTGCCGATGAACGCCTTGCTTTTAACATTAGGCATTGCACTTTTATCTTTGCTTTCAGGATTCTTTGCTCAAGAAACAGTATTTGTATGGCTTATTTCTGCAGCGGGTTTAGGTGCACAAATTGGCTGGATTACAATCGCTGCATCACTGCTTGCATTTAGAAAAAGATATATAAATCAAGGAGGGCAAATCGAGGATTTAAAATTCAAAGTCCCTCTTTACCCGGTATTACCTTTAATCGCATTAGTATTAAATACGATTGTACTTGGAAGCATGGCATTTGATGCAGAGCAGCGAATGGCACTGTATGTCGGTATTCCACTAGCGCTGCTGTTTTATGCTTATTATCATGCACGTGTAAAAAAGAAAGTTGATTTATCTATCAGCCGTCAAGAAGTGCAGCTTAAAGACGACAAAAAGGTAATTTTATAAAAATCAAAAAGACGCAAAAGCCCAGGTTTTTGCGTCTTTTTTTATATCTTATTTGTAAACTTAAATTAAAATTAAGTTGACAAATAAAAAGAGATTATTGCAAACTTAAAGCAGCGAACAGAGAAAGGAGGGTGAACATGAAAACGAGAACAATGGCGTATGTTTCTTTATTTGCTGCTTTAACGGCGATTGGTGCATTTATAAAAATTCCTATTCCCTACATACCGTTTACTCTTCAAATTGTTCCTGTCTATTTAGCCGGGGCGCTGTTAGGACCGCGTTTAGGTTTGTATAGTCAGCTATGCTACATAGGTATCGGGTTAATCGGTGTTCCGGTTTTTGCAGAAGGAGGAGGTTTAGGGTATATCTTCAAACCAACGTTTGGCTATTTAATTGGCTATGCTGCAGGGTCATTTATGAACGGCTACCTTATTCAAAAATATGACTTAAAGAAACCTTTTTCTATCTTTTTAGCCAACTTATCTACATTGGTTATTGTGTACGTATTCGGGTGCGTTTGGCTTTACGGAGCAATGAAATGGATAATTGAAAAGCCACTTTCACTGAGTGATACACTTCTTTTTGGAGCTGTTTTGCCAATGCCTGGAGATCTTTTATTGTGCATTTTATGTTCAGTGCTGATTCACCGAATGAAGCCTCAATTTAGCCGTTTATCATCAAAGCGGGCTAAAGCGGGGTAATGAAGACATAGAAAAAAGAGGAGGAAAGAAAGTGGGCAAAGCGTATTTTATTACGGGAACTGGAACAGATATTGGTAAAACGCTGGTGACAAGCATTTTGTATAAAGTACTTAGCCGTCTAGGAATAAAAACGACAATTTGCAAACCGTTTCAAACCGGCTACCAAGATGAAATCGGAGGTTATCCAGATATTCACTGGTTTGAAACAAGGCTCGGAGTAGCAAATACAGGTATTTATCAGTTAAAGCCAGAGACGTCTCCTCACTTGGCTATTAAACTGAGCAATAGGCAAGTAGAGCCTTCAATCGTCTTAAAGCGCATTAATGAATTAAAAAAGGCATTTGACGTAGTACTCGTGGAAGGAGCGGGAGGACTTGCCGTACCTTTAATTGAAGAGGAAACAACGTTTTATATGACAAAAGATTTGATCCTAGATGCACAAATGCCGGTTATTGCTGTTGGAACAACGGAATTAGGAGCTATTCACGATGCGCTTTCTACCTTTTCATATGCAAGTGAGCATCATCTTAAAATCAACGGACTCATTTTTAATCGTTTTAATCACAGCAGTATCATTCATAAAGACAATGTTCGAACGATTGAAAAGCTGCTTCAAGTCTCTTCTTTAATGACTGTACCTGTATTTACTCATATCGATGAAGAGTTAGAAGCATATATTGAGAAATTGGTGAGGCAAAAAAGTGTGATTCAACATATTCAGGAGGTGTTTGACTGTGTCGTATCAAAAAGCTGAGCTGGAAAAATGGGATAAAGAATATGTATGGCATCCCTTTACACAAATGAAAGCTTACCGTGAATCGAATCCCCTTATCATTGAAAGAGGAGAGGGAAGCTATTTGTATGACGTAGCGGGAAACAAATATTTAGATGGATACGCTTCTCTATGGGTGAACGTGCATGGACATAATGATCCGGAATTAAATACAGCTTTACATATACAAGTGGAGAAATTAGCGCATTCTACGCTGCTTGGATCGGCAAACGTTCCATCCATTTTGTTAGCTAAAAAGCTAGCGGAAATTACTCCTGGCAGCTTATCGAAAGTATTCTATTCTGATACAGGCTCTGCCGCTGTTGAAATTGCGTTGAAAATTGCCTATCAATATTGGCAAAATCTCGACTCTGCAAAGTACAAAAACAAAAGTAAATTTATCTCATTGAATGAGGCATATCACGGAGATACAATCGGAGCAGTCAGTGTAGGAGGCATGGATTTATTTCATCGCATCTTTAAGCCTTTACTGTTTGAACGCATTCCCACACCTTCTCCTTACATCTACCGTATGGACGGGTTCGAAACCGAAGAGCAAGCTTCAGCTTACTGTATTCACCAGCTGGAGAAGCTCTTGCAGAACAACGGAGAAGAAGTAGCCGGCTTGATTATTGAACCGCTTGTGCAAGGAGCAGCGGGTATTATTACTCATCCTCCCGGTTTTTTAAAACAAGTAGAGCGTCTGTGCAAAGCGTACGGGGTATTGCTCATTTGTGATGAAGTAGCTGTCGGATTCGGGCGAACAGGAACGATGTTTGCATGTGAACAAGAAGACGTAGTACCAGACATTATGTGTGTAGGAAAAGGGATCACAGGAGGATATATGCCGCTTGCTGCTACGTTAACAAGCGAACAGATATTTAATGCTTTTTTAGCTCATCCAGATGAAAATAAAACGTTCTTTCATGGACATACGTATACGGGAAATCAATTGGCCTGTACAGTAGCGCTTAGAAATATTGAACTGATAGAAGAAAGAGAGTTAATCCGTAGTGTAAAAGAAAGGTCGAAAGTTTTTAAACGTTATCTATTAAAGCTTTATGAACTGCCTAACGTGGGAGACATTAGACAAAGAGGATTAATGGCAGGAATCGAGGTTGTCAAAGACCGCCAAACAAAGTCTATTTTTGAAGATAAAAAAGTGATGGGAGATATTATTTTAGCGGCTCGCCAAAAAGGTTTAATTATCAGAGAGCTAGGTCCTGTAATTACGATGATGCCTATTCTTTCAATGACGGACGAAGAATTAAAAACAATGGTTGAAATTGTATATGAATCAATTAAAGAAGTAATCGCACGCTATACAGTGAGTTAAATAAAAAGAGACTAAGACAAAAATATTTTATTTAATTGAAAAAAGATCCGAACGATTTATCGTTCGGATCTTTTTTCAATCAATAAATGTTTTTAATACTTGATAGTCGCAGTGATCGCACATGCTGATTTTCATCTTTTAATAGAAGAGTTTGTTCGAGCAAGTTTAAGTTTTGAATATAACCTTTGACCGTTTGAACAAAACCGTTGTTTTGATAGTTAATAGTTAGTAATTTATTCGTTTTTAATGCTTTTAAAATCATACCTGTTTTCTCCCTTCTTATATCGCAGTTGACGAAAAACTACAAAATAATGAAGAAGCATTGGAGGCTTGTATTATTTATAAAAATTACTCTATTTTTTATAAATGCTCTCCTGCTACTAATAGTAGAGAATGATGGTGAAAAACAGATGAAAGATAAAGAATAAGGTTTGATTTATTGTAATGAACTGACTTTTCCTTTACAAATACCTATTTCAAATTTCTTTTTAGTGATAAAATACTGTTAGTGAAATAACTACTTCTTTTCATTAAAGGGTAAGAACGGGTTATATTGATAGAGTTTTAGTTCTCTATTTCTAGTAATGAAATAAGAGATAGAGAAATAGACTAATAAAAATCAATCAAGGAGTTTTTGTATGGATCAGAGTTTTATTTTAAATCTTTTAGAAATTTTACTCATTAACATTGTACTAAGTGGCGATAACGCAGTCGTGATTGCTTTAGCTTGTCGGAATCTTCCGGACGAGCATCGAAACAAAGCGGTTGTTTTCGGTACATTAGGAGCGGTTGTATTACGTGTAGGGCTAACGTTTGTCGCTGTATATTTATTAACAATCCCATTTTTAAATTTCATCGGAGGCCTGCTGCTTCTATGGATTGCGATTAGTCTTTTAAAAGGGGAAGATGACGGAGATATTAAAGCGAATTCAACTCTAGCAGGTGCTATTAAAACAATTATCATAGCGGATCTTGTTATGAGTTTAGATAACGTAGTAGCGGTTGCGGGTGCGGCCAACGGCAGTATTCTACTCATTATCCTTGGTCTTGTTATCAGCATTCCGTTAATCATTTGGGGAAGTCAGCTTTTAATGAAAATCATGGAAAAATTCCCGATTATCATCATTGCCGGAGCAGCGCTTCTTGGCTATACTGCTGGTGAAATGATCTTTAAAGACAAAGCGGTAGGACATGTATTAGAAGGGTTAAATCCGCATTTGCATACAATTGTTCCTATTTTGTTAGCTATTTTAGTTGTTGTTGTTGGGAAACTTAGCGGACGTTCTAAAAAAGAAACGCATTAATCCTAAAAAAGAGGTTGGGACAAAAGTATTTAAGATGAAATGAAAAAAGAACCACTAATCAATTTTGATTGGTGGTTCTTTTTTTTGTTGTGGTGAACGTAGGCTTCATTTGTTTAGATCCTTCTAGCAGTTGATTGGAGGAAAAGGCGAAGACTCCTGCGGGAAAAGCGGAACAGATGAGACCCCGCAGGAGCGTACGCGACGAGGAAGCTCATCGGCCGCCCGCGGAAAGCGAAGTCTTGTACGGAAATCAACTGCGGTGTCATAAGCGGTTCAGCTCATGTATCCCATTTATTCGTCTTTAGATTGGATTCATTTGGCTATGTCTCAACTTCTTTTTTATTATTTAGCTAATGGAGGTGCGGAATTAACGTCTTGTATCGTCTCTACAGGAGGATGAAATTCATTTTCCATTTTCGATACAACTACAGTTGCTACACCATTTCCAATTAAGTTTGTAATGGCACGAGCTTCCGACATGAAGCGGTCTACCCCGATTAACAGCGCGATTCCTTCAACTGGAATCATTGGGAATGCAGCAAGCGTAGCTGCTAGTGTAATAAATCCAGAGCCAGTAACTCCGGCCGCTCCTTTAGACGTTAGCATTAAAATACCAAGTAGCGTAATCTCTTGCATTAACGACAAGTCGACTCCATACGCTTGAGCGATAAAGATAGCAGCCATGGATAAGTAGATTGCTGTTCCATCTAGGTTAAATGAGTAACCAGTTGGAATGACAAGTCCTACTACAGATTTTGAACATCCGTACTTCTCCATTTTGTCCATCATTTTTGGCAGTGCAGATTCCGAAGAAGACGTACCTAATACAAGTAGAATTTCTTCTTTAATAAAAGCAATGAATTTAAAAATATTAAATCCATAAATCTTAGCGATGGTTCCAAGTACAAATACAATAAATAAGAACATAGTAATGTAAACAGATCCCATTAAGAAACCGAGTTTTTGAAGAGAGCCTATTCCAAAGTTACCGATCGTATAAGCCATCGCTCCGAACGCCGCAATAGGTGAAAGTTTCATAATCATATTAACAATGCCAAAGAAAATATCTGTACAGCGTTCAAAGAATGTAATGACAGGAGCCGCTTTTTCGCCGAGTGTAGCTGTAGCCATTCCAAATAGTACGGCAAAGAATAAGATTGGCAATAATTCACCATTTGCCATTGCGCCAAATACGCTGTCTGGAATAATTCCCATGATAAACTCCATAAAGCCATGCTCCGCTTCAGCTGCTTGCTGCGTATATTGAGTAACATCAGCTCCGCTTGCGCCATTGATATTAAAGCCAGCCCCAGGCTTGATAAAGTTTACAACGATAATTCCAATTGCTAAGGCAAAAGTAGTGACAATCTCAAAGTATAAAAGAGCTTTACCTCCAATTCGTCCCACTTTCTTTAAATCTCCCATGCTTCCGATACCGATGACCACTGTTAAGAAAATAATTGGGGCAATCACCATCTTAATTAATTTAATGAAGATATCAGCCAATACTTTTAATTTAGCTCCAAATTCAGGAAACATAAAGCCAATTGCAATACCAAGAAGGATACCAATGACAACTTGAACGGTTAGGTTTTTAAAACTTAATTTCATATGTAATGCTCCTTTCGAGAATGTTTTTGTTAACGCTTACATTATTCTTATCCTTATATTAACTGATAATTTTAACTATTTATATTTCTGGTGATAATGTTCTTTTTGGTCATTTTGGTCAAAAAAAGTGATGAACATATAGTCATCACTTTTTGCTTTCGATATTTTTTATTTGCTGAATGATATCAAGCGTTTGTTTTGTTGCATTGGCTTCAAACGATTGATAAAGAGAGTTAAACTGCTTTTTCCATTCGGCTTTCTGTGTATCATTTAAGTAATAAACGCGCATGCCAGATTTATTTTTTATTTGCTGCAGCTGTTCATCGTTCATCATTTTTGATTGAGTCCAAATCCAGTTCGTTGTTTCTACCATGGCATCACTTAATAGTTGTTTTACATCTTCAGGGAGGCTGTCCCAATATTTTTCATCCATTAAAACAGCATAGCCCAAGTATCCATGGTTGCTGATGGTCATATATTTTTGCAGCTCGTACAAACGTTTTGAATAAATATTAGAAATCGTATTTTCCTGTCCATCAAATTCCTGTCGTTCAAGGGATTGATATACTTTATTAAACGAGACAGCCTGAGGCCTAGCGCCAAGAAGTTCGAATTGTTTTTTGATTACTTCACTTGGCATAATGCGAAATGTTTGACCTTGAAAATCTGCTGGATGGAGCAAAGGTTTTGTATTGCTGGTCATTTGTTTAAAGCCGTTGCTCCATAAAGCAAGCCCTTTAATGTTTTTCTCTTGCAGCGTACTCAACAAATCCTGTCCGATTTTCCCGGTAAACACTTGTTTTGCCTCGCTGTAATCATCGAAAATGAAGGGGAGATCAAAAAGTTGCCACGTAGGGGAAAGGTCGGTTAGCTTTGAAATAGAAGGCGCAATCATTTGTACATCGTTTCGGCGCAGAGCGGCAAGTTCTTCGTCGTCTGAATACAACACACCGTTTGAATATACTTCAATTTTAACTTTACCATCCGATTTTTGATTAACGATTTCAGCGAATTTTTGAGCGGCTAAGCCTTTTGGAGTGTTCTCAGCTACAACGTGGCTAAAATTAATCACAATTTGCTTATTTAATCCTTTTTGCTCATCGTCATGATACACATTATCCTGATTTATAACCGTATACTGCAAAAAAACATAGATCATCAAGAAAACGCTAACAATGATACTTGCCCCTATAAACATCTTCAAAATGTCCAACCCCGCGATTCAATAATTTTTCTCTACAAATATTCTAACACGCAATTTCTCAACGTGGTAAAATTAAAATAAACTTCAATCAGCAGTAGGTGTTCCGCTATGATGCGCTTATCGATGCAAACGAAAATGACGGGGCTAATCTTTTTTATCGTGGTCTTTTCGTTGTTTTTAGCAAGTATTGTCGTGATTAATAATTTTGTGCAGTCAAAAGAAAATGATTTAGAGCAAAGGGCTTTGATCACTTCGAGAACAGTTGCTGAAATGCCTGAAATTCGAGAAAAAATTGAAAAAGATAGCAAGAACATTAATCAAATTGTAGAGCCGATTCGCATTATTCACGGTGCTTATTATGTAGTGGTGATGAATATGAATCACGAACGTTTGTCTCATCCTTTGCAAAGCATGATTGGGAAAATTTCTAAAGGAGAGGACGAGGGCCAGGCGTTTGCAGAACATACTTATACTGATAAAGCAAAAGGAGAAGGCGGGATGGTCATTCGTTCTTTTGTTCCCGTTGTAAACGATCAGCATGAACAAGTAGGAGTCGTTGTCTCAGGCTACCTTCTTCCGAAATTTACAGAGGTTATTTTAAGTTTGAAAAAAGAAATTTTTCTCATCTCAGGTCTCGCTCTTTTTTTTGGAGGATGGGGAGCGTGGGCGCTTGCATCTCGTATTAAAAAAGAGATGTTTGAGCTTGAGCCTCATGAAATTGCTCGTTTGTTTGTAGAACGAACGGAGACTTTTAATGCCATGCATGAAGGAGTCATTGCCATTGATAAAGAGGAGAACATCACTATTTTTAATCATAAAGCGAAAATTATGATGGATGTACCCGATGAGGTAATTGGGAAAAAGATCTATGATGTGATTCCAGATACAAGACTGCCAGAAATTCTGCAGCTTAATCAGCCTGTTTATAATCGAGAGCTTCAAGTTCGCAATTTAAATATTTTAAGCAATCGTGTGCCGATTAAGGTTAATAATCACACAGTCGGTGCGGTCGCTATTTTTCAAGACAGAACAGAAGTTAAAAAATTAGCTGAAGAGTTAACAGGGGTTAAATCATTTGTAAGCGCTCTTAGAGTTCAAAACCATGAATACATGAATAAACTTCATACCATTGCAGGGCTTATCCAACTTGGAAATAAAGACAAGGCTCTTCAGTACGTTTTTCAAGTGTCTGAACAGCAAGAAGAGCTCACCCAGTTTCTTCATAAACATATTAAAGGTGAAAGTATATCGGGATTGCTGTTAAGCAAAGTCAGCCGTGCCAAAGAACTTGGAATTGAGTTAGCTATCGATCGCCACAGCGAGCTTCACTCATTTCCTCCTTACTTAGATCATCATGATTTTGTGATTATTATTGGTAACTTAATTGAGAACGCTTTTGATTCGTATCATCATATGGAGCGTCGTGAACGGAAGGTCTATATAAGTATGGAACAAAATGACGGCATTCTTTCTATATTAGTTGAAGATAACGGATGTGGCATGAATGAGGATCAAGCAGAGAGAATCTTTGATGAAGGTTTTTCAACCAAAGCAAAGGAAACTAGAGGAATTGGTTTGCATTTAGTAAAACAAATTGTTGAAAAAGGAAACGGTCAGATCGAAGTAGAGTCAGAATTAGATGTTGGCACGACTTTTATCATTACATTCTTTTTATAGGGGGAGTGGGAAATGAATAAAAAAGAATGGACGGTGCTTCTCATAGAAGACGATCCTATGGTACAAGAAGTGAACCGCCAATTTATTGAACAAGTTGAAGGATTCATCGTTATCGCTGCAGCTTCGAATGGTTTAGAAGGTATACAGCTCATTAAACAGCATCAGCCTGATTTAACGATTATTGATATGTATATGCCTAGTCAAGATGGCCTAACCACCTTACAGCAAATTCGAGCAAATGGCTATAAAACAGACGTGATAGCAGTTACGGCTGCAAGTGATATTGAAACCGTACGAAAAGTTCTTCAGTACGGCGCGGTGGATTATATTATGAAACCGTTCAAGTTTGAACGAATGAAGCAAGCGCTTGAGCAGTATCGTTCGTTTCAAGTTAAAATAAGTCAAAAAGAATATATTACTCAGTCTGAATTAGATTCTATGCTGTTTCAGCAATTCGAAGAAAAGGCCGATTTTCTTCCAAAAGGGCTAAATGCGGTTACGTTAAGGAGGATACAACAATATCTTTCCGAACAGAAGCATCCGATTTCTGCTGAAGAAGTGGCGGACGGCGTAGGAATTGCGCGTGTTACGGCAAGAAGGTATTTAGAGTTTTTAGAACAGGAAAACGAGCTGAAATTATCAGTTGAATACGGCAGAGTGGGGAGACCTATTAATCGCTATATGTTAAAAATAAATTAAATCATACAGAACAGCTTTTATTTGGAAAAGCTGTTTTTTTGCGTTAGAAAGTATATCTTTTTCTCTCCTAGAACAAATTAAGGTATACAGTTTTCGCTATCCAAAGAATACTTCGTGCGGTCATTAATTCATAAAATGTCCCTGAAAAAGGATTAATGGCGGAAAAATTGGGGAATATGCATTTTGACATTTAATTTTAGCACAGGAAGGTTTTGAAACATGGACATATTTTTAGCTGTCTTACCAGCCATATTTTGGGGAAGCATTGTGCTTTTCAATGTGAAACTAGGCGGAGGACCTTATAGCCAAACGCTTGGAACCACGTTGGGAGCTTTGATTTTCTCTATCGGTATTTATATTTTTGTACACCCTACGCTTACACCTTTAATCTTTGGCGTTGGAGTTGTATCGGGATTATTTTGGGCAGTTGGACAAAGTAATCAGCTGAAAAGTATTGATTTAATCGGAGTTTCTAAAACGATGCCTATTTCAACTGGGCTTCAGTTAGTTTCCACTTCATTATTTGGAGTAATTGTGTTTCACGAGTGGTCTACAAAAACTTCAATTATTCTTGGTGTGCTCGCTCTTATCTTTATTATTGTAGGGATTGTTTTAACATCACTTCAAAGCAAAGAAGAGAAAGAGGCTGAAGAAGGAAAAGGAAACTTCAAAAAAGGAATTGTTATTTTATTAATTTCAACCGTTGGTTATTTAGTTTATGTTGTAGTAGCCCGTCTATTTAATGTAGACGGATGGTCGGCTTTATTACCTCAAGCAATTGGTATGGTTATTGGAGGAGTATTGCTGACGTTTAAGCATAAGCCATTTAATAAATATGCAATTCGCAACATTATCCCAGGTCTTATTTGGGCCGCTGGTAATATGTTTTTATTCATCTCGCAACCTAAAGTAGGCGTAGCGACAAGCTTTTCGCTTTCTCAAATGGGAATCGTCATTTCAACACTAGGCGGGATCATTATTTTAGGTGAGAAGAAAACGAAGCGTCAGTTAGTTGGGATTATTATTGGAATTATACTGATCATCATAGCAGGAGTCATGTTAGGGCTCGCCAAAAGCTAACTAGGAGGGTATTAACAATGTATAAAGATTTAGAAGGAAAAGTAGTGGTCATAACAGGTTCATCTACAGGTTTGGGAAAATCAATGGCGATTCGTTTTGCGACAGAAAAAGCCAAAGTAGTTGTGAACTATCGTTCTAAGGAAGACGAAGCTAACAGCGTTTTAGAAGAAATTAAAAAAGTTGGCGGAGAAGCAATTGCTGTCAAAGGTGATGTAACAGTTGAGTCTGACGTTATCAATTTAGTTCAATCTGCTATTAAAGAGTTTGGAAAGCTAGACGTTATGATTAACAACGCAGGGTTAGAAAATCCGGTTTCATCTCATGAAATGTCTTTAAGCGATTGGAATAAAGTCATTGATACGAACTTAACGGGAGCTTTTTTAGGCAGCCGTGAAGCGATTAAATATTTTGTGGAAAATGATATTAAGGGAACAGTTATTAACATGTCGAGTGTTCACGAGAAAATTCCTTGGCCATTATTTGTTCATTATGCAGCAAGTAAAGGCGGTATGAAGCTTATGACTGAAACACTGGCATTAGAATACGCTCCAAAAGGTATTCGTGTAAATAACATTGGACCAGGAGCGATTAATACACCGATTAACGCTGAGAAATTTGCTGATCCTGAGCAGCGTGCAGATGTAGAAAGCATGATTCCAATGGGATACATCGGAGAGCCGGAAGAAATTGCAGCAGTTGCTGCATGGCTAGCTTCTTCAGAGGCGAGTTATGTAACAGGAATTACGCTCTTTGCTGACGGCGGTATGACACAGTACCCATCATTCCAAGCAGGACGCGGATAAGAAAAAACGCACTCTATGATAGAGTGCGTTTTTTTAGTTTTCCTGAGCTTTTTTTTGGTTCTTAGGAGCTGACTGGTGTTGAATTCGCAAAAAAAGCAAAATTAAAACGATGCAGCCAGTGATGCTGTACATCCCGAGAATAAGCGGCTGCTGTGTATCTGTTCCAGAAGTAATGCCGTGATACAGTGCTAGCAAATAGCCTGGAAAAGCAAGAAAATGAATGGCTTTCCATGTTTTTCTCCCAAGCTGTTTTATAAAGTCGGATGTACTAATTAGTACGAATAAAATGTAGAGTGAAATAGTACCAAGACCTGTGCTAATTGGTTTGTAATCGGAAGTGAACGGAATTAAAATGTCAGAAAGTGAAAAATGAATAGATTGATCAAATGATAAAACAAGTCCGTGAATCATTCCAAATAATAACCCGAACCACCCTGATGATTGATGAACCAGCAAAAGCTGTTTTTTTCGTTTTGGTTTAAAAAACGAAAAGCTGTGAGAAATGCCAGCGGCAACCGATACAAACATTAGTAAATAAGAAGTTAAGCCGGCTGCCCGAATGGTGTTCCATACGGGAAAATGAGCACTAAATTGCGCGAGGAGAGTAGCCATAATGGTATACCTGACCTTTCACATGTTTTTCGATTAGTACGTTGCCTTCTTTTGTAACCGCAATTACTTCTAAAGAAGGGTGATGCATTTTAGCTAACCTTAATCCAGCGTCCCAGCCGAGAATAAGTATGCACTTTGCATAGACTTCAGAAATGGTTAAGTCTTCTGAAACGACCGTTACTTGCAGAAGCTCTGATGAACTAGGCTTGCTGATTCTGCCGTCAATAATATGATGGTGAGTGTGTCCGTTCACTTTCCACGAACGCTTGCCTACACTGCTTGTGGCAATACCGCTGTTGCTTTTTACTTTAATGGTCGTGAGATTTTTTGATGCATCAAATGGATGAGAGAGAGAAATGGACCAGTGCTTGCTAGCGGGCCCCCACGTTACAATATCTCCGCCTCCATCGATTGCTCCAAGTGAAGTTCCTTTTTTCTTTAATTGATTCGCCATTTGCTGAATGCTCCAACCTTTTGCGATTCCTCCTAAATCCAGACCGATATTAGAAGCAAGCTGAATACTTCTCATTCCTTTATGAATCATAATAGGGTTAACAGCATCAAAAGCTGCTACTTCTTGAGGTAGCTGATTGTTAGGCAGTTGTTCAAAGCTTTGGTCATATCCTAGAGTTTGAATAGAATGATACAGAAATGGGTTGAAAATTCCGTTTGTCTCATTGTAATAGTAATAGGCTGCTTTTACAGCTTCATACAGCATTTTTGACGGTAGAAATAATCTTCCGTTCAGCGAATTAAGCTGTGAAAGCTCGCTTGTTGGAAGAAAGCGGCTTAGGGTTTCTTCTACAAGATAACACCAGCTCTCTACTTTTTGGCTGACAGGTGTTTCAAGCTGATATACATTAAATGTGGTATTCATCGCTTTAAATGAGTAGCTCATTTCATCACATCCTTAAGAAGGTCTTGTTTGCATAGAAGAATCATTATTGTTGCCCCAATTATCCTGACCACTTGTGGAATCATCATTTGACCACTGATCATCTTCACTGCTTGAATTATCGTCTGACCATTGATCACTTTGTTTGCTAGAACTGTCATTTGACCATTGATCTTGCCCGTTAGTTCCATTGTCCGTATTGGAGTCAGATCCTGAATCTGGAAATAGATCCGTCTCATCTTCCGTTTGAGTTTGCGATGAATTATTGGCGGATGTATCGTTATTTAGTGCTGTAGATGTTGAATTTGTTTGATCATATTTTTGAGAAAGCCCTACAAATGTTGTAAATGCAGCAACGCTCGATAAACCAACCATCCATTTTGTCCATTTATTAGCTGCCATTGATATGCTCCTTTTATCTTTCCTATTTTGCAACTGAACACTGAAGAAAAACTGAAGTGGAAGGTAACATACATCGTTCAATTGTTATAGTTCAATATAGACAGAAAAAATGAAAAAATAGTGAAATAGATGTAGGTTGGATTATTTTTGTGGGGAATTCAATGAATTATTAGATTAAAAAAGGGTTGTTCTTTTTAGAACAACCCTTTTTTATTCAGCGATAAATCTTACTAATTGATACGTAATAAACCGTTAACTGTACAAGCAAAAGAAGCAAAATAACGGCAACGGGGTAAAAGCGAAAAGAATTCGATAAGAGCGGATAGAGAGTCATCAAACCCCCACCAATAGGAAAGGAAAACAAAAGAAAAACAAAGGCTTTTTTACAAGCTTCTGCTGTCATCATTTTTTCACGCTCATCATCTTCTGCAAACTCAAACGGAAATAGTAAAAGGGAAACGTTCTTTGTCTTTTTACGTGCGCGGTAATAAAAAAATATCACGATTAAAAGAGCAATAAAAGAAGCGAAGGAACTTATAGACATAGTAGCTTCCCAAGGCGGCTCAGGGTGCTTCATAATTTCACTTAATTGAGCATTTAAATTTAGCACATCATACAAAACCCAACCTGCACATAACAGAGACACTACATTCAACAAATAAGATTTAATAACATTACTCAACATTTTTCTCCTCCTTTTGAAGTGTAAAAACATCTTCCATTTTTAATTGAAAGACATCACAAATTGTTAAACCAAGTAGTAGGGAAGGAACGTAATTTCCCTTTTCAATAGCTGCAATGGTTTGGCGAGTGGCTCCAACTTTTTCAGCTAAATCTCCTTGCGTATATCCATGTTTAGCTCTAAGCTCTTTTACGTGATTAATAAGAGTCAATATGATCACCCGCTGCCTTTTTAATAAATTTGTTAAGTTGATTTAACATTATGTAAAGTTAATTTAACATCAATTGGATGATTTTTCAATATATAATGGATAAAAAATACAAAAAAGATCCTAGAAGAATTCTTCAGGATCTTTTTTGTTAATAAATTTCTTTAATGCCAGACAAACGAATGGAAAAAATGTTTTGTTTTTCATCTCGTAGGGAGAGGGTTTGGTCGGTTAGGTTTAAATTTTGGATTTTTCCTTTGAAGGTTTGAAGCAGGCCATTTTCGTAATAATTCACGGTTACATGTTTGTTTTTCTTTAACGCTTTTAAAATCATTTATTCATCTCCTTTCATGTGTGCATCTGTTATGAAAAGAAAGCTGTGGCTTAAGCATAAGAATTTGGAGAATGCTCAAGGCAGGATTATTATTATACAGCAAGATGAGAATAGTTTGTAGATAAATTGTGAAAAAATGCACAAGTTTGCAGTGCGGGTGTTGCAACAGAATACAGTATATGAGGAGAGGAGGGGTTTTATGATAAAAAAGGTGATTTTAGTTTATTTATTTGTGGGTATTAGGTAAACTAGTAGATGAATTTAAAGAATCTATCTATAGTTGTGAAGGCTAGGATTTCATTTAATTTTCATTTTCTATGAGTATAATGATAAAGGTTTTCTATATGTTCTTTGTGAATCTACTCATAAACTAATCGAGAAAGGAAAATCAAAATGAAGCGAATCGTTTCTAAGCCGCTGCACTATTTCATATTAGCCGCTGTTTTAATGTGGATAAAGTCGTATGTGGCTTATAAAACTGAATTTAACTTAGGCGTAAGCGGCGTAATGCAGCAAATGCTGCTGTTTATAAACCCTGTAAGTTCAGTGCTGATTTTTTTAGGAATCGGCTTATTTTTTAAAGGAAAGAAAGCAGGAGCTTGGATTCTTGCAGGCAGTTTCATCATGACGCTGCTGTTGTACAGCAACATTCTCTATTATCGTTTTTTTAACGATTTTGTAACTCTTCCCACACTGTTGCAGACAAGTAATGCAGGAAGTATGGGCGGAAGCATTATGGATTTATTAAAAGCACATGATGTTTTTTATTTTGTTGATTTTATTATTTATCTTTTCTTCTTTTTTAGTAAAAAAATTGACTGGCATAATGAAAAAGTATCGGTTAAGAATGCTGTAACCATTCTTTCTTTAGGATTCATGGTTTTTTCTGTCAACTTAACATTAGCAGAAATTGATCGCCCGCAGCTTCTATCTCGAACTTTTGACCGCAATTATCTAGTAAAGTATTTAGGCGCCTATAATTATACGATGTATGACGGTGTTCAGACTGCTCAAAACTCTAAACAGCGAGCTTTTGCAAGCAGCAATGACTTAACGAACGTCGTTAATTTTAAAAACAGTCACTATGCGGAGCCTAATTCCGTTTACTTCGGAAAAGCTAAAGGGAAAAATATTATTAAAATTCATTTGGAATCATTTCAGTCTTTTTTAATTGATTACAAATTAAATGGCCAGGAAGTGACACCGTTCTTAAATTCGTTGGCCCATGGAAATGACTTTACGTATTTTGATAACTTCTTTCATCAAACAGGACAAGGAAAAACATCAGATGCTGAGCTGATGATGGACAACTCTCTATACGGCCTTCCTCAAGGTTCTGCCTTTGTACTAAAAGGAAGCAATACGTATCAGGCAGCACCAGCTATTTTAGATCAAAAAGCTGGCTATACGAGCGCTGTACTGCACGGAGACTATAAGACGTTTTGGAACCGTAACGAAATTTACAAGCAGTTCGGTGTGGATAAGTTTTTTGATGCAAGTTATTACAATATGACGGGTGAAAATAAAATTAATTATGGCTTAAAAGACAAACCGTTCTTTAAAGAATCTGTTCCAATGCTGCAGTCTTTACCACAGCCGTTTTATGCGCATTTAATTACGTTAACAAACCATTTTCCATTTTTACTTGGAAACAATGAGGCAAGCATACAGCCAGCTAACACGGGCGATGCGACAGTTGACCGCTATTTCCAAACGGCTCGTTATTTAGACGAATCATTGCAATCTTTCTTCCAAGAACTGAAAGCTTCTGGGCTTTATGATAATTCTGTGATTATGATTTATGGAGATCACTACGGTATTTCTGAAAATCATAATGCGGCAATGGAAAAAGTAATGGGAAAAGAAATTACACCTTATGAAAATGCTCAGCTGCAACGTGTACCTCTATTCATTCACGTTCCTGGAGTAAAAGGCGGAGTTAATCATACGTACGGTGGAGAAATTGATGTTGTGCCAACTCTTCTTCATTTAGTAGGGATTGACAGCAAAGAGTTTATCCAATTTGGTACAGATTTATTTTCTAAAGGTCATGATGATGTAGTAGCGTTCCGCAATGGCAACTACGTATCTCCGAAATATACACTAGTGGATGGAACGTATTATGATTCTAAGACAGGCCAAGCGCTTAAAGAAAATAATCAAATGAAAGCTTATAAACAGAAGGTAGCGAAAGAACTGGAGTTATCTGATCAAGTGCTTTATGGAGACTTACTTCGTTTCCACAAGCTGAAGGATTTCCAAACAGTCGACCCTTCGAAATATATGTACGGGAAAGAAGAAACAGAAACATCAGCTAAATAAAGCTAAAATCAAAAGAACATGATGACTTCTGCAAAGCAGAATGAGCATCATGTTCTTTTTTACTGTAAACTATTCATCAATAAATTTCTTTAATTCCCGATAAGCGAATAGAGAAAGTATTTTGCTGTTCATCTTTTAATGAAAGCGTTTGGTCTGTTAAATCTAGGCGCTGTACTTTTCCTTTAAACGTTTGAAGCAAACCGTTTTTATAATAGTTAATTGTAACGGCCCCGTTTTTTCTTAATGCTTTTAAAATCATTTTCAAAACTCCTTCCATATTTAAAATGTGTATGATTAACGAGCTGTAACATTCATTTTCATTTGCATATTTTTATTATACACAAAAATAGAAAGCGTTTTCACTGAAAGTTTGAACACTTTGTGAAAACTTTAACAGAGAATGTGACAAATACATACAGAAACTGATTTATTTGTCGTATTCATCATAAAACACATTTATGAAAGGAGTGTTAAGAACGTGTTAAAACTTTATGGATGGAAAAATATTATAAGATGTCGTTTGAAATGTCGTAGTGAATCCATTCACCGTTCGTTACATTTCCTCCCATTTTTCTGTAAAGCGTTTGAGCTCTTGTATTATCGTAAGCCGTTTCCCAAGACATGGCTGCATACTGATGTTCTTTTGTATACTGGTGACTAATCGAAAATAACTTTTCCCCAATTTTTTGACCTCTTGCTTTTTCAGTAACGTACAAGTCATTTAAAATCGCTACAGGCTTTACACGCGTGGTGCTAAATGTAAAATAAAGCGTTGAAAAACCTACTGCCTCGTCATTTTGAGTCGCGATAAACTGAACGCCAGTATCGGGACGTTGAAACAAGTGATCAATTAAATTTCTCAGCTGTTTTTTGGCAGGCTGAGGGCGCTTGTAAAAATCAACAATGTATTCGTTCATTAATGAAATAAGTGCTTCCATGTCAGCAGCATTAGCTTGACGAATTGTAATAGTAGTAGTCATTAAATCTTCTCCTTTTTAATTAGATGATCTACACTTATAGTAAAAGAAATGTATCCCCTCTAAAAGAGCCAGATTTAAAAAATAAGATAGGGACAGATGAAAGGAGCTAGCGTGAAGTTCACACCTTTATTAAACCGAAGGAATGATATGCCTTTATATCACCAGCTATATGAATATATAAAAAAAGAAATTGTATCCGGCAGGGTGAAAGTAAATGACAAACTGCCTTCTATCCGGTCTCTTGCTGATTACTTAAACGTAAGTCGAAATACTGTAGATATGGCCTATCAGCAGCTTTTAGCTGAAGGATATGTAGAAAGCAAACCCAAAAGTGGACTGTACGTAACGAATACACAGTTTGATTTACTGCAAACAGATAGAAAGCCGACTATATTTTTACAACCTCACTCAGAAACAAAGTCGTGTACCTATGATTTTCGGTATGGAAAAGTTGATAGCCGTTTGTTTCCCTTGAATGAGTGGAAAAAACGATACAATGAAAGTCTTCAAACTTATAAAGAAGCGCTGTTCACGTACCAAGAAACTCAAGGAGAAGAATCACTGCGAGAAGAAATTGCGACGTACCTTTATCAGTCAAGAGGAGTGGTTTGTTCGAAACATCAAATTATTATCGGAACAGGTACTCAGCAATCACTCAGTTTGCTAGCGCAGCTGTTAAAGCCAAGCATCAGAGATATTGCCTTTGAAAATCCTTGCTATGACGGGGCTAGCTTTGTATTTAAACAGCATGGATTCTCCTTAAAACCTGTGTCACTTAATAACAGAGGCATAAACATCCAAGAGCTTTATGATAGCCAAGCACGCGCTGTTTATGTCACACCATCTCATCAGTTTCCATACGGAATGATCATGCCTGTTTCAAGAAGAATAGAGCTTCTTACATGGGCGAATGACTGCAGTGGATTTGTTATTGAAGATGATTATGACGGAGAATTTCGTTATAAAGGAAGTCCCATTCCTTCATTGCAAAGCTTGGATACTAAAGGGCGCGTCATTTATACAGGGACATTTTCAAAATCTTTTATGCCTTCTTTAAGAATCAGCTACCTTGTATTACCGGAAGTGCTTCTAAAGGAATATCATGAACGTTTCTCTTTATACGAGCAAGCTGTTCCAGCCCTTCATCAGTGGACGCTCGGACTGATGATGAAAAACGGAGAGTGGAGTAAGCATTTAAGAAGAGTGAGAACTGCTTATCAACTCAAACACGGTACTCTTTTAGCAGCTTTACAGAAGGAGTTTAACAAAAACATCACGGTGTCAGGAGAATATGCAGGTTTGCATATCCTTGTCCGCGTGCACAACGATATGAACGAACAGCAGTTAATTAACGCAGCTCAAAAGCAAGATGTCTCTGTCTACGGAACTTCTCGTTATTGGCTTACGGAATCACCTCAACAAAAGACTCATCTATTATTAGGTTTTGGAAGTTTGGAGAGAGAAGAAATAGAAGAAGGAATAAGGAGGTTGAAAAATGCTTGGTTATAAGCCTCTCCTCATTTCTTCGATTTCTTGACAAAAGCTGCCTAGTCCTTTAGACTTTTTTGCATATATTTTAAATTATCTGAAAGGAGGATAGGGTAATCGAAGCTAACTGCTAGTGGACAACCCTAGATCAAACAATGAATCCTATCCAACAAATTTTACATACATTTCCTGTGATTGTACTAGATGGTGCAATGGCAACTGAACTGGAGAGATATGGCTGTGATTTGAACGACAGCTTATGGTCTGCAAAAGTGCTTATGGAGCAGCCGGAATTGATTAAGAGAGTGCATCAAGATTACTTTGCAGCAGGAGCTGACTGTGCAATTACTGCAAGCTATCAAAGCACGTTTGAAGGTTTTGCAAAACGTGGTTTAAGTGAAGCAGAGGCGCGCGAGTTAATTCAAGCATCTGTAAAAATTGCGGCTGAAGCAAGAGATGAATTTTGGCAGAAAGAAGAGAATTGTCTTAATCGCCCAAAACCAATTGTCGCCGCTTCGGTAGGTCCTTACGGAGCATTTTTAGCAAACGGATCGGAATATACTGGACAGTATGACGTAACAGAAGAAGAGTTAATGGAATTTCATCGTCCTCGTATGAAAGCATTAATTGAAGCAGGAGCAGATGTGTTAGCTTGTGAAACCATTCCTAATCTAATGGAAGCAAGAGCCATTGCGAGGCTGCTAGAAGAATTTGAAGGAGCGTACGCATGGATTACGTTCAGCGCAAAAGATGACCTGCACATTAGCAGCGGAACATTAATCTCGGAGTGTGCACGCTATCTGGATTCCTATGAGCAAGTAGCAGCTATTGGAGTTAACTGTACGCCGCCTCAATATATTTCTTCACTTATTAAAGAAATTAAATCTCAAACGGATAAGCCAGTCATTGTGTATCCAAATTCAGGAGAGCATTATGATGCTGAATCTAAAACATGGAACGGGACATCTGCAGGCGAAACGTATGGCTGCAGCGCTCACAGCTGGTATGAAGCAGGTGCTCAGTTAATCGGAGGGTGCTGTCGCACAACTCCAGATGATATCAAAGGCATTACAAAATGGGCTAGAAAATAACGGATTGAAAGAAAAGAAGATTCATTGTAATCTTCTTTTCTTCTTGTAAAATAAAAGAAGAAAAGTTGAAAAGGGTTTATTTTAACGAAAGAAGGGATGATGAAAGTGAAAGATATTAAAAATATTTATTGTGTAGGCCGAAACTACGCACTGCATGCAAAAGAATTACATAATGATATTCCAACATCACCTTTTTTATTTTCCAAACCTACTCACGCTCTCGTTGAAGCAGCTGGACAATCAATCACTCTTCCTAGCGACCAAGGAGAGGTGCACTTTGAAACCGAACTGATTCTTCATATTGGACAATCTTACAAAGAAGGCATAGCAGTGGATGAACTTGTTGACGAGATGACGATTGGATTAGACTTGACGCTTCGAGATGTACAGAGCGAATTAAAACAAAAAAAGCACCCTTGGCTGCTTGCAAAAGGATTTAAACATTCAGCGGTCGTGGGAAAATTTCTGCCGTTTGAAGGAGTAGAAGCATCTAAGGAGAAAGACTTTTCGTTAGTGAAAAACAATAAACGCGTGCAGCTGGGAAATATCAAAGATTTGATTTTTGATTTACAAACGATTATTGATTTTACAGGAAAACATTTTGGTCTTGATAAAGGAGATCTTATTTTTACAGGTACACCTGAAGGAGTAGGTCCGCTTTCACATCAGGATCATCTTTCACTTAAATGGGGAGAGCAAGAGCTTGGTTCTTGCATCATTTCCTTTCGTTAAAAAAAGAGGCTGAGAAAAAGTAGTTTGTAGTTTTAATTGAAGGAAAATCCGAACGGTGAATCGAGGTTCTTGATAGAGAATCCAACCTGTTCGGATTTTTTATTGCGATGGTGAATGTAGGCTTCGGAATGAATTTAATAACCAATGGGAAAGCTGTTTTTATCTCCTATAGGAAACGAGGTCCTCATTATGGTGCTCTTAATCCTTACAACGGTGATTTCTATTCTGAGTGTACTAGTTATGCCAAAGCGCATCAGCTGGATAGAAATATACACAACGTCTTTGTTTGTCATGTTTTTAGGATCGGTAGCAGATATATATCTTGATGTTAAATATGATCTTTATGGATTTTTTACAAAAGGAGTAGATTTTGAATATCTTTTAATTTTTATTTTTATTTATCCTGCGACAAATAGTGTATTTTTGAATTTTTATCCACAAGGCAAGAGTCTGTTTAGAAAAGCTTTATATATTACAGTGTGGGTAATTCTTACGACATTGTTTGAGTACATTTCTACCCAAACGGAAGTGTTTTATTATAATGGATGGAAGATTCTATACTCGTTTTTTTGCTATCCGTTTCTTTATATAGCAATGGTTTTAAATTTAAAAATGATACGCAGGCTCCAGGTTATCGATAAGCAAAAATAGAAATAAAAAAAAGTAATGATAAATCATAAAAAAATGATATTTTATTAATGGCTACATATGTAATATAGTAAAAATAGAAAATAAACGAGGCAGCATATAAGCAGGGTTAAAAAACATCAAAACGGGAATCTTGACATTAACTTCATGTTTTTAACCATGTATTGTGAATGAATATACTTAATGCTAAATAATATGTTGTAGAAGGAATTTAGTAAAGGAGGCAAGAAGATGTTTAAGCGTAGTGAAAAAATCCAAATTCATGGCGTAACGTTTCATGGAGTCATGAGTGCGAAGCAAAAAGCGGCCCTGCACGAAATTGCTAATGTAACAGACGAAAAAGACTGGGATGGGCTAAAAGGTGTGTATTGCTTAGGCAGTGTAAAGGTGCAAGGAAAAGATGTGTTAGGTGTGTACTATGGCCAATTTAATGATAACCTTCCAAAAGAGAAGCGCAAACTTCAGTTTGAAATTGACTATATTAAATATACAGTAACGGAATGTCCTATTGTCTTTATCGATACAACAAAAAACAAAAAGCCTCATCAATTTGCTTTTATCATTCTGCATGAATTAGGCCATCATGTGGATCGAATGACAAATGGAACGCTTTTAAAAGAAGGAAATAGAACGCAAGAAATGTTTGCTAATACGTATGCCTTAGAAAAATATTCAAAAATAGAAAAGTTCCAAACAAAGAAGTTAAAAAAGATTCCATTTTTAGAGGAATCTCTTACTCAGTGGAATAAAACTCCTCATCCTGGAGCGTATTCTCTTAGAGTTCAAATTGAATAATTCACGAGAATAGTTCCTCTCTCTCCGTTTTTTATTTTCCTACCTTTTTCCTCTTCCTGTCTTTTATCCTCCCAATGAACAAAAAGGATTTAATTACCCATAAAGTTTTAAAAGTTTTTATAGTACGAATTATTTACACTATACCCTCCTGTAAATTATGATTATTTTAAGAAAAAACAGAAAATTTTAAAGTTTTAAGGTACAACTTAATAGTGAACAAGCGATGTTGTAATCGTATAGACGAACTGGCATACATATGCGAGTCATACATACAAACGAATCGCTTCCACTGTTATGAAAGCGGATTCAAAAATAGGAGGGGTAATAATGTTAGCTATTCTTGGGTTTTTGATGGTTTGTACATTTATGTTTCTGATTATGACAAAACGATTAACGCCGCTTATTGCTTTAATGGTTATTCCAGTATTGTTTGCAATCATAGGGGGATTCACAAGCGGTATTGGAGAAATGGCTTTAAATGGTGTAAAAGAATTAGCACCTACAGGCGTTATGTTAATGTTTGCTATTTTATATTTTGGGATTATGATTGATGCTGGTTTGTTTGATCCAGTTGTAGGAAGAATTTTGAAAATCGTAAAAGGTGATCCACTAAAAATCACAATTGGTACAGCTATTTTAGTTCTTATTATCTCATTAGACGGAGACGGAACAACAACATATATGATTACGCTTTCAGCGATGCTTCCGCTTTATAAAAAGCTAAACATGAAGCCAATGATTTTAGCCTGTATCGCCATTATGGGTAGTGGAGTTATGAACTTAACACCTTGGGGTGGACCTACTGCTCGTGTGATGAGTGCATTGAAGTTAGATGCTTCACAGGTGTTTACACCACTGATTCCAGCCATGATTGGCGGAGCTGTTTGGTTGTTATTCACGGCTTACTATTTCGGGAAAAAAGAGCGCCAGCGCTTAGGTGTTATTGATATTCAAGACGTTACAAATGCTCAAGTAGCTTTTGCAGAAGCAGCAGCCGCTGAAGGAATCGAGTACAAGCGTCCGAAGCTTTTATGGGTAAACTTTGCTTTAACAGCTCTATTATTAGTAGGACTTATCACAGCAGTTATGCCGCTTCAAATTCTATTTATGATTGGATTTGCAATCGCTATCATGATTAACTATCCAAATTTAGAAGTTCAAAAAGAGCGTATTACTGCACATGCTGGTAATGTACTTGCTGTTGTGTCTCTTGTATTCGCAGCAGGCGTATTCACGGGTATTTTATCAGGTACCAAAATGGTAGATGCAATGGGTAATAGCTTAGTAGGATTAATTCCAGATGCGTTAGGGCCTTACATGTCTGTGATTACTGCCATCACAAGTATGCCATTTACATTCTTTATGTCAAATGATGCTTACTACTATGGGATTTTACCAATTATTGCTCAAGCAGCTTCAGCATACGGTATTGATGCTGCAGAAATTGGCCGTGCTTCATTGATTGGTCAACCTGTTCACTTACTAAGTCCTTTAGTTGCTTCTACGTATCTATTGGTCGGTATGGCAAAAGTCGAGCTTGGTGAATTTCAGCGCTTTACTTTAAAGTGGACGATTGGAACAGCTATGGTGATGCTTTTAGTAGCTATTATTACAGGAGTTATTACGCTGTAAAGATCAGGAAACTAAAAACTTATCAATTCCGCTTTTGGGATTGATAAGTTTTTTTGTCTAAAAAGCTTTTGGAATAAGGAGCGGATATACAAAAAATTTTGATAAAATAAAAGAAGAATAGAACTATAAGGTAAAGGCTAAAGGTGCGATGAAATGAAAAAATGGTTTCAAGTATCGCTGCAAACAAAAATCGTAGGTTTATCCGCAGCATTAATCATAACTGTTATTGTTCTTTTAGCGAGTATTTTCTCTTACATGCAGTTTGTAGAATCTAAAAGGCAAGCCGAGCAGCTGGCTCTTCAAGCAGCCAAATCAATATCATTTATGCCGGAAGTCAAAGCTGCTTTTCAAAAAAAACAGCCGAGTCGATATATTCAGCCGCTTGCCGAGCAAGTGAGGGAACAAATCGGAGCAGCAAGTATTGTGGTTCAAAACCGTGAGCAAATCATCTATTCTCATTCTAATCAAAAATGGATAGGAAAGAAAAACAAAGAGGCGGTTAACGATAGAGCACTATTATTCGGCGGATATTATACGCTGGACGGAGAGGGAACCACAGGTCCTGCTATTATGGGGAAAGCGCCTATTGTCATCAGTCACGGAAAGTATACGGAAGTCGTGGGAGTGGTGACGGTTGAGTTTTTAAAATCTCATGTTCATGCTCAGCTCATTACGCGTATTCAGCAAATTATCCTATTTTCACTAGCTGTTTTATTGCTTGGTATGATCGGGGGTATTTTTTTAGCTAAAAGTATTAAAAAAGATACTCTTGGTCTTGAACCCCATGAAATCGCTTCTTTGTACCGTGAACGAAATGCAATTTTACTTTCGATAAAAGAAGGAATTATTGCTATTGATCATCAAGGCTTTATTACGATGATGAATACATCAGCTAAAAATATGCTGGGGTTACAGACGGAATATTTACATCATCATATCATTGAAGTATTTCCTTATACGAATATGATTGAAGTGCTAGATACGGGAATAGCCCGAAGCGACCAAGAAATTTTTTTGAATGAAAAAACGTTTATCTTAAACTTAACACCCATTATTGAACATCAGCGAATTGTAGGAGTGGTCGCTAGTTTTCGTGATAAGACAGAATTAAAAAGCTTAATCAATACGATTTCAGAAGTACGAAAGTATTCAGAGGATTTACGAGCTCAAACGCATGAGTTTACGAATAAGCTGTATGTTTTGTCGGGTTTGCTGCAGTTAGGGCAGTACAAAGATGCATTGGAGTTTATTCAAAAAGAATCAGCCGTACACCAAACGCAAAATCGTATTCTATTTGATCAGATATTAGATTCCAAAGTTCAAGCAATATTGCTTGGGAAGATTGGAAAAGCATCTGAAAAGAAAATTCATTTTTCGGTTGATTCGGAGAGTACACTCGATACGCTCCCAGAACATATTGAAATTTCTCATCTCATTATCATTATTGGGAACTTAATTGATAATGCATTTGAAGCCGTGAGTCAGCGGTCTAAAAAAGAAGTGTCGTTTTTTATTACCGATATTGGTCATGATTTAATTATTGAAGTGATGGATAACGGACCCGGTATATCAGAAGAAGTACTAAATCAAATTTTCACAAAAGGGTTTTCAACCAAAGGTACAGACAGAGGGTACGGACTGGCAAATATAAAGAAAATGGTAGATGAACTTGGAGGATCTATTGAAGTGTATAATCAGCCAGAAGGAGGAGCCATTTTTTCAGTTTACCTTCCAAAAAACTGAATCATGAGAAGTAAGGGGAGAGTCGAAATGTTACGAGTCGCAATTGCAGAAGACGATTTTCGAATTGCTCAAGTTCAAGAGCGATTTTTATTAGAAGTAGATGGTGTAGAAGTCGTAGGCAAAGCGTTGAATGCAAAAGAGACGCTTGAAATGCTAAAGGAGAAGAAAGTTGATTTACTTCTTTTAGACATCTATATGCCAGATGAAATGGGAACAGATTTACTCCCAAAAATCAGAGCCCAGTTTCCACAAGTTGACGTTATCGTGGTAACGGCTGCAACAGAAAAAAACATTGTAGAAATCTGTTTGAGAAACGGCGTCGTTAATTATTTGATTAAGCCGGTTATGATGGAATCCTTCATTAATGCTATTAAACAGTATCAAGAGAAAAAGGAACTGTTTAGTACGCATGAAGAAGTTGATCAATCATTTATTGATGCGTACTTTGGACATGTCAGAACAAAGCCAAAAGCGGATAAATCTCTTCCTTCAGGTATTGATGGTATCACATTACAAAAGTCAAAAGACATTTTAAAAAGCATCAAAGGAATTACGATCGAAGAGATGGGGCAACACATGGGAGTATCTAGAACGACAGCTAGACGATATTTAGAGTATCTAGTATCAACCGGTGAATGTCACGTTGAATATGATTATGGGATTATTGGAAGACCGGAGCGCAAGTACTATTTAGCGTAGCATTAGCCTTGAAGGATGGTATATATGATCAAAAAGCTCATGATAGTGTTTATAAGTGCATTGCTTGTTAGCTGTTCTACTCCCTCTAAAAAAGACCGCATTAGTATGGAAAAAATTGAAATTGTGGCAGCCGGTGCAAAAGGCGGAGGAGCAGATGCAACAGTAAGAGCCATTCAACAAGTGCTAACGGAAAAGAAGATTGTGAAGGTACCCGTTTCTGTTAGTAATAAAATAGGTGGGCAAGGTGAAGAAGGATGGAAATATATTAAACAGAGAAAAGAAGGAAATATTGTTTCCGGGAATTCCAGTTTGCTGATTACAAATAATTTGCTAGGGCAAAGTCAATTAACCTATAAAGACTTTACTCCGCTCGCTATTTTAACATCTGAATGGGAGGTCATCGTAGTTCCTGTTAACTCTCCTATATACAATTTAAAACAGCTCATACGCACGTTAAATCAAAGTGAATCCAGTATGAAAGTGGGAATATCACCTCGATTAGGAAACGACGATCATTTATCGTTCATGCAGCTAAATAAAAAAGCAGGCGTAGACTCTTCCAAGCTTGAGTTTTTCGTTTATAACAGCAGTCATAAAGTAATTGATGCGCTCGTTCATCATCAGCTAGATGTAGCACCCATGTCATTATCAGAAGTAAAAAAGCAGTATGAACAAGGGCAGGTAAGGATACTCGCCGTTTCTTCTCCTAAAAGGCTAGAAGAGCTAAAAGAGATACCGACGTGGAAAGAAGCGGGAATTGACGTAACGTTTAGCCATTGGAGAGGTCTAATGGGACCGCCTAATATGACCAAAGAACAGGTAGCATATTGGAATAAGGCCGTGTATGAAATGGTTCATACAAAAGAATGGGAACAGCTTCTTAAAGATAATGATTTAACCTCTTTTTATAAAAATAGCAGCGGTGCTAAAGTCTTTCTTGAGCAGCAAAGCAAGCTGTATTCTGACTTAATGGGCGGAGCAAATGATGAATAAATACAATAGAAAAAGGTTGGGACAAAAGGATTTTAGATGGAGTGAAAAACGAACCATTGATTAAAGTTTTTAATTCTTGGTTCGTTTTTTTGTTGTGGTAAGTGTAGTTTCATCTGTTTCGTTCCTTCTAGCAGTTGATTGGAGAGCAAGACGAAGACTCCTGCGGGAAAAGCGGAACAGGCGAGACCCCACAGGAGCGTGAGCGACGAGGAGGCTCACCGGCCGCCCGCGGAAAGCGAAGTCTTGCACGGAAATCAACTGCGGTGTCTTAAGCAGTTCCGCTCATATACCCCATTTGTTCGTCTTTAGAATTAGATTCATTTCGGTATGTCTCAACCTTTTTCTGTCAGTGTACATCTTTTAAATCCAAGTTTTGAATGAACTCAATAAAAGCTTTTACAATGTTAATTTTTAAGGAGTCCTCATGATAAAACATCCATGTGCTGCGCGTTAAAGGTACTTGATCTTTAGTTTTTAACGTGTATCTGTAAATCTCTGCAGCATCGTCAAGCAGCATACTCGGCAAAATCGCATAGCCCAGTCCGTTTACAACCATCTTTTTACATGTTTCTGCTTTATCTACTTCAATGCTGACAAGGGGAGGCTGAGAGTAATTTTCAGCCCACCAGTTATCAACGGATGTTTTTAAAAAACGATCTTGATGATAATCAATTCGAGGTAGATTGGGAAGATTGTTTATGTCGACAGGCTGTGCAGACGCAATGCAAATTGTTTCTTTAAAAAGCAGCTCTTTTTGATCTTGCCAGTTATAATCACCTTTTACAAACGCAATATGAACATCGTGCTTATAAAGCAGATGAGCCATGTCGCTGCTCCATCCGGTTGTGACTTTGAATTCAACATCAGGAAATCGCTCTTTAAATAAACGCAATAGCCCAGGGAGCTTGTAGTCAGTGAAAAAGTTAGACACGCCTAGACGTAAAGTTCCGGTTAATTGATCATCCATGTTTAACACATTTTCTTTTATTTTTTGAACCGTAAGCAGCATTTCTTCTGCGCACTTCACTAAATATTCTCCCTGCGGTGTAAACTGAACTCCGCGGCGCCCTCTATTTACAATCTGAACATGAAATTCCTTCTCCATCTGCTGCAGTCTATGCGTAAGCGCAGGCTGAGATATAAATAGCTCCTTGGCTGCTTTTGTAATGTTTTTCTCACGGTACAATACTTGTAGAATAAGCCAATCTCGATCGTCCATACTACCCCTCCAGGAATAAAAAAAATGAATGGTTTATAATAAAATTTCGATATTTTAATTATTTCTAAAATTATACTATAGTTAAGAAGAGAAATGTTCGGTGTAAGAAAGAAAAGCCTTGTAGAAGGAAGGAAGTAGGTATGAACGCAAGAGTTGTTTTTTTACAATCTATATTTTTTATTCTATTAACAAGCGTGGGAGGATTTCTTTTATCGTTAACAGGTTTATCCATTGGCTGGATGCTTGGGACTCTCATTTTAGCTGCTATTCTAGCTTTTCGAAAGCCGCGTTTTTTATCTCAAACAAGCAAAAAAGGCATTCCAAAATATTGGCTGTACGCTGGACAGTGCATTTTAGGGATTGAATTAGGTCAAAAGATTAACTTATCTGTGGTGACTACGTTTCAATCTCACTGGTCCACCATTACGATTATGCTTTTGCTGTCCGTTGTTTTTTCTCTTTTATCCGGTTATTTGCTATGGAAGTTCAGTTCCACAGACTTATTAACAAGCTTTTTCGGTACGACTCCGGGTGGAATGAGCGCCATGCCAGGCATGGCTGAAGAAGTAGGAGCCAATACGGCAGTTGTAAGCATCATTCAAACGATGCGCGTGTTTTTAGTTGTGCTTGCTGTTCCTTTATTTGTAGTCTATTGGGGAAGTAATACAGGACGGCATGCAGTGTCCGTTACCCCGAGTGTTTTTGAGTGGGGATCACTGTTGTGGACAGGCGTTTTAATTGTTACAGCAGTAGTCGGCTATTATATAGGGAAAAAACTAAAATTTCCTGCTCCTTGGTTAGTAGGAGGAATGCTTACTGTTGCAATTGTTCAAACAGCTGCTTCATCGTACGTGGGGTATAATCTTCAAGCATACTGGCCTCATTCTGTGATGATTTTATCGCAAATTTTTATTGCTTCAAGCATTGGTTCTCGCTTTCATAAGGAAATGTTCATTGGCGTAAAAAAAATTATGGTTGTGGCGCTTATTAATACAATTGGTTTAATCGCCGCCATGTTTGTATGTGCACTATTCGTTTCCAAAATAACTGGAATTGAGCTTATCACGTCTATTTTAGCGTTTGCTCCTGGAGGCATTGCAGAAATGGCGACTACATCCATTGTACTGCAGGCTGATTCGACGTTAGTAGTAGCGGTCCAAGTGCTTCGTATTTTAACAATTTGGCTGCTTCTGCCTCCGCTGTTTCGCATGTTTCATCAGTGGGGAGAAAGAAAAAGAATACATTCACACGTTTCATAATAAATATGTGAATGCACTAGGTAGAGTAAGAGAGAGTTTTAAAGAGGGAAATGGGGGGAGAATAGATGAGTAATAAAGAAATGGTGGTCAGTCAGTTCGGGGGGAATGCCGGAAAGTATGTCAAAAGTAAAGGTCATGCAAAAGGCAAAGATTTAGCGGTTTTAGCGGAAATTGCTGAAGAAAATAGAGGAGGAAAGCTGCTTGATGTAGCGACAGGAGGAGGACACGTGGCAAATAAGCTAGCACCTGTCTTTCAAGAAGTAACGGCTTTTGACTTAACTCCTCAAATGTTGCAAAGTGCTGAAGGCTTCATTAAAGGAAATGGTCATGAAAATGTATCGTTTGTTCAAGGAGATGCTGAGGATATGCCATTTCAAGATGACGAGTTTGATACGGTAACGTGCAGAATTGCACCGCACCATTTTCCTAATATTAAACAGTTCATCAAAGAGGTATACCGAGTGTTAAAGCCAGGAGGACAGTTCTTGCTCATTGATAATGTAGCACCGGAAGTGAATGCTTATGACGAGTTTTATAATCGAGTTGAAAAGACAAGAGATCCAAGCCATTATCGTGCTTATAAAAAAACAGAGTGGCTTTCTATGCTTGAAATGCAAGGATTCCGTACAGAAGTGCTGACAACTTTTCCAAAGCGCTTTTTATTTGATGACTGGTGTGCGATGATGAATGTTCCCCAAGAGACAAAGCGTGAGCTTACTCAATATATGCTGAATGTACCAAGCGGATTTAAACAGTTTTTCGAAATCAAAACGAATCAACAGGGAATTGAATCGTTTCAAGGAGAAGCAATCTTTGTAGCGTGCTACAAACATAAATAAAAAGAAGCCAACTCCGGTGAGTTGGCTTCTTTTTTTACTTATGCTCGTTGGTTTGAACGATTTCCAAAATATTGCGTAATACGGTCTAAAATAATTGCTAAAATAACGATTGAAATTCCAGCTTCAAAGCCCGTGCCGACTTCAAGTCGAGAAACTGCACGATATACTTCTGCACCAAGTCCCGGAGCACCTACAAGAGAGGCAATAACGACCATTGAAAGAGATAGCATGATGCTTTGGTTAATTCCTGCCATAATTGTTTTTGTAGCTAATGGAAGCTGTACTTTAAATAATTTTTGTTTTGTTGTTGAACCGTAGGCATTTGCTGCTTCTACTAAGTCAGCGGGTACTTCACGGATACCTAGGTTCGTTAAGCGAATCGTTGGAGGCATTGCAAAGATAACAGATGAGATAACACCTGGTACCACACCAATTCCAAAGAAGAAAAGTGCTGGAATCAAATACACAAATGCCGGCATCGTTTGCATAAAGTCTAAGATTGGCGTAATAATCCGAGCTGTCTTTTCGCTTTGAGATGCCCAAATGCCTAGCGGGATTCCTACTATAATTGAAATTAATACGCTTGTTAAAACGAGGGCTAGTGTGTCCATTGTTTCTTGCCAGTAGCCAAGATTAAGAATAAATAATAGACCAATCATCGATAAAATAGTAAATGACCATTTTTTACTTGAAAACCAAGCAATGATTCCGACAATTAAGATTAAAATTAATGCTGGTGGAAAGGTTAGCACTAGTACAATAAAACTTACAATACCATCGACAATAGCTGAAATAACATCAAAAAACCCTTTGATATTATCATTTAAAAACGTGACAAAATGGTCAATCCAATTGCCAACGGGAATTTTAGGAATACTATTCATTTACGTTCACCTCATTACTATCAGTACCGGCAAGTGCTTCAATCACTCGCTCTTTTTTAATGATGCCGCGCAGACGATGGTTTTCATCTACAACCGGTAGCGGGAAACGGCTGATAACCATTTTGTCGTACAAGTTTTCTAGTAGCGTATCTGTCGTAACAGTCGGAATATCCGTATCTAATACGTCTGCTGTCAGTTTATCTTGTTTAATAGCGCGGCTGATATCATCTGCCGTTACAACTCCTAGAAGAGTTTTTTTCTTGTCTACGACGTAGATGCTTGAATAACCAGCTTCTTGCATAATTTTAAGAGCCACGCGCGGACCACGGTCTACGGTAATGGATTCGGCACGATTCATCACGCTTTCAGCTGTGTATACTTTAGCTACATTAACGTCTTCGACAAAGCGCTCTACATAATCATTGGCAGGGTTTGTCATAATTTCTTCAGGTGTTCCTACTTGAACAACACTGCCGTCTTTCATTAAAACGATGCGATCTCCGATTCGAAGAGCTTCATCAAGATCATGGGTAATAAAAATGATTGTTCGCTCCATTTTTTCTTGAAGCTCCAGCAAAAAATCTTGCATGTCTTTACGAATAAGCGGATCTAGTGCACTGAATGCCTCATCCATTAATAAAATGTCAGGGTCATTGGCAAGTGCTCGAGCTAGTCCGACGCGCTGCTGCATACCGCCGCTCAGTTCACCGGGATATTGATTTTCGTATCCTTTTAAACCTACTAATTCAAGCGCTTCTTTTGCTTTCTTTTCGCGTTCGGCTTTTGGTGTACCTTGAACTTCTAATCCGTATTCTGTGTTATCAAGAACCGTACGGTGAGGGAATAAAGCAAAGTTTTGGAAAACCATGCTCATTTTTTTTCGGCGCATGTCGCGAAGTTCCTCTTTGTTCATTTTTACTACATCGTCACCGTCTAAAATAAGAGATCCAGATGTTGGTTCAACAAGGCGGTTAAACATGCGAACTAAAGTGGATTTACCGCTTCCAGACAGGCCCATAATGACGAAGATTTCACCGGATTTGATTTCGAAGTTTGCTTGATTAACTCCAATTGTCATTCCTGTTTCTTCTAGAATTTCTTTTTTTGTTTTTCCTTTTTGAAGTAAATCAATCGCTTTTGACGGATTCTTACCAAACACTTTGGTTATATTTTGTACTTTTAATTTTACGTGTTCCATATGTCCACCTCAATTGTTGTTTTCTTTTACGTTCATTACTTTTTCGTCCAACTATCGATTAACTTTTTATGTTTTTTTACCCATTTCTGTGCTGCTTCTTCAGGGTTTGAAGATTTTTCAACTTGTGACAGAAGAGGACTGATTAATTTATCGTTCATCTGTGCATTATTCATCCATTTTATGACTTGAGGATTTGTCTTTTTAAATTCCTTGCTTGTCATTGTGTAAATGTTGTCAGGGTCTCCAAACGAGTTTTTAGGATCTTCTAAATATTTGATGTCAAAGTCTGCAAAAGCCCAGTGAGGATTCCACATAGTAACAACAATTGGTTTTTTTGCCTCATAGGCTTTGCGCAGTTCACTGAGCATAGCTGCCTCAGACGATTTTACAAGCGTATAGCTTTTAAGGTTATAATCTTTTAACGCTTGTTCGGCTAATCCGTTAATGCTGGAGCCTGGGTCAATTCCAATAACTTTGTTATCGACATCAGAAGCAACCTTAGCAAGGTCTTCTGTTGTGTTCACGTCTTTCATATAGGCGGGAACCGCAAATCCTAAGCGCGCATTTTTAAGCCAAGGGTCTTCAATGTTTACTTGATCTTTATACTTTTTGTAAAAAGGCGCATCTGTTGTAGGAAGCCATGGTGCAAACGAAATATCAATGTCGTTATTAGCTGTTCCTACCCAAACACCGGCTTTCTCTAAGAAAACAGTTCTAACCTTATAACCTCGATCTTCTAAAATCTGTTTCCATACGTACGTGTAGGCAATGTTTTCAGTATAGTTATTCATGCCGATGGTAATGGTTTTTTTATCTTTAAAGGCGCCATTACCGTTGCCGCAAGCTGAAGTAATAACTAGAAGAAAACAAATCATGCTGATTAAAAATAGTTTCTTCATGCAATGTAACTCCTTTATAAAGTTTTAAATCAATATGACTGATATGTAGAACGGATGCTAAACACAACGAAGTGTATACCCGGTTTTTTTAGGTGGTAAACATAAAAAATATAAAATGTGAAATAGAGTGGGTGATTTTTCGGCGTTATAAAGTTATTTTTAGCTAAAAATGTACATCGTAGTTAAGAGAAAATATGGGAAATAAATGGATAAAATAAGTGACTGTAGAATCAGTCTTACATGTTATCACTCTTTTTTTTACTCCGTCAACTTCAAGTCAAGAGTAATTCGGCAATTGAGCCGTATAAACCGATACGAAAAAATATCTTTTTAATAAAGTTATTTTTTAGGAAGAATAGGTGATTAAAGAGCTTTGCATCAGCTTTTACCTTGAATTGTAAAAGGAAGAAAGATAACAGTGAGACATATAAGAAACGTGAGAGGAAATTGATAAAATAAAAAAATATTTTTGAAGCCAGCATACGGATAAATTTTTGATTGAATTTAAAGATTCAGAAAATTTTATCTTGCATAATTTCAACTTCTTATAGTAAAATGAATGAAAGTCATTCATTTTATAGGTGGAGGGAAAAAGTTGGTTACAAGCACAAGTGAAAAATACGATAAGATTTTACAGGCAGCGATTGAAGTCATATCTGAAAAAGGACTTGATAAAACATCAATTTCAGACATTGTAAAGCGTGCAGGCGTAGCACAAGGGACTTTTTATCTTTATTTCAGATCTAAAAATGCTCTTGTTCCGGCTATTGCAGAAAACTTACTTTCTTTGTCACTTGAAAAAATCAAAGAACGAGCTAAAACAGCAACGGATTTTTTAAGTACATTAGAGGTAATGATTGACGAAACGTATAAAACAACAGATGAATATAGGGATGTTCTTGTTTTATGCTATTCAGGGCTCGCTTTTGACTATTCATTAGAAACATGGGAAGCTATTTATTTACCTTATTACAACTGGTTTGAAGAGGTATTAAATCAGGCTGTTAGAAAGGAAGAAGTCATCAAGCAGCTTAACGTTAAATGGACAGCTAAGACGATGATTAATTTGATTGAAAATGCTGCTGAACTTTTTTATATCGGGCGAGAGCAAGATGTCACACTTGAGCAATCAAAGGAAGAACTTTTTCAATTCTTAAAGCGTTCTCTTGTGCCATCCGTGTAATATTAGCACTGCTGATATTACATCTACTAAAATGACTGACATTCATTCAAAATATACAATTAATTATCAGAATTATAAGTTTTTTAAGGTTTAAAATGACTGACAATCAGTCGTTATTCGATAAGGAGGTATTTTATGGATCGTACAGCCGTTAAAACTTTAACCTTGAATATGTACATAAACGGAGAGTGGAGAAAAGCAGAGAAGCAGCGCTCTACTGTTAATCCAGCGACAGGTGAAGTGATTGGATATGCTGCAGAAGGCAGCGCAGAAGATATGAAAGCAGCAATTGAAGCAGCACGAGAAGCCTTTGACAACGGAATTTGGTCTGAGACTTCTGCATCTGACAGAGCAGCCATCTTATTCAAGATTGCCGATAAGCTTGAGGAAGCGAAAGAAGAACTAGCAGCATTAGAAACAATGGATAACGGAAAGCCCTATCGTGAAGCTGAGGCTGATGTGGAAGATGCAGCTGCTTGTTTTAGGTATTACGCTGGGTTAATTACAAAGCCAGACGGTCAAACGTACAGCGTTCCTGCACCTATGCAAGCAATGGTTATAAAAGAACCAATCGGCGTGTGCGGATTGATTGTACCTTGGAATTATCCGCTATTAATGAGCGTGTGGAAAATTGCACCTGCTTTAGCTGCAGGAAATACGATTGTATTTAAACCTTCTGAAGTGACACCAGTTACTCCTACAAAACTTTTTGAGATCTTAGAAAGCGTAGGATTGCCAAAAGGAGTGGCAAACCTTGTTATGGGAGCCGGAGATACTGTGGGAAATACGCTTATTCAAGATAAGCGTGTTGATAAGATTTCTTTTACAGGCGGAACGGTAACTGGAAAACACATTATGCGTCAAGCAGCAGAAAATGTAACGAAGGTATCTTTAGAACTTGGAGGAAAGTCACCGAACATTATATTTGCTGACGCTGATTTTGAAACAGCTGTAGATTATGCCTTGTTTGGAATTTTTGCAGGGAGCGGCCAAATTTGCGCTGCAGGTTCTCGTATTTTAGTAGAAGAAAGCATTGCTGAGCAATTTATCGAACGTTTTGCAGAACGTGCTCAAAAAATTAAAGTAGGAAATGGAATGGACCAAGAGATTGAAATGGGTCCTCTTGTAAGTGAAGAACATATGAAAAAAGTATTAAAGTACATCAAAATTGGAAAGCAAGAAGGCGCCCGCCTTGTATGTGGAGGCAATCGAATCACCAGCAGTGGATTGGAAAAAGGATTCTTTGTAGAACCTACGGTTTTTAGTAGCGTTACGTCAAATATGAAAATTGTGCAAGATGAAATCTTTGGGCCCGTGGTTGTTATTCAAACGTTTAAAGATGAAAAAGAAGCTATTAAGCTTGCAAATGATACGGAATATGGTTTGGCAGGCAGCGTGTTTACAACTGACGGTGCAAAAGCTCTTCGGATGATTAAAAAGCTGCGTGCGGGCATCACTTGGGTAAACACGTATCATTTTACGTTTAACGAAGCACCTTGGGGCGGATATAAGCAGAGCGGAATTGGCCGAGGACTGGGCACGTTTGGATTGGAAGAATTTCAAGAAGTAAAACAAATTAATATTAATTTACAAGTAGAGCCAATCGGCTGGTTTAAAAATTAAAAAGTAGAGAAGGAGCGATATTAAAATGAATACAGTGACGAAAAATCAAGAGGTAAACAAAGCATATGGTGAAGTAAACGAATATATCAACAAAGTGCTGGGACTTATTGAAAAAAGCGAAGTGTCAGCTGAAGAAGCACAGTGGATTACGAAAGAAACAGTAGACGGATTTCGCGAGCATGTCAACCCAGGCTTTTTAGAATATCGTAAAACAGTAACGGTGGATACGCAGTTTGCAGCTGTTGAATGGTCAGATGAAGGTTCTTGTTTTACGGATGTAAACGGTAAAAAATACATTGATTGTTTGGGCGGGTTTGGAATTTATAACGTGGGACACCGTCATCCTAAAGTAGTCAAAGCTGTTCAAGATCAGCTTCAGCGTCAAGCCCTTCATAGCCAAGACTTATTAGATCCACTTCGTGCGATGCTTGCTAAAATTTTAGCAGATATTACACCGGGGGATTTGAAGTATTCCTTTTTCACAAACAGCGGAACAGAAAGTGTAGAAGCCGCTTTAAAACTAGCGAAAATGTATAGTGATCGAACAACGTTTATTTCCACAACACGTTCTTTTCATGGAAAAAGTCTAGGTTCTTTATCAGGTACGGCAAAAGGAATGTTCCGTAAACCATTTCTGCCGTTAATTCCAGGTTTCCGTCATGTACCGTTTGGTGATATTGACATGATGCGCAAAACATTTGAAACGTGCGCGCTTGTAGGGGAAGATGTGGCAGCTGTTTTATTAGAACCAATTCAAGGAGAAGGGGGCATTATTCTTCCTCCTGAAAATTATTTAAAAGAAGTGCGTGCACTATGTGATGAGTACGACGCTATCTTAATTTTTGATGAAGTTCAAACAGGCATGGGACGTACCGGTGAAATGTTTGCATCAGAATTATACGATGTTGTACCCGATATTTTATGTCTTGCTAAAGCGTTTGGAGGAGGAGTTATGCCTGCTGGCGCGGTTGTAGCAAAAGAAAAAGTGTTTTCAAGCTTCTTTGATAATCCGTTTATGCACACAACAACGTTTGGAGGCAACCCGCTTGCCTGCGCAGCGGCTATTGCAACTATTAACGTGTTGATTGAAGAACAGCTGCCAAACCGTGCAAAAGAGCTAGGAGAATATTTCCTTGCTGGTTTAAAGAAAGCTGCTGAAAACCATGGAGATAAAGTACTTGAAATCAGAGGGCAAGGCTTAATGATTGGAATTGAGTTCCACCAAGATGAAATTGGCTACGCGCTTTCTAAGGGAATGTTTGATGAAGGAATTCTAGTAGCTGGGACGCTTGTAAACTCTAAAACAATTCGTATTGAGCCACCGTTGACTATTGCAGCTGAAGAAGTAGATCAAGTCATTTCTACATTTGAAAAAGTATTAAATGAGCTGAACCACCAATAAATGTAACAAGGAGCAATGAATATGAGTCGTCAAACGTTTCTTATTCCTGTATTGCTTTCAATGATTTTAGTAGTGGAAATGCCTAGCGACTAACTGAAATCATTGAAACGGAGGAGTAAATTATGAAATATCCATTGTCCCCAGATGTCAAACCAGAGTTTTGTACAACGGGCTCATTTATGAGGCTGCCAGCGGAAAGAAAAAATGCAAAAGTAGGGCTAGTAGGAATGCCGTTTGATACGGCAGCATCTTTCAGAGTAGGTGCACGCTTTGCACCTCAAGCCATTCGTCAAGCTTCCATGACGCTGTTTCCTTATCACCCGGTACACGACGTATACCCATTTGATGATACAAATGCCATTGATATTGGTGATGTGCCGGTTATTCCGCACAATATTCACAGAAGCTATGAATTGATGGAAGAAGCGGTAGGAGCTCTTATGGATAGAGGAATCGTTCCAATTGGAATCGGAGGAGATCATTCTGTTACTTTAGCAAGCCTTCGTGCTGCTGCTAAAAGATATGGCCCAGTGGCTATGATTCATTTTGATTCTCATACAGATACGTGGGATACGTATTATGATGAAAAATATTGGCACGGATCTCCTTTTATACGCGCATATGAAGAAGGGCTAGTAGATCCGAAGAAAGTTTTTCAAATTGGTATTCGCGGAACATTAAATCATCCGGGAGATGTTCAAGAAAGCAAAGATCTCGGTTACCATGTAGTAACGGCAAGAGAGCTTGAACATCAAGGGTTTTCATTGATTTTGGAGCAAATGAAGACAGCGATTGGAGATACCCCGTGCTTTTTAACATTTGATATTGATTTTGTTGACCCTTCGTGTGCACCGGGAACGGGAACGCTTGAAGTAGGCGGATTCAGCAGCAGAGAAACGCTGCAAATGATCCGTTCTCTGACGGGATTTAACTATGTTGGATTCGACTTGGTAGAAGTGCTGCCCGCTTATGATCCAACGCAGATAACCTCTTTGCTTGCAGCTACAATCATTCATGATTTTGCTAGTTTAGTTGCAGTGAAAACGAAAAGAGAGTCATTGGATACGATGATTAAATAACAGTTTGTAAGCAGAAATCCCTCTTATTCAGAGGGTATTTCTGCGTGGATATAGCAGGAGATTAGGAATATATAGCTATTTAAAATAAAGCGCTTTCATAATATGATAAAAGAAAAAGATAGTTTGTTAGCAACCCTTACCAACTTAAAGAAATAAATCATATATTTGCTTATAGTAAATGTAACAACTCTTTATATAAAAATGAATGAAAGTCATTCATTTTTATATAAAGAAATTAAATCATATGCATTTATGGGTTAAATTGTCAGAATGTTCTTAATAAAGTGAAGGGGGAAGATAAATGAAACATGAAACAGTAACATTAAAAAGGTCGTTGAAATTATGGCAGATTGTATTAATGGGGATCGGATATATGACTCCGATGGTAGTGTTTGATACGTTTGGGATTGCGTCTGATATGACGAATGGACACGTTCCCACATCTTATATCATAGCCCTTGTCGGGATGCTTCTCACGGCAGTAAGCTACAAAAAGATGATTCAAGTGTTTCCAAATGCAGGCTCAGCCTATACATATACGCAAAAGACAATCAATCCACATTTAGGGTTCCTAGTTGGCTGGTCTGCACTAATGGATTATCTCTTTTTACCGATGGTTAACGCACTTATTTTTCAAATTTATTTATCATCTATTTTTCCTTCGGTACCATCGTGGATTTGGGTTGTCAGTTTCGTCATTATCGTTACGCTGCTAAATTTACGAAGCGTTAATTTCACCGCCAATTTCAATACGTTTCTTGTTGTATTTCAAATGACGATTTTAGTATTGTTTGTTGCTGTTTCAATCAAAGCGTTGCTAGGCGGAATGGGGGAAGGAACCCTTTTTTCTATGAAGCCTTTTTTTAATCAGAACATGACGTCATCAGGGCTAATAGCGGGAGCGACACTTATGTGTTTTTCCTATTTAGGGTTTGATGCAGTGGCCATGTTATCAGAAGAAACGCCCAATCCTAAAAAAACGATTCCGCGAGCTATTTTTTTAGTTGCGTTAATTGGAGGAGTCATGTTTACCGTGACATCTTATTTTATCCAAGCGGTTTTTCCAACGTTAGAAGGATTCAAGCATCCAGACGCTGCAGCTCCTGAAATTGCTATGTATGTGAGCGGCACGCTGTTTCAAATTGTCTTTTTAGCTGGAGGAATTGCAGGAACATTATCATCAGGCATGTCATCGCATGCAAGCGTTTCACGTTTATTATACGTAATGGGACGGGATCGAATTTTACCTCAGTCATTTTTTGGTTATGTTCATCCTAAGCTGCGCACTCCCTCGCGAAATATTGTATTGGTCGGAGTTGTATCAGCAACTGCCATTTTCTTCAGTCTGGCAACGGCTACTTCATTTATTAATTTTGGAGCACTCATTGCGTTTTCTTTTGTTAATATTTCGGTTATCGCGCACTATGCTGTTCATCAAAAGCAGCACCGGTCGGCTAAGGGATTTTTGTCATACATTGTTATGCCACTATTAGGAGCAGCAGCGATTGGCGTTTTATGGCTTAACTTGGAGCGCAATTCATTTTTACTTGGGATTGGCTGGGCGATTGCTGGTTTAGTTTATTTGGTGTATGCAACGAAAGGTTTTAGAAGGCAGCTGTCTTCCATTGAGTTTAAGGAAACAGAAGAAATGTCACCTTTGATGAAAGTCGGAGAAAAGTAAGGATAGAAACTACCTGTTTAAGCCTATCTTATTAAGGAAGCCACATTTATGGATTACGTATTTTGAACGTGTTACTATGTAAGAACGATAAGATAGAAAAAGGTAGGTAAATTATGATTAGAGCAGTTGTGTTTGATTTTGATGGATTAATTATTGATACAGAATCAGTGTGGTACGAGGTGTACCGCGAAATGTTAGAAGACAGGGGAGTAGATTTACCGATTGCAACGTTTGCTTCTTATGTGGGAACGGATGCTACGGCACTTTACGATTATTTGCTTCAGCAGTTTAACAATGAGTTCACGAAAGAGGAACTGGCTCAAGAATCGTTAAGACGTCATCAAGAAAAAATGAAATCATTAGTAGCCCGAGAAGGTGTAGCAGAGTACTTGGCAGAAGCAAAAGAACTTGGATTAAAAATTGGTTTAGCAAGCAGCTCATATCGCGACTGGGTAACAGCATTTTTAAAAGAGCTAGATTTGCTGCACTATTTTGAAGTCATTCAAACGCGCGATGATGTAGAAAAAGTGAAGCCAGATCCGGCTCTTTACCGAAATGCAATTGAAAAGCTAGGCGTAGAGCCTTCTGAAGCTTTAGCATTTGAAGATTCTTCTAATGGAGCAAAAGCTGCCATGGCAGCAGGCTTGCGCTGTGTGATTGTACCAAATCCGTTAACTAAACATCTGTCATTCGAAAGATATCACTTACATATCGAATCGATGAAAGAGAAAAGTTTAAAAGAAGTGATTCAGTATCTTTGTATTGAAGATTAAAAAGAAAGGACGCTCCTACTGCGTCCTTTCTTTTTTTATAGAATGGGTATAACTTTTTTAATTAAAAAATAACGAATCAGCTTGTTTAAATAGATAAAACTGATATAATGATAACGATTATCAGTTTCAAGAGTCAATTATCTACATAAAGATACAAGCAGGAGGAATGACATTTGAATAAGAAAAAAATAGGACTGCTGGCTTTTATTACAATGCTGGCAATCGGAATGCTTATCGGCTGCAGCAGTACGAACAAGGAAAATTCAGCCGATGAAAAAAATGAAAAAACAAGAGTGGTTAAACATGAGCTTGGAGAGACAAAAGTAAAAGAAAATCCAAAGCGAGTAGTTGTATTAGAGTTAGGTTTTATTGATGCATTGTTAGATGCTGGTATTAAACCTGTAGGAGTAGCTGATGATGATAAAGCAGAACAGCTTATTGATAAAGATGTACTAAAAGAAATCAAAGGATACAAATCAGTTGGTACGCGAGCACAGCCTAGCTTGGAGTCGATTAAACTGTTGAAGCCAGATTTGATTATCGCTGATTCAGAACGTCATAAAAATGTATATAAAGAATTATCGAAAATTGCGCCAACAATTGAATTAAAAAATTTAAATGCTAATTACGATGATTTACTAAATACGGAGTTAAAAGTAGGAGAAGCGGTTGGCAAGAAGGCAAAAGTTGAAAAAGTTGTAGAAGAGCATAAGCAAAAAATGAAAGATTTAAAAGCAAAAGCGCCAAAAAATCCGGGCAATGTACTTGTTATCGCTGATGCAAATGGTAATATTAATGCTAGAACTTCAAATTTCTTTACAACGGGTGTTCTTGAGCAATTAGGCTTCAAAAATGCATTAACAGATCCTACAAAAGAGTACAGTGTAAAAATGACAATGGAACAGCTCGTAAAAGCAGATCCAGACAAACTCATTGTTATGCGAAATGAAAAAGGTCATACGCCTTTAGCAAAACAGCCATTATGGAAAGAGCTAAAAGCGGTTAAAAATAATCAAGTGTATGAAGTTGATGTATTTAAATGGTCTCTTCGCCGAAGTGTACAAGGTGCAAATGGTATTGCAGATGAAGCAGAAAAGTTATTATTTGAAGGCAAATAATAACGAAGAAAAGAACAATCCAGCGGGGTTGTTTTTTTCTTTTTATTGAACTTTCAAATGGAAGGAGGCGCAGTCTACTATGAAAGCTGTTCACGGTTTATCCAAAAGAAACAAATCTCCACTTCGCATAATAGCTATTTTTCTTGCTGTTATCATTCTTTTACTGATTTCTATGTTTTTATCTATTTCCATCGGTTCTATACATATTTCTTTTGGGACGATTAAGCAAGCTTTACTAGATTTTGACGGATCAAAAGAACAATCGATTATTCAAACTGTCCGCCTGCCTCGCTTATTGGTAACGGCATTTGTTGGTGCTAATTTGGCTGTCGCCGGAGCGTTGATGCAAGCATTAACTAGAAACCCATTAGCTTCTCCTGGTATTTTTGGTATTAATGCCGGGGCATCAGCGGCAATGGTATTTTTAACGGTTTTAGTGCCAGGTGTAAGCATGATTGGCGGGGTGTTTGGAGCATTTTTAGGAGGGGCCTTTGCTGCTGTTATTGTCTACGTCATGAGTTCGTTGATTAAAGGAGGAGACAGCGATGTAAAGCTTGCTTTAACGGGTGTCGCTATACAAGGTATGCTTATGTCTCTTACACAAACGCTGCTAATTTTTAATGAAAGCAAAACAGAAGGCGTTATGTTCTGGCTCACCGGCTCAGTTATTGGGCGGGACTGGGGACATGTTCACGTGTTGCTTCCTTTTAGCATTGTAGGTCTGCTTGTTGCGTTTGGTCTGGGAAGAGCGTCTTCTTTGCTATCTTTAGGAGATGATGTAGCTAGAGGACTCGGGCAGCGAGTCTTTGCCATTAGAGCGTTCACGGCAGTTGTTGTGATTGTATTAGCAGGTGTTTCAGTGGCGATTGCGGGTCCCATTGGCTTTGTAGGGCTTGTTGTTCCCCATATGGTGCGTTATTTAATAGGTGTAGATTACCGAGTTGTTTTGCCAATGAGCGCGCTGCTTGGTGCATCTTTATTGCTATTAGCAGACGTATTGTCGCGATTTATTACATACCCGTATGAGACCCCTGTAGGTGCAGTAACAGCATTGCTTGGAACACCGTACTTTATTTACTTAGCGAGACGCAAAAAAACAGAAAGGAAGGCATGAGTATATATGCAGACTGTCAATAAAACAAAAAAGCAGCCATCTCGATTCAAGTCTGTCGGCCTGTTTATCATTCTTTCTGTCTTAATTATAGCGCTGAGCGTGATAAGCCTTAGCTTAGGAGACATTAACATACCTCCTTTAGATATTATTACGTCTTTTATTGGCATTGGCGATCCTGACTTGACGTCTATTTTGGTAGAATTTCGCCTGCCTCGTATTTTGCTGGCTATTTTAACCGGGATCGGCCTAGCTGTGTCCGGAGTCGTCGTACAGTCTATTATGAGAAATCCGCTCGCTAGTCCAGATACATTAGGTCTTTCAAGCGGATCAGGGTTAGCTGCTGTTGCGGTCACTATTTTACTGCCTTTAGCAAGTCCGTCTGTTTTATCAGTCGCTGCGTTTGCAGGAGGCTCCTTTGTCTTCGTAATCGTCTATTTGCTTGCTTATAAAAAAGGAGTAGAACCTATTCGATTTGCGTTAATAGGTGTAGCGGTCAGCGCTTTTTGTTCATCCGGTATTCACTTGTTAATTTCAAAAGCAAATCCAAACGTAAACGCAGCACTCATTTGGCTGAGCGGCAGCTTATGGGGAAGAACATGGGATCAATTGATTGGTTTACTTCCGTGGGTCGTTATACTAGTACCGCTGATTTGGCTGTTAGCTGCTCGGTTAGATTTAATTCATTTAGGCGATGAAGTGGCTAGGGGGCTAGGGGCTAGAGTAGAGTTAATTCGTCTAGTATTACTAGCAAGCGCAGTGGCAATGACGGCTGCTGTTGTATCGGTTGTTGGCACCATTGGCTTTGTCGGGCTTATTATTCCTCATGTGGCCAAACGGTTAGTGGGACCGAGACATAAACAACTGATTCCTACAGCCGCTTTACTTGGAGCTTTGTTTGTACTAGCGGCAGATTTGATTGGGCGAGGAATTGCTCCTCCGATTGAAATTCCGGCCGGATTAATCATCGGCATTATCGGCGCTCCGTATTTTCTTTATTTACTGTGGAGAGAATCTAAAAAATAAGCTCGCGCTTTAGCGCGAGCTTATTTTTATTCCAAGTGAATTTTGGGAAATGGAATATGCGGAGGCTCTTCTAGCCATCCTTGTTCAATACTTATTCTTGATACTTCTTTGGCATATTCCAAAATTTCAGTCGTGAAGTTTGTATAGTTTAAAGCGAGATCTAAACGGGGGCTTGTTGACATCGCAAGCCCGTAGCCACGTACATTTTCAGTAATCATCGCAGCTAGGTGAAACATCATGAGTTTTTCTGAAAATGGAGGAACAGAAGACTTTTCTACTCCGTAATCCCACTTCATTGTGACCGGTATGTTTTCTACCATTAGCGGTTGTGACAGGGATTCAATATGCTGCTGCACAAGCTCTCTACCCTTTAATAAAAAAGCCTGAATGTCCTGAGAAGGAGCTGTTTGAGCAAACCCTAAAATTAAATCCTTTGCAATTAAGTTCGTCTGTATGCTTGACACGATATGAGAAATTTCAATGACGGTTAACGGCCGCTTTTCATCAAAATAGCTTCCTAAGAAGAGTTCTTTATCGTTCATATCAGACGCATCTGCAATAGGAATGGGAGGCAGTTCTATAAAAATTTGTTTTTCTAACAACAAATCTGTAATCGTTTGGTTAAGCTTTTCTGCTTTTAACAGCAAGCTGCGAAAAAAAGATCGTACATCATTTCTTGCGGCAACATCGACGCCCGTAGTTGCTGACAGCAGAAGGACGTTTGAAATATGCTTTAAATAAAGCAAATAAAAAGAATCCGAAAATAATTTTGGAGCTTCAGCGTCAAGGTCTTCTTCTCCGAAACCAAGCGGGATTGGCATATTTTCTTTTAAAAAGATAGCAGTGAGCGCATCACTGTTTTTTGTTGTGATATGCAGTGTACCTTGAATCGCTTTTTGAATCTCTAAATCGTCTACATGACAAAGAAATTGTTTGAGCATACAAGAAATCGCTTTATCGTTCATATATTGCTTCCAAATAACAGCCATCTCAGCGGCTGATAGTGGAGAAAATGATTGATTATTCATAATAAACTCCTCATGCTAAGTAATTAACAAGTTTCTAAAAGGTTACCAACTAGTATAAGTCAAAGGAAGTAAGATAAACACTATAGAAAGTAAAAAAGGTATCAACATTTTACTATAAGAGTAAACGTCATGCATAATTTAAAGGTTCTTTTAGCAAAAGAAGGGCGCAACCGCTTCTTTCTTGCAAAGCAGAAATAAAACCGAAATAATAAATGAAGAGAGTTAGGCAAGAAAGGAGTTTCATTATATGCCAGAAGGTCCAGAAATTAGACGAGCAGCCGACGAAGTGGAAAAAGCGATTATCGGTCTTCCCGTTCGCGAGATATGGTTTGCTTTTCCATCTTTGCAACATTATGAAGAAGTATTAACAGGAGCTCGTATTGAGAGAGTAGATACAAAAGGAAAAGCTATGCTTATTCGTTTTGACAACGGCTATACCATTTACTCACATAATCAGCTTTATGGAAAATGGTATGTTCGTTCATCTTACAATTATCCATCTACAAACAGACAGCTGCGCCTTGCAATTCATAATGAAAAAAAATCAGCGCTGCTTTATAGCGCTTCTGATATTGAAGTATTGCGTGATGAAGAAGTTCCAGCTCATCCTTTTGTATCAAGGGTTGGTCCTGATATCTTAAGTGAAGAAGTAACGGCAGGTGAGCTTTTAGACCGTTTTTATTCTAAACCATTTTATCGTAGAAAGTGGGCATCGCTGCTGCTAGACCAAAGCTTTATAGCTGGGATTGGCAATTACTTGCGCAGTGAAATCCTATTCGTAGCGGGAATTAACCCTGCAGCTCGTCCCATAGACTGCACGGAAGAACAGCTTAAAAAGGCAGCTGAAGCAACCATTTCTCTTGTAAAACAGTCCTATAAAACAGGTGGCATTACAAATGATGTAAAGCTTGCTGAATTGTTAAAAAAGAAAGGGCAAAAGCGCTCTGCATACCGCCACTGGGTTTTTAACCGTGAAGGAGAAGCTTGTCGAATTGACGGCACGCCTATTCTAAAAGTCCAAGCTGCTTCTAGAAGGCTTTATTACTGTCCTACTTGTCAGAAATAGCAGGATATATTTATTCTGCTATTTTTTTGATGTGAAAATGAATGACTGTTCATTTTTGTGATATAGTTAAAAAGTAAAGTCATAATCTTAAGGGGAGGGATAAGATGGAATGTAAAGCAGGAGATACATTTACGTGGCAAAGAACGTTTCAAGAGGAAGAAATCATGCAGTTTGCGGAGATGACTGGAGACCGGGGCAAACATCATATAGAACGTGACGAAAAAGGGCGGCTAATGGTACATGGGCTTATGACTGCTAGTATTGGGACAAAGATAGGGGGAGACTTAAACTACATTGCAAGAGAAATGGTGAGTGAATTTCTTCGTCCAGTTTTTGCAGGAGATACAGTTACCTGTGAATGTATATTAACTGAAGTAGAAAAAGCAGATGGTTTTCAAAAAGTGAAAATCAAATCAGTGTATCGAAATCAACAAGGTAAAGAAGTACTGATAGGGACAAGTAATGGAATTATAAGAGATTGAAATAAAAGCGCTAACAAAAAATAAGTTATGAAGGTTGTTAAAAAAGTCACGGATTCGTGACTTTTTTATTGTTCAATTTCCTTCTTTTGTTGTTTACCATTTAAATGTAAATATGGTAATTTAGTAAAGTTGAGTTTCACAAATGGTAAAAATGTGTATTTACTAAGTACATAGATTCTTATTTTTGGAAAAATATTTAAAAAGGAGTTTCTTAGATGAAAAAAATAATAAATACCGGCTTAGCACTATCATTCGCTCTATTGCTTTCGGCATGTGGGATGCCGTCTTCAGAGGAATTAACGGGTGACGTGAAAGAAGCACAAGAAAAGGTGAAAAATGTTCAAGTGAAAGTCAATGGGAAAGAAGAAGGATCGTCTGATTACAAAGTCAACGGAGTACAAGAGTTTGATTTTAAAAGTAAAGCAGGTTACATTAACACAAAAATGAACGGCGAAGAATTGAAGATGTATCATGACGGTGATGAAACGTTAGCTGTGGCTGGAGAAGAAAGCACAAAAGTACAGGGAGAAGAAAAAAAGTACGTTAAGGCTTTAATTAATAACGCTAGGGAGCTTCAACAAAATCCAATACGCTACTACCAAAAATATGATAAAAATCTTCCAAATGAATTTGACGTCACCGAAAAAGACAAAGAGTATGTATTAACATTTAACGGAGACAAAGACAAAAAGCAAAAAATTGTAGCAGGTGATGCTAAAGCTTATTATAAAATAACAAATCAAGGCAGCGATACTGCTGTAGACCTTGACCAAATTAAAGGAAAAGATTTTTCGCTTATTGTGACAATTGATAAAGAAACGAAGCAAATAAAGAAAGTAGTAAAAAATCAGTCGTATTCAGTTAAAGTAGACGGAAAAACAGAAAACTCAAAGTCTAAGCAAACGTATACGTATACATATAACCAATTAGACAATGTAACAAAACCAAAAGTGGAAGCAAAAGCCGCTGCTGCTTCTAATGGTAGCAGCACCGAAACGCCAAGTAAAGAAAAGCAGGCTGCCTATGCCAAGGAAGCGGGACAATACGTGGATGCTTTAATTCAAGCCACTGTTTATCAAAATACAGATCAATTTGTTGCTAAACATCCGAATCAGCAAGATAAGAAACAGGTAAAAGAAAAAGGGGAGTTCCAAAAGAGTTCGTTTGTAGAGTTTTTTGAAACGAATTTTAAAGGGGCTTTATCATCATTGAGCTCAAATATAACCGATGAGCAGTTAAACGAAGTAAGCAGCGCTTTTCTAAAAGCTCTTTCATCTACAAAATATACCATTAAAGATGCAGCGTATAGTGCTGAAGATGATGCGTACGTCGTACAAGTCGAAATTCAAGGATTTAACGATGCAAGTGTATTAGCGGAAGTCATGACACCACTTGCAGAAAAATATCAGGCGGGTGAGCTGAGTAACGAGCAGTTAGTAAACGAACTTATTGACGGAGTAGCAAAACGCTATCGTGAGCCAGTTGAATTACTTCCGGCAAAAACAGTCCCTGTACACGTCGTAAGAAATGGTGAAAAAGATTACGAAGTTTTAATGCAAGATGAGTATCTGTTAACATTTGCTCAACAATCATAAATAGACATAAAAAAGGATTTCAGCTATATGCCTGAAATCTTTTTTTATGTTGTTTTAAAATATAATTTCAAAAAATAAAATAAATTATTGAAATTATATTTTAAACGAATTATAATAACCATAACTTCACTACATGATGAAAAAGGGGCCGAAAAGATGAATGAACAGCTTACGTTATTAACAACAGAGTCTCAAAACGAGCAGACCATGAAGATAGATACGGCTAGTACAAAAGAAATTTTAAACGTAATGAATAAAGAAGATCAAAAAGTGGCGCTGGCTGTGCAAGAGGTACTTCCAGACGTAGAGGTAGCAGTTGAGTTTGTAAGCGAATCGTTTCAAAAGGAAGGGCGGCTTATTTATGTCGGAGCAGGAACAAGCGGACGGCTGGGAGTATTGGATGCTGTTGAATGCCCGCCTACTTTCAGTACCAATCCCAATCAGGTACAGGGACTGATGGCTGGAGGAGAAAAAGCATTTGTGAAAGCAGTTGAAGGTGCAGAAGATAAAGAAGAATTGGGAGCAGCAGATTTACAAAAAATACATTTAAATGAACGAGACACAGTCATTGGAATTGCTGCAAGCGGACGTACGCCTTATGTGATTGGTGCATTGAAATATGCAAAATCTGTAAAAGCTAAAACAGTGGCGCTGTCTTGCAATGGTAATTCACTTATTGGAAAAGAAGCAGATCATAGCATCGAGGTAGTAGCAGGTCCAGAAGTGCTAACAGGTTCCACAAGGTTAAAAGCAGCAAGCGCTCATAAAATGATTCTCAACATGATTTCTACCGCGGCCATGATTAAAGTAGGAAAAGCATATGAAAATTTAATGATAGATGTTCATGTGAGTAATGAAAAGCTTAAGGAACGAGCGATAGGTATTATTTGTAAAATTACAGGTGTTTCTTACGAGCGAGCAAGTCAAACGCTTGAAGAAGCAAATAATGAGGTAAAAACAGCAGTGGTTATGATCAAAACAAATGAAAATTACGACACCGCAAAGATGTTACTGAATAATGCGGGGGGGTATGTGAGAAAAGCGATTGAACATTACGTATAAAGGAGAGAAACGATGTCAACAGGCGGATTAACAATGATTAAAAACACGGTGGCTAAGCTTCCAGATTCGGAGCGGAAAATTGCTGAATATATTTTAAACAACCCGCATACTGTGGTAAACAGTACGGCTGGGGAACTAGGAAGACTAGCGAATGCGAGCAGTGCTGCTGTTATTCGTTTGTGTAAATCTATCGGGGTTAGCGGCTTTCAAGAATTAAAGGTTAGAGTAGCCGGTGATTTAGCTAAAGATACAGAACAAGGATACCGTGATATTGAAACAAATGAAACAATTCAATCTATTGTCAAAAAAACGGCAAGCAACAGCATTCAAAGTCTAAGTGATACGGCTGAGCTTGTGAATTATAAAGAAGTAGAGCGGGCTGTTTTGGCGCTGATTGGAGCAAAAAACATTCATTTTTTCGGAATTGGTGCTTCACATATTATTGCTATAGATGCGCAGCAAAAATTTCTTCGAATTAATAAAAATGCGACGGCTTTTGCGGATAGCCATTTAGCAGCTACACTCATCGCAAATGCAAGTAAAGACGATGTAGTTGTGGGTATTTCTTTTTCAGGAGAGACTCCTGAAGTAAGCAACGTCTTATCTTTAGCTAAAAATCGCGGAGTAAAGACGATTAGCTTAACTAAGTACGGACAGTCTACCGTTTCGTCTTTAGCAGATATTTGTTTGTATACGTCTTATTCTCAAGAAGCGCCGTTTCGAAGCGCAGCAACATCGTCTCGTTTAGCCCAGCTTTATGTGATTGATGTTTTATTTTTAAGTATTGCAGCGCAGCAGTACGACCAGACGATTGAGTATATTGACAAAACAAGAGATGCCATTCAGTTTTTGAAAGATAAGAAATAAAAAAAGAAAACGATTACAAAAAAGGGGATTTTGTGGTCTGTTTCCTCAGTGGCGTATCCATCTAAGAGGAAAATACAAAGGGGGATTAACATGTCTTTAGATAATCATCAATTAGCAAAGGCTGTTTTGGAGATGCTTGGGGGAGCATCTAATATTGAAGCGTATACGCATTGTATGACGCGGCTGCGTGTGACTATAAAAGATGATTCAATTGTTAAAAAGGCAGATATACGAAAACTTGAAGGCGTGCTCGGATTAGTGGAAGAAGAAACGCTGCAAATCATTATTGGGCCGGGCAAAGTGAACAAAGTAACAGAAGAATTTGGAAAGTTAATTGATGAATCCGGCGGTATTAACTTAGAAGATCGTGCAGCACAGCGGAAATCGGAGCTGAAAGAAAAAAATGCAACTCCGTTTAAGCTGTTGCTTCGCCGAATTGCAAGTATTTTTATTCCGTTGATACCTGCTCTTGTAGCATCTGGACTTATTACCGGAGTGACAAAAGCAGCTGTGCAGGCGAAGTGGCTTCCGGCAGATTCACAGATTGCTATTCTTTTAACCGTTATCGGAAGCGGTTTATTTGCCTATCTGGGTATTTTAGTAGGTATTAATGCAGCAAAAGAATTTGGTGGTTCGCCAGCTCTAGGAGGCTTAGCGGGCATTTTAGTCATTAATCCTGCCGTAGCTGATATTAAACTTTTTGGTGAAGCACTTTTGCCGGGGCGTGGGGGCTTAATAGGAGTGCTGCTTGCAGCAATCTTTATGGCCGTGTTAGAAAAACGAGTACGTAAATTTGTCCCACAGTCACTGGATATTATTATTACACCAACCGTTACGGTGTTAATTACAGGAATTATTACGTATGTGGTATTCATGCCAATCGGCGGCTTCATTTCAGATGGAATCACAAAAGGTCTTTTAGGAGTTTTAGAGGTTGGAGGAGTTGTAGCAGGCTTTGTTTTAGGGGCAACGTTTTTGCCGCTCGTTATTACAGGACTGCATCAAGGTCTTACTCCGGTCCATTTAGAGCTTATTAATTCGATTGGAGATGATCCGCTTCTTCCTATACTAGCAATGGGCGGAGCCGGTCAGGTTGGTGCAGCTTTTGCTATTTATATCAAAACAAAGAAAAAACGCTTAAAGCGAGCAATTGGAGGCGCACTTCCTTCAGGGCTGCTGGGAATCGGAGAGCCGCTTATTTTTGGAGTCACACTTCCTTTAGGGCGTCCATTTTTAACCGCTTGTCTTGGAGCTGGAATCGGCGGAGCGTTTCAGGCGCACTTCCATATTGCAACTGTAGCAGTGGGAGTATCGGGTTTGCCGCTTACGTTTTTAGTTCATGCGCATCAAATTCTTCTTTATTTACTTGGATTAGTTATTGCTTACGCAGCAGGCTTTATTTGTACCTATTTCTTTGGATTTAACGATGAAATGGCGAGGGAGTTTGAATGATTGGCATTTCATTTTATTTGAACGATAGAGATGCCAAACAAAGATTAGTAGAAGCGAGTGAATGCGGCGTTACACGCGCATTCACTTCACTTCACATTCCAGAGGAAAAAGGAGATTTGGCTGAACGGGCAAAAGAATTGCTTCATGTGGCTAGAGATTGTGGAATAAGCGTGTATGCAGATGTATCTAAGCATACACCGGTTCATTTAGGTATCGAAAGCCTTATGACTCTATCTTCACTTGGCGTATCAGGTATTAGACTAGACGATGGCTTTAGCGTAGAAGAAACGATTTTACTTGCGGATGAGTTTTATATTGCCCTTAATGCAAGTACAGTGTCAAAACTAGAAATAGAAGCGCTATTATCTGCAGGCCTTCATCATCATCAGCTGCTTGCTTGGCATAATTTTTATCCGCGGCCTGAAACAGGGCTTGAAGAAACGTTTTTTCAACAGCAAACAGATTTATTTAATGAACTTCGTATTCCAGTTTGTGCTTATATTCCTGGAGAAGGCGAAAAGAGAGGACCTATTTATCAAGGACTTCCTACTAGAGAAAAAGACCGTAATAAATGTCCTTTTACCTCTGCAGTAGATTTATACGGATGCGGAGTAACGGAGGTTTATATTGGAGATCCATACGCCAGTTCAAATTTATTAAAACGTTTAGTTCAATATCAAGAAAACCGCATTATTCCGCTACGCATTCGTTCACCTCATATACAGGGAACGTACAGCGTGCGTCCGGATGTATCAAGAGACGTTCTGCGTTTGGTTGATACACGATCTGTAAAACCAGTGCTGCCATTTCATACAGTAGAACGCAGAATCGGAGCAATTACAATGGACAATGATGGCTACGGACGTTACAGAGGAGAGGTTCAAATAGCTAAAAGGAATTTGTCTGCAAATGCTAATGTGAATGTGATTGGGTATGTAATAGAAGAAGATCATGAGCTGCTTTCATTAGTGAGACCGGGGCAAAAGCTTGAGCTTATTACTGTCTGAAGGAAAAAACGGTGTATTTTTAAAGAAGCCAATAGCTAACTAGTAATGTCACAAAAACAAAGAGCACACACTGCATGAAAAAGGTGTGTGCTTTTTCTTTTACTACTAAAAAGGAAACTATTTTCATTACCATATCATGAACCTTTCTATTGAATAAAACGCTTTACTATGATAAAACTATTACAGGTAAACATATGATAATAGATTAATTTCATAGAGATACAACACCACTAGGGGTGCTTTCGAAGCTGAGAGAGACGATAAGTCTTAACCCTTATAACCTGAACTAGGTAATACTAGCGTAGGAAAGAGGTATTGTAATGGATGTTTTGTATGGGATTTCCTTACGAACTCGTTATAATAATTTTGTGTACATAAACAAAAACACTTCTTTCCTGCGAAAGAAGTGTTTTTTTATGCGTAAAGGAAGGTGTCATACATGAAAGAAACAATTGATTTGCTTGTCAAACAGGTAGAGGAGCGCAAAGGAGAGTTAATCCAGTTATTAACAACGCTTGTTTCGTATAAAACGCCAGCGCCTCCTGCACGAAATTCTCATGAAGCGCAGCTGTACGTAGCGGATTTTCTTAAAAACTGCGGTTTTTCCATTGATATGTGGGACTTATATTCTAACGACCCTATCGTAGTGGGAACGTTAAAAGGACAAAAATCGGCTGACTATCAAAGCTTGATTATTAACGGCCATATGGATGTTGCTGAGGTACAAGAAAATGAAAATTGGGAAACCAATCCGTTTGAAGCTGTTGTGAAAGACAATATGATAATTGGACGCGGAGTTGCTGATATGAAAGGCGGTTTGGCGGGAGCATTATTTGCAGTTCAGCTTTTAACAGAAGCAGGAATCGAGCTGCCAGGAGACTTGATTTTTGAATCCGTTGTAGGAGAAGAAGTAGGAGAGGCAGGTACGCTGCAATGCTGTCAGAAAGGGTATACAGCTGATTTTGCGCTTGTAGTCGATACAAGTGATTTACATATTCAAGGTCAAGGCGGAGTGATCACGGGATGGATTACGATAAAAAGCAGTAAAACCTATCATGACGGTACACGCCGAAGTATGATTCATGCTGGAGGAGGGCTGTTAGCCGCAAGCGCTATTGAAAAGATGGCAAAAGTGATCGGAGGGCTACAAGAATTGGAGCGTCACTGGGCTGTTACAAAGAGCTATCCAGGATTTTTGCCAGGGACAAATACGATTAATCCAGCAGTAATCGAAGGCGGAAGACATGCTGCTTTTATTGCAGATGAATGCAGGCTGTGGATCACCGTTCACTATTATCCTAATGAATCGTACGACCAAGTATCAAAAGAAGTGGAAGAATATATTATAGCTATTGCAAAAGCAGATCCATGGTTAAAAGATAATCTGCCAACCTTTGAATGGGGAGGCACATCAATGATTGAAGACAGAGGAGAAATCTTTCCGTCATTAGAAATTGATGAAAATCATGCAGGAGTGCAGCTGCTTGCAAATACTCATGAACAAATGGAAGGGAAAAAACCTCCAATTGATGTGTCAACTAGCGTAACAGACGGGGGATGGCTAGCTGATGCGGGAATTCCCGCCGCTATTTACGGTCCGGGAAATTTAGCAAATGCACATGCTGTGAACGAACAATTAGATATTAATCAGCTTGTTCAATATACAAAAGTGATAGTGCAGTTCATTTATACGTGGCTGCATACGCATAAGGAGTGATCATCATGAAATTTAGTGAACGATTATACGAAAAGCTGCAGCCTATTTGGCGTCAAAATCATAATCATCCCTTCGTACAGGGGATGGGAGATGGAACGCTTGAAAAGGAGAAGTTTCGCTTCTACATGATTCAAGATTACCTTTACCTAATTGATTATGCCAAATTATTTGCGATTGGAGCCATGAAAGCTACCGATCTTCAAACGATGGGGAAATTTGCAGCCCTTTTAGATTCTACATTAAACGAAGAAATGAGTCTGCACCGTGAGTATGCCAAGAAATTTGAAATCAGCGAAAAAGAATTAGAAAAAGCGCAGCCATCTCCTACAACGCTTGCATACACGCACTATATGCTGCACGTTGGTCAAAGTGGAACATTAGCTGAATTAGTAGCCGCTCTTTTGCCTTGTATGTGGAGCTACTGGGAAATAGGAAAAGAACTTAGTGAAAAGCCTGGAGCTAACAATGAGTTTTACCGTGAGTGGATTGAAATGTACAGCTCAGAAGAATTTGGAGAACTGGCGACATGGTGTATCAATTTATTTGACTCACTTACTGAAGATAAATCAGAAGTGGAATTAGAAAAGCTTGAAGAAATTTTCTTGAATACGACGCGTTTTGAGTATATGTTCTGGGATATGGCTTATAACGAAGCGATGTGGCCAATTCATGAATAGGTCTGTGTTATCTTTTCAAAACGTCAGTTTTACGTACAAGAACGGTGATCAAGCGATTTTAAAATCATTAAACTTAGATGTGAAAGAAGGCGAGTTTGTCAGTATCGTTGGAGCGAGCGGCTCTGGGAAAAGTACGTTGTTTCGTCTCATTACAGGTCTTGAACAGCAGAGTGAAGGCGATATCGTGATTAACGGAAAGTCTTATGAAAAGCGACTAGGAAAAGTAGGCTATATGCCGCAGCAAGATTTGCTGCTTCCGTGGCGTACGATTCTAGACAATGCAGCACTGCCTCTTGAGCTTCACAATGTATCAAAAGCAAGTGCTCATAAGCAAGTGTCTCAGCTGCTTGAAGAGTTTGGCCTAAAAGGGTATGAAAACCGTTTTCCAAGTGATTTATCCGGAGGGATGAAGCAGCGCGTTTCTTTTCTTCGGACGGTATTAAGCGGTTCTAACGTACTGCTTTTAGATGAGCCTTTTAGTGCACTTGATGCAATCACACGTTTATCGATGCAGGAATGGCTGCTTGACCAATGGCAAAAGCGTAAGCATAGCATCTTATTTATCACTCATGACGTCAATGAAGCGCTTTTTTTATCAGATCGCATTTTTATCTTTTCAGACAAGCCAGTAAGTTGTCTTGAAGAAATTCAAGTGCCGCTTAGCAGACCTCGAACGCAAAAAGATCTGAATCAACAGCGAGTGCTTGATGTGAAAGATTATTTAATTGAACAGCTAAGATCGAAGGTGAACACATGAAAAAGTACGGGGCTTCAGTGATTTTAGTAGTCATTTTGCTGGCTGCTTGGGAAATTGGAGCACGCATTGTAAACTATCCGTTTATTTTACCAACGCCCAGCGGTATTTTAACGAAGCTTTGGGAGCTGCGAATGGATTTATTGTTTAAGCATTTACCAGCTACGTTATCTATTGTCGTAATTGGGCTTGTAATATCCGTTGTGCTAGGGGTTCTGCTGGCTGTGTGGATGAATTGGAGTCCGCTTATTGAGCGTGCTTTTTATCCGCTTATTATTGCGTCACAAATGATTCCGACCATTGCCATTGCTCCTGTATTTGTGCTGTGGTTTGGCTACTCCATTTGGAGCAAAGTGATTGTGACCGTATTAATTACGTTTTTCCCCATTACCGTTAGCACATTTGACGGGCTTCGTTCTACAAACAAAGAGTTAAAAGAACTCATGTTAACGATGGGAGCAACAAAAAAAGATATTTTCTTTAAGTTGAACATTCCTTCTGCACTGCCTCATTTTTATTCGGGACTCAAAGTAGCGGTTACCTTTAGTATAATAGGTGCTGCCATTGGGGAATGGTTGGGTGCGCAAGCAGGCTTAGGATATTTCAGTCGTCGCATGATGACACAGTTTGATGCAGCTGGTGTATTTGCACCAATTGTGATTTTATCCGCGCTCGGTATTTTATTTTTTATTATTGTAGTAGGTTTCGAAAAACGTTCATTAAAGTGGAGGAAAACAGAATGAAAAAATGGTTTGCGATTAGCTTAAGCCTGCTGCTTGTTTTGATGCTCGCTGCTTGCGGTCAGGACAAGGAAAATAAAGCTGGTGACAGTAAAAAATTAAAAGACGTTACAATTATGCTTGATTGGTATCCAAATGCAGTGCACAGCTTCATTTACGCTGCACAAGAAAAAGGATATTTCAAAAAAGAAGGGCTGAATGTAAAAGTACAATTTCCTGCTAATCCAACAGACTCGCTTAATTTAGCAGCTGCAGGGAAAGTCACGCTTGGCCTTTACTATCAGCCTGATGTAGCAATGGCACGAGCAAATGAAGATGTGCCGGTAAAGTCGGTAGGAGCGATTGTAAGATCTCCGCTAAACCGGGTTGTGGCATTGAAAGATAGCGGTATTAAGCGTCCTAAAGATTTAGAAGGAAAAGTAGTAGGATACAGCGGAACACCATTAAGTGAATCTGTTCTAAAGAAAATGGTGAAAAGCGATGGAGGAGATCCGAATAAAGTAAAACTAGTAGACGTAGGGTTTGAGTTAAATTCATCGCTGATTAGCAAAAAAGTAGATGCTGTAATAGGTGCGTATATTAACCACGAAGTACCATTGCTTCACAAAAAAGGATACAAAACTGTTGACATTGATCCGTCAGATTACGGCGTGCCATCTTATTACGAGCTAGTGGCCGTTACAGGGGATCAAACGTGGGCAAAAGATTCTGATACGATTAAAGCGTTTTGGCGTGCCGCGACAAAAGGGTATGAATACACGGAGAAACATCCAAAAGAATCACTTCAAATTTTGTTAGATAATCAAGATAAATCAAACTTCCCGCTTGAAAAAGATGTGGAAACAAAAAGTTTGAATATCTTACTTCCAAAAATGAAGTCTGAACAAGGATTTGGCAGTCAAACGAAAGAATCATGGCAATCAAATGTTAACTGGTTAAAAGAGTCAGGGTTAATTAAGAAAAAGCCAAATGTAGCTGAGATGTTTGAGAATATTGGGGAATCTCAGTAAATAATTTAAGACGAATTTAAAAAAACCTCCTTATACTGAACGTAACTTTCTGAAAGAGAAAGTGAAAAGGTCAAGGAGGTTTTTTTATGGCTTTTACGATAGTAGAGAAGGAAACATGTATTGCTTGCGGAGCATGTGGAGGGAGTGCGCCAGATCTTTATGATTATGATTCAGAAGGTCTTGCTTATGCCGTATTAGATAACAACGAAGGAACAAAAAAAGTTCCTGAACATCAGCAAGATGAGATGATGGAAGCGTACGAAGGGTGTCCAACAGACTCGATTAAAGTTGCAGAGCAGCCGTTTTATGGAGATGCAGCAAAATTCGAATAGGGCTTTTGAAAAAATAAATAATGATAAAGTACATTTAGTTATCTGATAAGTGAATATTTGGTTATATAGAAAGTTCCAAAACAAAAAAGGTCTTGCCTAGGCAAGACCTTTTTCTACTCTAAATTTGCATGCTTTCCGTACATCGTATGAGTATCAAGTTCTTTCTTCTCCATGAAGCGAAGAATCAGCGCATCGTAAAAAAGAAGAAGCGTTTGTTCAAACAGTGACGCCATAGGCTGTACGGTTTGATAACTGCTTTGTTCTTGATCCTTCGGAGCGCCGGGCAGCTTCACGATGAAGTCAGCCAGCTTGCCAAGCGTGGAATCGGGGGAAATCGTGACTACTCCAACTTTTCCTCCAAGTTCTTTTGCTTTTTGAGCAATAGGAATCAAGCTCTTCGTTTCGCCAGAACCTGATCCGATGATTAATAAATCATCCTGCGTGAAAGTGGACGTCACGGTTTCTCCAATGACATAAGCATCAATGCCCATATGCATCATACGCATAGCAAACGACTTGCCCATAAGACCTGAACGGCCTGCTCCTGTGACAAACACTTTTTTAGATGAGATGATGCCATTTACAAGCTGTTCAGCTTCATCGTCAGCGATTAGAGCTGTTGTTTGTAAAAGCTCATTCATAACCGTTTTTAAATGTTCGCTCGTCTGCATAGAAAGCTCCTTAATTTGTAATAAGCTCTTTCATTTGAGAAGCAACTGATTTTTTATCATCTTGGCTCGTGATGCCTCCGCCAACGATAACAAGATCAGGCTGTGCTTTTACTACTTCAGGTAAAGATTCTAATTTAATGCCGCCAGCAACGGCTGTTTTTGCATTTTTTACAACGCTTTTGATTGTTACTAAATCTTCAAAAGAGTTTTGACCAACTGCTTGAAGATCGTATCCTGTGTGTACGCAGATATAGTCAACGCCAAATTCGTCTAGCTCTTTTGCGCGTCCTTTAATATCTTTTACACCAATCATATCGACTAGAATTTTTTTACCTTGTTTTTTCGCTTCTTCAACTGCACCTTTAATTGACATATCTTCAGCCACACCTAAGATGGTAATGATGTCTGCTCCAGCTTGAGAAGCTTGCTGTACTTCATAACCAGCTGCATCCATGATTTTTAGGTCAGCTAATACTTTTAAATTAGGAAATGCTTCTTTAATTTCTTTAACGGCGCGAAGCCCTTCATTGATTACAACAGGTGTACCGATTTCCACGATATCAATATGTTCTTCAACTTCTTTTACTACCTCTTTTGCTTGAGAAATATTAACAAGATCTAATGCTAATTGTAATTCCATTCTACTCCACTCCTTACAGAAATCTATAGATACCTTTTGTGCCTTTTTACATAAAAAGCAGCTGGTGTAGTTATTGTACCCGCAGTTTGAGGTTCTTAAAAGTACGCACTTTTCCCACAAATAGTGTGGGGAATGATAGTATACAGAAGTATACTAATGGACATATCAGTCTTGTAACCGCTTAATTTTCATTAAAAATGCGGATGATATTGAGTAATATCATCCGCATAAAAAAATAAAAACTATGGAATAGAAGGATTCGTTTCCATCATTTAATTAACGTTTCTGCCTTTTGTTCTTGATTGACCAGCACTGTATCACGGTAATTTTTACCCCAATCGTACATGGCTGTTAAAATAGGCATTAAACTTTCTCCTTCTTTTGTAAGTGAGTATTCGACTTTAGGTGGTACGACAGGATAAACTTTACGGTTAACAATTAGATCTTCTTCCAGTTCCCGCAGCTGGTTAACCAGCATGCGCGGCGTAATATCAGGAATAAGCGATTTTAGTTCCCCGAACCGTTTTGTTCCTTCACGTCCTAAGTGCCATAGTATCAGCATCTTCCATTTTCCGCCGATAATAGCAAGCGTTAATTCTTTTTCACAGTTAAATTCCTTATTAAGCTGGCTCAATTGTTTCACCCCTATGACCAATAGTATAAAATTTCTTTTACAGTACTTCTTATTATACCGGTGCTGACAATCCTTTTACAAAAATCCGGCTTGTATCTTTCCATTAAAAAATTTAGCTTTTTTTACTATATAGTTATTCTTGACTAGTGAGATATAAAAGGTGGCCTTTAGTCATGTTTTTTATTTTTAACGAATTCAATTGTTTAAATATAAAAAAAGATGGGAAATCACTCAATAACGATGCTAAAGGAGGCAGTAAAAATGGAAAGAAACCGATCTGAATTACAAAACCCTGCTTTAAGCAACAGCGCAGGCATCAACAACGATGTAGGAATTAATAACAATCCACAGACAGCTAATAGCACTGCTGCTGTTAGCACCACGGGGAAAAGCTACAGCAGCAAGCTAGTAAAAGGTGTTGTTGTCGGGGCAGTTGTAGGTGGATGTATAACATTACTTGATAATAAAACTCGCTCATCTGTTAAAAGAAGAGCCGTTACATTAAAGGACTCTTCTGCAAACATGATTAATCAAGTAAAAGAGAACCCTCAAGAAACAAAAGAAAAAATGGTGCAGCAAATGAAAAATGCATCGAATCTTTTAAAAGATGCAATTAATGATGCCAAACATTTGTACGAGCGTGTAAATGAAGATTTCTTTAAGCAAGCAGAAGATGTGAAAAGCGTTACGCATGATGCAAAATCAACGGTAGAAGATGCTAAAAGTGATTTACAGCAAATTGGTGAAAAAGTGAAAGATGCAACTTCTGAAATAAGTAAGGAAAAGATGACGCCGGACGAAAAACCAGAATCTGAGCGTGAAAGAACATATCAGTCTATTCACTAAGAAGGAGATGTTAACTGTGAGTCAAATGAATGAAGGAACTACAAAAGACATGAATAAAATTGAAGAAACGGTAGATAATTTAGGGACGGAGAAAAAAGAAGCAATTTTGCAGAATTTTGATACGTTTACTGATTATTTAACTCAAAAAGTTCATGTCGGTAAAAAGCTCGGGTTAAATGAGGAACAATTAGCAGCTGCTACAAAAAAAGTGGCTAGCTATTTAGCCAAAAATGAGGAGCCTCGAAACCGAGAAGAAAAAGTCCTTCATGAGTTATGGAAAGTCAGCAGTGAAGAGGAAAAGGAAGTCCTTTCTCATCTCATTTTAAAACTAGTTGCGTAACATTAAAAAAGCATCCCGTCTATCAGGATGCTTTTTTAATGTATTAAGATGATTGATTTTGAGCTTCTTGAATCGTTTTATCCCAGTCAATACCGCAATCATCCGTTGCACAAGAAGATTGCTGTGCGCAGCTTGCACATTTTCCCTGAGTACTCTTGCGGAAGAATTTTGTCATATGATAAAGGGCATACCCAAAAATCAAAACCCCAATTAAAATGTTAATAATCAATGTTATTCACTCCTTTTAAGAAAAACCAAGTACTTTTCCAATAGTGTGTACAAGCAAAGCTACGAGATAAGCGACAACCAAAGGGTAGGCCACAGCAAATGCTGTCCATTTTAATGAGCCGGTTTCTCGTCGAATAACAGCGACGGTTGCTAGACACGGAACATAAAGAAGAACAAACACCATAAACGTATAGGCTGTTAGCGGTGTAAAGAATGTCTTCATTGTGTCGCCAAGCTGTCCTTCTTGTACTTTATAAATGATGCTCATAGTTGAAACAACCACTTCTTTCGCTAGGAAGCCTGTAATCAGTGATGCTACAGCTTGCCATGTCGCAAAACCTAAAGGGATAAATAGAGGAGCGATAGCACCTCCAATAATAGCCATAAAGCTATTTTCCATATCTACTCCAAAACCGCCAGGGCCAGCGTAAGATGATAGCCAGATAAATACAGAGCCAGCTAAAATAACCGTACCTGCTTTTCGGACGAAATTTCGGCCTTTTTCCCACGTGCTTCTCCAAAGAGTCTTGGCTTGAGGTACGCGGTAAGGAGGAAGTTCAACAATAAAAGTTGATTGTTCGTCTTTAAGAAGCGTTACTGATAAAATTTTCGTTACAACAAGTGCTAAAATAATGCCAAGCAAGTACATAGAAAACACCACAGCTGCTCCGTTTTGCACAAAAAAAGCACCTACAAACAAAGCGTATACAGGAAGACGTGCTGAGCAGCTCATAAATGGATTGACTAAAATGGTCATAAGGCGCTCTTTTCGCTGTTCAATTGTACGCGCGGCCATAATCCCCGGTACGTTACATCCAAAGCTAATAATCATCGGAATAAATGCTTTTCCGTTCAAACCGAAAAATTCCATTATACGATCCATTACTACAGCGATTCTAGCCATGTATCCTGAATCTTCAAGCAGTGAAATGAAAAAGAACAGGACAAAAATTTGTGGTACAAATACCAGTACGCCGCCTACTCCTGCAATAATGCCATCCACAATTAAATCGTGAATAAATGGAGCAGCACCAGCTGCATTTAAAAGAGAATCAGCGCCTTCACTAAGCGTTCCGCCAAAGAAGCCGTCCAGTTTATCAGAAAGCGGAACGCCAATCCACGTAAACGTAATATTAAAAATCAAATACATTAAGCCAAGAAAAATAGGGAGACCAAGCCACTTATGCGTCACAATTCGATCGATTCGATCCGTGAAAGTTAAAGGTGTTTCGCTGCCCTTTATGATACACTCGCTCGAAATGCGTTCAATAAATGTCGTACGCACGTCGAAGAAATGCTCACTAAGCGGCTTGTTTATTTTTTGTGCAGCGGCTTTTCGCAGCTCAAGCAGCTCTGAGTAACTCGCTTTTTCTTTTAATGTTGATTCGATTACGCTATTTTCCGCTAAGAACTGAATGGCCATCCATCTGCTGACGTCCGCTTTTGTTTGAATCATATGAATTGCTTGTTCAGCGGTTTCCCCATAATTTAATTGAAATGAAGGGGCTTTTAAATCTTGCTTCAAAGTAGAGAGCAGATCGTTAATTCCTTTTCCATTACGGGCAACAATCGCTGAAACCGGAATATGTAATGATTTGCTAAGCTTCTCCAAATTAAAAGTCAATCCGCGTTTTTCCGCTACATCAATCATATTTAAGCCGATTACTAATGGCTTTCCATATTCCAATGCTTGAATAGTGAGATGCATGCTTCTTTCAAACTGAGAAGCGTCTACAATATTCAGCATACTGTTAAATTCTCCGGTTAACAAAAAGTTAGTTACCACTGCTTCATCTGAAGAAAGAGGAGTAAAGTCATACACACCCGGCAAATCAACCAGCTGGCTGTTTTGCTTTTTAATAGATCCAACTTTCTTTTCAACGGTTACACCGCTCCAGTTTCCTACGTATTCATAGGAATCTGTTAATATATTGAATAAAGAAGTTTTTCCTGTGTTTGGATTTCCTAAAAGTGCAATTGTACTCATGCTGTCTCAACCTCAATTTTGGCCGCATCGCGTTTTCGGATGCTAATCATTTGACCTTGACATTCAATAATACAAGGTCCTCCTAAGATGGTTTTTTGCTTCATACATAGTTCGCAGCCTTTTTTTACTCCAAAAGAAAGAAGGCGGCGTTCTAATGATCTATCTAAAAATTCAATGTTTTTAACTTTTACTTTGTCGCCAATACTCACGGTAGTTAAATTCATCATTCAGCACTCCTGTTAATGATAATCATTTTCAATTTGTATCTATCTCGATTATACATAAGGTTCTAAAATCAATCAATGCTTCTAGAGCGTTACAATTAAAAATATATATTTATAACTATATTTTTCAGGTGAAATTATGTACGATTTTAGCAGTAAATTGTCAGGAGGGATGTGAGTGGAGGTAATCATTCGCAAAATGAGAAAAGAAGATATTACGTCTGTTCAATACGTCGCAAAGATGAGTTGGTATGATACATATGAAGGAATTATTCCTAGAAGCGTTCAGAATCGGTTTCTTTCAGAAGCATACTCCAATAAAAGGCTGCTGTGGCGCTTGCGTAATTCGTTCATTTATGTAGCAACTATTGATGAGAAAATCGTAGGATACGCTAACTTTTTCCGACTACAAAACAGAGGGGAAATAGAACTAGGATCTATCTATATACTGCCTGCTTATCAAGGAAAAGGAATCGGTTCGCAATTGTTAGAAAAAGGAATGAAGCGCTCGAAGGAATTAAAAATCGTTTACATTAACGTAGAAAGGGAAAACGGAATAGGCCGTGCATTTTATCAATCAAAAGGTTTCCAGCTTGTGGATGAATTTGATGATGAATTTGACGGGCATTTATTAAGAACGATGCGAATGAAACTCATGATTTAAGCCTGATATTTAGTGTGAACGTTATCTTAAAAAGCTGATTTTAAACTTTCTGCTAAAATCAGCTTTTAATTACAGAATAACGATTGACCTTATTCTTGTGAATATGGTAACATTAATCAGAACTTCATGACCGAAAATGTTTTTCGGTCAAACAGTCAGGCGGAAGTAAGGATTATTGGAGGCTAAAAAACATGAATATGATTAAAGGAGAATGGAAAAAAATCTTTTCCAAACCAATGACTATTGTTGTGATTTGCGGATTGTTATTTGTTCCATTACTTTATAATGTCATCTTTTTATCTGCTTACTGGGATCCATATGGAAAAACAGATCAAATTCCAGTTGCAGTGGTAAATGAAGATAAAGGTGCTACGTTAGATGGAAAGAAATTGAATGTTGGTCGTGATTTTGTTGATGATTTAAAGAAAAACGATAAATTTGACTGGAAATTTACGAACAAAGAAAAAGCGTTAGAAGGCTTAAAGAACGAAGACTACTATCTAGTTTTAGAAATTCCAAAGAATTTCTCTAAAAATGCAACAACATTAATGGATGAGAATCCTAAAAAAATGAAATTTATCTACCATACAAATGCCGGAAAGAACTATTCAGGCGCTCAAATTAGCTCAAATGCAGTAGCTAAAATCAATGATCAGATTAAAGAAGCAGTCACAAAGCAGTATGCTGAAACGGTATTTGACAGCTTTAAGCAAGTAGCGGACGGTCTTCAAAAAGCAAGTGACGGTGCAGGAGAGCTAGAAGATGGCTCGAAAACGCTGCGAGATAACATGAAGAAACTAGCAGACAGCACGGTTACGTTTGAAGACGGTACAGCTAAATTGGCAAATGGATTAGCGGATGCACGAAAAGGAGCAACTGATCTAAATGCCGGTGCAGCTAAGCTACTAAACGGTGCGGACACAATTAATGAAAACTTAGGCAGCCTAAACAGCGGTTTAGGGAAGCTAGAAAGTGGAAGCGGACAGCTTTATGCGGCTTCTAAAGAACTTGAAACAGGTGCAGGGAAGCTTAGCACTGGGTTGGGAAAACTACAAGACGGAACTGAAAAACTGCAAGGTGGGACCAAAAAACTCCAAGATGCTACAAAGCAACTTAATGAAGGAACAAAAACACTTCAAGGGAAACTACCGCAGTTCACAAGCGGCTTAAATCAAGTAGATGCTGAAGTGAGCAATGTGACGCAGCAAATTAATCAAGCGGAACAGGAAATCACTCAGATTAAACAGCAGGTAGACTCAAAAAAGGCGGAGTTTGAACAGCAGCAGCAAGCTCTCATTGACAGCATTAACAGCAACGAATCTATTCCCGATGAGCAAAAACAAACGCTGATTGCAGGAATTAAAAAGCTAACGTCTCAGCAGTTTATGGATGAACAGCAGCAAAAAGCAGAGCAGCTAAAAGCAAAAGTAGATAAAGTGCAAGAGTTATCAGCAGCGCTTCAAAAGCTGTCTAAAGGCGGAGAAGATATTCAAAGCGCCATTAATAAAATTGCTGACGGTCAAAATCAGTTGTACAATGGTCAAACTCAGTTATACAACGCACAGACTCAGTTATACAATGGTCAAACTCAATTATATAACGGTGCTGTTAAGCTAGCAGACGGTGAAAAGCAGTTCAACAGCAAATTTGCAGAGCTAAACAGCGGTATAGCTGACGCTCATACAGGAGCTGGAAAGCTTGCTGACGGACAGCAGCAACTTGTGGATGGACTTAAAAAATCTGAACAAGGAAGCGCAGCGCTAGCAAATGGTTTAACGCAGCTAGAAAACGGGGCAACCAAATTAGCAAATGGTTCTAAAGAGTTAACAAATGGTTCATCCAAACTATATGACGGTTCATCTAAATTATCAGATGGAACAAGCGAGCTTCATTCATCTTTAGCGGATGGTGCAAAAGATGCAAAAGATGTTAAAGCAGATGATAAAACATACAGCATGTTTTCAAATCCAACGGATTTAAAATCAGATAAACAAAATAACGTAGATAAGTACGGTGTCGGATTAGCTCCATACATCTTATGTATTGGCTTGTTTGCGGGAACATTAATGTTTTCAGCGGTGTACCCAATGAAAGAGCCATCAATTCGACCGACATCAGGTATTTCGTGGTTCTTAAGTAAGTTTAGTGTCATCACTATTGTAGGTATGCTGCAAGCAGCGATTGCTGTTACAGCTCTTCTTTGGGGCTTGCATTTAAACGTAACAAGCATTTGGCACTTCTATATCTTTACCATGATTACAGGTGTAACGTTCTTTACACTGATCTTGTTCTTAACAACAGGGTTAGGAAAAGTAGGGCAGTATTTAGCCTTTATTATTCTGCTGCTTCAAATTGGCGGCAGTGCAGGTACATTCCCTAAAGCACTTGTGCCGGAATTCTTCCAGGCAATCAATCCATACTTGCCTATGACCTATGCAATTCGCGGTTTCCGTGAAATTATTTCAATTGGTGATGATTTCGGCTATGTATGGCATCAGGCTGGCGTACTTGGAATCTTTGCAGCAATCTTCATCACTCTTTCATTGATAATGTTTTATATCAATGCCAGAAAAGAGAAGCATCACACAGAGGAAGAGGCAGCAGCCTAATTTAACTAATAGAAAAAGAGAGTTCCAGTTTAAAAAGGAACTCTCTTTTTCTTTATGTTAGTATAGGTTTACGTGTAAAAGAGGGGAATGTGAATGCATGCAGCTTACAAAATTTGCGGTGTATGAAAGTGATCGTGTGAAAAAGTGGCAGGAAGGGCTGAAAGAATGGGACGGTTCAATATCGGAACGGATGATAAATGACAAAGCGGAAGATGAATTTTGGCAGCAATATCTAGAAAAAATGTCTTTTGATTCAGAAAACGATCCTGTAGTGAAACAGCTTCAGCAAGAACTTCTTGCTTTTTTGAATCCAAGTGACTCTGTCATGGAAATTGGCCCTGGCTGGGGAAATTATACGTTTTCAATTGCGGATTATGTAAAAGAACTTACGTGTATGGATTGTTCGCCAAGCATCATCCGCTACTTACAAAAACAATCAAATGCCCGCTCTAATCTAAAGTTTATAGAAGGTAAATGGGAGTATGAGCGTCTAACAGATAACTATGACGTGGTAGTAGGAATAAACTGCTTTTATCGTATGCATAATATTGTCGATGGTCTCTTAAATATGAATGATTCGGCTAATCGTTTGGCGGTTATCGGCATGTCAGCGGGTCCAGAAAAGCCTCATTACGTAGAGTTACATAGAAAACTTGGGTACGAGATTAAATGGCGCCGTAAGGAATATATTGACTTACTAAATATTTTATATGAACTGGGTATTTACGCAGATTGTAAGCTGGTTCCTATAACCAAAACGGTAACGTATGAGACGTACGAAGATCTCATCAAGAAGAACTCGACAAAGCTGCTTTCGAAAGATGTTGACAAATTAGAAACTGAGAAGATTATTTTACAGCATGTAAAGAAAATAAATGGCACATATGAATATACGTATCAATATCATATGGCTTTTATTTATTGGAAACCGATAAAAAGAACCCGTTGATTTTTATTCAACGGGTTCTTTTTAGTAGTGATAAAGCTGTAATTTAGAATAAATAATATTAAAATCGTCGCCGCTTAGAAGAACTTTCAATTCCAGCTTCTTCACGGTATTTAGCTACTGTTCTTCTTGAAATTTGAATTCCTTCGCTGGAAAGAAGAGACATGAGCTTTTGATCTGAAAGAGGTTTTAATTTATTTTCTTCGGCAATTAATGTTTTAATTTTCTCTTTTATAAAGGCGGTAGAATTGCTTTGTTCGCCATCGGTTCTCTCTAAAGAATTAGTGAAAAAGTATTTTAGTTCAAACAGTCCGCGCGGCGTTTGAATATACTTTCCGTTAGTTGCACGGCTTACCGTTGATTCGTGACAGTCTACTTTTTGAGCAATATCTTTTAAGGTAAGCGGCTTTAGCCCCGAAATACCCATTTCAAAAAAATCTTGCTGATATTCCACAATGGCTTTAGACACGTTGTAAATCGTCGCATTACGCTGCTCAATACTATTAATTAGCCAAGTAGCTTCATGGATTTTTTCCTGTACGTATCGATCGGTTGTTACGCATGCAGAGCGATGAACCAGTTTTTGGTAGGTGCTGTTAATCTCGATGGGCGGAAGCAGCTCGCTATGAAGAATAACATGATAGCGGCCGTCTATTTTTTGTACCGTTACATCAGGCGAAATGTACTTCGTAAGCGGAACATAGAAATCTCCTGCTGGACGAGGATTCAATGTCCGCAAGCAGTCAACAATTTCTTGTACTTCGCGCATTGAAATAGAGTATTTTTTTGAAATGTTCCGATATTTTTTGTTAGCAATATCTTCAATATCGTGTTTCACCACATCATATAAAAGAGGAGGCTTTGACTTTTTGGCCTTAATTTGAATAAGCAGTGAATCGACAAAGTTTTGAGCGCCCACTCCGATTGGATCAAAGCTTTGTAAAACGTGAATCATATCGTTGACTTCGTCAATTGAAACGTTAAGCAGTTCGGCTGCCAATTTTGGTTCAATTGCTAAAAAGCCGTTTTTATTTAAGTTTCCAATTAGAAATTGAACGATGTGTTTTTGCTGTGAGTGTAAATGATTTAGCATAGACAGCTGCTCTAATAAATGGCTCTCTAATGTCACAGTTTGATCGGATATATAATTAAACGGATTATACTCGTCATCGGTGTGACCTTTTGAATATGAACGCTGTTCTCGAGTGTTAAATGAATTTTTTTGCTGAGAATCGCCAGCAGACAGTTTAATTACAGGATTTTCATTGACTTGCTCATGAAGATAATGAACTAAATCGGCCGTAGAATAATTTAAAATGTTGATAGACTGACGTAATTCAGGTGTCATGGCCAATTTTAATAGTTGTTTTTGAGATAAATCTAAACCTAATTGCATCATTGAATCACCTATCATTCTTGAGTTTTATTTCGACAATTCTGGCTGCATCGTTCGACATCATCATATATGAAAATGCGAAAGAATTCTATAGTGTTGTCAGATGTTCTTACACAAGGGCGACTCATAAGAAAGAGTAGGGAAATAGATAAAACAACCGAATAGCTCTTCCCAGCAGCTATTCGGTTATTTTAACAAAGCTGCTAGGAGAACTTAGCTGCAATTTGGGGTGTTTCCCATTCTTCTATCTCCCCATGCGCACATCATATTTAAAATTTCTCGTAAGGTTTCGCCTTCTTCACTGAGTGAGTACTCTACTTTAGGAGGAACTTCATTGTATACTTTTCTATTAACTACACCGTCTTTTTCTAATTCTTTTAGCTGTTGAGACAGCATTTTTTTAGTAATAGCAGGCATAGCTCGCTGAAGTTCGCTAAAACGTTTTTCGCCTTCTTTTAAGAGGCATAAAATAACGACTTTCCATTTCCCGCCGATTACTTCAAGTGTTGCTTCAACAGGTACATTATAGTGGGGTGCTTTCACCGCTAATCCTCCATTCATAAACAGATATGAAATATGGATATAATAATTTAATATCCATAGACCTAGGTTACCGGGAAGGTACCTGGTTACATGAAAGTGCCGTCTTTTGTAAACAACATGTATTTATTATACTGAAAAAGAACTTTTAATTGAAGGAAGAAATGTAAAAGGGGAGATCTTGATGAAAGCTTTACTGCTAGAAGGCAAAGGGAAAGTAAGTGAGATGAAAGTCGGAAATATCCAAAAGCCGCATCCAGCTAAAGGTGAAATTTTAGTTAAAATTAAAGCTACTGCCTTGAACCCTGTAGATTATAAAACAGGAAACGGCGGTAATCCCAGTTGGACATACCCTCACGTATTAGGACTTGATTCAGCTGGCGTTGTCGAGGAAGTGGGAGAAGAAGTCACAACTGTCAAAATCGGAGACCGCGTTGTATATCATAGCGATTTATCAAAAAAAGGCGGGTTTGCACAGTACGGAGTGACAACAGCTCATACGGTTTCCCTTATTCCACAAGGAGTTTCATTTGAAGACGCTGCAGCTATTCCATGTGCGGGGTATACAGCATATCAAGCATTGTTTCACAAAATGAACGCTTCAAAAGGACAAACGATTTTAATTCACGCAGGTGCTGGAGGGGTTGGAGGGTTTGCCATTCAGCTTGCTAAAAATGCAGGTCTTACAGTGCTTACAACCGCATCTTCTGCCAATCATGAGTTTGTAAAAAGTTTAGGTGCTGACTATGCAATCGACTACCGTAAAGAAGATTTTGTGAAAAAAGTGCTGGAGCTTACCGATGGACTCGGTGTAGATTTAGTCTTGGATACAGTCGGGCGTAACAATGCAGACGAGTCGGTAAAGGCTCTTGCTTTTAATGGTCAAATTGCATTTATCGCAGGACCTCCTAATGTAAATGATGCGATTTCGTTTGCGCATCCACTATCGTTTCATCAAGTTGCATTAGGAAGCGTACATCAGTCTAACAACGTAAAAGAACAGCAAAAACTTGCGGAGATGGGAAATAAAATGCTTTTGCTTTTACAAGAAAATAAGCTGAATGCTCTTGTGGAAAAAGTCATTTCACTAGACGAAGTGCCGGCAGCTTTAGATGAACTGGCGACTCGTCGAGTAAAAGGGAAAATTGTAGCTGTGATAGATAAATGATAGAGCGAAAAAGAGCTTGAGAAAAAAGTATTTTAGTTGAAGTAAAAAACGAACTATTGATCAATAGTTCGTTTTCTCGTCTTTAGATTGGATTGGGTTAAGTTATGTTCCAGCCTCTTTTAAATCGTAAACTGCTGAGTATAGAGCTTGTGGTAAAAACCTTGTTTCTCTAATAGCTCGTGATGATTTCCTTTTTCAATAATCTGTCCGTCTTTTAAGACAAGAATTTGATTTGCATTTTCAATCGTTTTGAGGCGGTGGGCAATTACAAAGCTTGTTTTTCCTTTTAATAGATTACTCATTCCTTTTTGAATATCAATTTCTGTTTTTGTATCAATATTGGAAGTAGCTTCGTCTAAAATTAAAATATCACAGTCAGAGAGCATGGCTCGGGCAATCGATAAGAGTTGCTTTTGACCTTCACTTAAATTTCCTCCACCGGCTGAAATCACGGTATCGTATTGCTGCGGCAGGTGCTTGATAAAAGAATGAGCATTTGCCATTTTTGCTGCGCTTTTCACTTCTTCATCGCTGGCATCTAACCGGCCGAATCGAATGTTATCCGCAATCGTACCGGAAAATAAATAGGTATCCTGAAGAACAATGCCAATTCGATTTCGTAAATCATGGATGTTATAGTCACTGATGGAACGGCCGTCAATTTTAATGTCTCCGTTTGCGATGTCATAAAATCGTGTGAGCAAGTTAATGATTGTTGTTTTACCAGAACCTGTAGGACCGACCAAAGCAACCATTTCACCTTTTTTTGCTGTAAGTGTAACATTTTTTAAAATCATTTTTTCGTCAGTATAGCCAAATGATACGTTCTCAAAAGCAACGTCTCCTGCAAATTTTGTAACAGAAAGAGCGTTTGGCTTGTTTGTGACGTCCGGCTGCTCATCCATAATCGCAAACACGCGCTCTGCGCCGGCAATAGCCGAAAGAATAGTGTTTACTAAGTTTGCCATTTGACTGATTGGGCGAGAGAACTGACGTGAGTAGTTAACAAATGAAGCGATCATCCCAACTGTAACGCTACCTTGAACAGCCATAAATGCTCCTGCTCCAATCACTAGTGCTAAGCCTAAGTTGTTAATAAAGTTTGTGACAGGACCTAAAAAGCCTGAAAATGTTTCTGCTTTTGTTGCTGAACTTCTCAGCTGTTCATTTCGTTCATTAAAAACAGTTAAAAAATCTTTTTCCTTACTAAAAAGCGTAACAACTTCTCCTCCAGAGATTGCTTCTTCTACAAAGCCGTTTAGCTCACCTAAGTCTTTTTGGCGTTTGACAAAATTTTCACTGCTTCGTTTTAATATTTGTCGAACGATTATAACCATTAATGGAATAACAATCAGTGTGATAATGGCAAGAATCCAGTTGAGCGAGAACATCGCAATGGTAATACCGACTAGAGATAAAATAGAGGACAGAGCCTGAATAACGCTTTGACTCAGAGCGTTATTCAGGTTATCAATATCATTCGTAACCCGGCTCATTAACTCTCCGTGAGCTCGCTTATCAAAAAAGCGAAGAGAGAGAGTTTGAAGCTTTGCAAATAAATCTTGGCGGAGCATTCCGATGGTCGTAAACGAAACGTTTACCATTAAATAGGTTTGCAGCCATGTTAACAAAGATGTCGTAATGTAAATTCCTGCAAGAGTGAGTGACATTCGTATCGTTCCGCTGATATCTTTGGGAATAATATGCTCGTCAATAATAACCCCAATTAAATAAGGGCCTAATAAATTAAGCAGGGAAGTCACAATAACTAAGATGATCGCAGCCACAAGCGGAGGCTTTCGTTTTCCCATATATGACCAGATTCTATATAGTGTTTTTTTCGCATTCTTTGGCTTCACTACAGGACCCTTCATCATGCCTCTAGGGCCGCGAATAGAGCTCATTTGATTTTTACCTTGATTATTCACTAGGCAACACCTCTTTTCCGCCTTGTGCTAGATAAATGTCGTAATAAAGAGAGTGGTGACGAAGCAATTCTTCATGAGTCCCTTGTTCAGCAATTTTGCCTTCATCCATGACGATAATATGATCAGCGTGAAGAAGAGACGAAATTTTAGACGCAATAATAATGACGGTCGCATCGGAAAACTCTTCTTTTAAATGTGTTAGTACCTGCGCTTCTGAGACAGCATCCAACGCGGAAGTTGCATCATCAATGACCAATATAGCAGGCTTTCTAACAAATGCACGCGCGATTGAAAGACGCTGCTTTTGCCCTCCTGATAAGTTGGTTGCTCCTCGCGTTAAAGGATACTCATATTTTTCTGGGAGTTTTTCAATAAACTCCGTTGCGCATGCAAAAGCTGCAGCATCTTCAATTTCTGAGGAAGAAGCATGATCGTTTCCCATTCGAATATTCATATCAATCGTTCCGGTAAACAGTGTAGCTTTTTGAGGAATAAACCCAATGGATGAGCGAAGCTCTTTTACGTCATAGTTTGTCAGATTTTTTCCATCTACAAAAATTTCGCCGCCATCAGGATCATATAAGCGCGAAATAAGTTTTGCAAGCGTCGATTTTCCGCTTCCAGTAGAGCCAATAATGCCAATAGTTTCCCCGTGTTTAGCAGTAAATGAAATATCTTTTAATACGTTTTCTCCATTTTTACTGTAGCTGTATGTAACGTTTTGAAACGATAGATCACCTTTAAGCCTGTTGATTTGAGCAGCAGAGTTTGCTGGAGGAATGTCTATTTTTGTTTTTAAAACAGAATCGATTCGTTCAGCTGAAGGGAATGCACGTGTAATTTGCATCAGCACCATGCTGCTTGACATAAGTCCGTTTAAAATAATCGTTAAGTAATTAATAAAAGCTAAAATCACACCTGCTTCAATTTTTCCTGCTTCAACTTGAAGTCCACCCAGCCATAGAGTAGCTACCATGCCGATATTTACTACAAATAAAATAACGGGCATTAAAAGCGAAATAAGCTGAACAGCACTCATATTAGCTTGCGTCAAGGAGCTGTTTGCTTCTTTAAACTGATTGATTTCATATGATTCTCTTACATACGCTTTTACTACGCGCATCCCTGATAAATTTTCTTGGACTTTTGTGTTTACACGATCAACGCTTCGCTGAACTTTTTTGAAAAGTTTTCCGGCTTTCGTGATCACAAACCAAATGCATAAAAATAAAATAGGGACGACCACGACGATAATAGGAAACAAAGAACGAGCGGTTAATAACACGATCACAATACTTCCTGCAAAAAGTAAAGGTCCTCTAACTAATACTTTTAGCGTCATATTCAATGCGTTTTGAACACTCGTTACATCATTTGTCATGACGGTGATTAAGTGACCAGTCCCTAGTTTATCTCTGTTGCTGTTTGAGAGGTTTTCAATCTTTTCAAAAAGCGATTTTCGAATATCGGTAGAAAAATTTACTGCTGCTTTTGTGCTAAGGATGGCGCAGACGATACCAGCAGCTAAGCCAATGATTGCTAACATAAGCATAAGGATACTTCGGGTGATAACATATGTTTGATTGTTGTTTGCAATGCCATAATCAATGATATGCTGCATAATAGTAGGCTGAAGAAGGTCAGCTAACACTTCAATGACCATCAATAGCGGGGCAAACAGCGCGAGCCATTTGTAAGGTTTTAAGTAAGGGTATAAAGATTTAATTGTATTCACACATTGTGGCACTCCTTTCTGTAAAAAATATGGTAACATAGAATAAGTTTAGAAGTTTGTTTCAAGCACCATTTATTATACGCCAATGCAAGCAGAAATCCACTTTTTGAGAGGGTCAGGTATGCAATGAATCAAACATTACGAGTACATCATCCACTTTTTGGATCTTTGTTATATGACTCGGCCTGGGTTGGAGAAAAACAGGTCACTTTCTTTGGACAACAACAACATGTGTTGCTGACAATTGATGGAGATAAAGAGAAGCCATTTCAAAAACGGCAAGAAGAGGCTTTTCAAGCATTTTGGCTTCAAAGCGAATTATTGTTAAAGAGGACGGAAAAAGCTCTTTTTGATTATTATCAACAGGTGCGAGATGAATACAGAACTCAAGTTGAAAAAGACGTGGTAGACTTATTAGTTCCGAATGTAAAAAAGCGAAAAGACATCGGTTTTTTAGTTGAGTGTATTCAAATCTTTGTTCCTGAAGCACACCATGATACAAGAGAAGTTGGTTTGTTTTTTGAATGTACGTGGGAAGAAGAGCATATGTTAGCTGTAAAGTTTAGAAATGAACAAATTGCCGCTATTGGCTTACAAGAAGATTTATTCTAGTAAAAAGCCTTGAAGCAACCTGCTTCAAGGCTTTTTGGCATTAATGTTTGACAGGCTCTTCGATTCCCATACCTGTATTTGCTTTTACTAAAATCTCATCAAATTTCTTTTCGTCTGCTTTTTTAGACGAAAGAAGTGTTCCTATAAAAGCAGCTAAGAAGCCTAGAGGAATGGAGATAATACCAGGGTTTGTTAATGTGATGAGCGGCTCACCTACAAAGATAGCAGCTCCAGGCTCAGGTGCCCACACGTTTGGACTAATGGCAACTAAAAACAGTGAGCTGAATAGTCCAACCAGCATGCCAGTGACTGCTCCTGCTGTATTAAAACGTTTCCAAAAAATAGTAAGAAGAATAATTGGCAAGTTAGCGCTCGCTGCTACGGCAAATGCAAGTGCAACTAAAAATGCTACGTTCATGTTTTGAGCAAATAATGCAAGAATAATAGATAGAATGGATACTCCAATAGAAGCCCATCGTGCAGCCACTACCTGTTCTTTTTCAGTTGCAGCCCCTTTACGGAGAATATGACTATAAAAGTCGTGAGCGAATGCTGAAGCTGCTGAGAGCACCAGCCCAGCTACAACAGCTAAAATCGTAGCAAAAGCTACAGCTGAGACAAACGCAAAGAGAAAGTCTCCGCCAAGAACTTGAGCGAGCAGGGGAGCTGCCATGTTTCCTGCTGCATTTGCTTTGATAATATCATCGTACCCTACGAATGCAGCAGCACCGAACCCTAAAAAGATTGTCATAATGTAAAAAACGCCAATGATCCACGTTGCATAAATAACAGACTTTCGTGCGGTGATGGCATCTTTTACTGTAAAGAAACGAATAAGGATATGAGGAAGGCCTGCTGTACCAAGAACAAGAGCTAAATTCAACGAAATCATGTCCAGCGGATTTTTGAATTTATTTCCTGGATTTAAAAATCCGTCGCCAAGAGGAGTTGCGGTTTTCATCTCAGAAAACATTTTAGCAAAGCTAAAATCAAATTTTGAAAATACAATAATGGAAATAATGAACGTACCAATCATGAGAAGCAAGGCTTTGACAATCTGCACCCAGCTGGTCGCCGTCATGCCTCCAAATACAACGTAAACCGTCATCAACACGCCGACAATCAAGACAGAATACACGTAATCTAGACCAAGTAATAAATGAATTAATGCTCCTGCTCCAACAAGCTGCGCAATCATATAAAAAATGGAAATGGTGATCGTGTTTAATGCGGCAACTCCCCGCACTTTCTTTTCGTTAAAACGAGCTGCTATCATATCTGCCATCGTGTACTTTCCTAAGTTGCGAAGTGGTTCAGCTACAATGTATAACACGACGAGATAGGCAACTAAAAAGCCGATGCTGTAAAAAAAACCGTCAAATCCAGAAAGCGCTACCATTCCAGCTATGCCTAAAAATGACGCAGCAGACATATAATCTCCGGCAATCGCCATGCCGTTTTGCCAGCCGGTTAAACTTCCATCTGCTGTATAAAAGTCACTGGTCGTTTTTGTCCGCTTGGATGCCGCATACGTAATGATTAGCGTAAGACCTACAATAGCTAAAAAAAGTGAGAAAGCTAGTACGTTCATTCATTTAACCCCCTATTCAATTTGCAGCTTCTTTTTTTATCGTGTCAACAAGTTCATCAAATTTCGAGGCTCTTTTTGTGTATAAAATGCATAGGGCCCAAGTCATCACAAACTGTGCAAAAGCAAATACCCACGCCCAAGTCATAGAAGCAAAAGCTGGTTTGTTTAAGACGGTTGTGTAAGCCGTTAAAATAGGCAAGGTAAAATAAAAAGCAAGAAAAAACAGAGAGAGCGGTAAAATAAAATTGCGTTTTTGTTTCAAAAGCTTTTGAAATGAAGCAGACTGTACAATTTCTGTGTAATCAGGAGAGGAAGAAGCATTGTTTACCTTCTTTAAAGAATTTTCATTCATCGCCAAGCGGAATTCCCCCTTTGATAATAAATAGATGAAGCAAAAAGCTCCATATCACTTGAATTATATTATTTTCGGAATAAAAAGTAAATTCTGTCTTTTTGTGAGAATGGTAACTTTGGAAGTTTTTTAATATACTAAAGCTTCAAACTAAATGCATACTGCCATAATAAAAAACGAACAACATTCAATATAAAGGAGAAATCGTTCACAATAGAAATGTTGAAATTAACCCTTAGTTTCTTTTACATATAAGGCTTTTCTTTATTATCTAAACGTTATTTTTTTGTTTGATCTTTTGAAAAATAAAAGAAGATGATGATAAAATCATAAGCACACAATAATGTTAGATAGGAAACAGGTGAAGAAAGTACGCTATTATTTAGAGATGGTTATAAATAGACAAGATATTATGAAAGATTTCTATATGAATGATATTTTTTCTTTATAGTAAACAAACAATGTGACTACTTATATAAAAGAGAAAAGGTGAAATAATGGCATTTGGAATCAAACGCCCGGAACTAAACGCATGGAAAGCAGCTGTTAAGCGAGGAGAGATCGCATTTTTAACTCATTACTGGCTCGATGAGCGTTTTCCACACGCAACTACCGTAACAAAAGTAGGTTGCAGTGACTTAAATAAGCTGATTAAGTGGGGAGAAAAGTATGGTATTCCCGCTAAGTATATTGATAATCGATCCGGCTATCCTCATTTCGATTTACTAGGCGAGCGTCAGAAAGAAATTATGAAAAAGGAAAATCAACTGGAGCAGCTGAAGCGATTTGAAGAAGTTAACGAATGAAAAGCAAAGTTAATTTTAAAAAACTGTAAAAAAATTCTATTGTTACGGCTTTTTTTATGTTTAAATAGAAAAAACAGTGGAATAGATTAAGAAGAACAATTACGTTATGTATTCTCTCATATAGGGAAAATAAGTTGATTTAGTTTCCTTATTTGATACGATAAAGAGCTTTGTTTTATAATAAAATTGTTGTTCGGATAAAAGGAGGAAGAAGGGCATGTCCGAGGTTGGAACTTTAAAAAAAGGATTAGATATCTTCTCTTTGCTTTTAAACCGTCCGAATATGACTATTCCGGAAATGATGGAAGCGCTCGGTTTTAATAAGAGTACGATGTATCGTCTTGTGAGCACGCTTGAACAAAACGGATTTATTGTAAGAAACCCGTCTAACCGCTATACGGTTTCACCACAACTGGTGCTGGCACTCGTACAAAATACGATGCATACGAACTATGAAATGAATTGGCTCTCAGTTCCTGCTATGCAGAAGCTGAGTGAAGAGACCAATGAGACCATTTACGCGGGAATTCTCCATCATAAACAGATGGTTACAACTCAGGTGGTGAACGGGCAATATAGCACTCGTACGCATTCCGAAGTAGGAAATAAAAAGCCGCTTCATGCAAATGCTATTGGAAAGTGTATTCTTGCTTATCAAGAGGACAGCGTGCAAAAATCTATTCTTCACGAACTTTCGCTTGAAGCTTATACAGATCGAACGATCACCGAGCTGGACGAGCTGGAAGCTGACTTAGCTTTAAGTAAGGAAAGAGGATATGCTGTCGATGATGAAGAACGGGAGCCTGGCGTTCGCTGTATTGCAGCCCCTATTTTCAGAAAAGGAAAAATAATGGCAGCTATTGCTTTATCAGGTCCATCCGTTCGTATTTCAGAAGAGAAAGACGAAGAACATGCTGCACTTGTTAAACAGTGCGCAGAACAAATTTCACAAGCAATTACTCTTTACGAATAATTCAACAGTAAAAAAAGGGGATGAACAGCAACATGGAAAACTTACAGTCAACGACGACCTTAGCAAACGGCGTGAAAATGCCGTGGTTAGGTTTAGGTGTTTATAAAGTAGAAGATGGTCAAGAAGTTGTAGATTCAGTTAAATATGCAATCAAAGCTGGATACAAAAGCATTGATACGGCTAAAATTTATGAAAATGAAGAAGGCGTGGGACAAGCGATCAAAGAATCAGGTGTTTCTCGCGAAGAACTATTTGTTACATCAAAAGTGTGGAATGCAGATCAAGGATATGACACAACTCTTCAAGCGTTTGAAACAAGCTTAAACAAGCTAGGTCTTGAATATTTAGATTTATACTTAATTCACTGGCCGGTTGAAGGTAAGTATAAAGATACGTGGAAAGCACTTGAAAAGCTTTATAAAGACGGGAAGATTCGTGCAATCGGCGTATCGAATTTCCAAGTGCATCATCTAGAAGACTTAATTGCAGATGCAGAAGTTAAGCCGATGGTAAACCAAATCGAATTTCATCCACTTTTAACACAAACAGAAGTGCGTGAATACTGCAAAAAACAAGGAATCCAAGTGGAAGCATGGTCACCGCTTGCACAAGGTGAGCTGCTTGATAACGAAGTGTTAACTCAAATTGCTGAAAAGCACGGAAAATCAACTGCTCAAGTTATCTTACGTTGGGACTTGCAAAACGAAGTAGTAACGATTCCTAAGTCAACAAAAGAACATCGTATTATCCAAAATGCAGACGTATTTGATTTTGAATTAAATGCAGAAGAAGTTGAAAAAATTAACGCATTAAATCAAAATCATCGCGTAGGTCCAGATCCAGATAACTTTGACTTTTAATGTTAAATTAAGACTAAAACGTCTTGTAAGATAAATAATAAACAAAGCGCTATTGTCATTCATGCAGTAGCGCTTTGTTTATTAATTAGGAAATGTGATGGTTGAACGAGGAGGAAAAGTAATGAAAATGTCAGGAAACACTATTTTAATTACGGGCGGAGCGTCTGGAATTGGATTGGCGCTTGCAGAACGTTTTTTAAAGGAAGGAAATGAAGTTATTATTTGTGGAAGGAGGGAATCAAAGCTGCAAGAAGCAAAAGAAAGATTCCCTTCGTTACATACAAAAGTGTGCGACGTATCAATAGAAGAAAGCAGAGTAGAGCTGGTAAAGTGGGCGACTGAAAGGTTCCCAAAATTAAATGTTATTGTGAATAATGCAGGCATTCAGCAACGCGTAAATCTTTTACACATGCACGAAGAGTGGCAGTATTACGAAAAAGAACTAATGAGTAATGTAAGTGCTCCTATTCATTTAACTTCGCTATTGATTCCTCATTTCGTTCAACAAGAACGTGCTGTGGTTATTAACGTAACGTCGGGGCTGTCTTTAACACCTGGAGCATGGGTGCCAATTTACAGCGCAACAAAAGCGGCGTTAAGGTCGTTTACGATTAGTTTAAGACATCAAGTAGAAGAAACAAATACCGAAGTGATAGAAATTCTTCCTCCAGCCGTGAACACGGATTTAGGAGGACCGGGACTTCATACCTTTGGAGCACCGCTTGATGACTTTGCTGATTCAATATTTGAAGAACTGAAAAAAGGCAAAATCGAAATTGGCTATGGAGACAGCGCTAAAAGGCTTCATGCTTCTAAAGAAGAAATTGAGAAAGCTACAGCACAGGCTTGGAGGGGATTTTTAAAGAACAATCCTGAATTTTAAAGGCAGAAAGCAAAAAGGTTTCTAAAGCCTTCAATGGTAGCGGGTCATAAAAAGCGTGTGTCCATAAAATAAATGGACACACGCTTTTTATCATTAACGATCCACGGTTTGTCTAATTCGTTTTTCCATTTTCTCAAGCATGCGGAGGTACTCATCCTGTTCTTCAGGAGTTAGAGCAAAAAGCATGTCTTGCCAAAATAAATTTCGCTGCTCAATTACATAGTTCACTAATGTTTCGCCAGCTTCTGTTAAGGATATCCATACAATTCGGCGGTCTTTTTGGTCACGTACGCGCTTAATGAGTGCATCATCTTCTAATTGATTTAATAAAATGGTAGTAGCCCCGGAGGTTAGCTTTAGATTTGAAGAAATTTCGGCTACCATACGTTTAGAGCTGATTCCAATGAATTTTAGAATTAAAAATTTTGTAATGGTCAAATTATAGGGCTGCTCACTGATTTTATCTTCCAAGAGCTTTCGCTTGAGTTCAAATAATGAGGTTTTAACTTGGTCAAGTTTTTCTAGTTTATCTATTAACTGCTGATCCATCATAATCACCTTTTCTTTATCATTATAGGTGTTAAACAATTGCTGCTAGTTACCTATTGTGGTTTATGTATATAGGGAGTTTGTTCCAAAAAAAGGAGCTGTTTTTATGTATAACCCTATGCTTATATATCTAACTTTAAAGTAAAGTAAAGTACTTGTAAAGAAACCAAAACTTTTAAGTTGTATTTCAGTTAAAGATGTAGTAAAGTATTCAGTCGGGAAAACTTTATGAAACATAAATGTTTAGTTTTAAAAATAAATTAAAATCAAAGTTATTTACAACTAAATATCTTTGTGATAAAGTTATCTAGCGTAATACTTAACTGAATGAAATATTAAGGAGGTAAAATAAATGTCAAGAGGGCGTTTAATTTTAATGAACTTTATCGGAATTATTGTAGTATTAGCTTTAATTATTGGTGGGGGATACTATTATATTCAAAAATCTAATTATGTATCCACAGACAATGCAAAAGTGTCGGGCGATCTTTATACAGTAGTAGCGCCAGCGGCAGGTAAAGTAGCAAGCTGGAATATTGAAGAAGGTAAAGATGTTTCAAAAGACGATGAGGTAGCTAAAATCCAATCAGAAGATGGAGAAAAAACAGTTACAGTACCAGAGGATGGTAAAATCATCAAAACACAGGTAAAAGAAAATCAAATGGTTCAAGCTGGTCAACAAATTGCTAGCGAAGTAGATATGAATAACTTATTCATCATTGCAAACATTAAAGAAGACAAATTAAAAGATATTGAAGCTGGCGATGACGTTGATGTAACAGTTGACGGAGATACTAAAACAACAATCGATGGAAAAGTAGAAGAAATCGGTTATGCAACAAACTCAATTTTCTCATTAATGCCAAGCTCTAATTCAGACGGCAACTATACGAAAGTATCACAAACAGTTCCTGTTAAAATCTCTATTTCTAACTACTCTGAAAACGTACTGCCAGGTATGAACGCAGAAGTTAAAATCTCTAAAAACTAAGAACGTACATGATTAAGAAGAGAAGAAAGGAGGAAGGAACTGATGTCAGCAAACACGATACAACCAGAGGAAAGCTCAGTTAAAAAGCATATCCCGCTACTAGTCGTACTTATGCTTGGATTGTTCTTAGCAATTTTAAACCAAACGCTGCTAAATGTTGCGATTCCGCATCTGATTACAGAGTTTGGCGTTACGGCTAATACCGCACAGTGGTTGCTTACAGGATATATGCTCGTAAATGGTGCACTTATTCCATTATCAGCCTATTTAATTGAACGTTTTGGCGTTCGTCGCTTATTCTTATTTGCGATGGCCTGCTTTACAATTGGAGCGCTTGTCTGCGGAATCGCGCCGACTTTCTCAATTATGCTAATTGGACGTCTGGTTCAAGCAGTCGGGGGCGGAGTGCTAGCACCTCTAGTTATGACCATTATCGTATTTATTTTCCCTCCTCATATGCGCGGAAAAGGAATGGGTATCTTTGGTTTAGCGATGATGTTCGCTCCGGCAATTGGACCGACGCTTTCAGGATGGGTTATTCAAAACTATGACTGGCACATTTTATTTACGGGAATGGTGCCACTAGGTGCACTCGTACTTATTATTGCAGCTTTTAAATTAAAAGATATTAAACCGCCTCAAAATGTAAAAGTAGATCTAATTTCTGTGTTTACATCTCTTGCAGGTATGGCTTTACTTCTATACGGCTTCAGTGAAGCTGGAAACGATGGCTGGACGGATTCAGTTGTATTATCAACGATGATCGGCGGTATTGTCTTATTAATCATCTTTGTTGTACAGCAGCTTCGACTTAAAAGTCCATTACTTGATGTGAGAGTATTTAAATACAATATTTTCTCATTATCTAATATCATCAGTATTGCCATTACAATCAGCATGTATGCTGGTATGTTCTTATTGCCGATTTATTTGCAAAACATCCGTGGCTATTCAGCGTTTGACTCAGGCTTATTAATCTTGCCTGGTGCACTTGTTATGCTAGTCATGTCACCGATTTCTGGTACGCTGTTTGATAAATTAGGACCGCGTCCACTAGGGATTGTCGGGATGTTGATTACGGTTGTGACAACATTTGAATTTACAAAATTAACGCTTGAAACACCGTTTAGTCATATTGTTATTATTTATATGATCCGTGCATTCGGTATGTCATTATTAATGATGCCAATTATGACAGCTGGTTTAAATCAGCTGCCGGCAAAATTAAGCAGCCACGGTACATCTATGTCGAACACGCTTCGTCAGGTGAGTGGTTCAATCGGTATCAGTTTAATGACTACAATCTTTACAAATCGCACAACATATCATGTGAATGAAATGAGCAGTTCAATGACTACATCTGATCCATTCTTTATGAATAACTTCCAGGTATTTGTGCAAAAGATTGCTCAAACGCTTCACCTTTCTCAAACAGAAGCGCAAAAACAAGCTTTAACAACATTAGCTGGAAAAGTTCAAGCGCAAGCAACTGTACAAGGAATTAACGACGCGTTTTACTGGACAGTTATCATTGCCATTATTGGATTGATTTTAAGTTTCTTCCTACGTGATGTTCGTAAAGATCCAGTGGTAGAAGTAGAAGAGGCAGAAAAAGAAACAACAGACGATATTCGTATGTTACCGGCACCAAAAGATATGAACTCATAAGCAACGGAGGGATAAAGGATGAAAATTTGTATCGTATATGATAGTGAAGGCGGACATACAGAGGCATTAGCCAAAGCGATTGCTTCTGGCGCTGAGCTGTCTGGAGAAGCAACTGTATATGTAAAGCATGTCGAAGAAGCAGATGTACGTGAACTGCCTGAAATGGATGCTATTATTTGGGGCTGCCCAGGGCATTTTGGAACAATCAGTTCAGGGTTAAAAACGTGGATTGATAAATTAGGTTATTTATGGGCAGAAGGTAAATTAATTGATAAAGTAGGTGCGGTGTTCTGTACAACAGCTACAACGCACGGTGGCTTAGAAGCAACGCTTTTAAATTTAATTACACCGATGCTTCATCAAGGAATGGTTATCGCTGGCTTACCAGGTAACATTCCAGAAAATGCGCTGTACGGTACTTATTACGGTGTGGGAATTACTTGTCCAATCGAAGGTGACGAATTATTAACAGAGAACGACCAAGCGCTAGGTAAAGCGTTAGGAGAACGTGTTGTTCAAGTGACTAAACGAATGACACAAGGACAGTAGGTGACGGTATGTTAGGTATTTTACTGATCGTTGTAGCTGTGATTCTGGTTGTCCTAATTATTACAATGAATGCTAAAGCATCATCTTCTAAGCGCCAGCGTACAGTTCCACCTAAAAAAGAAGCGGCTGCTTCAAATGCTCCTAAAGAGCCAAAAGTAGAAGAGAAAAAAGTAGCAGAAGAAAAACCTGCAGCACCAAAAGAAACACCAAAAGAAGAGCCAAAAGAGCCGCAGGCGAAGACGGAAACAAGAACATCTAGACATAAGAGAGAAAAAGATGTCATGAACGATGATATGTATCGTCAAGTGCTGCAAAAGTTTAGAGAAGGCGAAAAAGACGACACGGTTTTTACAAAAGAAGAACGTGACGTTATGAATGATGACGCTTTTCGTAAAGCTTTAAGATCGTTTAAGAAAAACGATAATGAATGAGTTTCTTCTATTATAATAGTACGGAATAAAACAGATAGAAAATAGGTCATAAGCATTCCGCGAAACCAGCCGCTCTCCCCAGGTTAGGTTTCGCTTGGAGTGCAGCAGGGGGCTGACATGTTAACATCGACTCCCTGATTATAAGAAAGGGGACGTCAAAACATGGAACAGCTCACATTTATTGAAGAGGTCCAGAGAATTTCGATATCCCTTAACAAAAAGGTAATGACAGAGATAAAAGAAAGGTTACTTTCACAAGGGATTACGCCTTTTCAATATCATATCTTATTAATTATCGGTAAATGCAGTCATATTGGAGTAACCAAGCTGGCAGAGGAGATGCGTGTAAAGCCTAGTGCGATCACTCCTGTTATTACTCGTTTAATAGACTTAGAGTTAGTTTCACGCTATCACTCTAAAGAGGATCGCCGTAAGGTAAACATTGAGTTAACTGCTAAAGGTGAACAAGTGATTGAAGAAGCAAATGAAATTGTGCAAAAGATGATTGCTCATTTCTTTTCTTGCTATGAGCCGAAAGATCAAGAGCAATTTTTGAAATTATTTAAGAAACTAGACGCTAATATCTAATGAAAGAAACATCACTTCTTAATGGAGTGATTTTTTTTTTTTTTTGATAAAAAGATTGTCAACTTCACTTTTCCATGATATTATTTGTGTAAACGGTTACATATATGGAGGGAGGGAAATAAAGTGGTAACAATTCGTGATGTAGCAAAAGAAGCAGGCGTGTCCGTTGCGACCGTTTCGCGTGTTTTAAACAGTACAGGGTATGTAAAAGAAGACACGCGTGTGCGAGTAATGAATACAATTCAAAGATTAAACTACAGCCCTAACGAAGTAGCCCGTTCGCTTTATACACGTGAATCACGTTTGATTGGTCTATTGCTTCCAGACATCACAAACCCTTTTTTCCCTCAGCTCGCACGAGGAATAGAAGATGAAGTACATAGCCATGGATTTCGTTTAATTCTTGGCAATAGTGATGAGCAGTTAGAGAAAGAATTGACATATCTCCAAACGTTTACGCAAAATCATGTAGTAGGAATGATTACGGCAACAACAAGTTTAGCTCAGAAACTATATGAAGGTCTTACATTTCCCGTCGTGTTTTTAGATAGAAGTTCTGATCAGTATCCATCCGTTTATGCTGATGGTTTTGAAGGCGGGAAAATCGCTGCAGAAGAAATAATCAAAAGAGGAAGTAAAAGAATTACTCTTATCAAAGGTCCAGTAAATGTAAAGCCTGCTCAGGAACGTTTTCAAGGCTCTCTTTCTGTCTTGAGTCAGTCTGATGCAGACTTTTACGTATTAAATACAAATTCTCTAGCATTTGACGATGCGCAGAAATGGGCAAAGGAAATCTTTCAAAAGTACCCTGAAACAGACGGGATTATCGCAAGTAATGACATTGTAGCCACAGCTGTTTTACATGAGGCGTTTCGATTAGAGAAAAGCGTGCCTGATGATCTTCAAGTGATTGGTTTTGATGATATTCCGCAAAGCCGCTTTTCGTTTCCAGCGCTGTCTACAATTCGTCAGCCTGCTTATGAAATGGGCAAGCAAGCAGCAGGTCTGTTAATGAAATGCATTAAGAAAGAACCTTTAATTCAAAAGCAAGTACAACTACCCGTTACGTTTATTGAACGAAATACGACACGAAAGGTTGAGGAACATGGCTAAAGTAACTGTGATTGGAAGTTCATCAATGGATTTAGTAGTAACATCAAATATTCGTCCTGGAGCTGGAGAAACAGTGTTAGGAGAATCATTTAAAACCGTTCCGGGAGGAAAAGGAGCGAACCAAGCTGTTGCAGCAGCCCGGCTTGGAGCGGATGTGAGTATGATTGGATGTGTGGGCGAAGATCATTACGGAAAAGCAATCCTGGAGAATTTCAAATCAAACGGTGTATCTGTGGGAAATGTGAAACCGGTTACAGATTCAGATAGCGGAACAGCTCACATTATACTCGCTGAAGGAGACAACAGCATTGTAGTTGTTAAAGGAGCAAACGATTATATTACTCCAGACTACGTAGAAAAAGCAAAAGAAAAAATTAAAGAAGCTGATATCGTACTTATTCAGCAAGAAATTCCAGAAGAAACGGTTGAATATGTTGCTCAGCTTTGTCAGGAACTTAAAGTACCGCTTTTATTAAATCCAGCGCCTGCAAGACCATTAAAAGCAGAAGTGATTGAACAAGTTTCTTACATCACTCCAAATGAACATGAAGCAGCGCTTTTATTTGAAGGAAAAGAAAAAGAAGAAGTATTAAAACAGTATCCAAATAAATTGTTTATTACAGAAGGAAAACAAGGTGTACGCTATTTTAACGGCGAGAAAGAAGTATTGGTTCCTTCTTATCAAGTAGAAACGATTGATACAACAGGAGCAGGAGATACGTTTAACGCAGCGCTTGCTGTGGCACTTGCCGAAGGAATGGGTTTTGAAAAAGGAATTCAGTTTGCTAATCGCGCAGCTTCGCTATCCGTCACTAAATTTGGTGCGCAAGGCGGCATGCCGACTCGAAAAGAAGTGGAGGAGAGTCTGTAAATGAAACGTCACGGAATGATTAACAGTCATATTACGAAAATACTAACAGATCTAGGTCATACAGACACTATTGTCATTGCAGATGCAGGGTTACCTGTTCCGCGTGACGTGCCTAAAATTGATTTATCTTTAAAGCTAGGAGTGCCTAGCTTTGAAGATGTAGTAGTAGCTGTGTTAGAAGATATGGCTACAGAAAAAATAGTGATTGCTTCTGAAATGAAAGAAAGAAATCAAAAGGCTTACGAGTTGATGGAAAAGCAAAACATCTTAGTAGAAGAAGTATCGCATGAACAATTGAAAATGTTGACAAGCAAAGCGAAAGTTGTGATTCGTACAGGAGAAGCAACTCCTTATGCAAACTGTATTTTACAAGCGGGAGTTATTTTTTAAAAGAGGTGAACAACATGCATATTGCAATGAGAGGGATTCATAAAGCCTTTGGAGCAAACCGTGTACTAAGAGGCGTGGATTTTGGATTACATGAAGGTGAAGTTCACGCACTAATGGGGGAAAATGGAGCGGGGAAATCTACGCTGATGAATATTTTGACCGGACTTCATAAAAAAGATGAAGGACAAATTCTGATTGATGGCAAAGAGACATATTTTCAAAACCCAAAAGAAGCAGAACAAAACGGAATTACCTTTATTCATCAAGAGCTGAACGTTTGGCCTGAAATGACGGTGCTTGAAAACTTATTTATCGGCAAAGAATTAAAAACACCTTTAGGTTTTTTAAAAACAAAAGAAATGAAAGCGTTAGCAAAGAAGCAGTTTGAAAAATTAGCTGTCACCATTCCTCTTGATCAAGAAGCAGGACTTTGTTCTGTCGGACAGCAGCAAATGATTGAGATAGCCAAAGCGCTGATGACGAATGCAAAAGTGATTATCATGGATGAGCCGACCGCAGCGCTTACTGAAAGAGAAATTCAAAAGTTATTTGACGTAATTAATGCGCTGCGAAAACAAGGTGTATCGATTGTCTATATTTCACATCGTATGGAAGAGATTTTCGCTATTTGTGATTCCATTACGGTCATGCGTGATGGACAGACGGTAGACAAAAAGCCGATTCCAGAAACCAGCTTCGATGATGTTGTTCGCAAAATGGTAGGAAGAGAGCTAACGGATCGATTTCCTGCTAGGACATCTCCCAAGGGAGACGTTGTTTTTGAAGCAAAAGGCTTGGAGAGAAAAGGTGTATTTCAAGACGTTCATTTTTCAGTGCGATCAGGAGAAATTGTCGGCGTTGCGGGGCTAATGGGAGCTGGCAGAACCGAAATTATGCGCGCTATCTTCGGGCTTGATCCGTTAGAAAAAGGCGAAATTATCTTAAATGGCAAACGGGTCAGTATCACAAAGCCAGACCAAGCCATTAAATTAGGTCTCGGGTTCATTACAGAAGATCGTAAAACAGAAGGGCTCGTTCTGGATTTTTCTATTCGAGAAAATATTGCACTTCCAAGTCTATTCAGCTTTTCGCCAAAAGGCTTTATTGAACAAAAAAGCGAGCAGCAATTTGTAGATTTGCTTATTAAACGTTTAACGATCAAAACCGAGTCGTCTGAGACGAGTGCGGCTAACTTATCGGGAGGAAATCAGCAAAAAGTAGTTATTGCCAAGTGGATTGGCATTAGACCAAAAGTGCTAATTTTAGATGAACCAACTCGAGGAGTTGACGTCGGGGCGAAGCGTGAAATTTATCAGCTTATGAATGAACTGACAGACAGAGGCGTGGCTATTATCATGGTGTCTTCAGAGCTTCCGGAAGTACTCGGCATGAGCGATCGCATTTTGGTTGTGCATGAAGGAAAGATAACAGGTGAACTGACAAGTGAAGAAGCAACTCAAGAAAAAATTATGACATTTGCAACAGGAGGTCAGTAAAATGAAAGCAAACACAGCGATAAAAGAAAATCGCGTTGATAACGTGATGCAAAAGCTAGGTCCGTTACTAGGTTTATTTATTCTTATTGTCATTGTATCGATTTTAAATCCAAGCTTTTTAGAACCTTTAAATATTTTAAACTTGCTGCGTCAAGTAGCCATTAATGCCTTAATTGCATTCGGTATGACATTTGTTATTTTAACAGGGGGAATTGATTTATCCGTGGGCTCTATACTTGCTCTATCAAGTGCGTTAATGGCAGGTATGATTGTGTCAGGTGTAGATCCTATTTTAGCTATTTTAATAGGATGTGTGTTAGGAGCTGTAATGGGTATGGTTAACGGCTTACTTATTACAAAAGGAAAAATGGCGCCGTTTATTGCGACGCTAGCGACGATGACAATTTTTAGAGGATTAACGCTTGTTTATACAGATGGAAATCCGATTACGGGCTTAGGCGAAAACTATTACTTCCAGTTATTTGGCCGAGGCTATTTCCTAGGTATTCCTGTTCCAGCGATTACGATGGTATTAGCGTTTGCTGTCCTATGGGTGATTTTGCATAAAACACCGTTTGGCCGTAGAACATATGCAATCGGTGGAAATGAAAAAGCAGCATTTATTTCAGGAATCAAAGTTCCGAAAGTTAAGGTTATGATTTACTCACTAGCAGGATTATTGGCAGCGCTATCAGGAGCGATTTTGACTTCTCGCTTGAATTCTGCTCAGCCAACGGCAGGTACGTCTTACGAGTTAGATGCTATCGCCGCAGTAGTACTGGGTGGCACAAGCCTTTCTGGAGGACGTGGACGCATTGTTGGAACGTTAATTGGTGCGCTGATTATCGGAACATTAAACAACGGTTTGAACTTACTCGGCGTTTCGTCGTTTTACCAAATGGTCGTAAAAGGAATTGTTATTTTAATTGCGGTATTAATTGATCGCAAAAAGTCAGCTTAGGAGGGAAAAACATGAAGAAAATTTGGCTCGTGCTATTATCATTTTCATTATTACTGTTAGGGGCTTGTTCACTTCAGCCTCCTGAGTGGGCGAAACCATCTGAAAGTAAAAATTTAAAAGATATTAAAATTGGTTTATCTGTTTCTACATTAAACAATCCGTTCTTTGTTTCCCTAAAAGAAGGAGTACAAAAAGAAGCAAAAAAACTGGGCATGGAAGTAGTTGTAGTAGATGCTCAAAATGATTCAGCAAAACAAATTAACGATGTAGAAGATTTAATGCAGCAAGGTGTTAACATTCTGCTTATTAACCCAACGGATTCAGCCGCTATTTCAACAGCTGTACAATCGGCTAATAATGTAGGGATTCCAGTTATTACGCTAGATCGTTCAGCAGAAAAAGGAAAAGTGGAAACACTGGTAGCTTCAGATAATGTAAAAGGTGGTCAAATGGCTGCTGATTACATTGTAAAAAAAGTAGGTGAAAAAGCTCAGGTAGCAGAACTTGAAGGCGTGCCCGGAGCTTCAGCAACTCGTGAACGAGGAAAAGGGTTCCACAACGTTGCAGATCAAAAGCTAGATATTACGGCTAAACAGTCAGCTGATTTTGACCGTACAAAAGGCTTAAACGTTATGGAGAACGTTCTTCAAGGAAACCCTGGTATCAAAGCCGTATTTGCTCACAATGATGAAATGGCATTAGGAGCTATTCAAGCGATTAACAGCTCAGGAAAAGATGTATTAGTAGTAGGGTTTGATGGAAACGACGATGCAATTAAAGCAGTAAAAGAAGGAAAACTAGGAGCAACTGTAGCCCAGCAGCCTGTTTTAATTGGTAAACTTGCCGTAAAGTCTGCTAAAAATGTTCTTCAAGGCAAAAAAGTAGATAAGCAAATTCCAGTGCCTTTAAAACTAGTAACCTCTGAAAAATAATGGCTTTATACGTGTGAAGAAAAAAGACGCTCATTTGATTTATGGGCGTCTTTATATATATATAAAGTGTAAAAAAGAAGTGAAAAAGTCACAACTTTATAAATAGTGTAGGAATTATGTAGGTGGAATTTATGTAATAAAAAGTAAAAAACACAGAAAAAAGGCGGTAAAACACATAATTTTCTGTGAAAAATTTGTAATATAGCTGTAATAATAAGCGTTTATTTTGATTTTTAAAGAGTAATTTTGCCCCCTTTGTGACAAAAATATATCTTTTTTAATAAACAGTAAACCTCTCTATCAAGGGATTTTGGTGGTAAATTCCCAGAAAGAGATTCTTGGTTATACAGATTATGGGAAACTTTTAACTGTATTGTAACATAAACAGCTAGTTTTTTATGGTATAACTATGTCTATGAGGAAAGGGGACTATTACTTTATGAAAATTTTTAAGCGTATGACTCTTGCAGCAGTCACAGGAATTTTCTTCATGACCGGCATTACAGAGACTCACGCCCAATCGAATGAAGAAGCGCTCCAGACTACTGAAAATAAAATTAAAGAAACAGAAAAGGCTGTTCAACAAAAAGAGAAAGAGAAACAGTCTATCAATTCAGATGTTCAAAACATACAGTCACAATTAAATTCATTACATACAGTAATCTCTAGCAATAAAAAAGAGTTAGCATCGACTGAAAAGCAGATTTCAGAAGCGAACAAAATGATTGAGAAAAAGAAAAAAGAGATCGTTTTGCTTCAGGAAAAAGTGTTAAGTCGTAAAGATATTATTGAAAATCGATTAGTTGCTTTACAGCAGGACGATAAAACAAGCGTTGTTATTGATACATTAATGAATGCTGATAACTTTGGAGATTTTGTTGCACGTATGGGTGCGGTCACAACTTTATTGTCAGCAGATAATGATATTTTAAAGCAGCATCAAAATGACTTAGATCAAATTGAAAAAGATAAAAAAGAAATTGATAAGCAAGAAAAAGTATTAGAAGCAGCAAAAAGTAGCCTAGCGGCTAAACAAGCTGAATTAGATAAAAACGTTGCGAAACAATCAGCAACGTTAACAACTATGCAAGAAAAATACAGTACGGTCGTAAATGAAATTGATGCAGCTTCTTCAGAAAAAGCAAATCTTCAGTCTGAACTAACAGGCATTCAAGATAAGATTGCAAAAGAAAAAGAAGCAGCTCAAAAGCAAGCTGAGCAAGTGGCAAAACAGCAGGCGGCTGAAAAGGCTGAGGCTGATGCAGAAGCAAAGCGTCAAGCTGAATTAGCAACAGCTAAAAAAGAAGTAAAAACAGAGCCGAAACAAGAAGTAAAAACAGCTGCGGCTACAGAGAAGAAAGCAGCCGTTTCTTCAGAAGCAAAAGAAACGAAAAAAGAAGAAAGCACACAAAAGCATTCTGGAAAAGAAATGTATGTAGAAGCAACAGCTTATACAGCTAATTGTGCAGGCTGCAGCGGCGTAACAGCCACTGGACAAAATGTAAGTTCAGGCACTCATAAAATTATTGCGGTAGATCCATCCGTTATTCCATTAGGTTCGAAAGTATATGTAGAAGGATACGGAGTGGCAACAGCAGGTGATACGGGCGGTGCGATTAAAGGATATCGAATTGACGTATTAGTACCTTCTGAGTCAGCTGCAAAAGCATTCGGACGTCGTACAGTGAAAGTAACGGTGCTAAACTAAAGAGAAGATCCGAACGATTTATCGTTCGGATTTTTTCATTTTGTTGGTTTTCAGATGAGATGGATGCAGCTATGTCTCAGCCTCTTCTTTGCATGTTTGGTGAGCAAGTTGCTAGCTAATCTATGCTCTTTTCGTTACCATACAATAAAGTAAATGGAAGAAAAGGAGTGGGTAAAATGAAGGTAGTTGATCCAGCGGTACAAAATGCAAAAGATAATTATCATTTGCTAACAGGTGTCGTCATTCCCCGGCCAATTGCGTTTATTACAAGTCAAAATGATGACGGTGTAGTGAATGCCGCGCCGTTTAGTTTTTTTAATGTAGTTGCGGCAGAGCCTCCGCTGATTGCCGTTTCGGTTTCGAGAAGTGAAGGTCAAATGACGAAAGATACGGCCAAAAATATTAGTGCATCTAAAGAATTTGTAGTTCATCTTGTAGACGAAAACTTAGTGGAACAGGTGAATCAAGCGGCATCTTCTTACCCTTCTTCCGTGAGTGAAGTCGAGGAAACAGGGTTAACACTAGCACCGAGCAAAAAAGTGCAGGTTCCCGGAATTCAAGAAGCCAGCATTCGAATGGAATGTAAACTTCACCAAATTGTTCCATTAGGAACGGATGAGGCATACAGCTCAGATTTGTTTATCGGTGAAGTTGTGATGTTTCATATTAGTGAAAAAGTAATAGAAAACGATCGCGTTTCTGCAGAACGTGTGAAGCCAGTCAGCCGGCTTGCGGGTTCTAACTATAGTAAATTGGGGCAATTATTTTCCTTAGAACGTCCCAAATAAGCAAGAAAGTGTTACTTATGTAGCAAAAAAATAGTATACATTGGATTTTTTTAAATAAGCGATTGTGTTCTGTTTCAACAATAACAGTACATTCGCTTTTTTTTATGAACGAAAAAGTTAATAGAAACCATAATAACAAAATCAATTTACAAAAAGGCAAAAATGTAAGGTTTTTGCCTTTTATATTTACCATTGAGGAAAAGGGTATTCATTCATATAATTTAGATTAAGTAAATTGTATACGCTTTCAATATACAGAATTATTTTTCAATAATTCTATCTAGAAAGAGACGTGAGCGTTTGCAAAAAAACTTGCCACACTAGGAGACGAGATCATAGGAGGGGTATTCATTGAAACGTTGGTTTAGTTTAATCAGTTTTGCACTCATTTTAACCCTAGTACTTGCAGGATGCGGAGGAAAGTCCGCTAATGAAACAAGTGGTAGCGGTGGAAAAGAAGTTGTTGCATGGGCTTGGAATATTAACGTACCGGTATTAAAGAAAGCAGCAGCAGAATATCAAAAAGAGAATCCAGGATTTAAATTAAAAGTAGTGGATATGGGACGTGAAGACGTTTATTCAAAACTAACAACAGGATTGCAGGCTGGCGGAAAAGGTCTTCCTGATATTGTATTAGTAGAAGACGATCGTTTCCAAGGATATTTGGATGCATTTCCAAAAGCATTTTTAAACCTATCTAAAAAAGGGTTCGATAAGCAAGAAGATAAATTTCCAGAGTTTAAGAAAGCTCTTTTATCAAAGGATGGGGACATGTACGGCTTCCCGTTTGATGCAGGTCCGACAGGCGTTTTCTACCGCACAGATTACTTTGAAAAAGCAGGCGTAGATCCAAACAGTATCAAAACATGGGATGATTATATTGCGGCTGGTAAGAAAATTAAAGAAAAAGTTGGCGTTGATTTACTAGGTTTAGATTTTAATAATGACGATGGCTTATTCCGAATGGCACTAACGCAGCAAGGTACGTTCTATTTTAATAACAAAGGTAAGCTCAATTTAACTTCTAAAGAAGCGAAAAAAGCAATGGAATTAAATAAGAAGTTAAAAGAAGCAGGCATTGTTAAAAATACAGTGGGCTGGGATGCTTCAATCAGTGCTTTAGCAGAAGGTAAAGTAGCAAGTTCACCATCTGGTGCTTGGCTATCTGGTTCTATTACGCAGCAGGCTCCAGATTTAAAAGGAAAATGGGGAGTATTTTTATTACCTTCGTTTGAAGAAGGAGGCAACCGTGCTTCTAACTTAGGCGGAAGCAACTATGTGATTTCAGCAAATAGCCAAAAAGCAGATGAAGCGTACAAATTTATGGAATATTTCTCAACAACGGATAAAGTTCAAGAAGAAGCGATGAAGGGCGGATTATTCCCATCATTAAATACCGTATATTCTTCAAAATTATTCACTGCAAAAGATGAGTACTTTAACAATCAGACGATTTGGAAAACATTCGCAGATGAAATGACAGATATTAAGCCGGTTAATTTTACAGGCAATTACTCAGTTGCAAACAGTGAAGCAGTCAAAGCTGTGTCAGAGGTAACAAATGGTAAGGGTGTTACAGACTCGCTTGAAGCAGCTCAAAAACGCTTAGAAAATCGAATTCAAAAATAATCAAGAAGCATAGAAGGTGATTTCTAGAAAATTGCCTTCTATCTCTTCTTCTTGCGGTACTAGGAGGTCATCATGAAGACAAATAAATCATTGCCTTACTTATTTATTGCTCCAGCACTTTTGCTGTTCGCGCTGTTTACCATCTATCCTATTTTTTCATCGTTTATTCTAAGCTTTCAGAGTATGGAAGGCGGAAAGTATGTATTTACCGGTTTATCAAACTATACACGTTTGCTCGGAGATGATATTTTCTGGAAAGCGCTTGGAAATACGGGGATTATTTTAATCGTTCAAGTACCCGTCATGATTTTATTAGCGCTTGTACTAGCTAACGCGTTAAACAGTCAGCTTTTAAGACTAAAAGGTTTTTTCCGAGTTTCATTTTTCTTGCCCGCAGTAACGTCGCTAGTTGCCTATTCTATTTTGTTTTCAATCATTCTTCAAGATGAAGGAATTATGAATACTATTTTAGGGTTTTTCGGTATCGATGCCATTCAGTGGCTGGGAGATCCTTTCTGGGCTAAAGTCTCAATCATCGTGGCGATGACTTGGAGATGGACAGGTTATAATATGGTTATTTTTCTAGCAGCTCTTCAAAGTTTATCTCATGAAGTTTACGAAGCAGCTGATTTAGACGGGGCAAATCGTATTCAAAAGTTTTTCCACGTAACGGTTCCACAATTAAAACCCGTTATCTTGTTTGCTACTATTTTATCAACAATTGGCACGCTTCAATTGTTTGACGAACCTTTTAACTTAACAAAAGGCGGCCCTGCTGATTCCACGATGACGCTAGGCTTATATATTTATCAAAATGGCTTTAAATATTTTGATTTTGGATATGCTTCAGCCATTGCGTACGTTGTTGTATTATTAGTCGGTATTTTAACGTTCTTCCAATTTAAATTTACGGGTGATAAATCATGAGTGTATTAGAGAGAGTAGAAGCAACCGCAGTAGCTACCGTGCCTAAGGTTAAAAAGAAAAGCAACATCATGCGTAAAATAGGATTATACAGCATGCTTGGGCTGTTCACGATTATCTCTATTTTTCCGTTTTACTGGATGATTATCGGCGCTACGAATGAATCGGGAAAAATGTTTACAAACCCTCCAACGCTGAAGCCTGGCGATCAATTTATGACAAATCTACAAAATTTAAATGCTTCAATTGATTTAGGGCGGGTCTTTTTTAACTCAGTATTTGTTTCAGTAGTGTATGTGATTGTAGCTTTAATGGTTTGTTCTACAGCTGCATATGCGCTATCTAAATTTGAATTTAAAGGCCGAAACGCAATTTTTACGACGCTTTTATTGTCCATGATGATTCCATATCAAGCAACGCTCATTCCGCTTTTTCAGCTGATGTCGAATTTTAATTTGCTTGATACGTATTTTGCTCTTATTGTTCCGCAGCTGTGCTTTCCGTTCGCTATCTTTTTATTACGTCAGAACTTTTTAGCTTTTCCAACGGAACTGATTGAAGCAGCACGTTTGGACGGTGCTGGAGAGATGAGAATCTTTTTAACCATTGTGCTTCCTTCTATGAAGCCTGCGATGGCTGCAGCAGCTATTTTCTTATTTATGACACAGTGGAATAACTTTATGTGGCCTTTAGTTGCGACTACATCAAACGAAATGGCTACATTGCCAGTTGCTCTTTCAAGCTTAATTGGATTATCGATTATTGATTACGGTCAAGTAATGATGGGGGTAACGATTGCAACCATTCCAATCATTGTCTTCTTCCTAGCACTTCAGCGTCATTTTATTTCAGGAATGCTTGGAAGTGCAGTAAAATAAAAAGCAGCAGGTGTTGAGAAAAAAGTATGTAGTTAAAGAAGGATCCGAAAGAATCTGATTGTTGATCGAGAATCAAATTCGTTCGGATTTTTTCCTTTCTAGGATGAACGTAGATTTAATTGTAGTTAATTGCTTCTAGGTGTTGATTGGAGGGCAAGACGAAGACTCCTGCGGGAAAAGCGGAACAGGTGAGACCCTGCAGGAGCGTAAGCGACGAGGAGGCTCATCGGCCGCCCGCGGAAAGCGAAGTCTTGCACGGAAATCAACAGCTGTGTAACAAGTAATTCATACTAGTTCAATTTGTTCGTCTTTAGATTGGGTTGATTTAGCCATAGTTCAATCACTTTCTTAATGAACAGGGGGAGAGAAGATGGGAGAGATACCTGTAGGAGTACAGCTTTATACGCTGCGTGAAGAAACGAAAAAAGACTTTAAAGGAACTCTTCAAAAAGTAGCTGCTTTAGGATATCAAGGGGTAGAGTTTGCAGGGTACGAAGGATATACAGCGCAAGAAGTAAGAGCATGGTTAACGGATTTACAGCTGAAGGCAGCTTCTAGTCACGTGCCGCTTGAACAATTAGAAGCAAATTTAGAGCAAGTGATTCACTTTGAGCAGCAAGTTGGAAATTCACATATTGTTTGTCCTTATTTAATGCCTGAACGACAAACTGAAAAAGGATATTTCGAACTTATTGATTCTTTAAATTACATTGATGCTTATTGTAAAAAAGAAGGCATGTCGTTTAGCTATCACCATCATGATTTTGAGCTAAAAAAATTGTCAACTGGAAAGTCAGCTCTCCAAACGATTCTAGAAGAAACTGGGGTAAATGTAGAGCTGGACATTTATTGGCTCACTAAAGCAGGCGAAGATCCAGTTGAGTGGATGAAGCACTATCGAAATCGTACGCCTTTTATCCATTTAAAAGATATGACAACAGACGGCGAGCAATTCTTTGCTCCTCTTGGTACCGGAGGGGTAAATGTAAAGGCTGTCATGAAAGAAGGCAATAAAGCAGGCGTAAAATGGTGGATCGTTGAACAAGATCAGTGCATAGAAAGTCCTCTTAGCAGTATTAAAAAAAGCTTAGCATATATCAAATAAAAAAAACGAACAGACGCTGTCTGTTCGTTTTTTATTGATAAGCTGGAGTCCATTCAATTTCTCCGCACTTATTCGTATAATCAATATTTACTTCAAAGTTATGTTTTTCATAAAAATGAATTAATCTTTCGAGATGATCCCAGTCGCGCTCAGCGATATCTCCTTTAATGACATGAACATTTTGATCAACCGCTACTTCTTTTAAATAATTCATACATACAGAGCCATATCCCTTATTAGCGGGACCTTTAATATCACCAATAAAAATCGTGTGATTATCTTCATATACGCCATCGATGGCAAAATCCCAAGCCCCTCTATAGGCTTTTGTGCATTCATTTAGCATAATTTTACATGCGTTTCCGTCATTTTGTGCCGATACAATAACTAACTGATTATCTTCAGGTTGATCGACACCGATAACTTCGTACTTTTTAGCAATTTCTTTTAAATTATCCTGCATGCGAAATAGCTGAAACTCTAAATCATCAAGTGTTTCTTTTAGTTCTTCTGCATTCTGGTTTTTTTCTGTAAGCTGAGTAAACATTTTATACTCCTTTCCGTCTGTTTTCGGTCTAAGTGCGCCTATGACAAAGAGGACACGGTGTATAAAGCGAAACTTTATTTAGCAAAGTATCTGCCTTAGTAAAAATATAAAAAGGAAAGAACCTGATTTGATTGATCGTTCATCAAAACGGCTGCTTTCCTTAACATTCACTTTTAAATTTTTTACAACGTGTATAAGGGTAACAAAGACTCATTAATTTTGTCAATAAGGTTGCAGGTCTATTTGTAAAGAAGATAACAGGACATTTTACTTATCTGGAAAGAAAAATAATGAGTGAAAAAAGAATCATTTTAAAGTAAAATCATTAGAGGAAAAGTATGGTTAAAAAGGAATTGCTTTTCATTTGGAAAAAACATACTTAAAATAAAAGTAAGAAAATATTTCATTTACTTACAAAATATTATAGAAAAATGGATGGAGTAATATGGGGTAAGTGTTAACTATATCGAACAAAGGGTGTATAAGATGGATAAATATCAAATTGCATTATTAGCTAATGTGCGTAAGCAGCTGCAAGAGTGGACTGATCAAAATAAAGAAATACCTCATGAAGAGGTGTACCGCTTTTTGCATTCAATTTCTGGAACGTCTGCGACTATTGGACTGCATTATTTAGGAGATCGTTCCCGCGCGTTAATGGAAGCTGTTGAAAAAAAACAGAAAAAAATCTGGGATTACGCGGAGTTGAATACTTTTTTATTAGATATTATTAAAATTTGTTATCAAGATGAAATTCAATCCGCAGAAGATATAAATAAACCGATAGAAATCAGTGAACAAACAGCTAGCATTTTACTTGTGGACGACGATCTTTCAATGCTGATGTATTTAAAAGAACAGTTTGAAAAGCAGGGATGGTACGTATTAGCAACTGCATCTAAAGAAAAAGCCATTACGGCTTTTTACGAATTAAAGCCGGATTGTTTTGTTGTTGATGTACATATGAAAGACTGTACAGGCTTTGACATTCTTTCATTTTTACGTGATAAAACAAAGCAACTGTTCGTCCCGATTGTCATGATGAGCGTTGATAATCAAAAAGAGACGCGTTTGAAGGCTTTTAAATTAGGGGCCGATGACTTTCTTGTTAAACCTTTCGATTTGGAAGAAAGTCTACTTCGAATTGGTCACCATATTGAACGAAAGCAAATGTTTAACTCCTATTTAATGTTTGATGAATTAACAGGAGCCTATAACCGAACGTATTTAAAAGAAATCTACAGTCAGCAGCTATCCAGCTACGACCGCTTAAAAGATCCTTTTTGTTTAGCGATTTTAGATTTAGATTTCTTTAAAAGAATAAATGATCAGTATGGACATCTTATGGGAGACCGCGTGCTGCAAGCATTTGTAGAGTATATGAAGCATGAAATTCGTCCAACAGATCACATTTTTAGATATGGAGGCGAAGAATTTATTCTTTTACTGCCAAAAACCAATATAAAAGAGGCAGAAACAGTATTAAATAGACTGTTGAATTCCTTTGTGAAAAAAGTGTTCACACATCAAAGCAATTCGTTTTATTGCAGCTTTTCCGGCGGAGTTGTAGAAGTTCATAACAATGAATGGCCGTTAGAAAAAGCGCTTCATCAAGCTGATGAAGCATTATATATAGCGAAGGAATCAGGACGTCAAAAAATTGTAGCTTCTTCTCAAAGCAAGCTGGTTAAAAAGCGAACGCTTCGTATGGCTATTATTGATGATGATTCTATCATTCGAACGATGCTGAAAGAGCTTTTAAGTAAGATTGATGTAGGAGATCGTTATGAAGTGAAAATAGAAGTGTTTAAAGACGGCATCGAGTTTTTTGAGTCCCAATGGATTCACTCTAGCGATCACTACTTTGTTATTTTAGATGGAATGATGCCTAAGATGGATGGCTTAGAAGTGCTGCAAAAATTAAGGCAGCAGAAACGTCACGATCAGTACACGGTTATTATGCTTACATCACGAAACAGCGAACAAGATATTCAAAGAGCATTAGAACTTGGGGCAGACGATTACATGACAAAGCCATTTAAGTTAATGGAGCTTGAAGCGCGCGTACGTCATTTAATGAAGAAGGTGAAATAAATGGGGATGTCAATTCAAGTGGTATATGCCTTATTTGGCGGATTGCTATTGCTGTTGGTTTGTTTTCTAAGTTATTTACTTATTCAAAAAGCGCGTTTAAACGCTTTCCGGGCAAAAGTAGAATCCTATAAAAATAGTATAAAAGAATCTCTTTTTATTTATTTATACAGAAAAGATGAAGAACATCGGATAGAGCCTAAAAATAAAATAGAGCTGGCGGGTGTAGAGGAACTATTGAGCGGTTTTTCTGCAGCTGTGCAAGGTGATGACATTCGAAATAACATCACGCTCTATGCGGAGAAGGTTTTTACACCCAAATATAAAAAAGAGCTGCATCATTCTAGGTGGAGTGTCAGAATGAATGCCCTTTATGCTATTGAAGATTTTGGTCTTACTACGCTAACAGACCAATTAGTAGAAATGTATGAGAAAAAAAATAGTACAGCGGCTGAAAAAAATCAAATTTTAAAGATTTTAGTTAAGCTAAACCGTCCTGAGTTTGTTATATACATGACGAATGCCTCTAAACCGCTGTCTGAATTTATGTACCGCTCTTTGTTTGGAACTATGAACAGTGAGCAGTTTCAGCAATTTATTAATAAATTTGAAGACCTGCAAGAAGAAATTCAGCTGCCACTTATCGATATGATCGGTATCAATCATAAGTTAGAGTATATCGATTTCTTAAAAATGCACATGAAAAGTTCATCAGAAGAACTGCGAATTCGTTCGTTGAAATCACTTAACGCTTTATCTTTTCCATTAAAAGTAGAGGAGCTCACGAAACATCTTCAATCAGATATGTGGCAAGAGAGAATGATGGCTACCAAACTAGTAGGCAAAACGAGAGATGAGAAGGGATTGTCACTTCTCGAGCAGTCGCTGAAAGATTCTCATTTTCTTGTGCGTTCGAATGCTGCTCAGTCAATGATGAAAATCCCAACGGGTACAGAATACTTAGTTCATGTATATGAAACGACTGATGACAAGTTTTCGAAAGATATGGCAGCAGAATGGCTTGAAAAGGGAGGAATTACGGTTGTGGAATAGTGTTTGGCATCTTTTTTTGTCCGTTTGCGGATGGGCTGTATTTGCTTATATGATTTTTGTGCTTTGTTTTTATTTTATGATGTTTATCATCTCTGCTTTTCAACTGCGAAAGCAATATCAATTAAATGATGAAGAACCTTATGAAGATTTGCTTGCGGTTAGCTATACAACGCCGTTATCTATATTAGTTCCCGCTTATAACGAATCTGTGGGGATTATTGGAAGCGTGCGTTCGCTGCTTGGAATTGAATATCCGGAATATGAAGTAATTGTAGTAAATGATGGATCTTCAGATGATACGTTAGAAAAGCTCATCGAAGAGTTTTCTCTTGTGAAAATGAATCGAGTTGTGAGAAAGCAAGTGGAGACGAAAGAAGTAAAAGCTGTATATCGTTCTAAATTATACGATTATTTATATGTAGTCGATAAACAAAATGGAGGAAAGTCAGATGCATTAAATGCAGGAATTAATTTATCCAACTATCCTTATTTTTGTTCGATCGATGGTGATTCAGTGTTGGAAAGAGACGCTTTTTTAAAAGTTATGAAGCCAATTATTGATTCAGACGGAGAAGTAATTGCTTCAGGAGGAAGTATTCGAATTGCAAACGGATGTAAAATCGAAAACGGTGCGGTCGTATCGATTGGACTTGATACGCAGCCGCTTGTTGTGATGCAGATTATTGAATATTTACGTGCCTTTCTTATGGGGCGCATTGGTCTCAGTCGCCATAATTTATTACTTATTGTGTCAGGAGCATTTGGCGTATTTTCTAAACGCTGGGTGATTGAAGCTGGGGGTTATTCTCATACAGTCGGCGAAGACATGGAGCTTGTTGTTCGCCTCCACCGACTGATTAAACAGAAAAAAGCCAACAATCAAATTGTTTATATTCCAGATCCTGTATGCTGGACAGAGGCACCTGATGAAATCAAATATTTGCGAAGACAGCGAAACCGCTGGCACCGCGGTTTATTTGATAGTCTTTGGAAGCATAAAGAGATGCTGTTTAATCCGAAATACGGAAGTATCGGAATGATTTCTATGCCTTATTTTGTGTTTATTGAACTAATCGGGCCGGTCATGGAAATGTTAGGCTATTTGTTTATTGTTATTTCTCTAGTTGTAGGCGGGATTTATGTAGAATTTGCGTATTTGCTTTTTCTCTTAATGGTTGTATATGGTTCTCTTTATTCGATGGCGGCTGTTTTGCTAGAAGAGTGGAGCCTTCGCAAATATCCAAAAGTATCTGATATCGCTAAGCTGTTTGTCTTTTCCCTGACTGAATCCTTTTGGTATCGCCCTCTAACTGTTATATGGCGCTGTCATGGATTGTTGGACGTTATTCGCAATAAAAAAGGCTGGGGAGACATGCAGCGAAAAGGAGTTTCACAATGAAAAAATGGTTATTAATCGGCGGCATTATTTTGGTTATGGCAGTAACGGCTTCGCCATTTCTTATTTGGCAGCTACAGAAACCAACTGATTTGAATATGCTTGTCATTGATAAAACAGTGCCAGATCAAACGTTTCGAGAGCATCAGGGCTTAATGTGGATGCTGAATCAAGCGAAAGTACGCAAAGACGGGAAGCATTATGAAATCTCAAAAGATTATGCAGGGTTTTATCCGAATGGAGATAAAACATACAGCATTAAATCTCTGCCAAAAACAAACTCTGCAGATATGATTTATATCACGGACACGTATGGCGTATACAAAGAAGATTTAGGCGTAAAAGCTAAAAGAGGAGATCGTTCTCAGCTGGTGTATGGCGGCATGACTTCTGAAGACGTGAGCTACGTTAAGAAAGCACTGAATGGACGTACAAAAACGCTGATTGGAGAGTTTAATACATTTGGAAGTCCTACTTCTCTAGACGTTCGCAAAGAACTGTATGAATTGTACAATGTTACGTGGTCCGGCTGGATTGGTCGCTATTTTGATGAATTCGGCAGTGAAGAAGTTCCTGCTTGGGTGAAAAGTGCTTACAAAAAGCAGTACAACAAAGAGTGGAACCTTACGGGCAGAGGCTTACTGTTTGTTAATGAATCCAATAAGCTCGTTATTATAACGGAAAAAGAATTAAAAGAAAATCCAGTATGGTTTCAATATACAAAACAAGGAAAAAAAACATTGAATTTACAGGATGAATCTGCTTATCAATATTGGTTTGACGTAATTACACCTCAGCAAAAAAGTGATGTGCAGGCTCAGTTTGTCTTTCACTTGGATTCTGAAGGAAAAAACAAGCTAAAGGAAAATGGTATTCCTTTGTCCATACCAGCAGTCGTTCATCATAATAAAGAGCGATATGATACTTATTACTTTGCAGGAGATTTTGCAGATCAAGGAGAAGTACCTTCCATTTATCAAACCTCTTTTTACCCGGTGTGGAAGAAATGGACAGAGAAAATCGGAAAAGAAGATGAGTCTTCTTTTTACTGGACTGTTTATCTGCCTCTTATGAATAAGATTATAGATCAACAGCAAAATGCATCGCAGCCTGCTTCTGTTACTTTTAATGAAAATATGGAAATCTATGAAGATGCTGACCGTAAAGTAGCAGGGAAAGTAGGAAAAGATTATTTGCAAGTTTATCAAAACGGCAAGTGGAAAGATTTGCTGATTAAAGGAGTAAATATGGGCATTAGTAAGCCAGGCCATTTCCCTGGTGAGACCGCTATTTCGAAAGAAGAATATTTGCGCTGGTTTAAAGAAATTGGCAAGATGAATGCAAACTCAATCCGCGTATACACCATTCACCCTCCCGGCTTTTATGAAGCGCTTGCTGAGTATAACCAAAAAGCCAAAGAACCCATTTATCTTTTTCATGGAGTATGGGTGAATGAAGAAGTTTTCTATGATTCACAAGATGCTTTTGCAAAGGAAAATACAAAAGAATTTGAAGCTGAAATGAAAAGGATTGTAAACGTTATTCATGGAAATGCAACACTGCCAAAACGGACGGGACATGCAAGCGGAACGTATACAGCAGACGTGTCTCCTTATGTTTTAGGCTGGATTATAGGAGTTGAATGGGATCCCACGGTAGCCCTTTCGACAAATGAAAAACATAAAGGAATGAAAGATTTTAAAGGGAAGTACATCTATACTGAAAAAGGCAATCCCTTTGAAATTTGGCTTGCGCAGCTTATGGAAAAAACAATTTCCTATGAGCAGGATAAATATGATTGGCAGCGGCCTATGAGCTTTACGAACTGGGTGACGACGGATTTATTGACTCATCCATATGAGCCTTCTGAAGACGAAGATAAAGTGTCTGTTAATCCTAATTTAATTCACACAACTAAAAAATTTGAGCCGGGATTATTTGCTTCTTATCATATTTATCCTTACTATCCTGATTTCTTAAACTATGAACCTCGTTATCTCGCTTATCGCGATCATCGAGGAGAGAAAAATAACTACGCAGGTTATTTGCAAAATATGAAAGAAGTTCATCATATGCCCGTGCTTGTTGCTGAATTTGGCATTCCAGCTTCGCGAGGACTCACCCATAGAAACGTATACGGATGGGATCAAGGCTTTCATACGGAACAAGAACAAGGAAAGATTCTGTCACGCTTGTACGAAGATATTGTTGAAGAAAAAATGGCTGGCGGTATGGTCTTTACATGGCAAGATGAATGGTTTAAGCGAACGTGGAATACGATGGAGTACGACAATCCGAACCGCAGGCCATTTTGGACGAATTTGCAAACGGGAGAACAGCATTTTGGCCTGTTGAGTTTTGATCCAGGAACAAAGCTGAAAGTCAAAGTAGACGGCAAATCAGATGATTGGAAAAAGCTGAACAGCAAGTCGGTATATAAGCCGTCTAAGAAGTTAAAAGCATTGAACATTACAAGTGATGAAGGTTATCTATATCTACACGTGAGTGCAAAAGAGCTGGAAGATCAAAAGCTTTATTTCTTGTTTAACACAATTAACAATCAGGGACAGTCAAAGATTCCTCAAATTCCTTCTTTAAAAACAAAAGGAATTGATTTTGTAGCAGAATTAAACGGGAAAGAAGACAGTCACTTGTGGATAGACAGCTATTACGATACGTATTATTTTTCGTATGCCCATCAGCTTCAAATGATTCCATCTGTAAAAGGAACCGATACAAAAGATAACGGCATGTTTAATCCAATCAGGCTCGCCCTTAACAAAGAGTTAGCGATTGGAGAGGGGAAAAACAAGAGAACCATTCCTTTTGACGCCTATGAAACTGGGAAGCTCCAAGAAGGAAACAGCGATCCTAACTCTTCTTCATTTGATTCGCTGGCAGATTTTAAAGTGAATGAATCAAATGGAATTGCTGAACTTCGCATTCCTTGGGCGCTTTTAAATGTAAAAGACCCGAGTCAAAAAGAAATAATGGGAGATATTTGGTCCAAAAAAGGATTAGAATCCAGCGAGAAAATGAAAGGAATTCAAGTGGGAGTCGTAGCTGTTAATAAGAAGAGCAATGACGTGGAAGATACGTTTCCGACTCAGAAAAAAGGAGAACTTTTATTAAAAGATTTTTACTTATACAAGTGGAAAAATTGGGAGTATCCAACTTTTCACGAACGAATAAAGCCGTCCTACTTCATATTGCAAAAAACGTATGGACGACTACAAGCGGAGGAATAACAATGGCAAAAATTTTATTAGCGGAAGATGAAGAAGTGCTTCGTATGTTAGTGGTAGATACGCTTGAAGATGAAGGACATGAAGTGACGGAAGCAGAAAACGGCGAAGAAGCGTTGGAGTTTATTAAAGAACGTGATTTTGACTTAATTATTTTGGATTATATGATGCCCGTGTTCACCGGGCTTGAAGTCATTCAGCAGCTAAAAGAAATGAAAGATAAGCGCCATACAAAAGTATTGATGCTTTCAGCTAAGAATCAAGCTGCTGATCAAAGCCGAGTGTTAGAAGCAGGGGCTGCGTATTTTATGTCTAAACCGTTTAGTCCCCTATTGCTAGCCGAACGTGTTGAGGAAATTTTAGATGAACAATAAACTAAAACGAAAAAGTATCTCAACCCAGTTCATCTTCTTAGCAAGTATCCTTTTACTTGCTTTTGCGGCGGGTTCAACTGTACTTGTTGTACGGCAAAAAGAAATTACAGCTGATTATGCCCAGTACAGGGCACAAGTACGGGAAAAGGCACAGCTGCTATCTACAATTGATAAATCAATGAACAGAGCTTTTTTGCAGGCTCGTGGGTTTATTGCATTTGATTCAGAGGATATGTATAACGAGGCTGCAAGTCAGCAAAAAAGTATCGAAGAAAATCTTGATCGACTTGCAGGTCTAGCGGCAGATAGACGTGAACGTACGTTTGTAAATGAAGCGACGGTGATGCTAAACACGTATTTTAATCAAACGCTTCCTTATTTTAAAGATATTTACGACAAAAAAGGCATTGAAGGAGTCCGCTCTAGTACTGAGCGGAAGGCTGCTTCTAAATCAATAGAACAAATGCAAAAAGAACTTGATGACTACCAAAATGAATTAACTAAAGACTTAAATACACAGTACGATGACACGTCGAGTGACATGCAGAAAAGTCAAACGTTCTTTATTTTATTTTTAGCGTTTACAGTGGTCATTTTATTATTGCTTACACGGGTATTGCTAAATAAGTTTGTAAAGCCGCTGAGTCAGCTAGCATATACGGCAAGCGAAATTGCTGCGGGAAAAGAAATGCCTATGACATTTGATGAACATAGAAGAGATGAAATCGGTATGCTATCTCAGGCCTTTTACAAAATGGTATCGACTTTGCAAAATAACGAACAGGAGTTAACGGCTCAAAATGAAGAGCTGATTGCACAGCAAGATGAGTTGCACAGTCAGCAAGATGAACTTCAGCACGCATTGGAATTGACAAAGGAACGAGAAGGAGAGTTAGAATTGCGCAATTTATTTGTGCATGGACTAACAAATTCTCTTCACAAGCAAGAAGTTCTCACGAGTGCTGTCACAAACATGAGCCGAGTAATGAAAGCTGATCACGGTTTTATTATGCTAACCGATAAAAAGACACATGCTTCATTTGGTCTATCTTCATCAAGTGTTAAACAGATGGTGGCAAATCTTCATAATAATTATGTTGATCATGTGCAAAAGACGAAAAAATGCATGGTAGTAAAAAGAGAGTGTAGAGAACATGAGCGCCTATATCATCAGCAAACGTTTTATTTGTATGATGTTATCGTACCGGTGCTGTCTTCACAGGGAGATATGCTAGCCTATATGTTTTACAGCCGCTACGCGGATGAATACACAGAACATGAATTACAGACATTTGAAATATTGGCCAAACAAATTACGATTGCTCTTGAAAAAATTTATATTTACGAAGAGTCTGAGCATGACAGACTGCTATCTCAAGATATTTTAAATTCGATTCAAGAAGGAATGCAGCTTGTAGATACAAGCGGTACGATTCTACAAGTAAATACGAAGACTAGCGAATTGTTTCAATATGAGCATCAAAGCGGGCTTCTTCAGCTTTCTCGTGATCAATGGCTAGATGCTCTCTCTCAAAAAGTCGAAAATATAGAGGAGCTAAGACAATACGTTAAAGCCATTTGTAAGGGAGAGCAAGTAGAAAAGTCTTTTGTTTATTATCTGCATACGGAAGGTAAGCGAAAAGTTATAAAAGTTTATAGCGAATACGTATATCGAAACCGTCAGATGTTTGGCGTATTGTTCGTTCATCGTGATATTACGAAAGAATTTGAAGTTGATCAGATGAAGTCGGAATTTGTAAGCACTGTGAGTCACGAGCTGCGCACACCTTTAGCAAGTGTATTAGGGTTCACTGAGCTTATGCTAAACAAAACATTAAAAGAAGAAAGACAGAAGAAGTATTTAACTACTATTTATCAGGAAGCACAGCGGTTAACTTCTTTAATCAACGATTTTTTGGATGTCCAAAGAATGGAAGCGGGGAAACAAACCTACGATAAAAAGTATCAAGACATTCTGCCACTTATTAAGCAGGTGATTGAGGTCCAGAACATACAAACAAGTAAGCATGAATTTGATATGATTTCCGATCAAGAGCATTTTACAGTAATGGGAGATAAAGATAAGCTTCTTCAATTGTTTAATAATGTAATTAGCAATGCAGTAAAATATTCGCCCGATGGAGGGAACGTTACAGTTAAAGTGTATCAAAAGGAACACGCTGTTTATATTGATATTCAAGATGAAGGAATTGGTATACCAAGTGAAGCGCTAGGACATTTGTTTACCAAATTCTACAGAGTAGATAACTCCGATATGCGCAAAATTGGCGGAACGGGTCTAGGGTTAGCAATTGTAAAAGAAATTGTAAAAGCTCATGGTGGAGACATTACTGTACAATCAGAATGGAAAAAAGGAACAACATTCACGGTTGTTCTCCCGCTTCTACATGAAGTTCAGTACGATGAAGAAATGATGATAAGTGCGAATGATAACCGTAAAAGCGTAGTGATTGTAGAAGATGATAAAAGTTTAGCGACGCTTTTACAGGTAGAATTAAAAGAAAGCGGCTTTCACGTTCGGTATTTTAATAACGGAGAAGACGCATTAAACTCTATTCATCAGCAAAAGCCTGAAGTGGTTGTTCTAGATATCATGCTAGGAGAAAATAAGTTAGACGGCTGGGATGTTTTAAGGCATCTCAAAGAAAATACAGAGACAGCAAAAATTCCTATCTTAATCTCATCTGCTCTAGACGAAAGAAGCAAAGGATTAGAGCTTGGAGTGTGTGAGTTTCTGATTAAACCCTATCAGCCTAGTAAATTATCTAAAACGATTCTCCAGCTGCTTTTGAAAAAACAAGAGCATGAAGGAGAAATTATGATTCCATCAGATAAAGAAGAGTAGAAATTTGGTGAGGCTTCGTTATATGTACGGAGTCTCATTAAACGAAAAGAAAATTAGTAAAGTAATAAAAAAACATTGAAAACGCTATCAAAATGTGGTTTTATAGAAAGTAGGCATAACATGATGACCTTAGAATTACCTTTTTCCACCTCCTTACATGCGTAAGGAGGCTTTTTTGTATAAATATAGTAAGATAAGATAACAAAACCTCATGCAGAATCGTTTATTGACTTTCAGCTCGTTAACAAACTGCTCAAGAAAGTTTGATAGTGAAAGGAGTGAAGCTCTAGAAACGATTTCACAAAGGGAGGATAGTCTCTCCAAGAAGTGAAGGTAGTTCAATTTTTATAATCATAGTATAATAAAAAATACGGTTATAAAAGCTGTGTTTTTTATACATCTTTTATATAGAAGGTAAGATTGAATTTTATATTTTCTTAAAGGAGGTCTTTCCTTGGATATTGCGTATATAATTGCTGAAGAAAGAATTAGACAAGCAATAAAAGACGGTGACTTTGATAAGCTGCCTGGGGAAGGAAAACCATTAAAGTTAGAAGATTTATCACATATACCTGAAGAACTGCGCCAAGCGTATAGGATGTTAAAAAATGCAAATATGATAAGTGATGAACAAGAGCTAAAACGAGATATGGCTACAATAGAAGAATTGATTTCTATATGCACGGATGCTAATGAAGAACAAAGGCTAACAGAGATGCTTACGGAAAAGCGTTTGCGCTTTGAGCAGCTCGTTGACAAGAAAAAGATGACAAGTTCTGCAGCTTACAGGACGTATCAGAATAAAATTTACTCCAAATTTTTTTATTAATGAGTGTAATAGACGAGACGATCGGAGGGTGAGAACTTGCGGCTGTTAATTTTATTGATTAGTATCATATTATTTATTTCGCTTTGTTTTTATATTTTTGCCCCACAAATAAAACGAGGCGCCCAATCGAAAAATGTGCCGGTTTTATTTATTCATGGCTATTTAGGCAGTCAAAAAAGCTTAGGGAAAATGATTAAACGATTTGAACAAAACGGATGGGGAACTAAAGTAGCTTACTGCGTCGTTCAAAAAGATGGAGCTATTCAGTGGAAGCACATTATGAAAGCAAAAGAGGGAAAACTCCCGCTTATTCATATCGTCTTTAAAAAGCCAGATGCCAGTATTGCACAGCAGCAAAAATGGATTGAAGCTATTATGCAAGATGTACGTGATACATATAAAGCATCTTCTGTTGATTTAGTTGGACATAGTATGGGAGGAGTAACAGCAGCAGCAGTTAGTTTGGCTAACCCTCAATATATTCAAAAGTTAGTTACGTTAGGATCGCCGATTCAAGGATTAGATTATCAGGAATTAATGGAGATGTATCCTCATGCACGCAATCATATTGAATCTATGGGGGCTCGTGATTTAGCTTTTCACTCTATAGCGTTAAACAAGCTATACGAAAGTCGTCAAGATTTCTCAAAAGAGATCGACGTTTTTTCAGGAGCAGGAGATGTGGGAGATAAGACAGATGGAGTGGTAACAGTAGAAAGTGCATACGGACTGCAAGAGTTTACCGAACACATTCATCTCCAAACGTTTCATGAAGCACATTCGGATTTACATGAAAGCTCAGAGGTTGATAAAGCTGTTTATCAATTTTTAAAACGAGATTAAAGGGGGATTACGATGCTTTACTTAATTAGACACGGCCAAACAGATTGGAATAAAAACAAACTTATTCAAGGGCATGCTGATATTCCGCTCAACGAAACAGGAAAGCAACAAGCCAAACGCGTAGCGGAACGTTTTAAAGATATCCATATTGATGTAGTCTACACAAGCGATTTGCTTCGTGCGCAGGAGACGGCTGGGAAAATTGCCGCAGTCGCTAAAGTAGAGAAAGTCGAGGTTTGTGAGCAGCTGCGCGAGCGCTCTTTTGGAGAATTAGAATCAAAGAACGTAGAAGTTCTGCATGATCTTGTGCCAAACTATGCGACAAATTGGGGAGAAGAACCTTTATATAATATTGAAACACTCGAAGCCGCTCAAGAACGGATGGTTCGGCGTTTAACGGAAATCATGAAGGAGTCTATTGGAAAGAAAGTAGCAGTTGTTAGTCACGGGGCGGCAATTAATACATTCATTCATCATGTAACAAGCGGAGAACAAGGAACAGGAACTACTATTTTACAAAATACATCGATTACAACTTTTGCTTATGAAAGTGGAAAATGGCGTCTTGAAACAATCAATGATGCCAAACATCTTGAATAAATATACTTAAAGAGGCTGTGACAGTAGTATTTTAGTTGAGGGAGGATCCGAACGATTAATCGTTCGGATTTTTTTATGGTTATGGTGAACGCAGGTTTCATATATGTAAGTACTTCTGACTGTTGATTGGAGGGAAAGGCGAAGACTCCTATGGGAAAAGCGGAAGGGATGAGACTCCGCATATTAATTATATATATAAATATTTATACAATTGATTTTAATAAAAATGCATAGTAAAATAAGTTTTATTACTATTCTATTAAAGCGTTTAGTATAACTGGATTTCCTAATATTGTTTAATAAGTAACTATATTTCGGAATAAGATTAATTGATTTGTATAATTTCAAGGAGGATGTAGTATGTCTAAAGATTGGAGTCACTTATTTGAAAGAATGCCTGAATTGCTAGCACCCACAATGGCTAAAGATCATCCGAATTTGCCCGTTGTGAAAGAAGAAGGATGCTATTATTATGGATTGGATGGTAAAGAATATCTCGATTTTACTTCCGGAATCGCTACGACAAATGTAGGACACAGACATCCGAAAGTAGTAAAAGCAATCAAAGACGGAGCAGATCAATTATTGCACGGTCCCTCAGGTGTCATTATGTACGAATCGATATTAAAGTTAGCCGATGAGTTAGGAAAAGTAACGCCGGGCAATTTAGACTGCTTTTTCTTTGGAAATAGTGGCACCGAAGCAATTGAAGGAGCCTTGAAATTAGCGAGGCATGTTACAAAGCGTCCGTATGTTATTTCTTTTTTAGGGTGTTTTCATGGCCGCTCGATGGGAGCTTTAAGTGTTACAACATCGAAAAGCAAATATAGACAATTTCAGCAGCCTTCAGGACTGACATATCAAATTCCATATGCCAATCCAAAAGAGTGCCCTGCGGAGCTAGACAGCGATGTATACTTTACTGAAAAGCTTGAAAAAGATTTTGAAATACTGTTTAAGCACCAAGTCACGCCTGAAGAAGTGGCGGCCGTTATTTTGGAACCAGTATTAGGCGAAGGCGGCTATATTATCCCTCCGAAAAGTTGGATGAAGAAGTTAAGAGAGATTTGTGATCGTCACGGAATATTACTTATTTTCGATGAAGTGCAAACAGGGTTTGGCCGTACCGGTGAATGGTTTGCTGGCCAAACGTTTGATGTTGTACCAGATATTATGGCTATAGCAAAAGGAATTGCTTCTGGAATTCCGCTTAGCGCAACGGTCGCTTCTCAAGAATTAATGAAGCAGTGGCCTCTTGGCACACATAGTACAACATTTGGAGGGAATCCTATCGGATGTTCAGCAGCTCTTGCAACTCTTGAAGTGATGAAAGAAGAACAGCTGCTGGATAACACGAAAAAAATGGGCGCTTATGCGTTAGAAAAGCTGCATCTTTTAAAGGAAAAACATTCAGTTATTGGAGATATCCGTGGTTTAGGACTTATGATTGGAATTGAAATTGTTAATCCGCATACGGGAGAAGGAGATGGAGACGCTTTATTCGAGATTTTGGACTTAGCTTTAGAAAAAGGCGTGTTATTTTATTTTTGCGGAAATGCAAGTGAAGTTATTCGCATGGTACCTCCGCTTACTGTGACAAAAGAACAGATAGATGACGGCATTCGTATGCTAGATGAGGCTATTACTTCTTTTGAGAAAAAGTCAGCTGTAAAAGCGTAATAAAAAAATATAAAAAATTTATATATTTGTAACCTAGTTGTCATAGTAATGGTAGCGATATCATAGTTTTAGAGGGAAAACAATTTTCTGAAAAGTAGTTGACATCTGTTTGTGCAGCATGTAACATAATATTTATCTTATCAACAATTATCAACAAAATTCGACAAACTTCTTATCAAGAGAGGCGGAGGGATAGGCCCTGTGAAACCTCGGCAACGGACTTTATAGAACCGTGCCAACTCCCACAAGCAGTGCTTGAAAGATGAGAAGAGACCAGGCTTACTAACAATTGTGATCCCAACCTCTTCTTACAGGCACTTAGACACTGTAAGTGGAGGTTTTAATTTTATGACAAGAATATAACATTTAGATAAAAAACAGCAGGTGAAATTACCTGCTGTTTTTATATGCTGTAAAATGATAAATAACCTACCAGAATTCCTAGTAAAAGCACCCCGGCCGTAATACCAATAATCCACCACATCGTTTTTTTCATCGTTTATTCCTCATTATCAATTGACTGTAGCTGTAGATCCGCCAGAAGCGCCGGAAGCCGTACCATAAGCGGTTTGTCTTTTGATTCCAGCATTTTTAGCTGCAACTTTCCACTGCCAGTCAATTCGCCCGTAGGCTCGATTATTTTGTACCCAAGATTTTGAGCTCTTTTTTGAAATAGACACAAGGGGGTTTACGTTTTTTGTGACCACACCTCGTACACTTTTGACTGAAGTTACTGAGGAGCTTTTTGTGTAATAATCTACATACACCGTTAGTTTTGTTGTTGTAAATCCAGCCGCTTTATAAGAAGCCGTATAAGCTGCTGTTTTGAATAAAGGTGAAGCCGTTTTTGCTCCGTATGCTGCTGTACTTGCAGCTTCGACCGTGCCGCTGCTCTCTTCAATATCCATTTTGAACAGAGATGGATCCCTTAGTGATTGTACAACTTTTTGTTTTTGTTGACGCGACAGTTTTGAAAATTCATACAGTGAACTTTTATCACCTTGCCCTTTCAAGAACTGCGTGTAAGAAGCAACCGTTAAATGAGCAGGTTTTTCACTAGCCTGAACAGAGTTTGGTACGACTAATAGACATAATAATGCACCTATCAGGGAAAAAGAAAAAAACGTTCTTTTTGTAGCCATATTCATATAAATCCTTTCTAGTACTCTATCTTTATAAATAGATAAGAAGTAATTTATCGTTTTGAAGAAGGGCTGTGTGCTGACATATTAACTGTCATCACGACACGAGCTTGCTGTACAGATTTCATAAAGCATTCGTATAGAGAAGCGAATATTTTGTCCACATCTCCTTCTAAAGCTGTTGCAAAAGGCACGGTTTCGGCAAATACTCCCTGTTGTTTAACTGCGCCAATTCCGCTTTTGATGATGTCTACATAATGCGGCGTATCTAATGGATACAAAGAAAATTGAGTGGATACAGGGAACGAAGCACAAAGCTGTTGGTTTAAAGGCATGTTTTCTTTTGAGTTTATTTTTCTTTCTTCGAAATATTCTTCGTGACGCCCTGTTGAAAACGTGGCATTCAGCACAATATGCTTTTCTGATTTTCCAGCACTTTTATAAATGGCCTGTACAACTTCAAATACGTCTTTGGCAGTTCCTTCAATAAACGTACTAACACGGTCCGTTTTTCGCTGAACTTTAGACATATCCACTTCGTTTAGTGCGCTTAAAATAATATCGATGAAGTTATCGCTCATAACGGAAAGCGTAAAACGACAGCCAACATTTATTTTTTCCAAGTTAATCACCCCTAAAATATAGATTTGTAGTTTTTTAATCATACAAATCATAAAATAACTTTTCTGTTTTGTATAGAAACAGAAGATAGATTCTTTATTTTTAGTAAATATTACATAGAAGAAACGAGAATAAATTGCATAACATGAAAATTAAGGGTGTCAAGAAAAGTCACATAGTGAAAAAGAATAAAAAAACAATGTTAGAACTTCTGACAAAAAGCTGGTATATAGACTGAAAACACCATATTATAAATACAAGATCACATTATTCTCCTGCGATTTCGTATAACCTCTTGAAAAAGGGACTTGGGATTTTATCATAAATCCAACCTCCTAGCTGTATAATCAGCTAGGAATTTTTTTTACCCAAAGTCTCTATCGCCCATGAGGTTACCTGCACTTATTCAACTCAGAGCATGCACCATATATATTTAAGACCAGTGTAAGAAAGATTGCTTGAAGATGTTAGTGTTCGGTTTGAGCTAGAAATAGATAGATGTTACGAAAGAGGGGAAAGAAGGTATGACGCACACATTAATTAAAAATGCAGAGATTATTACGATGAATGAGAAGAATGATATTATTTACGGTGACCTTTATATTGTTGGAAATCGTATTGCAGCCATCGGGAAAAATCTGCATCCGGAAAAGGTAGATAAAGTCATTGACGCAGCAAATAAAACGATTGTGCCGGGCTTTATACATACTCATATTCATTTATGTCAAACGCTTTTTAGAGGGCAAGCAGATGATTTAGAGCTGCTAGACTGGCTAAAGAAGAAAATATGGCCGCTTGAAGCTTCGCATGATGAAGAATCTATCTATTATTCAGCACTGTTAGGGATCGGTGAACTCATTCAAAGCGGGACTACAACAATTGTCGATATGGAAACTGTTCATCATACGGACTCTGCTTTTCAAGCTATATCTAAGAGTGGAATCCGAGCTCTTGCAGGAAAAGTAATGATGGATAAAAAAGGCGACGATCTGCCAAAAGCTCTGCAGGAGACAACGGCTGACTCGATTAAAGAAAGCGTAGAGCTGCTTGAAAAATGGCATAATTCAAATAACGGTCGTATTCGATACGCATTCTCCCCAAGATTTGTGCTGTCGTGTACGGAAGATTTGCTGCGTGAAGTGAGCCATTTATCAGCTGCCTATAATGTTCATGTCCATACTCATGCTTCTGAGAATCAAGAAGAAATTCGCATTGTAGAAGCTGAAACGGGTATGAGAAATATCATGTACTTAGACCATTTAGGATTAGCCAATGAGCGCCTTATTTTAGCGCACTGTGTGTGGCTAAACGATCAAGAAAAGCAAATTATTAAGAATCAAGGAGTAAAAGTCAGTCATTGCCCAGGCTCAAACTTAAAACTTGCATCGGGAATCGCAGATGTGCCCAGTTTATTAGAGCAAGGTGTATTTTTAAGCCTTGGCGCTGATGGTGCTCCTTGTAATAATAATTTGGATATGTTCAACGAAATGAGGCTGGCCGCTACGATTCATAAACCCTCTTACGGACCAACAGCCATGAATGCAAAACACGTGCTCGAAATGGCTACAATCGGCGGAGCGAAAGCAGTTGGGCTTGAAAAAGAAATTGGAAGTTTAGAGGTTGGGAAAAAAGCAGATCTTGCCATTTTAAATTTAAATCAGCTTCATACTTTTCCATCTTACGGCGTAGACCCTATTTCCAGAGTTGTGTATTCAGCAACGCGAGGAGATGTAGAACTAACAATGGTTGACGGTGAAATTGTGATGGAGAATCGCGTGCTAAAAACCATTGACCAGGGAATTGTGCTGAAAGAGGCAAATCATTCGATAGATCGTCTTTTAAAAAGAATTCCACTTTTAATTTCGTAAGATGTAAAACGAAGAAGAGGCCGGGATAAAAGTATTTTAACAAAAGTAAAACTCGAATTATTAATCGGAGTTATTGATTAATAATTCGAGTTTTTTGTTGTCAAGGTGAACGTAGGTTTCATCTGTTTAGTTGCTTCTAGCTGTTGATTGGAGGACAAGGCGTAGACTTCTGCGGTTATTCCATTTATTTGTCTTTAGAATGGATTTATTTAGTTATGTCTCAATCTCTTTTTTGTATAAATGAGTAAAAAGAGTACTCTTGCAACAGACTAAAAAGATAAGAGAAATAAATTTTCAAAATTCCAAACTAACGGAAGATAAAAATTTTTATAATGATAGCGTTTTCCACCTTTGCATATCTACAAATTAAGACTATAATAGGACAAAAGATTTTACTTTGAAACGTAAAATCCTCCTAAATCGTGTCCTTTTTAGGACATTTGAATAGGTAGGATTTTTTATTTTTTTTTAGAAGTAGGGAGGCGCGCGTGTTGGAGCGTAACGGAATATTAGAGCGCTTGTTTAAACTATCAGAGCGCAACACAACACCAAAACAAGAAATACTAGCAGGACTTACAACTTTTATGACGGTCAGTTATATGGTAATCGTCAATCCCATTATCATGTCTGACGCGGGTATCCCTCGAGAAGCGGCTCTTGCAGCTACCATTTATGCCATTGTATTTAGTACGTTACTGATGGCTCTATGGGCAAACTTCCCGATTGTAACCGGTCCAGGGATGGGTTTAAATGCGTTTTTTACGTATTCAGTAGTATTAGGACAAGGATTGTCATGGCAAACGGCACTTGGAGCAGTTTTTATATCCGGGGTCTTATTTTTTGTTTTAACGGTAACAGGAATACGCGGAAAGATTATTGATGCCATTCCGAACGTATTAAAGTCTTCAATAGCAGTTGGAATTGGTCTTTTTGTTGCGTTTATCGGTTTGAAAAACGCTGGATTAGTTGTGGCAAACGAGTCTACTTTTGTAGGGCTTGGAAATGTCATGGATAAAGGCCCGTTACTTGCTATTTTTGGGCTGATATTAGCAGCTGTACTGATGGCTAAAAATGTAAAAGGTGCTCTTATTATAAGTATTTTTGCTACGACAATATTAGCAATGATTGTAGGAGTACAAGCAGTTCCCCATTCTCTGAAAGACGTCTTTTCAGCTACGCCGCCAAGCGTTGGAGAAACATTCTTTCAAATGGATTTAAAGGGTGCAGTTGCCTACGGCATTTTTTCAGTTGTATTTTCTTTCACCATCGTAGAATTATTTGATACGCTAGCGACATTGATTGGACTATCTAAAAAAGCAAACTTAGTAGATAAAAACGGTAAAATTCCAGGTTTAAATCGCGCGCTTGCAGCAGATTCAATTGGTACAATGGCGAGTGCTATTTTTGGAAGCACTGCGCTAAATACGTATATTGAAAATGCAACAGGTATTGCAGAAGGAGGGCGTACCGGCTTAAAGGCATTAACGGTTGCCATCTTATTTATATTTACCTTGTTTTTTGCACCGCTTATTCAATTTATCCCAAGCGTTGCTACTGCTCCAGCACTCATTATTATTGGTTCGCTTATGCTAAGTGACATTCGAAACGTTAACTTCGACGATTTCACTGAAGTTGTTCCCGCTTTCTTAACAATTGTCATGATGCCGTTAACCTACAGCATTGCAGAAGGGTTAGCATTCGGCTTCATTTCATACACAGCGATTAAACTGTTTACAGGACGCCATCGCGAAATTCATTGGATGATGTATGTAATCACCATTGCCTTTTTTATCAATTTTTATATGAGTTCCCATTAGGGATGAAAAAAGACGTAGCATTAAGCTACGCCTTTTTTTGTAAAGGCTTGTTAAGGGAACAAACCTTTATTTCATTAAGGTTGATAAATATCCCAAGCTGTTTTTAATGAATCAACGATATAGTTAGCTACTTCTTCGATATCCAAATTATCAGTTTCAACTTTTGAATGGTGGTTTGAGTAGATAGCTTGACGGTCGTAAAATAGCTTTTCAATATCTTCTAAGCTTCTTCCTTGTAAAACAGGACGGCTATCAATGATCAAACTAATGCGTTCTTTCCAAGAATCCCAAGACAAATCTAAAAAGAATACGATGCAGTTAGATAAACAAATCTCTTGAATTTCTTCTTGTAAAAAAGCGCCTCCCCCTAAAGAAATGATTTTTAAGCGCTGCTGTGAAAGTCGACTTATTACTTCTTTTTCTTTTTGTCTGAAGAAAGTTTCACCGTGCTCTTTAAAAATCTGAGAAGTAGGCATATTAAATTCTTTTTCGATTTCTTGATCTATATCAACAAAATCTCTATACAATTTTTTGGCAACCATTTCTCCAATAGTTGTTTTTCCTACCCCCATAAAGCCGATAAACACAATACTTTTCTCTCTAAGAGATATGTCGTTATATGCCATTTTTAAGCCTCTTTCTGATTTTTAAATACAAATCGGATGTTATAGTAAATACTGAAATTATAATATAAATCCTTTAGTTTGTAAAAGCTACTATTCTTCTCTGAAATAAAGCAGAAATTATTTTTTAGGATGCATAGAAAGATACACCCGAGTATCTTTTTTGTGCTCATATTTTGGATTAGCGCTTCGCGTATATTCTTTTGACTGATGTTCTATATGGTAGTTCTGTTCAAATTGTTTGATTACTTCATTAATTTCTTCTTGTGTTCCCATTAATCTTACTTGCAGCATTGTAATGTCTCCTTCCATACACTTTGCTTTTTGACTATATCATGAAATGAAAAAGAAGTAATTTTATTTTTGTTGACGAACTTGTATATACAGGTTAGAATAAAAACATAAAACTTGTATATACAGGTTTGTGGTGAGATTTATATGGGGGATAGGAGATACAGGAGTGAAATGAAAGCGGAAACAAGGGGGAAAAGACATGAATCGAGAATCTGTTGAACGCATTGTAGAAGCCGTTGGCGGAAAAGAAAATATCTCTGCTGCAACGCACTGTGTAACGCGCCTTCGACTTGTTTTAAAAGATGAAGGTAAAGTCAATCAACGTATGCTAGATGAGCACGAATTAGTAAAAGGATCTTTTTCTACAAACGGCCAGTTTCAAGTTGTCATTGGTCAAGGCACGGTGGATAAAGTATATAAAGAAATGGTGGCGCTTACAGGTATAGGCGAGCTATCAAAAGAAGAAGTGAAAAACGAAGCGGCTAAAAACTTAAATCCGCTGCAGCGCGCAATAAAAACATTAGCTGACATTTTTATTCCTATTTTACCGGCCATCGTAACCGCGGGTTTATTGATGGGAATCAATAATGTACTAACAGGAGCCGGAATTTTTTACGATGATAAATCAATCGTAGATGTTCATACACAGTGGAAAGACTTCGCAAGCATGATTAATTTAATTGCGAATACGGCTTTTGCCTTTTTGCCAGCTCTTATTGGGTGGTCAGCTGTTACGCGTTTTGGAGGAAGTCCTTTATTTGGAATTGTCCTTGGGCTCATGCTTGTACATCCTGACTTGCTAAATGCTTGGTCTTACGGAGAAGCATTAAAAAAAGGAAGTATCGATACGTGGAATTTATTTGGCCTGCATGTTGAGAAAGTAGGCTATCAAGGACAGGTTTTACCCGTATTAGTCGCTTCATTCGTCTTGGCAAAAATCGAATTATTCTTACGAAAACGCATACCGGATGGATTTCAACTTTTGATTGTAGCACCTGTAGCTCTTTTAGTAACAGGGTTTCTCGCTTTTATTGTAATTGGTCCAATTACATTTGCAATAGGAAATGTTATTACAGATGCAGTTGTATGGCTGTTTAAAACGGCTCCATTTATTGGAGGGCTTGTATATGGAGGTTTATACGCTCCTCTTGTTATTACAGGGATGCACCATACATTTTTGGCCGTAGATTTACAGCTGATTGGAAGCGTAGGGAGTACGTTCTTATGGCCAATGGTAGCATTATCGAATATTGCACAGGGCTCTGCGGCTTTCGCGATAATGGTTCTTTCAAAAGATGATGAGAAATTAAAAGGATTATCTTTAACATCAGGGGTTTCAGCGTGGCTTGGCATTACGGAACCTGCAATGTTTGGTGTGAATTTGCGTTTTAGATTTGCTTTTATTTCTGCAGTGATTGGTTCAGCTATTGCCGGTGTTGTCATATCTGTAGCCGGAGTGAAAGCAGCGTCGGTAGGAATTGGGGGTATACCAGCTCCGTTATCAATTGTTCCACAGAGCTGGCCGCCTTTTATTATTGGAATGGTCATCGTAATCGTTGTGCCGTTTCTTTTAACGTTAACGCTCGGAAAGCTTCAGAAAAAATCAACCGTTACATCAACGGTCGCGGGTACAGACTCATTTCAACATAATTCTAAGAATTAAATGGTGGTGTTAAAGATGCAAGAACCTTGGTGGAAAAAATCGGTTGTTTATCAAATTTATCCAAAAAGTTTTTATGATACGACTGGAAACGGCGTGGGTGATATAGCTGGCATTATTGAAAAGCTAGATTATTTGAAAAAGCTCGGGGTAGATGTTCTGTGGCTAACGCCAATTTATAAATCACCGCAGCGGGATAATGGATATGATATAAGTGATTATTTTGTTATTCAAGAAGAATACGGAACAATGGAGGATTTTGATCGTTTAGTAACAGAAGCGCATAAGCGGGGTCTTAAAGTCATCATGGATATTGTCGTTAATCATACATCAACTGAACATGAATGGTTTCAAGAAGCTAAAAAATCGAAAGATAACCCGTACCGAGATTTTTATATTTGGAAAGATCAAAAAGAAGATGGAAGTGCTCCGACGAATTGGGTTTCAAAATTTGGGGGATCCGCGTGGGAGCATGATAACCTCACAGAACAATCGTATCTGCATTTGTTTGATGTTACGCAAGCGGATTTGAACTGGGAAAACGAGCGTGTGCGCCGCAGCGTGTATGATATGATGACGTTTTGGTTTGAAAAAGGAGTAGATGGATTTCGTCTGGACGTTATTAATTTAATTTCAAAAGATCAGCGTTTTTTAGATGATGACGGTTCCGTTGCACCAGGAGATGGCCGGAAATTCTACACCGACGGTCCTCGCGTGCACGAATATATGCGGGAAATGAATCAAGAAGTTTTTTCAAAATATGATAGTATGACCGTTGGAGAAATGTCGTCCACAACCGTTGACCACTGTATTCAGTACTCTCATCCGGACCGACGCGAGCTTAGTATGACGTTTAATTTTCATCATTTGAAAGTCGATTACCCGAATGGAGAAAAGTGGGCCCTAGCAGATTTTGATTTTATTAAATTAAAAGAGATTCTATCAACTTGGCAAACGGAAATGAATAAAGGTGGGGGATGGAATGCATTATTTTGGTGCAACCATGATCAGCCTCGCGTTGTTTCACGCTATGGAGACGACGAACTCTATCATAATAAATCTGCTAAAATGCTCGCTACAACGATTCATTTGATGCAGGGAACGCCTTATATCTATCAAGGCGAAGAAATAGGTATGACAAACCCGAAGTTTTCCTCTATTGATGAATATAGAGATGTGGAGTCATTAAATGTGTATGAAATAAAACGTGCACAAGGAATGGACGAAAATGAAATTTTGGAAATTTTAAAACATAAATCAAGAGATAATTCCCGTACACCGGTGCAATGGAACGATAAGCCGAATGCAGGTTTTACAAAAGGAAAGCCATGGATTCATCCGGCCGATAACTACCGTAAAATTAATGTAGAAAAAGCGTTAGAGGATAAAGATTCAATCTTTTATTTTTATCAAAAGCTTATTGCACTGCGCAAGCAGTACGAGATTATCACCTATGGAAACTATGAATTGATTCTTGGAGAAGACGAGCAGATTTTCGCTTATATCCGAAATGGAGCAGATGAAAAGCTGCTCGTGATAAACAATTTCTACGGCAGCGAAACAGCCTTTGAACTGCCAGAAAATCTAACTTTTGAAGGATATCATAGTGAAATATTGCTGTCTAACTACGAAGATTCACCAAAGGAATTCAAGCGAGTCTTACTTCGGCCGTATGAATCAATCGTGTATCATTTAAAAAAATAGAGAAAAAGTGAAAAGAACGATGGGTGACAATCTATCGTTCTTTTTATACAATTGGGTATATATAGAAAGTAAAATAGGTGATGGCAATTGAAAGAAAATAAATTTATCAGCATTTACGAACAGTTAGTCGATAAAATTAAACGCGGTGACTGGCGTCCTAATACAAAACTTCCTTCTGAAAATGAGCTTGTTGAACAGTATCAAACGTCTCGTGAAACGATACGGAAAGCGTTAAATTTACTCTCGCAAAATGGGTACATTCAAAAAATGAAAGGAAAAGGTTCTTTTGTATTAGACGTATCACGCTTTGATTTTCCAGTATCAGGACTTGTTAGCTTCAAAGAAGTCGCGGAAAAGCTAGGACATACGTCGACTACTATTGTAAAAGAGTTTGAATTAATCAAGGCTGATCAAGATTTGTGCACACAGCTTGGCGCAACGAAAAAAGATCTCATATGGAAAGTAGTTCGAGCACGTGAAATCGATGGAGAAAAAATTATTTTAGATAAAGATTTTTTTCATAAAAAATATGTTCCTCACCTCACAAAAGACATATGCAAAGGCTCTATTTATGAATACTTAGAAAAAGATCTTGGGCTGAAAATCAGCTTTGCTAAAAAAGAAATTTCCGTTGACGAGCTGACGGACGAAGATAAATGTTACTTAGATTTGAAAGATTATGAACATATTGTGGTAGTAAGAAACTATGTGTATCTAGAAGATGCAAGCCTTTTTCAGTATACGGAATCACGTCATCGTCTTGATAAGTTTCGTTTTGTGGATTTTGCTCGCAGAGGTATATAATGGTTCACTGCCCATGAGTTTTTCCTTTTTGTAGATGTTTACAAAAAACTGCTTTGGTATAAAAAACAAAGCAGTTTTCTTATGGGGAAAACTGAAAAAACGTGATCCTTTTGACGATAAAATTCTAAAAAGGTTGAATTTTTATTTAGAGTTTGTTTTAGTAGAACATAAGATTATTTTATATTTGTATAATGTTATTCATACGGTATACAGATTTATTGATCTTTTTTTTATTAGATATATAAGAAAATGTTATTTGAAAATGATAACTTCATTAGTAATTCTAATAAAACTGTCTAACTACAGCATTAAAGGGAGCTGCTCAAACAATACTAAGTAAAAAGGAGGAGACGGAATGAGTAACGATTATCGACTTTATCCTCTTGGTGATAGCGGCATTGTCGTTTCATTTGGAGACGAAATTAATTTCGGTATACATAAACGTATTCAGCAATTTACTGAAGTGCTAGAGCAATCATTATGTAAGGGAATGATTGAATATGTGCCGGCTTTTACGACGGTTACAATCTATTATGATCCTTGGATAATGAGTGAAAAAGGAAGAAGAAATCCTTACACAGCAATATCTACATATATTGAAGAACTGCTTTTCCACCAGGAAGAAAAATCTGAAGCGGTCGCTAGACAAATTGACATTCCGGTGTGTTACGGAGGAAAGTACGGCCCGGACTTAGAGAGAGTAGCTGCTTTTCATTCATTAACGCCTGATGAAGTTATCTCCATTCATACAAACGGAGAATATTTGGTGTATATGATAGGCTTTGCTCCTGGTTTTCCTTATTTAGGAGGGATGAGTGAAAAAATTGCGACTCCAAGGAAAGAATCACCGAGAAACAGCATCCCAAAAGGGTCAGTTGGCATCGCAGGAATGCAAACCGGCGTGTACCCAATTGAAACACCTGGAGGATGGCAGTTAATCGGGCGTACTCCTCTTACACTATTTAACCCAGAAAAAGGCTCGCCAAGCTTACTTCAAGCAGGTGATCGTATCCGATTTGTTTCCATTTCTGAAACGGAATATGAAGCACAAAAGGAGGTGGATGAAGATGAGTATTAAAGTGATGCGTCCTGGTTTATTAACAACGATTCAAGATATCGGCAGACATGGATATCAAAAGGACGGCATGATTGTCAGCGGGGCAATGGACAAAGTTGCTTTAAGGATTGCCAACTTATTAGTAGGAAATCAAGAAAATCAGCCGGTTATTGAAATTACGTTAATGGGACCAAAAATTGAATTTCAGCAAGATGCTTTAATTGCCCTGACAGGAGGGAATTTATCGCCAACTGTTAATGATGAAGCCGTAAAGATGTGGCGGCCTTTATATGTGAAAAAAGGGAGCGTGCTGCAGTTTGGTGTTCCGACTTTAGGTTGCCGTTCTTATTTATCGGTTTCCGGTGCCTTTAACGTTCCTGCAGTTATGGGAAGTACATCTACTTCGCTTCGCGCTCGGATAGGAGGGCTACACGGTAAAGCATTACAGTCAGGAGACGAAGTATTAAGCCATCCTCCTACAGAAATAGGGGAAGCAATTATAAAGAAACTGGTGAAAAAGCAAACGGACCGCTCTTTTCAGCAGGCTTTTTGGACCATTCATCCTAAACTTCTTCCTTCATACGAGACGCCTATTATCCGCACAATGAAAGGTGCGGAATTTGATTGGTTTACGAAAGAAAGTCAACAACATTTCTTTAATCAAGAATTTGACGTTACGCCGCAATCTGACCGAATGGGCTATAGGCTAAAAGGGAAGAAACTAGTCCTTCAGCAGGAAAAGGAACTGCTTTCTAGCGCTGTGACGTTTGGTACAATTCAAGTACCAAAAGAAGGACAGCCCATTGTTTTATTAGCAGATCATCAAACGACAGGAGGATACCCTAGAATCGGGCAGGTAGCAACTGCCGATTTTTCGGCGCTGGCACAAGTTTCTCCAGGGCAAAAGGTTTCTTTTCAATTCGTTTCACTGGATGAAGCGCAGCATTTATATATGGAGCAGGAAAAGAAAATCAATCATATTAAAAGAGCACTTCGAATGAAAATATAAGGGGGAAGAAAATGGCTACCGTTGATTTGAACTGTGACTTAGGGGAGAGCTTTGGGAACTATAGCTTAGGAAATGATAAAGAAATTTTACGCTATGTAACGTCAGCAAACATTGCCTGTGGCTTTCATGCCGGAGATCCTTCTGTTATGAGAGAAACAGTAAAGCTGGCTTTGAGTGAAAATGTGGCGATCGGCGCGCACCCCGGATTGCAAGATTTAGCTGGATTTGGACGTAGATATATGAAAATTACGCCTCGAGAAGCTTATGATTTGATGGTGTATCAAATGGGGGCTCTTTCAGCTTTTATACGTGCAGAAGGAGGGGCCCTTCATCATGTGAAACCTCATGGCGCTTTATATAATATGGCTGCAGGGGATCGAGATATAGCTAAAGCTATTGCTGAAGCTGTTTATAATGTTAGTGAGGAAGCTATTCTATATGGTCTTGCTGGAAGTGAATCGATTAAAGCTGGAAACGAAATCGGCTTGCTTACGTCTCAGGAAGTATTTGCAGATCGAACCTATCAACAGAACGGCATGCTGACGCCGAGAAACGTTGAAAACGCCGTGATTCAAGATGAGGAAGCAGCTATTTCTCAAGTAATTAAAATGGTCAAAGAAAAGAAAGTATTCACTGTGCAAAATGAAGAGATTCCGATTCAGGCAGATACCGTCTGTATTCATGGAGACGGTGCACATGCTGTTGAATTTGCCAAAGCTATTTGTGACAAGCTAAAAGAAGAACAAATCATTATTCAACCACAATGAGGTGACATCATGAAAAAAGAACGCAACTGGAGCGTGCTCCTCGGAGCAGCATTTTTAATGGCTACTTCAGCAGTGGGTCCAGGTTTTTTAACTCAAACAACGGTCTTTACACAAGCTCTCGCCGCAAGTTTTGGTTTTGTCATTTTACTGTCGATTTTATTAGACATTGGCGTTCAGCTAAACGTATGGCGTATTATTGCCGTCTCAGAAAAAAGAGCACAGGATATTGCTAACAGTGTTTTCCCAGGTCTCGGTTTATTTATTGCTATTTTAATTGTAATCGGAGGCTTAGCATTTAATATTGGAAATGTAGGAGGAGCGGGTCTTGGCTTCAATGCGCTATTTGGTATTTCTCCTAAAGTTGGTGCAGTCATTACAGCCATTATTTCTATTGCCATCTTTTTAGTCAAAGAAGCCGGAAAATTAATGGATCGTTTTGCTCAATTAATGGGCGGAATATTAATTATTTTAATGGTGTATGTTGCGGTTTCTTCCGCTCCGCCAGTAGGAGAAGCGGTATCTAAAACATTTTGGCCGGATCACATTGACGTAATGGCGATTGTTACTCTTGTAGGAGGAACGGTAGGAGGATATATTACATTTGCAGGAGGTCACCGTTTATTAGATGCAGGAATCAAGGGAAAAGCCGCGATTCCGGAAGTAACAAGAGGAGCAGTATCCGGCATTACGATCGCTTCGATCATTCGAATTTTTCTATTTTTGGCGACATTAGGTGTGTTGAGTCAAGGGTTAAAACTGAATCCCGATAATCCACCAGCCTCTGTTTTTCAGTTAGCCGCAGGGGATATTGGCTATAAATTATTCGGTGTCGTCATGGCAGCAGCGGCTATCACTTCAGTTATTGGTTCGGCATATACATCGGTTTCCTTTATTAAATCCTTCAGCAAAAAGATTGAGAAATATGAAAACTGGATTATCATTGCATTTATTACGATTTCAACCCTGGTTTTCTTAACGATTGGTCAGCCGGTCACGCTGCTCATTTTAGCTGGAGCGTTAAATGGGTTAATCTTACCTATTACACTCGGTACAATGCTTATAGCGGCGTATAAAAAGAAGGTAGTAGGGGATTACAAGCATCCGACTTGGCTTACCGTTTTTGGCAGTTTTGTGGTCGTTATTATGGCTGTGCTAGGAGTCTATACGCTTGTGACTCAAATGGCAAAACTGTGGTAAGAAATTCTATAACCAATTAAAAAAGGGCCTTCTGGCCCTTTTTTAATTGGTTATAGGCAATACATATAAAATGATTGCTAAAAAGTGAAGTACGGTTCCGCCAAGAACAAACATATGCCAAATCATATGGTGAAAACGAAATCCTCGCCATACGTAAAAAACGGCTCCGATTGTATACAACACGCCTCCAACTACAAGAAGGACAATTCCTTGATGGGCAATGTTTTGAGTTAACGAATCCCACGCAAACACAATCATCCATCCCATAAATACGTAAAGAATGGTGGAAATAAAAAGGAATTTCTTCACAAAAAAAGCTTTGAATACAATTCCTCCAAGAGCGATGCCCCATACAATTCCAAAAAGTGTCCAGCCGGTGGTTCCTTTTACTGCGATAAATAAAAATGGAGTGTACGTACCGGCAATAAACAAATAAATAGAAGAGTGGTCAAATATCTCAAAAAGATCTTTTACCTTACCTTCCGGAAAGCTATGGACAAGCGTAGAGGAGACATAGAGAAGCAGCATGGTTACTCCGTAAATAGTAAAACTGATAACATGCCAAGGCGTTCCTTCTAACGAAGAAAGTACGATTAAAAGCGTTAATCCCACAATGCTGAGTACGGCTCCAACGCCGTGTGTAATCGCATTTGCAATTTCTTCTCCTCTTGTAAATGTGTGTGTAGTAGCCATTTACAAAATCCTTTCTTTACACAAATTTATCTTCTATTTTCTCAGAGGACTAGTTTTGAACATGCCTGCTGAGAAAAAATCCGTAACGGTCAAAAACATGAGTGAAAAGTTCATTGGTTATTTCTTTATTATAGACCATTCTTTTAATTTTATCTATTTTGACTGGAGGTCCGAAAAGAGTAAAGATATATATGTGAATGTTCACTAGCTGTAAAAAGCATGTATAGAAGAAAAAAATGCTTTTTGAAAAAATGGCAGAAAAGTTGTCATGAAGGCATGATTTTGAAATACATATAAAATAAAACTTTTAACAGTCAAGGTTACGATTACTGCTTAGCTCATTTGCAATAGATAAGTAACAAGATTGTAAGAAGGCAGGGGGATGGAAGCAGTGAAAAAAGAAGTTATTTTTGATGAAACAGGCACATACAAATATTCTCTATTATGCAAATGGAGTGAAGTAAACGAACGTAAACTTACGTTTATCTTGTCCTTTCCAGAAAATACGTATGAATACAGCGATGATACAGCTGTATCCAAATGCATAGACCTGGCGCAAAAGTGGGGATTTGGAGTTTTAGAAATCGTTTATTTATTCAGCTATCAAACCGATCATGTTTCGTTTTTACGCATGCTTTCAAAAGAAGAAGCTGTTGGAACAAGAACAGGTGAATATATTCAAAAGGCTGTGGAAGATGCTGAACTAGTTGTGGTAGCTTGGGGTGATCATGGAAGCATTTATAACCGGCAAGAGGAAGTAGAACGCTTTTTGAAACACAAGCCGGTATACTGTTTTGGAAAAACGAAGCAGCAATTTCCTCGCCATATTTTATCCGTCGTGCACCGTACAGAATTACAGAAATACGAAGTGCCGGCTAATCGTGAAGAGTCAGAAGAAGTTTCTTCGTTTATTGAAGACATAGATCAAAGTTTTGGTGGAGAGGATTATTCTCCAATTAAACAACTAACAGAAGAAGAACCGCTTATGTTTATTGAAGACATTGCCAGTATGTATCGATAAAAAGGAAAAGCGAGGTTTATATTCCTCGCTTTTTCGTTAGTATAAAACACCAAGTTTTGTCATATGGTTGTATCAAGAAGCGTGTGTGAAGGGGGAACTTTATGAAGTTGAATGAAGTACTGCACCGCATCACAACTATTTACAATGAGTTAGAAGAAGAGTGCTTTCAATATATAGGGACTGTGATCAATGAAAATGCAGAGCTGGATATTTCTCGTCTAGAAGAATTAAGTACGCTGTTAAACTTCGTATATGAATGCTCGCAGGATGTATTAGTAGGTTCTATTTTAACAAAATTGGATTATGGACAACCCATTTATCAATTTGCTATGTTAAAGCCTATTTCCCTTGAAGGAAATGAAGATAAGTTAGATATTTTATATGAAGAAAAGGTAAAAGTAGAAAGAGCGATTCTAGATGTGTATACAGCTCAGCGAAAGAAGTTATTGACTCAAGCAGCTGAAGACTTAAAAGAACTGCACTACGAGCTGCAGACCTACGTGTATGCTTGCAACATATAAGTGAATCTGTTGAAATAGCAAGGCATATATACAAATAAAAAGGAACATGTTAGGATAAGTAAAAAGAACTCCTAATCAAAGAGTTCTTTTTATTGTAAAATATATGATTTTGAACTAGTCAAGCATAAAGACGGTGGTAATGGCAGTTACCCTTTTCTTTGTGCTTTTTTTATCCGATTGTGTTGATGATGCTGCTTACTGCGTTAAAAAAGTTCATAAGTACCTCGTTTAGCATGTAATATGCCTCCTCTCTTACTCAATATGTACAATCAAATTATCCAATTGTGTTAATGATGCTGCTTACCGCGTTAAATAAGTTCATTAAAACGTCGTTGAACATGTTTGCAACCTCCTTTATGATAGATTCATATAGTAATACGAGAAAACATAAAGTTTGGATCACATTTTTTTAATGTTTTTTTAGAAAAATAGTTAAAAAAAGAGTTTAATGGAGGTTGAAAAAGATGAATTCGTTTACAAACGACGAAAAGCAAGCGGTATACAAAGCGATTTACGGAAGAAGAGATGTACGCACATTTTTGTCTGATGAGATTCCGAATGAAACGGTTTATAACATTCTACAGGCTGCTCACAGCGGACCTTCCGTCGGGTTTATGCAGCCTTGGAATTTTATATTAGTATCTGATACAGAAGTGAAAAATAAACTTGCCTGGGCAGCAGATAAAGAGAGAAGAGCACTGGCTATTCATTATGAAGGTGAAAAGAAAGAAGATTTTTTAGAGCTAAAGATTCAAGGATTAAAAGAAGCGCCGTTAACTATTTGCGTAACGTGTGATCCAACAAGAGGGGGCTCTCATGTTCTCGGAAGAAACTCAATTCCAGAAACTGATATGATGTCAACTGCGTGTGCGATTCAAAATATGTGGCTTGCTTCATATGCAGAAGGACTGGCAATGGGATGGGTAAGTTTTTATAAAAAAAATGATGTACGTGACATTTTACATATTCCTCCTCATATTGATCCTGTAGCGCTCATGTCAATTGGCTATACAGATAAATACCCTGAGAAACCAATCTTAGAACAAGCTAACTGGGAAAAAAGAAGGGATTTAGACAAGCTAATTTATCATAATGTATGGGAAAATGAAAAAGAATAGCGGAGAGAAAATAAAGACATACTAAAAAGCACCGAAATATAGTAAAATTTGAATATTAAATGATACACTATATATAGCGAAAGCGGATATGAGCGTCTAGCGTATCCGTTTTATTTATATGTATACAAATGACTTGGGAAAAAGAGAGATAGGAGAATTGAAGGTTTCATGAATATTGCAAGAAGTTGGCTTCACAACAAACTTACTGTTCGCATCATTACGCTTATTATTATTACAGTTTTACTTGTCAGCATTAGAAGTATGCTTCAGCTGCTGTTATTTACGTTTATTTTTACCTTTTTAATTGGTCGTCTTCAACAAACGTTAAGAAGAAAGCTTCCGCTTAATTCAACGCTTATACTCATCGTCATCTATATCGCACTGATTGGTGCTCTCGGTATTGTAGGATATGTATATATCCCGGTTATTATGACGCAAGTTACTGAGCTTGTACAGAAGCTGATGTATTTTTACAAGCACCCCCCTGATAATACATTCGTCACCTATATTATCGATAATCTAAAGAGATTTAAATCACCAGAAAATATTCAGCAGAATATTGATTTAGTATACAGCTATTTATCTAATATTGGAAAAGTAAGTGCACAAGTTTTCTTAGCACTCTTGTTAAGCCTATTCTTTTTACTTGAAAAGTCGCGGATTCACCGATTATTTGTCCAACTGGAACAATCTAGGCTGGGCTGGTTTTTCAAAGAAGCTGGCTATTTGGGGAGAAAATTTGTTAATTCCTTCGGCAAGGTAATAGAAGTTCAGTTTATTATCGCTTTTGTGAACAGCATTTTATCCGTTATTGCCCTGTGGGTGTTAGGGTTTCCTAATTTGCTTGCGCTTGGCGTTATGGTCTTTCTACTAGGGCTAGTGCCGGTTCTTGGGGTATTTGTTTCACTCATTCCGCTTTGTACAATCGCTTACAGTTTAGGAGGCGGTGTAAAAGTACTATCTGTGTTAATTATGGTGGTAGTACTTCACGCACTTGAAAGCTATGTATTAAATCCAAAGCTTATGTCATCTAAAACAAACTTGCCAACATTCATTACGTTTATCATTTTAGTATTTGGTGAACATTTCTTGGGCGTATGGGGGCTGATTCTTGGTATTCCTATTTTTATTTTCTTTTTAGATCTCGTAGGAGTAGATTCAGCACAGCAACTGTCAAAAAAAGAAGAGACTGGGACAAAATGATTTTAGACGAGGTGAAAAACGAACCATTAATCAAGATGTTTGATTAGTGGTTCGTTTCTTTTTTTAACGAGTGTATCGTTTTTTGAATGACTGGATGATCTCGATGCTTAAGTTTATAAGCAAGAAAGATCTGATTTTTTACCGCTAAATGTTCAAGTTCGATTTTCACCTTTTTTTCTTGGAGCGCTTCTTGAATCAAATAGCGGGGAAGCAGGCTGATTCCCATGTGATGCTGAATGGCTTTTAACACCGTTTGAAGATTTGGAATCACATGATGAGGCTGAATTTCAGGCCGTTTTTTAAAATGCTGTCGCCAAAAACGCCTGATAATAGGAAGTTCAAGGCCATAGCTAATCCACCGCTGATTGTATAAAAAATCCTCTATGTCTTCATTGGGTGTCATTTCAAAAGAAGGAGGGACGGTTAAGACAAACTCTTCTTCTTCAATGACCGTATATTCGACTCCTGGTATTTGCAATCTTTGGGTTGTAATCGCAATATCAATTTCGTCGCTTTGTATCTTTTCAAGTAAAACAGAAGCAATACCAAACTGGCTGTAGGAGCGGATACCTGCATCTTTTATTCTTTCTAAAGCTTGTTCGGTAAAATACTCTACGGGAGAACCAATTTTTACGACCGGCAGCGCGTCGGGAGATGAAGCGGTCATTTTTAATTCAATTGAAGCAGCTTCTAGACTTTCAATTAACGGGACAATACGCGTGTACAGTTCTTTACCTTTTTCTGTTGGAATCATCTTTCTTGGTGCACGGATAAATAAACCTTCGCCTATTTCAGCTTCTAAAGCAGCTAAGTGCTGACTCATGGCCGGCTGCGTTAAGATCCTCGCTCTGGCTGCTTCAGAAACGGATCGATATTTGTAAATGCTAATAAAGCTGCGATACCATTCAAAATCAATCATTTATGCTATCCTTTCTTATAAATTTATTTATGGATATCTATTTATTTTCTAATTTGTATTATAGACAAGCTCTCTTTAAAATAAAAATAGTAAGCAAATCATTTTTAGATAAAATAATAAAAGTAACGCTAAGCAAATGATTTAAAAAGGAGAGTTAGACTGTGAAAGCATTATTATTGCAAGATAAAAATAAATGGACAGAAATGAAAGTAGAAGAAATAGAAAAACCTCTTCCAAATAAAGGAGAAGTAGTAGTTGAAGTTCACGCAGTGGGACTTAATCCAGTGGATTATAAAACGGCTACTAATGGAAATCCTCATTGGACATATCCTCACATTCTAGGTTTGGATGTAGCTGGGACAATTGATGAAGTTGGAGAAGGAGTAGTTGACTGGAAAAAAGGAGACCGCGTTGTCTATCACGGGGACTTTATGAAAAAAGGCGGATATGCTGAGTATGCGGTCACAACTGCTCATTCAATTTCGCGCATTCCTGATGCTGTTACATTTGAAGAAGCTGCTGCATTGCCTACGGCAGGTTACACGGCGTATGAAGCACTATTTCGTAAACTTCCAATGAACCATATTCAAACCATCTTAATTCACGGAGGAGCTGGAGGCGTAGGGGGCTTTGGCGTGCAGCTTGCTAAAAACGCTGGAAAAACCGTTTTCTCAACAGCTTCAGCACATAATCATGAGTATGTGAAGTCGTTAGGAGCTGATTATGTAATGGATTATCGCGAGGAAAACGTCGTAGAAAAAGTATTGGAGCTGACAAATGGTCGCGGCGTAGATGCTGTGCTTGATACGGTGAGCGCAAAGAACGCAACGGATTCTTTAGATATGATTGCCTATAGAGGACATTTAGCACATATTGCTGGTGCACCTGATTATACAAAAGTAAAGCCTTTTACAAAGGTGATTTCTTATCATGAAGTAGCTTTAAATGCTGCACACCACATTGATGACATGATGGCGCAAGCGGATTTAGCAAAAATGGGAGATGAGCTTTTAGCATTAGTAGCAGAGAAGAAAGTAGCTCCGATGATTGAGCGCATCATCTCGTTAAAAGAAGTGCCAAGTGCATTAGAAGAGCTTTCAAAACGCCATGTGAAAGGGAAAATTATTGCTAAAGTTAAATAAATAGCAGGACAGAAAAGACTCTTTTATTACAACTAATAAAAGAGTTTTTTTTCTGCTATTTTCTTTTTTTGCGTTACTTCACTTATGAACTGCATATGATAGAAGATAATCAAATATAGCAAACGGGTGCGTATAAGCTTTTTTTACTAGTAAAATTGCTTTGAAATCGTGAAATTTTGAATAGTTTGAGTTATGATGAAAGAACGTGAAATTTGTATGATTGAAAGGAGAAAAAAGGTGCAAGGGTTTATTGATTTTGTACAAAACTTAGGCATAGTGGGCATCTTTATTGCTACAGCAATCGAAGCTGCGGCAATTCCTTTTCCGTGTACGTTATCGATTTTGCTCATTGGCTCGGTTCTGCAGCTCTCAATATGGAAAATCCTTATGGTTTCAGCTGTCAATACCGTTATTTATATCGCATTCAACTATATTCCGTTCGTGATGGGATACAGGTTTGAATCTATTACCAAGCGCTGGTTTGGTGAAAAAAATATAAAGCGTGCCCAAAAGTGGTTTCATAAGTATGGAAAATGGAGTATTACGATTTCTCGGCCCATCAGTATCGCAAACTATATAACCTATTTGGCAGGCCTTAGTAAAATTAAATCTAAGGACTTTGTTTTATACAGCACATTAGGTATTTTTCCATGGTTTGTTTTTTTGCTCTATGTAGGAGGACTTGGAGATATTGAAAAAATCCAAAAATATTTGCATGATGTAGACCGTTTAATATTTGTTATTCTTATAATCGGAGTGATAGTTGGTGCAGGCTGGTGGATGAAAAAGAGAAAAAGTACATAAAAAAGACCGGACCAAATAAGTGATTCCTTAAAATAAGAGCGCTTTTATAGTAAGGTTTTTATAACTCAAAAGAGCCGCCTCTAAGTCGAAACCCTGACTTAGAGGCAGCTCTTTTATTCAACTATAAACAGCCCGCCAGCTTCTATAAGACGTAATATCCTCCGCATCTTCTGTCGCATGAGCTTCACAAAGAAAACCCGCTACTTCACTGCCGTCTTCGAGAGTGATTTTGCCTAGTCCAAGAGGAGAAGGGATAGAATCGGCAAAAGAGCCGAGTAGTGATAAGGGCATTTCCCAAAGTTCAACTTCAATTTTTTCTCCTTGTTGATGTGTTCGCAACAGCCCCGGTTTTGCTGGAGAAGTAGGCAGTTTAAAAAGCTGGTAATAAGGAGCGGTTTGGTCTTTTCGTACGAATGAAGCTCCGTGTTCACGCATTTGAAATTCAAGTGGAAACCCGCGCATATGCAAACCGCAAACAGCTACTAAGGTTGTATCTTTTCTTGAATCAACCGTTCGTTCACCATTTAAAAACACTTCGCTAAGCCCGCAAATGAATTGTTCGCCGTCAAATGTAGAGAAAAATGAAATGCCAAACGGTAAATCAAGATCTGCATCTTGAGATGGAAGAGAGACAGCGCATAAGTCGAGCAAGTTACAATGGTTTGTAAAACGCCCCATGTCACTGTTTGTTTCAATTGGATTTTCTCTTACTTGTTCCCGCGTCCACGTTCCGCCTGCTGTCGGCATAACAAGAACAGCATTTTTAAGCTGATGATATGCTTTATGTTTAAAGGATTGAAGCTTATGTGAAGCTTGAAATAAAGCAGCAGCATCATATTCTGATTTAGCTCCTGAACGAAGGACTTGCTCGGTTACAGGAAATGCTGTTTCTTCATGAGAAGTAATAAATTCTCCTAAGTCAGCCCAGCGCTCCGCTACGTATGGGCCGTCATACAATAAAGCAGCTGCTTCGCTTAAATACGAGCCGTCAATGTATTCAATGGGAATAGATAAACCTTCAATCTTTTTCACTGCTTGCTTCCAAGCTTCCTCGTACTGCTCAGCAAACGGTCCGTAAAATGAGAGCGGTTCTTTTACCATACAAATTTTTTCAGGGAGAGCCGAAGAAGCCCGAACAACAGAGCGTGACCATGGATCTTGATCGTCTACTCCTCTAATAATAGAATCTACAAGCAGTACGTCACTCCATTCATGAGCAAAAGCAGTGACGCAGTCTAAGCTTTTACACGCCGGAACTACACCTGCAGATGGCCACGCTCCGAGAGAAGGTTTATAGCCAATTAAACGGTTTAAACCGGCTGGGACGCGCCCTGAACCTGCTGTATCGGTACCTAAAGAAAAAGCAGCGTGCCCGCGAGCTACGGATACAGCTGACCCTGAGCTCGATCCGCCGCTAATGAGCTCAGACTTTAACGCATTGTGCGTTTCGCCGTAAGGGCTTCGTGTACCGACCAGCCCTGTAGCAAATTGGTCCAAGTTGGTCTTTCCAAGAGGAATAGCACCTGCATCAATAAGACGTTGAACAACCGTAGCATGTGCAGAAGGGATATACGTATATTCTTTACATCCGGCTGTCGTCGGTACATGGGCTACATCGATATTATCTTTAACGGCGAATGGAATTCCCCATAAAGGTAACGCTTCAGGGCTTAGGGTAGCTAAGCGATCGAGATAAGGTTTTAACTCACCGAGTGTAGGAGGGGTAATCCAAATATTCATGTCTTTATCAGCTTCTACACGCGTAAGAATTTGATGTACTACATCTTCCGGAGTTAATTCTTTTTTGATATACATATCACGTAACCATTGAACCGAAAATGTTTTAGGCAAGCTCACTGTTTTCATTGTATCCACCGTCCTTAATGAGTAATTGGAGCAAAGGCTTTTATACCGGCAATCAGCTGTCCAGCTTGTACTTCATCGCCGGGTTTTACATGAATAGAACTGATATATCCATCCATAGGTGCTAGCTGTGGAAACTCCATTTTCATACTTTCTTCGATAATTAACGTATCGCCTTTTTTAACTTTTTGTCCTTCTTCAACAAGAACTTTCCATACGCTTCCCGGCATTGTACAGCGCGCGGCTTCCGTACCTTCGGGCAGTTCTTGTTCCGTAATTTCAGCCGTTTCATGTTCAGAGACGTATTCAGCTAAGCCGAGTGCTTTCCAATCTTCTCGCTCTGTTTGAAAAGCAGCCTGCTGGGTGTGACGAAAAGCAGCCGTGCTTTCTTCAATAGATGAAAGAAAATCTAAATATTCTCCAAGTTTAAACGTTGTCTCCGTAATATCTGCTTCAAATCTCCCGCGAAGAAAATCTTCGCGCAGTTTTAAAAGCTCATCTGCTTCTACTGGGTAAAATTGAATTTGATCAAAGAAACGAAGAAGCCACGGTTTTCCTGATTCAAAACTTTCCGTTTGACGAAGTCGGTTCCACATTTGAATCGTGCGTCCCACAAATTGATAGCCCCCAGGACCTTCCATTCCGTATACGCACATATACGCACCGCCAATACCAACTGCATTTTCAGGCGTCCATGTACGAGCGGGATTATATTTCGTTGTCACTAAACGGTGACGAGGGTCTAGAGGCGTAGCAACAGGTGCGCCTAAATATACATCTCCAAGCCCCATTACAAGATAATTAGCGTCAAATACAACTCGTTTAACATCTTCAATGTGATCCAGACCGTTTACTCGGCGAATAAACTCTAGATTGCTTGGACACCAGGGGGCATCTGGGCGAACGTTTTGCTGATAGCGTTCAATAGCTAATTGAGTCGCAGGATCATCCCATGAAAGTGGAAGTTTTACAATACGAGAGGGAACTTCCATTTCTTCAAGTGGAGGAAGCGCGCGATCAATAGCTGAAATGTGCTGGCAAAGTTCAAGAATAGACATCTTTGTTGCATCAATATGAATTTGAAGAGAACGGATACCAGGCGTTAAATCTAGAACTGGTAAATCCTTACGCTTTTGAATAGCTTCCATTAAAGCATGCACTTGGAAGCGAAGCAGCAGATCAAGCTCCATTTCTCCGTACTCCACAAGTATATTCGCATCGCCTGAGCAGCGGACGGAAAAAGGGAATCGTCTATTTTCCGTTTCGTTGATCAGAAGCGGATAATCGCTTTTGAGCGGCTGTGCTACTGGATTTGTAAGCACAGGAAGTGATGCAGATGTTCCGATACGCTGTAAAAAGTCTTCCTGCGTACATTTGAGTTTTTCAGCTTGTTCAAGATCAATTAATTTAAACGAAATTTTATCTCCGGGGTGAAGCTGTCCTATTTTCCAAAACTCTGCTGAAGCAGTCGTAACAGGGCAAACAAAGCCCCCAAGGCTCGGGCCGTCTGGGCCAAGTAAAATAGGCATATCTCCAGTTAAGTCTAAGGTGCCGATGGCATAGGCATTATCATGAATATTTGATGGGTGCAAACCGGCTTCTCCTCCATCTTCACGCGTCCAAAAAGGAGCGGGACCTATTAACCTAACACCTGTTCTAGAGCTGTTAAAATGAACTTCCCATTTTGTATTTGTTAGCTGCTGCAAGTACTCTGGCTGCAAAAACTCTTCTGTACAATGAGGGCCGGGAATCACCCCGATTGTCCATTCTTTAGACATGGTCGGCTGATCAGAAAGAGCAAGTTCATTTTCAACGTGAGCGTAGTCAGAAACACGCAGTACATCTCCTGTGCGAAGTGCTCTTCCGCCGTGTCCTCCAAAGCTTCCTAGTGTAAAAGTAGAAGAACTGCCTAATATTTTAGGCATATCAAGTCCGCCGCCAATCAGTAAATACGTGCGCATTCCTTCGGTTGCTTCACCAAATGAAAGAATTTGCCCTGGCTTTGCTTGAATGGTTTTATACATGGGAATTTCAGCGCCGTCTAATGTAGCCTGCATGTTGGCACCTGTAATACAAAAAGATACATTGGCTCTAAATTTATAAGAGCCGCCTCGGAGAGTCATTTCAATTCCCGGGGCATCCGGTGAATTTCCGAGAAGTTTGTTTCCTATGCGAAAAGCAAAAGGATCCATTGGACCGCACGGTGGAACTCCTACATTCCAGTGCCCGGTGCGTCCCGGGTAATCTTGAACAGTGGACTGAACGCCGCCGTCTAATACTTCAATTGCTTGTTCGCTCGGAGTATATGAGTTAAGCATTTGAGTATACACATCGCCTGTTTTACACGCTTTTTCTTCTAACAGTCCCTGCAAGTATTGAAGATTAGTAGTAACGCCGTATAATCTTGTCTCTTTTAAAGCAGCGCTCAATTTTAGAAGAGCTTCTTCTCGTGTTTTTCCATGAACGATAATTTTAGCGAGCATAGGATCATAAAGGGATGTTACAGTAATGCCGTCTCGCATCCATGTTTCAACTCGAGCACTTTTAGAGAAAATGGCTTGGTCGATTTGCCCGCCGCTTGGACGAAAATCATTTAAGCAATCTTCGGCATAAATACGCGCTTGGATACTGTGACCTGAAGGAACAGGAAGCAAAGAAGGAAGGTTTACCAGCTCATCGCATGCTTCTTTAAGCATCCATTCTACTAAATCGATGTTTAACACTTCTTCTGTAACGCCGTGTTCTACTTGAAGACGAGTATTTACTTCTAAAAAATAAAACTTCTCCGCTTCGGCGTCATATAAAAATTCTACTGTTCCTGCACTTCGGTATCCCACTTCTTTAGCTAGTCGAGTAGCTGCTTGCAGCATATTTTCCCGTATATATGAAGGGAAGTTTGGAGCTGGACTTTCTTCAATTACTTTTTGATTTCTTCGCTGAATAGAGCAGTCGCGTTCTCCTAAAGCCACTACTTCTCCAAAAGAATTCCCGAAGATTTGAACTTCCACATGGCGAGCTTTTTGAATGTATTTCTCTAAAAAAACACCGCTGTTTTTAAAGTTTGTTTGTGCTAAATGGCAAACTGAGTCAAAAGCGGCTTGAAGCGCTTTTTCATCTTGGCAAACACGCATTCCAATTCCGCCGCCGCCAGCTGTACTTTTTAACATAACGGGATAGCCAATCTCTTCAGCAGCACGTACAGCTTCTGATACATCTGTAATAAGAGGTGTACCAGGAAGCAAAGGCACGTCCGCTTTTTGCGCAATTTCCCGAGCTGAATGTTTCAATCCGAATATTTCCATTTGCTGAGGTGTAGGACCAATAAATACAATTCCTTCAGCTCGACAGCGACGAGCAAATTCCGCGTTTTCGCTTAAAAAACCGTAGCCTGGATGAATAGCTTCCGCTCCTGTTTTCTTTGCAATATCTAGAATAAGGTCTTCGTTTAAATAACTTTCTTTGACCGGGCCGCTGCCAATTAAAATGGCTTCATCTGCTTCATCAACGTGCAGGCTGTCTTGATCAGCTTCTGTATAAACAGCCACAGATTTCACTCCAAAATGTCGTAATGTTCGCTCAATTCTAACGGCAATTGCTCCTCGGTTCGCAATTAATACTTTTGTAAACATAGATGAACACTCCTTTTTATAATGAATCCCAAATAACTAAGCGAATAGGGGTAGGGTTATAATCGTTGCACGGATTATTAAGCTGAGGGCAGTTGCTGATCAATACAAGTGTAGGATTGATCGCTTCCATTTCTACATAGTATCCAGGTGCAGACACTCCGTCATTAAACGTTAATCCGCCGCTTGGCGTCACAGGTACATTCATAAAAAAGTTTACGTTCGGTGCTAAATCTCTTTTGGTGTAGCGACTATCATATTTTGATAGCTGTAGCATAAATGTATCTCGGCAGTTATGCATCGGAAGCGTGTCATGTGCATAACGTACGGTGTTGCTTTGTGCCGAACAAGCTCCCCCTAAAGTATCGTGGCGTCCGCACGTGTCAGCTACAATTTTGACTAGTTCTTTTCCAGATTGAGAGAGCAGCACCGTGCCGGTGGATAAATAAATATTTCCTTGATTAGCAATCGTAGATACTGCACTGTAATGATCTTCTGGATTTTCTGCATCAAAGAATAACGTATCCGCTGCTTGATTTCCTTTTACATCTATTATTCTAAGCGTTTGTCCTGGTTTAAGTTCGTGCATCCAGCCATCCCCAGCCAGTACTGTTTCATCATAAATTGCGTTCTCTATTTTTCTGCTACTTTCCACTCGATTAAATACAGCCATTATAGAAGCCTCCTTCATTTTTAAATTGTTGATAATGTTTTATTTCCAAGCAATAGGTCATAAGACCATGTGTTTTCAAACGCTCGTTTATTTTCAGGTCTAAAATTTAAACAGTAGTCGTCTGAGCTTACAGGAGCTGCTTCATCTACGGTTATTTCAATCGGAACAGAAGGATACGTTTTACTTGGGTCTAAAGGGTTAGGGGTATTAGACAGTACAAAAAGCAAATCCATTTCTGTTCTAAGCGTAATAAAATCTCCTTTTTTACAATGAGAAGAAACAAAATTCATATTGCCTTCTTCGTCGCAGTATACTTTTGAAAATAAGTTAAGATTAGGGACTAAATCCCGTGTTGTTAAACCGTTGCGCAGAAGCTCCATTGAGAAGTTTTCTTCGCCATTCCTTCTCCATGCGTTTCGGGATTCTTGATAAGTAGATGCACCGTATTTTTGATGAGTTAAGCTGCGCGTAGTATAGCCTGAAATGGTATCATGCCAGCCGGTGGTGTCAGCAGTGATGCTTGCAAATGCTCTGCCGTTGTCACTCATCAGAACGTGTCCTTTTGTTAAATGAGCAGTATGCTGAGCTTTTAAGGTATCAGGCATGTTGTATCGTTCCGTTAAATCATAAGCGTTGTACAATAGTAGGGATGCGTTTGCACCGGATTCTTGTGCGGTAAACGTCACTGATTTTCCTCTCCCAATTCGTCCTGACCATTTTCCGCCCGCTGGGATGGTTTGCTTCGAGATATAACTCATAAAATAACCTCCTTAGAATAAAAAAAGGATAAAAGCTTGGGAGAGTAGTCTCCCAGGCTTTTATCCTTCCGTGTTATACAGCATAGCGCCATATCGCTCTCTCTCGGACCAGTCTTTAACATATGTTAAACGGAACCCTAGACAGCTTTTTTGTTCTTAACATCTGTAAGAACCTTTATCCATTTGTGGCTTTCGATTAATCGTAGTATAGTATGTTTGAAAATAAGTTGACAAGCAGTTTGTTAGAATACCTGACACAAAAACTGATTTTTCAGTTTATTTTTCAGGGACCGTCACTTTTGAATGATCTCTCTTTACAAAAGGAGCCGATAGTCGAGATTTTACAAATAAATAGAGAAATCCAACCGTAAGCCAGGCGACACCAATCAAAAGAGTGTCTTTGTTTAACAGTGTGAGCAGCCATCCGATAAATGCCGCTCCTATCAAAGGGAAGATTAAATAAAGTATTGTTTCAGTAAACGATCGTTTCTTTAACTTAATATAAAAATGGGCAATGACTGATAGATTAACAAATGTAAAAGCGGTTAAGGCACCGAAACTGACAAAAGTAACGGCTGTGTTTAAATCAATAAACATTCCCAAAAACGAAAAAGCGGTAACAAGCAAGATATTCACCACGGGCGTTTTAAACGTTGGATGAATATATGAAAATACCTTCTGAGGCAGCACGGATTCACGGCCTAAAGCATATAAAAAGCGAGTCACGCTTGTGACTGAAGAAACTCCTTGAGTAAAGGTTGCGATAATTAAGACCGCAATAAATAGACTGCTTAAAAGATTTCCGCCCACTAATTTTACAAGAGTGTAGGCAGCATTATCAGGATTAGTAAATATGAATTTCGGATAGGCAATCTGTGTAAAATACGAAATAGCGATGTACATAACAGCTGCAATACAAACAATAAGAAAAATGGCTTTTGGAATTGTCCTTTCCGGTTGAATCGTTTCTTCCACCATTGTTGTAACTGCATCAAATCCTAAAAAGCAAAAGCAAATGAGCGCAGCTCCAGAAAAGATAGTCGTAAACGGTACATCTGAAGCCAAAAAAGGATGAAGTGAAAAAAGAGTAGAAGAACTAGCTTGACCTGTTGCAATATCTTTGATGATAAATAAACAAAACAAACTTATAAATAGAATCTGAACTACAACAGAGATGCCGCTTATACGAGCGACAGATTTAATACCAACAATATTGACTAAAGCTAAGATAATGTTCATGACAATGACCCATACGTATACAGGAATAGAAGGAAATTCCGTATGCATAAAAATACCAAATGTTAAAATAGCGATAATAGGGGAGAAAATATAGTCTAAAAGAAGTGCCCAGCCTACTAAAAAGCCAAGGCGAGGATGTATAGCTTTTTTCGTATACGTATAAGCAGATCCCGCTATTGGATATGCTTTTACCATTCGGCTATAGCTATATGCGGTAAAAAAGATAGCTAAAAAAGCAATTAAATAAGCAAGGACCATTTGCCCTCCAGCCGCATCGTAGGCTACTCCGTAAACTGTAAAGAAAATCATCGGAGTCATCCAGGCAAGACCCAAAAATACAATTTGATATACCTTTAGCGATTTACTTAACGCTGGTTGGTTGTTCATATAAATCCCTTCTTTCCTCTATTTTATACTAGTAAAAAAGAAAAGCCTGGGAGAATGATGTCATTCTCCCAGGCTTTTATCCTTCCGTGTATACGGACCGTTCCGTACGCTCTCTCTCGGACCAGCCTTTAACATGTGTTAAACGGAACCCTAGATCGCTTTTTGTCTTCAACAGAGCGAAGACCTTTATAGATAATGTAAGTAGTTCGAAGTATAAGCAGGATTATAGGAAGATGCAACTACTGTGTTAGATAGTTTAACAAACTTTTTAAAAAAGTAAACTTTTGTAAAATACGAACTATATATAATTTAATTAAAAAGATTATTCGTTTATAGTTGACTTATAGAGAGACCTATAGTATATTTGTAGACAAGAAAAAGCTAAATACGGTTCACTCATATATGTTTGAGAATATGGCTCAGACGTTTCTACCTTATCACCGTAAATGATAGGACTATGAGTAAAAAGTGAATCTAGGTTCCCATTTTTACGTTAGTAGAAAGTTTGGTCCAAGCGATTCACATATTCACTTTTGAAAAGAAGTGGATATGACACCGAAGGGATAAAAGCCCAGGCGGGTAGGTTTTTGCTCATTGTATTTGAGAGACCTGCCTTTGTTTGGGCTTTTTCTTATGTGTCTATTACAGTATAAGCGAGTAATGAAAATTTCTTGTTTGTATCTGCATTGCTTTCTGGGGAGAATAGCGATGTAAAGCATGAAATCACTCACTGAAGCTTTATCTGTAAGCCCTCATTTAACCATGGGAAGTACATTCTATCTATTTTCTAGCATTTTTTCTTTGATGAGCAGCGTGGGGACGCTGCTCCTTTTTTTGTTCTCGCTTTTTTCTCTGTAAATAAAGGCCTTTAAAGAGAAGGTGATTTGCGAAATTTGGCGAATTAATGCTTTAAACAATAAATAATAGAGAAGATAAAGCGGTCTATGAAAAATGAAGAAGTTGAAAAATTGAGGAGGGAATTATATTGCTTCACTTAATTAATGTTCGCTTGCCAATTATGCACGATCACGCTCTTTTTGAAGTGAAAATTTCAAATGGAATGTATACTTCTATCGTTTTACAAAACGGTTATCTTGAAGGTGACGAGTTTTTTCCGCTACACGCAGCCGTGTTAGGAAAAGAAACGTCACTTGATGCACAGGGTCGTGTGCTATTACCAGGATTTGTAGATATGCATATGCATTTAGACAAAGCTCATTCGCTTCCTCAAGTGCCCAATTTATCTGGAACTCTTCAAGAAGCCATTAAAAATTACAGCAGCAGCCTGCCGACATTTCCAGAAGAAGAAATTAAGCAGCGAATGTTTAAAACTGCTTTGCAGGCATTAGCTAACGGTACGACTACGATTCGAACGCATATTGATTTTGACTGCAGCATGGAAGAAGATAGTTTATTTCGAAGTTTACAAGCGGCTGTCGAAGTGAGAGATGAATTAAGCCCGTATATGGATGTGCAGGTTGTTCCGCTATTCTCTAACTTAGACATTGATGATATGCATAAGATGACTAAAATTGAACGAGCATTCGACCTTGAAATTGATGCGATTGGAGGCTGTCCTCATTTAGCTGGAAATCCAGAAAAAGAGATTGATGCTCTGTTTTCGCTGGCTCAAGCCTATAATAAACCTCTTGACTTACATGTGGATGAAAGCGATGATCCATCTGTTGATACGATAATTAATATTGCTCATAGAACAATTGAATTGAATATGGAAGGAAAAGTGGTAGTGGGGCATCTTTGTTCGCTTGCAGGAATGACTGATGCAAAAGTGAAAGAAATCTTAAACCTTTTGAAACAGGCGAAAATTGGAGTTGTCACATTACCTGCTTCTAATTTATATTTACAGGGAAGAGAAGATAAAGGAATTGTAAGACGAGGCGTAACGCGTATTCGCGACATACAAAAAGCAGCGATTCCGATTGCTACTGCATCTGATAACGTGAACGACCCCTTTCATCCGTTTGGAAAAGCAGACTTGCTGCAAGTAGGGTTACTAACTGCCTATGCTGCACATATGGGAAGTCCAGATGATCAGCGGCAGTTGCTCCGAATGATTACAAGTATACCAGCCCGGCTGATTGGAAAAGAAAAGTATGGAGTGGAAGAAGGAAACGAAGCAAACTTTGTTCTGTTAAATGTCCAGTCTGTACAGGAAATATGGACTGAACTTCCTGAAACTCGCTTTGTTTTCAACAAGCATCGCTGGCTTAGCGTAAAAGAGACGCATCAGCGGCTCGCGGATACGAACTTGACTAACCTTTGGCAGGAAAATCAAATTTTAATTGGTTAAAAATAGCTGCCTTTTAAAGGCAGCTATTTTTATAAACTCTTTTTGTAGCTTTGGCGCCCTAAAGTAGAGCCGGAGTGTACTTTTGCCACTCGAATGCCTTTTTTTAAGCGTGTTGTGCTAAGTTTTAACATTAGAAAAGCAATTCCTCCTGAAAAGATAATGATTAGAGCAATGCCTATTAGATAAGCTATAGCAGGATATGCCATTTTAAATGAAAGCAAACTAGAAGCTAGACCAGCTATGAAACCAATAAATCCGCTTCCTGCAAGTTCGTCTGCAAATACTTTAAATGAAGGAGGGAGGTTTAGTAAAGCAAATGGAATAAGCGCTATAAACAAATACACATAGGCTAAAATTGCTAAGAGAATTGAAACTCCAAAAGTAAGACGGTTCTGAGGATTGTTAGGATTGTGTTTAGCTCCAATAGTACCTAACCAAATCCCGATACTGCTAATTCCAACGGTTAAAATTCCTTTTAGCAAAATACCACCAATTATTTGTAAAGCAGACCAATGAATGAACAAGCCTAGAACAATTTCGATGGTTGATAGCAGGATGAAAGGAAGCAGCCAGCTAATCCACAGCTTACCTAGTGCGAGTTGCCAACTTGAAATCGGCAGACTTTTTATAAGTGAAGCTGTTTCTGCTTCACGCGCGATGGAAGAGGCAGACATTGATCCGTTAAAGAGAGCGTAAAAGAAGAGGAAAAAAACTTGTACGCCGAGCCATACGTTATCTTTATAAGAAATTAAATTCTCTAAAGTAGCTCCACTTTTTAAAAAACCAACGGTAGGAAAGATAAGAAAGAATACAAAAGGCATAAAAACGAGCCATTCTCGCAAATCTCTTTTTATGTTTTTCCAGTCTGTCAAACCAATAACCATAATCGGATGATGAACTTTATACTTTTTGCTTGATGAAATTTTAGCTCTCTTTTTTCCTTTTCCTTCACTTAAACGAACCCATCCAGTTCTAAAACCTTTCTCCACTAAAGAAGAAGATAAGAGAATACTTAAAAAAGCTAACACCATAATACTTAACGCCGGTACAAAAGCATGAACAGATCCTTTAGCACTTGAAGTTATCGCTATGCTTGCCCAGTGAAAAGGCGTCCATGTAGGAAATAAGGGAAGGCCTGCTATTGCTTTTTCAAAAGGTGCTCCATTAGAACTGAAATTAGGAAGTTGAAATAATACATACACAATGACACCTGATAAAGCACTCATGGCTGTCATAAGTTCGTTTGCTCTCTGTGCAGGGATGAGTTGAACCAATATAAGGTTAAGTAAATAACAAAGAGAAAGTCCAATTACCACTGTACTTAATAAAACTGCAAATGAAATAATGTAAAATAAAAAGTTAGTATGAACTCGAATACCGTATACGATAAACGGTATATAAAATAGAAAAAACATTATCAACGGTGTAGAAAGAAAACTCTTAATATATTTTACCCAAAAAAGCTGTTTTGTCGGAATGGGCAGTGTAAATAAAAAAGATAGGTCCAAAGAAGAATACAAGTTTTTAAATACCTGTGGGATCCCCATTAAGACCAGCATCCCTATTAATAATAAACAGCTATAAGAAAATAAGCTGCTCATCAACTCAAAAGAGAGAGAGGGTGCGATTCTCCATACGCCTTTTGATAAAAAATACACAATGAGAGCAATAAATAAAGTAGAAAATCCAACCGTGGCGTATGCCTGTTTTTTAGAAGATCTAAAATGATTAAGAAGTAGTTTTCCTTCTGTTTGAAGCAAGAGTTTCATCATTGAATTTCACCGGCTTTTGCAAGTTCTTCTATGATGTTTTGCTGCTCTTCATTCCCTGTTAAATTGAGGAAGATGTCTTCGAGGGTGGACTGATCATTGTTCGCTTGCTCTCTAAGCTCTTTCATGGAACCTAAAGCAATAACTTCTCCATTTAAAATAATGCCAATTCGATCACAAAGCTGTTCAGCAATTTCTAAAATATGAGTAGTGATAAAGACTGTTACGCCGCTATCGCAAAGGCTACGCAATAGATTCTTCAGCGTTCTTGCGCTTTTGGGGTCAAGTCCTACAGTTGGCTCGTCCAAAAAAATAATTTCAGGGTTATGTAAAAGCGCCCCACATAAGGCTATTTTTTGTTTCATACCGTGTGAATATCCCTCAATAAGTTCATTTGCTCGTTCTTCTAGCTGAAAAAGGCTTAGCCATTTATTGGAGCGTGTCTCGAATTCATCAGCAGATAATTTAAAAATAGAGGCAATAAACTGTAAGTATTCCATACCAGTGAGTTTTAAGTAAAGTGTAGGTTGATCAGGAACGTATGCAATTTTTCGTTTTGCTTCAATGGGCGAATCCCATACATTAATCCCACATACATCAATAGAGCCTGAAGAAGGTTCTAAGAGGCCTGTCATCATTTTAATAGTAGTTGTTTTTCCTGCACCATTAGGACCTAAAAATCCGAATAGTTCGCCACTTTCTACAGTTAAGTTAAGATCTTTGACGGCTTTGTGCGACCCATAGCTTTTAGATACATTTGATAGTGAAATAGAGTGCATCTTCATCCTCCTCGTTTGTTTTTCTACTATCATATACGAATGAAAAAGGATAAAGTTTCATAAAATGTAATAAAAAACAAAAAAAGAGCATAAAAAGAAGCTGTCACATTAGTGACAGCTTCTTAATCAATTACTTTTGAACGTTAGCAGCTTGTGGTCCACGAGCTCCATCTTCGATTTCAAATGTAACTTCTTGACCTTCTTCAAGTGATTTGAAACCTTCGCCTTGGATAGCTGAGAAGTGTACGAATACGTCGTCTTGTCCTTCTACTTCGATGAATCCAAAACCTTTTTCTGCATTAAACCATTTTACTTTACCTTGTACCATTGTAGTACCTCCTGTGTGGAAAATCCACGAATATATTACTATCTCTGCTCAATTTCAATAAGAATCACTTTAAAGAAAGTCTTTCTATTTGTTAACACCGAACAAGAAATAATATACCTAGTATAACACTTTTTTATAAAAAAGAAACCTTTTTTCATAAAAAAGTACTCTGAGATAAAAATAAGTTGAAAATATGGGAATATTTTGAAATAGTAAATAAGCTATTGTTTTGTGGATTTTTTAGCGATCCCTAAAATCTTTTATCTCGTAAAAAAATGAATAGTGAGGTTGACAAATTGAATGACGTGTAACTATAATGGTTACAACGAGCTGAAAAGAAAAAGCAGTGTTATAAAAGCTCAAATTTTTTTGTGTAATGTGTAACTATTGTGGTTACAACAAAAATAAAAGGAGAGAATAAAAATGAAAATTGGCGTTATTGGAGCAACAGGAAAAGCAGGTCAATTAATTATGGAAGAAGCAAAACAGAGAGGACATGAAGTAACAGCCATTGTTCGAAATGCTTCTAAACTAAAAAATCAAACAAACGTAATTGAAAAAGATATTTTTTCCATTACTTCAAAAGACATTGAACAGTTCGATGCTGTGGTAGACGCATTTAATGCACCTCCCGGAAGTGAACAGATGCACGTTGAGTCTATACAATCACTTATTAAAGCATTTCAAGGTGTTCAAACGCGACTCGCAGTAGTGGGCGGAGCAGGAAGTTTATTTGTAGATGAAGAAAAAACAATGCCTTTAATGAGCACAGAAGGTTTTCCAGCAGCTTATTATCCAACGGCTTCAAATATGGGCAAAGGTTTAAAAGAACTAGAAAAATCAACTATAGATTGGACTTATTTAAGCCCAGCCGCTTTTTTTGACCCAGAAGGTGCTCGCACTGGAGCCTATCAATTAGGAAAAGATCACGTGATCACAAATAGTCAAAATGAAAGCTATATTAGCTATGCTGATTATGCGATTGCTTTAATAGATGAGTTAGAGAATAAAAACTATGTAAACGAACGTTTTGCTGTAGTGGGTGAGAAAGCATAAGCTTACGTTTGAGTCATATAAAAAAACAGCTTACATTTGTTGTGAGCTGTTTTTTTTATATAGAACAAAATAGATATAAAGCAATGGAAAATGGTATAGATTTTGTATTATTTCTTCGTTTTTCTTTTTAAAAACGATACAATACAACATAGATGATAAAAAGGAGATGAAAAGATGATTCGTTTTGGTGTAATAGGAACAAACTGGATAACAGATCGACTATTAGAATCAGCTCAGTATGTAGACGACTTTCAGCTTGCAGCTGTTTATTCTCGAACCATTGAAAAAGCAGAAGAGTTTGCAGGTAAATATGATATTCCTCATATATTTACTGATTTAGAGGAAATGGCAGCAAGTGCTGAAATTGATGCAGTGTATATTGCTACTCCAAATGCTTATCATGCAGAACAGGCTATCTTATTTTTGAAAAATAACAAGCATGTACTGTGTGAAAAACCGCTCGCAGCCAATGCAGCAGAAGTAACTCGCATGATTCAAGCAGCCAAGAATCACAATGTGTTACTAATGGAAGCGATGAAATCAACCCTTCTTCCTAACTTCAACGTGATTCAAGAGAACTTACATAAAATTGGTCCAATTCGAAAATACGTGGCATCTTACTGTCAGTATTCTTCTCGTTACGATAAATACAAAGAAGGTATCGTGCTTAATGCCTTTAAGCCAGAGCTTGCCAACGGTTCACTGATGGATTTAGGTGTATATTGTCTGTATCCTCTGATTACGTTGTTTGGAGGGCCTCATAAAATAAAGGCAACGGCGTTTATGCTAGAATCTGGAGTAGATGGAGAAGGGTCAGTTGCTTTAGAGTACGAAGATCGCGACGCGGTCATCATGTATTCTAAAATTACAAATTCGCATTTACCAAGTGAAATTCAAGGAGAAAAAGGCAGTATGATTATTGACAAAATACATACTGCTGAAAAGGTAGAAATTCGATACAATGACGGACGGGTAGAAGAGTTAACGGTCGATCAGCCTTACCCTGCTATGTACTACGAAATAAATGAATTCGTAGAGCTGTTAAAGCAAGGAAAGATGGAATCGGACACAAATTCTTATGAAAATTCGTATCTAACAATGCGTGTGATGGATAAAGTGCGAGAGCAAATCGGTCTTGTATATCCAAATGATAAGAAATAAATAAAAGAGGCTGGACAAAAGTAGTTTAGTTGAAGGAAGATCCGAACGAGTTTGATTCTTGATGGAGAATCAAACTCGTTCGGATTTTTTTATGGGTAGGATAAAAGCAGGTTTTAAGTAACAAGTAGTGACCCTTATTAGAAGATTTATACCATATGTTCGTCTCTAAATTGGATTTAGATCGTTATGTCTCATTCTCTTTTATTGTAGTTATAAAGAACATAATTGAGATTCGAAATCTTGTTGCAGCACACTGTAAAAGCAAATATGTTGAAACAAGGGAAGTTTTTTAGTATCTTCTATGTTCATTCACCCCTGCATACATAGGATTGATCAAGGGAAAGAATAAAAAGAGTGAGAAATATTCGATAATCAATCCTAGATTAAAATGATTATAAAAAAGTATTGACTATAATAATAGCTCGTGTATAATAAAGAATGTAATCAATAGTTATTACTAGTTTATAATGATACTAATAATCGTTATCAAATAGTAAATAGTGCTGATTGCATTAAAAATAATACATACAAGCATAGGCTTGTTAAATACATTGTACAAGGAGAGGTTTTGACATGGCAGAACGTATGGTAGGAAAACAAGCACCACGCTTCGAAATGGAAGCTGTACTTGCAAATAAGGAATTTGGAAAAGTAAGTTTAGAAGAAAATATGAAAAACGGTAAATGGACAGTATTGTTCTTCTATCCAATGGACTTTACATTCGTATGTCCAACAGAAATTACAGCTCTATCAGATCACTACGAAGAGTTTGAGGATCTAGATGCTGAAGTGGTAGGTGTTTCTACAGATACAATTCATACTCACTTAGCTTGGATTAACACAGATCGTAAAGATAATGGGCTTGGAGATTTAAATTATCCATTAGCTGCAGATCCAACTCATGCAGTAGCACGTGATTACGGCGTATTAATTGAAGAAGAAGGCGTAGCGCTTCGCGGATTATTCATTATTAATCCAGAAGGTGAATTACAATATGCAGTTGTAAACCATAACAACATCGGCCGCAGCGTAGAAGAAACATTACGTGTACTTCAAGCACTTCAAACTGGCGGACTTTGCCCAGCTAACTGGAAACCAGGTCAAAAAACACTTTAATAAATAACGGTGGCGTAGAGGAGAACTTCCTCTACTGCTGCCATTAAGATAGAAAAGATAGTTTTCTAATTATAAAAGACAGAATATTCAGTTTTATTTATGAGGAGGATTTTAACATGAAATTACGTGAACAAATGCCTGAATTAACTGGAGCAACATCTTGGATTAACGACGAAGTAACAAAGGAAGATTTAGTAGGTGATAAAGCAACGCTTATCCACTTTTGGTCAGTAAGCTGCCATTTATGTAAAGAAGCAATGCCTGAAGTTAATGATCTTCGTGATGAGTATGATGATCAATTGAATGTTGTAGCGGTTCATATGCCTCGTTCGGAAGATGACTTAGATATGGGTGTTATTGAGGCAATGGCAATGGGACACGATATTACTCAGCCAATTTATGTAGACAGTGAGCATAAGTTAACAGACGCTTTTGAAAATAAATATGTACCAGCATATTATGTATTTGATAAAGAAGGTCAGCTTCGTCATTTCCAAGCGGGTGGAAATGGAATGCCAATGCTTCGCAAACGTATCAATCGCGTTTTAGGAGAAGAATAATCTATACATGAAGAAGAAATAAAAAGGGCCGGGATAAAAATATTTTAGCCGAAGTGAAAAACGAAACACTGATCAACATGTTTGATTAGTGTTTCGTTTTTTTTGTTATGCAGAACGTAGATTTCATCTGTTTCGTTCCTTCTAGCAGTTGATTAGAGGGCAAGGCGAAGACTCCTGCGGGAAAAGCGGAACAGGTGAGACCCCGCAGGAGCGCCAGCGACGAGGAGGCTCAGCGGCCGCCCGCGGAAAGCGAAGTCTTGCACGGAAATCAACTGCGGTGTAATAAGCAGTCCAGCTCATGTATCCTATTTGTTCGTCTTTAGATTGGATCCATTTCGTTATGTCTCAATCTCTTTTTTTTATTTTTACTGAGTCGTTTTGATTATTAATGAGCATTTCATCATATTGACATAAAAAACCTAATATAGTTAAATTTATATAAGAACAAACGTTCGTTTTTGGTGTTGTTATTTTACTCTTTTCTCCCTTTTTAATAAGTATAAGAAAAAAAGGAGGAGATTTGCACAATGACTCAGCTCTATTCGCAGCAAGAAAAGCGGCACGACAAAGAATGTACCTTTCATACATTTCTTACAAACCACAGCGCAACTCTTCAGACTCATATAATGAATACATTTTTGACACCAGAACGCTATGAGCGATTACAAAAAGCGGTTGTTAAAAATGATACAAAAGAACAAAGACTTCTAAACAAAGAATTTCATCAGTTTTATAGCGAAGTTAGATTGCTTCATTATATTAACAAGCTTTGCAAACATTATTCCAGAGATGTTATGCGTGTAAAAGAAAAAGAGCGTTCTTATATTCCTCTTCGCCTGCAGCAGCCGGCTGCGCTAGATGGAAATCGAACAGTTGAAGATATGCTAGGAGTACAGGACGGGGCTGTATGGGAGCATGAATTTTTAGGAAATCAACTTGAAAATCGTATTCTTCATCATGCATTTCGCCAATTAACGGCCAAGCAGCAGTGTATGCTGCACTTGATTATTGTCGAACGCTGGACTCATAAAGAAATCGCTGCTTATTTTTCTATTTCTCAGCAAGCGGTTTCTAATCATTATCAACGTGCGCTAAGCAAGTTGAAAAAAATTATGAAGGTGAGTGATAGATATGTTTGATCCTCAGTGGCTTCAACTTGTTGGAAACGTAGGATTTCCCGCTGTCCTTTCTTTTTATTTATTACTGCGTGTAGAAAATAATATAAAGCGACTTGAAGAAAAAGTGGAAGAATTAACAACTGACTTAAGAAAGAAGTGAAGAAATGGAAACTCTATACGAACTTGTAAATAAAGTGAAAGCTGGAGATGAAGAGGCATCAAGGCGTTTATTGAAAAAACTGGAACCCAAAATAAATAAAGCTGTTCAAAGCTTTTCACTGCATGATAGAGACGACGTAAAGCAAGATTTAAAGGTTAAAATTCTTTCCGCTGTTAAGACCTTCGATTTTTCTCAAACGCCAGGTCTTTGGGAATTTTTACATCAAAAATAAAAAAGAGCGCTCGTTTTATCGACGCTCTTTTTTTATTTTTGTCGCAGTTCGACTACTTACATTTCAGTGGAACACTCAAAAAACAGAAAATGGATAAATATTTTAAAAAAGGTAAAAGGTGATGTGTACACATAGAGTTTAGTAGTATACTAACAAGTAGAATTTCTTATGTAAAAAGAGGGAAGTCGTTTCTTCCGTATAGAGGATTGTCTGCAACGAATATAGTATAGAAGCGTTTTATTTAATGAAGAAAAAAATAGTGCTGTTCGATAAATCAAACAACACTATTTATAAAAAAGCAGCAGTAAACAACACGTAAGCTAAGAAGCCATTGGTTTTAGCTTTTGGAAAGAGGTGAAGAATAAAGTGAGTCAACTTCTCTTTAATATCACGTTAATTATTTCTTTCTTGTTTGCTGCGAGTATAGTTCGAGAGCAAATCATTTATAGAGTAGAAGGAATAAAACGGTATAAAATGTATCGCTTAATTTATTACGGATGTTCTTATGGACTATTAGGCAGCATTTTAATGATATATACAATTAAAATAGATTCTACTATTATTCTTGACCTTCGCTTTTTAGCGGTGACAATTGTTTGTCTTTATGCAGGAATGATACCGGCTATCATTGCAGCTTGTATTATAGGAGTAATGCGTTTGCTTTTATTTGGAATTACGGAAAGCGGAATAATAGGCGCTGCTACAATTATCGTAATGGCTTTACTGTCTGGGTGGACGGTTCGCTTACCTTATCGTCCATTTATTCGTTTTCAATTAATGAATTCTATTAGCTTGCTTTGCATATTTTTCTCATTGTCCTTTCTTTTTAAAGATATGAAGCACGCCGCTGCGACTATCGTCTATTTACTCCCTGCTTCCTTTATAGGCGGGTGTTTAGTGTATCTAGCAGGTAGATATATATATGTATCTCGCGTAACGACAAGTCAGCATAAAAAACTGTCTAAAATGTTTTCGGTTATGGTTCAAAATGCAAAGACAGGTACCATGATTGAAACGCCGGAGCGCGAGGTAGCCGTTATTAATCAAACCTTTTGTGACATGTTTGATATACCCGGGCCTCCTAATCAATACATTGGAATGGAAAGTAATCAGCTGTTTTTATCTCACGCTCCTATGTTGAAAGATCCCGCTAGATTTTTAAAAACGGTAGAAAGCACCGTCTATTCAAAAGAGTCAATAGTAGATGAAGAAATTACGTTTATTAACGGTAAAATTTATGCGCGTGACTACATTCCAATCTATGAGGGTCACGTGTATATTGGCCACTATTGGGAATATCGAGATATTACGGAGAAAAAGAAGGCTGAGTGTGATCTTCGCAAAGCTAATAAAAAGCTTGAAATGCTGTCCATGAAAGATGGCTTAACGGGTCTGAACAACCGCCGATCTCTTGATAAACAGCTGGAAATCGAGTGGGAATACGCACGGAAAGAAAAAGAGCCGCTTTCTTTTCTTTTATTTGATATTGATTATTTTAAAGCGTATAACGATACCTATGGCCATATTCAAGGAGACGAATGCTTAAAAGAAGTAGCGAATATCGCTAAAAGCGTTGTCTTTGACGAATCGGTTTTTGTCGCAAGATACGGAGGAGAAGAGTTTGGTATATTGCTTCCTCGAGCTAATCAATATGAAGCGATAAAAATGGCAGAAGCTATTAGACAGCAAGTGGAGGACCGTGGAATTGTCCATCAAGCTTCTGAATTGTTTAGGTGCGTCACTATCAGCGTTGGAATAATGACAGTCGTTCCATCCGAAAACATACGACCCATTTCAATTGTTCATCAAGCAGATCAGGCTTTATACGAAGCAAAGCGTACGGGTCGAAATCGAATTTCAGTATATTCCCACCACAAAGAAGCTGACTCAAACGTTTGAGTCAGCTTTTAAAAGAGATATAAGCCTCTTATTTAGGAGGGGCTTTTTCTTTTTCGTCTTCTTCCATAATTCCTTTTGTAGCGTTTTTAAACTCTTTTAACGTTTTTCCAGCAGCTTTTCCTAATTCCGGCAGTTTCTTTGGACCAAAAAGCAATAGAGCGACAAATACAATTAAGGCAATTTCTCCAAACCCAAGGTTCATTGTCATCGTCTCCTATTTTTTGAAAGTGTTTACAAGTTTAGTATAGCACGAAAAGAGGGGAAGTAGTACACCCTTATCCAGTGATTTTAAGGCCGATTACACCTGCTACAATACAAAAAATAAATAGAATTCGACGCATATCTTTTGCTTCGCGAAAGAAAAGCATGCCAAGAAGTACACTTCCGGCAGCGCCTACTCCCGTCCATATACCGTAAGCTGTTCCAAGAGGTATTTCTTTTAACGCTAAGGAGAGAAGATAAAAACTTCCTGCACCGAAAAGGATAAATCCAATTGAAGGAAGCAATCGCTTAAATCCATCCGAAAGTTTTAAGAAAATCACAAATCCCACTTCGCAGAAACCAGCAGCTATTAATGCAATCCAGGCCATGTTAAGATTCCTCTCTTTCTGTTTCTTCAGTAGAAATTAACTTTAAACCGATAATTCCAAAAATCATTAATCCTAAAAATAAAATCTTTCCAATATTTACGCCTTCGTCTAAAACGGTCATACCGAGTATCGCTGTACCAGCAGCTCCTATACCAGTAAACACTGCATAAGCTGTTCCCACAGCAATTTTTTTTAAGGCATTTGAAAAGAAATAAAAGCTGATGACAATTGTGACGATCGTAATGATTGTTGGAGTTAATTCAGTAAATCCGTGTGAATATTTTAAGCCGATTGCCCATACAATCTCGAGCAAACCAGCGATAATAAGGTAAATCCAAGCCATTTTAATTCCTCCTTACATAATAATAAGCCCTTTTTACAGGGCCTATTTAGCGCGTATGCCTTCCCAAAATATTGTCCAAGCATCGTGGATTTTTTGATCATAATACTCTGGTTCATAGTAAAAGCGCTGAATGAACAGTCCGTCGGTTAAACAATAAAAGCTATTGATATACAAATCAATCGGACGTTCAATTATTTCGCCTTCAGCCATTCCCTGTGTAAAAATAGCATGCAGAATTTGATCAGACAATCGTTCGCTTCTTAAGAAAATAGCTTTTACTTCCGACTGCAAATGCTCAGGTGGAAACAAAATAAGACGACGGTACATCTGGCCAAAAGAATCTTTTTCAATCATCGTGCAGAAATCTACAACAAAGCAGTGAAGCTGTTCTTTAGCAGACTTTGTTTTATGCTGTTCGTATATAACAGATAACTTTGTTAAAAATAAATTCATTAAATCATGCACGGTTAGTAAAAATAAGTCGTCTTTGTTCTTAAAATGAGCGTACAGGGAAGGTTTTTTTATGCCTACTTTTGATGAGATATCAGCAAGCGATGTTTCTGTATAGCCTTTTTCTCCAAAGAGCTCCATTGCGGCAGCTCTAATTTTTTCTACAGTTGATAATTCACTCAAAAAAGCTCCTCCTCAATCTAACTAACGGTCGTTAGGTAAAAGATATCAAATATAAAAAAAAGAAGCAAGGGAATCGCTTCTTTTTAATGTATTTTTACTAAATGACGCTGAGTTAAAAATAAAGAAAAGATAAAAATAAGCTCAAACGTATTTGTTACGGCTGTGCTTGGTATAGGAATTGACACGGCACTTCCTACAATCATCACGGCTACTCCAATCATCATGCTGCTCCACCTGGTCTTGCGAAATAAAGAAATTCCAACAAAAAGCAAAATAATCGCCACAATAAGAACCATAAGAGGAGGACCGGATGATCCCACTAATGTATAGCGAACAATGCCATATTCACGTACAACTTCCATACGCTGACTAATCGTCTCGATTATTTCATAGCTAATTAAGGCAAACGTAGTCAGCAAAAAAACAATGCCGGCAACAGGTTTTTTAGCCCATGTGATCGTCGAATATTTCGCTACGCCATACGCAAAGAGCACCAAAGTAGGGGTAAATAAAGCGTGAAACCAAAAGCGAAGCATGCTGAGTGAACGTAAAGTATCGCCTTCACCGATAAATGAACCAATCCCAATCATTACATTATCGTAAATTAGTCCAGCTATTACTAAAGGAAGAAATAGCATGTAAAACGGCGAAGTGTTTTTTCGTACTACATATATGCTAAAGAAAAACAGGACAATGTAGCAAAAAGAAAATAGAAAATAAAGGATTGTATCAACCATTGTTTTCCTCCTTTTGATGATACTTCTTCTTTTTATGATAACATCATATGCCAAAAAAGTGAGAAATCATGCATTTTTCTAGGCAATCTTAACGGACAAAAGATGCCTTTATCGGTAGAAAGATTCAGAAAATATTGAAATAAAAATAGGAAAAGAGGCCATAGTCAAGAGATTTAGATTTACTGAATTGATTATTAAATAAAGGGAATCTATAAAATAACAACAAAAGAACTAGGTACATATGGAGTCTAAATGCTTATAAAATTAGAAAAAAATATTTAATGTCCTTTCTATTTAAGTAAGTTAAATGTAAGCAGAAAATGATAAATAAATGTATTTTTCTTACTTTTATATCTATCTATCATCCTCACAAGTACGGTTGTTAGACAAATTCAATTGGTATATCCATAAAAAGGAATTAATGGGATAAAATATTTTTTATTCCACCTTTATATTACAAAACGTTTTCTAAAGTTAAGAAATTTTTAATTACGTAATATTTCCGTGTGTTAATTGTAAGAGTGATGTATAAAATATTCCTGTTGTTATGGTAAAAAAAGGTATCGATGGGATTTTTCTAGGTAATTAAACTTTAGACCTATTCTGTAAATTTTAAATAAAACGATGAGTTTTTAATTCTGTAAATAGACAATCGGAATTGTAAGAATATATAACATTTGAGCTATTGACCACTAATGAGCGCAGATGATAGTTTTAGAGCTGTTGAAATTGGTACTCGAGTCCATTTTTCAAAGCAGGTGTTTTAGCAGCATGCTAGCGCTGTTAATTGATTAGCTCCCATACATATATAAAGGGAGTGAAACTATGAAATCGTATATCTATCATTATGAATCAAAAGCATTCATAACGTATCCAACAGGAGAAGTTTGGAAGGAGAAGAATGAAACATGATCTTAATTATCCTCTGCTGCCTATTTTTAGTAGGGTATGGCGTTTGGGAGTATCGCAGACATTTACGCAAGCTGCATTCAATTCCTGTACGAGTGAATGTTAATGGTATTCGCGGAAAATCCACCGTTACACGATTGATTACAGGTATTGTAAAAGAAGCAGGTTACAAAACAGTAGGGAAAACGACAGGAACACAAGCACGTATGATCTACTGGCATACAAGTGAAGAAGAACCAATTATTCGTCGTAAAGAAGGTCCGAACATTGGAGAACAGCGACGAGTGGTAAATGAAGTTGCCGATATTGGCGCGGAAGCTCTTATTTGTGAATGTATGGCGGTACAGCCTGATTATCAAATCACATTCCAAAATCAGCTGATTCAAGCCAAGGTAGGCGTTATTGTAAACGTACTAGAAGATCACATGGATGTAATGGGTCCAACTCTAGATGAAGTTGCTCAAGCGTTCACTGCTACTATTCCTTATGATGGTCACCTTGTTACAATTGAAGGTCCATATTTGGAATATTATAAAAAAATAGCCGCAGAGCGCAACACAAAGGTTATTGTAGCTGACAATGATAAAGTATCTGAAGCGTATTTACGTGAATTTGATTATATGGTTTTCCCTGATAATGCTTCCATCGGTTTAGCAGTAGCAGAAGCACTTGGCATCGATGCTGAAACAGCGATGAGAGGAATGTTAAATGCCCAGCCTGACCCAGGAGCTATGAGAATTACAACGTTTGGCGATGAAAAAAATCCAGCATTTTTAGTGAATGGATTTGCTGCCAACGACGCTTCTTCCACGCTTCGTATTTGGGAACGTGTAGATTCAATGAACTATAGTGAAAAGCTTCCTATTGTCATTATGAACTGCCGTCCGGACCGTGTAGATCGCACCGAGCAATTTGCTGAAGATGTAATGCCATACATTGAAGCGGATGTAATGATTGCAATTGGTCAGACGACCTCACCAATCGCTGCTGCACACCAAAGAGGCGAATTACCAACAAAAGAATTCTGGGATATGGAAGGCGCTTCTACAGAAGAAATTTTAGAGCGCATGAAGCCTTATTTAAAAGATCGTATCGTATACGGTGTCGGAAATATCCACGGTTCAGCCGAGCCGCTTGTTGAAGCTATTATTGAAATGAAAAAGATGAGAAAAGCAGTTTAATCTAGGAGGCCATTTCATGTTCGGATCAGATTTATATATTGCCCTTGTGTTAGGGGTTACACTAAGCTTAATTTTTACAGAAAAAACGGGCGTATTGCCAGCCGGTCTTATCGTACCGGGGTATTTAGCTCTTGTATTTGATCAGCCAATTACCATTTTAATGATTTTCTTAATTAGTATTTTAACGTATGTTATCGTCGTGTACGGAATCTCAAAAGTAGTTATTTTATATGGACGTCGCAAATTTACAGCGATGTTAATTACGGGTATTGTGATTAAAGTTGCATTTGATTATTTCTTCCCGATCTTGCCGTTTGAAGTGTTTGAATTACGCGGAATTGGTATCATTGTACCGGGCTTAATTGCAAATACAATGCAAAAGCAAGGTCTTCCTTTAACAGTTGGAACAACGGTTTTATTAAGTGGTGTAACATTTGGAATTATGCAAGTTTATTATTTATTTTAATACACAAACAAACCGCAGCTGGTAAAGGAAGGTGAAAGCGTTGAAAGAGAAAAAATTAAACTTTCAAGAAAAAGTATTGATGTTTATAAAGAAAACAAAGCCTACAACGGGCAAGCAAGCTCTTATCTTAACGCCAATTTTAATCGTAATTTTAGCTCTTTCAGGATGGATGGAGCGTTCGGATGCTCTTGAAAACCCTGAGACGGCTAATCCAGAGGCCAATAATGATTTAACGATGACTATGGTCGGAGACATTATGATGGGTCGCCATGTAAGAGAAGTAACTGAACGCTACGGAGAAGATTTTGTATTCCGCAACGTGGAGCCGTTCTTTAAAAATTCGGATTACGTAAGCGGGAACTACGAAACGCCGATTTTAACAAACGACGTAGATTCATATAAAGCAATGGAAAAAGGTATTCATTTATATAGTAAGCCTGCTGATCTAGCGACCGTTAAAAATGCAGGTTTCGACGTATTAAACTTAGCGAACAACCATTCAATGGACTACAGTGCAAAAGGGTTAGAAGATACGATCTCTACTTTTGAAGCAAACAAATTAGATTTTGTTGGTGCTGGCCGTAACTCTGAAGAAGCAAAGCATATTTCATATAAAGATGCTGACGGCATCCGCATTGCAACCGTAGGGTTTACGGATGTACATTCAGACGGAATGTCCGCTGGAAAAAACAACCCAGGTATTTTAAAAGCAGATCCGGATCTTATTTTCAGCACGATCCAGCAAGCGAAAGCAAATGCTGATTTAGTTGTAGTAAATGCCCACTGGGGTGAAGAATACGATGCACAGCCAAGTCCTCGTCAAGAAGGACTAGCAAAAGCGATGGTAGACGCTGGTGCGGACATTATCATCGGTCACCATCCGCACGTTCTACAGTCATATGATGTATATAAAGGTTCGGTTATTTTCTATAGCCTAGGAAACTTTATCTTTGACCAAGGGTGGTCAAGTACGAAAAATACAGCGATGGTTCAGTATCATTTAAACAAGCAGGGCCAAGCTAAAATTGATGTTATTCCAATGGTTATTAAAGCAGGTACACCAACTCCAACGGATAACCCTTGGCGCATGAAGCGTATTTATAACGATTTAAACAAGTTTTCTTCAAACCCTGAACTGTTAGAAAAAGAACGAAACAAGTTTGAATTAAACTTAGATCATTCTCGCATTATAAAACATGCAGAGGAGCGCAAAAAGAAAGAGGCACAAGCTAACTAATAGCCCGTCATACACAGAGGAGGTAAAAGATGATAAATAAACGTAATACGATTATTGTTTCCATTGTCATCTTTTCACTCATAGTAGGTGTATGTGTTTATCAATTTATGTTTCCAAAACAAGAATATGCAGTAAGTACTTCAGATCCTCGCGCCACAAAAGTAGGTATGGAAATTCTTAAACAAGGCGGTACAGCAGTTGATGCAGCTATTGCCATTTCCTACACGCTTGGTGTTGTGGAACCGTACGGATCAGGACTTGGGGGAGGCGGCGGAATGCTGATTGATCCAGCAGATGCCTCTCCAACATTTATTGACTACCGAGAAATTGCACCTAAGAATGATAAAGAAGATGAGATTGGCGTACCAGGGTTCGTCGCTGGTATGGATTATATTCAGCACCACTACGGATCTCTGTCGATGAGCAAACTAATCGACCCGGCCATTAACTATGCCGAGAAGGGGTACAAAGTGGACAAAGATTTGCACGATAGGCTGGTTTCATACAAAGGTAATGTGAATGAAGATGAAATTCCTAGCTTTTACCCAGATAAAGACGCCATTAACACAGGTGAAATTGTCAAACAGCATGAATTAGCGAACACGCTGCAAAAGATTAAGGAAGAAGGGCCAAATGCTTTTTATAGAGGGAAAATTGCAGACGATATTACAGAAGAAACAAAAGTAAGTCACAAAGACTTGCGAAAGTATGCGCCTGTTGAGCGCAAACCTCTATCAACTAATTATAAAGGTCATCAAATTATTTCAGCACCTCCTCCTTTTGCTGGTGCTACGCTCATTCAAATGTTAAAAATGACGGATCAAGAAGATATTTGGAAGCTGAAGGAATCGCATCCTAGTCTTTATTATCATTTTCTTGGTCAAATTTCAAAAGTAGCTTATCAAGACCGCTTGAAGAAAATTGCCGATCCGGCTTTTATAAAAGAAACGCCAAATGATTGGATCGACGATCACTACGTGCATTTACTTCGTAATAAATTAAATAATACTGAAACAGATCACACCAAAGTAAGCGACGTCGAAGAACATGAAAGTACCACTCATTTTGTTGTGATGGACGGTGACGGAACCGTTGTATCGACAACGAATACGCTGAGTAATTTCTTCGGCAGCGGTGAATATGTAGATGGATTCTTTTTGAATAATACGCTCAATACGTTTGGACAAGGAATTAACAAGCGTGAATCTGGTAAGCGTCCAAGAACATTTACAGCCCCTACCATTATTCGTGAAGGTGATGAATGGGTAATGTCGATTGGCACACCGGGAGGAAATCGTATTCCGCAAGTGTTAACGCAAGTAATTGGGGATTATTTTGAGGACAAAGATTCCATTAAAAAGGCAGTAGAAAACAAGCGTGTGATTTTTGATTCTCATAAGTTTTATTCAGAAGCTAAGCTTAAACAGTCAACTAAAGATGGTTTAAAAACGTACGGCTATGACTTGAAAAACAATGATAACGCGATGTTTTACGGAGGCGTTCAAGCTCTTGTGAAAGACTTAAAGAAAAATCAAATTCAAGGTGACGCTGATCCGCGCCGCCACGGTTTATGGGAAAAAAGTACAGACTAATTTAATTGGAGGAATAGAAAATGATCGCAAAACGTATCGTAGGGATTGTAGGACCAATTGCTATTGTAGCAGGAGTAGTAGCAGGACTTGGAGCTTTAAAACATCCGGCTACTCTTTCAACGGATGAACAGCAAAAAATCGAAAATAACGTAAAAATGATTGAACAAACAAAATCTGCTGCTACAGATGCAGTAAATGATGCTGCAGCAGCTTCTGGGAAATAAAACATATATAGTAATAAAAAGGCATCGTCCGGGGCGATGTCTTTTTTGTGTGCAATTTAATGTATGGATAAAAATGAAAGCGCTTCACAAAATATACATATGAGTAAAAATGGAGGGGAATGTGTGAATAAAAAATTACTGTTATTTAATATTGTTGCTGTTTTGTTGTTAATCGGGGTTATAGCCGCTTTTTTTATGACTCAATCGAGTACAGATCTTAGTCCTAAAAAGCTGCTTAAAAAAAATAATGATCATTCTTATGGTGTGAGTTCATCGAATTCTCTGGCAGCAAATGTAGGGATGGACGTATTAAAAGAAGGCGGGAATGCAGTAGATGCGGCCATTGCTATTTCGTATGCCCTCAATGTAGTCGAACCTTTTGGATCCGGAATTGGCGGAGGTGGAGGTATGCTGATTGCCAAAAAAGATCAGCCTGCTACCTTTATCGATTACCGGGAAACCGCTCCAACTTCTATGAGCGGTAAAAACGGCGTGCCGGGATTTGTGGCTGGCATGGAATATATTCAGCAGAAGTATGGCACAAAATCAATGAGTGATTTAATTCAGCCGGCCGTTGAATACGCTGAAAAAGGGTTTGAAGTAGACTCTCTTTTATCTTCGCGATTGTATTATTCTAGAGGAAGGATGGATGTGGATGATCTATCTGCTTTTTATCCGAAGGGAGAAGCAATCGAAGAAGGAGAAACGCTGTCCCAGCCAGTGTTGGCTAAAACGTTAATTAAGATTCAGCGAGAAGGTGCATCTGCATTTTATAAAGGAGATTTGGCACAAGATCTTGCTGATGCAACGCCTATTTCTAAAAAAGACCTATCTTCCTATCAAGTGACAGAAGCCAAGCCTGTCGTTTCTGCTTACAATGGAACGGAAGTGATTTCAGCACCTCCGCCTTTTTCCGGGATTACACTGATTCAAATGTTAAAAATGGTAGAGAAAGAAAATCTTGAAACAATGCCTGACAAAGACTATTACGAAACGATGAACAGAATTAAAAAAGCAGCTTACTCCGACCGGTTAAAACAAATCGGCGATCCTGACTTTCATAATCAAAACTCAAGTGAGTTAGTTAGTGATGATTATATAACAAACCTGGTCAATCACCCGACAAGTTCTTCAGGTGAAGGGGATGAAGAACACGAAAGTACAACACATTTTGTAGTCATTGATTCAGAAGGAACCGTCGTATCAACAACCAATACGTTAAGTAACTTCTTTGGTACAGGCGAACAAGTTGACGGTTTTTTTCTTAATAACAATGCTGATACGTTTGGAAGCAAAGAACCGAATAATCGTGAGCCAGGAAAAAGAGCAAGAACCTTTACAGCTCCAACTATTATAAGAGAAAAAGGCGAGTGGGCGATGGGAATAGGTTCTCCTGGCGGAACACGGATTCCTCAAATTTTAACTCAGGTACTTTCTAAAAATCTTGAAGGAAATGAACCGCTTCAAGAAGCTGTAAATGAACCGCGATTTATTTTTGACGATTCGACTATTTATATAGAGCCTGATTTAGATACAAAAAATATCCCTTCTGCGTTTCGGATAGAAACAAAGGAAAGCGACGTCTTTTATGGAGGTATCCAAGCGTTAACCATTAATTTTCAAGATAAACAAATGGAAGGGGCGGGAGACCCTAGAAGAAATGGAGTTTGGAAAACAGGAGATTAACGAAGTAAAGATCCCTTCTCATATGCTTAGGCATAGTGAGAAGGCGTTTGAAAATATCGAATGGAATGAAATTCTTTGTCACTGGAATGAAAATGTACGTAAATGGGGGAACGATCTAAAGCAGGGTGAGCGTTGAAAAACGTGGCATCACCGTAACGCAATGCTTTTAGTAAGTAAGGCATTTCTTGTTTGAAAATAGCATACCGTATGGCTTGAACAGACTTTTCCGTGTGTTCATTTCCAATAAATACGTATACATACAGCGTATCAACACCGTCTTTGTGGAGCCATTCGGCAAAAAGCTCATTTCGCTGCTCATTTAATTGATCAACAGCAAACTTTTCGTCGATCCAAAGAAATAAATCGTCTGTTTGTTCAGAATGGGTGAGCGTATAGCGGCGCCCAATAAAAGGAAAGGTGGGCGTGCTTCCTTGCCGGTATGTGACGCTAAATTGCTGAGGATTAAAAGCAGACAAAGGGCATCTTCCTTTCACGCTTTTAAGTAGTTTATGCATAAAAAAGAGAAATTTCACACATTCGTCAAGAATTTTAAGCTGCTTTTTTTACATGCATACTTATGAAAAAGTTGTTACACTGAAGAAAAGAAATAGTGGGTGATAGAAGATGGAGCCGCTGTATATTGTTTTAACGATTTTTTTAGCAGCCATGCTATCGTATGATATTGCTAAATTTGTTCGAGGAGACCGGCCAGATTGGAAAGAGGGTCTCGTGACGGGCCTTGTGTTCGTGGGCTTTTTAGCAGCCATGCAAATGGCTTTTCACATTGTATAGCGTAGAAAGAGGCTGGGACAAACGTAGTTTAGTTGAAGGAAGATCCGAACGATGAATTGTTCGGATCTTTTATGGTTAAGGTGAACGTAGATTTCATGTGCGTAGTTATGTCTCAATCTCTTTTTTGAGGATATGTCCGATAAGTTTAGTTCGGCAATACTAAAAAGCCCTGATATCGAATAAGCTGTTGTATACTGCATTTTTGATAAAGGGGCTTTTTACTTGTATCGAAAAAAAACACTGCTTTTGAAGCGAAGTTTAGGAGTAGCTGTGTTTCTTGCTTTGATTGCGCTGGGAATTTGGATGTTTCAATTTACATTCTTTTCTCCGAGTCATCAAGCCAAATCTGCTGTAAAAGAATTTTATACGCTAGAACAGGAAGGGAACTTTTCGGAATCATGGAACCTTTTTCATTCGTCCATGAAAAAGAAGTGGACAAAAGGTGCATACATACAAGATCGAGCACACGTATTTCTCAATCATTTCGGAGTAGACACTTTTACGTATTCCATTGAAGATGTTGAAAAAAGAAAGAGCTGGAAGATGGAAAATGATCGTAAAGCGTTTCCTGTTGTTTACGAAATGACCGTTATCCAAACGTATAAAGGGAAATATGGAAACTTTGATTTGGTGCAGAAAGTGTATGCTGTTCGTGAAAAAGGAGAATGGAAAGTCGTGTGGGATTATAAACAGTAGGAGAGCCTGCTGTTTTTTTATCTTCATAAGAAATGAGCATACTTCAGCTGGTAATATGCCTCTTTTTTAACAGAAAAAACGTTATGTTTTTTTACGAGTGGGTAAAATGAAAGAAGGAGGCGAACGCAGATGAAATTTAAAACGATTTTATTTGATGCATATGGAACACTGTTTGATGTACATACCGTTATTGAAACGTGTGATAAGCTGTATCCGGAACGAGGAGAAAGTATTAGCCATTTATGGCGTTTGAAGCAAATTGAATATGCAATGCAATATCAGCTGATGGGACGATACGTTGACTTTTATACATTAACAAATCAATCCCTGAAATATGCAGCAGAAGCAAATGATATTGATTTAACGGAACATGAAGAAAAAATGCTGATGAGTGCTTACATGAAGCTGAATGTCTACGATGAGGTCAAAGAGGTGCTCGCCTATTTAAAAGAGAAAGGATATCGTCTGGCTATTTTTACGAATGGTCCTAAGCATATGATTGATCCGCTTGTTTCTTATCACAATATGAATCATTTATTTGAAGACGTTATTTCCATAGACGAAATCAAACAGTACAAGCCTACAATGGCAAGCTATCATTATGCAAAAAATAAAATGAATGCAAAAAGAGAAGAAGTATTGTTTCTGTCATCGAATACATGGGATATTGCCGGTGCTAAAAACTACGGGTTCGCAACGGCTTGGGTTAACCGAAAAGGAAATGTAGCTGAGCATAAAGAGTTGCAGCCAAACGTAATCATTAAAAGCTTAAATCAGCTTATTAAATAAAAAAAGAACGAGCATTAAGCTCGTCCTTTTTTATTTATTGCTAAATGTATCTTTTGTTTCGCCTACTGCTTTTTGAGCATTTCCTTTTGCTTTCTCAGCTTTTCCTTCACGCTGAAGATCGCGGTTATTCGTTGCATTTCCGACTTGATCTTTTACTTCACCTTTAGCTTTTGATACATTTCCTTTAACTTTATCTCCTAAACCTTTACTCATTTTAATCTTCCTTTCTATTAGTGATTAAGTAGTGTTACTTGTCTATTCCACCGTTAGAAAGAAATTAAACATATTTTCTGATTTTGGCCTAAACAGAAGCTAAGCCTGCGATATTTAGAAATACTGTTTAGTCACTATCATCATTCGGAGGTTTTAAGTTCCCACTCATCATAAATCTGAGATTCATAAGGCCATGATAATAAGCTTAAAGATTCCACTGCTTTTAGAACAAGAGGAGAAGCATTATCAATGTTAAGATCTTGCGGTGCGATCCACAATGCTTCCAAAGAATCTTGTCCTTCAAACTGGACGGGGTTGGAAAGAAGCTCACCGCCGGCAATGTCTACGTAATAAAAAACAGCAATGTGATGTACATGAGTAAATTCTTTCCACTTACAGGGATACTGAAAATCCGTTGTACCGGCTTGAGAAATAATAGTAATTTCAAAGCCAGTTTCTTCACTAAATTCTCTTTTCATCGCATCTGTTAATGTTTCACCGTGTTCTAGCTGTCCGCCTGGCAAATCAAAGCGATGAATATACGGCCCTCTATTTTTTCGAATAACAAGCAGCTTGTCATCTCGCATACAAATTCCATATACGCCAAAGGCGCGATCATAGTTTGGTTCCATCTTTTTTCACTACTTTCTATAACAGAATGGCTTGATAAAGCATCATTTGATTTCTTTATCCTACCATACATTTTGTTATAGAACCTTTTTTAATGAGGTGCTTTTACAGTAAGCGTACGGGAAACAGCACTTTCGTTATGCAAACGGTCAACAGAGGTTACAACATATGTGTATGTTTGATTTTTGAGTGCGCTTTGATCTACAAATAATTGTGTTTCTCCTGTTTTCCGAACGGTTGTCAGTAAGTTTTCTGCGTTGTTGATGTCACCTCGTTTATTGCCTTGGAAGCGATAAATGGCATAATAGGCGGAATCATTCTGCTGATGATCTCGAATTTCAAACGCCGCTTCTTTTATATGAGGGCCCGCGTTTTTTAATTTTGGTGCTTTTGGAGCCGTATCATCAAGCCAAGGCATTGCCGGAATAAGAGCAGGATGTTTATAAATATCGTTTTGCAGCTTATCTTTTATTCCTAGCGGGTTTCGGTTCAAATCTTTCAGGCTAAAATGCATGCTCCCGTGTACTTCTGGAAATTGATGATTCAGAGCAATTTGCCTTGGATACTCATCGGGATCAGACCATGCTTCCACCGCGTTGTTATTAATTTTATAAGCAGCTTGTCCAATATAAAGGTGAACTGGCTTTCCGCGAACTTCATCTCTCCACCAGTTGAGCAGCGTATCGTAAGCAGCGGGTTCAAATCCAATATTCCAATAAATTTGCGGAGTGATGTAATCAATATATCCATTTTGAATCCACGTACGCGTATCAGCATACAAATCATCGTAGTTTGTTTGTCCAGCAGTCGTCTCAGAGCCAGTTGGATCATTAGCGATGTTTCTCCACACGCCGAACGGACTGATGCCAAACTTCACGTATGATTTTGTTCTTTTAATAGCCGTATTTAAATCTCGAACAAGCTGATTAACATTGTCTCGGCGCCAGTCTTCAATATTCGAAAACGTTTGAGCACCGTAGGTTTGATATGTTTTTTGATCTGGAAACATTTGACCTGCAATTTTGTAAGGATAAAAATAGTCATCCATATGAACAGCATCAATATCATAGTTTCTTACGACTTCGAGCACTTCTTCAATAATAAAGTTTTTTACTTCGGGAATACCTGGGTTGTAGTAGAGTTGTTTTCCATAGGAGACGACCCAATCAGGATGTTGTTTGGCAGGATGATTATCGGCAAGTTTGTTTAAATCAGTATGATTCATGGTAATGCGGTAAGGGTTAAACCATGCGTGGAATTCTAAGTTGCGCTTATGTGCTTCCTCCACCATAAAAGCTAGAGGATCGTAGCCGGGATCTTTACCTTGTGTACCCGTTAAATATTCTGACCACGGGCCATATTTCGACGGATAAAAGGAATCAGCGGTAGGTTTAATTTGAACGACCACAGAATTCATTCCCATCTTTTGTACTTCATCTAGCAAATAGGTAAACTCTTTTTTTTGCTGCTCAACCGGAAGACCAGGCTGAGAAGGCCAGTCAATATTGTATACGCTTGCAATCCAAGCCGCTCGAAGCTCCCGTTTTTGATACGTAGTAGGTACGTCTGCTTTAGCAGGTAATGTGCTCGAACAAAACAGCAGCAAAAACAAGATGCCTCCAATCCATTTTTTTATATGCATGTTCGTTCCTCCTTCTTTTTTTGGTTGAGATAAAATTTCTTTCATAATATAGCATGCGGTCGTTATATTCACAATAGGTTTTAATAAAATATTCTGAAAAATAAAATAAAGTTTTAAAAATATCAGAAAAATATTGAAATTAAACTTCAGAAAAAATATAATAATGGTAATTTAAAGAATATTTTAGAAATACGTTACTTAACGATGGAGGAATTCATGCGCCAATTTTCCGTACTTACTTTAATCGATGCACAAATGAATCATTACAGTCCTGCTGAAGGAAGAGTAGCTGATTACGTGTTAGAAAATCCTACGACCACGTTGAACTTAACGACCAAACAGCTAGCTAAGCAGTGTCAGTGCAGCGAAGCTACGATTATCCGCTTTTGTCAGCGTGTAGGGATTAATAGTTTTAAAGAATTAAAGATTGAATTAGCAAAAGATGCCCATAAGGTGAATAACGAGCAGCTGCCGAATCTTCCAGTTAATTTTGAAGATGAGACCGAAGCCGTGCTTGAAAAAGTCATGAGCAAAAGTATGAGCGCACTTATGAACACGAGTCGTTTAGTGAGCTCTTCTGCAATTGATGCAGCTGCGGAAGCTATTCATAGAGCGAAGCGAGTGTTTTTATACGGAGCAGGGGGATCATCTGTAGTTGCGCTCGATGCGCAGTATAAACTGCTTCGAATTGATATTTCAGCGCTGTTTTCATTAGACAGTCACGTTCAAATGGTGATGGCTACGAATATGACAAAAGATGACGTGCTGTTTGTAGTATCGACTTCCGGTCAAACAAAAGAAGTGGTGGAGCTGATGCAAATAGCCAAAGATAAAGGGGCAGCGGTTATTTTGCTAACGCAGCACGGCTCATCGCCAGCTTCTAGATTAGCTGATATTCTGCTGACTATTTCAGTAGAAGAGCAGCATATTCGAATTGGAACGATGAGCGCTCGTATTGCTCAGCTAGCCATTGTAGATGCGATGTTTATACGGTTATGTATTCAAAAAGGCAATCAAGTGTTTGAACGCATAATCGATACACATAATGTAATTCAAAAAATTAAGAGGTAGGGGGAAACGAGAAAATGAAGGTATTGTTTGTATGTTCTGGAGGAATGTCAAGTGCGATTGTGGTGAAAGCATTAAAAACAGAAGCACAAAAGCACGGAACGGATATGGAAGTGCTGGCAATTGGGACAAATGAAGTGGCAGAGGAAATTCAAAAGGGCTGGGACGTTGTAATGGTTGCACCGCAGATTCGTCACCGGTTTAACGCAGTGAAAGCGGAAGCGGATAAAGCTTCTGTTCCATGCGGGCCCATTCCGCCCCAGGCTTATACGCCGCTTGGAGGTCCGACGCTTTATAAAACGGTTCAACAGCTCGTTAGCTGAGGAAAGCAGGTTTCTTCCTGCTTTTTAAATAAATAAGGGGTTTATTACACAAGGGGAGAATATAGAGGGGGAAAGGGTATATGAGCAAATTTGTGTCGTTTTTAGAGAACAATTTATCGGGACCCATGGCCAGGTTATCAGAACAGCGGCATCTTCAAGCCATTCGTGATGGTGTTATTTCCGCTTTGCCGTTTATCATTATCGGAAGTTTTTTCTTAATTTTAGCATTTCCGCCTGTGCCGCAAGATAGCACAATTGCGAAATGGGCAGCTGATAACAGCGCCAACATTTTAATACCGTATCGCGTAACGATGTTTATTATGTCTTTATATATAGCCTTTGGGATAGGGTATAACTTGTCCAAAAGCTATAATCTCGATCCACTGTCAGGAGCACAAATTGCAGTTGCTGCACTGCTTCTTACGGTGACTCCAAAGCTGATTGAAGAAGAAGGGTTTATGCTTCCAATGACCAACCTTGGAGGACATGGTTTATTTGTGACGATGATTGTATCGATTTTATCAGTAGAGATTCTCAGGTTTTGTAAAGCAAAAAATGTCACCATTAAAATGCCGGAGCAAGTGCCACCTTCGGTATCGAGGTCTTTTGAAGCGCTAATTCCAGTTGCGATTGTTGTTGTACTTATGACCATTATTACAATTGTTTTAGGTATCGATCTTCATCATTTAGTTGATAAACTAGTTGCTCCGCTTGTAGAGGCAGGAGATAGTTTAGCAGGAGTATTAATACCGGTTTTCTTAATTACGTTTTTCTGGTCATTTGGTATTCACGGCGTCTCAGTTGTTGGGACAGTGGCACGGCCTGTATGGGAAGTATATTTAGCGAAAAATGCTGAAGCGGTAGCAGACGGAGCTTCAACGCTCCCGTATATTGCACCCGAAACGTTCTTTCAATGGTTTGTTTGGATCGGAGGATCTGGAGCAACGCTAGGCCTTGCTTTAGCAATGCTGGTTTTCTCAAAATCTAAATATTCGAAAGCGCTTTCTAGGACATCTTTTATTCCAGCGGTTTTTAATATTAACGAACCAATTATTTTCGGTTTGCCAATTGTCTTAAATCCTATTTTAATTATTCCTTTTATTATCATCCCGATTATTACAACGATCATTTCATACGCAGCAACGGCGACAGGCCTTATTACTCCAACATACGTAATGGTTCCTTGGACGCTCCCGGCGCCGATTGGGGCATATCTATCGACCGGAGGAGACTGGCGGGCGGTTGTACTGGTCGTTGTCAATATTGCTATTTCTGTTGTGATTTATCTTCCGTTCTTTAAAATGTACGACCGAAAGATGGTTGAAATGGAAAGAAGCGATGAAGCAACGGTTACACCATCCGATAGCTCAGTTCAAATGTAAAGAAAGAGAAGCCAACTTGTTTGGCTTCTATCTCTTTAATAGGAGTGAAGATCAATGTTTGTTCGATTTCGATATAAAACCGTGTTTTTATTTCTGTTGACCATGGTTCTTTGTAACGTTATTTTTACACCTTTGCTGCAGTATGCTGGTTTGTCAGCGCAGCATAGTTTATTTGCCATTACAAGTCTGTCAGCAGCGTTGCTTACAACATTTATTTCTATTCGGCTTTCAACAGCAGCTTTATCTAAAACCGCTGTTTGTATACGCTTTGTTTTGCTCGGGGCAGGGTGCACAGCCGTTACATATTTAGCCGTTTTTTAACAAGGAGGGGCAAGGAATGAAAGTAGTGACAATAGGGGGAGGATCAAGCTATACGCCTGAATTGGTCGAAGGGTTTATTAAAAGGTACAATGAGCTTCCAATTCGAGAGCTGTGGCTTGTAGATGTTGAAGAAGGAAAAGAGAAGCTTGAAATTGTAGGAGCACTTGCTAGAAGAATGGTCAAAAAAGCAGGTGTTGATATGGAAATTCATTTAACGCTTGATCGAAAAAAAGCGTTAATAAATGCTGATTTTGTAACGACACAGCTTAGAGTAGGCCAGCTTGATGCGCGTATTCAAGATGAACGCATCCCTCTTAAGTACGGAATGATTGGTCAAGAGACAAACGGGGCGGGAGGATTATTTAAGGGCTTGCGAACAATCCCGGTTTTGTTGAAAATTGCCGAGGAAATACACGAAATTTGTCCAAACGCCTGGCTTATTAATTTTACAAACCCTGCCGGTATGGTAACGGAGGCGCTGCTTCGCTACGGAAAGCATTCTAAAGTAGTAGGAGTCTGTAACCTGCCTGTACATATGACAAACTCAATCGCCAGCTTGCTTCAAATCGAAAAAGAAGATGTGCACATTGAATTTGCAGGGTTAAATCACTTGGTATATGGGCTGCATGTGTATGCAAAAGGAAAGGAAGTAACGCAAGAAGTCATTCAACTTTTAAGTGATCCAAAGTCTCAAGTAACAATGAGAAACATAGCTCCTATTCCGTGGCAACCGGATTTTTTGGAAGCTCTTGGCGTGATTTTATGTCCTTATCACCGCTACTACTATAAAACAAAAGAAATAGTAGCAGAAGAGCTTTTGGCCTTTCATTCAGGTACTACGCGCGCTGAAGTGGTCAAAGCATTAGAAGCCGAACTTTTTGAACTCTACAAAAACCCAAATCTAGAAAGTAAGCCTCCGCAGCTGGAAAAACGAGGAGGCGCTTACTACAGCGATGCCGCATGTAATTTAATTTCATCCATTTATAACGATAAAGGTGATATTCAAACATTAAATGTAAGAAATAATGGCGCCATTTCTTCACTGCCAAACGAATCTGCGGTTGAAGTAAACTGTGTTGTAACAAAGCAAGGACCAGTACCACTCGCTGTCGGTGAACTTCCGGTAGAAGTGAATGGACTCGTACAGCAAATTAAATCGTTTGAACGAGTAGGAGCAGAAGCCGCGGTTACAGGATCTTACGAAAAAGCGCTGGTTGCCCTGACCATTAATCCGCTTGTTCCAAGTGACGAACTGGCTAAGGCGGTCTTAGACGAACTGCTTCAAGCTCATCGCAAGTATTTACCCGCTTTTTTTAAGGAAGTGAATGCGTAGTATGTATGCTGTTGGACTTATGTCAGGAACGTCACTGGACGGAATTGATGCAGCTCTTGTGGAGATTGAAGGAAGCGGCTATGGAAGTAAAGTTAAGCTTCTTCAGTTCATTACCATGCCGTTTTCACCGCCGTTAAAAAAAGAAATTGAACAGGCGCTTTCTCTCGAACATTCAAATGTACAGCTGATCTGCAGCTTGAATTTTAAACTTGGCTACGCGTTTGCAGATGCAGTGAAAAGAGTGTGCCAAGAAGCCGGGTTTTCTCTTGAACAAGTAGATGTCATCGGATCGCATGGTCAAACCATTTACCATCAGCCGTATGCTTCAGGAAATACAGCGATGTCTACACTCCAAATTGGAGAGCCCGCTGTTATTGCCTATGAAACTAAAACGAAGGTAGTGGCAAACTTCAGAGTGATGGACATGGCAGCGGGCGGGCAAGGTGCTCCGTTAGTTCCTCACACCGAACGAATTTTGTACAGCCACGCTGACCGTACAAGGCTGCTTCAAAACATTGGAGGTATTGGGAATGTAACGTTGATTCCGCCAAAACACTCTCCTATACCCGTAGTAGCTTTTGATACGGGGCCGGGAAATATGATGATAGATGAAGCGTGTCAGCAGCTTTTTCATGTTTCATTTGATGAAAATGGGTGTTTAGCAGCTGGAGGAACTATTATTTCAGAGCTTTTAGAAGACTGTATGAACCATGATTACATGAATCTTTCTCCTCCTAAATCGACGGGAAGAGAGCTGTTCGGTACACAGTACACAAGGAGACTGCTAGAGAAATATAGCAACCATAAAAAAGAAGATTTGCTAGCTACGATTACCATGTTCACGGCATCATCCATTGTACATCACTATGAAACATTTATTTTTCCTGCCTATTCTATTGACGAAGTGATTATTGGAGGAGGCGGAAGTTATAACAATACGCTGATGAATATGATTAAAGCCAAGCTAGGGAAGCGCTGCAGTGTGTATACACAAGAAGAAATAGGGATGTCTTCAGAAGCAAAAGAAGCCGTAGCTTTTGCGGTGCTCGCAAATGAAACACTTGCAGGTTATCCAAGCAATGTACCAAGTGCAACTGGTGCTTTGTCTCCTGTAATATTAGGAAACATTACGCCTGCACCACTATAAAAAAGGGGATGGAAGAAATGACAGAAGCAGCAAATATGGAAAATGAAATTTTTGAACTTATTGCATACGGAGGAAATGCTAGGTCACTGGCATATGAAGCGTTAGAAGCAGCTGAAGATTATGATTTTAATAAAGCTGACGAACTTTTAAAGCAGTCTCAAGAAGAGCTCAGTCATGCTCATAAAACGCAAACTGCGCTTATTCAACGTGAATTGAACGGAAAAACAATTGAAAAGTCGCTGCTTTTAATTCACGCACAAGATCATTTAATGACGGCTATTTCAGAGCAAAAATTAATTGAACATATGATTAAGCTTATTAAAAAATTTAAAAAAGAAGGCGAAAATCAATGAAAAAGCTAGGTATTGCGATTTATCCGGAACATTCGACTGTGGAAAAAGATAAAGCGTATATAGCACTTGCGCATCAATACGGATTTACCCGCATTTTTACGTGCTTGCTTTCTGTTGAAGGCGATCAGAAAAAAGTAATGGCAAATTTTAAAGAAATCATTGAGTTTGCCAATGAGCTAGAGATGGAAGTAGTAGTGGATATCGCTCCTCGCGTATTTGGAGCGCTTGGCATTTCTTATGATGATCTATCTTTTTTTCAAGAATTAGGGGCTTATGCTATTCGTCTTGATCTAGGCTATACGGGAAATGAAGAGTCCATTATGACCTTTAATCCATACGGCTTAAAAATTGAAATTAATATGAGTAATGCAACAAAGTATGTTGATAATATTTTAAGTTACCAGCCGAATCGAAAACAGCTATTGGGGTCGCACAACTTCTATCCTCATCGATATGCGGGATTGTCGTATGATCACTTTATGAAGTGTTCAGCGTTGTTTAAAGAACATAACCTTGAAACAGCAGCGTTTATTAATTCACCAAGCGCTACTTTTGGACCGTGGCCTGTTACTGAAGGACTTTGTACGCTTGAAATGCATCGCACGCTTCCGATCGACGTGCAGGCTAAGCATCTTTTTAAAACGGGATTAATTGATTGTGCAATCATTGCGAATGCTTATGCATCAGAAGAAGAAATGAAGGCGCTGCGTGATGTTGTTCAGCAAGAGCGCTTTACCTTTAATGTGAACCTGTATGATACGATTACCGAGCTTGAGAAAAAAATTGTGCTAGAAGAGTTTCATTTTTACCGTGGAGACGTATCGGATTATTTAATTCGCTCTACGCAAAGCCGAGTAAAATATAAAAAAGAAGAATTCAAGCCTACGCATACTCCTTCCATTCGAAGAGGCGATATTTTAATAGAAAATGAACTCTACGGTCAGTACAAAGGAGAGCTGCAAATTGCGCTGTTAGACATGGAGAACTCAGGTAAAACAAACGTAGTAGGCCGCATTGCGGAAGAGGAAATTTTCTTATTAAATGAACTGCAGCCATGGGATAAATTTGCTTTTTGTGAGCGGTGATGAAATGGACTATATTATTGGTATTGACGGCGGGGGAACAAAAACAGAAGCCGTTGCGTACAGCTTAGACGGCCAACAGCTCGCTGCTTCAAAAAGCGATTACGGCAATTTACTCATTAATTACAACACGGCTATTACTCATATTGATGAATGTATTATGGCGTGCAAAACTGAGCTTGCTGGTCATACATGTAAAGGCATTTCACTAGGACTTGCTGGAAGTAAAGCATTATCCAAAGAAGAAATAAAAAGATATTTTTATAATCGTTATCAAGTAGAAGTAGGTTTATATGATGACGCCATGATTGCACATGAAGCACTACTGCATGGAAAAGACGGGATTTTAACCATTGCAGGAACTGGAGCCGTCAGCATTGGTAAAAAAGATGGAGTGTATGAATACGGTGGAGGGTGGGGACACCTTCTTGGAGATGAAGGAAGCGGATATTGGATTGGTCTTCAAGCACTGATATTGCTGACGAAAGAGCATGATCAAAACCGTCCGTACGGCAGCCTTAGTCAGACAATCTTGCAACATGTAAAAGCAGATACCATACACGATATAAAAAAGCTTGTCTATTCATCTCCTAAATCAGAAGTTGCTTCACTCACTCCGCTTGTTGTAAATCAAGCGAGAAATTATAAACAAGAAGCAAGTGACATTCTTCAACGGGCTGGAAAGAACCTTGCAAACATGACTCTTCATTTGTATAAGAAACAGCGGTTTGAAGGGAGCAGCTTGCTGGCATGCAAAGGCAGCATTTTAACGGAAATTCCAGAAGTGTTTGATGTTTATAAAAAAGCATGTGAGAAAGAAATAAAGCATATCCAGTGGGCAACACAGCGAGTATCATCTGCTAAAGGAGCTTATCAGCTGTTCATGAAAGAGTATAAATAGAGAAAAAATGATCGTGGAAAAGGCAGGGGATCACAGTGAACTTAAATCATATCTTAACAGAAAAACGCAATCCGCAAACTTTAAACATTGATGAATTATCAAGCCTGGAAATTGTAAAAAAAATTAATGAAGAAGATCACCAAGTGCCTCAGGCAATCAATAAGGTGCTGCCTGTTATTGCTTTGTTAGTAGATGAAATTGTCAGTGCTTTTAAACAAGGAGGACGTCTGATTTATATCGGAGCAGGTACAAGCGGGCGGCTAGGCGTGTTAGATGCATCTGAATGTGTACCAACATTCGGTACACCTGCCGAACAAGTAATTGGGATCATAGCCGGGGGAGACAAGGCGCTCCGGCACGCGTTAGAAGGAGCAGAAGATAATAAGAAACAAGCGATAGAAGATTTGAAAGCGATTAATTTATCAAATAAAGATATTCTTGTAGGTATAGCTGCAAGTGGAAGAACGCCTTATACACTCTCAGCGCTTGCGTATGCAAACAGCCTGGGGGCAGTAACGGGCTGCGTTGTAAATTCTCCTCAATCAGCTATGGAACAAGAAGCAAACTATGCAATAGTAGCAGAATCAGGCCCGGAAGTTGTAACAGGTTCTACCAGAATGAAAGCCGGAACTGCTCAAAAGCTTGTTCTTAATATGCTGACGACGGCTTCTATGATTCAAATTGGTAAAGTCTACAGCAATCTAATGGTAGACGTACAGCCGACTAATGATAAACTCGTCCAGCGTGCTAAAAATATTATTGCAGAACTAACAGGCGTCTCATCAGAAGAGGCAGCCGAAAGTTTACAAACATACAAAACGCCAAAAGCCGCTATCCTTGCGCTTCTTACTTCTATAGAAGGTGATGAAGTGCACCGGTTGCTTGCTAAACATGACGGACGTTTAAAAAAAGCCATTGCAGAAGCAAAGGAACAGTCGACTAAAGATTAACCCCTAAAAGAAGTGCATACAGCACTTCTTTTTTTGTTGAGTACATTTTTTGCACAATGTATGTGGGTGAATTCGGTCTAATCATTTTGCGAGCAGGAATTAATAACGTATACGATAGAGCCGGGCAAAGCAAACCGGCTGTTAGCTCAGCGCTTGTTATCAAATTTACTATTGTAAAAAAGTTTATTTTCTCTAGTTAAATTAGCATGTGCGCTTTGATAATCCTTTGGTTATTTCTCCTTATGACGATGTAAACATGAATATGGTATTATCGAAAGTTAAAGGGGTATTAAAAGGTGTGTGGAAACAATGGATCGAAAAAAAGCCGCATCAGTAGCTGGAGCATTGGTCATTGCCGTAGGAATTTGGCTGTTTCAAAGCGGGAAATTTAAAAGTGAAGCCCAGGCAGATAAGTTTACGAGTACGTTTTTGGTCGATCATGAACAAACAGACAATGGATTTGAATTATTTACTTCGGATACCAATCAATATAGCATGTGGTTTCCGCTTCAGTATGTTATTCATAAATCTTCTTATAAAAGCAGTGAAGATGAAAGTGAAGTATGGACAGCATCAACGAAGGAAAATGATTCATACAATGCTGGGAAAATAACGGCTTTATTTTCTAAGAAAAAAAGCAAAGCAGCTCAAAAAAAAATGGATGCGTTTCAGCCTGATTACATGTTAAAAGGTAAAAATGCAACGATTTATGTGAAAAAACAAACAAGAGATGGAAAGCATAGCATTTATCATGCTTATGTGAATGATGATTATTCAAGCAGGTATATTTACTATACGTTTGAACTAAAAAGCAGCGAACAGACAAACAGTACAAAACAGCAGTATTGGGTAGAAAAAATTCTTCTAAATACACAGTTTCAAAAAAACTCAGCTGAATAGTCAGCTGAGTTTTTTCGTAAGGATTCATAATGCTTTTGCTTTTTTATGTAAACGGGTACAATATGAGTAAGGAGGCCTTCGTATGATTGAAAAACAAGCAGTTGGTGAAAAAGCAGCACAATTTGTTGAAGATGGAATGATTGTAGGGCTAGGAACAGGTTCAACAGCTTATTATACAATTGTCAAACTAGGTGAACGAGTAAAAAATGGATTAAACATCAAAGCGGTTCCTACCTCTCAAAAAACAGAAGAACTGGCAAGGAAACTAGGTATTCCTATTGTTACCTTAGCGGATGTTGAATATATTGATATAGCAATTGACGGAGCGGATGAAGTGGATAGCGAGCTTTCTTTAATTAAAGGAGGAGGAGGCGCGCTGCTTCGAGAAAAAATGATTGCGTACGCAGCGAAGCGATTTATCGTGATTGCGGATTCTAAGAAAATAGTGAAGACGCTAGGAGCTTTTCCTCTTCCTGTTGAAGTTATACGTTTTGGCTGGGAAATGACGGCGAAGCATATTCGCAGTGCAGGTTGTGTACCGCAGCTTAGGCTTTTAGATGATCATACGCCGTTTATCACCGATAACGGAAATTATATTCTAGACTGCCATTTTTCAGAAATTGAAAATCCTGCTTTGCTGGAAAAACAGCTTACAATGATTCCAGGCGTAGTAGAAAGCGGTTTGTTTGTAGGAATGACGGAGGAAGTCATTACCGTACAAAATCAAGAGGTTCATATCATAAAAAAATAGAAGCTTTGGCGTCGGGCCTAGGCTTCTATTTTTTAATTGGAAAGAACGTTCCAATTTTTCTCTAATTGGTATATGTATTGAGACGCGTTCAGTACATTTGGATGAACGAAGGTATCAATTGTTTTTTGCGGACAAGCAGATCCGTATAATGAAAAAATGACAAGCTTGCTATGCTCGATTGGTGATACAACGTGAGATAAACAGCGATAAGAAGGATTTATCAAGCTTTTTACCATGTCATGGATATCTTCTTTGTCGTAAAAATCGACTTCAATTTCCGTTTTTACTAAATAACAGCTTTCAATGGCACTGCTTCTATAATAATTGTAGCGTGCTCCGATGAAGTAGGACGGATCTGATGTTGAAACGTCCAAATTCGTATATGTTTGATCCTGCTTGCTTTTATAAAAAATAGAATCATGAGTATGCTTCATGAATTCTTGATAAGTTGTTCCATCTTCCCACAGAGCTAGAATACAAGCATCTGTTTCATCTTCCACGTTCCAACCCCCTAATTGGCCAATGAAACCATTCACGTGCGCAAGAGCAGCCCAATGCTGTTGCGTATATGAAAAAGATGCTTTTTTATCAGTCGGTATGCTGCATTTCACAATTTTTGTCAACATTCTCCCATCACCTCAATTAATTACTTCGATAAATGAAGGGAAAATCCTTCTAAAAAGAGGAAAATGATAGACATATCCCCCCTTTAAAAGCCATACATTTCAAATAGGACAATGTTAGGGAAAGAAGGGGAAATGAATGAAAGTTTTTCGTGCAAAAGCCTGTCAATCTCCTATGCGAAAAGGCTGGTCAATTATGTTTCAACATCCGTTTAAAAAAGATGAAAGAGGAAGATCGCACCCGTTTGTTAAACGGTTTATGTATACAGAGCAACACGATGAAATTGACATGTTGGTTGAAGAGATGAATGAACTGCTGAGAGTGCAGGATTTTTGGACAAGTACTGCAAAAGGAAGAGCAAAAGCAAGATATGATGAACGAGTAGTGAATGCTTTTTATGACGATATTGAAAAAAAGACAAGCGAACAAATTGACAGCGAGTATGAGTACGTTCATGTAATAGGAGAACAAGGAAGCGGCAAAACATCTTTAATCCGCCAGCTTCTTGGTATAAAAAAGGAGTGCGGCTTTCTAGGAATAGGCAGTAAAGGCGCTTATTCTGCTACGTATAAGGTGAAGGATTCTCAACACTATGAAGCTGCCGTCTCTTTTTTTACGCGAAGTGAAGTGCAAAGGAAAGTGGAGAATATCCTACTAAGAAGCGCTGAAGTGTATGCTGAAGGAGGCACGGATTATGACTTGGTCTTTGAATTATTACACGGAGATTCCTCTTTTAATCTGCGCGCTCTTTTGGGAGATATCCCATACAAAGCCCGTTATTTTAATGATGATGTTCCTTTAAGAATGAGCGACGAAAATAGTTCATTCAAACAATTTGTAGATGCAATTAAACGAGAAAGTGAAATAGTAAAAGACGCTGTTGATCAAGAAGGAAGAGATTTTGCAGAGGTATGGCATAAGCGGCTTGAATGTAGGAAGATCACTGAGCAAATGCTTCTGGCAATTGAATCTCGGTTGAGAGAATACAAGGAAGGAACGTGGGAAATAGGAGAAGACGACTGGCCAATATCCTGCCGTCTCACAGCAAAAGAGCTGTCTTTCTTTGATCCGCTAACAAATGAAGAAGAAGAAAATAACGGACGCCTTATTTATCCATTGTTTCGTAGAATTGAAGTTTTCGGCCCTTTTTCTTTTAAAAAAGGGGTAGCGATTTGCGAGCATCCATCTGTTGAATATACGGGCACCATCCACGATTCTTTTAAACAAGCAGCTTCTATTTTATACGTACATCATGGGCTTAAAGAATTAGATATTCAATTTCTTCAGCAGCTCATCGTACATGGGCACGGTGCTAAGGTAAACGTTTGTGTTACACACGGAGATTTGCTTACCTCTCCAAGCTGCCGTACGGGTTATGCTAAAAAACATGCCATGGCTAAAATTATAGATGGTGCGCTTAAAAGCGTTTCACCTCTTATGAGAAAGCAGCTTCATTACTATTTAACAGTAGGGAATACGTCTATTTTAGAATGTGTACACGAAGAATCCGAAGAGAGTCACTTTCTGTATAAAGACTTAAAGACAGCTTTAGTATCAGAAACGAGAAAAAAGCAGCAAGAGCTGCATCCTATTTATTTAAACTTGACTGTCTCGCAGGCTTTTTATGAAGCAATGGAGTCGCTGAACATTCCTTATATGGACAGAGAAACGTGTTTAAACATTTCCTTAGGAGAGAATGAAGGACCGGTACCAGCTATTGCGTCCGCCGTTATTTCATCTGTGTATGAGCATTTTTTAAGTCAGCCGTCCGGATGGTCAAGTACTTATCATTCGGTCACCGACCGACAGCAGGTTATTCAAGAGTTGGCAGGTGAGTTCGCAACCGTCGTTTATTCCTATTTTAACGAACAGCTGCTTAAAAATCCCCGTAAGGACTGGCTAGCTCTTTATAAAGAAAAAGAAGACGATCAGCCTTATAAATATAGCAGGGTGATAGAAAGTGTGATTCCCGCCAAAAACGATATCTATCAGCAGCAAATTCTTATGAGAACCGTTTATCAATTAATTAAGTATGTGATAGAAAAGAAAGACGGGGTAATGGTTCATTAAGGAGTTAATGTAAAAAGAAGTTTATAAATAAAAAAACAGAGCCTGATTTCAGGCTCTATTAGCGTTTAGAAATAGCAGTTAACGTATTAGGTCCGGCAATGCCGTCAACTGCTAGCTTATTGTCTTTTTGAAAATTACGCACAGCGGCTTCTGTATTGGCGCCGAAAATACCGTCCGTACCCTTTGTATTATAGCCAAGTGCTGTTAACTTCTTTTGAAGAGCTTGAACATTGCTGCCTTTGCTTCCTTTTTTAAGCGTTTGTTTTGTGTTAATTGTTGTATCTGCTGGTGGATTTGTTGGCTTTGGATTTGTCGGATTTGTTGGTGTCGGGTTGGTTCCAGGGTTTCCTAAAGCTTTATACGTCGCCGGCCCAACAATACCGTCAGCCGTTAAGCCGTGGTCTTTTTGGAACTTACGCACAGCTGAATCTGTATTGGCACCGAACACACCGTCCGTACCTTTTGTGTTATAGCCAAGTGAAGTTAGCTTCTGTTGAAGTTCTTTAACTGCATTTCCTTTACTGCCTTTCTTTAAAACAGTCCCTGTAGAAGGAGCTGGAGTAGAACCTGAGTTTCCAGAAACGTTGTACCCGTTTACTGCTGCAATGTCATTAAATGATTTAGAAGAAGTTGTAATCACAACCGGTGTACCGACGGTCACTTTACTAAATAACCATGCCACTTCTTCATCGTACATACGAACGCATCCGCTGCTTACATATTTGCCGATGGAAGCAGGATTATTATTTCCATGAATAGCATACGTTGTGCCGTATGTACCTCTTGCATTTAGACCCAGCCAGCGGTTGCCAAGAGGATTTCTAGGGTCTCCACCAGGAATGTTCCCTGAGTAATAAGGGCGATTGACAATTTTATTCACTACTTTGAAATGGCCCTCTGGTGTAAGAGACTGCGTGCGTCCTGTTGCTACTGAAAACGTTCGGACAAGTGAACCATTTTGGTAATAAGCCAGTTTATTTGTTGCTTTGTTAATGATAATTAAATGAGATGGTGTTGAAGCAGCTTCTGTTTTTGGAACCCCTACAAACAAGCAGGCTAGAGCTAGGATAGCCGCTATGAGTACGATTGTTGTTCTTGATATTCTATTTGCCATGTGCTGCGCCTCCTTAGGCTGCATTAATGAAAAACGTATGGTGCGGCAGTGCTATAAATTCTTCACTAATAAAATAAAAGACGAATAGCTGCATTTTCTATACCTGTATGTATAAGCTTAATAAGGAAATCATTAAGTAGAAAGACTTTACTAGCGGGAATTTATAATAATAAGAATAACTAAGTTTTTCTTGATGCTTTGTACAACTTTAAGAATATAAGTTTACTAATCTAGCGGATTCATATTTACATAAGCATCACATCCTTTCCAGTTCTTTATTTTCGTGTAAAGAAATGAAAGCGTTGTACAGATTGTTTTGTAATCATATTGTAACATAGTTGTATTTTTTATACCATAAAAAGACATAAAATAGTATAAAAATACTTTATATGGGTTTTATGTACAAAAAATTCAAAAGTTCAGGAGAACGAAGCTATTATTAGATATACGAAACTGGAAAAGAAGTATGCGTAGTTTTGTGGAAATAGATAAATATTCTTATTCGAATATAGGGAGGAACAGAGTAAAAAAACTACTTGCAAAGAGACAAGTAGTTTTTAAACCGTTATTTTTGAGCATACATTACAACAAAATTAAAAAATTTATAGATGCAATCCACCGTGCTGAACCCGCTTGCTGTTAGCCAATTTAACTGATCATGTAAAGTTGTCATTTTATCTAACTTTGTACGTTCATGCGCAGCCTCAATTTGCTCATGAGTTAATCCGCTTGCGGCAATTCTTTCACTCCAGTCTTTTTTATATAACTCTTCAATAATGGAAGAATGGCCTAATACTTGATCGGCATTAATAAAGATTCCTCCTGTATGCAGCAAATTATAAATTTGACCATACAGCTTTTGCTTTTGTTCGTCTTCTAAATGATGAATAGCAAGTGACGAAATTACAATGTCGAATGAGTGTTCAAATTCGTAGCTTGTTATATCTGATACAATAAATTCCATGTGCTGTTCGTTTTTAAAGCGCTCCTTGGCTTTTTCAAGCATTTGATCTGACACGTCAATCAACGTGAAATGAGCATCTGGGTATTTTTCTTTGACAAAAGAAGAAAACAATCCTGTACCTGCTCCGATATCAAGTACGCGAAGCGGCTTATTTGAAAAGTGAAGAAGAGAAACGGGAATGGAATAAAAATCAAAAAAACAAGGAATAAGTTTGCGGCGCTGCTCATCGTACTGAGAAGCATGAGCATTAAATTTTTCTTTCACGTTATTTTTCATTTTTACAGCTCCTTTATTTGGTAATATTGAGATACATATATCGTATAGAAGTTTGGCAGAAAAGAAAATAAACAAAAATAAGCAGTATTGATTCCAGTTTGTTATGAATAGAAAGAGATGGAGAGAAGAAAATGGAGATCAAATGGTTAAAAACATTCATCATAGCGGCTTCTTATGAAAATTTCAGACAAGCGTCTGAAGATTTATTTTTAACGCAGCCTGCTGTATCAAAGCATATTCAGCGACTTCAGCAAGAGCTAGGCGCTGAGCTTTTTGAAAAAAAAGGTAAATATATCGCGCTGACTGAGGCCGGACGCTTTTTTTTGCCTCATGCTCAAAAAATGGTGAGGGCATACGAAGAAGGAGTAGGGAATTTTAAGTTATGGAAGCAAGGATATAACCGAAAACTGACTATATCCGCTGCCCCTCAAATAGCAGCATCTGTTTTACCAAGCCTTATCAAACAATTTGTAGAGAGATATCCCCATATTGAAGTAACGGTTAATATCACAAATTCGTTTCAAGTGGGAAAAGACATCAGCGACAGAAGGTCAGATATTGGATTAACAAGGATGCTTCCAGGTCAGGCAGACGTTTTATATGAATTAATTCATAAAGAAAAAGCAGTCTTAGTTGCACCATTTTCTGCAGAGGCACGTACGGAACAGGAGCTGTTATCTTCCTACCGGCTGCTTACGAATAATCATCCTGTTTATTGGGAAGATTTACTCCTTCAAATCAAGGCTTGTTATCCTCATATTCAGCTGCTTCCTGTGACGCAAGTAGAAATTACAAAGCGCTTTATTGAAGAAGGTCTAGGCGTATCTTATTTGCCGTTTTCTATGGTAAAAAAGGAAATTGACAATCAAACGTTAAGCATGATTTCACAGCAAAAAATTATCCGGCCTTCTTCACATACGTATATCGTAACAAAAGGTGAAACGGAAGAAACAAAGCAGTTTAAGCACTTTGTAGCTGAGACCTTAACAGAAACGAGCTGAAATGATACCATAAAAAGGAAGGGAGAGTGGCGATGTATATATTAATAATACTTGTAGCAGCAGCGGTATTAGCAGACTTTATTTTAAGAAAAGTCCTTGATATCCCTCGGAGCAAATTTTGGGGCAAATATGAGTATGAAAGTCTAGCTTTAGGCCGATGGGATAAATATGTCATGGTAGCTTTTGTTCTTTTTCTAGTACTCGATATGATTTTTATGGTTGTAGAGCCTTATATCGTGACTTGTTGGTTTTTAGGCATGCATATTTTGCTGAAAAGCATAGATGAATGGAAATATAAACAAGAAACAAAAGAATACGTAACAAGCTTTGTACAGATGGGATTCTTCTTTACGGCTTTTGTTCTATTAGCCAGCGGAATTGTATAGAAAAAAGAGCTTTACCTATGGCAAAGCTCTTTTTATATTATTTAAAAATATGATCAATGTCTTTAATTTCAGAAGAAGTAAGCTGAACATCTAATGTTTTTAAGTTATCAAGTACTTGCTCAGCGCGTTTTGCTCCTGGAATTAATACATCAATTGAATCGCGCGTTAAGTACCAAGCCAAAACAAGATGGGCTACTTCTACGCCTTTTGCGCTAGAGATTTGACGAAGACGCTCTACTTTTTCTAGGTTTTGCTGAAATGCTTCGCCGATAAAATGAGGCATATCTTCGCGCAGGTCATTAAACTTTGTATTTTTATCATATTTCCCAGCAAGTAAACCAGCAGCTAGCGGGAAGTATGGAATAAATGAAATGCGGTTTGCAGCCGTATAAGGTAAAATATCGTTTTCTGCTTCTCGCTGAATTAAGTTATATTGCCCTTGTACTACGTCTACATAACCATCTTTATTTGCTTCTTTTAACTGATCTAACGAGAAGTTCGATACGCCAATAGAACGGATTTTTCCTTCATCTTTTAATTCTTTTAATGCACCAACCGCTTCGTCTTTAGGTGTGTTTTTATCTGGAAAGTGAATATAATATAAATCGATATAATCTGTTTGAAGGCGTTTTAAGCTATCTTCAACCGACTGTTTTAAAAATGCAGGAGAATTGTCTAGCAGTACTTCATCTCCAACAATTTTATGTGCTCCTTTTGTAGCGATCACCGCTTCTTCACGATTCCCGCGTTCTTTTAGCACTTCGCCAATTAATTCTTCAGAACGTTTAGGACCATAAATGAACGCTGTATCAAGTAGGTTTATGCCATTATCTAGCGCCTTATGAACAAGGTCTTTGCCGACTTCTTCGTTTAGGTTAGGATATAAGTTATGTCCTCCTACAGCGTTTGTTCCAAGTCCAATAGGATTAACATATAATTCGGATTTTCCAATCTGCACTTTTTCTGCCATGTCTAACGTCCATCTCCTTTTTTATATCTTCTTTTTTACTATAGCAAAATATACCACGAATCAAAAATAGTACGCTCATATGAAAAGCAGCTTTAAAAAAGTATGTGAACTTGAGTTACACGTAAATAAGGAGTGTATTCTACAGGGCTCTATTTCAATAGCAGAAATAAAAAAAGAACCTCTTTTAAATAAGAGACTCTCTTTTAGTCATGGTAATATGATAGCTTTTTGACAGCTGAAATGTTTCAGCGAGCTGCCTGCGTCCTTGCGCTCCTTGTTCGCGCACATAATCTAATTCGTTTGGTGTAAGAAGCTTCATGCTAATCAGTTTAATAGATTCGTAAGGTAAAGAGAGGCTAGTTGAAACAGAAGGAGACTGAACTCCTAGCAATACACCAATATCTCCATTTTTATTTACAAAATGAGGCGGTACGTCCAAATCCGTAAATTCAATTGAAAGAACATCATGCTTCATGAATAGTTCTAGCATATTAGGATGAGCGGCAGCATTTTGACTCATTTGATAAAGAAGGTCAAATGCCCAGTGATCCTGGATATCAGATAAAGGTCCGCGAAGAGATTCATCATCGCATTCGATATAGAATTCTAATCCTTTTCCTTGTCTTTGGCTCTTTTCTTCAGGTAGTTGAAACGGATCGGACAAGCCGTCGCTTGCTAAAATAACTGTCTCTGTTTTTTGAACACGAATAAAAGTTTGACGTCCAGACGGCCAAGCAGGCCCGCCAAAAAACATGGGATTTAACAAATGAGTTAATACGTCTCCGTCGACATGTCCAATTGTGTTCCAGTAGTCTTTTCTTTTTGAGATTGATTCCTTAAGAACACGCTCTACTTCTTTTTCCTGCTTCTTTTGCTTCCACTTTAAAAATAATGACAAGTATCCCACACCTCTTTACGACTTCATAGTACCCAATATATACCTCATTTAGGGAACTCGTAAACCATTATTAGAGTATAAAAGGAAATTTGATCATTAAATTAAAAATATTTTCAAGAGGACTATAAGCTATTATTAGGGATCTTACGTTATTTGTGGTGGAGGTAGGACTTCCTATTAGGTAGATTTAGTATCATGTTAATGTGTTTGTTTTGTATTATGGATTATCTAACTAGTCAATTTTTGTAGTTTTGAACTTCTTAACTGTAACTATAGAAGAATTAAAATAAAATGGGTATGAGCTCAGGCTGAGCATCATACCCATTTTATTTCCCGTTTTTTTGTTGAGTCATATATAAGATAAGGGTACTGAGGAAGAAAAATTACAATTATAGAGGTTTTAGCAAAGTGTCATATACTTTACGCCTATGACTAATTGTCGTTTTTTAAATCAATGTATATACATCCATTTGGTTGAACTTCAGCATAAAAAATTTCTTCGATAGAATGAATGCCTTTTTCTTTCAGTCTTTTCATGAGCCATTCTTTGGTTATATTTAATTCATGCAAATTTTCATTTAATATTTTACCGTCGGATATCACTTCGGTTGGGATGTGATGATGTGACAAAGAATGAATATGTAAATCCTTTTTAGTGGCATTTTGTTGGTCGGCCTTTTTCAATATACTTAGTTTACCGTCCGGTTCTAGGACTGCATAGTGTACATCTTGAGTAGAGAAAATACCTTGTTCTCTTAGCATCATGCTTAAATCATCAATGTTCAAGCGAACCGATTTCATGATATGCTCAAGAATTTTTCCTTCTTTAATTATGATGGTAGGTTCATCATCAATTAAAATTCTAGCTTTCCGAGAGATTAACCCAATATATCCTACAAATATAGTTAAAGAAGACCACCAAATCAAAGAAATTATTCCGTTGAAAAAAGGTGTCTCACTTTCACCGGCAATGTCTGCAGCTATAGATCCGACAGTAATACCTGTGATGTAGTGAAAAAAAGTAAGCTGACTAAGTTGTTTCTTTCCTAAGAATCGTGCTAATACAAGTAGGATAATGAAGGTTAAGCTTGTTCTCAAAATTATCTCCCAAAAATCTATTTGAGAAAATTCATCTATGTTCATTATAATAAGACCTTCTTTTTATTAATATGATAGCTATATTGATGAACAATTGTTTTTATGGTATCGCATGTCTTCTGTTTCTTTCTTAGATTGCTCTTTTATGCCTATGAATATTCATAGGCATAAAACTCTTCTTTTTAATAAATCAGTTGAAAAATTAAATAAGCCACGTACACGGCCTGTGCGAAAAATAAAAAGCCCCAAAAGCGTGCTGAAAGATGGGTAAGCTGTTTTAAACTCGTAGCGTCACCCGCATCGTTTGGGTATTTGATACTTAACACAAAAATAATAAAAGCAGAAAATAGAGATTCTACGAGTAACAGTGCACCAACAAACATCATGCTGTAGCGCATAAGCTGTGGATCTTGCAGATAATAGATGCCTCCGAGGATCAAACCGATAGAAAATAGCCATACAATTCCGTATCCGTTACGTACCCAAAGCAGTAAATTAATAACAACAACACTTCCTAACCCGTAAAAAAGCCAGTCGTAGTGGTTGTGAACGAGCAGGTAGAAAAACAAATAAGCCATTGCTGAGCTGAACGGGTAGCCGGCTAAGGCAATAATGACGCGCGGCAGCCATCCACGGGATCCCGCGTAGGTGGCAGTCACAGCTACACCTTCATTATTGGTGTAAAGCTCAATGCGATTGACCCCTTTTCCGACAATAAGCCCCATTAACGCATGGCCATCTTCGTGAAACATCGTATTTAAATTTGAAAAATAACGTCCAATATGCCGAAGCAGCTGATTAATGCTAGGAGCAAATGAACCTATAAATGGAATGCCTCTTGTTAGCACAAAAGCTAATAAAATAAATAAGAAAAGCGTAGTAGATTGTTCCATCGCGATAGTCCTTTTCGTAAAATGATATGTTTCTACTTTACTCGCAAACGTGCTAAAAGGGAAATGAAACGGCTAGTTTCTCTAGGAAAAGAGAAGTTGGGAGACTTACATAATATTAGTGTAAACAGACCTGACACATTCATTGACCAACTTATTTCAAATTTTATATTCTAAACAGATATAAGAAATGGGGAGATGGTTGAATGAAAGATACGTGGAACGCATTTGTAGACAGTGACCTTTACGTACCTCCAACGGGAACGGGAATGTTAAATAACTTGAGTTTTGCGTTAAAAGACGTATTTGATGTACAAGGACATATATCAAGTGCAGGAAATCCGGATTGGCTCGCCACGCATCAGCCTGCAAGCGAACATGCAGATGTAGTAGCTGCTCTTTTAAAAGAAGGAGCTGCACTGAAGGGAGTTACGCACACGGACGAGCTTATGTACGGACTAAATGGAGAAAACGCGCATTATGGAACACCGGTAAACCCAAAAGGCGCAGATCGAATTCCGGGAGGTTCTTCGAGCGGATCAGCGGTTGCTGTCGCAGCGGGAATAACTGATTTTGCGATTGGAACAGATACGGGAGGATCGGTTCGAATTCCGTCAAGCTACTGCGGTATTTTTGGGTATCGTCCTTCTCACGGACGCATTTCTACAAACGGTCTAATTCCACTTGCTCCAAGCTTTGATACAGTTGGTGTAATGGCTAGAGACGGCCACACCCTGCAAAAAGTAGGAGCGGTTTTATTGAACTCAACGTCGCGTGCTAGCGGTTTTACAAGACTTTATGTAGCAACAGACGTTATGGAACTTGTGGATGAACAAAGCATGCAAGCTCTTGCACCACCTATTAAGCACGTAATGAAGTCTTTTTCTACTACAGAAGAAATAGTAATTGCCCCCCAGGGTTTTTCTACATATATGGAAACTTTTCGTTTGCTGCAAGGAAAAGAAATTTGGCAAACGCACGGAGAATGGATTCAAAAAGAAAGCCCAACGTTTGGAGACGATATCGGAAGCCGCTTTCAATGGGCGAGCACTCTTACCTTATTAAATATGAATTATATAGAAGAAAAGCGTCGTGAACTTCGCTATTTTATGTACTCACAGCTTGGAGAAGACGGAATATTAGTGCTTCCTACAGCTCCAGGACCCGCGCCTGTAAAAGATGCAAAAGGACCGGAGTTAGAAAACAGAAGATTGCGAACACTTCAAATGACGTGTATTGCCGGACTAAGCGGACTTCCGCAAGTTACGATACCTGCAGGAGAACTAGACGGTTTGCCAATCGGCTTATCTTTTATTGCAGGATACAACCAAGATGAAAAATTATTAAATTGGGTAAAAGAAAACAGCGATCATATCATTCAAGCATCGGTAAGGAGCGTATCATGAAGTTAGTAAATATAATAGAGCAAGGGAAAGAACAAGCAGCTATTTTAGACAATGACAGCATTCTACTTATAGAAGATATTAATGCTAAATATTTAACAAACTGGTCTACAACAATTTGGGATCTTATTCAATATAAAGAACTTCGCCACCTTGAAACATGGTACGCCCATAATAAATTTGGTATGAACAGCTCTTTTCCCGCACTGCACTTGCAGGGCAGAAAAACAGCTCCTATCATTAGTAATCCGTCAAAATTGTTAGGCATTGGATTTAATTATGCAGCTTCTGAAGAAAAACTAAAAGACTACGACCGTGCCATTGATCCAGTTAGTTTTTTAAAACCCGCAACCGCCATTATTGGACCAGATGACAGCATTCGTATTCCAAAGCAGTCCTACAAAACAACGGCTGAAGCGGAACTAGCGGTGGTAATTGGCGAAACGTGTAAGGATATAGAGCCAGATGAAGCCATGAACGTAATTGCTGGCTATACGTCAGCCATTGACGTAACCGCAGCTGATATTCATGCGGCGAATCATCGCTACTTAATGCGAGCAAAAAGCTTTGATACATTTTGCAGTATAGGCTCAGAGTTTATCACAAAAAAAAGCATATCAAACGTGAAATCACTTCAAGTGCGCACATTGCTAAACGGAGACATGCAGCATGAAAATACCGTGTCTAATATGATTTACGACATCGCATACTGTGTTTCATTTTTCTCAAAAGTCATGACGCTGCACCCGGGTGATATCATTCTAACCGGAACGCCGGGACCCGCTGTTATTGAAGACGGGGACTGTATTGAATGCCATATTGAAGGCATGCTTCCATTAAAAAATAAAGTGAAAGACATGAAGAAAGTGCCTCAGCAAATCTAAGAAAAAAACCCGTTGCCTACACGCACGGGTTTTTGAGCAGAAACGAATATCTTCACACTCAGTTCACAATTAGTAGATATACTAATTAAAAGAGACAGCTGCGTTATCATATACTGAAAAATGAAATATTTACAAATGGAAAAGAAACGGGTACGATATCTGTAGCGACACTTAATAAAAAGGAGCTGACTGACAGTATGATTTTAGTCATCGGAGGAGCAGGCTATATCGGAAGCCACCTAGTAAAAGAATTAGTGAAAACAAATGAAGTTGTGGTACTTGATAATCTATCAACGGGTCATCGCTGGGCAATCGATGAGAAAGCGGTATTCGTAGAAGGAAATCTAGGTAATGAGAAAGATTTAGAAAGCGTATTCACAAATCATAAAATTGATGCTGTCATGCATTTTGCTGCTAATAGTTTAGTAGGGGAGTCAGTAACAGATCCTCTTAAATATTATCAAAACAACGTAGCTGCGACGTTAACCCTTTTACAAACGATGATGAAGCACAATGTGAAAAAGTTTATTTTTTCATCTACTGCTGCTACATATGGGATTCCTTCTGTAGATATCATTACAGAAGATACGGCAACAAACCCAATTAATCCGTACGGACGTTCAAAGTTAATGATTGAACAGATTTTAGCTGACTTTGCAAGTGCTTACGATATGGAATATGTTGTGCTTCGTTACTTCAACGCAGCGGGTGCTTACGAAACAGCGGAAATTGGTGAGTGCCATGATCCTGAAACGCACTTAATTCCAATCATTCTTCAGCACCTTCTTGGTGAACGTGAAAACATCTCTGTATTCGGCTCAGACTACGATACTGCAGACGGAACGTGCATCCGTGACTACATTCACGTAACGGACCTAGCGAATGCTCACATTTCAGCGCTTCAGGCACTGTTAGACGGCACGAAGAAAACAGCAACGTACAATCTTGGAAACGGCCTTGGCTACTCTGTAAAAGAAGTGATCGAAACGTGTGAAAAAGTAACGGGTAAAAAAGCGAATGTTGTAATGGCAGACCGCCGCGCTGGAGATCCGGCACGCTTGGTCGCATCTTCTGATAAAATTCACGCAGAATTAGGCTGGAAAGCGCAAATTTCATTAGAAAAAATCATCGCATCTGCTTGGAAATGGCATCAAAACAGCGCAAAAGTAACAAATTAACAAAAAGGCCTCTTTTTTCTTTGAAAGAGGCTTTTTTGTTACGATTAAGTTGATTTATGTTCTAAATAATCATTTTTAAAATCCAGTGTTTTAGCCCACGAACAAGCCTTCTTCTTTTTGGACATTTTCGCTAAACAAGCACGACTTTTATTCTTTTCCATATGCTATAGGTAAATATACCACTCACAACTATCCCGGTTTATAAAATAGCACGCAAGGAGGTTATGATATGTATTACTGTGTAAGATGCTCCAAATTTCATGACGAACAGGAAAAAGAAAACATCTTTCAAAATGGTTTTTACATTGATCCCTATTTGCTTCAAAAAGTCCATCTAGGCATGTGCGTCCACAAATCCCCATCAATCAAACAAATGAGAGCCGTAGAACGATTCGAAACGAAAAAAATGTAGAATTCACATTCACCAATAAGAAGCTAGATCTAACCAGGTCTAGTTTTTTCAGTGAATAACAGCTTTCTTCAGCTATCTTTCATGTAATATTAAGAGAAATTTAAGACAAGCCCGCTATACTAGTTAGTAGACGTATACATAGGATATGGTACGTTAAGAAATTGAAACAGCAGTCCGTTTTATAAACTAGAAAGGATGGCGTCAAATGATTTCTGAAAAACAATCACTTTTGTTGAAAGAACAAGCAAAGCTTCTCGCATTAAAAGAATATAAAGGCATTGTCAAATCCATATCGCTGAGTAAAATACTCACTCTTCCTATTTATACAGTAGACATCCTTACGTTAAACGGAGAAGAGCACAAAGTAAAAATTAATGCCCAAACCGGCAGTGTTTTGAAAGAAAAAACGATTCCTTTAACGAAAAGCCGTGCAAAAGCATACGCGTTAAGACAGCATAAAGGTATTATCGAATCGATTGTTCTTGCTAACAAGCAATATGAAATTGTGATTCTTGGACTTGATGGAAAAACCCATAGCGTGAAGATTGACGCTGAAATGGATGTGCTGGCACAAGGAGAGCGAAACATTCAGTAAACGTCCTATATTATGTAATCAACCTCACTTTGTTGAAAGTGGGGTTTTCTTTATTGAGAGAAATCATTAATAAAGGTAACAATGATAAAAAAAGAAGTGATTATTTCTTTAATAGAAAGGGTAAGTGATAGTAAAAAATAACCACTTCCTAATTATGGTTCTTTGATTCGTTCTGCTTATGACTCTCCCATTATAAGTATGATAGTATCGAACATGTATAAAACATAGGTTATAACATAACTAAAAGGGTGTGCGACAATGAAAAAACGTACGAAGACCATTATTGCAGTCATTGCAGGAGCTGCTATTTTAATAGGAGGAATATGGATGATAAACGAAAGCCGATACCCAAACGTCCCTGCTTTTGATGATCACTTTACGCGTGAATTCTTAAACAAAGATAAAAAAGTGGATGACGGGTTTTATGAGTTTAAGTCGAAGACAGGGCAGTATACGATGTGGTTTCCGGAGGAGTATCAGTTGATTCATGAAAATAAAGAAGACTATGTTGTTAATGGCAACATGTACGAAAGATGGGTAGCATCTTATACTAAAAAGTATAAAAATGACAGTCAAATCAATTCCATCAGTTTAAAATTATCAGAAGGAAGAGATCCAGAAGATGAGTCTTTTAGTGTAGAAAGTCTTATGAAAAATCGTTTTAATGTGAGTGAACCAAGGTTAATAGAAACTTCTAATACTAGAATATACTATCAATCTGCTTATATTTATTTCAAAGGACCTAAAAAGCATGTGGTAAATGACAATAAAAAACATGCCCCTAGTACATACGTAGCGTATGTGGCTGATAAGAACTCGACAAAAGTAATTCAATTGTCAATAGATCAGGTAGGAGATCTTAGGGAAGATAATGAGCTTGGAAAGAATGCATGGATTTTAAAAATCTTAAAAAGTATTCATTTTAACGAGGGAAAAGCAAATGGCTAAAGCACCTTTATTGGATAACAATTTAAGAAATAAATTAACTCAGCTTGAATATAAAGACTTATCTAGTAGAAGTAAAGAGATTAAGAAAATATATAAAGATACTACGGGAGAAAACCCTCCTAATTTTAAAGTTTATACTAGTAAAGATATGGGTGTAGGAAACAAATCTGGTTTTGATGGAGCAGCTATTCATTTTTATGATAAGGAGCATCACATCAATGAAGTATACTATATTTTTAGGGGAACAGAACCAAATAAAGATTTCGGAGATGTAGTATATGATGCGCTAGGTATAGGTAGCGGAAAAAAAGATACCCAACTTGAAGATGCTTTGACTATGTATGATAAAGTCGAAAAGAAAATCAAAAAATCGGATATAGAAATTAAACGCTACGGAGATGGCCATTCTCTGGGTGGACATCTTATAGTAACACTGGGGTTATTGAAGAAAAATTTTGTAAGTATAAGAGGGTTAAATGATGCACCAGCAAATGTTAAACAATTGTTGAGGGTAGATAATGATTTTCAAAACTATGTACAAACAGAAAAAGGGAAGATTAAGAATGTTTCTTCCTCTGATCTAGTTCAATTAGCTAATTCTTACTACCAAGAACAGAAAGCCACAATTAGCCATACTTGGGTAAAAGGTGAACCTATGCATGCGCAATCTTTCCCTGGCAGTTGGTATGCAGGTAATAAAGTAACCATGCTTGGAAATATGAATACAGAAGAAATGATTAATATTGGAGAATACCCTCTGAAAAGGTTAGCCAAATGGAACTTGTTTTTAAAACTTGACGAAGTCAGATATAACTCTGGAGTATCCAATATAATTGGAGGATTATCTTTGGCAAACGCCCATGTAGACGACAGTGTTCTTCTCAATATTCCATCATATGTTGATGATGTTAAGGAAAAGCCGCTTAAGCATCTTCCTGGGATTGTGCTAGGAACAGAAGGTGCATTTTTCTTGACGAAACAGGCGATAAAAAGTCCTGGAGTTTTAGTACAAGGGATTAAAGGAATATCTCAAAGAAATCAAGCAAAACTCCACGGAATTAATTACGTTGTCAAATACACAGAAGCTAATGCTATGAAGACGTATTATCAGGTTTTTGATTCAGGATCTCAGGAAGAAATCTTGCTAGATTATGAACAAATGAAGAAGTTTGTTTATTACTGTGCTAATGCCATCAAAGACAAAGAAGCAAACTTAAATGCACTAAAGCAGTATTTACATAGTGAAATTAACGAAGTCTTCGAAGCTAAGAAGAGAAAGTTAAAAATGAAAATATCCAGAGAAGAAGCTTCTCCCCAGTCATTTATGGAAAAGGCAGATAAAGACGGCGCTACCCTCGCATGGTTTGGACAAAAGCGTGTGGCTGAAAAAGTGACGTTTGACAAAACGTTTGACCCGCTAGATGATAGTGTATTTACTCCTGTTGAAGAGATTATTTCTTCTATTCAAGAGGAAGTTACATACTATCAAAAGTTTCTTGAAGCGTTCTTCCAAAATTTCGAGAAGATGATGGAAGCTGACGAATCGGTAGCTTCAGATATTAAAAGCATGAAAGAAGTAGTAGGGGGGATTTAATTGTTTGATTTTGATTTTACACACACAGGAACAACGAGCGGTAAATACACGTTTGAATTTGATAGTGATGACTTCAAAGACGAGCAGGCAAAAAGGATTAAAGAGTTAATCAAAAAGGATCAAGAAGTAAATGAAAAGCTTTGGCATGCTAAAAGCTATTTAGAAAACCAAACGGGTGAGTTTGCGGATGCGGTTAAAAGTAAATTAGAAGCAGCTGAGCGGGGATATACGCTAAGGGCTCAGCAGTATGATACTGGAGCATTTCAGCATATTATGAGTTTTATGCATTCTGTTAAAGATATGCATAAGAGAGAGTACGAACTTCGATATAAAGAATCAATGGATGAAAGTGAATTAACATAAGGGATACTGCTATTCCTCAGACAGTGGTCTGAGGGATTTTTATATGTTGAACAATTTACATTAAGTCCCGTTTATTTCAAAAGAGTAATAAAGGGAGTGTAGGACAATGAAAAAACGTACGAAGACCCTTCCCGCAATCATTACAGGAGTCGCTATTTTAATAGGAGGAATATGGCTGATAAACGAAAGCCGCTACCCAAACGTCCCTGCTTTTGATGATCACTTTACGCGTGAATTCTTAAACAAAGATAAAAAAGTGGATGATGGGTTTTATGAGTTTGAGTCCAAGACAGGGCAGTATACGATGTGGTTTCCGGAGGAGTATACATTACTGAGTGAAAATGGTGATTACGCTAAAGATAATAAAGATTTTGAACAATGGGAAGCTATTCCCTCAAGTGAAACCAAGGCGTATAGAGGAGCTATATATGTCAGGATGGCTAAAGATAATAAGAGAAATCATCAAGATTATCTTGAAAGCTTTTTTAAAGATCATTTAATTTCTGAACAGCCAAAGCTTATTAAAACAGGTGAAACTGAAATTTATTTTTCAAGTGCTCATTTTGAGATAAATGAAAAGAATCAAGTAGTAGAAGGTATTAAGCAAAAACCCAATAGCTTTTATGCATATATTATAGATAAAGCTTCTAACAAAGTAATTGAATTTTCTTTTGAAACGAGCGGATTTAAAAATAAACAATTTGAGGAAGAGAAACAGAGAAAATGGTTAATGAAAATCTTAAGAAGTGTTCAATTTTACGGTTAAGTTAGCTATACATCACGAAGCAATTTCGGGTAATAGTATTCGGTAAAAACTATTTAATAAATAGGAAAAGAAGTTTGTTTCAAATAATGAAGAAGGGTGTGCAGCTATGAAGAAGCTTACAAAGACTATTATCGTAGTGATTGCAGGAGTAGCTATTTTAATAGGCGGAATATGGATCATAAATGAAAGCCGCTACCCAAATGTTCCAGCTTTTAAAGATCATTTCACTCGTGAGTTTTTGAATAAAGATAAAAAAGTAGACGATGGGTTTTATGAGTTTAAATCAAGGACAGGACAGTATACGATGTGGTTTCCTAAAGGCTATCAGCTTATAAAGGAGAACGGAGAAGATTACGTAATAAACGGTAATTCTTATGAAAGGTGGATAGCGAAAGAGGTAAATAACAAAGCTGAAAATGCTGGGGGAAGTTATATCGAAATGACATTTTTAAACGCAAGAAAGGCTGAAAATGAATCCTTTACTGTAGAAAATATGTTTAAAGAACAGCTAAATATTACTAAGCCTAATACGTTTGAAACTTCTAGTACAAGAATCTACTATGATTCAGCTTATACATATTTTAAAGGAACACAAGAGGTAAGTATGCATCCTAATAAAGAACATGCTTCAAATACATATATAGCATATGTAGCGGATAAACATTCTAACAATGCAATTGAACTGTGGTTTGATAAAAGTGAAAAAAGCAGAAAGAATGATGAAGTAGCAGAGAAAAAATGGTTCCTAACAATATTAAAAAATATTAAGTTCCGTGAGGGAAATGAGGCTTAATAAAGCTCATGTTGAACGATAATTTAAGAAATAAATCAATTTTAACTTAAATACCAAAACCTATCTAGTAGAAATAAAGAGGATGTGCAGCTATGAAAAAAAGGACGAAGACCATTATTGCAGTCCTTGCAGGAACAGTTATTTTAACAGGAGGAATATGGCTAATAAACGAAAGCCGCTATCCAAATGTCCCAGCTTTTAATGATCACTTCACGCGTAAGTTCTTGAACAAGGATAAAAAAGTGGACGATGGGTTTTATGAGTTTAAGTCGAAGACAGGGCAGTATACAATTTGGTTTCCAAAGGAGTACCAGCTGTTGCATGAAAATAATCAACAGTATGTAAGAGACGGTAATTTCTACGAAAGATGGAGAGCTTCATCTATTAAAAAGTATAAAGGTGAAAACCAAATAAACAATATACAAGCTACATTTTCAGAAGCAAGAAAACAAGAAAATGAAGAATTTAGTGCAGAAAGTTTATTAAAGAGACGCTTTAATGTCAGTAGAATGGAAAAGTTAGAAACAGATGAAGTTCGAATCTACTATCAATCAGCTTACATCTACTTTAGAGGGGCAGAAAAATACGTTATAAATGATAAAAGTAAGCATGCCCCTAATACATATGTGGCATATGTAGCTAATAAAAACTCTAAAAAAGTTATTCAGCTGTCTTTTAATAGTATTGGTGAGCGTTCAGGTAACTCTGAGCCTATAAAAGAAGAGTGGTTTATAAAACTTTGTAAAAGTATTAATTTTAATGAGCCAAACAATGGAGATGTAAGAGGATGAAAAAACATACGAAGACTATTATTCTAGTCATTGTAGGAGCCGCTATTTTAATAGGTGGCACATGGGGCGTGAACGAAAGTCGCTATCCTAACGCCCCAGCTTTTGATGACCACTTTACACGTAAGTTCTTGAACAAAGATAAAAAAGTAGACGACGGGTTTTATGAGTTTAAGTCGAAGACAGGTCAGTATACGATGTGGTTTCCAGAGGAGTATCAAATGCTGCATGATGCTTCAGAGTATTACTCTGTAAATGGAAAATCATATGAAAATTGGTCTGCTTCATATAGGAAGATGGCTGGAAAAAACAAGTCAATATACTATATAAAAGCTGAATTTTTAAAGAATGATAAGAAATTTGAGCCTATTTATGTGAAGGAATTGTTCCAAGAGCAATTAAAAGATAGTAATCCTAAAGAAATAGAAACTTCACGTACTCGCATATATTATGACTACGCTTATGCATATTTCAAGGGAACTGAAAGGCATGTAGTACATAACAGTAAAGTTCATTTACCTAATACCTATACAGCTTATGTAGCAGATAAAAATTCTAATAAGGTTATAGAATTCTCATACGACAGTATAGGTGAAGGTACAGAAACTAGCCAAGAAAAAAGGAAGTTATGGTTTTTGACAATATTAAAAAGTATTAATTTTAGCCAGGATAAAAGTCGTGAGTGAAAACCTTTATTAAGTAACGATATAAGAAACAAAATAACTCTGCTTGAGTACAGTGGATTATAGGGATGAAAGTGAATGAACATAAGAGATGCAGCTATTGCTCAGACAATGATTTGAGCGATTTTTAAATGTTTAATAACTACAAATAGATGAGTAAGCAGTATGTAGCATACATAGCAGAGCAGTAGATTTAAATAAAACTATTCAAATAATATTAAATGTGGTTTATTTCAAGCAATGAAGGGAGTGTGTAACAATGAAAAAACGTACCAAGACCATTATTGCAGTTATTGTAGGAACAGCTATTTTAATAGGAGCCGTATGGCTAATAAACGAAAGCCGCTACCCCAACGTTCAAGCTTTTGATGATCACTTTACACGTAAGTTTTTGAACAAAGATAAAAAAGTAGATGACGGATTTTATGAGTTTGAGTCAAAGACAGGTCAGTATACGATGTGGTTTCCAGAGGAGTATCAAGTTTTACATAAATATCGCGAAGATTACACTAGAAATGGCGAATCATATGAAAATTGGTCAGCCTCTTATATTAAACCCTACGAAAATGATCAACAAACGTACGCTATCAAGGCTGAATTTTCCGAGAACGACATGAAATCAGAATTAATTTATGTAGAGAGTTTATTTAAAGAACAATTAGACAGTAAAAAACCTAAACAGTTAGAAACCTCTCATACAAGAATTTATTATGATTATGCCTATACATATTTTCGTGGTACTAACCAACATATAGTACATGACAGTAAAGAAAATCCGCCCAACCTTTATGTAGCATATGTAGCAGATAAAAGCTCTGATAAGGTAATCAAATTAATATATGATAGTGTAGGGGAAAATACAGAAACAAATAAAATGGATAGAAAGAAATGGTTTTTAAAAATGTTGCAAAGTATTAAATTTGTTAAGGGAAATTAATTATAAGCAAAAGCTTTTTTTAGCATAAGGGCAACAAATCAAAATGCTAAAGACTATTCAATATATAAGGATTAAAGTTTGTTCCAAACGATAAAGTAGAGGGGACGCCGATGAAAAAACGTTCGAAAGTTATCATGATAGTTATCACAGGAGCCGCTATTTTAATAGGAGCCATATGGCTGATAAACGAAAGCAGCTACCCAAACGTCCAAGCTTTTGATGACCACTTTACACGTAAGTTCTTAAACAAAGATGAAAAAGCGGATGATGGGTTTTATGAGTTTAAGTCAAAGACCGGGCAGTATACGATGTGGTTTCCAGAGGAGTATCAAGTTTTACATAAAAATAGAGAGGATTATGCTATCAATAATGATTCTTACGAGAGCTGGTGGGCTGTCTACAATGAAGAAGTTGAAGGTAAAACACAAGCGAATTATATAAAAACTGAGTTTTTAACCAGTAATCCTGCAGATGAGAGTATTCACGTTGAGGCTTTATTTAAAAGAAGATTTGGATTAAGTGTTCCTAATAAGATTGAAAACTCACAGACGAGGATTTACTACCAATCAGCTTATATTTATTTCAAAGGAACAGAAAAGCGTGTAATAGTAGATAAGAAGAAACATATTCCTAATACATACTTGGCATATGTAGCAGATAAGCATTCTAATAAAATAGTACAGATTTCCTTCGATAGCAGCGATAAATATAAAAGCGGTGATGAAGACAAAAGACAAGAATGGTTTTTAAAAATGCTGAAAAATATTCGTTTTAATGAGGGGAAATAGTAGAGAATTTATAGAGAAGAAGAGGTAACAAGTTAGATGAAGAAAGTTATAGGATTTGCTTAGCTGTAGGTGCAATATTTTTTGTAATGTCTTGAATGGGCTGTTATCCTTGGTTTTCCAACTAGCATCTATTTATCAACATGAGCAACTTGTCTATGATTACAAACTAACGATAAGAGGTTATTGCGCTAAGTATATGATAAACGTAAACTTCACATATTAGGTGTTTCTAGCGGTTGATTGGAGGGCAAGGCGAAGACTCCTGCGGGAAAAGCGGAACAGGTGGGACCCCGCAGGAGCGCAAGCGACGAGGAGGCTCAGCGGCCGCCCGCGGAAAGCGAAGCCATGCACGGAAATCAACCGCGGTGTCACAAGCAATCTATACTAGTCCCTTTATCTAATTTGCTCATCTTTAGATGGGGCTGAGCTGCTTATGTCTCAATCTCTTGTTTGAAACATCCTTTACAGCCTATCTATCAAAAGCATAAAAGTCTCTAAAACACTTCTTTGTTGCTATCATAAGCCTCCAGCAAGTCCCAAAATACTAAATCGCCTAATGGAATATCTTACTTTTAATGGACAATTATCTGTTTTTAGGATATATTTTTATAAGTTTAGGTTATGGAAGAAATAGTATATTGAAAACGAAAGGTGATTAAACGAAAGAATGGATGCTCATGTTTTAAAGGAACTGACGTATGAAGACTTTCAGTTTGTATATCAGCCTATTTATGCGCTGGATTCGTGGGAGACGCTGGGTTTTGAGGCTTTGCTGCGCACGGCTTTCGCAAAAGGGCAAATTGAAGAGTTGTTTTCACTGGCAAGACGCCATAATTATTTGTACAAGCTTGATACGATGGCAATTGAAGGGGCTATAAAGAACTTTCCGTTTGAGGTATTGAAATCTGAGGATTTATTTATCAATGTGTTTCCCTCTACTCTTCTCCACCCGCATTTCCAACGGTTTTTAACATATCTGTTGAACACCTATAAAAATGCGAAACATCGTATTGTATGGGAGTTAAATGAAACGCTTCATGAAAAGATTTTATGGGAATCACCTGCTCTTTTTGCCCGAGTAATGAGTTTGAAAGAGGCCGGTTTCAAAATTGCGATTGATGATTTTGGAGCAGGAGCCGCGGCGATGAGACAGGTAAGCATGTATGAGCCTCACTATATGAAATTGGACCGAAGCTATGCGGAAGGACTAGCCGACTGCAAGCAAAAGAAAGATCTGATTGATTTGCTTGTTAACTATTATCCGCATACGAATCTCATTTTAGAAGGCGTTGAACGAGATAAAGATTTAGCCGCAGCGATTTCGTTAAACCTACATGCTGCTCAAGGCTATTTGCTGGGCATGCCGCAGTCGATCTCTTCCTACTTAACTTATAATAAGTACCGCAGTTTATTCAGACGAGAAAGGCTGCTGAATTCTTAAACTCTACACTTCACTCAATAGATAATTTATCGTGATATAAAAGCGAGTAATTAGATCTATATGAAACATAGATGCCTTGAATTTTTATAAAATTATGTGATTTTGTACGATTGTTAAAATATTTTAAAGGATAAAGAAGACGTGTTGGTTTGGGAGAATGAGTGAATGGCATATCAAAACAAGACGTTTAGTGAAATTCCAAAGGCAGATGGAGGATATTTAGTATGTATAGTGAAGGGGTATTCCAATTTTATTTTATGAATATGCCGCAGCCTGTTATTTTAATTCAGCAAGAAAAACATCAGCTATATTATAAAGAATGTAACAAAGCAGCTCAGCAATTCTTTGACAAAATGGAAGACAAGATAATCAACAAAGAAGAAAATCTGCTTTTTTACACACTTTGTGAAAAAGCCATTGCCACGAAAGAACCGATTCAATATCAGCACATACAGCTTTTTCAGCCCGACCGGCATGCATATGAAGTAACTTTTACTCCTCTTTTTAATCAAGCGACAAACCCTTCACATGTCCTTGTCATGGCTCAAGAAATTCATTATAAAAAAACACAGGAAGAGAGCACGCGTTTACTCGATGCGTTTCTAGAAAACACGGTAGACGCCATTCTAATTGCTGATTGTGATGAGAAGGTCTTAACAGTCAATGGAGCATTTGAAAAGCTATTTCAGTGGAGAAAAGAAGAAGCTATAGGAAAAAGCCGTCAAGAGATGAACATCGTGTCAAAGAAAGAGGAACAAGAAAACCTTAAATTAATCGAAGAATTAAAAAATGGTAAGACGCTGTCTCCTTATGAAACAGTCAGGTACAAAAAAAGCGGCGAAAGCGTGTGTGTATCTGTCAGCTGTTCACCGATTTATGACCATCAAAATCAACTGGTCGCCTATTCAGTGATTTACCGAGATATCACAGCTATTAAAAGATTAGAATTAGAGCTCATAAAAAGCAAACAGTGGTACAAATCGCTATTTACAAACCACCACCACGCAGTTTGTATGCTGAATTTGGACGGTACGATTTTAAATATTAACAGCGCATTCTTAGAAACGCTGCAGCTTTCTGCAAGCGATGTGCTGCACCAAAATTACCGAGACATTGCTAAAAGACTGGGAGCCTGTAATTACAAACGTTGGAATGTATATGAAGAAATTAGTTATAGTACAGAGATAACATTCCGAAGAAGCCAACATTCTATACAACATGTGTATATTACAACGATTCCTGTTAAAGTAAATAATCAAACGGTTGGCGCCTATGCAATCTTACACGATATTACGCCTCAAAAAGAAGCAGAAGAACAGCTGGCGTATACGCTGAAAGAACTTGAAAATATAAAATATGCGCTTGATGAATCAGCTAGCGTTATGATTATAAATGCAAGTGGGACTATTACCTATGTAAATGATATGTATGTACAGTATTCAGGTTACGAAAAAGAAGATTTAGTAGGGAAGTATTATCGAGATGCAGGGCTTAATCATGACCATCATGTGCTGATTGAAACAATAAAAAGCGGAAAAGTATGGCGAGGACAGCTTGAAATGGGGACGAAGCATCATCAGTCATACTGGGTATCGAAAACAATTGTGCCGTTAAAAGATATAGACGGAAATATTACTCATTATGTATCCATTCATAATGATATTACTGAACAAAAAGCGCTAGAAAATAAACTTCATTTTGAAGCCACTCACGATAGTTTAACAGGTCTTCCCAACCGGGCAATGTTATTAAAAGAGTTAAACAAAGTAATTGAAAAAGGGCAGCAAAAAAGCGATGAGTTTTTTGCGCTTTTGTTTCTTGACTGTGATAATTTTAAGCAGATTAACGATGAATATGGCCATCATATAGGCGACGAATTTCTAAAAGCATACACGAAGAGATTAAAAAGCTGTGTACGGAAAGGCGATCGCATTTATCGTTTGGGCGGAGACGAGTTTATCATTATTTTAAACGTAACAAATGGACGAGAAATTGAACAAATTGCTAGGCGAATTCACGTATCTCTTCAGCAAAGCTGGAATGTACGGGGCTATTGTTTGCGCACCACAACTACCATCGGCGTCTCTATTTATCCAGAAGACGGGGAATCGGCGGCTTCATTATTAAAAAGTGCAGATGATGCGTTATATCAAGGAAAAAGAGAAGGGAAAAATAATTATATCCTCTATCAAACGTAAAAAAAGCCTCCAAAGAGGCTTTTTTATTTTATCCATGTTTTTGCCCACTTGCTGACGGGTCCTAAGATCATACCAAGCTCTGATCCTTTTTTAGTTAAGATATATTCAATACGAACCGGACGTTCAGGAATAACGTGCCGGATTACAATTCCTTCTTCTTCTAACTCTTTCATTCGTTCGGTTAACATTCGTTTACTTAAAGAGGGAATGCTGCTGTGAATTTCACTAAAGCGTTTAGGACCGCTCATCAGGACATAAATAATTAATCCATTCCATCTTTTCCCTATTATATCAAACGTTTTCCACACTTTTGGACATAACTCATCAAATTCATTCATTCATGCCACCTACTTTATTGTATATAGGATATTAAAAGTAACCCTTATAATGTTATTATATACTAGCATTTGGATAATGAAAAGGCTATCTTTTTTTATTTTCAAAACTTTCAGTAGCTTGGAAACGCTGTATTGTAAAGTTTTAAAAAAAAGTCACAGAATCGACATATTATTATTGACGTATCAAGAAAAAAGGTCTAAGATTGGTTACATAAAGTTACCTAGTTAAATAAAAGGTACTTTAAATTTACAATTACATCAAGAGTTTGAGAAAGAAGGTTAGTATCAAATGGATATCCTTTTGGCTATTCTTCCTGCGATTTTCTGGGGAAGTATTGTCCTGTTCAACGTTAAATTGGGCGGAGGTCCTTACAGTCAAACGCTTGGAACTACAATTGGTGCGCTGATCTTTTCAGCCGTTATTTATTTCGTAGTTCATCCAGTGTTGACGCCGCTTATTTTTATTGTCGGAATCGTTTCAGGATTATTTTGGGCAGTTGGGCAAAGTAATCAGTTGAAAACGATTGATTATATTGGTGTTTCAAAAACCATGCCAATTTCAACTGGTATGCAGCTTGTGACAACATCACTGTTTGGTGTTATCGTGTTTCACGAGTGGTCAACAACAACAACCGTTATTTTAGGCGTGTTAGCTCTTATTTTTATTGTTATTGGTATCGTGCTAACATCACTAGAAAGCGAAAAAAATGCAGAGCAATCTGGACAATTCAAAAAAGGGATCATTACCCTTATTGTTTCAACAATTGGATACTTAGTGTATGTAGTTGTCGCTCGTTTATTTAATGTAGACGGCTGGTCGGCACTATTCCCACAAGCAATTGGTATGTTAATTGGTGGACTTATACTTACTTATAAACACAAACCGTTTAATAAATACGCAATTCGCAACATTATTCCAGGCCTCATTTGGGCAGCTGGTAACATGTTCTTATTTATTTCTCAACCTAAAGTAGGGGTTGCAACAAGCTTCTCATTATCACAAATGGGAATCGTTATTTCAACGCTTGGCGGTATCTTCTTACTTGGAGAAAAGAAAACAAAGCGTCAGCTTATTTCAATTACGATTGGTATTGTGCTCATCATTTTAGGTGGCGTATTCCTCGGAATGGCTAAAAGTTAACGTTTACGTAAAAGTTAATGATAGTATGTATGAATAAATGAAAACACTAGGAGGATTTTATTATGTATACAGATTTAAAAGATAAAGTAGTTGTAATTACAGGTGGATCAACAGGTTTAGGTCGCGCAATGGCTGTTCGTTTCGGTCAAGAAGAAGCAAAAGTTGTTATTAACTATTACAACAATGAAGAAGAAGCTTTAGATGCGAAAAAAGAAGTAGAAGAAGCAGGCGGACAAGCAATCATCGTTCAAGGCGACGTAACAAAAGAAGAAGACGTTGTAAATCTTGTTCAAACAGCTATTAAAGAATTCGGTACATTAGACGTTATGATTAACAACGCTGGTGTTGAAAACCCAGTTCCTTCTCATGAGCTATCTTTAGATAACTGGAACAAAGTTATTGATACAAACTTAACAGGTGCATTCTTAGGAAGCCGTGAAGCAATTAAATATTTCGTTGAAAACGACATTAAAGGAAACGTTATTAACATGTCTAGTGTTCACGAAATGATTCCTTGGCCATTATTTGTTCACTACGCAGCAAGTAAAGGCGGTATGAAACTAATGACGGAAACATTGGCTCTTGAATATGCGCCAAAAGGTATCCGCGTAAATAACATTGGACCAGGTGCGATGAACACACCAATCAACGCTGAAAAATTCGCAGATCCTGTACAACGTGCAGACGTAGAAAGCATGATTCCAATGGGTTACATCGGTAAACCAGAAGAAGTAGCATCAGTTGCAGCATTCTTAGCATCATCACAAGCCAGCTATGTAACAGGTATTACATTATTTGCTGATGGTGGTATGACGAAATATCCTTCTTTCCAAGCAGGAAGAGGCTAATATAGTTTAGAATCGATGTAGAAAAAAGAGACATGGCAAAAAGCGCCATGTCTTTTTTTTTCTATACCTAAGAGAATTTCACCCCCCTTTCGGGGTTGGTGAAATTCTCCTAGGTAAAAGCTTTTAAGAACTTTTTAAAACCTTTTTGGGAAGGTTCAAGGGAGCTTTTTGTGCTTCCCTTATAAGTTTATTGTATTAGCCAGCCATTTTTTTGTTAGACGATGGCTGGTTTTTGTCTTTTAGTTTGCTGAAGATAAAGGCTAGCACTGAGCCTGAGATGTTGTGCCAGACGCTGAAGATGGCGCTTGGGACAGCGGCTAGCGGCGAAAAGTGAGTGGAAGCAATGGTAACGCCGAGCCCTGAGTTTTGCATGCCCACTTCCATTGCGACCGCTTTTTGTTTGGCTAAATCCATTCCGCATAAGCGGGCAAAGAAGAAGCCAATTGTGAAACCAAGAATGTTGTGAAGCACGACTACGGCAAAAATGATACCGCCTGTTTTAGCAAGCTGCGCTTGGCTTCCTGCCACAACGGCAGATACAATCAAAACAATTGCGACTACTGAAACAAGGGGAAGAGCTTTGGAACTCGCTTCTGCAGCTTTTCCAAAAAACTTTTTGATCGTAAATCCAAGAGCAAGCGGAATGATGACAACTTGTATAATGGAAATAATAAGAGACATGATATCAATATCGACCCACTTGCTTGCAAATAATAAAATGAGAAGCGGTGTAACAATCGGTGCTAAAATGGTTGAAACAGAAGCGATGGCAACTGCGAGCGCAACGTTTCCTCGAGCCAAAAAGACCATTACGTTTGATGATGTGCCGCTTGGACAGCAGCCTACTAAAATAACGCCCACTGCTATTTCTTTTGGTAAATCTAAGCCAATCGCCAAACCGAATGCGAGAAGCGGCATAATGATAAAATGCCCCACCACGCCTAGTGCTACTTCTTTCGGTCTTCGAAATACTTCGCTGAAATCAGACGCTGACAGCGTTAATCCCATTCCAAACATGACAATTCCTAAAAGCGGAACGATATACTTTCCAATCCATACAAAGTGCTCCGGGAATGAATAGGCAATAACGGAAATTAAAATAACCCAAAGCGTAAATGTTTTTCCTGCAAATGTACTGATTTTCTCTATTGTTTTCATCTGTACGATACCTCCTGCGAACTATAAGAAGAAATTATACTATTTATTCAGAAAAATGAAAACAGTATTTTTGTAAAATAGTACAGAATATTTTATCTTTTGGAGATTATTTCAGCTTATATGCAAGCATTCCTTCATTGAATACACAGAATATGTGGTAATATAAAGAAGTTAGTTTTAGAAAGTCGGAGGAGTTTAGTCATGAAATTTATCTATATTTTGTCTGTCCTTCCGTTCGTAGGCATATTAGGTTTTCTCCCTTTTGTTAATCGAGTGACTCCGTTTGTTCTCGGTATGCCGTTCAATATGTTTTGGATGGTGATATGGGTGGTGCTTACGTCCATTATTTTAGGGGTTATGTATAAGCTTGATCCCAGAAATCGGGAAGGGGAAGAAGAATGAATAGTGCACTTGTTATTATTTTACTATTTTTAGTGGCAGCTATTTTTCTTGGCATACGATCAACCAAAGGCAAGGATATGAACTTGGAGCAGTGGACGGTAGGCGGACGCGGTTTCGGGGCTATTTTAGTGTTTGTGCTGATGGCCGGAGAAATCTATACAACGTTTTCGTTTCTAGGCGGAAGCGGATGGGCTTATGGAAAAGGAGCTCCTGCACTTTATGTCTTAATTTATATTAGCTTATCATATGTCTTATCATACTGGCTTCTTCCTGTTATTTGGAAGTATGCAAGAGATCATAAGCTCGTCTCGCAGCCTGATTTTTTTGTAAGCAAATATAAAAGCCCTTACCTTGGTGTGCTTGTAGCTGCTGTAGGAGTGATTGCGGTCATTCCTGTTATTGTTGTGCAGTTAAAAGGATTGGGGATTATTGTATCACAAGCATCATACGGTGCCATTTCAATGCCGGCAGCCATTTGGATGGGAGCTATCAGTTTAACGCTGTATGTGATGATATCCGGTATCCACGGTTCTGCATGGACGGCCGTTATTAAAGACATTATGATGCTTGCTGTGATTGGATTTTTAGGTATTTATTTACCTTTTCATTATTACGGAGGATACGGTCCAATGTTTGAAGCTGTGAATACAGCGAAGCCAGGATTTTTAAAGTTTCCTGAGCAAGGATTAAGCGTCTCGTGGTTTATTTCGACGGTTATTTTGCTAGTACTTGGGTTTTATATGTGGCCGCAGGTGTTTAGTTCAAGCTATACAGCGAAAAATGCAAAGGTATTTCGTAAAAATGCAATTATTAGTCCTCTTTATACGCTGATGCTGCTCTTTGTATTTTTTGTTGGATTTGCAGCTATTTTAAAAGTTCCTGGTTTAAGCGGAGGAGACGTGGATCTTGCGCTATTACGGATCTCAATCCAAACGTTTGATCCTTGGTTTATTGGAATTGTAGGAGGAGCGGGTTTGCTGACAGCGCTTGTGCCGGGATCGATGCTGTTAATGAGTGCGTCAACGCTGCTGGCGAAAAATATTTATAAACCGTTTGCGCCTCAAGCAAGCGAAGCGCATATTGCTCGTTTAGCGAAAAGCTTTGTACCGGTTGTGGCTCTTATTTCCGTTTACTTTACACTAAACGGAGGAACGACGCTGTCAACAATTATTTTAATGGGCTATAGTCTAATGACACAGCTGTTTCCATCTCTGCTTTTCAGTTTGAAGAAAAATAACTTTGTAACGAAACAAGGAGCAGCGTGGGGGATTGTTGCTGGAATTATTGTAGTGGCCTATATTACAATCAGCGGCTCTACGATTGGTACGTTATTTCCATCCCTGCCTCAGCAAATGAAAGATATCAACGTCGGATTTATTGCGCTGCTTATCAACTTTATCGTAATGTGGGCAGTCAGTATGCTCACAAAGCAAAACGAAGCTGAGACAAAAGTATATTAGACGAAGTGAAAAACGAACCATTGATCAACACGTTTGATTAGTGGTTCGTTTTTTTGTTAGGGTCAACGGTAGACCCTTCTAGCAGTTGATTGGAGGGCAAGACGAAGACTCCTGCGGGAAAAGCGGAACAGGTGAGACCCCACAGGAGCGCAAGCGACGAGGAGGCTCAGCGGCCGCCCGCGGAAAGCGACGTCTTGCACGGAAATCAACTGCGGTGTCACAAGCGGTTCAGCTCATGTCTACCGTTTGTTCGTCTTTAGATTAGATTCATCTCATTATGTCTCAGCCTTGTCTTTTCTAATCAAACAGCAAAGAGCCAAAGGAATAGGATCATCCTTTGGCTCTTTACGTGGCTTTTAACCGATAATTTGTAAAATTTCCTACATCAACTGATTTACGCTAAAGCGGGAACTCGGTCGTTATAGTAAATAACTTCCGATAGGATCTTACACCCTTTAATCTCCTGAAATGTCTTTTTCGCCTCTACCTCTGATTCAAATTCAAACATAGTCGGACTTTGGTTTTTCGAGTAAACGGTAATGATCCACATTGTAAAATAAGCTCCCCCTGTAAAATAATAGTTTTCCTTTTTAGTGTAGCTATCAGGTGATGTAATAATAATTGAATAGTTGTGATACAGCCTCACATTTTAAAAGGTACTTCTACTATACAACAAAAATTACAAAATAAAACAAGAAAATCTAAAAAACTACAAAGAATAATGAAAGAGAATAAATAACCGTTTATATATGGGCTATATTTATAAATGGAAGTGGGAGTGCAAAAAATATAGGAAGAGCGATTGTCTTTTAGATTGCTAAACTATATACTTATGTTCAAAAAGTGCAGGACGTGAACGATGAAAGTTGATACGGTAGTAAAAAAAGATGTTTTACTCATTTTGGTGATGATAGTTGTTGTGCCGCTAGCAGGAGAGCTTAAATATTATCCTTTTCATGATACGTATAGAGTCAGCTTTGCTGTGCCCATTTTTTTCTTTTCACTGCTGCTTTTAAGAAAGGTATCTCCTGTAATACCAGGTATTTTAGTTGCGAGTGCTATAGTGGGCTTTCGAATGTACCTTGATTGGTATAATTACGAATCATTTGATTTTCTGCATTCTTTGCAGATTCGATGCTCAGCAGGGATTTATTATCTTGTTTATGCCATTGCTTTTTCTTGGTTTAAGATTAACGATTTTCATTCAAAGCCGTGGATTATTGGCATATGGAGCATCATCATCGAAACGGTTTCAGGTGGCATGGAACTGCTTTGTATGTATGTGATGGTTCACCATCATATTGTGTTTCCGGAGTTCATGCAAATTTTTATTGTAGGCGTCTTTCGAAGTTTCTTTGTTTTATGTCTGTTTAGCATGATCAAGCTTTACGAAGGGCAGCTGAGAGAACGGCAAATCTCTCAAAAAAATGATCAGCTGCTTGTTGTGCTTTCAAATTTGTATGAAGAATCCATTCATTTGAAAAAAACGCTGCAAGACGCTGAGAGAATTACGAAAAAGTCGTATGATTTATATGAAGAACTACACGAAGCAGATATCCACCAGCTTACTTCGCTGCACGAATTTAGCCAAAAAGCATTACAAATTGCAGGAGAAGTACATGATATTAAAAAAGACAACCAGCGGATATCAGCAGGGTTGTCCAAGGTCATTACAAAAGAGGAATTTTCTGAGTATATGGAAATCGAAAGTCTGCTTCAAATCGTCATGCGCAGCAATGAAAAGTATGCGGCGATGTTAGCAAAAGATATTCATTTTTCATATTCGGTTCTAGGAGAGCATCCTCGCTATCACGTGTACTTGTTTTTGTCATTAATTAATAACTTAGTAACGAATGCAGTCGAAGCGATTGAAAAAGAAGGCGCGATTATTATCGACGTCTGCCGAGAAGAAGACCGCATTTTACTATATGTAAGAGACAGCGGTCCCGGTGTAAAAAAAAGGCATGAACGTCTCATTTTTAAAGCGGGATTTACATCCAAATACGCAAAGGACGGGACGCCTTCTACAGGTCTTGGGCTTGTCTACGTTAAGCAAATGACCGAGCAGCTGGGCGGGAGTATTCAATTTATTAATCTGTCTCCAAGCCCCGGTGTTCAATTTACTATAGATTTACCTATTTCTACGTTAATGGGGGATAAGGACTAATATGCGATTTTATATCATAGATGATGACGAAGTCTTTCGTTCAATGTTAGCTGAAATTATTGAAGATAATGATTTAGGAGAGGTTATAGGGGAGGCAGAAGACGGAATTGTCTTAAATGATCAATCTTCTCTATTGCAGCAGATCGATATTTTATTTATTGATTTGTTGATGCCTATTCAAGACGGAATCGAAACCGTGCGCAAAATAAAGGATACTTTTAAAGGCAAAATTATTATGATGTCACAGGTAGAAACAAAAGATTTGATTGGAAAAGCCTACTCGCTTGGCATTGAATACTATATCACGAAGCCGCTTAATCGTATGGAAGTGCTCATGGTCATTCAAAAAGTAATTGAACGAATTCATGTTCAACAATCAATGGAGAAAATTCAAGAATCGTTAAATACCGTACTTAATATAGGAAACCAGCAAAAAACGCCTTCCGTTGATAAAAAAGAAAGCGATCCGGCAGAAGCGTGCAGGTTTCTTTTAAGAGAACTTGGGATTTTAGGAGAAAGCGGAAGTAAAGATTTAATCGAAATCATCAATTACCTGCATCAAACGGAAAAGAGCACGATGTATGAACAGCATTTTCCTTCTCTCAAAGAAATTTTTGAGAAAATTACCGTTAGAAAGCTTGGTTCATCTTTTACAGAAGACGTGCTGCAAAAAGAAATGAAAGCAGCTGAGCAGCGAGTAAGAAGAGCCATTTATCAGTCTTTAAATCATTTGACCTCTCTTGGGATGGTTGACTTCTTTAATCCTAAATTTGAAAATTACGCTTCTAAGTTTTTCGATTTTTCAATGGTGCATCAGCGCATGAGAGATATAGAAAAAGGAACGGGAAAAAGCAGTACTCCGAGCCGTATAAATGTAAAGAAATTTATCCAAATGCTCTATTATGAAGTCAAACAAACGCTGTAGTAAAAAAACTACAGCGTTTTCATTTTGTAATTTTCTAAAAACTTTTTTGTTAGTTTCAGTAGGTTTGTGTTAGATTTTGTGATGCCTATGATAATGTAATCTTATGAATAAAAGAACTACTTAATAAACAGTTCTTAATGGAATTGTATCTGTTGAATACAGTAAGTGCAAATAAACAGCTTCGAGCTGTTAGAAAAAAGAAGGAAGGTGCAAAGATATGTTCAAAAAGCTTGGATTAGCAGGACAAATTCTAATTGGTTTGATTGCAGGTATTATTGTAGGGGCCATTTTTTACGGAAATCCTAAAGCAGTTGAAGTACTGCAGCCAATTGGAGACGTATTCATTCATTTAATTAAAATGATCGTGGTGCCGATTGTTATATCTAGTATCATTGTGGGCGTTGCGGGTGTTGGTGATATTAAGAAGCTTGGTAAATTAGGCGGAAAAACAATTCTTTACTTTGAAATCATTACAACGGTTGCCATTGTTGTAGGCTTATTGGCAGCTAACTTGCTTCACCCTGGTACTGGTGTGGACCGCAGCGGTCTTGAAAAATCAGATATCAGCAGCTACACATCAACGGCAGAAGCTACAGAGCAAAAAGGATTTGTAGAAACATTTGTTCACATCGTTCCAACGAATGTATTTGAATCAATTGCTGCAGGCGACATGCTGCCAATTATTTTCTTCTCGGTCCTATTTGGACTTGGAATTGCATCAATCGGTGAAAAAGGAAAGCCGGTTCTAAGATTTTTTGAAGGCACGGCAGAAGCGATGTTTTGGGTAACGAATTTAGTTATGAAGTTTGCACCGTTTGGCGTATTTGCATTAATCGGTGTAACCGTATCAAAATTTGGACTAGCGTCTCTGATTCCGCTTAGTAAGCTTGTAATTGTTGCTTACGGCACAATGATTTTCTTTGTATTAGTGGTACTAGGACTTGTAGCTAAATGGGCAGGCGTTAACATCTTCCATTTATTAAAAGTGCTAAAAGATGAACTGCTGCTAGCATTTTCAACTGCAAGTTCAGAAACAGTATTACCGCGTATTATTGCGAAAATGGAAAAGTTCGGATGTCCTAAAGCAATTACATCTTTTGTTATTCCGACGGGGTATTCGTTTAACTTAGATGGATCTACTCTTTATCAAGCGCTTGCTGCGATATTTATTGCGCAAATGTACGGTATTGATATGAGCATCACACAGCAAATTTCACTGATATTAATTTTAATGGTTACATCTAAAGGAATTGCAGGAGTTCCGGGCGTATCGTTTGTTGTACTGCTTGCAACGCTTGGATCTGTAGGACTTCCAGTAGAAGGCCTTGCTTTTATCGCTGGAATCGACCGTTTGTTAGATATGGGACGTACAGCGGTAAACGTAATTGGAAACTCACTTGGTGCAATCGTCATTTCAAAGTGGGAAGGTCAATTTAACGATAAAGACAAGGAAGCTTATATTAACGAAGTAACGAAAAAAGTATCGTAATTACAAACGTATTTTAGTTGAAGGAAGATCCGAACGAGTAATCGTTCGGATTTTTTCGTTTGAATTTGCTTTGAAAAGTTGGGAATAGTAACTAAAGATGACAAACAAATGATTGATACAAGGAGGTCACAACATGGGAAGAGCAAATAATCACAAATCATCACATAACAACAAAGGGTCACTGCCTCAAACACCAAAAGAGTTAAAAATTGCTCCGGATCAAGCAAATGAAGAATTTTCACGCGAGTTAGCGCAGCATCATGATGCTAAAGCGAAACAGGACTTAATTTTGAAACAGCAAAAAGAAAAGTAAAAGAAAAAAAGCTGAGACATAATGAAATGAATCCAGCCTAAAGACGAATAAATGAGATACATGACCTGGACTGCTTGTGACACCGCAGTTGATTTCCGTGCAAGGCTTCGCTTTCCGCGGGCGGGCGCTGAGCCTTCTCGTCGCTTGCGCTCCTGCGGGGTCTCACCTGCTCCGCTTTTCCCGCAGGAGTCTTCGCCTTATCCTCCAATCAACTGCTAGAAGGAACGAAACAAATAATACTATGTTCACAATCACAAAAAAACGAACCACTAATCAGACATGCTGATTAGTGGTTCGTTTTTCCCTAAGTGAAAAATGCTTTTGTCCCATCCTCTTTTTGATAAACAACTAAAGATAAAAATTCCTAAGTAACCATTTTGTAACATTATTTAATCATAGCGTAATAGTTTTTGAGGCTTTTTTCATTATAATTAAACCGAACACATTGAAAAATAGGTTCATAGAAACGTAACGTTCGGTTACATAATGGAGGAAAAAAATGAAAAAAGCCATCATTGGGTCTATAACGGCAGCTGCAGTTTTATTTAGCGGAGCCAGTCCGTTTATTGCACCTGCTCAAACAGTAGAAGCAGCGTCATATTCATACAAAGATACGGCTATTGCTACTGGTAAAAAATTAATAGGTGTTCCTTATAAATGGGGAGGCACAACAACAAAAGGTTTTGACTGCTCGGGATTTATTCAATACATTTTTAAAAAGGCTGGAAAAACACTTCCGCGCACAACGGAACAAATGTATCGAGTAGGGACAAGCGTTTCAAAAGCAAAGCTTCAAAAAGGAGATTTAGTTTTCTTTCAAACGTATAAAAAAGGTCCTTCACATGTAGGCGTATACTTAGGGAACAATCAGTTTCTTCAAGCTTCTACGTCTAAAGGCGTGACAATTACATCTCTTAGCAACAGCTACTGGAAAGCACGTTATATTGGTGCAAAACGGATTTAACCATCCGTCATTTTTTTGGAAAACAACACTACATTGTGTAGTGTTGTTTTTGTTTGCATATACATAACATATTGCCGATATTATTTTTAACGTTTTATACAAAAAAAACCATATTCTGTGAGATAATAACGTTAACACATTTTGTACTTTAACATAAGGAATATCCCACTCTATTCGAAAGTTTGGTGAGCGAAGATGAAGCGCTTAGTATGGAGTTATGGAATAGGTATTGTTGCAATAGTAGCAGTACTCTCATTTTTCTTTATGATGAAAGGTCAAACAGAGAAAGCCATCGTTAGCGGAGATGTACCAAAAGCTCATGCGCAGGGAGAAAGAGGGAAGCAGCCCATCTCACAGTTCCGAGCAGTACAGCCTCATGAAGCAGGTAATGAAGTAAAAAATGTAAAAAACAACATGCCTGAAAAAGCCGATCCTCCTCCGTTTTTAGTCTACATTGACCCTGGTCATCAAGCTCAGGCTAACCTAGAGAAAGAGCCAATCGGGCCGGGAGCAGCAGAAACAAAAATAAAAGTTTCCGGAGGTACATCAGGTGTGGTGACCAAGAAGCCGGAATACAAGCTGACGTTGGAAGCCTCTATGATATTAAAACAGCTTCTCGAAGAAAAAGGCATAACCGTAAAGCTTACTCGCAGTTCTCACGATGTGAATATCAGCAACCGGGAACGAGCGGAGCTTGCGAATAATTCAAAAGCTGACTTACACGTACGTATCCATGCAGATGGTTCTGAAAATACTTCTGTAAAAGGATTTTCTGTGCTCACTCCTGCAGAAGATAATTCCTATACAAAGTCTATTTATCAAAGCAGTTTACAAGCATCTCAAGCTATTCTGACAGAGGTGGAAAAAGATCAGTTTGTCGAAGTGGACGGCATTCGCTATCGCAGTGATCTTTCAGGATTTAACTGGTCGATTGTACCTGTAACGCTAGTTGAACTGGGGTATATGACGAATTCAGAAGAAGACCGGAACCTGTCTGATCAGGCTTACCTTACAAAGCTGATGAATCATGTTGCAGACGGTATCGTGGCATATGAAGGAATGACAAAATAAAAGGTGGAAAGACCTATAAAAGCGTGTGACTAAATCAATTGATTTATGTCACACGTTTTTTTTGCCGTTCATATGATATAAAAAAGCGTTTTTTCGACAAAAAAATGGACGAGCAGAAAAGAAAACTAGGTAAAATGCTTTAATTTTTATAGAACTGTGTCGATATAACGAGAGATATTAAAATGCGTTAGACAGTACATGAAAATGGGGGAACAAGATGAGAAAGTTAACGGCATTAGCTTTAGTACTAAGCGTACTGCTGTTTCAATTCACGCCGCTTGCTAGCGTGAAAGCTGAAACGGTAGAACCAGTTGTGTCTGTAAAATTAGTAAACTATTTAGGAGATCAGCATGCAATTACAATTAAGCCGTCTTATTTATACACTATTAAAAACTCGGATTTGGTCTTAAATGCAAATACAGAGTATACGGTAACCGCAACAACTCAAGGTGTCACTTTAAAACAAGGAAGCACTGTCTTAGGTGAATTTACAAGCTTTGAAATTACACCGTCTCTTTATAAAAATCCCGTATCTATTAACGGCAGACAGTACTTAGGTGACGTGGCGTTTACAAATGAAAAGGGAACGTATGTCAGACCTGTTAATACGCTCCCGATTGAAGACTATTTAAAAGGCGTTGTGCCAAATGAAGTCTATACATCTTGGAATCTGCAAGCTTTAAAAACTCAGGCGGTAGCAGCAAGAACATACGCAATGAGCTATGCAGGAAAAGTAATCAATGATACGGTAAGCTATCAAGTATACGGTGGCTATACGTGGTATGACAGTACAAACCAAGCAGTAGATCAGACATTCGGACAAGTAGTTACCTACAACAATAAATTAATCAACGCCGTTTTCTCATCAAGCAACGGGGGAAGAACCGAATCAAACAGCAACGCTTGGGGAGGTACTCAGCTCTCTTATTTCCCGGTGAAAGAAGATCCATACGATAAGCAGACGCCGTGGACGTTAGCTATTCAAAAAACGCAAATTGATTTAACAGGAAAAGATTTAGCTAACTATAGCGCTTGGTGGAATACGGTTTCTGAAAAAGATAAAACCGTTACAGATAATTTGAAGTCATGGTTAGTAGCCAATAAGCATCCTGGTAAAACGATTAAAATTACGTCTATTCCAAAGGTGAGTTTTTATGCTCCTTCATCAGGAGGTCGTGTGACTAAAGGTGCAATTACAGTGGACTACCTCGTTAAAGGAGATGTAGACAGTTCGCAAAAACTAGTGGTTCATCATTTGGAATTAAAAGATTTAACATCGACGAAGCTAAAATCAATGTTAAACAGCCGTGCGATGCTTAGTCTGCTTGTAACGGAAACAAATGAAACAAGCACATCAACAACTTTTAATGGTAAAGGAAATGGACACGGTGTTGGAATGAGTCAATACGGTGCTCAAAAAATGGCAAGCCTAGGCAAAGACTATCGTGAAATTTTAGATTTTTATTATCCAACGACTACTCTTTTAAGTTTTTATACAACAAAATATCCGCGAAAAGAGGAGGAGCAAGAAGCACCGAAAGATACGGTTGCACCTGATGCACCTTCAGTTAATGCATTAGGAGATAACCAAACATCGCTTACGGGCGTGACAGAACCAAATGCTTCTGTTATTGCAAAAGTGGAAAATGAAGTAATTGGAACGGGTCTTGCTGACGAAGCTGGAAAATTTGCAATTACGATTGCCAAGCAGCCAGCAGATACAAAAGTGTCTGTAACGTCTAAAGATGCAGCTGAAAATGAAAGCACGGCTACAGTAGTGAGCGTAACGGATCAAACGCCGCCTTCTGTTCCAATTGTAAATGAAGTAAGTGACCAAGATACGACCGTAACAGGCGTAACAGAAGCAAACGCCGTCGTGACGGTAAAAGCAGGCGATGCAACGTTCTCTGCAGTAGCGGATGGTAACGGTACATTTACTGTTTCAATTCCAGTACAAATAGGCGGAACAACAATAGCGGTAAGTGCAAAAGATAAAGCAGGAAACGAAAGCCAAGCGCCTTCTTTTGCGGTTAAATCTACGTTAAAAGCACCGCTTGCACCCAAAGTAAATGAAGTAAGTGATCAAGACACAATGATCAAAGGAACGGCTGAAGCAAATGCGACGGTCATCGTTAAAAACGGAAGTCTTCAGCTTGCAGCAGGCAACGCAGATGCCAGAGGAAATTACAGCATCTCGATTGCGAAACAAAAAGCAGGAAGCACGCTGTACGTGACGGTTCAAAATGCAGGTGGAACAAGTTCAGCCGCTGCGGTGACCGTACAGGATAAAACGGCACCAGCTACGCCAAAAGTAAACGCAGTAAATGATCAAGATACAAAAGTTACAGGTGCAGCAGAAGCAAATTCTACAGTTACGGTAAAAGTAGGAACTACAACTGTAGGAACGGCTAAAGCAGGTGCAAATGGAGCGTTTTCTGTTTCCATTTCTCATCAAAAAGCGAATACAAAGCTAAGCGTACAAGCAAAAGATGCAGCAGGAAATAGCAGTACTGTATCGACTGTAACTGTTACGGCAAAGCAAAAAGCTCCGCTCAAACCGACAGTGAATGAAGTGAGTGATCGAAGCACAGCCGTTACGGGTACCGCAGAAGCAAATGCAACGGTTGTCATTAAAAACGGAAGTCTTCAGCTTGCAGCTGGTAAAGCAGATGCTAAAGGAAATTACAGCATCTCGATTGCGAAACAAAAAGCAGGAAGCACCCTGTCTGTAACGGCTGGAAACACAGCGGGCGTGAGTCCAGCTGTAACTGTAACCGTGCAGGATAAAACAGCACCCGTTACACCAAAAGTGAACGCTGTAAGCAATCAAGATATAGTCGTAACGGGAAGCACAGAAGCGGGCGCGGAAGTGCATGTGAAAATTGATAAAAAAGTAATTGGCAAAGGAAATGCGAAATCGGATGGAACGTTCAGCATCACCATTCCAAAGCAGCCTGCTGCTACAAAATTAGCTGTTATTGCAAAAGATGCAGCTAATAACTATAGCTCCAATGCGTTTGTAACGGTTAGTGCCGTACAGACAAAACCAGCGCTTCCAACCGTTAATACGCTTACTGAAAAAAGTACAGCAGTAACGGGAACAGGAGAAAAAAATGCGTCCATTTATATTAAAGTAGGCGGAAAAATTATTGCAAGTGGGAAAATTGATGGAAACGGCAAGTTCAGCGTGAAAATTCCTGCTCAAAAAGCAGGAACAGAAGTGACGGCGGTACTGCAAAATAAAGTAGGATACAGTCCGTATAAAATTGTAAAAGTGCAAGATACAACGCCGCCGGCACCTCCGGCAGTTGATGCCGTTACGTCTTTGTCCACATTTATCTCGGGAAAAACAGAAGCAAATGCCGTGATTACGATTAAAAGCGGTACAAAGCTAATCGCGTCAGGCAAAGCAGATACTAAAGGGCAATTTAAAGTAACGATTCCAAAACAAACAGCAGGCGTAAAGCTGGCTGTTACAGCAAAAGATGCAGCCAATAACTACAGCTCCAATACGTTTGTAACGGTTAGTGCCGTACAGACAAAACCAGCGCTTCCAACCGTTGCTACGCTTACTGAAAAAAGTACAGCAGTAACGGGAACAGGAGAAAAAAATGCGTCTATTTATATTAAAGTAGGCGGAAAGATTATTGCGAGTGGGAAAATTGATGGAAACGGCAAGTTCAGCGTAAAAATTCCTGCTCAAAAAGCAGGAACGGAAGTGACGGCAGTTCTGCAAAATAAAGTAGGATACAGTCCGTATAAAATTGTAAAAGTACAAGACACAACCCCGCCGGCACCTCCGGCAGTGAATGCCGTTACGTCTTTGTCCACGTTTCTCTCTGGAAAAACGGAAGCAAATGCTGTGATTACGATTAAAAGCGGTACAAAAGTAATCGGATCAGGCAAAGCAGATAGCAAAGGACAGTTTAAAGTAACGATCCCAAAACAAAAAGCAGGCGTAAAACTGGCTGTGACGGCAAAAGATGCCGCTGGAAATACAAGTTCAGCAGTCAATATAAATGTTAAATAAAAACAAAAAAGAATTCTCTGCGGAGGATTCTTTTTTAGTGATTTTTAAGAGGGATAGAAGGTTACTAAAAGGTTACCTTAGAACTTTGAAGTGCCTAACTTACTTTAAAGTGGGTTCTATCTTTTTCTTTTTTTCTGTTTCATAATAACAAATGTAAAGAAATTAGCAGGGGGTTTTTTATAATGAGTAATCATTTGCAAGATACAGTAACACTTCACAACGGAGTCAAAATGCCTTGGCTTGGATTAGGTGTATTTAAAGTAGAAGAAGGGCCTGAATTAGTGAACGCCGTGAAAACAGCTATCGTCAAAGGCTATCGCAGCATCGATACGGCAGCTATTTATGAAAATGAAGAAGGTGTAGGAGAAGGAATTCGCCAAGGTCTGAAAGAAGCAGGTCTTTCACGCGAAGACATTTTTGTTACATCAAAAGTTTGGAACGCAGATTTAGGCTATGAAGAGACGCTGGCTGCTTACGAAACAAGCTTACAAAAGCTTGGCTTAGAATATTTAGATCTATACTTAATTCACTGGCCTGTAGAAGGTAAATATAAAGCAGCGTGGAAAGCATTAGAAACGCTTTATAAAGAAGAAAAAGTAAGAGCTGTGGGCGTAAGTAATTTTCAAATTCATCATTTAGAAGACTTAATGAAAGATACAGACGTTAAGCCTGTTATTAACCAAGTTGAGTATCATCCTCGTTTGGCGCAAAAAGAGCTGCATGCTTTTTGTCAAAAGCACGATATTCAGCTAGAAGCATGGTCTCCGCTTATGCAAGGAGAATTGCTAGATAACGATGTGTTAAAAGAAATTGCTGAAAAACACGGCAAATCAGTTGCTCAAATTATTCTGCGATGGGATCTGCAAAACGGAGTTATAACGATTCCAAAATCGACAAAAGAACATCGTATTGTTGAAAATTCATCGGTATTTGATTTTGAATTGGATGCTGAAGACGTAAGTAAAATTAATGAATTAAACCAAAATCACCGAGTAGGTCCAGATCCGGACAACTTTGATTTTTAATAGAAGAACTAAGAGGCTGGGAGAAACGTATTTTAGCCCAAGTGAAAAACGAACCATTGATCAACAAGTTTGATTAGTGGTTCGTTTTTTTTTATGGTGAATACAGCTTCATCTGTTTCGTCTTTCCAGCAGTTGATTGAAGGGAAAGGCAAAGACTCCTGCGGGAAAAGCGGGACAGATGAGACCCCGCAGGAGTCAAGCGACGAGGAGGCTCAGCGCCCGCCCGCGGAAAGCGAAGCCTTGCATGGAAATCAACGGCGGTGTCATAAGCGGTTCAGCTCATATATCTCATTTGTTCGTCTTTAGGTTGGATTCAGTTAGTTATGTCTCGGCCTCTTTTTATGCATTATTACATAAATTTAACATTTTCTTCACAGTGAGCTAAAGGACGGGCAGTATCATAAAGAAAGGTCGTGAAAGATAGAGAAATCATTTCATTTTTAAGTGTAAAATAGGCGGTGTAACGATGACAAAACAAGCTTACTCTCACATACAATGTAAAAAAACATCAATGATTGATTTATTGCTGGATGCAGGGGTTTATAAAAAAGGAAATAAGCAGCTATACGAGCTTACGCTTCAAGAACTAGAATCAGAATACGAAGCTGTTGCACAGCAGCGCATATCTCAATGAAATTTTGATACATTGCTAGAATTTGTTATAATAGAGGAAAGGATAGGAGTTGATTTATATCGAAAAGCACCGGACAGACTCGCAGCCCATCCGTATGGATATCCTCGATTCTATATTTGCTAAAATGGTATTAAATAAGGCTATCCGAGATTTTAGAAGAGATCAAATTTTACGTGAAGTCGATCAAACATTAGAAGAAAGAAACAAAGAGAAATTTTTTCAATTAATTGAAGAATTAAAATCAATTTCGTAAAGAGCGTTCGCGCGATAGAATTTGATTTTATCATTTTAGCATATAAAAACAGGTAAGAAGCGGCATGCTTAGTTACCTGTTTTTTTGTCGTTTTATTGTAAAACAAGGCCTGATATAAGAAGTGCACCTTGCTAGTAAACAGACAAAAAGAGCAAGTCTAATGTACTCACTCTTTTCAGAAAGGTATGGGTGTTACTGAGAAAATGAATGTCACTCTCTAAATGTTGCGTGTGGGGTTTAGAAAGTTCTATGCATCTGCATATTTTCTACTTCATTCGCTCTATGTATTGTTAAAGTAACAATATAACCATATCTTATCACATGAAGGAAATTCGATTCAATATATTTATTGATTTTCTTTTTAAATTGTTCTAAATAATTAGTGAATGTAAAAAATTGTTTTTATTGGGTGAATGTGTATCTATGAAAAAACAATAGAAAAATCTAGTGAGTTTTTATGGGAGACATTTGTTTATTTCTGACGGACTGTAAGCTTCAAAAGAGTACAATCCGTCCTGTAAATCAGTATTAAGAAAAAATGAGCTGAACCCAGTAGAATAGGAGGAAAAGAGTAACGATCGTGGTAAGCGGGATAACAATAAGTGATACTTTTAAATAATCTTTCCATTTTACCTTGATATGATTTTCTTTTAAAATATGCATCCAAATAAGAGAAGCCAGTGTTCCAATCGGCAATAAAAGCGAGCCCATATCACTTCCAATAATATTAGCAAGATAAATGGTTTTAAGAGTAATAGGATCGAGCCCCATTTCAGTCAGGGTGATGGTTCCAACCATCAGGGCAGGGTGATTGTTAAACAAGTTAGAGAGAATAGAAACAAGTCCTCCCATGATAAAGCTTGCTTCAAAAAGTCCTCGATTTACGATTGGTTCGCAAACTTTTACAAGCAGCTCCGTTAACCCTACGTTATGCAGTCCGTAAATAATAACGTACATCGAAAAGGCAAAAACGAAAATGTGCCACGGCGTTTTCTTTAAAATATCAATCGGGTTTGTACGTAAGTGATACCATCTCCAAACAAGCAAGATCAGTGAGCCTAGTACAGCAACCAATTCGATTGGTATGCCGAAATAAGAGGCGACAAATAGGAGACAGCGCATAACAAACACAAATAATAAAACTTTCAGCATAAATTGTGTGCGTTTACGTTTTGTTTCAACAGAAATGCTTCCTTTTAAGGGGTGAAACTGTTTCGTAAAGAAACTTTCTTCTATATCTTTTGAAGCATGCGGCAGTTTTTTTGGCAAATGGCGTTTTACGACCGTATACATGAGCCAAGACATAAATAATAAACCAAGTGTCGCCGGTACAAACATCATCGCCGTGTGCATATAAAGCGACATATGAACAATTTTTAAGGCAATCAAATTGACAATATTACTTACACCTATAGGCGCGCTGGAAGCGGTAGCAATAAGCGCTCCACTTAAAAGGTAGGGGATCTGCTGGTGGGGTTTTAGCTGAAGGTTTTTCAAAAGTAGAATTAAAATTGGAGTGGTAATTAAAATACTGCCGTCATTATTAAATAGTAAAGTCATTAAAAAGCAAAGCAGTTGAATGTACCAATATAATCGGTACCCTGAGCCTTTGGATAAACTCACTAGTCGTGCAGCTGCCCAGTGGAAGAATCCAAAACTTTCTAATATGACGGCCATGACAATGGTGGCAATAATGGTGATAGAAGCGCCGCTTATCTTTGCAAAAATATCAACAATGTCTGATTTGGATACAATCCCTGTAAGCAGGATAATGGCTGCTCCTATGGCTGCCGGCCATGCTTCGTTGATGCCGTTTGGCCTCCAAAAAATGACGAGCATTGTCATTGTAAACACGAAAATGGCAATTCCAATTTCAATATTCATCAGTATGCTCCTTTCTTCTAAAATTTGTAATGAATATACCCTTGCATGTCCCTTACACTCTATTTATATTCATTTATTACTAGAAGGATTGTGCATAAGACCATTTTTGCTAATATGTTTGTTTATCTTGCCAAGGCACGTATCATCTCGGGAGAGGAGCCTATAAAAAAGAGGCTGGGACATAACTAAATCCATCCAATCTAAAAAGAAATCAATTGAATAAAGCAGCTAGTATGCGTTGCTTTTTACACCGCTGTTGATTTGCGTGCAAGACCTCGCTTTCCGCGGGCGGTAGAGCCTGGTCCTCCAATCCACAGCTAGAAGCCACTACATACATGAAACCTACGTTCACGTTTATCATCACAATGAAAAGATCCGAACGGTGTACCGTTCGGATTGTCCTTCAACTAACATACTTTTGTTCCAGCCTGTTTAAGATTAGCAAGTATAGGTTTTTTCGTGTAAAGTTAGCGCTTTTATCTGATCGTGATCAGGTTCATAGCCAATGCCTGGTGTATCGGGAACGGAAATAATGCCGTTGTCGACCGTGATTTCCGGATGAACAATATCACGCGGCCAGTATTTAGAGGATGCGGCCGTATCTCCGGGAAGTGTAAAATTAGCAAGTGTGGTAATGGCAATATTATGTGCTCGCCCTACACCTGATTCGAGCATACCGCCGCACCATACGGGCACACCGTGAGTTTGACAAAGGTCATGAATTTTTTTTGCTTCGGTTAGTCCGCCTACGCGTCCAATTTTAATATTAATAATTTGCGTGCTTCCAAGTTTAATAGCTTTTCGAACGTCTTCAGCTGAATGAATGCTTTCATCTAAGCAAATAGGGGTGCTCATGCGGGCCTGCAGTTCAGCGTGATCAATTAAATCATCATGAGCTAACGGCTGTTCAATCATCATTAAATCAAACTCGTCAAGCTGAGCAAGGTGATCAGCATCTGCAAGCGTATAAGCAGAGTTCGCATCAACCATCAGCGGAATAGAAGGGAACGCGTTTCGAACCGCGCGCGTCAAGTTAAGATCCCAGCTCGGCTTAATCTTAATTTTGATCCGCTTATATCCTTCATTCAAGCCGGCTTCAATTTTGCGAAGCGTTTCGTCAATCGTAGGCTGAATGCCAACGCTAAGCCCAACTTCAATTTGATTTTTACTGCCTCCTAGCGCTTTAGATAGAGCGAGGTTTTGCCTGCGCGCATACAAATCCCAAACTGAGCCTTCTAACGCCGCTTTTGCCATGTAATTGCCTCGAATATGAGCAAAGCGTTGGGATACTTCATCAGGATGCTGAATTTCTTTCTGTTGAAGCAAAGGAATTAAAAAATCCTCCATAATGTGCCAGTTTGTTTTGAGCGTTTCTTCTTTATAAAAAGGATCTGCGCACGCTACGGATTCAGCCCAGCCGGATCGTCCGTCTTCGTCTTGAATTTCTACTAAAATAAAATCTCGATCCACTTCTTTTCCAAGACTTGTCGTAAACGGATGAAGTAAATCCATTTTTAAATGGCGTAAAATGACGCGTTTGATCTTCATTTTTGCACCTCTTTTTTCGTTAAAATGTAAAAATGAACGGGCGCGCTGCTTTCTGGATGCTTCATAAAATCTGTTACTTGGAATCCTTTTGCAAAACACGTTTGAAATACGTATCTTGTACGCATCCGCCAGTCCAATGCGAGAGAAGGAGAGACTTCTTTCATTTGCTGAAACGCAGACGGAATAGCTACAGACACGACGTCACGATCCAACCATTTTTCATCAATATCTGTAACAGAAGGAAACCCTTCATCCGTTAACGTCCATTGAGTAAGCGATGCCTCCATTATTTGATCTGGCGTATAGGGAGGCTGAGCTCGTGTTGTATCTTCTGCGGATGCCCATTCTACAACGAATCGATCAGAAGGCAAGTCAGCATTTAACGGATCATTCATATCTCCGTAGCAGTTTTCAATATATGTAGAACAAACGGCTCCAAGCTTTCCAATATTTAAATACCCGTTGGCGCTTTCTAACGGATCATACGTCCAGCTGATATATGAATAGCCCTTTTTTTTACTTTCCTGTCTCTGCGCATGCTTAAGTTTGGCACCGATACCCATGCTGCGATAGGCAGGGTCAACTGCTAATATATGAGAACATAAGTAGACGCACGTTCCGTCAAACCCGGGGAAACTATATTGAAAGCCAATCAGTTTTTCATCTAAAAACGCACCGAGAACAAGACCTCCGTTTTTAACAGCGGTCAAAGTTTGATGAACGGGCGTTGCTTCTTCTTCTCCCCAGACGCGGCTTTCTAATGCGCGTACGTCTTCTAGTTCATTGGTTGTTGTAAGTGAACGAATCGTTAAAGCTTCAGTCATATGTTTACTTCCTTTCTTTTAATCATTTATTCTAAAAAGATGCCTTGCTCGGTATAGAGCTTTTCCAAGTGTTCTTGTCTTTTTCCAGCCGTTTTTTCATCTCTTTTTTGCATGCTGCTAATGACAATTTGAGACAGGGCAAGAAGCGATAAAATATGTTCGGTTGTTCCGGCTAAAAGCGTGATATCAGCGATTTGACCTACCGGAGATAGACGGCGGTCTGTAATGGCAATGACTTTCGCTCCTTGTTTTTTAGCCTGCTGAGCTACTTCGAGCGCTTCTTTTGTATAGCGCGGCAGTGAAAATACAACAACCGTTGATGCGCTTGTGAGATTGCATAGCGTTTCAAGCAAAAATCCAGTTGGAAAAGATAAAAGAACATGATTGCGAAGTTGATTCATTTTATAATACAGCCAGTACGCTGCCGTATGAGATTCACGGAAACCCGCAATATACACTTGATCACTTTTGATAAGCGCATCTACAGCTTGAGATAATTCCTTTTCGTCAACAGGGGAAAGCCATTCACTAAAAGGTTTCTTTTCTTCCGCTGCAGAATCAGCTGCAGGCTTGCTAGCCGATTCTTTTGATTCGGCAGAAGAAAGCCATTCTTTTCGCATTAGCTCCTGCAGATCTGAAAAGCCATTTAACCCAAGTGCGTAAGCTAGACGAATAACGGTTGTTTCACTGACACCTGCTTCTTTTCCAATTTGTCCAGCCGTGTACAGCGAGCCTTTTTCCATAAAATTGACGAGAAACTCCGCCACTTTTTTTTGACCGCGAGAAAGGTCAGGGAATTTATGTTTAATTAATTCTTGAAATGATGGATTCATATAGCCTCCTAAAAAAAGAAGTTATAACTTCATAAAAATATATTAATGCATTTTTAACTTCATTTCAATTACTGTTTCAAAATAAAAAGAAGCCTTCGTGATATAATAAATTGATTATTCAAAAATAAATGCCGTTATTCAAAAACGAATTGTATTTTATTCAAAAGTGAATAGAAAGCGGGGAGCATACATGAATTCAGAATGGAATGAAAATCAGTGGATCCTTCATTCATTAAAAGATGATTTGCTTGTGACGGATGAAAAAGGCATCATTGTCCGAATACATGAAGGAACGGGAAACATTTACGATGTAAAAGCTGAAAAACTGCTCGGAAAGTCTGTGTATGAACTTGAAAAACAAGGGTTGTTTACCCCAATCGTTACCCCAATTGTGCTTGAAACAAAGAAGAAAATTACGCTTGTACAAACAACTAAACAAGGCAAGCAAGTGCTCGTTACGGGCATTCCGGTCAAAGATGAAAAAGGTGAGATTAAAAGAATCGTCAGCTATTCCCACGATGTGACGGAGCTGATGGAAATGAAAACATATCTTGATGCGATGGAAGGCGAAATGCAGCGCGTAAAGAGCGAGCTTATGCTGCTGCGGAACCAAAATCTATCAACAGAAGGAATTGTATGCAACAGCGATAAGATGCAGCACGTTCTTCGTACGGCCGTTCACGTTTCGAACGTAGACGTAAATATTTTGCTTTTAGGGCAGTCCGGAGTAGGAAAAACGCATTTAGCCAAGCTGATACATAACAAAAGTACAAGAAGCAAAGGGCCGTTTATTGAAGTGAACTGCGGGGCGATTCCAGACCATTTATTTGAGGCTGAACTGTTTGGATATGAAGCAGGGGCTTTTACCGGTGCATCTAAAAATGGAAAGGTAGGACTGGTCGAATTAGCAGACGGGGGCACGCTTTTTTTAGATGAAGTGGGAGAGCTGTCACCGGCGCATCAAGTGAAAATTTTAAAGCTCATTCAAGAAAAACAGTTTTATTCCGTTGGAGGAAGAAAGCCCAAAACCGTGGACTTTCGCTTAATTGCAGCGACGAACAAAGATTTAGAAAAAGCCGTTGCTGAAAAAGAATTTCGAGAAGATTTGTATTTTCGTTTAAGCGTTGTACCGATTACCATTCCATCTTTGAACGAGCGTCCTGAAGATATTTTTCCGCTGCTCACACATTTTGCCGAGCAGTTTGAAAAGAAATACAACCGAAAAAGAACGTTTGATAATGCGGTTATTCACGCACTGCTTGCACATGAGTGGAAAGGAAACGTACGAGAGTTAATCAATGTGATTGAACACGCGGTGGTTGTGTCTTCACAAACGCTGATTACAATGGAGCATTTGCCGCATTCTCTGCATAGGAAAAAACGGATTCAACACGTTGAAGAACATGGGGAAATGAAGCTTAATGACGCGTTAAACGAGCTGGAAAAAGAGATATTAGTAAGAGCAAAAAAACAGTATAAAACGACAACAGAAATAGGCGAAGCACTCGGAATCAGTCAGCCTTCAGTTGTTAGAAAATTAAAAAAACATTCCGTTTTTTAACGTCTTTGGCACGCTCTTTGCATGTAAAACAAGTACAAACACATTACTTGATAGATTGCGAGGAGGAAGTCAGATGACACAGGCATCACTTACACAGTTAATGAACAGTTTACCGGATTTACTAGCACCAAGCATGGCGAAAGATCATCCTAATTTACCGGTGGTAAAAGCAGAGGGCTGCTACTACTACGGAGCGGACGGAAAAACGTATTTAGATTTTACATCAGGTATTGCAACAGCGAATACAGGTCATCGTCACCCTAAAGTTGTACAAGCGATTAAAGAAAGCGTTGATCATCTTATGCACGGCCCGTCAGGTGTGATTATGTACAAATCTATTTTACAGCTGGCGGAAGAATTAAAAACAGTATTGCCAAGAGGCCTGGACTGCTTTTTCTTTGCCAATAGCGGAACTGAAGCAATAGAAGGAGCGTTAAAGCTAGCAAAATACGTGACGCAAAGACCTTATACGGTTTCGTTTATGGGCTGCTTTCACGGCCGTTCTCTCGGAGCGCTTAGCGTGACAACATCAAAAAGCAAATACCGGAAATTTCTTCAGCCATCGGGCTTAACGTATCAAGTGCCTTATGCAGACGTGACTCAGTGTCCAAAAGGAGAAGATCCGGAAATCTACTGCGTGGAAAAGCTGGAAAAAGATTTTGACACGTTGTTTAAGCATCAAGTAACGCCGGAAGAAGTGGCGTGCATGATTGTAGAGCCGGTTCTTGGAGAAGGCGGCTACGTGATCCCGCCGAAAGCGTGGCTGCAAAAAATAAGAGAAGTATGTGACAGACACGGCATTCTGCTTATTTTTGACGAAGTGCAAACCGGCTTTGGACGCACCGGCGAGTGGTTTGCAGCTCAAACGTTTGACGTGACGCCTGACATTATGGCAATCGCAAAAGGCATAGCATCAGGACTTCCGTTAAGTGCTACTGTAGCTTCTAAACAGCTCATGGAAAAGTGGCCGATTGGTACACATGGAACAACTTTTGGAGGTAATCCCATTGCTTGTTCAGCAGCACTTGCGACGCTAGACGTACTAAAAGAAGAAAAGCTAATTGAAAACTCAAAAGCAATGGGGAAATATGCAGCGGCTCAGCTTCAGCATTTGAAAGCGAAGCATGAAGTGATCGGAAGCATTCGTTCAGTAGGACTAATGATTGGAATTGAAATTATTAATCCAAAAACAAAGCAAGGTGACGGAAATCTTCTTCTTGAGATTTTAGACAAATGTTTGGAAAAAGGGGTGCTGTTTTACCTTTGCGGAAATAGCGGAGAAGTGATTCGAATGATTCCTCCTTTAACGATTACAAAAGAAGAAATTGACGCCGGGCTTCGCGTGTTAGACGAAGCATTGACAGAAATCACAAGTCTTCACGTGATCTAAAGCTTTAAGAAGCTCTTTGTTTCAACGAAAGATAGATTGACCCATAATAAGGAGGAATCTGTTATGAACGGACTGGATATGACGGTTATGTTTGTCTATTTTGGCGTATTGGTTGTAGCGGGTATCATTGGCTCATTAAAAGCAAAGTCATCAGAAGATTTTATTTTAGCCGGGCGAAACTTGGGGATGTTTATGTATTTAGGATGTTTGTCTGCCGTTATTTTAGGCGGGGCGTCAACGATTGGAACCGCTCAGCTTGGCTACGAGCACGGGCTGTCTGGCATTTGGTTTGTGACGATGATTGGACTTGGAATCATTACGCTTGGCACGATTTTTATTAAGCGGATTTCGTCGTTGAAAGTGACTACTATTAGTGAGCTGCTAGGAAAAAGATATAACGCTCAAGCGCAAATTATCAGCGCCGTTGTTGCCGCTATTTATACACTCATGGTATCGGTCACTCAAGTGATTGGAATGGGAACGATCATTCATGCGTTGCTTGGATGGAACATGACGGCCTCGATGCTAATTGGCGGTTCGATTGTTTTGTTCTATACGATTTTAGGCGGAATGTGGAGCGTAACGGTTACTGATATTATTCAATTTGTTGTGATGACGGTGGCGATTTTTGGATTTATGCTTCCGATGAGTGTATCAGAAGCAGGAGGTTTCAAAGCTCTTACCGGAGATTTACCATCATCGTATTTTGATTTTTCATCGATTGGATACGGTCAAATTTTTCAGTATTTCCTCTTGTATACGCTTGGTATGGCAGTTTCTCAAGATATTTGGCAGCGGGTATTTACGGCGCGAACAGAAAAAATTGCGCGAAACGGCTCTATTTTTGCAGGGGTGTACAGCATTGCCTACGCAATTGCGGGAAGTGTAATTGGAATGTGTGCATATTTGCTGCTGCCAAACGCAGAAAGCAGTCAAAGCATTTTTGCGACGCTTGCGATTCAAATTCTGCCTCAAGGGTTATTAGGTCTCGTGCTGGCAGGCGTTTGTTCGGCGCTGATGTCAACTGCTTCAGGAACACTGCTTGCGTCTTCTACGCTCATTAGCAACGATATCATTAAAAAAGTGTGGCTTAAAAATATTTCAGAGAAAAATTATTTAATTTTAACCCGTGTGAATACACTTATTGTCGGCGTGCTTGCTATTATTTTTGCTCTTTGGATTCAAGACGTGCTTGTTGCTTTAGACGTTGCGTATGCCATTTTATCAGGAGCGATCTTTGTTCCGTTTGTTGTCTCGCTGTTTTGGAAAGACATTCATCCAAAAGCCGGAGTTTCAGCGATTGTTGTTAGTACGCTAGTAGTACTTGGAGGTCTATTGATTGAAGGACTTTCTTCTACTACGCCAATTCTATACGGCATTTCAAGCAGTATCATTGTAATGGCTGGATTTGCGGTTATGGCTCGAAACAAAGAACTGTCTGATCAAGAAAAGGTTCAAGAAGATATGTGAATAAGGGGGTAAAAAGCTTCTCATAGTAAAGTGAGAAGCTTTTTAGCATTTTGTATGCATAAGTATAGACAACAAACGGCAAGGAGGAGTACACTAGACGCTCAGATTATAGAGATAAGGAGATTGGTACATGAAAAGCAGAACGTCCGTAATGGTTAGTATTGTGCTGGCAATGCTAGTGGCTTCGCTTGATTCAACGATTATGAATACGACGATGCCCGTTATTGCAAAAGAGCTTGGAAGATTTGATTTGTACGCGTGGTCGTTTGCTTCGTACATGATTGCAAGTACGATTTTATCTCCGGTAGCGGGAAGATTATCGGATTTATTTGGCCGCAAAAAAGTATTTGGGTTTGGAATTATTGCTTTTTTAATTGGTTCAATGCTTTGCGGCGTGGCAAATACGATGATTCAGCTTGTTCTTTTCCGTGCGGTTCAAGGAATAGGAGCTGGGTTTATGGTGGCCTTTCCCGCTATTATTGCCGGAGACTTATTTCCAGTGGAGAAACGAGGGAAAATTCAGGCGCTCTTTACAACGATGTGGGGATTATCAGCTGTGTTAGCACCGCTTTTAGGCGCTTTTTTTGTGGATTATTTAACGTGGAGATGGATTTTCTTTATTAATTTACCGGTATGTATCGTCTCGTTTCTGACGTTAATGCCGTATCAAGAAAGCTATGAGCCGAAACGAGCAAAAGTCGATTACATCGGCGCTATTTTGTTTGGAGCGGGCGTTACGTCACTGCTGCTTGTGACGGTAGTGGAACAGAACCGAATTGTGTATGCAGTCGCTGGACTTATTTTATTGGTCATTTTTTATCTCCATGAACGAAAACATGTTTCTCCGATTGTACCGTTGTCAATGTTCCAAAACAAAACGCTGTCATGGATTAATATCAATGCGTTTATTGGAACGGTGGCTTTATTCGGAACGTCAAGCTACATTCCGTTATTTTTACAGCGAGTAGCGCATCTGTCACTGTTTATGAGCGGAGTTGCGCTGTTAGGAACAGCGGTTGGATGGATGTCTGTGTCCGTGCCTGCAGGTAAATGGATTTTAAAACACGGCTACAGAAAGCTGTTGTTAATCGGGAATGTGCTGCTGGTTGGTTCGGGAACACTTCTAATGATGTTAAATGAAAGTCACGGCTTCTTTTATGTGTTTTGCGTCATGATTGTACAAGGACTGTCGTTTGGTCTGCTGTCTACGGTTGGAGTCATTGGTGTACAGCAATTAGTAGGAGGACATGAAAGAGGTATTTCAACGTCATTTTTTATGTTTTGCCGAAACATGGGAACAGCAATCGGCGTTACGATTATGGGTGCGTTGCTGACTTCAGGCGGAAGCTTTATGGCAGGCATTCATCACTTGTTTTTATTTGGCTTTGCCGGAAGCATCGTGGCGTTATTAACGTCGTTAAAGATTCAAAACGATACGGAAACAAAGCACAATCGAGCTGCTAGTTGAGGGAATTTATGCTAAATATGTTTATTTCGTAAAAAAACGGGAAGAGACACAATAAGGTCATAGAATTGCCTGAGAAATCGTAGGCATATTCTTCTTCTTCTTTCACTTACTACATGTGGGACGCCGGGTATCGGCGTCTTTTTTTGTGCTGTAAAGAAGCTGCTTATATTATCCATAAGTAATCTCGTTCAAATAATGGGACTTTCTACAAAAATAAGTCTTTAAATGGTAAGAAACATTAGGTATAATTTAGTGGTTATTTAGCATATTTTAGAAATGTTTGACTGAGTTTGTACGAAAAAGTGAAAGGGGATATTTCATGTCATGGCTCACCAAATGGTCGTTCAAAAATAAAGCGGCTATTACCATTATGTCTATTTTAATTTTAGCTTTAGGAGTCATTAGTTATTTTACACTTCCGATGGAGTTCCTGCCGACCGCTGATCAGCCTCAAGTGTCAGTAGTAGTTATGGGGCAAGGAACGGATGCAGACTCGATGGAAAAACAAGTTACGTCACCAATTGAAGAAGCAGTAGCCGGTGTTAAAGGAAAAAGCAACGTGTATTCGACAACGGGAGACGGCTATTCCAAAATCGATATTTCATTTGAATCCAAAACGGATATGAAAGAAGCAAAAACAAACGTCCAAGAAGCGCTGTCTTCGGTGCAGCTTCCAGCCAGCGTATCAAAGCCTAATGTTATTCAATTAAACACCTCTATGATTCCCATCGCAGATATTTCACTCACATTTAAAGAAGGATTGACAAGAGATAATCTGGATCTTGCAGAGAAAAAACTGATCCCTAAATATAAAGACATTAAAGGCATTGCGAGTGTTCAAACGTATGGAACAGCGGATTCCTACGTGTCTATTAAAGTTGACAATAAAAAATTGTCACAAAAGAACGTGACGATTGATAAAGTCATCAGCGTGTTAGAAGGAAAAAACACGTCCCTTGCAGTTGGAGAAAAAGTCATTAATAACAAGTCGAGCAATATCAACGTAACTGGTAAAATTGATAGCTTGGACAAAGTGAAAAAGCTGCCGGTTGCACAGGATGTAACGCTAGGCGACCTTGCAAAAGTAGAGGTGAAAAAGCCTGAAGGCGTCGTGACGCATATTAACGGAAAAGATGCACTTTTACTTATTGTTACAAAAGACAGTCACTCAAACGCCGTTAGCATTACAAAAGAAGTAAAAAAACTGTCTCAGCAAATTAACAAAGACTATAACAATGTGAATGCTTCTGTATTTTTTGCAACAGGGGACAGCGTACAAAACTCTGTTCATTCCATGATGAAAGAAGTGTTGCTTGGCGCACTTTTTGCGACCGTTGTCATCATGCTGTTTTTACGCAGCGTTCGCTCTACGTTTATCACAATTGTATCCATTCCGCTATCGCTTTGCTTTACGCTTTTTTTATTATCCAAATCAGGCGTAACGCTCAATATTTTAACGCTTGGAGGAGTAGCCGTAGCGATTGGGAGATTGGTAGATGATAGCATCGTTGTCATTGAAAACATCTTCCGCAAAATGCAAAAAGAAAAGTTTTCGCTTGGACTGATTATTGATGCCACAAAAGAAGTAGGCTCTGCTATTACCGCTTCTACGTTAACGACAGTAGCCGTCTTTTTACCAATCGGCCTTGTAAACGGAGGGCTTCAAGACTTTATGCTTCCTTTTGCTCTAACGCTGACGTATTCGCTGCTATCTTCATTAATTGTGGCACTTACGGTTGTACCGTTAATGAGTGCAGGATTATTAAAAAATGAAAAAATTCGCAAGCACAAGCAGCCGGTTCGTTTTACAAAGTTTATTACGTGGTCGCTTAATCATAAATGGGTTGTGCTGCTGCTTTCGCTGCTTTTATTTGTCGGATCTATTGGCGCGTACACGATGATGCCTAAAGGAGCGGTGGATAACTCTTCATCCGACTTTGTAGGCACAACGTTAAGCTATCCAAATAATACGCCAATTAAAACCGTAGAAGAAAAATCACTGCAGCTTGAACGCTATATTTTAGCTCAAAAAGAAGTAAAAGAAGTATACATGCAGCTTGGTAATACGGACGAAGGAGCCAAGTGGGGAGACGTTGGTTCGCCTACTGAAGCTACGTATACGATTATCGTAAAAGACGGTGGGAATACGGATTCGCTAATGAAACGAATCCAAAATCAAAAGAAACTCTATGACGGAGGAGATCTTAGCGTCAGTGCTGCTTCACTCATGGGAGCTTCCACTACTTCCATTACCGTTGATGTAATTGGAAACGATATGAACAAGTTAGAAAAAACGGCAAGCAGCATTAAGAAAGAAATCAGCGATATAAAAGGAGTAGACAAAGTTTCTACGAACCAAGACGAAAAGAAAACGATTTACTCTTTAGATGTAGATCCAACAAAAGCAAACACGCAGCAAGTAGCGCAGCAGCTTGGCGTTATGCTGAACAAAACACCGATTGGAGCGATAGATTTAGAAGGCAAGCAAGCAAACGTGCTTCTTGAATCTGTCTTAAATCCAACATCACCAAAAGAGTTAAAAGATATTTCTATTATGACAGAGACAGGACCGTCACCTGTTTCAAAAGTGGCTTCACTAACGCAAGCTGAAAAGCCAACAAATCAGTTTCATAAAAATGGAGACCCGTATATTCAAGTAACAGCAGATGTCAATCCAGAAAAGCTTTCAGAGATTAATAAAAACATCCAAACAACAATTTTTGGAGACGGTAAGAATAAAGGACTCTCCATTTCAAAAGATGTTGACGTTGTAATCGGCGGAGCAAGCACTCAGCAAGGAGAAGATTTCTCTGACTTGTTTATTACGATGCTCGTGTCGATCGGTATTGTGTTCTTAATTATGGTGATTACGTTTAAAACGATCCGCACGCCGTTTGCGATTTTATTTTCGCTTCCGCTTGCTGCCATCGGTGCCGTTTTAGGATTATTAATCAGCCGTATCCCAGTAGACGTAACGGCTTTACTTGGAGCATTAATGCTGATTGGTATTGTTGTAACCAACGCCATTGTACTATTAGACCGCGTGAAGCAAAATGAAAAGAAAATGATTATGCGCGATGCCATTGTTGAAGCAGCCGCTACGCGTATGCGTCCAATTGTTATGACGTCTGCTGCTACGATTTGTGCAATGCTGCCGCTTTTATTTAAACAAAGCGAAAGCGGCAGCCTCGTTTCTCAAAGTTTAGCAGTCGTTGTAATCGGAGGATTGGCGGTTGCAACTCTTCTTACGCTTGTAGTCATTCCAGTTGTATATGAACTGCTTCATTTTAGAAAATCGAAAAAGCAAAGAATACAGCAAAAACAGCAGGAAGACGTAACGCCGCTATAATGTTTAAAAGAGGTTAGGACATAAGTAATTTAGTTGAAGGAAGAGGCTGGGACAAAAGGATTTTAGACAAAGTGAAAACCGAACCATTAATCAAGATGTTTGATTCGTGGTTCGGTTTTTTTGTTAGGGTAAACATAGGTTTCATGTGTGTAAGTCTTTCTAGCAGTTGATTGGAGGGCAAGGCGAAGACTCCTGCGGGAAAAGCGGAACAGGTGAGACCCCGCAGGAGCATATGCGACGAGGAGGCTCAGCGGCCGCCCGCGGAAAGCGAAGCCTTGCACGGAAATCAACTGCGGTGTCACAAGCGGCTCAGCTCATTCTCTCATTTGTTTGTCTTTAGCTGGAATTGATTTGGTTACGTTCCAGCCTCTTTTTTATGAAACCTTTTGGCTAGTAAAACGTATAGTTAGACAAAGAGATGGAGGGGATAATATGTTTCGAATAAAAGAGCAGTGTTCTGTTTGTCAAAAAGAAATTCAGCCGAATGAAGAAGTATGGATGAGAATGAAGTATCCAAGTAAAAGAGGAATGACCGAAATCAAAGCTTTTTTACATCAAGAAGCGCAGTTTGTATGCATGGACTGCTTTGAAAAAACAAAAAAATGAGTCAAATGCAAGTGTTCTCTTTTCAAAATATTGACATAGTATATTTTATAGTTTAATATTTAGATAATTATCTAAATACTTAAATATGATGGAGATGAACTTCAATTGAATGAAACGTTTAAAGCCTTAGCGGATCCCACTCGCAGGAAGATTTTAGAGCTACTAAAAGAGCGGGATTTAACCGCAGGAGAAATTTCCGAGTATTTTAATATGACCAAACCAAGCATCTCAAATCATTTAAAAATCTTGAAGCAAGCGGACCTCGTTCAAGATGAAAAAAGAGGGCAGTTTGTGATTTATTCATTAAATACAACCGTTTTTCAAGATTTAATTGGCTGGTTTTTCAGCTTTCAGAAAGGAGAGAGTTAAATGAAAAAACACGTATTTCCTTTAGGCATTACTCTTTTAACACTGGTTGCATGGCTGATTGCACTGCCGCACCTTCCAGCTACGATGCCCATCCACTGGGGAGCAAATGGAGAAGCAGACGGATTTGCAACGAAGATAAACGCAATGATCTTAACAGTAGGCATCATGGTACTTATTTATTTTATCATTGCATTTGTTCCGCGAATTGACCCTCGGAAAGAAAATTATAAGTACTTTTCAAAAACGTACAATATCCTGTTAAACGCCGTACTGCTATTATTCTTTTTTGTAAATATGAGCACTATTTTACAGGGGCTTGGCTATAACGTGCCGATGTCGTACATTGCTCCGATTATGGCTGGACTCGTTTTTATCATTATCGGAAACTACTTGCAGCGCGTGCGCTCTAACTATTTTATGGGGATTCGTACACCGTGGACATTAAGCAATGAAAACGTATGGAAAAAGACGCATCGTTTATCTGGAAAGCTCTTTTTTATTGGCGGACTGCTAATTCTTATTAGCGCTTTTTTACCTGATGGATACAAGTCCGTTATCATGTGGGGGAGTATCGTTCTGTGCGTGGCGATTCCTTATCTGTATTCGTACTTGGCGTATAAAAAAGAAATGAATATGTAGTCATACCAAAAAATCCGGTGAACACACCGGATTTTTTTATGGATAACATATCAGCCGTAACGCCACCGTTCGTGTCACGCCGGCTGATGGGAATAAACAAAGCATAAAGTATGAAACGCGTTTCAGGTCAAGAGCTGCTATAAAAAAACTTACATTTCTTTACGATCGCTTGCTTCAGGGGGCTTTTCAATCCACCCGTTTTTAATCATCACTTCGCTGCAGCGCCCCGCTACTTTTAAGTCCCGTAAAATACACGCTTCACAGTGACCGACAATATCAAGTCTCATGCTGGTAGTCATTGCCGTTGCGTAATAAGTAATGGCTACTTTAAACATTGCGCCTGCGTGAAACGTCATCAGCTTTTCTGAAAAAGGCGCGTGCGTAGACGTTGTGATTTCATTATCCAAAAGCGGAGGCGTATGAAGGTTTTCTTCGTGCATAATGGAAGAATAAAGCTCGATATGCTTATGCGCCACATCAAGCCCCGTCTCCATGACTTTCCGCACGTCTTTTCGTTTACTTACTTGTTTAAAGGCAATTAAAAGCGCTTTGGTTGCCATGCTTTTGCGCAAATTAAAATAAATATTTCCGGCTTCCGTTGCGTTTAAAAGGCGCTGCTTTCCTACAAAATCAAGAGCGTAAGTCAAATCTGTGATGTGCTCTTGTTGTTTGGGATTTAAAAAATAAGGAGCCGGCACATAAAGATTTTTTGCTAAAAGTAGGTCGAGAGACCGATTATATACTTCCATCACGTCCAAATTACACTGATGATAATAATCTCGAAGATCTCGGCGAACGGACACGCTAAATGAAATGCCGTATCCTGCCAAGCCGTGAATCGTCATGTCGTGAAGATACTTGAGCCAAAACGAGTCTGTAAAAAGCGGAGGTGCGTGCAAGTCCACATCTTCATCTGTAAAACCTTTTGGCAGCGGAAAATGTTCAGCATGAAAAATGGCAGTCAGCAGCTCAATATGCTTTTTCGATAGCTCTAGCGAAAAGGCAAACAGCGACCGAATCTCTGCATCCGTGACCGTTGCAAGAACGTGTTTTGCTACACAAACCGCCAGCGTATCCTGCTGATACTGCGCGCATAGACTCGTTATTTCAGGCGAAGTCAAACGCTTGCTTTCTGCGTTCAATGAGCTTTCCTCCTATCTATAAAAATGGTATGTATTTATAAAAAACAGATAAGTATAGTGTGGACAAGGGTGTGTTAAATTATTCCATGGGGAAAACGCTCATTAATGAAGAATTAACAAAGGTGCTCACTGATTGCTAAATAGGCAAATTATTTTTCCAGGCAATGCAAGAACATAAAAAAAGAGATTGTTCTCAATTAAGATCAATAACTGACTGAACACGACATTTGTACTATTTAGTGGATATTTATCGAAAATTGTTCTTTATTGAGGTTTACTTTTTAGTTAATGTTCTTTATAATAGTCGTTAATTGGTAGTTTGTTGGGAAAAAAGAATTAAAAACTAAAATCAATTAAACATGTATGACAAATAACAGGTCATAGTGGTTATTTTCGTTCTTAATAAAGAACATTAGAATCGTGAGAGGAGAAAATATGAGTGCAATAGCTGGAATTTATCATTTTAATAACAATCCCGTATCTCACGAAGAGGTAGCTAACGTTCTTCAAGCTTTATCCAAATATCCAGCCGATGACATACAGGTATGGAAAAAAGGAAATGTTGCACTTTTAAGTCATACACAATGGATCACTTCAGAATCTGTTGGAGAAAAATTACCTTATTATGACTATGAGAAGCAGTTAGCTATTACGGCAGATGCGATTATTGATAACCGTGAAGAATTGGTAGATCGGTTGCAGATCAAGGATATCTATAAAGCGCAAATTACAGATAGTGAACTGATCTTGCTTGCGTATCATAAATGGGGAGAGGAAGCCCCGAAATTTTTAGTGGGAGACTTTGCTTTTGTCATTTGGGATGAGAAAAAGCAAAAGTTATTTGGAGCAAGGGATTTTTCGGGAAACCGAACTCTATATTTTTTCAAAAATGCAGCGAGCATGGCTTTTTGCACCGCTATTAATCCGTTATTTTCGTTACCTTATATAAAAAAATCTTTAAATGAAGAGTGGCTTGCAGAATTTTTAGCCATTCCAATAACATTTGAGTCAACGGATGCCGCTTCAACTGTTTATAAAGAAATTCAACAAATACCGCCTTCTCATTCAATAACCGTTTGTCATAATCGGCTTGAAGTGAAAAGGTATTGTATAGTGCAAAAAGAGAAAAAGCTGAAGCTAAAGTCAAACGAAGAGTACGAAGAAGCGTTTCGCGAAGTGTTTCAGCAAGCCGTAGATTCTAAGCTAAGAACGAGATTGCAGGTCGGCGCTCATTTAAGCGGAGGATTAGATTCAGGATCAGTAGCTAGTTTTGCATCTAAATCTCTTTATAAAGAAAGTAAAAAATTACATACATTTAGCTATATACCAATAAATGAGTTTGAAGATTGGTCCCCTAAAAGCAGAGTGGCAAATGAAAAGCCCTTTATCAAATCAACTGCTAATTACATAGGCAATATAGAAGATAATTACTTTGATTTTGAAGAAAGAAGCCCTTTTTCCGAAATTGATGAATGGCTGGAAATACTAGAAACACCTTATAAATTTTTTGAAAACAGCTTTTGGCTTAGAGGTATTTATGAACAAGCCTCTAAAAAAGGGATAGGAGTTTTATTAAATGGGCAGAGGGGAAATTGGACAATCTCTTGGGGGCCGGCGCTAGATTATCAGGCACAGCTTTTAAAAAAAGGAAATCTAGCTAAATTCTTGCGAGAGCTGCGCTTGTATAGCAGGAATTTGGGAGTTGGAAGATCTCGTGTTCTTCCCGTAGTAGCCAAAAAAGCTTTTCCGAGATTGCATTCACTCATCTCATCAAGGCAAGAAACGCCCTATCCCCCTATTATTAATCCTGATTTTGCCCAGAGATTTGATGTATATGCGAGATTAAAAGAACACGACATAAATACGAACGGTTTACTTACTAAAAGCGCTTATGAAATAAGGAAAACTCAATTTTTACAGCCATATTATTGGAGTATTAACGGTACATATACAACAAAGCTGTCTTTATATCATTCTTTATGGGATCGTGATCCGACAAACGATTTAAGAGTTATTCGTTTTTGTTTATCAGTTCCTGAAACGCAGTTTGTACAAAATGGTCAAGATAGATCTCTGATTAGAAGGGCAACTAAGAATCACCTTCCAGATGACATAAGGCTTAACCAAAAGATAAGAGGCTTGCAAGGAGCAGACGGTATTCAGCGTATGATATCGGATTGGAATCTGTTTATGAACGAAATGGAAAAAGTAAAAAAATCTGACTTTATAGCTGAACATTTTGATATTAACTTAATAAAAGCTGCTGTGGAAAATTTAAAAGATAATCCAAAGCCAGAATCTATATTTAGTACGGACTTCAAAGTTTTGATGCGCAGCTTAATAGTATATAGATTTGTAAACAAGTTTCTTTGAAAGGGGGTGTACCTATGAAAAAAGAGTGGAAGAAGCCAGTACTAGAAGTACTTGACGTAAATATGACTATGGCGGGCCCTGGACTTAGTATTCCTGATGCCGTACAGTCAGATCCAGACGAAACAGTTCACTACAGCTAATTTAAATAAATCACTATAGAAGATTGCCCTTATACAGATTAAGTTGTATGAGGGTTTTTCAAAAAATTAATAACATCTGGAGTGAAATCAATGATTAGTATCAAAAAAAAATATATTTACGATGCTTTCGGGCTGCATATTTTGAGTGAGCTGCCTTTACCAGAATTAAATTCTCTAATTTCTCCAGGTGATTATATAGACGTTTCTATTAAATTATCAAAAGACAAAATAGAACTAGAACAGAAAAAGGGTTTTACGGTTCTCAGCAATTACGTAGCGTTTGAAGTTCCCAATCTAGCCATTTTTTCTATAAAGAATGGAAAAGAAATTGCAGTAGCACCCCTTAAAGACTTTGATGAAGCTAAGGCGAGGCTATACATACTGGGAACTTGCATGGGAGTAATTTTAATGCAGCAAAAAACCTTGCCTTTGCACGGCAGTGCGATAGCTATAGATGAAAAGGCATATGCTATTGTTGGGAACTCTGGAGCTGGAAAGTCTACCCTAGCGTCAGCTTTTATTCAGAAAGGATATAAGCTTATAAGCGATGACGTCATTCCTGTCACCTTTTCGAATGACCGTACTCCAATGGTTCAACCAACGTACCCGCAGCAAAAGCTATGGGAAGAAAGCTTAAACGAGTTCGGGATTGATTCCAGAAAATATAATCCTTTATTTGAAAGAGAAACAAAATATTCAGTACCGGTAAAAAACAGCTTTCATACTCAGCCCATTCCTTTAGGGGGAATCTTTGAGCTCGTAAAAGGAAGCGGGGAATCTGTAGAAATCCGTCAAACCAATGGCTTAGAGGGCTTTCGTATTTTACTTCACCATACGTTTCGAGGTTCACTCTTACAAAGGCTGGGGTTAAAGGAATGGCACTTTATTTATTCTTCAGAGATTCTTAAAAGCGTAAATACCTTTCAAGTAACTCGATCTTCTTCGAACTTTACGCCATATGAGTCCGTATCCAAAATACTAAATACAGTGAAAGAAGGGAATGCAATTGATTAAATCAGGCCAAATCCTACCTAAGCATGTTGTTATACAGAGTGAGGGAAATATCGTAAGTGATATGGGAAATGAAAAAGTTATGCTAAATATTAAAAACGGTAAGTATTACAACCTAGGTGAAATCGGAGGAGAGATCTGGGAAAGCATTAGTAAACCAACAGAAGTAAACAATTTAGTTAATCATATTGTAAAAAAGTACGATGTTCAAACGGATAAATGCGAAGAAGAAGTTATCTCATTTTTAGAGAACCTGTATCAAGAAAGTTTAATTAAGCTGGTTGTGGAAGAGTAACTTTTTATTTGTATCTTATATTAATAATACCGGAGTAGCTGTGATGAAATTAATAAAAAAAGCTAAACATTTTTTATGGTTAGATACGAATCAAAAGCTTTTGTTAATAGAAGCATTTTATTATCTTGCTTACGGAAGAATCCTTAAAGCTTTGCCATTTTCTAAGGTTACACCTATGTTAGGCGAGCATATGAAAGAAAGCAGTATGGATGAAGATAGATATGAAACTAAAACATTAGCGCATATTTCAAAAGCTATCTATACAATGAGCAAATATACTTTTTGGGAAAGTCAATGTCTCGTAAAAGCTTTTGCAGGTATGAAGATGCTAGAAAGACGCTGTATTGAAAGTACGCTGTATTTAGGTACAGGAAAAGATGAAAGCGGAAATTTCATTGCACATGCCTGGCTGCGAAGCGGTTCAACATACGTAACGGGATCAGAAGGAATGGAAAGGTTTACTGTTGTAGGGAACTTCTCTAAATCCTTACATAATAAAGGAAAGCGAAAGGAAAAGCGATGATAGACAAACAACCAATCATTGATATAAGTCAGTCTAAAGAGCTTGATTTTTTATTAACGCTGTTAAGAGAAGAGAACAAATCTGAAGAAATAATACCATCAAAAGAAATTAACTGGAGTTATTTTCTTGAGCTAGTAAAACACCATCGAGTTTGTCCATTAGTTTATTTAAGGTTAAAAGATACACCTGATGCTGTTCCATCAAATGTTATAGAAGCGCTGTTTCAAGAATATAAAAAAAATACGTTTAAGATGCTTCAGCTAACTGGAGAAATGGAATCACTAGATAAGGTGTTTCAGGAAAATGATATTGAAACTCTGTGTTTAAAAGGGCCGCCGGTTGCTTATGATCTCTTTGGGGATATTTCTCTTAGAATGTCTAAAGATCTCGACATTCTGGTGAGAGAGGAAGAGTTAGAAAGAACAGAAAGTACTCTTTTCAGTCTAGGTTATGAAAAAGAAGAAATATCAACTGTGTTAAATGAGAAAAAATGGCGCAGTCACCATATTGTCTATTATCATCCGAACAAGAAGGTTCAAGTTGAAGTTCATTGGCGACTGCATCCGCGTCCGATAAAAAGAGCTAGTTTCGAAGAACTTTGGAGCAGAAAAAGAGAAAGTCAAGTAACCAAGCATCCAATATCTTTTATGGGAAAAGAGGACTTGCTTCTGTATTTAATTTCTCATGGCGCTCGTCATGGATGGTTTCGTCTGCGATGGTTAAAAGATATTGATCAAATGGTAAGAAACAAAGATATCAACTATGTACATTTTAAGAAATTGGCAATTAAACATCAGCAGAAGAACTTAGTAGGGCAAGCGTTTCAATTAGCACATCTGTTTTTTCAAACACCAGTACATGAAGAGCTTCAGGGTATTATAAATACAAAGGCAGCTAATCAATTAGCGGAAAAAGCAATTCCTTTTATAAAAGAAATGGTTCAATTACATGTGCATTCTCAAACGAAAAGCTTAGAAAAATCCTATAAAAACTACTTATTCTCGATGAAAACTAAACGGCAAAAATGTAAATTTTTAATTATTTCATTTTACCCAAGTTCTGCAGATGAACGTACCTTTAGGCTACCGAAAAGCTTATATTTTTTATATTTCTTACTGCGGCCATTTTTATGGTCATGGAGAAAACTAAAGAAATCAGTGTTATTTTAGACTTTTCTTTCTAAACAGTTAGCATATAAGAACTAAGTGTGGAGCAAGGTGAATAAATCATAGGTCAAATTGATAGGAGGCAGAAGAACGTATATTGAAACCATTATTATATTATATAAAGAAATTACATCACTTCACAGGGAAGGTTATATATTTTAATATTTTTGGGATGGCAATGGTGAGTTTAATGGAGGGAGTTGGAATTTTACTAATTATTCCGTTGTTAAGCATCGGAGGGGTGGTAGAGACAAATGCTGCATCTAGCAAACTCGGGCAGCTGTTTGGCTTTCTTGCCTTACTCCCACCGTCCCTGTATTTACCCTTAATTTTATGTGTCTATCTATTAATTATTGTTGGGCAAAATCTTCTTCAGAGAAGCTTAGCTATTCGAGATGTTAAAGCTAGAGAAAAATTCAGCAGAGATTTAAGAATTGAAATTTACAGCTTACTTCTTCATTCGAAATGGGAGTTGTTTTTAAGAAAGAGAAAATCAACTCTTATCAATCTATTAACTGCAGAGTTAGCGCGTGTTATAGGAGGTATTAATTTTTTCCTTCAGCTACTGTCTAATACTATTTTTATGGTCATACAACTGGCTATTGCACTTTGGCTGTCTGTTAAAATGACTCTTTTTATCGTGCTGTTCGGTTTGATACTAGGATATCTTTCAAAAAAGTTCGTAAAAAAATCTAGAAGCTTAGGACGCAGAACATCACAATTAGGAGAAGACTACATGGCTGGAATAACAGACCAGCTCAATGGTATTAAAGATATCAAAAGTAATAAGTTAGAAAACAGCTATATTGATTGGCTGCGTTCCTTAACTTCTGGAATGAATGCAGAACAAATTGAATATGTAAGACTTAAGTCAAGCTCTCAGCTAGTATATAAAGTGAGTGCGGCTATTTTAGTTACAGTGTTTATATTTATATCCGTAAAAGTTTTTCATGCTGAAGGTGAGCAGCTTTTATTAATTATTCTTATTTTTTCTAGGTTATGGCCGAGATTTATTACTATTCAATCTAACTTCGAACAAATAGCAGCGACTCTTCCTGCTTGTCAGGCTGTTACGAAGCTCATAGAAGAATGTTCTAAGGAACAAGAATTTAAACAAGTAGATGAACTTCCCTTAATTGTAAAGCCTCAAATAGAGTGCAAAGACGTTTATTTCCGCTACAAAAAAGACAGTTGTAATTATGTTTTAAAAGATATTAACTTGACTATTCCTCATAATCAAATGACAGCTATTGTAGGTCCTTCTGGAGCTGGGAAAAGTACGCTTATTGACTTATTAATGGGACTGAACTCTCCTGAACGAGGAGAGGTATTTGTAAATAGTCAGCCGCTTAAAGATGAATTTCTACTGTCTTTAAGACAATCCATCAGCTATGTACCTCAAGACGCGTTTTTATTTAATACTAGCGTAAGAGAGAATCTGCTGACGGTGAATGCACAGGCTAGTGAAAGAGAATTATGGGAAGCATTAGAATTTGCAATGGCAGATCAATTTGTAGAGAATTTGCCTCAGGGTCTAGATACTGTTATTGGAGATAGAGGGATGAAAATATCCGGCGGAGAACGTCAGAGGCTTGTTTTGGCAAGAGCCATTTTAAAAAAACCAGCGCTCTTGATTTTAGATGAGGCTACAAGTGCCTTAGATACTAATAATGAGAATAAGATTAAAGAGTCAATTGACCGATTAAAAGGAAAAGTAACGATTGTTGTTGTGGCTCACAGGTTGTCTACTATACAATCAGCAGATCAGGTTCTTGTGTTAGAAGAAGGAAAAGTAATTCAAAAAGGGAGCTTTAATCATCTGGCTTATGAAAAAGAAGGAGCTTTTCATAAATTATTAGAAGGTCAATTTCAAACTGTTCAATAAAGGTAAGCGTTATCAATTTATCAGCATAGTCTATTTGGTTTTTTACTCATAACAAAATAAAGGTGCAGTATTATTTATAGCTAGTAGCGTTGTTCTTTAAGGCAGGTTTACATTTTAATAAGGAGAGTGCTTAACAATAATGATTGGTCGTCGTGTGAAAGAAATAAGAGTGAAGAAAAAACTGTCGCTTTCACAGCTTGCAGAACGTGCTGAAATTGCTAAGTCTTACTTAAGCAATATAGAACGTGATATTTGTATTAATCCAACAATTGATGTAGTTGAAAAATTGGCTAAGAGCCTTAAAGTGCACCCGGCTGTTCTTTTAAACTGGGAAATAAAAGAGCTGGGTTCTGAGAGCGTGGAGGATTCTTTCAGCTGTATAAAAAACCGGATTAATACTTTAGACAGCATACAGCTTAAAGAACTAAGAGATTCAATTGATGTTATCGTCTGGAAAAGAGAAAAAATTCCTTTAAGCGACTTAGGTAATTTAATATAAATGTGTTAGAAAAGGATGGTTTCAAGGCATTTTCGCCCTTTCAGAGAAGATCTATTTTAAGAAAAAGACATATTTTAGATGTTGATATTTTTTTAAAAACAGATAGAATATTAGAGGGATATAAAATTATTCTATCTGTGTAAATAAAAGTTTTTATATTCAATTATTTTACATATAAAAATTTAAAAATTAACCAACCAAAGCGGTTGGTTTTTTGTATGAGTTCATTTTTTTTGTGGAAATTGAAGAATAGTATCCGATGTAAAGCTAGAGCATGCAGGCAGGTTTTAAAACTGTCGGATCAGTTCTTTAAACAGGAGGCCATCACTAGTGTCGATAAAGAAAAAGTTGTCCGTATTCTTTACTTTGCTGGTATTGTGTATTCTACTAGCGAATAACACCTTGCACTACATTCGATCGAAAAATAGATTAACAGAGTTTAACCAAAGAGAAATCACGCTGGTCACAGAAGAAATTGCGTACGAAGTCGAAAATTCTAAAAATAGTGCTTCCTATATGGAAGATCGAATGGCACAAGAATTACGAACGGCTTCAATTGCAATCCAACAGTCTTTGCCTGCTGATTACCGAGACGTTACCAATGACCAGTTAAAACAATTGGCTAAAAAACTGATGGTATCTCATATTACACTATTAGCACCTGTAGAAGGTGATATTATAGGCGTGAAATCTTCTGATCCTAAGGAAATCAATATGTCCACAAAAGAGTGGGGCTATTGGTATACATCTTTTCAGCAGCTGCTTTCTCAGCAGCCGGTCACCACAACAAAAGGATTGACTTTACCTCACTATTGGAGCGGGCCGATTGAAGTAGCTTCTAGCAACCCTAATCACATTGACAAATGGGGTTATTATTACGACGGGTCTACTAATTACATTATTGATCCTTATTTTCGAGATCAGCACGTCCTCGATTTTGAAAAAAGGTTTGGTCCTACGAACGTGATGGACCGTTTTACGGAAAATCTTGAAGGCGTTCTTGAACTAACCGTTTTTAATCCAAAGAATTTCGGGAAAAGAAATCAAAACGTATATTTAAACGGCAATAAATATATTAAAATAAAAGATCAGCCGATTTGGTACGGAACGTACACGTATCGAAATACCGAACGTGATAAAAAATCTATTCAAAAGGCATTAAAAACGGGGAAATCACAAAGCTATACTGCTGAAATTAGCCATAAAACAGTATTAAAGACATTGGTACCGATTAAAGAAAAAAACACTCCGGCTTACGTAATAGGCGTAGTGTATGACTACGGAGTTATTGAAAAAGAGCTGCAGCAAGAATTAATCAAACATTTACTGCTGTCTCTTCCGTTTATCTTTATTGTCCTTATTATCAGCTTTGTTTTCTCTACATCCATTACGCGGCCGATTAAACATATTATGGAGCACGTAAATCAAATCGCCAAAGGCAATTTTGGCAAGGTGCTGAATGTAAGAAGAAAAGATGAGCTGGGAGGACTTGTAGCAAATATCAACCACCTTTCTCATTTTTTAAAAACATATGTGGCCGATTTAAAGAAAAGTCAGGAAGAAAGTGAGTACCATGCGTACCACGACTTTTTGACAGGATTGCCGAACAGAAGATATTTTAAAGAAGAATTAAACAGGCGCTTAGTTGAGTCGAAGGAAAAATCCATTCGTCACGTAGCCGTGTTATTTATGGATATAGACCGGTTTAAAGATATTAATGATACGCTAGGGCATTCAAAAGGAGATCAGCTTATACAGCTGATAGCCAACCGTATTAAAGAATGTCTGCCTCCTGCTAACAGCTTTCTTACAAGGCAAGGAGGAGACGAGTTTGTCATTTTATTCAGTGATTTTACACCGGAAGAAGTTAAAGGTATCACCGAGAAGATCATTGCATATGTTCAACAGCCCTGCTACATTGACAATGATGAAGTTTTCGTCAGTATCAGCAGCGGGTTAAGCTTTTATCCGGAGCACTCTACGAATTTGGACACGCTTATTACGTATGCAGATGTCGCCATGTATGCTTCAAAAAGACAGGGCGGCAGTAAAGTAAGTATTTATCATGATTCGTTAAATCAAAAACAAGCTGAAAAAGTTCACATCGAAACGCGCTTGCGAAAAGCAATTCAAAAAGGTGACATTGACGTTTACTATCAGCCGAAAATAGAAGCAAAGCGCAATGTAATCACGGGCGTAGAAGCATTAGTTCGCTGGAATGATGCAGAGCTTGGATTTGTTTCTCCAGAAGCGTTTATCCCTATAGCAGAAGAAACTGGTTTGATTCAGTCTCTATGGGAAGTTGTCACGAAAAAAGCTTGTTCTCAAGTCAGCAAATGGAACAAGGATCGAAACGAAAAAATGACGCTAGCGGTTAACTTTTCTCCGCGGCAGTTTCAAGATCCGATTGTGTTAGTTAATGAAATACAGCAATTTCTTTCGCTTCATAGATTTGATCCCGCATGGTTTGAAATGGAAATTACGGAAAGTACATTGCTGATGAACGCGGAAGAAACGATTAAAGCTTTACATCTGTTAAAGAAATATGGTATATCAATTTCTATCGATGATTTTGGAACCGGATATTCTTCGTTGAGCTATTTAAAAAAATTACCAATCGATTGTTTGAAAATCGACCGGTCTTTTATCCAGGATATTCAAGAAGATTACAGCAACAGCGAAATTGCGCAGGCGATTATCAGCTTATCTCAAAGCTTAAAGCTTGAAGTAATCGCAGAAGGTGTGGAAGAAGAATATCAAAAAGCGTTTTTAATGGAAAATGGCTGTGATCATATGCAGGGGTACTTGTTTAGCAAGCCTCTTGCTGCAAAAGATTTTGAAGCAGCGTTTTTAAATAGCTGAAGCAAAACCATCATTTAAAAATAAACTTACTAAGAAAAGGGAAGAGGACATAAAAGGATGGCACTTAGCACACAAAATTTAATTGCTCAAAAATTTTTAGAAACAGTAGGCACGAATTCAACTGAAATAGATAAAAAAATAGGTCAAGCTGACATATTTATGAATGCGGTGAAAGAACTGATTGATTTATGCGGAGATAATCCGGAAAGAGACGGTCTTGAAGAGACGCCGTACCGCGTGTTAAAGGCATTTTTGGAATACACGGAAGGCTACCGAGAAGATCCGAAAGCCCATTTGGAAAAAACATTTGACGTGAATCACAATGAATTAGTGTTAATACGAGATATTGAATTTCACTCAATGTGTGAACATCACTTTGCGCCGTTCTTTGGCGTTGCCCACGTTGGGTATATACCGGATAAAAAAATCACAGGTTTATCTAAAATCGCTCGTACGGTAGAAGGATACGCAAAGAGATTTCAAGTTCAAGAACGTCTAACAAATGAAATTGCAGATGCAATTGAAGAAGTGTTAGAGCCAAAAGGAGTTATGGTAATTATTGAAGCGAAGCATATGTGCATGTGCGGAAGAGGAATTAAAAAATCTTCAGCTTCTACAGCCACTTCATCCGTTCGGGGAACGTTTATGGAAAAACCAGAGGTTCGCGGAGAATTTTTATCTCTTTTACAGCGACAAATGTAAAGAAACAAAAAGCCATATAAGCTGAGAAGCAGAAGCGAGGTGAGCTGTATGCAACATGTTGACGTACTGATTATTGGCGGAGGGCCCGCTGGCATCTCTGCTGCCGTGTGGTGTAAAAGGCTAGGCGTTGAGTGCTTGCTTCTTGAAGAGCAGGCACAGTTAGGCGGACAGCTGTTTACGATTTACAATGAGATTATTGATTATCCCGGAATACAAGCGGAAAATGGAATTGAAATGCAGCGTAAAATGGTTCAGCATTTTATCGATATGGACTGCTTATATGAAGCGAATACAAAAGTAATTTCCATTGACGAACGTTTTAAAACAGTAAAAGTAAAGCAGCAAGAAACAGAAAAAGAAATTGGTTATACGTATCTTATTTTAGCAACGGGCTCTAGCCAGCGAAAGCTCGGAGTGCCGGGTGAACAGCAAATGATTGACCGAGGAGAAGTGTACTCTGCTTCAGCAGACGGAGAACGGTTAACAGGTAAAAGGGTTGCTCTCATTGGCGGAGGAGACCGGGCGTTTGAAGGAGCACATCTTTTAGCATCAAAAGCAAAACAAGTATATTTGATTCATCGTTCTACGCATTTTAAAGCAAGAGAGCAATACGTTGAAAAAGTTCTTTCCGACCCCGGTGTTAAAGTGATGACAGACACCGAAGTGACCGCTATACACGGAAAGCATCGCGTCACATCAATTGATTTAAAAAGTAAAAACGGTGAGTCCAAGAATTTATTGGTAGACGCAGTGCTAATCAGACTAGGCGTAGCGCCCAATGTTGAACTTATTAAAGAAAAAGTCACCACTACACAAAGCGGGCTCATCGTCATTAATGAAGTGCATCAAAGCAGCAATCCATCTATTTATGCCATTGGAGACGCCTGCACGACTCCCTTGTTTTCTAGTATCAGCTCTTCAGCCGGTCAAGGAGCGATTGTAGCTAAGCATGTATCGAGCCTTTTGAAAAAGTCATAATATCAAAAAGCATCTATCAAATCGATAGATGCTTTTTTACGTAACATAATAAAAGAAACATAGAAGAAGTACGTTCACAGGCAGACAAATCGTTTGGAAAAAAGCAATGTAGTTTTTCGGAGCGGCGCTGATTCTTTTTACTAAAATACACTCGGTGATAAAATTAAAAAGAACAATGATAGAAGCGACTGTTATATACGTCCAGACGTTTTGCTGAAACAAGCGAGTAAAAAGAGGCGAGAAAAGAAGTAAAAAAGCAGCGGTTTGAAAGGAACCCCTAGAAAATAGATCATGTTTTTTAACACTTTGATTCACGCTATCCCTCCTTTATATGTTTTATTTTACCAAATTTAAAAGACTTTAAAAACCTTTTCGGCTATCTTTACCTGAGATGTTCCTCATTTGGGGAAAGTAGGGTAAAATATATGTCAAATGTAACTTATTCTACTAGTATAGAAGAAATAGATAAAAGGAGGCAGCATGAGACCTTGCCAGATAAAAATACGGAGAAGGAGCAGTCGATCATGATCATGAAACATCTTGATCGTTTGAACACACAGCTTTTAAAAGAATACAGTGAAGGTATTTTTTTTATCAACTGTGAAGGGGATATCATGTTTAGCAACGAGGCAGCCTTCAGGCTAACAGGAAACGAACACAAACAAAAAAGCCAGCAGCTGACAGCTCTTATACATAAGTCGAAACAACAGCAGGCACAAGAGCTTTTTCAACGTGCTTTAAAAGGGGAAAAAGTTCATTTTTCAACGACAGTCAATCATAAAACAAAAAAAGAACTTCATTTATATATTACGCTCATTCCTATTATCGTAAGTGAGCAAGTTGTGGGTGTTTATGCCGTATGCCGAGATGATTCAAAAGAGCAGGAGCGCTCCAATCACATTTCTCAGTTAGAAACGCATTTGAAAATGGAGCAAAAGCTTGCGAATGTAGGAAGCTGGTATTACGACGTGACGGAAGATAAAAGCTATTGGTCACCTCAGCTGTATAATATTTACGGATTAAACCCCAACCAGCTCTTTACTCCTTCTTTTAAAGACGTTCTTCAATTTATTAAAGAATGTGACCAAAAAAGGTTAAAAAAAGCAGTTACAGAGGCACTTTCAACGGGGGAAAGCTATAAAATTGAATACGCGCTAATGCGGCCAAACGGTGAAGAACGTACGGTGTTTGAACAAGCGGACGCAGTAGCAGATGAGCAAGGAAACGTCATACAGCTGATCGGCGTTGTTCATGATATTACCGAATCGAAAGTGATTACGAATGAATTAAAGCAAAAAGAACAGCAGTTTCAAACGATTTATAACAATTTGGATGCCGGAATATGGTCCGTTGATGTGCAGCGCAATAAAATGATTGTATGTTCAAACGGTGTTAGCAACATTTACGGAGAAGATGCAATTAAATTTTTAGAAGATAGAGATCTGTGGGAAAGCTTTGTTCACCCTGACGATAAACCAGCTGTGGAAAAAGCGCAGCATCAGCTACAAAAAGGAAAAACAATTCGCCAGCAGTATCGGATTTATACAAAAACCGGAGAAATGAAGTGGGTAAAAGATCGATGCATTCCAACACTTGATGAGAACGGCAAGCTAGTGCGCATAGACGGCATTGTTGAAGATATCACCGCAGAAAAAAAGTACGTGGACCAAGTTGAATATCTCGCGACTCATGATCATGTGACAAATTTGCCGAATCGAAGAAAGTTTGAAAAGAAATTAAAAAAATTCATTCGGCAAATGAAAAAAGAAAGAGATTCATTAGCGGTCTTTTATCTAGGACTGAATCGCTTCAAACATATTAATGATACATTAGGACACGACGTAGGTGATCGCCTGCTGCAGCGTATCGCTAATCGGTTAAAAAAGTTTGTGACGCCAGATGTGATGCTAGCTAGAGTAGGAGAAGACGAGCTCGCGATTTGTTTTTTATCTCTTGCACATATAAATGAATGTCAAAAGCTAGCCGCAGCTCTTTTTCAAGAAATCGAAAAAGAAATTACCATTGACGACTTTTCTCTCTACGTCACAGCCACTATAGGAATCAGCATTTACCCGCATGACGGTGAAGATGTGAAAACCTTATTGACAAATGCCAACCTTGCTATGCGCCGTGCAAAAGAAATTGGGCGAAGCGACTGGCAGCTGTATTCTCCGTTAATGGACAGCGAGACGTATAAAAGCTATCATCTGGAAAAAGGACTGCGCAACGCACTTCTGCAAGATGAGTTTTTTATTGAATATCAGCCAAAGGTTCATACAAACAGCAGAGAGATTGATAGTATCGAAGCGCTAATTCGCTGGAATCACCCGGAATGGGGGCGCGTATCACCAGAAGACTTTATTCCATTAGCAGAAGAAACTCATTTAATTATCGAACTCGGCGACTGGGTAATTGATCATGTGTGCAAGCAGCTGCAGCAGTGGAAAAATCAAGGATTACAAACCGTGCCCGTTTCGATTAACGTCTCGTCTAAACATTTGCTGAAAAGAGGATTTGTAGAGCACGTGCAACAAACGTTAGCCCGTTACAACATCGACCCTTCATTCATTGAATTTGAAGTGACGGAAAGCTCCATTATTCAGTATGAAGAACACGTAAAAAAAGTCATGGACGAATTAAAGAAAATCGGCGTAACGTTTGCTTTAGATGATTTTGGCACCGGCTTTTCTTCGCTATCACATTTAAAAGACTTCGAATTTAACACGTTAAAAATCGATAAAACGTTTATTCAACATGCGACCGATAAAGGAAAGCAGCAGGCGATTACAAAAAGCATTTTGTATTTAGCTCATGCTCTTAACATGAAAGTAATTGCAGAAGGCGTTGAAACAAAAGAGCAGCTCGCCTTTTTACAAAAGCATGAATGTTCCTTTATTCAAGGCTATATTGTTAGTCAGCCAGCTGCGCCTCAAAAAATCGCAAAATATTTAAAGAAACGATTTCTATAAAAAAGTGATGTCTCAACAGAGACATCACTTTTTTTACGCTTGAATAGGTTTTCGAAGAGTCCAAATTTGGTAAAACATATAAAGAGACTGATAGATGGTCAAATACGTCAGCAAGATCCAGCCGTTCATTAAGTACGGATAAATAGCTTGCTGAACAGAAGGGCTCGTTAAGTAGTCACGGAAATAAATGCATAGGACAACAATCATTCCTGTAAAGGCAAAGCCCGTTAAAATCCCTTGCCCTAATTTACTGCGCGTTTTCCCGTTTTCGGCGTTATATTGATTCGCCCATCCGTCTTTTTTATTAGCGGCAAGCCTCTCTAGCCAGACTTGACTAAAGGTAATCAAGTTCACCCATAAATAAATTTCCGGACTAATCAAAAGACCTGCCAGTATCACATCAATCGGCCTGTGCATCGGCGTTTTCACAGCGAGCATAATATTTAAAACAGAAGCTAACGCAATTGGAATGATCCAAAGCCACGACCAGTAAAATTGATCAGTTGCAAGCGCAGCCGATAACAATAAAATAAACAGCAGGCGAATAAGTAAATCACACAGCGTTTTGATCTGTGAACGCCATAGCTTTCCTTTATGCTTGGTTCTGACGTCCAAGTTTCCGTTTGTCAGTAAATCCACGGTTCCAGACTTCCATTTATTACGCTGTTCACGGTACGTGTGATAGCTTCTCATCGAGTCCACGAAGCAACGAGCGCCTGGACTGATTAACGTTTTCCAGTTGGATTTTTGCAGCTGCCACGTCAGCAGCATATCTTCAACGTCGCTGTCATTTTGCCAAGGACCGTCAAGCTTATTGCTTATTTTCTTCTACTATATTTTGAAGCGCTTCAGGACGAAACAAAGTAGCCTGACCGCCAAGTACATATGTGCTTCCACCGTGATACTGAAGATCCAACAGCCAGCTTGCCATATCCTGCTTTTGCTGATGCGTCCACCACCGGGCTATCGGTCCGCCGTACTCGCCGCTTGCAAGCTTTTCCTCATAGTGCACATCATCTTTTGAAAGCGAGCTTTTCTTTTTAGGCATTCTCATCGTATACTTTGCCATCACGCCGCCGATGTTTCGCGACGTCATCAAATCTTCCCATAAATTAATGAGTGCTTTCGGAGCCAAGCGGCTGTCTGCATCCATCCCTAAAATCGCTTTAATCGACTCTTTATACAGCTGCTGATATTTCGTCAGCGTCGTATTGTATAAATCCAGTGTATCTCCATATATCTTTTTCCAAGCCGTATTTAACGCGCCGACTTTTCGTTGTTTATTGCCTTCAGTGACCAGTACTTTTACATTTAAATCAAATTCATCTCCGGCCAGCTCCGCTTTTTCTTTCGTGCGGTCCGTACAGTTATCTGCAATCACAAATACATCAAGCTCCACATTATTTGGAAGAAGCTGATCGCCTAATCCTGCCAAGCAGTCGCGAATTGATTTTTCTTCATTGTGCGCCGGAATGAATGCCACGATGCGCGGCCTCATATACGAAGCTCCAATACTTCCAGTAACGACACGCTGATTGTTCATGTTTTCCTTTGCCCCCTGATATATCAGGAAACCCAGCTATCCTAGTCCTAAAGACCTTAGACCTGAAGTTTTGCGTCCCAGCCTTTCGACTGGTTTGCCTTTAACTGAACAAGTTAAGTTCACTACTCTTCGTTTCTTTTAAAGAACGAAATAACTAAAATGATACTATATAACGAATATCTTTTTTAGATTTTACCATAAAACTAGGTTGAATTACCCTAAAAAAGATTCGACAAATTTCGATAATATGTTAGAAAAACAATTGTATAAGTAACTTTAATAAAGTCAGGAAGTAGGGATTGATAGTTAAAAGAAGTGATTTTAGGAACGTGGAGTCTTGTCTATTGTTTTTAACAAAAATATTCCTCATATTATTTTAAACCTGATCCATACTCTAGTAGAAGAAAAACAAGGTTTGCACAATCTTGTCCGCGATATTGACATGCTAACACAGATGTTAGAACCTGATTTAAGCAGCGGGAGAATGGATAAAGACAATTGCCTTTATATCACTGCAACGTATGAATACTAGAAATAATAAATTGAATGATTTATATGATTATGTTCATTCGAAGCTTGATGGCTTGTCAGACAGCGAAAGACAAAGCGAGATGTTTTTCTAGAGGTAGCGCCTTTTTGAACATCATGAGTTGGTTCTTAAATCATAGGTGTTGAGTAATTTATATCTGTAAAAAACATACTAGTTTTATAGTTAGATAGATTAAAAAGACAGGATAGATGTCTATCCTATCTTTTTTACTATTTACTTATTTAACGCATGTAAAAATTCACTTAATTTTTTCTGTTTGAAACTTAAATGAATAACCAAAAGAAATCGGCTGTTTTCCTCCATTTAACCGATTTGGAAAATATTTTAACGCGGTATTATGAACTTTTCTATTACATTGACTTAAGTCAATGCCAAATGAAAGAGGACTTACTACAGGGGTTATTTCTTTTGTCGGCAGTAAATATACAATATCTTCAGTTTCTTGATGCTGGTATTCAAATCCTTTTGTTATTTCGTTTGTTAGTGTGAAGTTATGAGTTGTAAAATGTGTTGGAGATTGTGTATTGGTAGAGCTTCATGTTTTAGTGATTATAAGCATTATACAGGAATATAAGGGGTTTTTGAAGGCTGGATAAGTAAAGTGTTTCTTAAATGGTAAGTAAATAGAGAATAGTTCTAGCGACACTATCAATAAAATTCTAAAAGAAAATGTGCAGAGAGTATAAACAACTTTACCTCCACGTCGATATATAGTATGAGCATATACCCTATTGTCTATGTTTGATTACTGTTATTCCTTGCTTAATTAATTATTAAGTGAGAGGCTTCTTGAATACAAGGATGTAATCAAGAAGTAAAACCAATTATATGGAGGTAAAGGAAAATGAGAATTAATCACAATATTGCGGCGTTAAATACGTATCGTCAGTTTAACAATGCGAACAATGCACAATCAAAATCAATGGAGAAATTGTCTTCGGGTCAACGTATAAACAGCGCAGCAGACGATGCAGCTGGTTTAGCTATCTCTGAAAAAATGCGTGGACAGATTCGAGGACTAGATGAAGCTGCTCGTAATTCTCAAGATGGAATTTCACTAATTCAGACTGCAGAAGGAGCATTAAATGAGACAAATGATATTCTGCAACGAATGCGAGAACTTACGGTTCAAGCAGGAAATGGAACTAATCAATCTGAAGACCTATCTGCTATTCAGGACGAAATGAAAGCGTTAATTGAGGAAATTGGAGGTGAAGGCACGAGTAAAGGTATCTCTGATAGAACTCAATTTAATGGGAAAAATTTATTAAATGGAGATTTTGCAACTACAGGAATTAAACTACAAATTGGTGCAAATGCTGATCAGAATATTGACCTTAACATTTCGGATATGAGTGCTAGCGCTTTAGGAGTGAGTTCTATTGATGTTAGCTCTGGCTTTTCATTTGATAGTGCAGTTGCTTTGATAGATAGCGCAATTAATGCGGTATCTTCACAGAGATCAGGCTTAGGAGCAACACAAAATCGTTTAGAACATACTATTAACAATTTATCGACAGCATCAGAAAATTTAACAGCGTCTGAATCAAGAATCCGAGATGTTGACATGGCAAAAGAGATGATGGAGCAAACAAAGAATTCAATCCTTTCACAAGCTTCTCAAGCTATGTTGGCGCAAGCTAATCAACAGCCCCAAGGCGTACTTCAATTATTACGTTAATCTTTAGAAAAGACTCTTAAATTCAGAGTCTTTTTCTTTTAAAGACACATTAATAGGAGAAATTTATGACAAATCCGTCGATCACTTTATGTATGATTGTTAAAAATGAAGAAAAATATCTTGAAAAATGTTTGTCGAGTATCCAGGAAATTATTAATGAGATAATAATTGTAGATACGGGCTCAACTGATTTAACAATAAATATTGCTAATAAGTATAAAGCAAAAGTTTATAATACAAAATGGAATAATAATTTCTCTGAAGCGAGGAATATTTCGATAAATTATGCAACTTCTGATTACATATTAGTTTTAGATGCAGATGAATATATTGAAGATACGAAGCAAATTTTAAAAGATTTAAATCTTTTAAAAGATTATTATATTTGTCGAATAAAAAATTACTCTGAGAGTGGATTTGTGAGATATCATGAGGCTGTACGCCTATTTAAGAACAATATAGGTCTGGAATATTTCGGGAGGATTCATGAACATTTAAATATACAAAATAATACCCGAGAATATGATTGGAGCTATTCAAAGGCACAAATAGGTCATATAGGTTATAGAGAAGATGTAATTAAAGAAAAGGATAAAAAAAATCGAAACTTAAATTTGTTGCTGAAGGCACTCGAGGAAAATCCCTCTGGATACGACTATTTTAATTTAGCAAAGCAATACAAGCAAATAAACAATATACCACAGGCTATTACTTATTTTAAGAAAGCGTATACTCATAGCAAAAATATGAATTATTTAAATGAATTGCTGTTTCATATTGCAGATTGTTTAAGGCAACAAGAGCGTTATGAGGATGCTTTAACTGTATTAGAAGATGCGATTAACACCTTTCCAACATATACTGATTTACACTTTGTACACGGGAGGGTATTTTTAGAATATGGGTACTACGAAGAAGCGAAACATGCTTTTGATAAGTGCATTTCATTAGGTGAGATGAGCCATTCCTCTACTACAGAAGGGGTTGGAAGCTTTTGGGCTTATTTTTATCTTAGCGAAGTTGAAATATATTTAGGGAATAAGTTAAAAGCTCTAGAAGCTTTGTTTTATTCAATAAAGTTAAAAAAACATTTTGATAAGGCAATAACATCTTATATTAAGTTGATGGTAACAGCCAAGATTGAATTAGATGAGGTATTTCAGAGCTTTAATCAATTGTATGTGATAAATAATCAAGAAGATTTAATTTTTATTATAAAACTGTTATATCAATCAAGAAGTCCTTTGTTACAAAAATATTTAGAAAAATATAACATCCAACTTGATGATAGAATTCAGTCTATTAGCTACGAATACGCTAGAAAATATGAATATTCCGTTGAAATATGGAAAGAAAATAAAAAAGTGTGTAAAGAAAATATAATAGATTTGGTTTTATTATCAATGATATTAAAAGATGATAGTTTATTAAAAAATAGTGTAATTGAATCTAAATTGGAATATGAAGAAGTTAATTCTGTATATAAAATGGTAGAACCTAGGGAATATAAAAATGTAGAATTTAATCTTTACAAAGAAAAGATAATTATTGATTTAATTGAAAAATTAATAGTTTTAGAACAATTTGAGATTTTTTACTTATTATCTAGATATTTTTCATCATGTAGTCTTAAGGGACAATTAGTTATTGCAAAAATCCTTTCTGAATATGGATATATAAATCAGGCGATGGAGTTGGCTTTCAAGGTTCTACAAAAAGATGAACAAAATGCTGAGGTAACTGAATTTTTAGGTGACCTCTATTTTAAAGACAATTGTTTAGAAGAAGCGCTAGTTCAATACAAACGTTTACTTCAATTCAATAGTCAATATAGAGTATATCGTAAAATCTATAAAATATATGAGCTACTGCAAAACTTAGAAGGTTTAAATGAAATTAGAGAAATAATTAGTCGAAAATATAGATTTTCTAATTTAAACATAAAATATGGAGGGAAATTATGAAAAGAAAAAGAGTGTTAATTATTTCTCATATATTTCCTCCTGTTGGGGGTTCAGGTGTTCAAAGAACATTAAAGTTTGTAAAATACTTAAGGGAATTTGGTTGGGAACCTGTTGTACTAACTGTCGGAAAAACAGGATATCCCCTCCAAGATTATAGCTTATTAAAGGAAATACCTAAAGATATTAAAGTAATCAGAGTAGATGAACCTTCTGAACTGAGTCTTAGTAACTTAAAAGAAAATTTAACACTTTTAGATGGTATTGTTGATGATAAAATTAAATTGAAAAAATATTTCAATTTAATAAAAGAAAATAAAAACCAGATTAGAGATTTGATATTACCAGATTATTATTTATTTTGGGCTAATAATGTGTTAGAACACATAAGTACAGTACTAGACAGCGGTAGTGTTGAAATGATTTATTCTACTTCGGGTCCTTTCTCAGATCATATTATAGGTTATTATCTAAAGATGAGATGGTGTAAACCTTGGATAATGGATTTGCGTGATGAGTGGAGTAATAATCCTTATAATATAAGTGATAAAAAAGATAATATTTTTTATCAAATAACAGTATTAATTGAAGAGCGACTTTTAAGAACAGCAGATAAAGTTTTAACTACTACACCAGTTACAAGGCAGAATTATATAGATTTCTTTAGATTACCTGAAGAAAAAGTTCATATAATTACCAATGGATATGATGAAGAGGATTTTAACTCTTTGAATAGTAATTTAACGCACAATGAAAGGTTCACTGTAGTCCATAATGGGCTGTTTTATTTAATAAGAACTCCAGTAACTTTTTTGCAAGCTGTTCATAGATTGATTTCAAAAGGTTTGTTAGAAAAAGAAAAGATTAAACTAGTATTTTCTTGGTCTGAAAATGATAAAAGTTGGATAGAAGTCGCTCATAAGCTGGAGTTGAAGGATATATTAGAAACAGTAGGATATTTAGAACACAAAGAAAGTTTAGAAATGGCTAATAGAGCAGATGCATTATTATTAATTGTGGGGCCTGGTAGAAAAAATAAAGCAGTTTATCCTGCTAAGTTGTTTGAATATTTGAGGTTGAGGAAACCTATCATTGCTTTATCACCTAATGGAGGAGTAGTAGATAATTTAATAAGGGATTTAGAGTGCGGAATCAACTGTGATTTTGATGATACAGAAGCAATCGAAAAATATTTATATGAATTATATCTGCAGTGGAGCAGCTCTAATATAAGAGTATCAACTCCATTAGAAGAAATAAAAGTTTATGAGCGCAAATGCTTAACTAAAAAATTAGCTAATGTTCTAGATATATTAGCTAAAGAATATCAAGAGGAAAATTTATCAAAAACTTTTTTAAGGTTTAAAATAGAAGAGTTAGTTGAGGTTAATAACATAAGTGAAGCGAAAAAATTAATAAATGAATATACAAGAAAGTATGGTTTTGATGCAGAAATTTTTTCTATACTAGGTATAATATCACTTAGTGTAAAAAAAATACAGGAAGCAGAAAATTATTTTTTAATGGGAATAAACGAAGACAAAAATAATCCTCACATAAACTTTAACTTAGGATATCTGTACGAACTTAAAGGGAATGTTGAAAAGTCATTACAACATTATCAAAATGTATTAAAATTTAGTGAAGATGTAGAAATGAATTCAGAGGTAGAAAGTGCAATAAGGTTACTCACTGAAATAATAAAACCATAGAATCTTCAAAAAATAATCTTAACGGAGCTGCATCGATTTAAAATAAAGAGTTTAACTTATGTTTTAGTCGGGTTTGAGTCAATAATTTGAACATAAAAAGTTAAGTCTTAAGCTGTTTTACTCATGTGTTTCTCAGCCGGTTTAGGAATTCGGTAGCCTAGGCTACTATAGGTCTGTTTCCATTATACCATTGGATAAACATAGAATATATAATATTGAAAATTGGTCCAAGCTGATTTTCGACCTCTTGTATTTATTAAGATAACTTAGTTGTATGCACAGCTATATAGCTGTGCATACAACTAAGTTAAGGATAAAATTTCTTTTGATTAAGTTATTTCAACAAATCCAAAACCCCTTGGGCAGCTTCAACGATTGAGCCAGCATAGCCTGTGAACTTTGCGTTAAGATGGCGGTTTTTGTTTGTTCCATTAGCTCTTTTGCCATATCGGCATCTCGAATGCGCGATTCCGAATTAGTTAAGTTTACAGAATAGTTATTGACATTTGTCGTGATATGTTCGAGTGCATTTTGATAGGCACCAAACTTGGACCTAGCAGTTGAAATGGTCTGCATAGCCTGGTCGATTGAACCGATTGTTGTTTGGGCTTCTGCGGTAGATAGGACATTGAGTTCTTGAATTCCAAAGGTTTTAGTCCTTGCATCTGTCAAGTCTACTTTGAATAGGTCTTTAGCGTTTGCGCCAACTTGAAATGAAAGTGTAGGCATATTATCATCTTCTATAATGGAGCCTGCTGATTCACCAATTGTATCTCCAATAACGGTACTAATTTCTGTTCCCCAAGTTGGTGAAGAAAGGTCTACAAATTTTCCATCAGTACTTTGGACAACAGCATCTAAAGGAGCGGTACCTGAATATTTTTGATACACACCGTGTACGTGAATTCCTTTTCCTTGCAGATTAGCTAATGTAGAGGACAGAAATGCAGAGTCATCAGCAGTTTCATTTGTAACAAAAACAACATGTTTCGTTTGAGCTCCGTTTTCGTTATCTCTAAAATCATAATTGTTAGCAGCCGTGTTAAGAGGGGGCATAGCATTTTCAGTTCCTCCTCTATTAGTAGAAGCTAAGCGTAAAATTTCATTTGAAATTTCTTCTTGTTTAGAAGACCATTTACTGCCGTTAAAATCACTGAGTAAAAACTCGTCATCCGTATACTCCACAATCCCCATTCTAATATCTGAAACGCCTCGCCCGCTAATACTAGTGACTAAGTCGCTGAAATTATTAGCAATCGTCGTTTGAATGCCCGCCATACTAGCCGTATTGTCTACGACGAAGACAATATCAGCTTTTCCGCTGCTCGGAGTTCCTGGGGTAGAAATTACAGGGGGACACAATACTTTCTGTGTATTAAATTCCGTGTTGGTTGCAATTTCATCAATTCCGCTAATCAACTGTGAAACTTCATTTTGAATAGCTTGTCTGTCTTCAGCTGTGTATGTGTGTATGTAGCGTTTGAAGCTTGAACAGCTAACTCACGAAGTCTAAGAAGATTTGGGTCAGCAATCTGGCTAAGGCCGCTTTCAGCTGTTTGAATTAATGAAACCCCATCTAAAATATTTCGATCAGCTTGGTTTAAGCCACGAATTTGGCTCCGCATTTTTTCTGAAATAGATAGACCGGCAGCATCATCAGCAGCTTTGTTGATACGCAAACCAGATGAAAGCTTCTCCATAGAAGTTTGATTTGCTTTTGTTTGTTGATTGAGTTTATTGTATATATTTAACGCTGCAACATTGTTCATAATTCTCATAAAGTTCATCGCCCCATTCACCTTAATATCGGTATATAAATATTACTTTTTATAAAAAATAAACATTTTATGTAATTAAAAGAGTCTTAATACCTAGTGAGTGCGAAAGTGAAAATTAATTACTAAACTACTGAGATATTACAGTCTAAGAAGAAGGAAATACACTTGAAAGATAAAGGTTTTCAAAAGCTACTCCTATACATTTAAGCGTCTAAAATAATGGAAGCTAATATCCCAAGAAATAAAAAAACGAACCTTTTCCAATAGAATAAGGTCCGTTTCTATAAAGATATTTTTAATGCGTAGCCCCACCCGAAACTACAATATCTTCTTCAATCAAAATCGTAGTCTTCACCACACCAAGCAGTCCCTGCACAATCAAATCCAACGACATACTCGCTTTTCCCGGATGATTCACGGCTTGTTCAGGAAGATAAGGAATATGCACAAATCCCCCTTTAATACAACAGTTTTGAATCATGTTCATGAGCCCGTAAAACACGTGGTTACAGACAAACGTTCCAGCGGTTTGTGAGACGCTGCTTGGAATGCCTGCTTGGCGCAGGTTTTCGACAGCTGCTTTGATGGGCAGCGTCGAAAAGTATGCGGCAGGACCATTTTCAATAATAGCGCGATCAATAGGCTGCTGGCCGATGTTGTCAGGGATTCGCGCGTCGTCTACGTTAATCGCAACGCGTTCTACGGTAATTCCTTCTCGGCCGCCTGCTTGTCCAACGCAAATGACGATGGAAGGGCTGATTTCTTCTATATACGTATGAAGCTTTGCGATTGATTCACCAAACACAGTAGGAAGAGGCTTAGCGATAATGTGATAGTCTTCAACAGCTACACCGTCTAAAGCTTTTACAGCTTCTAAGGACGGATTAATACTTTCACCTTCGAATGGTTCAAAGCCGGTTAGTAATACAGTTGTCATTCTATCAATCTCCTTTAAAAATGGTATACAAGGTAGTACATTAATAGCGTATTCACAACAAAAACGGATAAAGCAATCGGCACTTGAGCTTTAATCACGGCATTTTTGTCTTTTAATTCAAGCAGCATGGCAGGTACGATGTTAAAGTTGGCTGCCATTGGCGTAAGAAGCGTGCCGCAGTACCCAGCAAACATGCCGAGCGCTGCCATAATCGCTGGATTTCCTCCGTGCATATGTACAATCAGCGGAAGACCAATCCCTCCCGTAATAACGGCAAACGCGGCAAACGCATTTCCCATGACAATCGTAAATAGCAGCATTCCCAAGCAGTAAGCAAGGACAGCCACAAACGCGTAGTTAGTTGGCAGTATATCACTTACAATATCCGAAACGACTGTTCCAACGCCTGATTTTGAAAAGATGCCGCCAAGCGCTGCGAGCATTTGCGGCAAAATAACAGCCCAACCAACTGCTTGAAGTAAGCGGCTTCCTTCTTTAACAGGCACATCCATTTTTGCTTTTGTGACGCCCATTGAAGCTACAAACGCAATAACAGCTGCGATTGCCAGTGAAATTAACGTAACTTTTTCTGGATCAATTAGCGCCCAGTTTCCAAACTTAATTTTGCCCAAAAGAAGGGTACCAATAATCGTAAAAATAGGAATAAATAAAGCCGGTAAAAAAATTTTGTTTTTTAATCTTTGTGCGTGAGCCACGCGTTCTTCAGCAGGTGTTTCCGCTTCATTGGACTTAGTCACGCGGTTAAAGGAAGCAAGCAGCACCATGATAATGACCAAGCACCCTATATAAAAAGGCGGAATGACGTTGCCAAATAAAAACGTAATAGAAAACAGTGCCCAGAATAGAGAAGACCCTAAACGGTTAGGATGGTTGCGGTCGCGTGCGATTCGAATCGCGATAAAAGCGACAATAATACCGAGTAAGTAGTAAATCGTATCAAGCGTCAGGATGCTTTTCATTTAACTCGCCTCCGTCTTGGAAGATGATGTTGGTTTGTGCTTCGTCATTTTTTTGTGAATTCTTCGGTCTAACTGACGGAAACGAATGGCACTGATCAGCAGCGCTGAGATGGCTGTTGGAATACCCCAAAGCGCCATATCCCACACGTCAACGTGAATGCCTACAGAGTCAAAGAATCCTTTCATTAAAAGAATTCCACCCGTTGCGATAAAGATATCTTCACCGAAAAACCAGCCCGTATTTTCAGCAGCGGCTGCGTGAGCGCGAATATCTTCTTTTACTTTAGGCGGAAGCTCTCCGTATTTGGCACGAGCAGCGCCTTCAGACATAGGTGCTACTAACGGACGCACAGATTGAGCATGTCCGCCAATATTTAAGCCGACTGCGGCTGAGATTTCACGGATAAAAAGATATATAAGTAAAACATTTCCAGAAGAAGCGTTTTTGGCTTTTTTGATTAATACTTCCGCTTGTTCCTTTAACCCGTATTTTTCTAACACGCCGAATATAGGAAGAGTAAGTAAAATAGCCATAGACATATAGCGGTTATCCACAAAAAACTGTCCAAACATCGTGATTACTTCATGCAATGATAAACCTGATACAAGGCCCGTTACGATGCCTGCGACGGTCACAACAAGCAGTGTATTTAAACGAAATAAAAAACCTACTGCTACTAGCAAAACCCCAATTAATTTCAACATAAAAAATCCCCCTTGAGTATGTATAGACCGTGCTGCAAATTCACCTCCTTTGTTTTTCTAGAAAAACAAAGATGTTTCGAGTATAAACAATTCTGAAAATTAAAACAAGATGCTTAAGGCATAAAATAGTTTTATTGGTGAAACAAAATTATAGAAGGAAGATTTATATAATGTCCATGGACTCAGAAGTAAAAGAAAGAATTCTGCTAGGGAGTTTAGGTAGTAATTTTTTTAGTTGATCCGTTGAAAACATTTCTCCTAAAATACCAAAAATGGTGTATAATGCTAAAAGGTATGAATATAGAATTATATAGATTTCAACAAAATAAACCTATATGACTATATTTTAAACAATTTATTGAAGGGGGAAGGAGTATTTGAATTGTTCAAATTGCGGCCATTTTAATGAGGGCGGAAAGTTTTGCGTGAAGTGCGGTCATAAATTGCAAGAAGAGGCAGCTGTAAGCCAGGCGGCAGCAGCATCTGAATATCAGCCTCAGCCGCAACCAGCGTATGCGCCTCAACAGCCTAATCAGCGTGTTTGTCAGGCGAAAAAAGTGTCAAAATCATTTTTTAGTTATTTTGCAGAAGGAATTAAAAATCCAACAGCTACAGCACAAGCAGCAGGCGAAAGCCAATTTGTTAATGCTCTTATCACAGTCATTCTTTATGTTCTTAGTATACCTATTATGCTGTATATAGGCTGGAAGCTATTGTTGATTCAATTTGTTCGAAGCATGTTCAAGCTTCCTATTATCAGTGAAGAGCTGGCTCCATCTGACATGGAGGATTTTAATACAGGCGCTGATTTGATAAAAGCCACAGATATAAACAGCATCATTCACTTCAATTTTACCGATTTTGTCTTTAAACAAGGGATTTTTATTTTTATTGGACTTGCGGTTATTATTGGAGCAACATATGTTGCAGCAAAGTTTGGAAAGGTAGACGTTTCTTTTAAAGAATTTTTCTCACGCTTTGGCACGTTTTTAATTATTCCAACAGCTCTTCTTTTAATTGGGCTTGTGCTTGCATTTCTCCATGTTGAATACTTCTCTTATTTTATGAATTTCGGTTTGCTGAGTATTTTCCTTGTGGTTCCATTTACGATTGCTAGCTTTAAGCAAAGCGGAACAAATGGGCTTGATCGTATCTATAGCACTCTTATTGTATATGTAGTCATTACGATTGTACTGACGTTCATTGCGAATGGTTTAGGAGAAGAAGCCAAAACCATTATTACAAGAATGGGAAACAGCAGTGAATTAAATGATTTATTTTAAGTCGACAGAAAGCATCGTGCACAGCGATGCTTTTTCATAACACTATAAAAAGGAGTGTGTAAGTTGGGATATTGTAAAGAGTGTGGCCATCAGTTAACAAATGAGCATCAATTTTGTCCAGAGTGTGGACATCCCGTCGAAAGGAAAGCGGCTTCTATTGAAGTAGCGGCATCACAGCGTTACGTAGAACCTGAGTCATCTTCAGCAGAGGAGAGACGCGAATCAGTAAAGCCTTCAAATAAAAAAACAAAGGTTATAGCCATTTCAGTTATAGCAGCAGCTGCTATACTTGGCGGCGCTTATTACGGAATAGATAAAACAATGATGGCACCTAAAGCCGTGTCAGAAAAATTTATTGCTTCAGTAAAGGGCAATGATGTTGATAAAGTAAAAAAATATGTAAATGATGGTCAAATTCAATTAGAAGCCAACGATGAGCAAACAAAATCATTTATTACATATCTGCATGAAAATCCCGATGTAATGAAATCAATCTCTGAAGGGTTAGCGGCAGATAGCAGAGCGCTTGAAGCAGGAGTTCCAAGCGAAGATCACTCTTCATACGCTAAGTTAGAACAAGACGGAAAGAAGTGGGGAATCTTTGATCATTACACGGTGCAAATAAACCCTGTATATGCAAAGGCTCAGTCTACAGAAGATGCGACAGTAGTATATATTGACGGTCAAAAAGCTGGAACGGTAAGCAGTGACTCTTCTAAAAAGATTGGACCATTTTTACCTGGTACACATACATTAAAAGGTGAAGTGCAAAATGATTATGGAAAAGTTGAAAACGAACAAGAGATTGAAGCCGCCAATGGAGAAGATGTAAATGTAGAGTTTGATTGGTCAGATCATGCAGTATACATCTCTTCAGATTATGATGACGCGACGCTGTTCGTTAATGGTAAAGACACAAAAACAGAAATTAGCGATATTGATTATTTAGGTCCACTGCCAATGGATGGTTCTATAAAACTATATGCAAAACGTGGAGAAAAGAAAACGGAAGAAGTATCAATTAAAAAAGGTATGGAAGATGTTGCGCTTAATTTTGATGAAGAAAATACGACAGAAGCTACGGCAAAAGCATCGGCTCCTTCTAAGAATCAAGAGACGACGGACAAAGGTTCGGAAGTCAATTCTGGAGTATCTACTAGTGAAGTTTCTAGTTTTATCGAACAATATATGTACGCTACAATTTCCTCAATTAACAGTGGAGACTTTTCTATTGCAGAGCCTTATATCGATACTAACGGACCAAAATATAAGGAACAAAAAGATTATACCGCTTACCTAATCAAAAAAGGCATAACAGAAGATTTATTAAGTTTTAACGTAAATAGAGTAACAAAACTCGATGACTCTATGTATAAAGTATATACAACAGAAGAGTATGATATTTCGTACGGAGACAGCTCTGTTAAATATAAAAAATTCAACAGTGTTCATAAAGTAAAAGAGTTATCTGATGGAAGTTTGGGAGTTTATCAGCTTATTAGTTCAACGGAAGTAAAGTAAAAGCTGATAAATAGACCCTGAAAAAGCGAAAAACGTAGTAGGAAATAACAAATAAAAAAGACGTCTTCCATGAGAAGACGTCTTTTTTATGTATGAGTCCCAATATCAAACCCAATACCTGGGATACTGCCGATCTTGAAATAAATTATTATACACGGTAGAAATTAGTACAACTACACACGCACAAATCATAATAATACCTAAATATCCCCATCCTGCTTGAGTATTAATTGCCACAATCGCGCTAGCTGCAGCAGGAGGATGAACGGTTTTGGTAAGAATCATTAAAATAAGAACAAAAGCCAGCACAATCGCAATCGTGATAAGGCTTCGGTGAAATAAACTCCAAATAATAAGTGCAGAAACCGTTGCTAGTAAGTGCCCTCCAAGCACGTGGCGCGGCTGTGATAAAGGCCCTTTATGAGCAGCGAAGACAAGCACGCAGGTTGCGCCAATTGGAGCGAGTGCCATTGGATAACCAAGCGCTAGTGCAATCGCGCTGCTGATGATAATCGCAATTAAGCCTCCAATAGAAGAAACGACTGCATCTCTATAATTGATTTTCGGTTCTTCTTTTAATTCTCCTTTCATCTTTTTCGTATAAGAGCTTAAGTAAGACAGAAAGGGGCTTTTGCTTTGAGAAAGACTTTTTTCGAATTCCATTTCTTATTTCCTTTCTTTTGTGTAAAAGTTATATGTCAAGTTGTATGTCAGAACATCTGCTATAATAAGTTAGTTTATAAGAAAAGAAGGGTTACTGAAAGAGGAAAAACGCCTTTTTTTAGTGGGAATTCTTTTTATGAACCAAAAAGGCGTGATAGAGGGGAAAAGGGTCTCTATGTGCAGTAAGTGCAGGAGAGATGTATAATAAACCTAGAGGTGACTAATTATGTATCTAGTAGACTACCATCATCACACAAATAATTCATTTGACTCACAGGCAGTCATGAAAGAAGTGTGCGAGCAAGCTGTAAAAAACGGCATAAACGAAATTTGTTTTACCGAGCACTTTTCATTAAATCCATTAGCGCCAACGTACGGTCATATGGATTTTGATAAATATGAACGAGAACTAGCGGAATGCAGAGATCAGTTTCAAGATCAGCTAGTGATTAAAAAAGGAATTGAAATTTGTGAGCCGCACTATTTAAAAGAAAAATATCAAAAAACAATGAAGCAAGAGAACTTTGATTTTATTTTAGGTTCGGTGCATAACATTAATAACATCAAGCTTCGTAAACATTTAGAACTCAACGATAAAGAAGCGATTTACCGCGCTTATTTTAACGAAATGTATAAGCTAGTAAGCGACGCAGATATTGATGTATTGGCTCATTTAGATTTAATGAAGCGCTATGCGTTTGAGCAATATGGTATTTACGACTTTCATGAATTCAAAGATATTCTTGCAGATATTTTGAAAAAAGCAATTGATCGCAATATCGGAATTGAAATTAACACTTCAGGTATAAGAGGGAAGCTGGGCGAAGCGCTGCCGGCACTCGAAGTTGTTGGGCTGTACCGCGATTTAGGCGGAGAAATTTTAACGATTGGATCGGATTCACACTTTGCTGAAACGGTAGGAGCACATATGAAAGAAGCGACTGAAATGGCGAAACAGTGCGGATTTACGGAAATTTATACGTTTGATCAACGTAAGCCAAAAGGAATTCGTATTTAATATGAGCGTATTTCACTTTCTTCATAATGAAAAACATAAATTTCTTCCCTTGAAAGTAAAAGAGATAGAGTTTGCAGAGCAAAGATTAGGAACGAAATTTCCAGCAGAGCTCCGTCAATTTTATGTAGAAATAGGATATGGCTTTGCAAATAGGAATGAAACAACTGCTTTTCAACGAATTATATATCTAGAAAGTGCAGTAGACTTGCACTTACGTGAAGACTTTTACGAAAGTGATCCGGATTTAGATACGTATGATGAAAGAGAAGGCTTTATTTTCTTTGAAGTCGTAGAAGGATGGTATTTTGAAGTAAGGTGGGGCACAGAAGATGCTTCTCTCGTATACTTTATGGATACACGTATTGCAGACTCTCTTCAAGCGGTTTTTGAACAGCTTGATAACGATACTAATTTCTACGAAAAATGTTAGAAGAATAATAGTAACTGCAAAAAGCACGCTCTAATCTGAGCGTGCTTTTTTTAATTTAGTTCTGCTTAGTCTCCAATAAAAATTTCCGGACTTCTTCGATGGTCAGCCCTAGCTTGCGAGCTGATTCCATAAGGTCTACCCATTCTTGATCAATTGACAATACATTTTCTTTTTTCATTACGACTCATCCACCCTTTGCCAGGGAACTCAGCCATCGTAGCCGAAAGCGGCCTTAGATCTGAAGCTTTGCGTCACTATTTTTCAATAGTTTTGCCCTTATCTGGATAATTTGTAATAGTATTCTTAGTATAAAGTTATTCTATAACATAATATTTGTAAAAGGTGTCGAAAAAGGTCGATTATCATAAAAAAATTAAAAGTTAGTGAATGGGTCTATCAGTTCGTTTTTCGGAACTTTAAATAATACTGAAATTCAATAAATTCTTCTTTGGTCATGCCATCTCGAATGGCTTGTTCGATTAAATAAAGCCACTCTTGATTGAGACTTGGCTTTGAAGTTAGAGCTGGACAGCTGATGTCTCCTTCAATTAATTCATCAATCGTTGTATGAAGAGAAGAAGCGATTTTATCAAGCATTTGAAGAGAAGGATTATTATTTAACCCTTTTTCTAAATGAGATAAATATGATTTTGAAATATTAGCTTCTTCAGCTAAACGTGTAATAGAATAGCCGCGTTTTAATCGCAAATTCTTAATCTTTTCTCCTATCACTTCAATTCATCCTCTTTTTAGTTGTTTTGTTCATTATAACGCATAAAAAGAAATTGTGACCGTTTTTTAATTAAAAATGTTCTTTATAAAGAATATTTTGAGTTTTTTTTGGGACGTATAAACTAATTCATCCACAGTTTATACAATTCATGCACAATAAAAGCAGAAAAATATAGAACAGGAGAGAGAAACATGGCATGGAAAACGGAATGGAGTAAATGTAGTACTCACAAAGAACTGCCAAGTGAATGAAAAAACAAATGAATGAAATGACCGAACGTGAACAAGAAGATGCCTTTTATAAACGGCTCGAGTTTGGCACCGGTGGGATGAGAGGTGAACTCGGTGCGGGACTCAATCGTATAAATATCTATACCGTTCGTTATCTTCGTGCTTATGCTGGCATTATCATTACCGCGAGCATCCTCCCGCAGAAATAGCGGGTGCAGCAGTCGAGAAAATAGAAGACTATCAAACTGGAATAAGAACCAACTTATTCACCGTTCAGTAAGAAAGGATGAACTTGCTTTCATCCAACGTACTCAAATTTTGGCTGCAAGACAGCTCTTAGTTTGAAATTCGTCCGTTCGGTACAGAGCCAAAAGTGAAGTTTTATTTTGGAGTTAGGCAAAAAACGGAAAGTGAAAGTGAAAAGAGATTAAAAGAAGTAGAAACAAACGTCATTAATATGACCGAAAGTATTGTGTATTAAAAGGGAAAAGATGCGATGATTGCTTCAGCGCGTTTTGTATGGCAATAAAAATTCACAAACGTACTATGGATAGAACAAGCCCCATGACCGATAGAAAGCAGGAGAATACATCAGCGAAAAGGGGAAATGTTATGGGGGCATTACGAAATCTGAGTATCTATCGAAAGCTGCTAGTCATGGTTATAATTTCAACAATTTCACTTCTTTCAGTCACCGTGATCAGCTATTTTTACACACAGCGAATTGCTGACAGCTCGGAGTCTATGTATAATGATCGCCTGCAGCCAATCAGGCAGTTAGGGCAAATTCGTACAAATAACCGTGCGATTGATGCCAATACGCTTGAAATGATTTTATCAAAAGATGAAAACTATCAGCGTAAGCGCCTCGATGAAATTCAAGAAAAAGAAGCTGAAAATAACAAGCTCATGGCGCAATACGAAAAAACATTTATGCTGGACAATGAAAAAGAAAAGCTCGATGTATACAAAGAAAATATTAGTAACTTAACACAAGCAAGAAGTGAAGCTATACAGCTTGCTCAAGATGAAAAAGGAGACGAAGCCTATAACGTTTTTTCTAAACAAATCGTCACCCTGCGTACAACCATAAACAACACGCTAGATGATCTTCAGACGATAAATAATAACGAAGCAAAAAGCATTTATCAAAAAAATAAGCAAAGCGTAAAATCAGCCGTTACTACTCTTTTACTCGTCAGCGCGTTGGTCATCCTACTTACAATAGGGGTTGGACTTCTGATTGCACGCATGATTACAAAGCCGTTAAACGATATTAAAAACCTCATGGAAACAGCAAAAGAAGGGGATTTTCAAGTGCAAGGCACCTACGAATCCAAAGATGAAATTGGCTTACTTACAGCATCATTTAATAAAATGATTGGCGGATTGAAAGAAATGATCATGTCCGTTGGAAACATTTCATCAACGGTGGCTGCTTCTTCAGAAGAACTAAGCGCCAGCGCAGAACAAAACAATAGCGCCATTGAACATATTTCAAGCATCACTGAAAAACTAGCCTCAGGATCTAACCATCAAGTGAATCAAATTCAAGAAAGCTCCACCATTATTCACCGCATTACGAACCAAACATCAGAAGTTGTTGAAAACGTCGAGCAAATCACTAAGCGAGCACTCGACACGGCTGCGATTTCAAATAGCGGAACAGAGACCGTTGAAACAGCAGCCCAACAAATGAAATCAATCAACGACAATGTCACTGAACTCTCATCTGTTTTTCAAGGTCTTAGCGAACACTCAGCGAAAATTAGTCAAATTAACGATGTCATCACAACCATTGCCGATCAAACAAATCTGCTTGCTTTGAACGCAGCTATTGAAGCAGCAAGAGCAGGAGATCACGGAAAAGGCTTTGCCGTTGTGGCGAGTGAAGTACGTAAACTAGCAGAAGGCTCATCCAACTCAGCGAATCAAATTAAAGATCTAGTTTCACTCATTCAAAGTGAAACAGCTCGAACGCTTCAATCGATGACGGCCACTACCAAAGAAGTAAAAGAAGGCTTAGCAGTAGTGGAACAAGCGGGTACATCATTTATGCAAATTAACGAAGCCGTACAGCACGTAGTGGATCAAATTCAGCAAATCGGAAGCGCTATTCATAATCTAGCCAAAGATACGCTCGAAGTCCAGCAGGCGATTCACGAAGTCAACGGTATCGCTGAAGAAGCGGCAGCCGGTGCGCAAAACGTGTCAGCTACAACGGAAGAACAGCTTGCTTCCATGGAGGAAATTGCTTCATCCGCGATGGATTTAGCAAATATGTCAGAGGAGCTGCAAGAATTGATTGCGAGGTTTAAAATCTAAGAAAAAGCATGGAGCATATCAATTTGCTCCATGCTTTTTGTATGAAGTAGATGGAACAGTTTTTTATTTATGAAGGGAAGATAAAGATATTTTGGATATATTACAATTTATTTAGAACTATAGGTTTGTTAACAGATGAAACTTTTTATTCACTTTAAGTAAAAATAAGTAAATATATATACCAAAAGTATGTGTTTTGTTATAAAATAGTTTTGCTGCAAAATATTACATAAGGTCTTTGGACTTATAACCTGAAGACAAAATTATATATTAATTGGAACGAGGGGATTTTATTGCCTAAAACTGCACCTGTACTTATTTTTTCAAATAATGAATATCCAGAGTTAATGAAATTCAAGATTTATGAAGGCTGCTATTTTATGCCTTCTAACGTAGCCGTACATACACAAGTGAAAAATGCTGACTATTTAATAGATAGCAGTGGTTCAGGAGTATATAGAAGTCAATTTATTATGAATCCGAGCGACTGGGTTACTGCTTTAGAAGAAGCTGGTCATCATATTTCAGGTGACTTTATCGGTCGAGATATGAGAGGTTCGTTGTGTGGATTTATCGGTAATAAATCTGCTCAAGAAAGTATGATTATCCCAGATCCTTTTGGAAGCGCTATTGTCTTCTATTACCGCTCGCGTTCAATTACTGTTTTCTCAACCGATATTGATTCAATTGTTAGCGTGTTAAGCAGTGTAGGTATTTCACTTCAAAAGTCTATGGATTATTTGAATGAAGTTATTGGAACAGGGAATGGAGGCTTTTTTGAATCAAGCTATGAAGAGATTCAAGCGCTCAAACCTTTTGAATACGTAACGTCTACTAACAATAGTTTCTCTATTAACGAATACAGCTGGAAACAAGATTTCTTCTCAAGTGATAAGTCATACGAAGAGCAGCTAGCGCTTGCTGTAGAAGAAATTAAAAATAACATAAAAGCGGTTAGCAACTATAAACATGCGGCGCACAAAATTTCTCATTTAACAGGTGGATTTGATTCGCGCTTAGTATTGGCTGGTATACTAGGCACGGATTCAGGGCAATCTTATCGTTTCTTTTGTTCGGGCCGCCCAAATATGCCGGATCGATATACGGCTGAACGACTATGTTCTGAATTTGGGTTAACAATGACAGAATACAATGGTTTTAATGCATTAAAGGCACCACAAACGTTAGAAGAACGATTTTTATGGCCATTGGATTTTTCCAGCGGCATTCTAGCTGCGTCTCCGCACCGTTTTTATGAGACGAACCCAAATATTGTGCTAAGCGGCGGTTACGGTGAATGCTTTAGATCATTTTTCGGTTCAAGGGCAGAGCTAGAGCAAATCCATGATGTGGATTCTCTAATGCCAACTTTATGGGGGAAAATCTTTTTTGATAAAGACACAGATAATGCTTTGCTGTCGGAAAAATTTAAAAAGCGGTTTTCCCAAAAGATTAAGCAATTCTTTAATGATTGCCGTGAAAATGGTCTTCGTGAAGATGCATATTTAGATTATATGTATCTCGTGATTCGAAACAGATATTATGTAGGAGTGACTTCTCACCGCTGGAGTAGTTTTGGGGCGCGGTTTGACCCGCTTTATACGCTAAACGGTATTAAGTGTGCGTTATCTGTTCCTCAGGAGATGCGTTCTGCAAATGTGGTTGGTATTGATCTGATGAATCGTTTATTCTCTGAGTTATCGACTTTGCCTTTTGATCGAGAAATTTATACAGAAACATATCCTAAACTGCGCGGAAATGTGAAAATGAGAGAGTTTAAAAGTGAAAGACGTCCGAAGTTTGCGCTAAGTGAAATGGTTAAACCTGTTGAAGGAATGAAAGCCCCAAAGGCCCTGCCTGAACATATCGAAAGAGCTAAAAAGCTTAGAGCACCTCTTTGGCAAGTCGTTGAATTAGGTTCTGTACAAGAGAAATGTTTGGAGTATCTATCGACGATGGAAACAAGAGAAATTGATGCAATGTTTAATCGTAAAATCTTATTTAGGTTGCTACGATCACCAAATCTAAGCAGCAGAGTTCATATTCGCAAAGTGTTTTCAGTGTATTCTATTCTCCTTTGGTATTTTGCCGAAAAAGAAACACTACAGCCTATCGGGTAAAAAGAACTTGTGCAAAGGAAGTCATTTAAATAATGGCTTCTTTTTTTATGAAAAATTCACTATGTAAAGTCACTAATATAAAAAGAATTATGAAAAGATTTCATGACTAAAGTTGTAGTTATAAATAACTATAAGTTGGTATAATTAGCTGAAAAGTTTAAATTGAACTTATAAGAGGGGAGCTAATAACGCTAGAGATGTTAATTGGAGTCAACTAAATAGATAAAAAAGTGTATTTTGATTCTGGGGGAAGAAAAATGACGAGAAAGATATTGACAGTTTGTTTGATTATGTGTTGCTTGTTCTCTATTGGAAATTATGGAACGCCTGCAAAAGCACAGATTGCAGATGGAAGAATAGAAGACCTAATCTCCTTTACACTGGCAGAAAAAACGGTATTAATTCCTAACTATCAAACCATTACGATGAAATTTGATTCAAATAGTAGGATTCGCCAAGTATACGTTAACTATAAGATTCCTGCTGGAGGATATATGCAGGTTTCTCTGTTGAACAATGGAAATGGTGCGTACGAGGGAAGTATTGGAAGTTTTTTTAGTAAAGAAGGAGAATGGAAGGTTTCCTCTATATGGGTTGAGTATAACGATGGTCGTTTTAGCATGTATGATGACGTAGAAGAAGGAGGGTTCTATGAGTTAGACGAAGGGAATTTTAAGACCACGTCTTATCCCGATACTGCTGGGCCAGTTTTTAACGGAATTAATGCTAACAGTAAAAAAGTGAATTTATATGATTCAGTAAACGTTATTGTAAATGCTTATGATGAATATAGCGAAATAAAACGTGTGAATGTTGAGTACAAAATACCTCAAGGTGGGTATGTCTCTTTTGACGCTACCAACATAGGAAGTAATCAATTTAAGCTGCAGAATTTATATTTAGCTACGTATGGATATATGGGACTAGGCCAGTTTGAATGTGTATCTGTCACGTTGATTGATAAATTTGATAACCAGACTTTTTTGTATGACTATGGAGATAATTTTCGAAATGCAGATTTAAACGGAGGAGATTTCACAGTAGCAGAGCAGGATGTCACTGCACCTTTTAAGCCAACTGTTTATGACATTGGAGATCAGGACTCCTTGGTGCAAGGCTTTGCAGAAGATTATGCAACGGTCACAGCAAGAATTGACGGAAATGTAATAGAAACTACACAAGCGCAGTCTGGTGGATGGTTTTACATGTATATTCCTCGGCAACAAGCAGGAACAAAAATAACGTTTACAGCTACAGACGAAGCTGGCAACGAAAGTGAGCAAACAGAAGTCACTGTTCAAGATCGAACGCCTCCATCTGCTCCTCAAGTATATACAGTAACAGATCAAGATACAGTTGTTGCTGGTACAGCAGAAGCAGGGGCTACTATTAGAGTCACAGGAGAAACAAACACCTATGAAGGAACGGTCGATAACCAAGGTTCATTCCAAGTGAATATAGATCGTCAAAGAAGTCTGTCTTCGTTAGACGTAATAGCAATCGATGGTACAGGAAATCAAAGTGAACGAACCGTTGTGACGGTAAATGATAAAACAGCGCCGTCTACACCGAACGTTAATAGAGTCACTGATCGAGACACTACAGTTACTGGAACAGCAGAAGCCGGGTCATCAGTTAGTGTAAAAGCAGGAAGTACACAAATTGGCAACGGAGTAGCAAATGAAAATGGTAGTTTTACAGTTTCTATTGCCAAACAAAAAGCGGGAAGCAAACTTGCGGTAACGGCTAAAGATGCTTACGAAAATACGAGCGGAGAAGCTCAAGTTATTGTACAGGATAAGACTCCACCAGCAGTCCCAAAAGTAAATGCCGTTAGCGATTCTTCCACTGCCGTCACCGGAACAACCGAAAGCAATGCAACGGTTTACGTAAAAGCAGGCAGTAAAGTAGTGGGGAAAAGTAAAGCGACAAGCAAGGGTACGTTTAGTGTGAAAATTTCTAAACAAAAAGCGGGAACAAAATTAAGTATTGTTGTACAAGATGCAGCTAATAACACGAGTAAAGCCGTAGAAATCATTGTACAAGACAAGACTGCACCAGCAGCACCAATTGTAAATCCGTTAACTGATCAAGGAGAAACAATAACAGGAACATCTGAACCAAGTGCTTTCATTACAGCAAAGATTGATAGCAAAGTAATTGGCAGTGCAACATCAGATGCAAAAGGCAACTTCTCCATTAGAATAGGAAAGCAGCTCGGAGGAGTAAAAATAGGTGTAACAGCTCGAGATAAAGCGGGAAATAGCAGTACGACAAGTGAAATAGTTGTTGAAGACAAAACACCGCCTGTCTCTCCAAAAGTGAATCCTATAACTGATCAAGATGAGAGTTTAACAGGCACAGCTGAGCCTAACTCTCGTATCACAGCGAAAGTAGGAACAATAACAATTGGAACAGCTACGGCTAACGATAAAGGCAGCTTTTCTATACGGGTTAGAAAACAAAAAGCTGGAGCAAAAATCAGTCTATATGCAACAGATAAAGCAAATAACGTGAGCTCGACTGCTTATGTAAGTGTTACAGCTAAAAAGAAAGTGCCTTCTGCTCCAAAAGTTAACGAAATAGGAGACAATACTACGACTATTACGGGAACAGCAGAAAGTAATGCAACGGTTACGGCAAAAGTCGAAACGGTCGTTATCGGAAGCACTAAAGCAGGGAGTAACGGACAATTTTCAATGATGATTTCTAAGCAAAAAGCCGGAACAAAAATAGCTGTGAATGCCAAAAATAGTACGGGAGAAAGTGCACCTACAACAGTTGTGGTTAAAGATAAAACAGCACCTTCTATACCAACAGCAAATAGCATTACAGATCAGCAAACAGTCGTCACAGGAACGGCGGAACCTAATGCTCAAGTAGATGTAAAAATAGGTACGACGGTTATTGCAACAGGAATGTCTAATGCTAAAGGGGAATTTAAACTTACCATTCCTAAGCAAAAAGCCGGAACAAAAATCTTTGTTACAGCAAAAGACTTAGCTGGAAATGTAAGTGCAGCTCAAACGATTACCGTTCAAGACAAAACAGCTCCATCACCTCCTGCAGTAAACAAGGTCACGAGCCAATCTATTTCTGTAACAGGTACCTCAGAAGCAAATGCAAAACTTACAATTAAAGTAGGTACTAGGCTGATTGGCAGCGGCACAGCGGATGTCAAAGGACAGTTCAAAGTCGCAATAGCAAAGCAAAAAGTAGGAACAAAGCTATCGATTACATCAACCGATTTAGGCGGAAATCAAAGTGTAGCTAAAGCAGTTAGCGTAGTTCAATAGAAAAAAGAGTCCTTTTCTACTTGTAGAAAAGGACTCTTTTTCGGTTTTAATTAGGTTTTAAATCAAGCATGATATAAAGTCATATCTTCAACATTATAGCATAAGGATTCGACAAATATAAACAAAAAGTTGAAAAAAGTAGATGATTTAAGGATTTTATCAACTTAAGTAAAAAAAAGTTAAAAAATTAAGCGTGCCTCTGGCAAGTATGAAATTGTATCCGATATTAGGAAAGAGTGTTTTTTATGCAATATTACTAGAAAAATAGAGAAAGGTAAGGCGAAAAGAAAATGAAATTTATATTAAGAGTTATACTAGGACTAGCTGTTGTTTTAACTCCACTAGCCTGGTTCTCTACAGCAGAAGCAGCAGGAACAGAACCTCTTGTGTCAGTAGAGTTGACAAATGATTTAGGTAGCAAAAGTAGTATTACGATTCACCCCTCGGCGTTATATCGTATTAAAGACCAAGATATAACCCTACAGGCGAACAAAGACTATGAAGTGAAAATAGCAGGCGCAGGTGTATCCTTATATCAAGCTAAAGAGAAAATTGGAGAGTTTTCTAGATTTGAAGTTATACCTTCTACATACGATGCTACGCTTTCTATTAATGGACAGCCTTATCTAGGAAACATGTTATTTAAAAATGAAAATAACAAATATGTTCGACCAGTTAATACTCTTCCAATGGAGGACTATTTAAAAGGAGTAATTCCAAGAGAGGTATATACATCATGGGAATTAGATACATTTAAATCTCAAGCTATAGCTGCAAGATCGTATGTATTAAGTTTGCATGGTAAATTAATTAATGACTCAACTCGTTATCAAGTTTATGGAGGATACAATTGGAATGCTCGAACATCTCAAGCTGTTGATGAGACTTTTGGACAAGTTATCACATATAAAGGGAGTACTGTAAATGCAGTGTACTCTTCAAGTAATGGAGGAATCATTGAATCGAACACAAACTTTTGGGATACTCCTGTGAATACTTATTCTCAAGTTAAAGATGATCCTTATGACCCTCAAAGAATATGGACAAAGACTGTTCAAAAGCAACAAATTAATTTATCAGGAAAAGATTTGAAGAAGCCCGAACAATGGTGGGACACAACAAAAGAAGCTGATAAAACTATGACAGACCGAATTAAAAGTGAAATGCTTAAAAAGGATTTAACAGGAAAAGATATCAAGATTACAAGTATTTCAAAAGTGAATTTTTACGAGCCTACTTCTGGTAAACGCGTGACAAAAGGAGACCTTAGCGTTAAATACATCGTTAAAAATGAATTTGATAAAGATGGACAAATTGTTGAAAAACAATGGGATTTAACAGGAAGTCTTGCTGAGGAGGTTATTCGTTTAATTGATGGGAGCAGTATGCTCAGTAAATACGTAACGGATATTAAAGACAATGGAACATCAATTGTTATTACGGGTAAGGGATTTGGTCATGGAATTGGTTTGAGTCAATTTGGTGCGAACAGTATGGCAAAACAAGGGAAAAACTATCAAGAAATTCTCGCATTTTATTATCCTACGACTCTTTTAACAAGCGCCTATGATACAGCTTACCCAAGAGTATATAAAGTATTGCCTAATGCGCCGGAAGTAAACGATATCACATCAGAAGATACGAAAGTTACAGGAAAAGCAGCGCCTGGAAGTATCGTGTATGTGAAAAAAGGCTCAACGTTGTTAGGGCGTAGTACAGTATCCAGTCAAGGTACATATTCAGTATCTATCCAGCCGCAGGCAGCTAAAACGAAGATTGGTGTAGTCATTAAAGATAGTGTGGGATACAGTGCGTATACGTACAAAACAGTCGTACAAAAAGTAACCAAACCAGAAGCGCCAACCATTAATAAAATCTATGATCAAGATACATCGGTCAGCGGAACAGCTGAAGCAAACAGTATTGTATATGTAAAAAAAGGCTCAACAGTGTTAGGAAGAGGAGTAGCAACGAAGCAAGGAACGTATAGCATTGGAATAGCGTCTCAAGCCGCTAATACAAAACTAGGCGTAACGGTGAAAAATAGCGCTGGGTATAGTGGATACACGTATATAAATGTTTCAAAAACTGTTCAAAAACCAGCTGCTCCTGTTATTCACACAGTGACTGATCAAGATACAAACGTAACAGGTACAGCTGAAGCAAACAGTATTGTATATGTAAAAAAAGGCTCAACAGTTCTGGGAAGAGGAGTAGCAACCAAGCAAGGAACGTATAGCATTGGAATAGCGCCTCAAGCCGCTAATACAAAACTAGGCGTAACGGTGAAAAACAGCGCTGGGTACAGTGTGTACACATACAGTACAGTAGTGGCAAAATACAAAGCACCTAATGCACCAGCCGTTAATGATATGACAGACGAATCCACAGCGGTAACAGGAACGACTGAAGCGAGAAGTCGTGTATATGTGAAAGCAGGTACAAATGTGATTGGTACAGGCACAGCAAATAGTAAGGGTGCATTTAGCATTACCATTCGAAAACAATCAGTGAATACGAAACTAGGCGTAACGGCAAAAGGAAAAGGTGGATATAGTCCTTACACGTATAAAACAGTTGTATCTTCTGGTCCTTCTGCTCCTAATGTAAATCGTGTTCGCAGTATGTCCACAACCGTTACAGGTACAACAGAAGCTAAAAGTATCGTCTATATTAAAAAGGGATCAGAGCTAATTGGAAGAGGCGTAGCGGATAGTAAAGGAACTTTTAATGTAACGATTAAACCACAGGCAGCCAAGACAAAAATTAGTATTACTATTAAAAATCCAAAAGGTAAATATAGCCCGTATCGTATTCTAACGGTAGGCTAATAAAAAAGCCGAAACATGTGAAGTTTCACATGTTTCGGCTTTTCTTTATTCTGCTTTATAAGCAACAGAAGTTTTAGCGCTTTCTACTTTACCTGTGCTAATCCTAGAAATCAGTACATTTCCTTTTCCAGTACCAAGCTGTTTAATAGAAATCTTGGTGTAGTTAGATGTAACAGGTTTAGATGTCGCAATCAGACTTCCTTTTGAATTATAAACTTTGATAACATCATTTTTGCTTAACGACTTTACTGTAATTAAATCGTTTTTGTTTTTATTATTTTCAATCGTTACTTGTTTGGCAGCGACAGAAGGAGATGGAACAGGTTCTGCTGCATAAGGCACAGAGACAGGATCACTTTCTAAAACGCCTGATGTTGTACGTGATACAAGGATATTTCCTTTAGCTGTCCCTAATTGTTTAATTGCTACTTTCGTATAGTTAGATGTAACAGGTTTAGATGTCGCTAATAAAGCGCCTTTAGTATTATAGACTTTAATCACATCGCCTTTAGCTAATGACTTCACTGTTACAACGTCGTTTTGGTTATAGTTATTAGCAACAGATACACGAGAAGGGGATAGTTTTGCTGATACCGGTAGCTTTTGGAATACTGCGTTACCTAACACAACGTTATGATAGCCTTTTGCCCCTTCTTTTTGCTTAACCACGATTTTAAATTCTTGTGTTTTTGAAGGGATTTGTACACCTACATTTACAATACCAGTTGATCTTGTTAGAGCTCTTGAATAAAGCACTCGATTATCTGCTAAAAGCTGAATTGTAGATGACCCGTAGTCACCTTGAAGGTACGCAGAATCCAACGATAGTTTTGCTTTAAAGTAGTTTACTCCAGCATCTGAAAGATTGTAAGTAGCGTAAGAATCACTGTAATAAACACCTTCAAAAACTAATCCTGAAGTGCCTAACGTTCCGTTTGAAAAACGAATGATTTTTCCGAACTGTGATAAATGAGTTTCCCATGCTCTGTGACTATCATTAGCACCAATTGTAGATGGCAAAGCTGTATATGGGACAGACGTGTAAGAAGAACCTGTTTTTGATACTACAGGCTGACTGAATGTCACTGCTTGCGTTCCTTTAGCACCATTAATTTGATTCACTAGAAGAGTTAAATGGTTTGTACCTTTGGGAATAGACACTTTAACTTTTTGAATCGATGTTTTAGACGTGAATTCTTTTTCATAAAGAAGGTAATCATCTGCATAAATACCTACTATTGACTTACCCCAATCACCATTCACGTATCTTGCATCAAGAGAAATAGATGTTTCTAAAGTGTTGTAGTCGTTACCTTCAATAGAGAATGTTGAATAGCTTAACCCTCCCGTGTTATACGAAGTGTCTAAAGAGAATCCATTCGTAATGAGGTTACCATTAATATCTTCTAGATCGTGGTAAGAATCCGTACTATTATAACGTTCGGAGCGAGAGTCCCCTATGGTTACAAGGGAGCTATATGAAGAGTAAGGGACACTTAAATAAGAACCACCTTTAATAAATTGGCCGTCTTGTACAACAATAAAATGTTGGCCTTTACTTCCACTTTTTTCTTTGACGACAATTGAAAAACCTTTTGTATTTTTAGGTAACTTTACATTCACGCTTACAACACCGCTACTTTTTGCCAAAGGCTTTTCGTATAGTAAACGATCATCTGCATAAAAACCAACTACAGATTTACCATAATCGCCGTTTGCATATCGAGAATCAAGAGTAACTTTTCCTTGAAAAGAAGAGTAGCCTTTTCCAGCGACGTTATAGGTTGAGTAAGCAGAATCATCATGAAGGCCTACTCCATCATTTACTGTTTTACCATATACATCAGTAAATTTTTCATCATTCCAATAAGAGGTATAAAAGCTGTGATCCGAATCTGGAGATAATGAGCTTAACCGTACACTTGAAGTTGCTGCCGAAACTTTACTAGGTAAAAAGTTACCGTACGCAGCAACTGAGAAGAGAACAATGAATGCAATCATTGTTTTTAAAACTTGTTTATTCATACTAAAGTCTCCTTAAATTAAAATATTTTACCATTTAAATATTTTAATAGTATTAAAAGGATGAAGCAATTTAATTTACTCGACAAAATATGACAAAAGAATTATTTTTGTGGATAATATATAAGAATTAAGACCTAAATAAATATAGAGCCAGAAAAAAGATTAATTTATAACGGTAACGATAAAAAAGTTTTTCTCTTCATTTTTTCTAAATTGAGATAGAATAGAAATGAAGAATTTTACCAATTGTTAGAGAGAAGAGTATTGAGCTAAAATGTTTTCATTTGGCCAAGAAATAAAAGGAGATACGAATGAAACAATCGATTAATGAGTTAACCCTTGAACTTAAAAACTTTTATCAGCTTGTAGTAACATGCCACGGAGAACACAAACATACAAAAGTGTCGTATTATTTAATCAAAGATCAAGAAGTCATTGAAAAGATCCCGTATTCTAGAAATCATTCACATACGTTTAACTTACATGAACGGGGAAGATATAGAGTGAAAGTCTTTATCCGAAATGCTGAAGGAGAACGAACAATAAAAAACAGCGAAGATTTTCGCTACAAAGATTTTGAAACAAAAGACCACCCAGTAAACCAACAAAAGATTTATTCCATCGTAGGTGTCCATCGAAACGCAGCTTTTATTAAACTATTGATGGAAAAACATAACCATATTAGAAGTTTTATTGATCCAACCAATCAATACTGCGGCCAAACTTTTTTTGATCTTCCAGTTGAAAGCCTCGAAGACATTAAAGGACAAAACGTTACGTTAATTGCGTTAGAAGCTCTTGAACTAGACGATTATCAAACTGAGAGCTATACCTTAAAAGTAAGTGAAAAAAATATACTGACAACTAACTTACATCGCTTCTTAGCAATGGATCTCTACAAGTTATCTAGAATCTTTTATGAAAATGGCCTAACAAAAGGGGCAGAATATGTAAAAGACTTCATTCGTCATAAATTCAACTCTTATATTCCATACACAGCAGAAATAGGCGAAGGGACAAAACTGGGCTACGGCGGCATTGGAGTTGTTATTCAAAAATCAGCGAAAATAGGAAGAAACTGCACCATCTCACAAAATGTAACCGTAGGATCACGGGGCAAGCAGCCGATTATTGGAGATAACGTATACATTGCTCCTGGGGCAATTTGTATTGGAGGAACGATTGGAGATAATGTGGTAGTAGGGGCCAATGCAGTAGTGACAAAAGATATTCCAAGCAATTGTGTTGTAGCGGGAGTTCCCGCTCAGATTATTAGTACGGATATGGAGAAGTACGAGAAATATGTAAAAAAAGAATAGAGGAAACGCAAAAAAAAGATCTCTAATTTCTAGAGATCTTTTTGTATCTGTAAAGTAAAAATAAAAACAGTGCACCGCCAAAGGAGTCAATAGCTACATCAATAATTCGCCCATCGCGTCCAATAATAAAAGCTTGATGCAATTCATCTAAAAAAGCAAAACAAGCGAGTAAAACCCACGCTTTTACATATCTCCACGAACTTTTTTTCAAATTCCAGTAAATTAATAGTGCTAATAAGCCGAAAAAAGAAATATGGGCAAGTTTACGTAAAATAAACTCTAAATCAAATCCGTATGTATAAGACGTATAAAATTCACTGCCAGGATGTAATACAGACCAAAGAGTGGCTTTATGATTCCAGACTGAAGCATTGCTCCAGGAGTTTGGATCCGTCACTTGAAGATGAGGCGTGTGGGAAAAATGAGAAATAGCAAGTATCATCGCAACAACACAAATTCTTTTTAGTATCATACAAAAAAATCCTTTTGTTTTTAGATTTATCTTCATATCGTAAGAGAAAAGGGATGAAAATGCAAGAAATATCCTTAAGTGTCTTTCTTCTTATATAATATTAAGATATTTTTATATAGAAATATTTATTATTCTCATTATTTGTGATAGAAGCTCTAGCAACTTACTAAATATAGAAAAAGGTAAGACTTTCAACATTTAACGACATAAAAAGGTCTTTTGGGGCGAAAATATTATCTTTTCATTCAAAAAACTTGTGATATCGCAAATTTCGACAAAAATTCTTATCCCTCTTTTCCTATTTTTGTGATAACATTAATTTTACCATTGTGTCATAAGTTATAGGTCTAATGGCTATTAATAAAAATGTACAAAAATAACTAAGAATAGATAAGATGAATGCACTATAAAAATTATTGTAGATAAACGTCCCCAACCCTTAGAAACTTGTTGAAATTAAAGACAAGTTTTTAATTTTTTCTAATACAGGATGAATATTCAAAAATAGTAATAAAATGAGCAATATATATGGTGATGTCTCCTCTACCACTATCAAAGGAGGCACTCGGCTACACTGTGGGTAGAAAAGTACCTTAGACGCGTTCGTTGTCAGGAGTGCGGTGTGAGGTGGGGTTAAATGCCCCTATTAATTTATAAGCACCTACGAATGCGCTGCAGCTACAGTTGCAGCGCATTCGTAAGTGCTTACACAATATATATAAATAGGAAGAAACGAGGAATGAATGACGATGAAAAAAATTAAAAAAGCTATTATTCCAGCTGCTGGATTGGGTACTCGGTTTTTACCCGCAACGAAAGCAATGCCAAAAGAAATGCTTCCCATCGTTGATAAACCAACTATTCAATATATCGTCGAAGAAGCGGTTCAATCAGGTATTGAAGACATCATCATCGTAACTGGAAAAGGAAAACGCGCGATTGAAGATCATTTTGATTATGCTCCAGAACTTGAAAATAATTTAGTCGAAAAAGAAAAATTCGATATTTTAGAAAAAGTGCGTCAGTCTTCAAACGTTGATATTCATTATATCCGCCAAAAAGAACCAAAAGGATTAGGTCACGCTGTATGGTGTGCGCGTAACTTTATCGGCGACGAGCCATTTGCTGTGTTGTTAGGCGATGATATTGTCCAAGCAGAAACACCTTGTCTTCGTCAATTAATGAACGAATATGAACAAACTCTTTCGTCCGTAATAGGTGTGCAAACAGTCCCTGACAATCAAACGCATCGCTACGGCATCGTCGATCCAATTTCAAACGATGGCCGTCGTCACCAAGTGAATACATTTGTAGAAAAGCCAGCCGCAGGTACAGCACCTTCAAATCTAGCTATCATGGGGCGCTATGTGTTTACACCTGAAATCTTCAAGTTTTTAGAGGAACAAGAAGTAGGGGCAGGCGGTGAAATCCAATTAACGGATGCCATTCAAAAGCTAAATGAAATTCAGCGTGTATTTGCATATGATTTTGAAGGTAAACGTTATGACGTTGGGGAGAAATTAGGGTTTATTGAAACGACGATTGAAGTTGCATTACAACATCCGGATTTAAAAGAAGATTTGTTGAGAATTATGAATAATTTAGTGGTTCAAGAAACGAAACATACAGCCATTATTAAATAAAATAGATGTTTTAAACTTTAATTTAAATATCTAATTCAAGGGTGTAACTATTATGTCCTTTTTCTAGATATTTTTCACGATAAAATTTCACATGAGGAAGGTGTCAAATTGAGCTACTCAAAACGAGTGTCATTGCTAATAGGAATGGATTCATTTATCGTCCTATTTTCAATATTTATTGGATATTATATTTTAAACCCTTACTTTAACATTTACACACTTCAAATGTTGACAATCAGTTCTTTGACTTTATTAGTAAGCCATCATGTATTTGCATTTATTTATCACTTGTACCATAAGGCTTGGGAATATGCTAGTGTGGGAGAACTTGTAGCCGTTGTAAAAGCTGTAACGTTCTCGATAGGAACGGCAGCAATTGTTCAGTTTCTAGTAAACAGTGATATATACATTCGAGTTTTATTTATCACATGGCTTTTACACATGTGCCTTATTGGAGGTTCCCGTTTTTCCTGGAGGATGGTAAGAGGGCGTCTTATTAAGTCAGTCGTAGAAAAAGAGAATGCGCTCATTGTGGGGGCAGGATCAGCTGGAACTATGCTTGTTCGTCAATTGCTAAAGCATAATGAAAGTGAACTAAAACCAATTGCTTTTGTAGATGATGATGTTGCAAAACAAAAGCTTGAGATTTTTGGAGTTACAGTGCTTGGCAAAACAGAAGATATCCCTGAGGTTGTAGAAAAAAAGGGAATTGGCCATATTATTATTGCAATACCGTCACTTAATAAACTTGAGGTTCAAAGGATTTATCAAGAGTGTAGTAAAACAAAAGCTCAAATAAAGATTATGCCGATGATAGAAGATATCATTACAGGAAAAGTATCTGTTAATCAATTTCGGGATGTACAGGTTGAAGACTTATTAGGAAGAGATCCAGTAGAGCTTGATATTCAAGGTATATCAAAGAAGTTAACTGGAAAAACAATTCTTGTAACGGGGGCTGGAGGGTCGATTGGATCAGAGATTTGCCGACAAGTCAGCAAATTCAAACCCGAAAAAATATTGCTTCTTGGTCATGGAGAAAATTCTATTTATTCTATCGATATGGAGTTAAGAAATCGATTCAAAGGTAAATTTGAAATCATTCCCATTATTGCTGATATTCAAGATCGCCAGCGGATTTTTGATGTAATGAACAAATACAGACCAGACGTGGTTTACCATGCTGCTGCTCATAAGCATGTACCTTTAATGGAATATAACCCTAAGGAAGCTGTAAAAAATAACGTAATTGGTACAAAGAACGTAGCAGAGGCTGCTGATACTTTTTCAGTAAGTAATTTCGTGCTGATTTCATCAGATAAAGCGGTTAATCCTACAAATGTTATGGGTTCTACTAAGAGAATTGCAGAAATGGTAATTCAGGAGTTAGATAAGCACAGTCAGACAAAGTTTGTAGCTGTTCGTTTTGGTAATGTTCTAGGTAGCCGTGGTAGTGTAATTCCTCTATTTAAAAAGCAAATTCAAACCGGTGGGCCTGTTACAGTTACGCATCCTGAAATGACAAGGTATTTTATGACAATTCCTGAGGCCTCCAGACTCGTTATGCAAGCCGGGACGCTTGCTCGTGGCGGAGAAATTTTTGTATTGGATATGGGTGAACCTGTTAAGATTGTAGATTTAGCAAAGAACCTGATTAAACTTTCAGGTTATACGGAAGAAGAGATTGGAATTAAGTATTCAGGCATTCGACCTGGGGAAAAAATGTATGAAGAGCTTCTAGGAAAAGATGAAGTACATGATGAGGCTATTTTTCCTAAGATATTTATTGGGAAATCCGTGGAAGTTGACTTTTCTCGAGTTTCAACGTTGGTTGATAATTACAAAGTTTACGATACAGATTATACTAGAGATTATGTGCTGAATTTAGCGAACGATCGTGAAAGTTTGCTTGTAAAAAGTATGAACTAAATTATTTCTTTATTATAGAAGTAGGTATTTCTATCTTTAATAAGGCAAGGAGTAAAATATTGTGGCTAAACTATTAATTTTAGGTGCAGGCGGTCATGGAAAAGTAGTATCTGAAATTGCTCAGCTTATGAAACATTGGGAACAGGTTGCTTTTCTAGATGATAGAGAAGATGTTTCAGAAGTATTAGGAATTCCTATAGTAGGTAAACTAGCTGATTTACCTGCCTTTAAAAAAAAATATGAATACGCCTTTGTGGCCATCGGTAGTAATAATGCGAGGGTTACATGGACAAAAAAATTAAGTGATCATGGCTTTAAAATACCAATCCTTATTCATCCTTCTAGTACAGTGAGCGCAAAAAGTTCTATAGAAGAAGGAACAGTAATAATGGCAGGAGCAGTAGTAAATCCAGATGCAAGAATCGGTAAAAGCTGTATTATTAATACAGCTTCTACGATTGACCATGACTGTCTATTACAAGATGGTGTTCATACATCTCCTGGTGCTCACCTTGGCGGCACTGTAAAAGTCGGAGAGCGGACGTGGATTTGTATTGGGGCCACTATTATAAATAATATTAACATTGGATATGATTCTGTTATAGCAGCTGGGGCAGTTGTAACTAAAGATGTACCAAGCAATGTTTTAGTAGCTGGTGTACCAGCAGTTATAAAAGAATAGTTAACAATATTCAAACAAAATAGAAGATATCTTAAGATGGAAGGAAGTCCATAATATGCAAGATAGAATTTTTCTTTCTTCTCCTCATATGAGTGAAGAAGGATATGAAATGGAATACGTGAAAGAAGCTTTTGATACAAACTGGATCGCTCCTCTTGGAGAAAATGTAAACAAGTTTGAAGAAGAGTTAGCAACTAAAGTAGGTTCTAAATCCGCAGCTGCTTTGTCTTCAGGAACAGCAGCTATCCATTTAGCTTTAAAAGCCGCAGGAGTAGAAGCAGGGGATATTGTTTTTTGTCCAACGCTTACTTTCTCAGCTACAGCAAATCCAATAATCTATCAAAATGCAACTCCTGTTTTTATTGATAGTAATGAAGAAACATGGAATATGTGTCCTGAAGCACTAGAAGAGGCTTTTATAAAGTATCCTAATGTAAAAGCTGTTATTGTTGTGCATCTTTATGGACTATCCGCTGATATGGATAGAATTACAGAGTTTTGTACAAAACATAATGTCCCGTTAATTGAGGATGCAGCTGAAAGTCTAGGAACTTATTATGAAGGAAAGCATACAGGTACTTTCGGAGACTATGGTATTTTCTCTTTTAATGGTAATAAAATTATTACAACTTCTGGTGGAGGAATGCTTGTCTCGAACAATGAAGAAAAAATCTCAAAAGTTCGTTTTTGGGCTACGCAGAGCCGCGATCAGGCAAGGCATTACCAGCACAGTGAATTAGGTTTCAATTACCGTATGAGTAATGTTGTTGCAGGAATTGGTCGAGGTCAGTTAAAGGTGTTAGATCAACGAGTAGAGAAAAAAAGAGAGATTTTCTCTTTTTATAAAGAACATTTAAGTGAACTCGAAGGAATTGAGTTTATGCCTAGCAATGAATGGGATCAACCGAACTATTGGTTAAGTAGCATAACTTTAAATGGTTCAGTAAGACCTATTGATGTCATGGAAGCATTAGAAAAAGAGAATATTGAGTCAAGACCTGTATGGAAGCCGATGCATATGCAGCCATTCTTTAAAAAATATGATTGTATTGGTAATGGAACAGCAGAAAAGTTATTTGAAAACGGTGTATGTTTACCAAGCGATACGAAAATGACTTCTGATGATTTGAAAAGAGTAGTAAATACTATTAAAAAGTTGTGGTGGGAATAATGCAAAGTTCTAATAATGGTATTTATAAAAGGTACATAAAGAGACTTATAGATATCATATTATCACTAGTTGCAATTATCTTTTTAAGTCTTTTATTTTTAACAGTAGCATTCCTTGTTCGAGTAAAATTAGGAAGTCCTGTGTTGTTTAAGCAGAAGAGACCTGGTATGAATGAAAAGATATTTCTAATGTATAAATTCCGAACAATGACAGATGAGCGAGATGAGGATGGAGAACTTTTGCCGGATGACGTACGGCTTACTAAGTTTGGAAAGTTTTTAAGATCAACGTCTCTTGATGAATTACCTGAGTTATTTAATATTTTAAAAGGTGATATGTCATTAGTTGGTCCTCGTCCATTACTCGTTCAGTATTTACCTTTATACAACGAATATCAAAAACGTCGTCATGAGGTAAGACCGGGCTTATCTGGATTAGCTCAGGTGAACGGTAGGAATGCAATTAGCTGGGAGGATAAGTTTAATTTAGACGTAAAATATGTAGGGAATATAAGTCTTCTATTAGATATTAAAATTATATTTCTTACAATCAAGAAAGTTTTCATCCGTGAAGGTATTAATTCAGAGACTGCAGCAACAATTGAGCCTTTTGAAGGTACAAGAAGTAATGACTAATATATTAACAATTGCTCCTGCAGTGAAGTAGTTCTGTTGATAATGAAATCTATATTCATCACCTTTAATTTTATCAGATAGATGATTTTTTGAGTAAAGGGATATATTGTATAAGATTACTATTAACCAAACCTTTAAAAGAATAAGCAACTATTATTAATATAATAGTTAAAAATATAATTTGAACTTAGAGTTAGGTTAAAGTTTTAGCAAGGAGTTCATAAGAGATGAAAAGAGTTTTAATATTAGCTAATAATGATGTGGGGTTATATAAGTTCAGGAAAGAATTAATTGAGGAGCTTATAAAAGAATATAAAGTCTACATTTCCCTACCTGACGGAGATTATATAAGAAACTTTAAGGAAATGGGCTGTGAGTTTATAAATACCCCTATAAGTAGAAGAGGAACTAATCCGGTAACTGATTTTAAGTTAATGTCACATTATAAGAAGGTTATAAACAAGGTTCAACCTGATATTATTTTAACTTACACAATTAAACCAAACATATACGGTGGAATAGTATGCAGAATAAGTAGAGTTCCCTATATTGTGAATATAACTGGTTTAGGAACTGCAGTGGAAAATGGCGGATTACTTCAAAAAATTACCCTTCTTTTATACAGATTATCATTAAAGAAATCCAAATGTGTTTTCTTTCAGAATGAAGAAAATAAAAAATTCATTAGCGACAAGGTCTATATCAGTAATCAACGATTAATACCAGGGTCGGGAGTCAACCTGGAATATTATTCGTTGTTAGACTATCCCAAAGATGAAATTATTAACTTTTTATTCGTGGCTCGTGTGATGAAGGAAAAAGGGATTGATCAATATTTAGATGCTGCAGCTGTGATTAGAGAGAAGTATCCCAAAACAAGATTTCATATTCTTGGTTTTTGTGAACAAGATTATGAAGATAAGCTTAAGGAATTACAAAGTAAAGGAATTATTGAATATCATGGTATGCAAAGTGATGTCCGAAAGTTTTATGAGAAATCACACTGTACAGTCCATCCTACTTATTATCCAGAGGGAATGTCTAATGTTTTACTTGAAAGTTCAGGATGTGGAAGACCAATAATTACTACAAATAGAAGTGGATGTAGAGAAGTAGTGGACGATGGCATAAATGGTTATATTGTTGAAGAGCAAAATAGTGAAGATCTTATAAATAAAATAGAGAAATTTTTAGCCTTGACCTATGAAGAAAAGAAACAAATGGGAATAGCAGGAAGGGCTAAAATGAAAAAAAGTTTTAATAGAAGCATTGTGGTAGATGCATACTTGGATGAAATGAGAAAAATTTAATCAGAATACAGTATGTAAAGTTCTAAACTTAGATTTTAGAGGAGAACAAATTGGATGGAAAATAGAAAGCGAGTCTCAATATATGTTCGTAACAAAGATATAACTCCTTCAAGTTATTATAGAATAATACAGTATGCAAAAAACTTTGAGGGAGATATAAAAATTAGAAATATTGCTCCAACAAAATTGTATAAAAAACATTTAAATTCTGCTATGACTACTAAAATCAATAGAGTTATACTGGCACTTTTATACTATATATGTATGTTGACGCGTGTCACATATTATTTGTTAATAGATATGAAGGAAAAGCCCAACTATATAATTGTATCTAAAACCTTTTGTCCAAGATATACACCATTTTTCCTTAGTGCACTCATAAGGAAAGTAACAGCAAATTCTATTTTATATTGGGATTTTGATGATTATATATTTGAAAGTGGTGAAATTTCTTCAAAGCAAGCCTCCATACTAAAGGAAAATAGTAAAGCAATTGTTGTAACAAGTGATTTCTTAAAATCAAAAATAAATGATGAATACCATGATAAAGTTATATTATTACCAACTACTGACGGTGATATGCAAGGGTTTGATAAGAAAGCTTTAAGAGATCTACGTCATTCTACTTTTAAAGATGAAATTAGGTTAGTATGGGTAGCAACGGCAGGAAACATACCTCATCTAATGAAAATAATAAAGGTTTTAGATGAAGCAGCTTTTAAGGTGAAAAGTAAATATCATAAGAAGCTAATATTAACTGTAGTTTGTAACCAACCTCTCGATACACAAGTAAAGTATCTAATTATAAATAACATTGTATGGACGAGAGATAGAGCAAAGAAAGAAATCTATAATTCTCATATTGGCATTATGCCTTTGATTTTTAAGGAGTATGCATTAGGAAAAGGTGGCTTCAAATTAGTCCAATACATCTCAACTGGCTTACCAGTTATTGCTTCAAAAGTAGGATTTAATCAAGAGGTTGTTAATCAAGATTGTGGAGTACTTGTGGAAGATAAAAATGCAAATGATAATTGGATAGATGCTATTATGCAAATAGCAGCAAACCTTGATACATGGGAAAATTATAGCGATAATGCCTCCAAGCAGTGGAACGAAAAATTTTCCTATAATAATAACCTTATGGTCTGGAACAATTTGCTTAATATGTAACGAGTTTTTAATCTTTTGTATAGCATTTAATTCATTATTTAAAATGCATGTATTGTAATAATCTAAGGAGATAAACATGGCATCTGGTATAGAATTAAACACTTTAGAGTCATATAGCGTATATTTTTTAAGTATATTTCTAGCTACTTTTTTTGCTTATCTTAGTGATAAATTTTCCTACAAAAACAAGATTGGAAATTATAAAGTTAACAAAGCTTTCTACATATTGTCCTTTCTCTCCTTATTTCTCCCTGTCGGGTTAAGAGGGTTTGGAGTTGATTATGGAACATATTTAAATATGTATGCCAATGTAAATTTATTGGGTGATAACTATTTTTCCCAATATACAGGAATGCCTGAACCTTTTTTTGCTATATTAAATTATGTGATAGCTCACACATTAAACAATTTTCAGTTTGTACTTATGTTCAGTGCCTTTCTCTCATTATTTTTCGTTTATCTAAATCTGAGTAGATATGTAAAAAAAGTAAGTATGGCTATGTATATTTGGTCTTATAGCTTTACTTATTATCTTTTGCTATATGGATTAGTGAGAATGTCAATAGCTATAGGAGTAACAGTCTTTGCTTATAAGTATCTGGAAACAAGAAATTTTAAAAAGTATTTGTTCTGGTGTATTATGGCGTCACTTTTCCATTATTCTGCATTAATTATGATACCTCTCTATTTATTGGTGAACCCTATATCCAAAAATGCTAGCAGGGACGATAAAAAACAGCTTGATTTATTTAAATTTGTGTTATTAATTATATTTATAATTCCAGTTTTATTTATTATAGTTCAAAAGTTTTTCCCTCTATTATTTGGTGGATTTTCTTGGTTTTCTAGATATAGTACATACTTTGAAATAGAAGGAAATTGGAGAGTTATTAATAATATCGTGTGTATGGCACCCCTATTTATCATTGTGTTAATTTGGAATAAATATTTTAATATATCAATTTATCGAAGCAACCTATACATAAAGTTATTCTTGGTGATAATTGGAATTGGTATTACAAGTGTAGTTTTCCCTATACACCGAGTTGCTTACTATTTATACCCTGCTGCTTGTTATTTATATGCCTCAGTATGGAAGCTTCCCTTTGAACAATCGAGGAGAAAATATACTATTGTACTCTATAATTATCTTATTTTTATTTTTGGGTTAGGATGGATCTATTTATCAATATTTCAAAGTGATTTATGGAAACCTTACTTGATACCATATTATCTAAATTTACCTTAAGAAGGATGTATGAAAATGATTGCTGCTGGAATAGTTTTATATAACCCAGAGATTGATTTATTAAGTAAAAATATTGATGCAATAATTTCACAAGTTGACTTGTTAATACTTGTAGATAATGCTTCGTCAAATATATCTTTAGTTAAAGATTTGTATAATAAATCGCCGAAGATTCTTATAATACAGAACGAAACCAATAAGGGAATAGCTTATGCTTTAAACCAAATTATACATGCGTGCGAGGAGAGAAATTACCCATGGGTATTAACTTTAGATCAAGATTCCACATGTGCAAATAATCTCATGGAAACTTACATGAAATATGTGAATGTTAATAATATAGGAATTTTATGTCCTAGAATAGTGGATAGAAATTATTTAGTGGAAGAAAATTACAGCAAACCAGAGATAGAGTACATTGAAACATGTATTACCTCAGGTTCATTTATGAATGTTAATATATGTAAAGAAATAGGATACTATGACGAAAATATGTTTATTGACCTTGTAGATTTTGAATATTGTGTTAGAGTGCAAAAAGCAGGATTTAAGATCGCTAGACTAAATAGTGCAATACTATTTCATAGACTGGGAGAATTAAAAGTAGTCAATTTTTTCGGGAAGAAAATTAGAGTCACTAATCACTCTGCAAATAGAGTATATTATTATGCCCGCAATTCTATATATTACTTAAAGAAACATAAGGACTATTTAAGTAGATATAGAGTATATAGTAATTTATTAAAGAAAATAACTAAAGTTTTAATATTTGAAAAAGAAAAAAATAGTAAGTTGAAATCTTTTATTTTAGGTATAAGAGATAGTAACTATATGTAATTTTTTAAGGGAGCAACTCTGCTAATTTGGAGGATATATATGAATATTTGTTTTTGTTTACCAGGCATCTCACATCGCCCAGTTGGTGGAGTGAAAATAGTATTTGAATATAGTAACCGTCTTGTAGAAAAAGGTCATAATGTAAGTATAGTATTTAATTGTAAGGATACTTTTAAAAAGTATAATCTACCTAATAACTTTAGAGAGTATTTGTGTAGATATATAGTGAAAAGAAGCCCTAAATGGTTTGAGCTTAACAAAAAAGTTAAGAAAATCTGTGCATTTGGAATAGATCATAATACCATACCTGATGCAGACATAATAGTTGCTACTGCTATAACAACTGCGAAAGACGTTTACGACTTAAATCAGAAAAAAGGTAAAAAAGCATACCTTATACAAGATTTTGAAAACTGGGATAACACAGATTCTGATGTCTATAATACTTATCAGTTCAATATGCATAATATAGTTATTTCAAAATGGTTAAAAGATATAGTGGATAAAAAGAGTGATTATCCAAGTACTTATATTCCAAATGGCATAGATTTTAGTGTGTTTGGGATAGATACTCCTATAAAGGAGAGAAATCCCTATTCAATTTCAATGTTATATCACAAAAGTGAGCATAAGGGATCAAAATATGGAATTGAAGTAATCACAGAACTCAAGAAACAATTCCCTGAGCTAAAAGCTAATTTATTTGGAGTACCTCAAAGGCCAAAAGATTTACCAAGCTGGATAAACTACACAAGAAGTGCTACTCAAGAGCAGTTGAGAGATATATATAATGAATCATCTATTTTTTTATGCTCAACTGTTAAAGAGGGGTTTGGCCTTACTGGAGCTGAAAGCATGGCATGTGGATGTGCTCTAGTTTCTACCTCATATAAAGGAGTACTTGAATACGCTGAGGATGGGAAAAATGCACTGCTTTCCACACCAAAAGATACAAAATCTCTAGTTAAGCAAGTTAAAAGGCTAATTTGTGACAATAATCTTAGATGGAAAATTGCTAATGAAGGAAAAGAAAATATCACAAAACTCTCATGGGACAATTCCGTTAATGCATTTGAGAGAGAATTAGAGAAGGTTCTCAATAAGAATTTATGAGCTCGTTCTGCAAATTATTGTCTAGATTAGGAGAGTTTATTTGTGAAAATCAGTAAAAAAGGAAAACATAAGAGTAAAGTATTTTCTTTTCTTGAAAACTTTACATTTTCTTTTGTTTCAAACTTGTTGTCATTATTAGTTTCTATTATTACCATATTAATTGTTCCAAAATTTCTAGGTGTAACCCAATATGGTTATTGGCAATTGTATCTCTTATATATTTCATATACGGGGGTTATGCAACTTGGTTGGTGTGATGGAGTATATTTAAGATATGGAGGCGCCAAATATGAGGATTTAAATAAGAGACTTATTAGTTCTCAGTTCTGGTACATATCTATTTTTTATATTCTATTTTCGCTACTACTATATGTCCCTATATTTAGTTTAAAAGAATTTTTAAATGTACAAATGGTCTTATGGGCACTAGTATCTGGGTTTATTACTACTCCTAGGGGAATTCTATATTATGTATTACAAGCCACGAATCGTATTAAAGAGTTTGCTAAGATATCAATAATAGATCGTGTAGTATTTGGCATAATTTTAGTCGCTTTATTATTAATGGGTTTCAAAGATTACCATATAGTAATTGCTTCAGATTTAGTAGGGAAATTATTCGCTTTTGGATTGTCAGTATATTACTGCAAAGACATGGTTTTTGTAAAATTGTCAAATGTTTATGAGAGTATAACAGAAGCTAAGGAAAATTTAAATGCTGGATTTAAATTGATGGTATCCAATATAGCTAGCATTCTAATTATAGGTATTGTTAGATTTAATATTGAGCGCAATTGGGGAGTTGAGGTATTTGGAAAAATTTCTTTAACTCTAAGTGTTTCGAACTTAGTTATGGTATTCATTAATGCCATTTCTATTATATTGTTCCCAATGCTCCGAAGGGTATCTAATCAACAATTACCTTATATATACAGAGATATACGCACTTTGTTAATGGTGCCCATTCTTTTTATGTTGGTAATTTATTATCCACTTAAAGAACTACTATTATTATGGTTACCTCACTATAAAGAGGGGATAGAATATCTTGCTTTATTATTCCCCTTAATAGTTTATGAAAGTAAGATGGCACTGTTGATAAATACCTATTTGAAGTCTTTGAGAAAAGAAAAAGTTATGTTAATAATTAATACATTTACTGTTTTTCTAAGTTTATTAACATGTTTTACCACAGTTTATTTAATAAATAGTATAGATATAACAATTTTGTCAATTGTTGCACTGTTAGCCATTCGGTGTGTGTTAGCAGAGCTGTATATTGCCAAAGTATTGAATATACATGTCATTAAGGATATTACTTTTGAATTGTTACTAAACACTGTATTTATCATATCTAGTTGGATAATAGGCGGAGGAATAGGTTTGTGTCTATATATAATAGTAGTAATCATCTACTTTTTCCTGAAGAGGAAAGATATAATAAATACATTTTCATCATTAAAATCATTATTAAGTAAATAACAAATTTTCCATTTTAATCTGTAACGATTTCATAAAAAAGGTTAATTGTAAAATTAGTTTATAGATAATAATTTAGCTTATTTGAAAGGAGTTATATGTTCTATGAAAGGAATTATTTTAGCAGGTGGTAGTGGAACACGCTTATATCCTTTAACAATGGTAACTAGCAAACAACTATTACCAATTTACGACAAACCAATGATTTATTACCCATTAACAACCCTGATGCTAGCAGGTATTAAAGAAATATTAATCATTTCAACTCCGGAAGATACTCAACGGTTTAAAGACTTACTAGGGGATGGTTCACAGTTTGGAATAAGATTAGAGTACAAAGTGCAGCCTAGCCCAGATGGCTTAGCACAGGCCTTCTTAATTGGAGAGGAATTCATCGGAGAAGATTCTGTTGCAATGATATTAGGAGACAATATTTACTATGGAAGTGGGATGAGGAAAATCCTTCAGAATGCGGCCAAGAAGGAAAGTGGAGCTACAGTTTTTGGTTATCATGTACAGGATCCTGAGAGATTTGGTGTGGTAGAGTTCAATAATGAGGGCAAGGTAATCAGCGTTGAAGAGAAACCAGCGATACCTAAATCAAATTATGCTATTACCGGTCTGTATTTCTATGATAATAGAGTAATTGAAATTGCTAAAAGTGTTAAACCCTCTGCACGTGGTGAACTAGAGATTACAGCGGTAAATGAGGCATATCTAGAGCTAGGTGAACTTGAAGTAGAACTATTAGGCCGTGGGTTTACTTGGTTAGATACTGGGACACATCAAAGTTTAACTGAGGCAACGAATTTTGTTAAGACTGTCGAAGAGCATCAGGGGGTAAAGATTGCAGCTCCCGAGGAAGTAGCTTTTATTAATGGGTGGATTACTAAGGAGAAGCTATGGGAATGTGGAGAAAAGCTTAGCAAAACTGGTTACGGCCAATATTTAATGAAAGTAGCAAATGGTGAAATAAAATATTAACATATGATAGAACGGAGAAATAATATAATGAAAATTTCTAATACTCACTTAGAGGGTGTAGTTGTAATTGAACCAGCAGTTTTTGGAGATCATCGCGGATGGTTTATGGAAACTTATAATGAAAAAGAGCTATTAAACCATGGAATAGATGTAAAATTTATCCAAGACAATCAATCTTTTTCTGCTACTAAAGGTACATTAAGGGGGCTCCATTATCAATTAAATCCTAAATCACAAACTAAGTTAGTACGTTGTACAAAAGGTGCTATTTATGATGTAGCTGTAGATATTCGTATAGGTAGTCCTACCTTTGGGGAATGGTTTGGTATTGAGTTAACAGAAGAAAATAAAAAGCAATTGCTTGTTCCTAAGGGATTTGCACATGGCTTTTTAACTTTAAGTGAGGATGTTGAAGTTCAATATAAAGTGGATGAATTATATGCTCCTCAGCATGATAGAGGGATTATATGGAATGACTCTTCCATTGGTATAGAATGGCCTATGGATATTACTCCTGTGTTATCAGTAAAAGACGAGCAAGCACCAACTTTAAAAGAAGCCCAAAATAACTTTAAGTATGAGGAGTAACAATATGAAGATATTAGTCACAGGTTACTCTGGCCAACTTGGATATGATGTTGTACGCTATGGTCGTACACAAGGACTTAATATGGTAGGAATAAGTTCTAAAGATGTGGACTTATCCTTAGAAAAAGAGGTTACTAGTTACATAGAAAAGATTAAGCCAGATGCTATTATACATTGTGCTGCTTATACAGCCGTTGATCAGGCTGAGGAAGATACGGAGAAGTGCTGGGATATCAATGTAAATGGTACGAAATATTTATCAAATGCTGCTAAATCTATTAAGGCAAAATTTATGTATATTAGTACTGACTACGTATTTAACGGAGAGGGAGATAATCCTTTTAAAGAAACAGATTCTCCAATTCCTATTGGTTACTATGGAAAAACGAAATATGAAGGTGAAAAGGTAGTTCAACACATATTGAAGGAATGGTTCATAGTTCGCATTTCTTGGGTCTTTGGTATAAATGGAAACAACTTCGTTAAAACAATGTTACGATTGTCGGATACACATAAACAACTAAATGTAGTCGGAGATCAGATTGGTTCCCCTACTTATACCTTTGATTTGGCTAAGCTATTAATAGAAATGATCCAAAGTACTGAATATGGTGTTTATCATGCTACTAACGAAGGCTTTTGTAGTTGGGCAGAATTCGCTAAAGAAATATTTAAAGAAAGTAATAAGAATGTAAAAGTGGAGTCTATTTCAAGTGAACAATATCCAACTCGTGCTGTTCGTCCTAAAAATTCACGTATGACAAAATCAAAACTAGTTAAAAAGGGATTCACTCCATTGCCAACATGGGAAGACGCAGTAAAAAGATATGTGAAGGAATTAAAACTTGAGGTGAAATAAATGATGAAAAAGAAAATACTTGTAACTGGTGGTTCAGGATTTATTGGAGGTAACTTTGTTCAGTATATGGTTAATAAATATCCAGAGTATGAAATTTATAATTTAGATTTACTTACATATGCCGGGGATTTAACCAAACATCGTGAAATAGAGGAAAAAGATAATTATCGGTTTATTAAAGCCGATATCGCAAATAGAGAGGAAATAATTCCACTTTTCACTTCTGAGAAGTTTGATTATGTAGTCCACTTCGCAGCAGAAAGTCATGTTGATCGTTCAATTACAGATCCAGAGATTTTTATACGTACAAACGTTTTAGGTACCCAAGTTTTATTAGACGCAGCAAAGTTAGTGAATATTAAAAAATTTGTACATGTATCTACAGATGAAGTATATGGAGAACTTGATTTCGATCCGAATACATTCTTTACTGAGGACACTCCACTGCAACCAAATAGCCCATACAGTGCAAGTAAAGCTTCTTCAGATTTATTGGTTCGATCGTATAGTGAAACATACGGTTTACCCGTTAATATTACTCGTTGCTCAAACAATTATGGACCTTATCATTTTCCAGAAAAGCTAATACCTTTAACCATATCTCGAGTATTAAATGATCAGAAAGTACCTGTGTATGGAGATGGAAAAAATATTAGAGATTGGTTACATGTTATAGATCATTGTTCGGCAATTGACCTAGTCTTACATGAAGGCAAAAGTGGAGAAGTCTACAATGTAGGTGGACATAATGAACGTAATAACTTAGAAGTTGTAAAAACTATTCTCCATGCCCTTAATAAATCAGAGGATTTAATAGAGTTTGTAGAAGATCGACTAGGTCATGATAAACGTTACGCAATTAATCCTACAAAGTTGGAAGAATTAGGTTGGAAACCTAAGTATGACTTTGAAACTGGAATTGCTCAAACCATTCAATGGTACTTGGATAACAAGGGATGGTGGGAGCAGATAATAAGTGGTGAGTATAGAGAATATTTCGAGAAACAATACAATGTATAAAGTAATAAGTGAATAGTTAGGTATCTTCAATACTTACAGATTCTAACTCTTAGTAATGGTTATTATTTTGTAACCTGGTATTTACCTACAAATATATATAATGAAGTATATATTTGTAGGCAATAATTCGGATTAATTTAAAGGCAATCTTAATAGTCGGTGAATAAAATAAGTATGTAATTTGTGAGTTTAATTGCATACCTATGTGAAAAAAAGTGAAAGAAGGAGTTTACATGTCTAAAATAGCAGTCGCTGGTACAGGATATGTTGGTCTAGTAGCTGGTGTGTGCTTTGCGGAAATGGGCCATCAAGTAACGTGTGTAGATATTGATCAAAGTAAAGTAGAACTAATGAAATCTGGAATTTCACCAATTTACGAAGCAGATTTACAGGATTTAATGGTGAAAAATTATCAGTCAGGAAGACTAGATTATACAACAGATTATCAATCTGCTTACAAAGATGCAGAGGCCATTTTCATTGGTGTAGGTACCCCAGAGCAACCAGACGGCTCAGCAAACCTTTCTTATATTGCAACAGTCGCAAGACAGATTGCTGAATCAGTAGAGAAAGATTGCCTTGTAGTTGTTAAATCTACGGTTCCAGTTGGCACAAATGATAAAGTAGACCAATTTATCCAGGACTTCTTAATTAATGATGTGAGAGTAGAAGTTGCCTCGAATCCAGAATTCTTAGCTCAAGGATCTGCAGTGCATGATACATTACATGCAGAAAGAATTATCATCGGCACAGAAAGTAAATGGGCAGAAGAACTTTTACAAAATATATATAAACCATTTAATCTTCCAATTGTCTCAGTAAACCGCAGATCAGCAGAAATGATTAAATATGCTTCAAATGACTTTTTAGCGCTTAAAATTTCGTATATGAATGATATCGCGAACCTCTGTGAGTTAGTAGGGGCTGATATTCAAGAAGTTGCTAAAGGTATGAGTTTTGACGAGCGCATTGGTAGTAAGTTTTTAAATGCAGGTATTGGATTTGGTGGATCATGCTTCCCTAAAGATACAAAAGCATTAGATTACCTTGCGAAGCAAAATGGTTACGAATTAAAAACGGTACAAGCTGCTATTAATGTAAATAAAGAGCAAAAGACAATGCTTTATAAGAAGGCAAGTCGCCGACTCATTACGTTTAATGGTCTAAAAGTTGCGGTACTAGGTTTAACATTCAAACCAGGAACAGACGATTTACGCGAAGCCGCTTCTCTTGAGAATATCCCTTTATTATTAGAGCAAGGTGCAGACATTTATGCGTTCGATCCCGTTGGAGCAGCCAACTTTGCGAAGGTACATCCTGAAGGTCGCCATAGAAAAGGAAGTATTACTTATGTGTCTAATGTAGAAGAGGCAATCAAAGATGCCAATGTTTGTTTCATTTTTACAGAGTGGGGTGAAGTAAAAGAAGTAAAGCCAAGTATGTATAAAGAGCTAATGAGAACTCCGTTAGTTTACGATGGACGAAATATCTATAGTATAGATGAAATGGAACAAGCACAAGTAGAGTATCATTCTATTGGAAGAAAAACAGTGGAAAGACAAAACATGAAGGAGCCAAACGAACGTGAGCTACAATCAATTAGATTTTAATAAAACATATCTTATTACAGGAGCAGCAGGGTTTATTGGCTACTTCTTATCGAAAAAATTGCTAGAGCAAGGATGCACAGTTATTGGAATTGATAATGTTAATGACTACTATGATGTAAAGCTTAAACATACTCGTCTTGAGCAATTAAAACCGTATGATAAATTTACGTTTCTAAAAGTAGATATTTCAGATAAAGAAACTCTAACGAATGTGTTTAAAGAATATAAGCCAGAAATTGTTGTAAACTTAGCTGCTCAAGCAGGGGTGAGATACTCAATTGAAAATCCTAGTGTGTATATGCAAAGTAATGTTATTGGTTTCTACAATATTCTTGAAGCATGCAGACACTATCCAGTAGATCATCTGATTTATGCTTCTTCAAGTTCTGTATATGGTTCCAATAAGAAAGTTCCATTTGAAGAAAGCGATTTTGTTGATCATCCAGTATCACTTTATGCAGCAACTAAGAAATCTAATGAACTGATGGCTCATACTTATAGCCACTTATATAACATTCCGGCCACAGGACTTCGATTCTTCACAGTATATGGTCCATTGGGACGCCCAGATATGGCTTACTTTGGGTTTGCGAATAAGTATTTTGCTGATGAGCCCATTCAAATATACAACAACGGTGATTTTGAGAGAGATTTATATAGGGATTTTACCTATATTGATGACATTGTAGAAGGCATTGAGCGTTTACTTCCTAATCCTTCAGTTGGAGAAAATAACGTCCCTCATAAAGTGTTTAATATTGGAAATAATAATCCAGAGAAATTAATGGCCTTTATTGAAACTTTGGAAAAATGTTTAAGTAAATCTCTAGGCAGAGAGGTAGTATTTGAGAAAATATTTGAGTCTATTAAACCGGGCGATGTTCCAGCTACATATGCATCGACAGAGTTATTACAAAATGCTGTAGAATTTAAGCCAGAGACTTCCATAGAAGAAGGGTTGCAAAAATTTGCCGATTGGTATGTTAGATATTATATTAAAAAATGAATATTATTCTAAAAATAATACCTTAAGATAAATAAAATTGGATAATCAAAGGGAATAAGCGTTGAAATTAAAAGATAGCCAAAATTAATTAAATAAAACACCATAATAAAAGTAAATAATTTTATGTTGTTGTCGATATAAAAATGGCGAAGAAAGAGAAAGAATGTAAATCTTTAGTTATAGTTTACAAGAATTCGTAGTTAAAACAACTTTTGTCAATTATAATAAAGAGTATACAGATTTTTTAGAAGTTATTAAGTTCGGAGGTCAACTATGGGAGAGACAATTAGTTTGCGAGAGTTGTTTGCAGTACTTCGTAAGCGTCTTTGGCTTATTGTACTGATTACCATTATCGCAGCAACCGTAAGTGCAGCAATTAGCTTTTTTGTGCTGACGCCTGTGTATCAATCGAAAACGCAGATCTTAGTCAATCAAGCGAAAAGCGATGAACAGTTATATAATACACAAGCTGTTCAAACAAATATACAGCTTATTAACACGTACAATGACATCATTACAAGTCCGGCTATTTTGGACAAAGTCATTAAAGAACTAAAGCTTGATGAATCGGCTACAAGCTTAAAAGGTCAAATTCAAGTAACAAGTGCTGAGTACTCTCAGGTAGCGCAGATTACCGTACAAGATACAAGTGCAAAGCGTGCGACTGATATTGCAAATACAACGGCTGCTGTTTTCCAAAAAGAAGTGCCCAAAATTATGAATGTGGACAATGTAAGCGTGCTGTCAAAAGCAACCGTCGGTGAAAGTGCTAGTCCTATTAAGCCTCAGCCTCTTATGAACGTTGCAATTGCTATCGTGGTTGGATTAATGGCAGGTATCGGTCTATCGTTCTTACTAGAATACTTAGATAATACGGTAAAAACAGAGCAAGATATTGAAAATATTCTAGGACTTCCTGTAATTGGAGTCGTCACGAATATTAAAGATGTGCCTAAGCCAACAAACGTATCGCGATCAGATGTAGCTGCTCGCGTACCGCAAAGAGGTGAGACGTATGGCTCGTAAAAACAAAGCTCAAAAAAATGATAAAATGCTAACGTTAAAAAGACGTTTGCTTGCTCATAACAGTCCAAAAGATCCGGTAGCAGAACAGTACCGTACAATTCGTACGAATATTCAGTTCTCAAACGTTGATCAAGACATTAAAACGATTGTCTTAACATCAAGCGGAGCGGAAGAAGGAAAGTCTACGACTTCTGCTAATTTAGCAACGGTTTACGCGCAGCAAGGTTTAAACGTATTACTAATTGATGCTGATTTACGTAAACCAACGGGTCATTACACGTTCCGATTAGAAAACCATATTGGTCTTACGAATGTATTAACTCGTCAATCTACGTTAGCGCAAGCGGTTCAAGAATCAGAAATTCCTCATCTTTTTGTCTTAACAAGCGGTCCGATTCCACCTAATCCATCTGAACTGTTAGCATCTGCTCAGATGACAGAGTTGTTAAAAGAAATGAAGGAACAGTTTGATATGATTATTTTTGATACGCCTCCGATTTTAGCTGTAGCTGATGCGCAGATTTTAGCGAATCAAGTAGACGGCACGATTTTAGTTGTCAGCAGCGGTAAAACAGAGAAAGAAGCTGCGTTAAAATCAAAAGAGCTGTTAAGCAACGCGCAAGGTAAACTGCTTGGGGTTGTGTTAAATAACCGAAAAGTAGAAGAAGGTAACTACTATTACTATTATGGTACCAATTAATTAAAGCCTCCTCGCTAGCAAAAGCTAGTGGGGAGGCTTTTTGGCGTGTTTTTTATCGAAGTACGTATAAGAAATTATGACTATTGTTATAAAAAGTTTAAAATGTGAGATTTTTCATGGTTGAAGTATTTAAAAGTAATTAGTAAAATTTTGCTGTTTATTCATGTACTTACATGATAGCTAAAAAGTAGGTTTTTCTCGATGAACAGCACATTTTAGGGCTTGTTTAGTAGTTCAAATGAAATGAATAGATATATTCAGACTATTCTTAAATATTTACAGGGTGTTGATTTGCAGATGTTTCGACAAAAAAAGACATAGAAATACATGTTGTAATATGCTAACATAAGTATTGCTTTAATTAGGTCTTAAGAAGGATAGGGGTGAGGGTAGATGATTGACTTACATTGTCACATTTTGCCTAATGTCGATGACGGTGCTGCAAGTAGTGAGATGAGTATTGAAATGGCAAAGCGAGCTGTCTCAGAAGGCATTACGGCTATTGTTGCCACGCCTCATCATCAGAATGGCAGATATCTCAATGAAAAAGAAGCTATTTTACAGAGTGTTGAACAATTAAATAGTTTATTAGTTCGTGAAGGAGTGCCATTAACCATTTTACCTGGCCAAGAAAACCGTATTTACGGTGAAATCTTAGACGACTATCATCAAGACAAAATACTCACTTTAAACAATACGGGAAAATACTTGTTTGTTGAATTTCCTTCTAGTCAAGTCCCTCGATACGCAGAGCGACTGCTGTTTGATATTCAATCACAGGGAATCATCCCTATTATTGTCCATCCAGAACGAAACAGTCGGTTGTTAGAAGACCCTGATCTTCTCTATAACTTTATTAATAAAGGAGCATTAGCTCAAGTTACAGCTTCTAGCTTGGTTGGACACTTTGGAAAGAAAATAAAGAAATTTTCTCACCAGTTAATAGACGCCAACCTCGTGCATTTTGTTTCCTCAGACGCCCATAACCTCCAACATCGCTCTTTTCATATGCAAGCCGCGATTGATGTGATTGAGAGTGAGCATGGAAGAGACTATTATTATATGTTTCTAGAAAACGCTCAGTGCGTTATCGACGGTACACAGTGTTACAAGGAATCTCCAGAAAAAATTATGCGGAAAAAGTTTCTAGGTATTTTTTAATGCCTAGAGGGTAGAAGCTATTGAGCAGTATAGAAATTATGAAAGAATTTGATCATTTACCTAAGAGTGTAAAAAAGGCTGTGCGGTATATTTACCAAGATGCATCTTACGATCAGCTGCTGATTTTAAAGAAACATTTAGCACATGCCATTCAGCAGAAAGAACAAGAACTTTATAAAAAAAGAGACTAGTATTTTCTATTAAAAATACTAGTGCTTTTATACATAATTTAATGAAACTAGGTGACTGCATTGCAACAGCGTATTAAAGTAATGACGATTTTTGGAACACGTCCAGAAGCCATCAAAATGGCTCCTCTTGTATTAGAATTAAATAAACGTTCAGAAGAATTTGAATCTATCGTAACAGTAACAGCTCAGCACCGTGAAATGCTAGACCAAGTGCTGCGTGTGTTTGATATTACACCGGATCACGACTTGAACATTATGAAAGACCGTCAAACGCTTATGGACGTAACAACACGCGGACTTCAAGGACTAGATCAAGTCATGAAAGAAGTTCAGCCTGATATCGTACTTGTGCACGGCGATACGACAACGACCTTCATCGCAGGTCTTGCGGCTTTTTATAATCAAATCAAAGTAGGTCATGTAGAAGCGGGACTTCGTACATGGAATAAATATTCTCCGTACCCGGAAGAAATGAACCGCCAGTTAACAGGAGTATTAGCGGACCTTCATTTTGCTCCTACTACAAAATCTGCGCACAACTTATTGCAAGAAAACAAAAAAGAAGAAACGTTGTTTATTACAGGAAACACGGCAATCGATGCACTAAAAACAACCGTATTAGAAGAATATTCTCACCCGGTACTAGATCGTGTGGGCAATGACCGTTTAATTCTGTTAACTGCTCACCGCCGTGAAAATCTTGGTGAACCAATGCGCAATATGTTCCGTGCGATCAAACGAATTGTAGAGGAACATGATGACGTACAAGTTGTCTATCCTGTGCATTTAAATCCTGTTGTTCGTGAATTGGCAGACGAAGTGTTAGGAAATGATCCTCGCATTCAATTAATTGAACCTCTAGAAGTAGTAGACTTCCATAATTTCGCTTCACGTGCTCATATCATTTTAACGGATTCAGGCGGCGTGCAAGAAGAAGCTCCTTCATTAGGTGTACCGGTATTAGTGCTTCGTGATACAACCGAACGTCCTGAAGGAATTGAAGCTGGCACATTAAAGCTTGCAGGTGTAGAAGAAGAAACGATTTATTCACTTGCTAAAGAGCTTTTAACAAATGAAGACGAATATGCGCGTATGTCTAAAGCATCGAACCCGTACGGTGATGGACTTGCTTCAAAACGTATTGCCGATGCGATTAGCGAATATTTTAACGCTCAAAATAAGTAATTAGTAGATGGGGGAAGTTTAATCATGTCAAAAGTAAAAAAAGCAATTATTCCAGCTGCGGGATTAGGTACACGTTTCTTACCGGCAACAAAAGCAATGCCAAAAGAAATGCTTCCAATTGTAGACAAACCGACTATTCAGTACATCATTGAAGAAGCAATTGAGTCTGGTATTGAAGATATTATTATTGTAACCGGTAAAGGAAAGCGTGCAATTGAAGATCATTTTGATAATGCTCCTGAACTAGAACAAAACCTTGTAGAAAAGGAAAAGTTCGAGCTTCTAGAGAAAGTGCGTCAATCAGCGAACGTAGAAATTCACTACATCCGTCAAAAAGAGCCAAAAGGATTAGGGCATGCGGTTTGGTGTGCGCGCAAATTTATTGGGGACGAGCCTTTTGCTGTGCTGCTCGGAGACGACATTGTTCAAGCAGAAACGCCTTGTTTGCGTCAGTTAATGAATCAGTATGATGAAACGTTATCTTCTGTGATTGGTGTGCAGACGGTTCCAGAAAACGAAACGAACCGTTACGGAATTGTAGATCCTATTTCAAGCAATGGTCGCCGTTATCAAGTGGATACATTTGTTGAAAAGCCAGCATTAGGAACAGCACCTTCTAATCTAGCTATTATGGGACGTTATATCTTCACGCCTGAAATCTTCAAGTTTTTAGAACAGCAGGAAGTAGGCGCAGGTGGAGAGATCCAATTAACGGATGCGATTCAAAAGCTTAACGAAATTCAGCGCGTATTCGCTTACGACTTTGAAGGCAAACGTTATGATGTGGGTGAAAAGCTAGGATTTATTCAAACGTCGCTAGAATTTGCTCTTCAGCATGAAGATTTACGTGATGATTTACTTACATTTATGGATGAGCTATTACAAAGAGAAAACGTAAAAGCTTAATTGATGTTTCACTAGTTCGCTTGTCGAGCTAGTGAAATTGTATTGGAGTGAAGTTGCTTTGACAAAAAGGGTACTTGTGATTTCTCAACATTTTTATCCTGAAATCGGTAGTGCAGGAAATCGTATAAAAAATATATATAAACTCTTAAAAGATGAAAATTATGACGTAAATGTACTGACGACTGAGCCCACATATCCAAATAAAAAGATCTATCATGGCGAACAGTTTTGGGATGATGAGTCAATTGATGAAGAAAATGATGTAACGCGCATTGGTGTGAAAAATCGCAAGTATTCTAGAAGTATTATCAATCGTTTAATGTATTATTTAGAAATTGCTTTTAAAATGATGTTATTCATTTTAACTGACCGAAAACAGTACGATGTGGTTTTCGTTACGTCTCCGCCTATTTTTATTGCTGTCGTCGGGCTGCTTGCCAAATACCGTTATCGAAGGCCGCTTATTTTAGACATTCGAGATTTATGGCCTGAATCGTTAAAAGGCGTAGGGGTGTTCAATTATCCGGTCGTTATTTCTGTTTTCAGCCGCCTAGAGAAAATTCTCTATGTGAAAGCTGATCATATTATTGTAAACAGTGAAGGCTTTATTCGGTTTATGACAGAGAAGTATGCCATTCCGTTAAACAAAATTCATTTTATGCCTAATGCTGCAAATCGTAATGAAATTTCGATGATTGAATCTGGAAGCGATGTATTTAAAGTCATGTATGCAGGCAATATCGGTTTAGCTCAAGATGTAACGGTTCTAATGGACCTTGCAAAAGAACTAAATGAGTATAATATTGAATTGACGGTTATGGGATATGGGTTTAAAAAGAAAGAATTTGTACGTTTTACCAAAGAGCATAAGCTAACGAATGTTCGATTTATTAAACCAACTACTCGTCAAGAGTGCTTACATATTATTTCTGAACATCATATTGGAATTGTGACGTTGAACGGTAAGCAAGTATTTGAAACGGTTCTTCCTGGTAAGATCATTGATTATATGACGTGTGGAATCCCGATTGTCGCATCGGTTTCTGGCTATGCAAAAGACGTAATTGTTTCGCATGAAGCTGGAATTGTATCAGAGACAAATACAGCAGATGAGATGCTCAGACATATTCTGTACTTGTATCAGCACCCTTCTAAAAGAGGTGAAATGTCTCGCAATAGCTTAAATTATGTGAAGAAGCATTTCTTCTGGGAAAAAAATATCGAAGTATTAATACGTTTAATTGAGAATAAAAGTTCTGAACCGCTTCATGTGGAGCAGACAGAATCAGTGGATAAGGTTGAAGTATTATGAGAAAAAATGTCTGTATGTTTGTATGGAATCATTTCACCAATGATGCGCGCGTCCTGCGCGAATGTACGGCTTTATCAGAGAATGGTTACGCCGTTGATTTAATTTGTATTCATGATCCGAACAATCCGGATTTAAAACAGTATGAAGAAGTAAATGAACATTTTCACGTTCATCGCGTAAAGCGTTATCCTTCTTCGCTGCTTTTTATGAAAAAAGCGTACCGTGCACTTCTAAAATATAAAGTGCTTGCTCTGATCGCTTTTTTGCTGTGGTTAGGAGCAGCGTACGTAGCTCCTTATGTAGTTCTTCCTGTTACGATCGTAGCCGTGCTGTTATTAAAAACGAAGCTGCAAGTGGTCTGGGTAAGAGGAAGCATTATCTTAAGGATGATTTTAAAAGGCAGGAAGAAGAAATACGAGATTTATCACTCGAATGATTTAAATACGTTGCCTCAAGGGTTTATATGCTCCAAGCTTCGCTTTAAGCGTAAGTATCTTGTGTATGATTCTCACGAGGTACAAACGAGCAGAACGGGCTACGACAGCGGCGTATACGCAAAAATGGAGTCGTTCTTTATTAATAAAATTGACTCTATGATTGTAGAAAATCATACGCGTGCCAAATACAATGAAGATTTATATGGCTTCTATCCAAACGTTGTCTATAACTATCCGTTTCGACCAAAAAAGAAGCAGCAGCAACAAGTGAATTTACACGAACGCTTAGGGCTTCCTGAAAATGAAAAAATTCTGTTGTATCAAGGCGGCATCCAAACGGGACGAGGCCTTGAAAAGCTTGTTCAAGCGGCTCCGTTATTTAAAGAAGGAACGTTAGTCTTTATTGGAGACGGACGCATCAAGCCAGAGCTAGAGCGTATGGTAGCGGAAATGAAGTTAGAAAATAAAGTGAAGTTTATTCCAAAAGTGCCATTGCAGGACTTGCCGAAGTATACAAAAAATGCGTACTTAGGTTTTCAAGTATTAAATAATGTGTGCTTCAATCACTATTCGGCTTCTTCAAATAAGTTATTTGAATACATTATGAGCGATGTACCGGTAGTAGCATGCGATTTTCCGGAGATTAAAAAAGTAGTAGAAGGCGAGCATATTGGATTGTGTGTAGATTCGCATGATTACAAAGAGATTGCGAGTGCTGTTAATCAGTTATTACGAGATCCTGTGCTGCGTGCAACGATGAGCAACAACTGTAAAACAGCGAAGTTCAAGTACAACTGGGAAAGTGAACAAGTTCAATTTTTGAAAGTCTATCAAGCAATATAACGTAAAAGGAGGAACTTACGCGTATGGGTGTCAAACTCCATAGCCATGTATCTGTAGAAGTTCTGGAAAAAGAACTTCAAGTGGTTAAATCGGAACTAATCGAACAATTAAACATAAGAGAAAAAGAATTAAAAGAGTACCAGGATTTGCAAAAACGTTATACGATGCTAGAAAAAAGATATGCGGCTATCAGCCGTTCTTTTCTAGGAAAGTTAACGCTAAAATATTGGACGGTTCGAAAGCGAATGGGTACAAATAAAGCAACAAAGGGGCATAGATAATGATCAGTGATATTCAAAAGCGTATGAAGTCGATTACGCAAAAAAGAGATTGGGCAAAAGCACATCGCATTCCAAGCCTAGAGTTTTCAGAAGTCGAAGCGAATAGCGGCTGGTTTAAAAAGAATCAAGTTGCTGTTTCATTTAATGAAGACGACCGAAGTTTTACTGTTGATTTGAATTCTAACAACTATACGTATCTAACTTATCGCGAGCAGAATATCGACTTTCAACAAGCTCCTGTAGAAGAAAATATTGCGTTTGACTTTTCAAGTCAGCAAACGCTTGTCTTCAAAGGGACAAAAAGTGAAAGTGTCTCCGTCGAGTTATTCATTATTGAATATAAAAATCGTCAAAAAGTAGGTATACATAGATTTGAAATGAACAGTGAAGGCATTATACCGTTCTCTCAATCTACTGATTCTATCCGCTTAGCGCTGCGCGTGAAAGGGCAGGGAACATTTAAAATTGAGAGCATGTTAATTAATGACCGAGGATTCTGGAATCAAAGCGAGCTTTTGACAGAAGGAAATTATATTGTTTTAGAACAAAATCAGTGGTACATGCCTAAGTCCGATCAATTATACTATGATCCATTTAACAAGAAATTCAACGTAAGTTTTGAAGATAAGCAATTCGCGTATGTAACGCATAGAGAAGGAAATGCTGCTTTCTCTGCTCAGCCTGCAAGTCCAGTGGCTGTTCATGATGATACACTATCGGTTTGCTTTCAAGGCGAGAAAGAGAATTCTGTTGATGTACGTCTTGCTATTGTCTTTTACCAAGACGGGAAAAAAGTAGGAACAGATGAATTAAAGTTAAACAATAAAAAGCTGATTCAGTTCCAAGAAGAATATAACGCTATTCGTCTAGCAGTGAGAGTATCTGGTAAAGGTGAATTTAAGCTTGATGATATCATCATCAACAACGTGTCTTATTGGTGGGTTCATGATGTTGAAGTAACCGTTCCTAAAATGACGGTTGATGCACCTGTTAAATATGCTCTTAACGAACACTCTCTTAAAGGATGGCAAGAGTCAAATAATGGTGTTATTTATCATCCTTGGAACCAGCTGTTTCAATCTAAGTTAAAAGGGCAGGAATTCATTCATTTAACAGCTCAGCACTTTAACACAAGTGAAAATATCTCAGTAGCTGTTGATCATGATTCTACGTATGTGATTACGCCAGCAGGTGAAGTGTACGAAGGTATTGAGTTAGTTGTATATGCCGTAGGATATAAAAACAGCAAGCAAAATGAAATTCATCAGCTTGAACTGAATGAAAAAGCTGAACTACGTTTCAAAAAAGATACAGAACACGTTGAGTTTTTAATACGTGTGACGGAGAGCGGATTCTTTAAAGGGCTGCAAATTAACATTCAAGAAAAGCCAATTGAAATTACCAACAGTGCACGGCTAGAGCTACAAGCTTCAGATTGGTTTGCAAGCGCGAAGAAATTAGTACAGCTTTCTACATCAGAAAAAGGGCTGCGCGGTTCAGTAAGTATTGAAGCTGGAAAAAACAGCTATATTTCGTATAAAGAAACAAATAACAGCTTTAAAATGCTTCCGACTCACCATATCATGACGATGCAAAAAGGATTTGAATATGAGTTCACTGTAAAAGGCAAAGCAGATGAAGATGTAGCTGTGATTCCAATGTTTATTGGATATTCAGATGAAGAAAAGCTTCAAGTGCTGCAGCTAAAATTTAACTCAATGACAAAAGTTCAAATTCATCCTGATATTACACAGTTCCGAATTGCTTTACGCGTTTCTGGAAAAGGTGAATTTGGTGTTCATACGATTTCTATTAATGAAATGAAAAGCATTGAACGAGAGCAGTTATTAGATTACGTAGCAAAACAAGAAGTAGATGCATTTAACATGCTTCCTCCAAAGCCGATCAAAGAAATGAAGATGGCGGTTATTTTTGACGAATTTACGACGGCTTCTTATGAACATGAGTGCAAATTAATTAAAATGACGCCGGATAACTGGCTTGAGGTTATGACAAAGGAACAGCCAGACTTGTTAATGGTTGAATCTGCTTGGCGTGGTAACGGAGGCGTTTGGAATAAGCGTGTTGGTTACTACGGAGAAGAGAATATGAAGCCTCTTTACTCACTGTTAGCTTGGTGTAAAGAGCATAATGTGCCAACTGTATTTTGGAACAAGGAAGATCCTGTTCACTTTAATCGTTTTATTGAAACAGCTAGACGATTTGATTACATTTTCACAACGGATGAAAACATGGTTCCTTACTACCAAGAAAGAGCTGGACATCAAAACGCATTTGCGCTACCGTTTGCTGCTCAGCCGGCTATTCATAATCCAATTAAAATCGTGGATGAACGCGAAAACAAAGCATGTTTCGCTGGATCTTATTATCGTCATCATGAAGAAAGATGTATTGATATGGATCGTTTATTAGATGCTGCGGCTAAAGTGGGACTAGATATTTACGATCGAAACTATATTCAAAACTTAAAAGGTCTTATGCCAAATCATCAATTCCCGGATCGCTTTGTTCCTTATGTAAAAGGAAACTTAAAGTATTACGAAATTGATAAAGCATATAAAGGCTACAAAGTTATGATTAACGTAAATACAGTAAAAGAATCTCCTACGATGTTCTCTCGCCGTGTGTATGAAGGGTTAGCATGTGGAACGCCTGTTATTAGTACGTACGCACAGGGAATTGGAGAAATTTTCGGTGATCTTGTTTATATGTCTGAAGATCCAACGAGTTTGCATGAAGAATTCAAGCAGCTTTTAGAAGACGAACGTTACTACGAAGAAAAAGCATTAACGGGTATTCGAGATGTATTAACTAAGCATACGTATACGCATCGCTTAGAGTACATTATTGAGAAAGTGGGCTTAAACTTTGCTTTTGAACTGCCAACCGTTACGGTAGTCGCGATTGCTAATACGCGTCAAGAGTTTGAGAACATCATTGATCAATTTAACCGTCAAGCTTATGACAATAAGCAATTATATATTTTAGTAGATACATTTGATGGCTATTTAGATCTTTATAATAAATACAACACAAAAACTATTCACACGTTTGTTCGCAGTTATATGCACAACTACTTAAACATTCGCGATTGGATTTCAAGTGAGTATGTAACGTACTTTAGCCAAGACAGCTATTACGGGCAAAATTATTTACTAGATTTAATGCTGAGCACAACGTTTACGGACAGTGACTTTATTGGTAAAACGACTCACTACAGTGTGGAAAACGGAAAGCTTGAAGAGAAAAATGCAGGTCAAGAATACGAGTTTGTAAGAGAGTTATCTTCACAGAGCTCCGTTGCTAAAACAAATGTATACAGCAATCTTTCGCTTGAGCAAGTAATTAATCTCTTTGAACAAGATCAAAGTCTTGCCTCATATGCTAAATACGGCAAGCAGTTCTTTAGTAATGACAAATTTAATTACTTGAAATTAGAAGATAGCAGCAAGGACGACATCACTGCTATGGTAAATAAAATAGAGCTGTGAGGTTACAAAAATGAAAAAGATATTATTTGCAGGACATGATTTAAAATTTGCACGTATCATTATGGACCGTTTGGCAAGCCGTCCGGGGTTTGAAATTAAAACGGACGAGTGGAGTGGCCATAATGCTCATGATGAAGAGCATAGCCAAGCTTGCTTAGAGTGGGCAGACGTTATTGTTTGTGAATGGGGACTTGGAAATGCAGTGTGGTACTCTCATCATAAAAAGCCTCACCAGCATTTAATTGTACGCATGCATCTTCAAGAGCGCGATACGATTTATCCTCATAGCTTTAACATAGAAAATATCGATAAAATTATCGCGATTTCTCCATACGTATATGAAGAGTTTTATCGAACGTTTAATTTTCCGCGTGAAAAGATGACGATGATTTATAACGTAGTAGATACAGAAAAAGTGGATGGCTCCAAAACGGAAGGCGCTAAGTATCATTTAGGCATTATTGGAATTTGTCCGCAGCGAAAGCGTCTAGACTTGGCTGTAGATATGCTAGATAAGTTATGGCATCAAGATAATCGCTATAAGCTGTTTGTTAAAGGAAAAATGCCGCAGGAATATTCGTGGCTGTGGAATAAAGAAGAAGAGCGTGAATATTACGAAGCAATTTTTAATCGTATCGAAAAAGCTCCGTGGAAAGACGCTGTTATTTTTGAAGGGTTCGGCGATATTTCTGAATGGCTTTCAAAGGTAGGAATTGTTCTATCAACAAGTGATTTTGAAAGTTTCCACCTTTCACCAAGTGAAGGGATGGCTTCAGGCGCTTATCCAATTATTCTCAACTGGGATGGCAGTGATACAATTTATCCTAAAGAGTATCTTCTATCGGATGTTGAGGAAGCAGTAGCGCGTATTCTAGCACTGAACTCAAAAGAAACAGATACAGAGCTTCAAGCTTCTTTAAAAGAGTATGTAAAGCAGCACTTTGGAGCTGAAAAAGTAGCGAATCAATGGGAAGAGTTAATTGTGAACGTTGCGGAACCTGTTTTAAGTTAATCTATAAGTTCCTTTTGAAATTTATAGTTTGTATGCGTACAGCGCGCATATGAGAAAGTGGGAAATGACTGAATGATAAATACAAAAAAAGCATTAACGGCATTGGATGAAGAAAAAATTCAAAAGTTGATGAGGATCTTACCGAAAAGTCGGAATAAAGATCCGCTAGCAGCTGCTAAAAACATTATGGGTAATAAATATCCGCTTCCGCCTTTTGGGGTCATTCGATACCCAAAAGGAATTCTATGGAATGAAGATAAATCTAGAAGTTTTTTACGCTTGATTCATGGTCATACTTTTTTAGGATGTTTGACAGATGCTTACGAAGAGACAAAAGAAGAGCAGTACAAAGATAAAGCCATTGGTTTAGTCAAAGATTGGATTCAAAAAAATCCTTATCCTAATGGTTCAAATGAAATGGCTTTTCACGATGAAACAACGGCAATGCGTCTACAGTATTGGCTGAGATTATACATCTTAGCGAAGGACAAGCTTGCTTCGTCGGATGAACAGCTTATCTTAGAAAATATGGCTAAAACAGCTAATTTACTGTCTCAAGATGATTTTCATTCAACAAATACAAATCACGGCATGTTCCAAGATATTTCTTTGCTTGCTTACGCGATGTATTTCGAAGAAGCAGATAATGAGTCGGATCGTTATCGTGATATTGCATTAAAGCGTCTTGTAGATTACTTTACCTATGTGTATACAGAAGAAGGCGTACATAAGGAACATTCGCCGTCTTATCATTTTCTTGTATCCAATTATTTAAATAAATTGGTTGTATGGCTGAAGGATTTGAGCCCTAACCACGCAAAGTTTTTCGTTGATTTATTTAAAAAGACGGAAAAATATGCAACCTATATTATTCGACCAGACGGATTATTCCCGCCTCTTTGTGATACAGAGTCTAAGCCTGTTGTAAACAGCAGCTATCGAAGCTTGTACAAAAGTGAAGAGTTTCTATATGCAGTTCATCAAGGGAAAGCTGGTAGAATGCCTGTAGAAAAAGATGCGGTGTTCAAAGACTCCGGTTATGCGATTTTCAGAAGCGGATGGGAAAGAAAAGAAAAAGAAACGTACGTACTGTTTTCCGCGGCTTATCACACTAGTTACCATAAGCACAGTGATGACTTAAATATGCACATTTATTCAAACGGTGATATCATTACAGAAGCTGGGCCAAATGGATATAATTACAAAGATAAGTTTACGAAGTATGCGTATTCTTCATTTGGACACAACACGCTAATCGTGGATGGACGCGGTCTCCCTCGAGTGGATCATCAGCACGAAAAAGTATATATAAAAGATTATCAGCTAACGGAAGACTGCTCGGAAGCAACGGGAGTGAATGAACGTTATAGTGGAGTTACTCATACGCGTAACGTACGCTATAACAAACAGCTTGAGCATATCACTGTACGTGATCACGTCGCTTCAGAAGATACTCATCAATACAAGCTGTTTTGGCATGTAGCTCCGGACTTAGAAGTTCACGTAAGAGATCAAATTGTGGAGTTATTTAGAAACAATAACAAAGTAGCTGAACTTGAAATTACGTCTACTACAGACGTCAATATACGAGCAGTGCGTGAACAGACAGTTCCGCACGTGCAAGGATGGGTATTTCCTAAAATGGAATCGAAACAGCCTGCTACTGTGCTTGAGCTGGATTTCAGCAGCGGCGAAGATTCGGTTGAAGTAGTAACAGAATTCCGCTTGGCGAATTATAAAATCGCAGCAAGAGATCAAGGGCCATTTGAATTAGAGTCACATTATCAATCTATGAATGGCGTGAAGTATCATTTTGTTCCAGCAGCTGATGAGACATTACAGGATAAATTGGTTATTGTCTTTTCTGCTTTAGCTAATAAATATCATTATGTATATAATTATATGAAAACGTTAGATGAAGTTGGAGCAAATAAACTTTTCATTTTAGATGATTTTGGTGAACAAGGCTCTTACTACTTAGGCAAAAATAGAAATCATGTGATTGAAACAAGCGTATCTTCGCTTATTCAATATATTATGTCCAAGCACGGTTTTACGCACAAAAATGTCATGACCGTAGGCTCGTCTAAAGGCGGCTATGCGGCGTTATACTATGGAATTAAGTATCATTTTGGACAAGTAATTGCCGGTGCTCCTCAAAGTAAATTAGGAGACTTTTTGATTGATCAGGCAGAGCATGTCAATATTGCAGAGTATATTTCAGGCTCGGATAATGTAAACAAAGAATACTTAAATCAAATTCTATTTAACTTACTAGATCAGCCTGTAGATAGCGCACCAGACATCCGTTTGTATGTAGGAACGTGGGATTATCATCACAAAAGTCATGTTCTTCCGCTGTATCACCAGCTAAAAGACAGAGGGTATAAAGTAACGCTAGATTTAGAAGATCGAGCAAATCATAAAGACTTAAAAGGTTATTTTCCTCTGTATCTTGGCCGAACGATTAGCGAAATTTTAGATGTGCAGTATGTCGAACACGTGCCATTTAAAATTAAAAGAGCTCTTTTAAAAGATAACAAGAGCTACTTTATTGCAAGATGTGATACAGAAGGCCACGGCAATTTGGAGTACGCATACTACATTTACAAAGACGATAAAATCGTTCATAAAACGTCTTATATTGAGGAAGAAATTTTCCGCTATAAGCCAAGAGCTAAAGGCGAATACAGATGTAGAATTTTTGTAAGAAATCAATACAAACAAAAAGCGGTTAGAGACACAAATAGTGTCTTTATATAAAACATTATTAAGCAGTTAACACAGGAGGAAATAAAATGAAACTTTGTACAGTAGGATTAGGATATATTGGATTACCAACGTCTATTATGTTTGCAAAACATGATGTGGATGTTGTAGGTGTAGACGTGAGTCAACGCGTAATTGAATCATTAAACAATGGAAAAATCCATTTAGAAGAGCCTGGTCTGCAGGAAGCATTAAATGAAGTAATTGAAAAAGGTACATTCCGCGCAGCATTACAGCCGGAAAAAGCAGATGCATTCATCGTAGCTGTACCAACACCAAACCATGATGACCAACACAAATCTTGTGATCTATCATATGTATTAAGCGCTGTAAGCAACGTCATTCCTTACTTAGAAAAAGGAAACGTATTAATCGTAGAATCTACAATCGCACCGCGCAGCATGGATGACCATGTTAAACCGTTAGTAGAAGCAGCTGGCTTTGAAGTTGGAAAAGACGTGTTCTTAGTACATTGTCCAGAGCGTGTACTTCCAGGACAAATTCTTCACGAACTAATCCACAACAACCGTATTGTTGGAGGACTTACGCCAAACTGTACAGAAGCTGGTGCAATGGTATACAGCACATTTGTACAAGGTGAAATCATTAAAACAGATGCAAAAACAGCAGAAATGTCAAAACTAATGGAAAACACATTCCGTGACGTAAACATCGCGTTAGCAAACGAATTAACAAAAGTATGTAACGAATTAGAAATCGATGCATTAGAAGTTGTTCAAATGGCTAACAAGCATCCGCGTGTAAACCTTCATACACCAGGACCGGGTGTAGGCGGACACTGCTTGGCTGTAGACCCATATTTCATCGTTGCAAAAGCGCCTAAAACAGCTCAGCTTATTAATCTAGCAAGAACAATTAACACGTCTATGCCTCAATACGTAGTAGACAACACAAATGCTCTAATGGAAAAAGTAGACGGCCGCGTTGTGACAGTATTTGGTTTAACATATAAAGGAAACGTAGACGATATCCGTGAAAGTCCGGCAATGGAAATCTATGACTTATTAAAAGCAGAAGGCAAATACGAAATTCGCGCATTTGATCCTCACGTGGAACAAGATTGGGTTGAACAAGATATCAAGGAAGCTGTACGCAACTCTGACCTAGTTCTTGTGTTAACAGACCATAATGAATTCAAAGAATTAAACTGGAGCGAATTAGAAGGTATGGCAACAAAACGTATTTTCGATACGAAAAACGTGGTAGCTAACCGTTCTGACGATTTCAGCTACATTAACTATGGTAACCTACATGCATTCCTTAAGAAGGAAGAAGTAATGGCATGAATTCTGTAGGGAGGATTTTGAAAGAACAATCCTCGAATTTTCATTTAATATTGAGATTATCTCTTTATGATGCAAAAAGTAAATACCAAATGCACTATCTTGGAGCTGTATGGCAGTTTTTAGGACCTGCCATACAGATTCTTCTGTACTGGCTTGTTTTTGGATTAGGAATTCGTGGAGGAGCACCCGTACACGGAATTCCATTCTTTGTATGGCTAATTGCAGGGTTAATTCCTTGGTTTTTTATTAGTCCTTCCATTACTCAAGGTTCAAACAGTGTGTATGCAAGGGTAAGTTTGGTTTCAAAAATGAAGTTTCCAGTCAGCGTACTGCCAACTGTCACGATTGTCAGTAACAGTTTTCAGTTCATCATCATGATGCTGGTTATGGGAGTTATCTTCGTTATTTACGGAATTAATCCGGGATGGTATTTACTTCAATTGCCATATTATTTAGTAGCATTATTTGTTTTTTTATTTGCACTCACGCTGCTAACATCAACTATTTCAACGTTAATAAGAGATTTTCAGCAAATATTACAATCATTAATGAGAATGGTGCTTTACTTATTGCCTATTTTATGGGATACGTCTAAATTGTCACATGTATATGAAACGATTTTAAAATTAAATCCACTCTTTTACATCGTGCAAGGATTTAGATATTCATTGTTAGGTTACGGTTGGTTTTATGAGGATTGGATATACACATTATATTTTTGGGTTATCACATTATTAATACTAACAGTAGGATCAATCCTGCATTTGAAATTCAGAAATAAATTCATCGATTACTTGTAATCTAGGAGCGTAATCTATGGCACTAAAAGTTCAATTTGAGAACGTTAGTAAAAAGTATGTTTTATATAAAAAAAGATCCGATAAACTACTTGAAATTTTCTTTCCAAAAAAGAAAAATGAAAGCTTTTACGCACTAAGAAACATTTCTTTTTCCGTAAATGAAGGAGAAACAATTGGTGTTGTAGGAATTAATGGATCAGGAAAATCAACTCTTTCTAACTTGCTGTCGCAAGTTGTGCCTCAGACGTCAGGTGATATTAAAATCAATGGTGAAACATCATTAATTGCTATTTCGGTAGGGTTAAATAATAACTTAAATGGATTAGAAAATATCGAATTGAAGTGTCTGATGCATGGACTAACGAAAGAAGAGATAAAAAAAATCACTCCTGATATCATCGAATTTGCTGATATCGGAAAGTTTATTACTCAGCCGGTAAAAAACTATTCGAGCGGTATGAAATCAAGGCTTGGATTTGCCATTTCTGTTCATACCAATCCCGATATATTGGTAGTAGATGAGGCTTTATCAGTAGGAGATCAAACATTTTACGATAAATGTTTGAAAAAGATTAATGAATTTAAAGAACAAGGTAAAACGATTTTCTTTATAAGTCATTCGTTGACTCAAATCCGCAGTGTGTGCAACAAAGTCATGTGGATTCACTTTGGAGAGTTAAAGCAATTTGGCGGCACTCGTGTTGTTTTAGAAAAATATAAAGAGTTTGTTAAATGGTTTAATGGATTAACTGATGAAGAGAAAAAGCAGTATAAACTAGATATGCTGGCTAATCAGGCAAAAGATGAATATGCCTTGATGAATGAAAAGAGTGAGTATAATCAGCCATTATACTCGTTAGAGCAGCGTACAAAGCGACGTGAACGGAAAAAAGAAAGACGAAAAACGTTCAAGCTTTATTTTCAAGTAGGCATTTTATCTATGCTGTCTTTGTTTTTAGCGATTTTAATGTTTTATACATAAGGTTTATAAAGCATTTTAATAATATTGAGAATAGATATGTAGATTGATATATCTACTATTCAAGGAGGATCTCTAATGAAAGCAAAAGTATTAATTCCAATCGTAGCAGGTGCATTATTATTCACAGGCTGCAGCAATGACAAAGAGACTGCAAGCAAACCAACTAAAACGGAACAAACTCAACAAGAAAAAACAGCATTAAACAAAGTCTCTATTAAAAACGTAGGAGACAAACGCTTAGAAGTAAAAACAACAGCGGAAGGGAAAGACCTTAAATACGCTTACTCCGTTTATAAAGACGGCAAGCTATTCCAAAAAATCCCTTACTCTTCAAAAAAAGAGTTGGCTTATAAGTTAACGAAGTCTGGCGACTATCGTGTACGCGTATACGTGAAAGCTGGAAAAGAAAAAGCTGTTGCAAAAAGCACAGAATTAGTAAAAGTAACAAAATCATAATAAATAAAAAAGATCACGGGATATTTCCCGCGATCTTTTTTTATTTTAGATTTAAACTTTCTTTTAATTCAGCAGATAGTTGGTTACGCGTGTCATCAGATACGGCATAGTAATAGATACCGTTAATTTTTTCGCCTTTTCCATCTATTTGAAGCTGTTCTGAATGTTTACGTGCGTCTTTATAGTTTGATTGAATTTGCTTCATATCATCAAACGTAAGGTTTGTTTTTACATTTTGGCCAATTGCATCTAGAATTGTACCGTAGTTTGTTAAAGACTGAACGCTAGCTCCTTCGTCAATAACGCCTTCAATTACTTGACGCTGGCGCTGCTGACGTCCAAAGTCACCGCGAGGGTCTTGTTTACGCATACGGGTAAAAGCCAATGCTTCTTTACCATCTAATTTTAAAGGTCCTTTTTGGAAACTGTAGCCGTCGTAATTAAACGCAAGAGTATTATTTACAGTTACGCCGCCAACAGCGTCTACAATGTCTTTAAAGCTTTCCATATTCACTTGAACGTAGTAGTCTACGGGAACGTCTAAGAATTTCTCTACCGTATTTACGGACATGTCTACGCCACCAAAAGCATAAGCATGGTTAATTTTATCTTGTGTTCCTTTTCCTACAATTTCAGTACGCGTATCACGTGGAATACTGACCATCTTCATAGACTGTGTCTTTGGGTTTACCGTCATTAAAATAGTAGAATCTGAACGTCCGCGGTCACCGGCACGCTGATCTACTCCTAATAGTAAAATAGAAATAGGATCTCCATTTGCCAGGCTCACTTTAGTTGAACGTTTTTCAGATACATCACGTTTTAACGGTTCGTGAGTTTGTGTGAATGTCTTTTCAACAGAATGCCATATGCTATATGCATAGCCTGCTACACCTAGAATTAATACTAAAATAATACCAAGAATAATTTTGAACGCGCGTTTCTTTTTCGGTTTTTTTCGTTTGCGTCTGCGCGCATTTGAAGGTTGTACTTGTTCTTCCATGTGGAACCTCTCTTCCTTTTCCTTATGTATTGATAAAATAAATGTCTTCTATGTAAGCCATTATTCTTATCTTTTTCATCGTAAAACACGTCAAAATGATTAAAAAAATGACAAATTTAATCAAATTTCTTCATGTACTTTAAAATTATATTATAATAAAAGAAAAAAAGAAAGATATAGTAAGGGAGACATTTTATGAAAATTTTAATTAACGTATTTGCTATTCTCATCTTTATCTCGTCTTTAGTAGCAGGAAAGATGTACTGGAATCATCAATTAGACAAGCAGTTTGAATCAAAGCCTACTAGAGTAAGCGCAGCAGAAACAGAAAAAGATATGCAAACTGAGACTAAGAACTTGCCGGAATCAATTGTAAAAAAATTAGAAAACGCAAAGAAAAAAGGAAATCCCGTAAAGCTTGTAATTGTAGGATCTGCTCCCGAGAAAGATGTAAAGACATGGGGAACTTTATTGAAAGATAAACTAGGAGATACATATGGGACAGATTTAATAAATGTAGAGTTGTATGAATACAAACAAATGAATACATTACAATTTGTGAAATCAAAAACGTATGAAGACATTACAAAAGCAAAGCCTGATATCTTGCTTTTTGAACCATTTTTATTAAATGATAACGGCGTAGTAGGTATTAACAATACAATTGATAACTTGCAAATTATTATGAAGCATATTGAAAGTGAAAATAAAGACCTAGTTACTATTTTTCAACCATCAGCTCCGGTCTATCAAGCTCAGAATTACCCTAACGACGTAAATGCTTTAGAAACCTTTGCTAAAGAAAATGGATACGAGTTTGTAAATCATTGGAGTGCATGGCCAGATTATAATGAGGAAGGCATTTTAAAGTATTTATCTGATGAAAATGGTCAACCGAACGAAGAAGGGGAGAAGGTATGGTTCAAATTTCTCTCTGAGTATTTTACTAATTCATAATGATGAAAAAGCACGCTACCTTATAAAAAAGGTGCGTGCTTTTATTTTTTAATTTGTTACAACAGGTAAAAGTAAAGCGTTAAGCTGCTTTAAAAATCTTTCATAATAAGCTGGCTGATAGTGTCTTGGCGTAAGACCCCATTTGTGATTTTCATCTGCCATAAATTCTTCTTTTATTTCAAGGTATGTACTATTGTTAATTTTGTTGCCAAGGTATGTATACATATACTCTAATTGTTGATTGTGACGTTGAATTTCGTCTTGATTTTCAAAAACTTGAACGTTTCCTTCTTTATCTACATATTTTTCTTTCCAAAACGCTTTATGAATAATGACTTTTGAAATGCTGCTTGCGTTGATTCTTTCGCATATTTTATCAGCAGAGCTTTCCCATAATTCATCAGTGCGTTCTACAATTTTTTTACTCTTTAAATCATTCATTAAATTAGATTGAGCAAATTCTTTGGAAAGGGCGATGTAAGATTCTCCGCGTTTCATAAGTCTTAATCTTTCAGAGAGTAAGTCAATGATTAACGTGTCGGCAGGCTCTTCATCCACATGTTTTAAGAAAAGTTTATTAAGATCATTGTATACACTTCTACGCTGGAATTTGGACTCAATGTGGATGCCTCGAATAGATAGTCCAACAGGTTTGGATGCTAGCGATATAATATTCGTTCTAGCAAAATACTCATTAATTTCATATTGATGGTCAAACATAGCAAAAGGGTCTCTAGAAACACAGCTTCCTAGAATGTCAATTTTTTTCTTCAAATTCATCTACAACTCCTACAATATTTTCTCATTTTTAGACACATATAGAAAAACTATAAACGAAGAAGAAGAGAAAAGTCAATCAGTGTTTAGGTATATTTACTCATTTTCTATCTCGTTCATTTTCCATTATTTATTTTTAACATTTTCTTCAAGAAAAGAATGCCACATTTCAATACAAAAGGAACGTCTATCAATCCCAAAAGAGAGCATGAGCAAAAATAGATACTTATGCTAGAAGATAGAAAAAAAGCCCTGTGATATAATATAATTCATGGAATACTATCCATGATCTGAGGCATAGAAAGAGGAGAAAAAAATGATAGATATATATACCAATATCTTGCCAAATGTGAACAGTGGTCCCAAAAGTGTAGAAGAATTTTTAGAAATGGCAAATGTATTAGTGAAACAAGGAGTAACAGAAGCCGTAGCAGCACCTCTTTATGACGGAAAAGATTCCAGCTATAAAGAAGGCGTGGATCTTGCGAATGAATGGTTAAGAAAATCTTCTATTTCGTTAAGCGTTTTACCAGGTCAAAAAGTAATTGCCTCTACCAATATGATTGTATCAAATGAAGAGTATTACACGATGACAATAAATGAAAATGAAAAATATATGTTTTTACACATTCCACAAGACGTGGAAATTGAAGTGTTAGAAAATATTGCTTACGAGCTTCAGCTAAAAGGTATTGTACCGGTTTTAAATGAGCCTGAGTGCCATTCATTATTTGTGGAGAACCCTCCGCACTTGTACAAGCTAGTAAAAAATGGAGCAGTCGTTCAGCTGTCTGCACAAAGTGTGCTGGGCAGCAATGGCAGTAAAGCTAAAAAAGCAGCTTATCAGTTTATTGATCACGGATTAGCACACGTTATTGCATCAGGTGTGAATCGTGAAAATTACCAGCAGTACGGCCTGCAAAAAGCCTATTCAGCTGTTTCTAAAAAATACGGCAACAGCAAGCTTTATCATTTCATGGAAAATGCTGAGGCTATTGCGAGCGGGAAGGCTGTTTATAAACAAGAGCCTGAACGCATCAAAAAAACAAAATTTCTAGGAATTTTTTAACTTTTCCCTTTGTACCCTGATTAACTTCTGTTTAATCAGGGTATTTGCATACAAAGACCTATTCCAATCCCTTCTTTTATCATCATTATTTGGAGTTATTTTACAAATTATGTTTGCGTTTTCACATAGAGTGATAGTAAAATATTGTTAGTTAAGTAGATGACAGGAAAGTACGCGGTTTTCCGGGGTTCATGGAGGTAAATGTCGAGAAGAATACATAGTTTCACACTAGAAATCGTCGTAGAATAGAGCTATATAAGACGCAGGGAGGGAAATAAAGTGATTGATATTCATACGTACATATTGCCTAATATCGATAGCGGACCTGAGGAAGTAGACGGTTTTTTGAAGATGGCGCGCTCCTTAGCGGATCAAGGCGTTCAGTCCGTTGTGGCGACGCCGCTTTATGATAGCGATCAAGAGTTTATGAAACACCATTTATTTCTCTATGTAAATGCAGCTAATGAATGGCTTACAAATTCATGTATTCCTCTTCAAGTGTTACCAGGCCAGCTTATTCCTTTATCACCCCAACTTCTGCGAAACTATGAGCGAAATCAGCTTCTTACGCTTAATCATACCGATAAATATTTGTTTCTTTCACTGCCTGAATATGATATCTCACCTTATTTTGAAAAAACGCTGTATGATCTTCTCACAAAAGGCGTTGTGCCGATTCTACGTTCACCAGAATGTCATCCGATTTTCCGAGATCACCCTGAGCGTTTGTATGAGCTTGTTAAAAAAGGCGTGCTCGTTCAGCTAAGCGCCGCTAGTATTCTCGGTTTAAACGGAAAAAAAGAAAGAAAAGCGGCCTGTACGTTTATTAAATACCGCTTCGCCCACGTGATTGCCTCTGGCGTTCATGCTCGCAATTACCACGACTATTCACTTTCAAAAGCGTATGATTATATTTCCGATATGTACGGTGCGTCAGAGCTTTATTTTTTTATTGAAAATGCAGAGGCGATTATCGACGGTCGTCCGGTGCATCAATTAGAGCCTGAGCCGATGAAAAAATTTAGTTTATTTAAATTATTTAGCTGAAAACAAGGGACTTTTCCATAAAAATGGGAAAGTTCCTTGTTTTGTCTTTCTTTCATTGTGGTATGGAATAGAAACAAAGCTAAAGAAAGGAAGGCTGAATATGATAAAAACTACAGCTGGCAAAGCAGCTATGTCGGTATTAAAAGAATGGAATATCGATCACATTTTCGGTATGCCGGGAGATTCAATCAATCATTTTATGGACAATCTGCGAAGTGAAAAAGATGAAATTGAGTTTATTCAAGTCCGTCACGAGGAAGTAGGCGCACTTGCGGCATCTTCTTACGCTAAAATCACGGGCAAAATCGGTGTGTGTCTGTCAATTGGAGGGCCGGGTGCGATTCATTTGTTAAACGGCTTATATGATGCGAAAGCAGATGGTGCGCCGGTGTTAGTATTAGCCGGACAGGTGCCTCGTGCCAAGCTTGGCAATGAATCATTTCAAGAAGTGAATTTAGAACGTGTTTTTGACGATGTGTCGGTGTTTAATCACCGAGTAGACTCGCCAGAATCATTTCCGCATCTGCTGCAGCAAGCGATTCGAACGGCTTACGCTAAAAAAGGTGTAGCGGTTCTAGTTATTCCAGATGATATTCCGTCTTCAACAATTAAAATTGATGAAAAAACGCCAATTGCTAATGTATCAAAAACCATTTCTCACAGTGACCCGGAAGATGTAGCTAAAGCGCTTCTAGCGATTAAATATTCAAAAAAACCGGTTATTTTAGCAGGAACAGGCGCCAAGCACGCCAAGCTTGAATTAGCGCAGTTTGCGGAAAAAATTGCGGCGCCGATTATCTTTACGCTTCCGGGTAAAGGAATACTGCCGGATCATCATCCTTATAACCTGGGGCAGCTCGGGCAAATTGGGACAAAGCCGGCGTATGAAGCGATGGAAGAAACCGATTTGCTGATTATGATTGGAACTTCGTTTCCATACCGTGAGTTTTTACCGGACGGGGTTGAAGCGATTCAGCTGGACTCTGACGCTACACAAATCGGCAGACGCTATCCTGTATCGATTGGCTTAGTCGGAGACTCGAAAACGACGCTGTCCCAGCTTGCGCATAATTTAGATTATCAAGAAAACCGCCGTTTCTTAGAAGAGTGTCAAGTTAATATGGAAAACTGGTGGAAGCACGTAGAAAAAGAAGAAAACGAAGTGAGTACGCCAATCAAGCCGCAGCAAGTCATTCCTAAGCTTCAAAAAATCGTTGATGATGATGCGATTGTATCTGTTGATGTCGGGAACGTGACGGTATGGATGGCGAGACATTTCCGCATGACGAATCAAAAATTTGTCATTTCAAGCTGGCTGGCAACGATGGGCTGCGGACTTCCGGCTGCGATTGCAGGAAAGCTTGCTCATCCTGAAAAACAATCGGTAGCCGTATGCGGTGACGGAGGCTTTACAATGGTCATGCAAGATTTTGTGACGGCTGTGAAGTACAAGCTGCCGATCGTTGTCGTCGTCCTTAATAACAGTGAAATCGGCATGATTAAATACGAACAAGCCATTCAAGGTCACTTGGATTATCAAACGCAGCTCGGTGAAATGAATTTTGCGAAGTTCGCTGAATCGTGCGGAGGGATTGGCTACCGCGTTGAAAAATACGAAGAGCTCGAAACCGCTTTTGAAAAAGCAGCGCTTGCGAATGTCCCTGTGGTGATTGATGTTGTTGTTGCGGACGAACCGCCGCTTCCAGGCAAAATTTCATTCGGACAAGCAGCCAATTATTCGAAGCACATCATGAAAAAGTTCTTCAAAGAACACGAGCTCGAAATGCCGCCGCTTCGAAAAGGACTAAGCAGAATGCTTTAATCAGTGACTCTCCGTATAGGAGAGTCTTTTTAGGAGGGATATCATGGGAGTGTTTGAAATCATTTTACTTATTTTTGGTGCGGTCATGATGCTTGTGATTGTAGTGCCTGTTATCATTGCTATTATTCTTTGGATGAAAGATGAAAAACAAGAAGAGCATTCGGTTTTGAGAAACTATCCGCTGCTCGGGAAAATACGCTATATTTTTGAGAAAATGGGGCCTGAACTGCGTCAGTATTTATTTTTAAATAATAATGAAGGCAAGCCGTTTTCTAGAAATCAATACGAGCAAACCGTTAAGTCAGGTAAATACCTCAACCGAATGATGGGGTTTGGCTCAGAGCGTGATTTTAATGAACCCGGCTATTACATTCGAAACGCGGTGTTTCCAAAGCAGCGCGACGAAATGAAAGCGGATAATACGCAAAAAATTAAAACGAAAGTATATAAAATGGACGCTGATAACTTATTTAGCCGAAGAGAGCACCGAGAAGAGAAAGAAGCGGATCCGTTTTATTTGCGAGATGAAGAAGCGATCGTTATAGGTCCTTCATGCAAAAAGCCGTTTGTTGTAAAAGGATTAATCGGTCAATCCGGCATGAGCTTTGGAGCGCTTGGTGACCACGCGATTACCGCTTTATCACTAGGTTTAGGACGAGCAGGCGGCACGTGGATGAACACGGGAGAAGGCGGACTGTCACCATATCATTTAAAAGGAAATGTGGATATCATTTTTCAAATTGGTCCCGGGCTTTTTGGCGTTCGAACAAAAGAAGGAGAATTTTCGTGGGAAGAATTTAAAAAGAAAAGTGAAATGAAGCAAATCAAAGCGTTTGAAATTAAGCTGGCCCAAGGAGCCAAAACGCGAGGCGGTCACGTAGACGGTTCAAAAGTAACGGAAGAAATCGCAGAAATCCGCAACTTGAAGCCGGGAGAGTCTGTAGACAGTCCAAACCGTTTTAAAGAGTTCGCGTCGTATCCTGAAATGTTCCAGTTTATTGAAAAACTTCGAGATGTAGGCGGCAAGCCAGTAGGGATTAAAATGGTTGTCGGCAACACAAACGACCTTGAAGAAATGGCGGCGTATATGAAAGAGACAGGAAGCGGTCCTGACTTTATTACGATCGATGGAGCAGAAGGAGGAACGGGCGCATCGTTTCAAGAATTAGCGGACGGAGCGGGTGTGCCGCTGTTTTCAGGACTTCCTTTTGTGGATGAACTGCTTAAAAAATATGGCGTTCGTGATGAAGTAAAGCTTTTTGCATCGGGCAAGCTGCTAACGGCTGATAAAATTGCGACTGCTTTATCACTGGGTGCCGACTGCGTAAATATTGCCAGAGGCTTTATGTTTTCCGTTGGCTGTATTCAAGCGCAAGTTTGTCACAATAACAGTTGTCCCGTGGGCGTAGCGACAACAGATCCAAAGCTGCAAAAAGCGCTTATTATTGAAGAAAAGTCATACCGCGTGTGCAACTACGTGCTGTCATTACGTGAAGGATTGTTTAATTTAGCCGCAGCTGCTGGTATTGATTCGCCAACGAAGTTTTCAAAAAAACACGTGGTGTTCAAAAACAGCAGCGGACAGTTAGCTGATATTTCTGTAAAAGAAAAGATGTACGTATAAAAAAGCTGCCGATTGGCAGCTTTTTTATTGTCTTCTTTGAAGTAAATGCAGGCAAAACTCTAAGTCTTTTTGAAGGTGTTCCTGCATTAATGCTTCTGCTTTTTCAGCATTGCGTTCTTTAATCGCGTTATAAATCTCTTCATGTTCGTCAATTAAAAACGGGCGGTTGTAAAACACCACGGTATGACGGAATAAGTAAATGATGGACTGCATGCGGTCGATGATATTAATCATTACGTCATTGTTGCTTGAATTCACAATAATGGCGTGGAAACGTTCATTTGCACTCATAATTTCTTCAAACGAGCCGTTTCTTCCGATGTCTACGCATTCCTTTAACTCTTCTAATTCGTTATCAGATAAAAAAGTCGCAGCAGCTTTAGAAGCTGAGCCTTCTAGCAGCATTCGCACTTCAAACAAGTTGCGCAGATCTTTTTCTGTCGGCGACACGACTTTTTTTCGAACAATCAGTCCTTCATATTCTAAGCGTCTAATGGAGTCACGAATCGGCGTTCGGCTGAATCCAAGCTCGCTCGCTAATTTTTCTTCGACGATTTTTGTACCGCCTTCAAGCTCACCGTTTAAAATTTTATCTCGAATCATCTCATAAGAAGGGTGATGAGACGAACGAGAACCTTGATTTCTTAACATACTCTACTTCACCTCTAGCATTCGACACGAGAAAATCTCGTCTCTTTCTCTCTTTATTTTTAATCATTTTGTACGCGTATACCCAAATCATACTATAACTTGTGAAAAGGTGGGACGGAAAGTTTCGCTTTTGGAAATAAATTTCATTTAAAAAAAGGCTAGACAAATAAATAAAATGCGAATATGATGAGTGTATACAAAATTATCAGAAATGTATACAAAAAATATTTTAACGTATACATTATTTTTTTAAACGTATTTGAAAACGTATACAACAAGGGGAGGAAACGAAAATGACGAAACGCGTTGGATTTATTGGACTTGGAATTATGGGAAAACCGATGACACTCAATTTATTAAAAGCAGGTTTTGAGGTAACGGTTTACGATATTAATAAAGCAGCAGTAGAAGAAGTGAAAGCAGCAGGAGGATTTGGAGCAGAAAGTCTTGCTGAAGTTGCAGTGAACAGCGACGTGATGATCACGATGCTTCCAGCTTCACATCATGTAAAAAGCGTAGTGCTTGGAGAAGAAGGGTTGATTCATAGCGCAAAAGAAGGAAGCGTTATCATCGATATGAGTTCCATTTCGCCGGTAGCATCAAAAGAAATTGCGGCTGAACTTGCACAAAAAGGAATTCACATGCTAGACGCTCCGGTTAGCGGCGGAGAACCTAAAGCAATTGACGGCACGCTTGCGATTATGGTCGGGGGAAATGAGCATATCTTTGAAAGCGTTTCACCTATCCTTCATGCGATGGGAGCAGAAATAACGCTTGTTGGAGACAACGGAAGCGGCGTAACGGCTAAGCTTGCAAATCAAGTCATTGTAAACTTAAATATCGCAGCGATGTCTGAAGCACTTGTACTAGGAGCCAAAGCAGGCATTGACGTTGAAAAAATGTATCAAGCGATTCGCGGCGGATTAGCAGGAAGCGCTGTATTAGATGCAAAAGTGCCGCTTATTTTAGACCGCAACTTTGTAGCAGGCGGACGCATTGATATTAACTTAAAAGATATGACAAACGTGATGGAAACGGCTCATGACATTGGCGTACCGCTTCCGCTTTCAAGTCAGCTTGTGGAAATTTTCCATGCGTTAAAAGTAGACGGAAAAGCAAGCGATGATCACGGCGGAATTGTACAGTACTATGAAAAATTAGCAAACGTTGAAGTGAAAAAGAAGGTGAAAGCATGATTAAACAAGATGAAAAACGTCTTGTAAGCGATGTGTTTAAAGACATTCCAGCGGTTGATGAGGCACTTGTGCAAAAAATGCTCGACGATGAGCTTCTGACGTTCAACCAAAAAATCATCGTGTTAGACGATGATCCAACGGGTGTTCAAACGGTTAACGGTATTTCCGTGTACACAGACTGGAGCAAAGAGAGTATCAAGCAAGGGTTTTTAGAAGAAAACTCCATGTTTTTTATTCTAACAAATTCACGCGGATTTACCGCTTCTGAAACGGAAAAAGCCCACGCGGACATTGCGGCTGTTATTACAGAGGTAGCGACTGAAGTAGATAAAGAGTTTTTAATTATCAGCAGAGGTGACTCCACTCTTCGCGGTCACTACCCGTTAGAAACAGAAGTGTTAAAGAAAACCGTTGAACAGCACTCGAATCAAGTCCTCGACGGCGAAGTGATTTTTCCTTTCTTTAAAGAAGGCGGACGATTCACAGTTGATAACATTCACTACGTGCAAGATGAAGACTACTTAGTGCCGGCAGGAGAAACGGAGTTTGCAAAAGATCGTACGTTTGGCTACAGTAAGTCTCATTTAGGCGAATGGGTAGAAGAAAAGTCAGAAGGAAAATTCAAAGCAAGTCATACGACATATATTTCGCTCGGGAGCATTCGTGCCCTTGATTTAGTGACGATTACAAATCAGTTAATGGAAGTGAAAGACTTTAACAAAGTAGTTGTGAACGCAGTGGATTATGTAGACGTGAAAGTTGTGACGATTGCGCTTCTTCGCGCGATGAAGCTCGGAAAGCATTTTATGTATCGCAGCGCTGCGGCTCTAACAAAAGTGATGGGCGGCGTGAGCGACAAAGACCTTTTAACAAAAGAAGAGCTCATTAAAGAAAAGTCGTCAAACGGCGGATTAATTATGGTTGGTTCGCATGTAAAAAAAACAACAGAGCAGTTAGAAGAATTAAAGAAATGCAGCTTCATTGAATTTATTGAATTTGATTGTCATCTTGTCTTAGAACCTGAAAAGTTTGAAGAAGAAGTGAACCGTATTATCAATGAAGCAGAAAAGCTTATTTCACAAGGTCAAACGGTAGCCGTCTATACAAGACGCGAGCGCTTAGATCTTGGCGAAGGGAAAAAAGAAGAAGAGCTTAAATTATCGGTGAAAATTTCAGATGCGGTTACAAGCATTGTTCGCCGCTTAAACGTTCGTCCAAACTTTATCGTTGCAAAAGGCGGCATTACGTCAAGTGATATTGGCGTAAACGGTTTATCCGTAAAGCGTGCAACGGTTGCTGGACAAATCAAGCCGGGCATTCCGGTATGGGTAACGGGAGAGGAAAGCAAGTTTCCAGGCATTGCGTACATCATTTTCCCTGGGAATGTTGGAGCTAAAACAACGCTTCGTGAAACGGTTGAATTACTAAGTGAATAGAAAGAAGTGAACGTACGAGGTGCGTTCACTTCAGAGAATATTTGAAAGCGTATACATTATTTGGATGTACGTACATGAAAAATGGTCACACTAAGGGGATGAACATATGAATTCAGTATTCGGATTAAGTCATGAAGCAAGTCTTTTGCTGTATGCAATTGTATCGATTGTTGGACTTATCTTTTTAATTGCTAAGTTTAAAACAAATCCGTTCGTAGCGCTGATTGTTGCGGCTTTGTTTATGGGTCTTATTTCAGGAATGAAGCTGCCTGATATCGTCACAGCTTTCCAAGAAGGAGTAGCGAGCGTCTTAGGGTTTATCGCGATTGTTCTTGGTCTTGGAACGATGTTAGGTAAAATGATGGCAGAGTCAGGCGGAGCTGAGCGTATTGCCCGCACGTTAATTAAAGTATTCGGTGAAAAGAACGTACACTGGGCAATGATGGTTGTAGCCGTTATTTGCGGGATCCCGGTCTTTTTTCAAGTTGGCGTTGTGCTATTAATTCCACTTGTGTTTGTAATTGCCAAGCATACGGGTACGTCACTTATTAAAATTGGTTTATCGTTAATTGCCGGTTTAGCCGTTGTTCACAGTTTAGTACCTCCGCATCCGGCAGCGATGCTAGCGGTAGATATCTTTAAAGCAGATTTAGGTAAAACGATTTTGTATTCATTAGTTGTGGCATTCCCAGCTGCAGCAGTGGCAGGTCCTATTTACGGATCGTTCATTTCACGCCGTGTTCACGTAGAGCCAACGGGTGAAATTATGGAGCAGTTCACAGAGTCGAAGCATAAAGATCTTCCTGGTTTCGGCATTACGTTATTCACGATTTTACTTCCAGTACTATTAATGCTTTTAGCAACAATTACTGGGTTTGTTTATCCAGAAACAAGTACGATTCGCTATGTAACAAACTTTATCGGAAGTCCAATCGTTGCGCTTTTAATTTCATTGGTATTTGCTTTTTATTCGTTCGGTTTTGCAAGAGGGTACAACAAAGATGATTTATTAAAATTCACAAATGAATGTCTTGGACCCGTTGCTTCGATCATTTTAATCATCGGTGCAGGCGGCGGTTTTAACAAAATTTTAACAGCAAGCGGTGTAGGTGACGCGATTGCAGGATTTGCTCAAGATGCCCATCTTTCTCCTATCGTACTAGCGTTTGTGATTGCAGGGTTAATTCGTGCAGCAGTTGGTTCAGCAACAGTAGCAATGACAACAGCGGCAGGTATTGTCGCACCAATTGCAGCAACGATGCCAAACGTAAGCCCAGAGCTGCTAGTACTGGCAACAGGCGCAGGTTCTGTAATGCTATCGCACGTAAATGATTCTGGCTTCTGGTTAATCAAAGAATTCTTCAACATGTCAGTGGCTCAAACGTTAAAAACGTGGACAGTGATGGAAACGATTCTATCATTTGCGGCGTTTGCAATGGTTCTTATTTTAGACATTTTTATTTAAAAGAAAAGCGCTGGTTTCAGCGCTTTTTTCTTTGGATATGAAATATATTCAAAATATTTCAAATAATGAGAAAAAAAGACTAGATTTTTCCCGTTTCGATAGTATAGAATAGTTATAAAGTAGCAAAGGGGGTAGATGTATGACAAATGATGAAAAGTATCAAATTGGTTTGACGACAAAAGCATTAATTCCAGTGAATGATCCTGTGCACCGAACGAAGGTGCTAGATGAAGCAGGAGAATACATGTTAAGCAAGACGTGTAAGCAATTATTAGAAGAAGCGTGCATTCGAGAATTAAGTACGTTTAAAGGGTCTATTGCCGCCGTTCGAAAAATGTTTCCGTACAAACAGCTTACGCCGCTTGTTATTAATCGTTCACAAGCCATCATTGCGTTTCCGACATCTTCGCCAAATGACTATAGCTGTACCTGGATTTTTGCCTCTCATGTTCATACTTCACACACGCTTGCTACAGTTGATTCACCCTCGATGCTGATTCACTTCAAAGACGGAACGTTCATTCCAGTGAAACTCTCTTATTATAGTTTAGAAAAAAAGCTGGCCAGAGCAGCTGTTATTCGCAATTATTGTTTAGAAAGTCCGCTTTTTTTAGCGTAGTGCGTTCGATTTATCAAACGAACTTGTCCTACATATGAACAATCGGTTGCATGGGACTACACATATGTACTAAAGGAGGAAGCTTAAAATAAGCTTCCTCCTTTTCTTATTCCTGAAGAAGCGAGGCTTTTAGCTTTTTGCGAGCGGCTTTTCCCCAGTTTTTAACGGCTCCTGTGGAGACTCCGTATTTGTAGGCAATATCTTTATAGGAGTAGCCTTCTAGCAGATGTTCGAGTACATAGATTTTTTCTCTTCCCGTTAAGTGTTCGATATGCTGCTTAATAATTTCACTTTCTAGCGGAACGGGAAGAGCGTGATCTTCGTTTAGTGAAAGCAGGTTCTGCTCAGCCGGTGTTTCACGTTCTTCGTATAAAATGGTGCCTTTTAAATGAGAAAGGATCGTACCGCGCACGGTTGTGTAGGCATAAGCGGAAAAAGAGCCTTTGCTTTCGTCAAATTTTTGATACGCTCTCCATAAACCAATTAACGCAATTTGATAATATTCGTCGTAGTCTTTGTAAATATGAAATTTTTTAATCATCGACACAATTAATGGATGAAAAGATGAAGCGATTTGATCAAACGAGCTTTTTTGCATGTAGCATTCCTTTTTCAAAAACGCGTTTTTGCTGTATTCCGCCGGTATCTCTACTGTACAAGGGGAAGATCACATGTGCGAATGAACGTACATTATGTTTTCTTTTTAAGAAACGTGACGTAATTTCCCCGGAAACTTCACGTTTCGCTAGGAAATATGCGAAGTATACGTGTATTTGTAGAGATTTTACGTACGAAAGGTCCCCCATTCCAATTTCTACTAATCTATACTATTTATATATCGATGTAGCAACTCTACCATCACCGCTCTTCCGTGATGGTAGAGTTGCTAGACCTAAGCGGCAGTCACCCTCCCTTGCGGGTTTGCGCCTGCCGCATATGTGAACCTTTTTGGGCAAATTCAGTGAAGTATTTTTGTGGTTGTCCTTTTGTTTATTCTATTGAATGTAAGTAGGGTGGGCAGAATATAGTTGGTTTTTAAAAAGTGGGTAAAGGGGAGATTGAATGAAGGCGATGGTTGGGGTAAATGTGGCGGCGGCTGTTTTGTGCGGGGCGGTGATGTATGCGGGGACGCAGCACTGGCAGGAGCAAACGGAAGCGCAGGCAAGTGAAGTAAAAACTGCTGTTGTACATAAAGAAAAACAGTTTTCTGATGTATCTGCTTATACAAAAAATCTTCCAGACTTTATTACAAAACAAATCCAGTCATCTATCGCAAATAAAAAACCTCTGACTCTTGTGCTTGTCACATCCGCGAAGGAAGCAGGGTGGCCACAGCAGTTAAAAAAAGAGCTAGCAGCTACATATGGACGTGATGTATTTACGGTTAAAATACTTTCATATGGTAACGGGACAACGAATGAGCTTTTATCCTCACATATTGCCGATCAAATTGATCAACTTCAGCCAAACATTATTCTGTTTGAAGCACCTCTTAAAAATGATTATCAGCATCTCACGCTAGATGAGACGCTTGAAAATACAGACAAGCTAATTCATCAGCTCAAAGACTTGAAAAAAACCCTTATGATTCAGCCGTCACAGCCATATATTTCACAAACGGAGTCCTATGAAGAAGGGGTAGAAGCGATTAGGGGAGTATCTGAAGCAAACTGGGTATATTATATGAATCACTCGCTCATTTGGCCGTTTCATTTAGGAGAGTATATCAATAAAGACAGCGGCAATTTAACGAAAAAAGGAAATGAAGTGTGGGGAGAGTACGTTGTGAATTGGTTTACGGGAAAATAAAAAACAAGCCTTCTTTCTTTTGAAAGAAGGCTTGTTTTTTTCATAATTTTGCTAGATTGTGACTTTTCTTCGTTTTATAGTAGTAATTTTTGGTATCTCTACACTTATAAAGTTTAAAACCAAAAATCTCTAAAGGAGTCCAAACCTTTTTGATGTTTACGAGTGGCATTACGATTCCTCATCCTGTTCTTTATAGAGTTTATATTAATTCATTATAAAGAACTTAAGAGGGATAGTAAATACTATAAAGAACAGTTTATCTAAAAAATTCTTTATAAAGAATTTTTTGGAATGAATATTTAGAAGTGTTTGATCTGCAGTAGCCGCAATAGTCGATTTATATGCTGATAAAAGGTAGATCACAAGATACTAACTCAAGTCTTTAGAACAAGACAATGAAACTATTGATTATTTTTTGTAGAAGTGATTTTTATCATAGCTCAGGTTATTTGTTCTTGCTAAATTAATGTTGTGAAAAACATCACAAAATAAAATGCAAAGGATGATCTCAATTAAAACGTAATTAGAGCACTTATTTTTTTTGCTTGCTGTTAAAGCAATGGAATCGCATACATACCATAACAGTGTTAGATAACCTAACACATAAGTTGAACGATTCAGAAAATTCATATATCTTAAATATATCTTTAAAGATGCATAGAAAATATATCTTTTAAACAAGCAGGTATAGACGCCAGGGGAGGAATGGAAGATGCAAAAAAAGAAACTCGTATTGATTGGAAATGGAATGGCTGGAGTTCGAGCGATTGAAGAAGTATTGAAGGTTTCAAACGAAGCTTTTGAAATTACGATTTTCGGAAGCGAGCCGCATCCGAACTATAATCGTATTTTACTATCAAAAGTGCTGCAAGGAGATACGAATGTTGAAGACATTACGTTAAACGATTGGAACTGGTATCAAGAAAACAATATTACATTATATACAAATGAAACGGTTACGAGTATCGATTCGATCAAAAAAGAAGTAGCGACAAACAGCGGCAGAGTAGAATCATATGATGAATTAATTTTAGCAACGGGCTCTCTTCCTTTTATTCTTCCGATTCCAGGGTCTGATAAAAAAGGAGTTACGGCTTTTCGAGATATAAAAGACACGGATGAAATGCTGCAGGCATCTCAGCAGTATAAAAAAGCAGCGGTTATTGGAGGCGGACTGCTTGGATTAGAAGCGGCGCGCGGGCTGTTAAATCTAGGGATGGATGTATCTGTGATTCATTTAGCTCCGTATTTAATGGAACGTCAGCTCGATCCAACAGCCGGCAAATTGCTTCAAAACGAATTAGAAAAACAAGGCATGAAGTTTTTGCTTGAAAAACAAACGGCGGAAATCGTCGGCGATGAGCGAGTTGAAGGATTATCTTTTAAAGACGGGACGTTTTTAGAAGCTGATTTAGTCGTGATGGCCGTTGGAATTAAGCCAAATGTTCAGCTTGCAAAAGAAGCGGGACTTACCGTAAACCGAGGAATTGTTGTGAATGACTATATGCAAACGGATATTCCAAACATCTACGCGGTTGGAGAATGTGCAGAGCATAGAGGAATGGTATACGGACTGGTAGCACCTTTGTATGAACAAGGAAAAGCATTAGCAAAAGCGATTTGCGGGGCAGAAAAAGTGACTTATGAAGGATCGGTTTTATCCACGCAGCTAAAAGTATCAGGTGTTGAAGTATTTTCGGCGGGCGACTTTACGGAAGATGAAGAGAAAAAAGCGATCAAAGTGTTTGATGAACAAGACGGCATTTATAAAAAACTTGTTTTGCGAGGCAATCAAATTGTAGGAGCCGTTCTTTTTGGAGACAGCAGCGACGGAAATCGACTGTTTTCAATGATTCAAAAGCAAGAAGACGTATCAGATGTCGCAAAAGTGTCGATTTTACAGCCGTCTGGCGGTAACGCGGGTGAAAGCTTAGTAGCAAGCATGAGCGCCGATGATATTATTTGCGGCTGTAACGGCGTAACAAAAGGTACGATTGTGGAAGCTATCCAAAAACAAGGATGCTCATCGGTTGATGAAATCAAAGCTTGTACAAGTGCGTCTCGCTCTTGCGGAGGATGTAAACCGCTTGTAGCGGAAGTGCTTCAGCATACTCTTGGCGCTGACTTTGACGCTACGGCTCAAAAAGAAGCGATTTGCGGCTGTACGACTCTATCACGAGATGAAGTTGTCGAAGAAATCAAAGCAAAAGGTCTTTCGCATACGCGTGAAGTTATGAATGTACTTGAATGGAATAATGAAGAAGGCTGTTCGAAATGCCGTCCGGCGCTGAATTATTATTTAGGTATGGTAAATCCAACCGGATACGTTGATGAACGCGAATCACGATTTGTGAATGAACGCATGCACGCAAATATTCAAAAAGACGGCACGTATTCTGTTGTTCCTCGCATGTACGGAGGCGTCACAAACGCAGAAGATTTACGAAAAATTGCAGATGTTGTTGATAAATATGAAATTCCGCTCGTAAAAGTGACGGGTGGTCAGCGTCTTGATTTGTTTGGTGTTAAAAAAGAAGATTTGCCTAGCGTATGGGAAGAGTTAGATATGCCTTCCGGCTACGCGTACGGTAAGTCGCTGCGGACGGTGAAAACATGCGTCGGCGAACAGTTTTGCCGCTTTGGCACGCAGGATTCAATGGGCGTTGGAATTGCGCTTGAGAAAAAATTTGAAGGACTATGGACGCCTCATAAAGTGAAAATGGCTGTATCTGCTTGTCCAAGAAGCTGTGCTGAGTCAGGTATTAAAGATATCGGCTTTATTGGAATTGACGGCGGCTGGGAAATTTACGTGGGCGGAAATGGAGGTACGCATCTTCGCGGCGGAGATTTGTTATATAAAGTAAAAACAGATGAAGAATTGATGGACATCACAGGAGCGTATTTACAGTACTACCGAGAAACGGCTAATTACTTAGAGCGTACGTCTGCATGGATTGAGCGCATGGGACTTTCGCACATTCAATCAGTGCTTGATGACGCGGAGACGAGAAGAGAGCTGAATATGCGTATGGACGAAGCGTTATCTACGTACCGTGATCCTTGGAAAGAAATCGTCGAAAGCAAAAAAACGAAAAAAGAGCTGTTCGAAACAGTTGTCACATCATAAAGCTGGGGGGAAATAAAGATGGTGAATAAAAACATTACAAAAGTATGCGTAGGGTCGATTCATGATTTTCCGGTAAGCCTTGGTAAAACAGTGAAAGTAAACGGAAAAGAAATTGCGGTGTTTAAGCTATCAAGCGGAAAAATACGGGCAATTGAAAACCGCTGTCCGCATAAAGGCGGGGTGCTAAGTGAAGGAATCGTGAGCGGCGACTCGGTGTTCTGTCCAATGCACGACTGGAAAATTTGCCTGCATGACGGTAACGTACAAGAGCCTGACAGCGGATGTGTAGACACGTACGAAGCGTTTGTTGAAGGAGAGTTGCTGTATCTTTTAATTGAAGAATAAGTAACGTGGCGCGTTGACTTTCAACGCGCCACAAAAATTCAAGGGGACACACTAAAAGGAGCGAAGCAAAAATGAGAACAGGAAAAGTGTACATTGTAGGAGCCGGACCAGGAGATCCAGATTTGCTAACGATAAAAGCAGCCAAATGTTTAGAAAAAGCAGACGTTATTTTATATGACCGGTTAGTGAACCCTGTTCTTCTTCAGTATGCAAAAGAAGGAGCAGAACTCGTCTACTGCGGGAAAAAGCCTGGTGATCACTGCGTTTCTCAAGATGATATTCATGATTTGCTTGTATTCTACGCAAGAAAAGGAAACATCGTCGTCCGGTTAAAAGGCGGAGATCCGTTTATTTTCGGAAGAGGCGGTGAAGAAGCAGAAGTGCTTGTTCAAAACGGAATTTCGTTTGAAGTCGTTCCAGGTATTACAGCAGGCATCGCGGCACCGGCCTATGCTGGAATTCCTGTGACGCATCGGGAGCTCAGCCGTTCGTTTGCCGTTGTGACGGGACACTGCTTGAGCGGCAAGCCGGAAAGTATTCGCTGGGAGCATTTAGCAAAAGGAGTTGATACGCTGGCGATTTATATGGGCGTTAAAAACTTGCCGTATATTTGCCGCCAGCTTTTAGAAGCGGGGAAAAGCGCGGATACGCCGGTCGCTCTTATTGAACAAGGCACGTCGCTTTATCAGCGCACGGTTACAGGCACGCTTGGTACAATCGTAGATACGGCTGCTGAGCAGCAAGTCAGCAATCCCGCGATGATTGTGATTGGTGAAGTGGTGAAGCAAGCTTCTGTTCTTTCGTGGTTTTTGGAAAAAACAGAAGAAAAAGTATGCGTCTAGTATGAATAAAAGGAGGAAACGCTTTTGTTTAAGAATTCACTGCAGTCAATGAATGAGTTAGCCCGCGAAAAAACGAAGCTTGTGAATGATCATTTACCGAGTTATTTGCTGTTAGCGATGCTAGCGGGTGCTTACGTGGGACTTGGCGTTATATTAGCTCTATCGGTAGGAGCGCCTTTAGCTTCTGCTTCTTTACCGGTCGTTTCTCTTGTGATGGGGTTATCTTTTGCTGTTGCTCTCCTGCTTGTTGTATTTGCAGGAGCTGAATTGTTTACGGGGAATCATATGGTTTATACGGTCAGTACGCTATCAGGAGTCACCACATGGAAAGATATGTTCAAAAATTGGACGTGGTGTTTTATCGGAAATGCGATAGGAGCGTTTGGGCTTTGTTTGTTAATTACGGGAACCGGTTTGTTTAAAGGAATTGAACCGAACCATTTACTCATGACGCTGGCAGCTAAAAAAATGAATTTGCCGGTTAGTGAATTGTTTTTTCGCAGCATCCTTTGTAACTGGCTTGTTTGTCTGGCGATTTGGACGGCTTCGCGCACTAAAAGCGATGCGGCAAAAATCATGCTTATTTTTTGGATGCTGTTTGCATTTGTTGCTTCAGGATACGAGCACAGCGTGGCAAATATGACGTTTCTTGGCCTGGCTTTACTGCTTCCGCATCCAGATACGATTTCGGCTGCTGGACTATTTCATAATTTAATTCCTGTTACGCTCGGAAATATCGTAGGGGGAGGAGTGTTTGTAGGAAGCCTCTACTGGTTTGTGAACGCTAGGCAGCTAAAAGAAGCTAAAAAGCAGCCGGCTTCTCTCTCAGCTGACTTGGATTCTGCTAAATTGTCTAAATAGCAAAAAAACCGCTCTTTGTACCATATAGTCTGCTTTTAAAGCTATCATCACGGTATTTTAGAGCGGTTTTCTTCTATATAATATAAACTGCTTAAAGCGTATTCACATCTATACGTATCGAACAAGCAGTATTGTTCTTCATTTTATAGAAACAGGAAGTCTGTGAGAATTGAATCCGGACAGATTCTGTTGAAATGAATGTGTGAGGTTGCAGATATCATCGAAGAGGCAGAGGGCATCTTAGAATTTTAATGTTGTTTGGCATTTTATGCTCTTTTTGAGCTTTTTTAAAGCAGTTGTACATTGCTTTGCTGCCTAAATGATTAGCGGAGTGAATCGTAATTCGATCGGCATATAAATGATGCTTTACCATAAAATGCACGAGCGTTAATCCATTCCGTGTCTTGCTGAGTAAATCGTGATCGAGTGACAAATGTTCAACCTCGAATGATCTTAGCAGATCAATACATTCGTCAATCGTTTCGGCTAAAACATGACCGTCAGGGCACTTGCGATAGTCGTCTAGAAAAACATTGATTTTCATGACTGATTCTCCCTTCCTTGCCTTGTATTTAGTGTAACATACATAATGTCATATACCTACCTAAGTCTATTCGACACGTTTTAAGCTATTCCTTCTTAAATAGGGGTAAAAACACGAATTTTTATCATTATTTGCATATTCACGGCGAATAAACAGGAAATAAGGAAAGAGATGTCGAACGAAAAGTGAATAGATAAACAGTTTAAACTGGAAATTAACTTTTTTTATTCTGTGATCTTTGTTTAACAAGGTCATTTAAATCCCAGATTTGACAAGGGATGGAAAAGGTTTAATGAATAAAAGATTGTGAGAAAAAAACGATAATTTGCGATTTTTTTAAAATAAATTGGAAATTTCTCTTTACGAAAAAGATGTTTGGGACGTATAATTTGATTTAAGGATTTTTTGGAACATAGTATGACAATATGACAAAAAAGAAAAGTAAGGTGAATAGAATGGGTAAGTTATTTAGTATCGGTGAAGTATTAATTGATATGATTCCAGCTCAAAAGGGTCTTCAATTGAAAGAAGTGGAATCGTTTACGCGTGTGCCAGGCGGAGCGCCGGCAAACGTTGCAGCAGTTGTTGCTACATACGGTAATGAGTCAGCGCTTATTACAAAAGTTGGAGAAGATGCGTTTGGAGACTTTCTAGTAGATACGCTTCGTGAAGTAGGAGTAGGTACTGATATGGTCTATCGTACAGAAGAAGCAAACACAGCTTTAGCTTTCGTTTCCCTGCGTGAAGACGGAGAAAGAGATTTCAGCTTCTATCGTAATCCTTCAGCAGATTTATTGTTAACGGAAGACGAAATTAACCCTGATTGGTTTGCAAGCAACGATCTTCTTCATTTCTGTTCGGTTGATTTAGTTGAAAGTCCTATGAAATACGCTCATATGAAAGCGATTAAAAGCATGAAAGAAAAAGGCGGAGTTATCAGCTTTGATCCAAATGTACGTCTTCCACTGTGGAAAGACCATGAGCTATGCCGTCAAACGATTTTAGAATTTATTCCTCAAGCGCACATTGTCAAAATTTCAGACGACGAGCTAGCGTTTATCACAGGCATTGAAGATGAACAGCAAGCGATTCAGTCTCTATTTACAGGTGACGTTCAAGTAGTTGTGTTCACAAAAGGTGCAGAAGGCGCAACGCTTTATACAAAAGAAGCTGTCTATGAATCAAACGGTTACAAAGTAGCGGTTGTTGATACAACAGGTGCAGGAGATGCGTTTATTGGCGGATTCCTTTATCAGCTATTAAGCCGCGACGTGTCACAAGAAAACTTAACGGCTATTCTTGATTCTGACCACGATGCTATTTTACGTTTTGCAAATGCAAGCGGTGCCTTAACGACAACTGGAAAAGGTGCGATCAGTTCCATTCCAGCCAAAGAAGTAGTCGAGCAATTTTGTAAGCCTGTAGCTAACTAAAATGAAAAGGCTTTATCTCTTCTTATTTTCAATCAGCAGAGGCGTCCGTTTCTGCTGATTGCAGATCACATAAGAGGAAAAAGCGAGCTGCGGAGCAAGAAGAAAAAAATTTTTTCTGTTTTTAAAAAATAATCAAAAAAATTTCTAGCTAAATAATAAATGTTCGTGTTAGTATAATACGAGCAGCAAGAAATAGCAGTTTTACCACCATTTATGAAAACGTTATATATTTTTATCGATATAGAAAATTTGATAGGACTAAAGAGCAGTCCTATTAAATTTTCTATACCTAAGCGGATGTTGCCCCCCTTGCGGGGTAGGCACCATCCGCTTAGGTAGACCTTTTGGGGGGATATTCGAGGGAGTATGAGTGCTTGGCTCTTTGCCCTTGATGAGAGAAAAGCAGCAGGTCGTTACATACGATGTACATAGATTAGAAATAGGAAAGTAGGTTAAGAGAAAGATGGATATTTTGCTAGGTGTTCTTCCTTCCGTTGCGTGGGGAAGCATGATTTTAGTTAGTATGAAGATGGGCGGTGGACCTTACAGTCAAACGCTTGGAACAATTATTGGAGCTTTGATTCTTTCATTTGTTCAGTTTATGATTGTTCAGCCGGTGTTAACGCCAACGCTCGTTATTGTCGGAATTGTTTCAGGTTTGTTTTGGTCAGTAGGTCAAAGTAATCAGTTTAAAAGTGTTCCATACCTTGGGGTTTCAAAGTCAATGCCAATTTCAACGGGTATGCAATTAGTATCAACAGCTCTTTTTGGTGTTATTGTATTTAAAGAATGGTCAACGCTTCAAACGATTGTACTTGGATCTATTGCAATTCTTTTAATACTAGCAGGCGTTGTGCTTTCTTCATTAGACGGTAAAAAAGAAGGAGCACAAGGGACTCCAGGACAAACGAAAAAAGGAGTTATCACTCTTATCATTTCAAGTCTTGGATTCTTAGTTTACGTAGTTATCGCACGTATTTTCAACGTAGACGCATGGGCAGCACTATTCCCGCAAGCAATTGGTATGTTAATTGGCGGTTTAATCATTACATACAAACATAAGCCATTTAACAAATATACGATTCGTAATATCTTACCAGGTCTAATCTGGGCATCTGGAAACATGTTCTTATTCTTATCTCAATCAAGACTAGGCGTAGCAACAAGCTTTTCATTATCGCAAATGGGTATCGTTATTTCTATCTTTGGCGGTATTGTCTTCTTGGGAGAAAAGAAAACGAAGCGTCAATTATTCTATGTATCTCTTGCGAGTGTGCTGATTATTTCAGGCGGTATCTGCATAGGCCTCGCAAAAGCCCACGTTTAATATATCGATGTAGAAAAACCCCCATGGCTAAAGTGCAGCCATGGGGGTTTTTCTAGAACTAAGGTTTTGAGGCACCCCTTGCGGGGTAGCCTCAAAACCTTAGTTAAAGTCAAATCCATAGTGCTCTTGGAGATTTCCAAGCTGTACGTTTGTGTGAGTGTTTCTCGTTCTTAAGTATGATTGTTTTTCATTCTTTGTTAGGAAGCTGTTTGGTGTGAAATGGCTTATAGTAGTAGGAAAGGATGGGGGAGAGGCTATGATTAAGAGTATTTATGAGACGCATGTACAGGTTCGGAGTTTGGAGGATTCGATTGAGTTTTATAGACATCTTGGGCTGACGTTTGTTCATAAAATTGAAGAGCGGCGCTGTGCTTTTTTCTTTGTTGGGGAACAAAAGCAAATGCTTGGTCTTTGGGAAACAGACGAAAAAGAGTTGAAAAGAAGTCACTTTGCTTTTGGAATTGAAGCCGCAGATATTCATGAAGCGTTAACGTGGCTGCGTTCAAAAGGTATTGAACCTGAAGAAACGTCGTTTGGAAAGCCGCAGACAGAGCCAATTGTTCACACGTGGATGCCGGCGGCTTGCGTGTATTTTGATGACCCTGACGGTAACAGCTTGGAATTAATTACGCTTTTGGATGATGAGCCCGTTGTATCTAAGGATTTTCCGTATTTAAGTGAATGGAATAAAGAGACCGGGACGAAATTATTTTAGCACAAGTGAAAAACGAACCACTGATCAACGTGTTTGATTAGCGGTTCGTTTTTTTAGTTATGGTAAACGTAGGTTTCATATGTGTAGGTCTTTCTAGCAGTTGATTGGAGGGCAAGGCGAAGACTCCTGCGGGAAAAGCGGAATAGGTGAGACCCCGCAGGAGCGCAAGCGACGAGGAGGCTCACCGGCCGCCTGCGGAAAGCGAAGTCTTGCATGGAAATTAACTGCGGTGTCATAAGCGATTTATACGAGCTCGTGTATCCCGTTTGTTCATCTTTAGGTTGGATTCATTTCGTTATGTCTCAACCTTTTTTATGTATCACAAACGTAAGATTGACATAATAATAAACATATAATATATTTGTTTATAAATTAATAAACAAAAAAGAAAGGTGTCTATTTAAATGGTAAACGACTTGTTTTGGGAATCATCTTTTGAAGATATGAAGAAAGGGTACGGGGAAAGCGAAGATCACTACCACTGCTTACTGTGCGGTGAAAGCATTGAAAAAGGCATTATTTATCCGGTGGAAGGAGTTTTTTATGAAGCAAAACGCTATATGAAGCTTCATGTGGAACAGCAGCACGGGTCTGTGTTTCATCATTTAATAGGGCTAGATAAAGAAGTAACGGGTCTTTCTGATCATCAAAAAAATTTAGTGAAGTTTTTTAAAGAAGGAAAAAGTGATAGTGATATTCAAAAAGAAATGGGAATCGGCAGTTCATCCACCATTCGGAATCACCGCTTTACGTTAAAGAAAAAAGAGCGTCAGGCAAAAGTGTTTTTAACGCTGATGGAACTGTTAAATGAAGGGGAAGAAGAGAAGGCGGTACCCGTAACAAATACGGCTCCTAGAAGAAGTCAGCGCTACAGCGTCAGTGATGAAGAACGTGAAAAAATTTTAGGGAAGAATTTTCCTCAAGGTTTAAACGGACCGCTTCGTACTTTTCATTTGCAAGAAAAACACCGTCTTGTTGTTCTTGAAGAATTAAGCGGGCATTTTGAGTTTGGCGCAACGTATACCGAAAAAGAAGTAAATGATAGGTTAGCACCTTTTTATGACGATTATGCGGTGCTGCGACGCTATTTAATTGAGTACGGTTTCTTAGAGCGCAGCGCAGACGGAAGCAGCTACTGGAGAAAAGGAGAGACAGGGATGAGTATGGACTCAAAAGACTATAAAAAACAGATGAAGCAGCTAGCGAAAGAAGTAAAAACAGAAGGCGGCGTGTATCAAATTAAAAACCTTCAAAACGATAAGATTTACATTGGCTCTACGCCTAACGTCAAAACGTTAAACGGCGTAAAGTTCACGTTAAAGACGAACACTCATCAAAATAAAGAGCTTCAAGATGAGTGGAATACGTATGGTGCGGATGCTTTTTCAATTGAGATGCTGGAAACGATTAAAAGAGAAGAAGAAAAAGCACTTTCAAAAAAGGATTTGCTAAAACTAGAAGCGAAATGGTTAGAGAAGCTGCAGCCTTACGGCGAAAAAGGCTATCATTCGCCGAAAGCTGATACAAAGGAGAAATAGGTGTGAAGAATCAAGATGTGAAAAGTGAAGTAGTGGAATCAGAAAAATCCGTCAGTAAGCTGATGCTTGTGTTTTTGATTCCGCTCATGTTAAGTAATGCCATGCAGTCCGTTGGTCAGCTGGCGGGAAGTATTATTGTCGGAAGAGCGCTTGGCGTTGATGCGTTAGCCGCTATTTCCGCGTTTTTTCCTCTGTTTTTTCTGCTCGTGTCGTTTTCGATTGGAATTGGGTCAGGAAGTTCCATTTTAATCGGGCAAGCGTACGGGGCACAAAATGAAAAACGAGTGAAAGAAATTATCGGTACCACGCTCACGTTTACCTTTTTAGTCGGAATTGTGCTTGCTGTTTTGGGAAGCATATTTGCCCCGGAGATTCTTCGGATTATGGGAACGCCGGCTAATATTATTGACGTAACGGTTCACTATGCGCGCATTTTGTTTGTGGCGATTCCTGTTTTGTTTTTATACTTTGTTTATACGACGTTTATGCGCGGAACCGGAGACTCTAAAACGCCTTTTTACTTTTTAGTTGTGAGTACGGTCTTAAACCTCATTTTTCTTCCGATTTTAATTTTTGGATGGATTGGAGTGCCGAAGCTTGGCGTGTACGGCGCTGCGTACGCAACGGTGTTTTCAACCGTATTAACGTTCATTATTATGATTGTTTATTTACGCAAGAAAAATCATCCGCTAAAGTTTGATTCCTCTATTTCATTAAAAATGGACGGAACGCTGTTAAAGCTGCTTATGCGTTTAGGGATTCCCGCGAGTATCAATATGATTTTAGTTTCTCTTTCTGAAATTGCGGTTATTACGTTCGTAAACGGATTTGGCTCAGACGCTACAGCAGCGTACGGAGCGGTGAACCAAGTAGCAAGCTATGTACAAATGCCGGCAATCAGCTTAGGAATTGCGGTTTCTATTTTTGCCGCGCAGTCGATTGGTGCCAATAAATTTGAGCGTTTAAAAGAAGTGATTCGCTCTGGAATTATGCTGAATTACGTCATTGGCAGCGTATTGATTTTACTTATTTATCTCTTTTCTAATCAAATTTTAGCACTGTTTTTAACAAGTCAGCATACGCTCCATATTGCCGAAGAGCTGTTAGTGATAACGCTTTGGAGCTATTTGATTTTCGGTCATGCGCAAATTATTACTGCTACGATGCGAGCAAGCGGTACAGTGCTTTGGCCTACGGTATTTAGCATTATGGCGATTTGGTGTGTGGAAGTACCCGTAGCCTACGTGTTATCGCAGTTCACGTCTCTTGAAATCAAAGGGATTTGGATTGGATATCCAGCGGCGTTTGTTGTCAGCTTAATCCTGCAGTACAGCTATTATCAATTTGTATGGAAGAAAAAGAAAATTGAACGTCTTGTCGGATAAAAAACGAGCGGAAACGCTCGTTTTTTATTTTTTCTAATTAAAACACCCTTAGCAAAGAGTTTTAATAGGATAGTGCATATAACTTTTTAATGAAAAGAGGGTATGACACTATGAGTAAATCTGGATTTGTGCCGGATAATTCAAATATCAAAAAAAGCTCAGGAACGCCTAATCTGTCAGTGAACTATAAGCAAAATGTCCTGTTCAAACGAAACGACCAAAATATAGCGTATCAACTAACCTCAACTCAGCTGCCGGCAATGCTCGGAGGTGCTTTTGTTGATTTATATATGACGAAAGGGCATATGAGAGAACCGCACTGGCATCCAAATGCGTGGGAATTAGATGTCGTCGTTTCAGGTGAAGTGCAGGTGTCTATCTTGGACCCTGATACAAGCAGCATGCACAATTATCGAATAAAAGAAGGCGAAGTTGTTTTTATACCGATGGGCTGGTGGCATTGGATCGAACCGCTATCGGAAGAAGCGCATCTGCATCTCTTTTTTAACAATGATCAATTTGAGTCTACAGAAGGATCCGACGTGCTGCGTTTAACGCCTCCGATCGTGTTTCAAAAAGCATACGGAGTAAGTGCAAGCGAAGTAGCAGAAGCCGTCGCTCCGATTACCGATACGGTTGTGATTGGACCGCCTGACAATAAGAAATTTTATGAGATGAATCAAGTAAGTGAGTATAGAAGAAATGGAAGTGAGGAGCAGATCATCGTCAAAATTAATGAGAAGATACTGCCTTCTGAAGAAGAGCAAGACGTGTAAGGGTTTTTTTAATGAGTTTAACGGAAATTCTGCCTTACCTCTATACCTTTTTTCCCTCCGAGCCAAATCAAATGGCTCAAGAAATCAAGTAAACAAACCTATGATTTATCATAGGTAAGAAACATCACGATTATGGTATCTTCGAGTAATCTCCTATATGACTAGGTTTGACTATGCATATAATAAGCAAACCTAGTTTACTTAACCAGAATTACCAGTAGTTAATTTGGTTAAAATTCTATAAAACTAGCGTTTTGAGGAACTTTTTCAACATCAAAAATTCTCTGTGAAAGGTATACGCTTAGGTATATTTACATGTTTTTAAGTTAGTAGATAATTTGTCCAAGAGCTTGTCAACACCCTACATATACTAGTATTGGTAATTAAATATCTAGTAGGAGTGGAGTATAGTATATGGGATCAACACACCTAACAGGGCGAGTAATCTTTAAGGGTGACCCTGGTTATAAAGAGGCAGTTAAGAACTGGAACCCTTATGTTGATGTCTTTCCTCTTGTCTTTGTTTTTGCACAAAATTCGTATGATGTTAGTAATGCTATTAAATGGGCTCGTGAGAATAATGTACCACTGCGCGTCAGAAGTGGTCGTCACGCTCTCGATAAGAACCTTTCAGTAGTGAATGGTGGACTTGTTATTGATGTGAGCGACATGAATAAAGTTCACTTAGATAAAAAAAATGCAATTGCTGTTGTTCAAACAGGAGTGCACGTAGGCCCGCTTGTAAAAGGTTTGGCTCGTGAAGGTTTTATGGCGCCGTTTGGGGATAGCCCAACTGTTGGAATCGGAGGAATTACGATGGGAGGAGGATTTGGCGTACTCTCACGGTCGATTGGCCTTATAAGCGATAACCTTGTCGGTTTGAAAATGGTAGATGCACATGGCAAAATTATTGAAGCGAATAAATCTTGCAATGAAGATTTATTTTGGGCATCTAGAGGTGGTGGAGGCGGTAACTTTGGATATAATACTCAATACGCGTTTCAAGTTCGCCGTGCACCTAAAACCGCAACAGTTTTTAACATTATTTGGCCATGGGAACAGCTAGAAGCAGTATTTAAAACGTGGCAGAATTGGGCACCGTTTGTAGACTCACGACTAGGATGCATCCTCGAGATTTTCAGCAAAGTCAACGGCTTGTGTCATGCAGAAGGTATCTTTTTGGGTTCAAAAAAGGAGCTAATTCAATTATTAGAGCCTTTAACAAATACAGGTACTCCATCACAAATCGTGATAGAAACATTACCTTATCCAGACGCTATAGATTTCTTAGACCCTGACGAACCAATCCCTGGTAGATCTAATCAAAGTGTTAAATTTTCCTCATCATGGGGACTTGATTTATGGCCGGAAGAGCCTATTTCAATCATGAAGAAATTCTTGGAAGAAGCTCCCGGTACAGAGTCCAACTTCTTTTTTATAAATTGGGGCGGTGCGATAAGTAAAGTACCAAGCCACAAAACAGCCTTTTTCTGGCGCAGCCCCTTGTTTTATACTGAATGGACTGCTAGTTGGGAAAAGAAATCCGAAGAAGCTGCTAGCCTTGCATCAGTTGAAAAAGTACGTCAGATGATGAAGCCTTATGTAACAGGTTCATATGTTAATGTTCCTGACCAAAATATTGAAAATTTCGGAAAAGCTTATTATGGATCAAACTTTTCAAGGCTTCGAGAGGTAAAGGCGAAATATGATCCGGAAAATTTATTTCGTTTTCCGCAAAGCATACCGCCATCATCATGCTGAAACTTTTAGTCATTAAATAAGATCTCTTAGGCTTGGAACTGACCTTTGATTGGTAAGCGGCATCTATCAATCGAAGGTCAGTTTTTATATAGAAAAATCACATTCTCTATAAGCTAGCAAAAATCAAAAAGGATTTAATTATGCATCTACATATAACTCATACGCAATAACCGCAGGAATCAATCTCCTGCGGTTATAAAAACAGCTCGCTGCGTTCTAAGTGCTTATACAGCCGGGTTGTGACTTGTTTTTGATTCCATTCGTTTTGCGGAAACTGCTGCTTGTCTACGTGTGCAACGGCCGGCTTGTAGGTTTTTTGAATCCGTTTGATATCATTAAAGGTTGCATTGGTTTCAATGTGATCAGCGAGCGTAAATACAAGAGAATGCAGCTTTGTAACATTGGGAATCGTAGCAGCTTGACTGAAAATAGCTTTCGCTACGGACAGCTGTCTTTCATGCGCAGTAAAGACGTCTTGTTCATTACGCTCTTTTAAAAAAACAAGTGCTTCTTTTCCGTTAAGGCGAATCGATCCTTTTGGAAAAACAATGTTGCTATGTTCAAAAGCATGTTTGTTCGTGACGATAACGCCGCCTAATTTATCTACAGCATCGACGACTGCCTGCTGATCCATTTTGACATAATAATCAACAGGAAGCTTTGCATATGTTTCGACTTTCTTTACCACAGCATTCATATTTCCTTGGTGATAAATAGTTCGCAGTGTTTCATTACCGAGCTGAGTTGACCCTGGCAAGTGGGTCATTTTTATTGATTCATGCTGTTTATTAACAGTCATATACACAAATGACGTATTTTGATGGTTTTCTTGAATTAAAAGCAGGGAAAACGGTTGTCCTTTTTTTAAATTGACGTGTGTTTTGTTACCATGCTCAAGCGGTACATACGTTTGATCAACGGCAGCTTTCACCGTATGATAGCCTGCAAACGTGATGCTGACAAAACTGACGAGTAAAAACAGTACGAGACCGCCAATCCACTCTTTTTTTGCTTTGCTGCTCATCGTCTCACCTTTTTCTATCGAATTCGTTCGTAGTATTGCCATCTTAAAAGGGGAGTAAAACAAATGAGCGCTATTTTTATTGGATATCTTGCTTTTTCTTGGCGTAGGTTTTGAGTTCTGTAATTAAAATTGCTTGTTCTTCCACATTGTTAAACGCTTCAATGCCATAAAGGTATTCGGTGTGCCGTTTTTCTTTCCACACGCAAAGTCCGGTAATATGGATGGGTTTTTCATTTAAATAAAAGCTGATTTTTAGCTGAATTTGATGGTTAAAAATAGGTAAATCAAGCGGCGTAATTATTTTGATTCCTTTTGGTGAAAGGTCGATGACAGACAAAGGACCTGGCTTAGAATCGATTTCTTTGTTGTCGTATTTAGCAATGGAAAACGTTCCAACAATGGGAGTCTCAAATAAAAAGCGAAACGGTTCTTCACGTTTAAAATGCATGTATCATCAGTCCTTTTCGTAATCTAAGTTTGTTAAGTAAGTATTCGATGAAAGTCTAAAAATTCCTACACGTTTTTCCCCATCCCCCATATAATGTTTATCGATGTAGAATATCTACCATGGCCACAGACCGGCCATGGTAGATATTCTAGACCTAATCGTAGGTCACCCCCCTTGCGGGGTTGGTGGCCTACGATTAGGTGAACCTTTGTGGGAGGATTCGAGAGGTCTGAGGTAGTGGTTACTGTTTGTAAGTACTGTTGCATTATTAAATAGCGGGTATATTAGTAAGGCATTCTTAAGAATTATAATAACTGCTTTTATAGTATCGGAAGTTTTGTTTGAAACTTTAAATAGAGAGGAAAAGGTTTTGAAAAAAGCGCTACGCTAGAGTTGGATTGTATGTTAAAATTAAGCTTTGTGAAGTAGCTGTATTACAAGTCAGCGTTCCTTCAACTAATTAGGAGGTGAGATGAATGGGCACTGATGACCCCATTTCGATGAAGGTTACTGCAAAACAAGATAGGGGCAACAAAGGTGTATGTGTTCCTCTCATTTCAACGAAGGAAAATACTCCTTAATGCCTCAATGATGTGAGGTGAAAAATCAATGATTAAAACATACTTATATGATGATGAAACAAAAGAAATGGTAACGAATCTTGATTTAGGAGACGTGCATGAGAAATTGCGCAATCCTGATAATTTGCTGTGGATTGATCTGTATGATGTCCACGGACAAGAGCTTGCTCAAATTGCTAAATTATTCGATTTTCACCCATTGGCGATTGAAGACTGCTTACACGACAGTCCTCGCGCTAAAATGGATGATTACGAAGACTATAAATTTTTCGTTTTTCACGCGCTTCGCTATAACGAAGAAAGTGATGACGAGATTACGACGCTTGAGTTAAATGCCTTTGTCGGATCAAATTACGTAGTGACGATTCATAAACATAAAATGGGCTGGCTTCGCAAAATGGATGCCGTGTGCTCACGCTATCCAAAGTTTATGAACCGCGGCGCCGACTTTTTACTATATGCTTTGATTGATGGCATCACGGACGAATACTTTCCGATTTTAGACCGAATTGACATGCGTATTGATGAATTAGAAGATGAAATCTACAACAAAGAAGTCCGAGGAGTGACGGAAGAGTTCTTAGCCTTAAAAAGAACCATTATCTTAATCCGTCGCGTTATTCTGCCTCAGCGCCGAATTTTCTTAACGGTTAATGGAAAGTGGAAATTCGACATACGAGAAGAAAATGTTCCTTTCTACATTGACTTGCTTGACCACTTAGAGCGTATTGTAGACTCTGCTGAAACGTTTAGAGACCTCGTAAACAGTGCACTTGATACGTATTATTCTATTACCAATGCAACTTCATCTGAAAAGCTGAACGTCTTAACGTTAATTTCAACGATTATGCTTCCGCTAACGTTCGTAACCGGATTTTTTGGAATGAACGTACCGATTCCATATCAAAATTCCCACTGGGCTACTGCTGTTATTATTGTTATGTTAATTGTGTTAACGTGGGGAATGTGGAAATACTTTAAAAACAAACAGCTGTTATAACAAAAAGGCACTTGGCTATAAGCCAAGTGCCTTTTTCTTTCTTTATTTTGTCACCGTTTTTGTTGTTGCTTTACTCGTATTGTTCGCTTTGTCTTTTGCCGTTACGCTTAAAACTGTTTTTTCTTTTTGTTTTTTAATTTTTACTGAGTATTGTCCTTTGCTGTTAGCAGCAGCAGAGCCAATGCTTTTTTTGTTTACGGTTACTGTTACGGTAGCATTTGCTTCTGCTTTACCCGTTACAGCCGTGCTTTTTGTTGTGACAGCATTTACGCTTGGTGCAGCAGGAGGAGTTTTATCGCTCACTTTTACAGTCGTAGCTTTACTTGTGTTGTTAGCTGCGTCTGCTGCTGTTACGCTGATTGCTGTACCCGCTTTTTGTTTTTTAATCGTTATGCTGTACTGACCTTTTGCGTTAGCTTTTGCTTTGCCGATTTCTTTGTTGTTCACTTTGGCTACAACAGATGCATTTGCTTCTGCTGTTCCTTTAATAGCTGTATCCGCGTCGCTGACTGGATTCACTTTAGGTGCATTTGGAGCAATAACGTCACGCACCGTTACTTTTACTTCTTCACTTTCTTGTTTTTGGCTGTTTGTAGCCGTGATATACAAGACTGTGTTTTCTTTTTGTTTTGGAATCTTCACTTTGAACGCGCCTTTTGCATCAGCTTTTGCCGAAGCAATCACTTTTTTAGCGCTGTTTTTAACATTTACCGTAAAATTCGCTTTAGATGTTCCTGTTACGTATTCATCTTTATTCGTCACGGCTTTTACCGCTGGTTTGGCAGGTGCTTTTTGAACAACTGCACGAATGCTTGTGCTTGCTTTTCCGTTTGTGACAACCACTTGTAAAACGGTATCAGCTTTTTGAGCTGGAATGTTCACAGAGAACGTATTTTTTGCATCAGCTTTGGCAGTGCCAAGTGTTTTTGAGCCGTTCATTACTTTAACAGTTGAACCGCTTTGAGCTTTACCTGTAACAACTTTTTGCGTGCTGACAAATGTATTTACCTGCGCTTGCAGCTGCTGTGCACTTACCGCGCTGTACGCATTTAAACGTCCCCATCCTGATACGTAATCGTAGCCTGGAGCAGGGGGAGCTGCTGGACTTTCTTCATCATCGTATACAGGAGCATCTTTCTCGTCAAACTTAATATCTTTAGCTGTATCCGTTAGGCGTTTTTCAACGTCTTTTGGCTTTAAGCCTGGGTTTTGTGATAGCAGTAATCCCGCAACGGCTGCCACGTGAGGTGTTGCCATCGATGTTCCGCTTAAGTAAGTAACGTTTCCGTCTGGAACAAGACTTGGAATATCAGAGCCTGGAGCTGTAATATCTAATCCTTTTCCATAGTTTGAGTAGTCAGATACGATATCTAAACGGTTTGACGCGCCTACTGAAATCGCATAGGCAGATGAAGCTGGGTAAGAGAGCTCTTCCATACCGTCGTTTCCGCTTGCTGCTACAACCGTTACGTTATGGTCGTATGCATATTTTAATGAATATTCAAGCACGCGGCTGTAAGATCCGCCAAGGCTTAAGTTAATAACTTTTGCACCGTGATCAACCGCGTATTTAATACCGTACGCAATTTGTTCTGTATCTCCGCTACCAGATGCGTCTAGAATTTTAACCGGTAAAATTTTCGCATGAGAATTAATGCCGGCCATTGAATAGTTATTGTTTGCAGAGGCTGCGATAATACCTGCTACGTGAGTTCCGTGTCCGTTGTCATCAGTTGCATTTGACGAACGATCCACGTAGTTATAGCCTGTTCTTGTATCCACCACGCCTTTTAAATCAGCAAGTGATGAATCTACGCCCGTATCGGCAACAGCAATAACCGTATCTTTTAATTTTTGCCCGTTTAGTAGTTTTTCAAGCGATTCGTATTGAATATCGGCGTGCTGCGTACCGTCATTTTTACCCGTGTTGTTTAATGACCACTGATACGGATATTGTGAATCCATTGAAAGAGCGTGGTACTCTTGAACCGGCTCGATAAATTCAGTTTCAGGAAGTGCCTGAATTTGTTTTGCCGTCATTTTACCTTGAGCAGACGACGTACTGAAGCTTTTTCCATTGCTGTCATCTAATTGGATAACAAACATATTATCAAAAGAAGCAGCTGATTGTTTTAATGGATTAATAGATTCAATGCTTGCTGATTTTGACTGTGCTTTTGTTTTAAATGATTTAGCATTTGCACCATCTTTTAATTTAACAATATAGCGAGTTTCCGCTTTTGTTGAAACGCTGTTTGCGCTGACTAACTTAGCTCTTACTAATACAGACGATACGTTTAAGTCCGTTACGTCTTTTAATTTTGTCTGTGCTGCTACTTTTTCTAAGTCTTTCTTTAAAGCAGCCGGAACGGATTTATAAGCGATGCTGTATAAATCATTGATTGCTTTTTGATCAGCACTTGTAATCATATATGTGCTTGATGCGCCGTTTTTCGCTACATCTGTAAATAGACCCTTTAGCTGAACTAAATCTTTGTATACTTGTTCGCGCATCGATTTATCAATAATCATTTTAGAACTGATAAACGGAGCGGCTTTGTAGTAAAGAGAAGAAAGGTCTTTTCCGCTTGCTGTTTTTGAAAGCACAGCGTCACGAATCGTACGCAAATCTTTTAAAATACCTTTTCCGTTTTCTTTTTGGCTTGTACTTAATTCAGCCGGGCATTCTTCTGCCTCCATTTGAGAAGGGGGAAGTGAAGCGCCTTCATAGCTGATTGTATATGGAACTTCTGTTTTTAATTCCGGTTGAGGTTCAGAAGGTGTTTTTCCATCTTCTTCTGTATCGTCTTCGATGATGATATCTTCATCTCCATAATAATCAACTTTCACATAATAAGGGCCAGTCCAGGCGATTGGAAAATCAAGCTGAGCAGGCTCGTCTTTGTAAGAGTATCCCATATAACGGTCAAATGCCACGTTGTTTTTGGCATTTTCAAGACTGGAGTAAACCGTGATATTTACTTCATCATCACTTTGAAGCTTAATTCGGTAGTGTGAAAACTTTGCTACCTCTTGCTTAGAAGGATTAATTTTGTACCAATTTGTTTGTTCTGGTTCTGTAAATGTTCCTTTTGCTGCTTTACCAATGCTTAATGTTTTTTCATTAGCAGGAGGATTGCCTGCTGCTTGTGTTTTCAGTAAGCCTAATTGGCTAAAACACAAGGTGAACATTAAAGCAAAAGCAATAAAACGATAAATTGACCCTTTTTTCATGTTAAACCTCCAAAAAAATATAGTAAAAAACAGGAATTACATACCTATTAAACCATAAAGTTTAAAAAATTGTAAATAATTACTGTTGCTTATTTTAGTATTTTGTCAAGTTATTAATCTGGCATAAAAAATGGTGAGATAAGTCCTAGTTGCAAAAAGTAGAAAAAATTGGAATAATAAAGATTGAGCCTATTTATAAGAGGCGAAAGTACGCTGAAAAGGGAAGAAGGGAATGAGAATTATTTTTAAAAGCAGAATCTGTTGGAGAAAATCTGATCGGTTTCTTTTTACCTGTGTTTATAAAGAGGAAATCGGGCTATATAAATAAAGATTGGAAAAATTTTCAGTCTAATTAAGTTCATTTGTAGCATATAATACGAGCTGGATTTCTTTTATAATAAACAAAAGCAAAGAAAGAGCAAATGGTGAAAAGGAGTGAAAGAAGTTGTCAAATGTGATGCAACGACAGGAAAAACGAATGAAGTTTGATGCCGAACAGCTTGCACCCCTTGATATTGATAAAGAGACAAAGAAGTTGCTAACAGAAAAAGGATTGCCCAAAGAAGCTTCACCATTTCTAGAGTTCGTTTCATCCAAAGGAAAGCTAACAACATTATGCGAAACATTTGAGTTATCATCTCGCTACCAGCACTATTGGTTTTTAGGAACAACCGGCGCTGGAGATCCAATTTGTCTTCATCAAAAAAACGGTTCGGTTGTGCTGCTCGATACGTCCAACGATGACTGCGAGCGTTTCGTGAATACAACTTTTCCGCAGTTTTTAGCATGCTTAGATGTGTTTGAAGAGCTAGTAGAAGAAACGATTCAAGCAAACGGAGAATCTGCATACTTAGAGCGACACATTCCTGCTGAGGTGCTGCAGCGATGCAAAAAACGTATGAATGAAATTGATGAAGCTTGCTTAGCCCCTTATTCTTTTTGGTTCAAAGAACTTTCTTTTTAATAATATAGTAGAAAAATAGACATGGCCGTTTTGGTCATGTCTATTTAGTTGTGGCTGCAGGGCTATTAATATAGATAGAATAAATAAAAATGATAGTATATAATGGATATAAATTCCTTTTTTTAGAGAAGGAGGAGGGTGTAAATGATTTCTTTATTTGGATTAATGGGTGCTTTCTTCGTGCTGCTTTTTGGTGCGTCGTATTTCTTCTATAGAAAGAACTCGCCCGTCCAGTACGGAATTTCACTTAGCAGCATGCTAATAAGCATATTTCTATTTCTATATAGCATATTTGGAGTTGGCGGCTTTGAAGGAATGGGTCTTGGTGCTTTAGCGGCTGCTTTGTTCTTGGCATCGGTTCTGAGCTTGTTCGTCAGCGTTCTTTTTAATATCATAAATAGACACGGGAAAGGTGCTGTGTGAAATGGGGGAAATAACCTTTAGAGAAGCGGTGCGGGAAGATTTAGATCAAATTGTTGAAATGCTTGCTGATGATATGCTTGGAAGCAAACGAGAGCGCTACGAATCACCGCTTCCCGCCTGTTATGTTCAAGCATTTCAGGCAATTGATGCGGATCCAAACAATGAACTGATTGTCGCATGTAAAGATAGTGAAGTAATAGGTGTTCAACAACTAACCTTTACGCCTCACATTGCACGACAAGGCGGGTGGAGAGCAACAATTGAAGGAGTTCGAACCGCTTCGTCACAGCGCGGAAAAGGGGTTGGCTATCAGCTGATTACATGGGCGATTGAACGAGCGAAAGAACGCAATTGTCAGTTGATACAATTAACAACGGACAAGGAACGGTCGGAGGCTTTGCGTTTCTATCAAAAGCTTGGATTCACAGCTTCTCATGAAGGATTAAAGCTCCATTTGTAATTCGCTGCTAATGGTTATGAACATAAAATAATGAGTACGATAGAAAGAGAAGAGGTTGAGACACAACGAAATTAAATCAATCTAAAGACGAACAAATGGGATACATGAGCTGAACCGCTTGTGACACCGCAGTTGATTTCCGTGCAAGACTTCGCTTTCCGCGGGCGGACGCTGAGCCTCCTCGTCGCATACGCTCCTGCGGGGTCTCACCCCTTCCGCTTTTCCCGCAGGAGTCTTCGTCTTGCTCTCCAATCAACTGCTAGAAGCAACTAAACAGATTAAATCTGCGTTCATCCTGCAACAAAAATACTTTTGTCTCAAGTATTTTTCTGCATCTAGTTTACTGCAAGAAACTAACGGAAATTGTTTTTAATAAATGTTTTTTCGTCCGATTCGCTGAGTCTGCCGGTTGCTTCTCCAATGTTTCCTCCTTGAAGGGTCCAAAAGTAATTATGCTCTTCTACTACCTTACTAAAATCATTATTCTCCCATCTATTTAAAATTTGAAGAAGCTGAGCTTTATGTTCAAATTCATTTATCTCTAATACATGTTTAACTTTTTGAATATTAGCCGAAGTCATTTCAACTGCGCCCCATTTATCAGGAGAATATACTTTTTGGTGAGTCATTTTATGCATCGTTTCAATAACTGTTTCTTCACTGGTAGATTGATTCAGTTCAACTTCGGGCTCAGGCGTTCCTCCTATGTAAGAAACTTGCTCTTCTAATTCTTGGTTTTTTTCCTTACTTTCTTTAGCTGCTGGAAGGGCAGATTTAGTATGGAAAGCGCTAATCAACCCAACACCTAATGCAATAATTACCGTACAGCAGGCTACTATAAATGTCCAAAATAGGATCTTCTTCATAAAACGTTAGCTCCTCACTTCATAAAAAATATGTATATATACCTAATTATGTATAAGTATAAACTTATTTACTAGTATAGTAAATATAAGGTACTAGTATATTGCCATTGTAGTAGATAGTGAGAATGACACGAAGTGGAGTAGCGGTACCGACAATTATTATTTGACACCTAAGGTATAAAAGAGTATACTTATGTTAAACATAGTAATTATGTCGGATAAGTAGGTTATGGTGCTGTGAACAAGACTTCTACTGATAAAGAGGAGATCTAGTCCAAAACGTACAGTCCGACTTTGATGAGATGCTTTCAAGCATCTTTTTTTTGTGCAAAAAAACAGCCACAGGGGCTGTTATAGGGCAGTAATTCTTCCTTTGTAAGCATCAATCAACCGCTGGTTATGTTCATCTGAACCTTCCATGTTTCCGCTTAAAAAGACAGGAGGCGTGATGCCGCGGCTGAGCAGTTTTTGTATGGCTTTAGATAGGACATCATTTAGGATAGCGCCTCCAATTATAGTAGAACCAGAAGCGAAGGAAATGTCTTGCTGATGAAGAAGAACGTCTCCTTTTGGAATATGATTATTAATAACAAGATCCACGACATCATGAAGGTATTTTCCGCTTTTATGTCGCGAAGCCCGGCTCGTGGCATAAGAAGGAGAGGTAAGCCCGATAACAAAGGCGCCTTTTTCTTTTGCAATCAAAGCTACATCAATCGGAACGGGATTTACGCCCGATGTAGAAATGACAATCATGATATCGCCTGGTACGATATCTTCTTTTTCCATAAAGGTGGAGGCATAGTCGTTTTTACGCTCTAGCTGTGAAGAGCGCGAAGCTCCTTTATGAAGCATCAGTTCTTCCACAAAAATAGGATGAATCGGCGCAAGCCCTCCAGAACGGTAAAACACTTCTTCCGTTAAAATATGAGAATGACCGCACCCAAATAAATGAATGAGGTGATGAGAAGCCAATTGCTGTGAGATTTTCTCGGCTGCGGATTCTATTGCCTGCTGTTCATGCGCATCCACTTTAGCAAGCAGTTTTGTTAGTTCCTGTAGATATAAACTAGACATAAAAAAACTCCTTAGTTTTAAGATCGTGTCATGTTAATCGTAAACTTATAGCGGTCTGCTCGGTACGAAGACTTCACCACTTCAAGCGGCGTGCCGTCTTGCAAATACGTATTTCGTTGAATCAGTAGAACGGGTGAATATGAGTTGATTCCAAGATGCTTCACTTCGGTTTCAGAAGCTAAAATGGATTCTAACGTTTGATTGGCTTCGCCAATTTTCAGCCCGAGCTCTTCTTCTATATAGCGGTAAAGAGAGTCGTTAACAATGGATTCTGTTAACCCTTTGACTAAGTTAGCGGATACATATACGCTTTCGAGCGCCATTGGCACGTCATCAGCTAAACGAATACGCTTGATTTCATAAACAGGTGCATGAAGAGAAATGTGCAGCTGCTCGGCAATTTTTTCTGAAGCCGCAATGATTTCAAAGCTCAGCAATTTACTGCTTGGCACCATTCCACGCGCTTTCATATCTTCTGTAAAACTCGTTAATCCAATGAGCTGCTGCTCCAGTTTTTTTTCAGATACAAAGGTACCGCGGCCTTTTTGACGATATAAATAACCGTCGTTTACTAAATTGTTAATTGCTTGGCGAACGGTCATTCTGCTGATTTCAAATCGTTCTGCAAACTCGCGTTCAGAAGGAAGCGAATCATTTGGTTTTAACTCTCCGTTTTCAATTTGTTTTTTCAACTGTTCTTCAATTTGATAATAAATCGGAAGAGGTGAGCTTTTATCAATCACTTAAGTTCTCTCCTTTATGTAAACCTCCTCATCTAAAAAAGACGAGGAGGCTATAAATTAAACCGTAGTCGATACTTTAGCTAAAGCTTCTTGGTCCGCAATAATTGTAACACAGTGATGCTTCTTTAAAATAGAAGCAGGGAAGTCTTCTGTGATTTCTCCGTTAAGCAGCTGATACATCGCTTCTGCTTTGGCTTCCCCGGAGATAAGCAGTAAAATTTCTTTGCTTTTCATAATCGATTCAATTCCCATTGTAATAGCCTGAGTAGGCACTTCGTCAAGAGAATTAAAGTAGCGCGCATTGGCTTTTCGCGTTGACTCTTCTAACGTCACAATATGAGTAGGAGAGTTGAATGACGTACCAGGTTCGTTAAAGCCAATGTGTCCGTTTTGGCCGATTCCAAGAATCTGAAGGTCAATGCCTCCATGATTTTGAATCATTTCATCGTAGCGGCGGCATTCTTCTTCAGGCGTATCAGCTAAGCCGTTAGGAACGTGCGTGCTGCTTACGTCAATATCAATGTGATTAAATAACGCATCTGCCATATAGTAGTGATAGCTGTTTGGATCTTGCGGCTTCATTCCGACATATTCATCTAAGTTAAAGGAAGTAACGTGTTTGTAAGACGTGCCGTGCTCTTTATGATCTTGAATTAAACGATCATATAATCCTTTCGGCGTGCCTCCCGTTGCAAGTCCCAGATTCATATTTGGCTTTTCATGAAGTTTGCTAATCAGCATATCAGCTGCTTTTGCACTCATTTCACTGTAGTTTTTCACTTGGATGATATTCATTGTTAGTCCTCCTTTTGAAAGCTCAATGTGCCTCGGCAAAATGTCATTTCAACATCTAAGTTTTCATTTAACACCACGATATCCGCATCTTTTCCAATTTTAAGGCTTCCTTTTGTATCAAACAGGTTAAGCTGTTTTGCTGGGTTTTCAGCAGTCATTTTTACGATGTCTTCTAATGAGCAGTTCGTAAAGCTCATCGTGTTTTTAATTGCATCGTTCATCTTTAAGATGCTTCCCGCTAACGTTCCATCTGCAAGGGTAGCCGTTGTGTCGTTTACGTGAACAGGCTGTCCTCCTAAATCATACGTACCGTTTTTTAGCCATTTGGCACGAAGAGAATCCGTGATAAGAATCATGCGTTCACTTGTGATTTGATCGTACGCAAGCTTGACCATTTCAGGTCGGCAGTGGATGCCGTCTGTAATCAGCTCTACAAATAATTCATCTCTCAAATAAGCGGCGCCCAATACGCCGGGCTCTCTATGGTGAAGACCGCGCATGCCGTTATATAAGTGCGTAATATGAGAAGCTCCTGCTTCGATGGCTTCACCAACTTGATCATATGTGCTGTCGGAGTGGCCAATAGAAGCGACGACGTTTGTTTCTTTTAAATAAGAAGTAAGCGCTAAGCCGTTTGGCTGCTCTGGAGCTAACGTAACAAGTTTAATATGTCCTCCGGCTGCTTTTTGCCACTCTTGAAACAGTGCCACATTCGGATCTTGAATGTGAGTGGGGGGCTGCGCGCCCGCACGTTTTGGTGAAATAAACGGACCTTCTAAGTGAATACCAACTACTTCAGCATCCGCATCTATTTGCTCTTCGATATAAGCGCCCGCGTTGCGAAGTGCTTTTTCAACCGCTTCATTCGACTGCGTCATAGTAGTTGCTAAAAAGCTTGTTGTACCTTCTTTTGGAAGCGTGCGCGCCATTGTTTTTAATGCTTCTGCTGTACCGTCCATAGCGTCCGCATTGTTAACGCCATGAATATGCACGTCAATGGCACCAGGAATCACTTTATAGGAAGGAGAAAGTTCAATTACATGGTCTTTCGGCTGACGTACGTATTGATGGATCTCTCCGATTTCAGTAATTTTCTTGTTCGTTAGTTTAATATACCCGTTTTTTAATGTCTGATTTTCACTATAAACGGTTACATTATAAATAATGATGGATGAATGTGTATCCATACATACACTCCTTTGCTCGTTGTATTGATTTAAGTGTAACGCTTTTTGGAATAGTTGTCTATACCAGTTGATGCTTTTTTGTGAATTAGAAAGTTTTGTAAGGGCTTTTAACATTGATATAGAGAGGTTTTTAAAAAGAAAATTGGTATAGACAACTATATATTTTATGTGCTAGTATGAGTCCATGCAGTAAAACCGCCGTCATTTCAGCTGATGATGTAATCATAGGACAGGGATGAATGCGGTAACTTGTCATCCGATAAATATTGTTACGAAAATCCTTGCTCGTAACATCGGGTTAAATACGTTATACAAAGGGGATAGAAACATGCTGAATTTTTTACAACGTATTGGTAAATCGCTTATGCTGCCAATCGCAGTATTACCTGCTGCGGCATTGCTTCTTCGTTTGGGTCAAAAGGACTTATTAGATATTCCATTTATGGCTCAAGCCGGAGATGCGATTTTTGCGAATTTAGCACTACTGTTTGCACTCGGTATTGCTGTAGGGCTTTCAAAAGATGGAAGCGGCGCAGCAGCACTTGCCGGAGTGGTCGGTTATTTTGTGTTAACAAAAGGAACTGTAGCTATTGATAAAGATATTAACATGGGTGTACTCGGCGGGATCGTCTCGGGGGTAACGGCTGGTTTACTATACAATCGTTTCTCAGCGATTAAGCTGCCCGAGTGGCTCGGCTTCTTTGCAGGAAAGCGGTTTGTACCGATTATTACTTCAGTCGTTATGCTTGCGCTTGCAGGAATTTTCGGGGTTATTTGGCCGCCGATTCAAGATCAAATTAACAACTTAGGAACGTGGATTACAGGAGCAGGAGCGCTTGGTGCAGGTATATACGGATTTTTAAACCGTCTGTTGATTCCAATTGGACTGCATCACGTGTTAAACAGCTTAGTATGGTTTGTATTCGGAGACTATCACGGCGTAACGGGAGATTTGAATCGCTTCTTTAAAGGAGATCCAACGGCAGGAACGTTCATGTCTGGATTCTTCCCGGTTATGATGTTTGGTTTACCGGCAGCTGCGCTTGCGATGATTGCAGCAGCTAAAAAAGAAAAGCGCAAACAAGTCAGCGGTATGTTAATCGGACTTGCGGTTACATCTTTTTTAACAGGAATTACGGAACCAATTGAATTTCTATTTATGTTCGTAGCACCGCTATTATACGTTATTCATGCCGTTTTAACAGGAATTTCGATGGCTTTAGCCGTTGCTCTTGGCATTCACGCTGGATTTGGATTTTCAGCAGGTGCCATTGACTTCTTCTTAAACTACGGAATTTCACAAAAACCGCTGCTGTTAGCGGGAATTGGAATTGTATATGCGGTCATTTACTTTGTCATTTTCTACACGCTGATCAAAGCATTAAATTTAAAAACACCGGGACGTGAAGATGATGAAGAAGTAGACACATCAAACGAAACGGTTGTAGCAACAGGAGATAAATATGTGGATATGGCATCGTATTTTATTGAAGATTTAGGCGGAAAAGAAAACTTAACCGTAATTGATAACTGTGCGACTCGTCTTCGCTTACAAGTAGCTGATGCTAGCAATATTAATGAAGTTGCCTTAAAGCGCCACGGAGCGAGAGGAATCATGAAGCTCAATAAAACAAATGTTCAAGTCATTGTCGGAACAGAAGTAGAGTTTGTTGCAGACGCAATGAATCAATTAGTTAAATACGGCACAGCGTCAACCGCTGCACCTGTTGAACAACAGGTTGTTCAAGCAGATGCACACACAGAGTTTGTGTTACCGTTTGAAGGCGTTGTAAATCCGCTTAGTGAAGTGAAAGATCAAGTGTTTTCACAAAAGATGATGGGCGACGGCTTTGCGATTGAACCGATTGAAGGAACGCTCGTATCACCGATTAACGGTGAAGTCATGACCGTGTTCCCAACAAAACATGCGATTGGCTTAAAAACAGTAGAAGGAATTGAAATTCTGATTCACGTTGGATTAGATACTGTGAATTTAAAAGGAGAAGGATTTCAAGCGCTTGTTCAAGAAGGTGACAGCGTTCAACAAGGAACACCTCTTTTACAGGTGGATTTAGAGTATGTTAAAAAGCATGCACCGTCGATTGTGACGCCGGTTGTATTTACCAACTTGCCAGCGGATAAAGAAGTGAAGCTGTTAAAAACAGGCTACCAAAAGCAAGGTACAAAAGACGTTATTACATTTTAATAAAAAGGCTGGAACAAACCTGTTCTAGTTAAAAGAAGATCCGAACGATTCATCGTTCGGATCTTTTTATGGTGATGGTGAACGTAGATTCAATCTCTTTTTCTTTTCTTCATAATTGAGAGAATTTTGTGTTAAAATTTAGGGTGTTTGATACAGCTAGTGCGCAGCAGAGAGGGAGTAGAACAAGTGAAAAAAGAAACGGCATTATTCAAAGTAAAGGTGACAGCATGTTTATTATAGGAGCATTAGTCAATGGATTAGCAATTGTTGTCGGAACATTAATGGGCAAGCTTGCTCACCGCATTCCTGAAAAAGTAAGCGTGACGGTGATGCAAGTGATGGGTTTATCCGTTATCACGCTTGGTTTGCAAATGGGCTTTAAAAGTCATCAGTTTTTAATTGTAATTTTGAGCTTAGCCATTGGAGCGGTTATTGGTGAGTTCATTGATTTAGATGAAAAGCTAAACCTTTTAGGCAATATGATTGAACGAAAATTTCAATCTCAGCAAAACGACAAGCAAACATTTAGTATGTCACAGGGCTTTGTGACAGGAACGCTAATTTTTGTTATTGGAGCGATGGCGATTGTAGGGGCATTAGACAGCGGAATACGAGGCGATCACAGCGTATTGTTTACGAAAGCGGTGATGGATGGGTTTATCTCATTGTTATTAACGACTACGCTTGGAATAGGCGTCATTTTCTCAGCGGTGCCCGTATTTCTGTACGAAGGTATCATTGCGCTATTTGCTACGCAAATTAATGCGGTTGTGCCGCAAGATTTAATGAATAGTATCATTGCCGAAGTCACAGGAGTAGGCGGCGTGTTAATTTTAGCAATTGGAATTAATTTATTAGAAATTATTAAAATTAAAGTTGCCAATTTACTGCCTTCGATTTTAATTGCGGTTGTGATTGTAGTTGTACAGCATACATATTTTTTATGAAGAAAAAGCTTGTGAATAGTATTCGCAAGCTTTTCTGTATCTATGAGCAAAAGTTAAGGAAGTAGCAGGTATAAAGTGATACGTGGATAATGGTATAGAATGAATAGAAAAACAAAAAGGAGGGTAAAAATGCCAAGTCCTGTTTTCAACAAAATGAATACGGTATTTATCCACGTATCCAATTTAAAGTCTTCAGTAAAATGGTATAGCGAGCTACTGAGTCAAGAATACAAGATGAGCGAGGTGAAGAACCCCGTTTATAACCTTAAAATTGATGGAGAAACAGGGTTAACGCTGGACGCTGGCCCAGAAGGAACAGAAAAACAAATAGTGGCTAGTCTCCATCCAATTTTTAATTTCCATACGGAAGATATTAAAGAAGCCTATGAATTTGTTAAAGGGATGGACTATACGATTGATTCTCCGATTACTTCTTTTGATGATTTTTCGTTTTTTACGATAAAAGATCCGGATGGACATGTGGTCATGATTTGTACAGGATAAGTAGTTAGCTCCAGAAGTTTAAGGTATAGTATACTAATAATAAAACCCTAATGAGATGAAGTAAGGAGAAATACTGCTTATGAAAGACAATCAACAGATTACAGCTCTTATTGCTGCACAAGTGGAGAAGTTAGCACGTCAATTTGGCTATGACTTTTTATCTGAAAAACAAGGGAATCAAACGCTTTGTCAAATTCTTCAGCGAGATGAAGACGGATCTATTTTGGCAACGCCGCTTAGTTTTCATTTACATATGAATGAAGACAAAGGAACGGGAGATATTATTTACTACCATGAACAAGGGGAATTTAAGCGTCAGCAAGTGAATGTATATGAAGAAAATAGCCTTGTGAACGTGTTATTGTTTATCCAAGAGCGGTTGAAAGTCAATCGATAAAAGACATATGCAAGAAAAAAAGCAGGGAGCTCCCTGCTTTTTTCTATGAATTGATATAGCGTAGTCCTACGCGATTATTAAAAATTTGGTTGTGATTTTTGAAGATAAAAGCACCTGCTGCGTGATCGATCACCAGCTCATTGTCGTACACTTCTTCCATGTCATCGTCAACAATAAACTCTAAGTCTTCAACCGTTACAACTTTTTCATAGGGTTGAAGGCTGCGCTTTGAAATGATCTTCATTTCATAAATTGTATTAACAATATCGCAGCTTCCCCGATCAAAAGAAAGCTGAATCATTTGGTTTTGTTCCACGTTCTGCAACGCTTCTTTTGCAGAAGGAGTGACGCGTATATTCATAAATGATATCCTCCTTTTTCTATCCTCAAATTAAATTGTGTGAAATGTATTTAGGAATACTTTATTCGATTTTTATGTCACGGGCAAGAAAAAAGCTTTCTCACTATTATTATTTCCCTTTCAAAACAGAACAAAACGCTGATGTTTTTATCATGTTTTCATAAAGACGTACATAGATATCACCTGTATGTGATGAAAGGAAAGAAGAAAAAACTGCGCTTTGTAATTCTTAGGTGTAAATACTTAATTATAGGAATATATTGTAAAAATACAAGAGGATAAGTCATTTACGTATTTTAATAGTTATTGAGATAGTTTTGAATAATTGGTTTTATTTTCAATATATTGGGTACTTAAGTAGAGTACTTTGCACACGATATTGCACCGAAAGACATCGGTTTATCGGACTAATTATTGTCTTATTTTGTCGAAGTAGTAGAATTTATGGAAACCATTCCTTATCATGTACAAAGTGACTAACAAAATACATAGGAGGTTCTGGTGTAGATGAGTGAGAAAGATCAAAACAGAACAACAGACGAAACAGCGGCTTCGCTAGAAACAGCGCCCGCTCCCAAAAAAGCGCCAGCTAAATGGATTATCATTTTGGCAGCTTTAATTGTGATTATTGGAGGAGTAATTACATTTGCTACGGTATTTAAAAAATCTCCTAAGCAGTTATATTTAATTTCTGAAGTAAATACGTATCAAAAAGCAGCAGATGAATTAGAAACGAAGTACAGTGAAACGATGGCTTATCAGGAAAAAGCGATGAAGCAGCCTTCTACCACAAATGCTACTGTCAAAGGCGGCTTTAACATGGATTCACTTTCGTATGATCCAAGCTTTAAAATGATTCAAGATCTTATCAGTAAAGCTGAAATTAAAATTAAAGCGGAACAAGATCCGAAAAAAAGTGAAGCATACGGTTCACTGGCTCTTAATATCGGCGGTTCAAAAGCGCTTGACCTAGAAGGTTTTCAAACGAAAGAAAGAATAGGCTTTAAAGCCCCGATTCTAGCAAATGAATATTTCTATTTAAACTTAGACGAATATGGACAGGTAGCGCGTAAGTTCGATCCTTCGTATTCAGGTCCTGAAACGCTTGATATTAACACGAGCAACGTAAGTTTAGAAGACTTAAAGTTAACGGAAAAAGAAAAAACCTACATTGCAAAAGAGTACGGAACGTTCATTTATGATCAGCTAGACAGCGATTATTTTACAAAAGAAAAAAATGTGGATTATAAAACAAATGGCAAAACGCTTCAGTTAACAAGCGTGACGCTTAACATGTCTGACAAAGAAACAAAACAATTTATGGATAAGCTTATTGCAAAGGTAGCAAAAGATGACAAGCTTCATACTATCTATGCAAATCACGTGTCTAAGCTGTTTAAATCTTCAGCAGCGACAAATCCAGAATTAAAAGATATGGCAGATCCAAAAGAATTGAAAAAATCAGTAAAAGAAAGTCTTCAAGACTTCCAAAAAGATGCAAAAGATATCACGTATCCTGGCGGTGTTAAATCAACCGTGTACGTTCAAGACGATGTTGTTGTAGCTCGCGATATGAACATGGGCGTAAAAAATGCTTCTAACGATAAAGGAAAACTTAACGTCGTAACTAAAAATATTCCGTATGAAGATAACAAAACGGCTAAGCAGTTCAAAGCAGTCCTAACCGATAGCACTACCGATGATGCATTTACGTTTGATATGAAAAATGACGTAACAACGGAAAGTGAAAAGAGAAAAGAAAACATGTCTATTCATTTGTTAACAAAAGATTCAAAAGATGAAGACACGAATATGACGTTTAAAATGAATTCAGTAATCAACGGTAAAACCGATGCAAAACAGACGGCTGACCGTACTTTCTCTTTAGACTTAGGTGATCAAGAAGATCTAGTAGTAAACGGAGAAGTAAAGCAGAATCAAGCAATAAGTGCTTCAAAAGGAAAAGCAGATTATTCGTTTGATATTCGTACAAAAATAGGACCAAAAGCAGATCCTGCAAACGTTACGTTAAAAATTGACTCTGCTTCTCAATTAAAAAAATCAGCCTCTATTCCAGAGCTTGACGCATCTAATGCGACAAACGTAAAAGATGTAACGCCTGAAGATATGCTGTCGATTCAAGAAAATTTCGCTAAAAATGTTCAAGGTCTCATGATGAATATGGGAACCGCTGGTTACTAAAAGGTGCAAAGCAGATGAAGATATATTTCTCTTTGACTCTTTTTACATGTAAAGCTCTATTGAAAAATATAAAATCTCTCATACTGCTAATAATGATCCCTGCTCTGTTTTTATTTGGAGCAGGGATCATTATTAGTCAGACCATGCAAGGTGAGGAGAAGGTAAATCGGTTCCCCGTGGCCATTGTGGATAAAGATGATACGGCACAAACGAAGTACGTCATCGAACAGCTGACTGAAGGTAAGCTTCGCAAGATCATGAAGCCGCTTTACACGAATGAAGAGAAAGCTAAACAGCTGCTGCAGCAAAATAAAGTGGCAGCCATTGTAACGCTGCCAAAAGGTTTTAGTCATGATATTGCTCATGGGAAAAATCAGCCTTTACACGTCATTGGAAACAACAATAAGCCGCTTCAGTCACAGCTGTTTCGCTACGTGATGGAAAGTGCAGCCGACTACACGTCAGCTGCTCAAAGCGGTATTAATACGGTTGATGCCTTTTTAGAAAAAGAAAATGTTTCCCATGAAAAGAGACGCGCAGAATTTAAGAAGAGCTTAGTAACGTTTGGGCTTCATGTATTAGATAGAGGAAGTTTATTTGATGAACAAGTAGAAACGAGTTTCTTTCAGCAGGATATGAAGCAATATTATGTGCTGTCTTTTGCTGCTTTGCTGCTTATGATTTGGAGCTACGGCGGATGGCTGCTTGCTAGTGAAACGCAGACTTCTCCCGTGCTGGATCGAATGAAAACAAGAGGTGTATCGTTTCTTCGCATTTATTTAGCGCAGCTGACGGCTCTGTTTGTTCTTTTGCTACCGGTATCTGTCGTTTTGTTTGGAAGCCTCATTAAAGGACTGAAACTGCCTGTAACCGGTACGTACGGAGAGCTTTTTCTAGGGATAAGCGGAAGTTTGTTTGCTTTTTTATGTTTGTTTTTACTTCTTCGGGTTCTTTTTTTATCACAAAAAGCTTATCAACTAACCGGCATGCTGTTTATTTTGCTGAGTGCGATTTTAAGCGGACATGTTGTGCCGGTCGTCTATTTACCAGACTGGGCGAGTGGTTTTCAGAAATGGTCACTCAACACCCGCGTCTTGGAGCTGTTATTTTATGAATTTGATGGATATAACACAAACGAAGCTTTTCTTTACCTTAAGCCTATTCTCATTACGGCAGCAGGAAGTTTTGTTCTTGCTGTTGGCTACGTGATGACTTTGCAAAGGCGGTGGAGAAAATGATCAGTGAAAAAATAAAGCAGCTGCTGAAGCGTCCTATGCTTATTGTCATGATCTTCTTTTTACCTTTAATAGGAACGGTCATCAGCAGCTCATTTTTAGCAAAAGTACAAAGTGATTCAAAAATACCCGTTGCTCTTGTCGATCAAGACCACAGCAACATGTCTAAACAAGTGCTGGATCGACTGCGGAAAACAACAGAAATTCAGTTTCTTTCTATGAATGAAGAACAAGCGAGAAAGCAGCTGGCAAAAAATAAAATTGACAGCATTTTTGTGTTTCCTAACGGATTTCAGCAAGAAGTAGAAGCGGGGAATTATCAAGGAGTCATTGATTTGCTTACGCTGCCTTCTTCCGTTGCGACAGAAGCGGTTCGAGAAGTCGTGGCCAGTGAAGTGACACGGTTAACGACAAATGTTAAAGCCGCAAATGAAGTGCGTTTTTTATATAAAGTCTATAACATTCATGCAGGACCGGATTTATGGAAAGAAGCGTATCACTATACCGATAACCAGTGGAAACCAAAGCCGCTGATGACAATTGATTACGAGGCGCAAGGAACGAAGAAGCATAAGAAGCAAGGGAGCGTTCAAATGACCGGATACGTGCCGCTATGGGGATTTTTTACGCTTTTACTTTGCTGCATTACATCAGATTGGATGATTAAAGAACGGAGTCATCTTTTTAAACGAATGAAGACGATGCAAAAAGGACTTTATGGTTATATTCGAAGCGTCAGCGCCGCTTATGCTGTGCTATACGTGCTTCAAGCTCTCATCAGTTTTGCTCTATTTAAATGGCTGTATGGAGCAGAGTCTTACGGTGTGCTGCTGTATATGTGCATCTATGTGATTGTGTGCGTTGCTTTTAGCACATGGCTTGCAAGTGAAAGTCAGCGAGTTGGCTCTTATTATATGATCAGCGTCGTCACGGTCACAGGACTCAGCATAATAGGAGGGAGCTTTTTCCCGGTAGGAGAGCTTTCTGCAACGATTGAAAGAATAAGTCAGTGGCTTCCGCAGCATCTGCTTCTGTATCAGCATACACTGCCGCTTGCGTTCATTTGGAAAGAGATAGCTGTTTCCATTGGATGCATATGTTTGTGCACGTTTAAAATAGTGTGGAATGTGAGGAGCATTAAATGATTGAAATTAACAATGTTAGCAAAACATACGGAAAAAAACAATCGTTAGCAAATGTTACGCTGACCGTAGAAAGTGGAGAAGTCATTGGTCTTTTAGGACCAAACGGCGCTGGTAAGTCAACGCTTCTGTCTATTTTGTCTACCATTACGGCTCCTTCAAGCGGGAATGTCACGATTGGAGGCTTATCGCTTAAGAAAAATCAAAAAGCGATACGAGAAGTCATTGGCTACGTTCCACAAGACATAGCGCTGTGGGAAGAGCTTAGCGTAAAAGAAAACATGAAAATGTGGAGCAAAATGACTTCACGCTCTTTGTCGAATGAACAGCTTCAGTCTCTTTGCTCAGCTGTACAGCTCGAAGGAAGATGGAAGGATAAAGTGAAAAATTTATCAGGAGGCATGAAGAGAAAGCTGAATATAGCCGTTTCACTTATTCATGAACCGTCCGTTTTGTTAATGGACGAGCCGACAGTCGGAATTGATTTGCAGTCCAAGCTTGAGATCATTCGTTATATTAAACAGCTGGCGGCAAAAGGAAAGACGATTATCTATATCACCCATGATTTGAATGAAATTTTAGGCGTGTGTGATCGGTTTGCCGTCTTAAAGGAAGGAAAGCTGGAGTTTGTCGGCACGATGGACCAAGCGAAGGAAAAGACTGGGGAAGACGCAGAAGAGAACGTTGTGTATAAGCTGCTGCATGATTAAGAGTAAACAATCATAAAAAAAGAGCCGCTTCATGAAGAAGCGGCTCTTTCTATTATGCTTGTGTAACTTCTTGTTCTGGTGAATGGCTTTCAGGCTGCACGCGTTCTTCCTCAGGAAGGGCACGTACTTCCACTTCTTTCATTTGGTGACCGTCCATTTCTTTTGCAATAAACTCGTATCCAAAAAGTTTGAACGATTCGCCTTCTTGAATATCGATATTTTGCATCAGCATCCAGCCGCCGATTGTATCGATATCATCGTTTTCAATTTCGATATGAAGCACTTCGTTGACTTCTTCAAGCAGTACTTTTGAGTTAAAGACAAAGTGCTGATCGCTGATTTTTTGAACAAGCGGCTTTTCATCTGTATCAAACTCATCTCGAATTTCTCCAACGATTTCTTCTAAAATATCTTCAACGGTAACGATACCAGCCGTACCGCCGTACTCGTCAATCAACACGGCCATATGCGTACGTTTCTTCTGCATCGAGCGCAGTAGGTCTTGAATCGCTACGGTTTCAATTACTTGAATAATAGGATTCATATAAAGCTTCACGCTTTGCTTTTTTAACGCATCGTTAATTACGACATCGTTTAGAATCTCTTTGACGTTGACTAAGCCGATAATGTTATCTTTGTCTCCATCAACGGTAACAGGGTAACGGGTGTAGCGGTCTTCTACAGCAAGCTTTAAGAAATCTTCAATGCTGTCATCTTCAGAAACAGCTGAAATTTCTGTTCTTGGTACCATGATTTCACGAGCAACACGGTTATCGAATTCAAAAATGTTGTTCACGTACTTATATTCAGACTGGTTAATTTCCCCGCCTTTAAAACTTTCTGATAAAATAATGCGCAGCTCTTCTTCACTGTGCGCAAGTTCATGCTCTGAAGCTGGCTTTAATCCAAACATGCCAGTTAACAAACGGGCAGAACCATTTAGTAACCAAATGAAAGGGAACATGATTTTATAGAATAAAATTAACGGACGAGCAAACAATAACGTAACTGTTTCAGCTTTTTGAATCGCAAATGTTTTTGGCGCTAATTCACCAACGACTACGTGAACAAACGTTACAAGCGCAAATGCGATAATGAATGAAAGAATATGTGTTAAAGATGCAGCAACACCCAGTTCTTCAAACAGAGGTTCCAAAATCTTCGCAACAGTCGGTTCTCCTAACCAACCGAGTCCTAAAGCAGTAATCGTAATACCAAGCTGACACGCAGATAAATACTCATCTAAGTGTGTCGTTACGGTTTTAACCGCATTCGCTCCTTTTTTGCCTTCAGCAACAAGTTGATCTACCCGTGAACTACGAAGCTTCACAATTGCAAACTCTGAAGCAACGAAAAAAGCAGTGAGTACAATTAAAATCGCAAAAATAATTAAGTTAATGGTTATCAATGAATATACTTACTTTATAGTGCTATAAAGTAAGTAAACACCTCCTGTAAATAATAAATTTACGACAGCAGCAGCAGTAAAGAGTGCAAAAGAGTGACGCTTTCTGGTGAGAGCCGATTCATCATTACTTTTCGGTCTTCTTCATTCAGCTTTTCCATAAGCGGTGCAACTTCTTTTAAACTGTCGTTTAGTACGTAAAATTTGGATGCTAATTCGTCTTTGTAGTGGCTATTCTCGGATTGCTCTACAGAAAAGAGAGAAGAAATCTCTTCAAGAGAACGGCCTTCGCTTTTTAATTTTTCAATTAAGTAAAGACGTTTCAGCGCTTCTTCGTTATAAAAGCGATAGTTAGAAGCAGAGCGTTCTGCTTTTAACAACCCAATGTTAGTATAATAGTCAACCGTGCGCTTCGTTACATGTGCCATCTCTGCAAGTTCGCCAATTTTGTATGTCGCAACCCCATCAGAATACCACCTCCTTTAACTATGTCAACCATCACGTGATGGTTTTTATCTACGCAACTATTTATCTTTTATCCTATCGTAATTAAGTATACGCGCGTAAGATCAAAAAGTTTCATTTTTTTATTAGCATTCAGTATATCTCAAAATAAGGTAGTTTGACAAAGATTTTATAAAAAAAACTCGCTTACATTAAGCGAGTTTTTTAGTAGGATGACGTACGATAATGTGCATGCGTTCATACACATATTGAATACGTTCAGTATATTCTATGAACTCAGAGCTCATTGGAGATAGCTGATCAGCAATACGGTGCATAATAGCAGCTTCTTCTTTTAACGAATCTAAATTTTGAGTTCGGTCAATTCTGGCTTTAAATGTTAACGAAATCATGTTATTCACCTCGTTGTTATATTACTTGTTATGAGACACTATGTCCGTGACTTTTATCACTCTAGTCAAAGGTGATAACGTAATTATTTGATGTTTGCCGGCATTTTGTGTAGGATGATTAGAAAAGGGTTTTTATGGGAGAATGAAATGAATTTAAAACGAATGCACCACGTAGCCATTATAGGAAGTAATTATGAACGTTCAAAAGCTTTTTATGTAAATGTGTTAGGATGCAAGATTATAGAAGAAACATATAGAAAAGAAAGAGATTCATATAAGCTAGATTTAGAAGTAGCTCCTGGCTATCAAATTGAGTTGTTCTCGTTTCCAAATCCGCCACAGCGTCCTTCAAGACCTGAAGCGTGCGGCTTACGCCATTTAGCTTTTGCGGTTGAAAGCGTAGAGGATTCCAAGCGTGAACTAGAGCAGCAAGGGATTGATGTGGAACCTATTAGGGTAGATGAACTAACGGGAAAAAAATTCACATTTTTTGCTGATCCGGACGGGTTACCGCTAGAGCTTTATGAAGAGAAAGAGGGGGAATAAGGAGTATGTGCAATTATTTATTCGTATACGGAACGCTTCTTGAAGGAGAAGGTAATCACGGGTTGCTGCATCATGCGCGCTCAATTGCCAAGCAGGCAAAAACGAAAGGAAAATTATATGATACTAAGCAAGGCTATCCGATGCTTGATATCGACAGTGAACACATTGTATACGGAGAAGTATATGAAGTGACCGATCAGCTTATGTGGAAGGCGCTTGATGAATTAGAAGGGTACATTCACGAAGGTCATAAAGACAATGAATATGATAAAGTTGTGCAAACGGTTGAAACGGACCAAGGTGAATTTGAAGCCGTTGTATATGTAGCAAGAGACCGTTCTCTGCTGCAAGAATTTATCCCAGGCGGAAACTGGCGCGTATGGAAAGAAGATTTATTAGAAGGCATGCTGTATTTTGCTTACGGTTCATGTATGGATAACGATCGTTTTATTAAGCACGGCGTTGATCAGCATTTCCAAGACTGTCTTGGCAGAGCTGTTTTTAAAGGCTATACGCTTCGGTATAACCACGTTATTCATGACGGAGGACGTGCAGACATGGTTGAAGAAGGCGGAGTTGTTGAAGGCAAACTGTACCGCGTGCCGCCCGAAGCAATTACGTATTTGTATGGCAGAGAAGGGGTAGATAATAACGGCTATCGTCCTGCTATTATTTCTGTCGAGCATGAAGGTAAGATGGTGGATCATGTTCTTACTTTTTTTGTGTTAAATAAAGAAAAAGAAGTCGCACCTCCGGATCACTATTCGACTGAAATTATTCGAGGAGCAACAGGTGTACTCAGCGAAGAATACGTTCAGAAGCTAATAGAGCAAGTACATGCGCTAAAAAATAGCGATGTTGTAAATAATTAATATAAAAAGACGCAGAGACAAAAGTAGTTTAGCTGAAGAAAGCTCCGAACGAGTAATCGTTCGGAGCTTTTCATTGTTATGGTGAACGCAGTCCAGATCATTGACCCCATTTGTTCGTCTCAAGGTTGGATTGATTTTGTTATGTTCTCTGTTGCATTAGCTAAAGGAAACAGAGAATTCTGTTTGAAATACACCGTCTTTTGATAAACGGTTGATGCCTAATTTTTCTTTGAAATTTCCGTTGTGGTCATGCGTATCTGCAATTCCAAACCAAGGTTCGATGCAAAGAAAAGGAGCGATTGTATGATTTTCTGCATCATACTTTGACCAAATACCGACATAAGGGAAATCATTAAACTGAACGTTAATTTGATTTTCATTAACCGGTGATTTAATTGTAATTCCGTCAATATGGCTAAAAATTAACGCGTCATTTGCAAATAAATCTGCGCTTAGCGGCAGCTTGTGCAAGTTTTCTGCAGCCCCTTTTTCATGAATAAGAGCGTCTTTTAATACAAATTCCTTCGGCGTAGTTTCAGAAGGCTCTATTTCTAAAAAGTAATCAGAAATCTGCTCGTTTTCACGTAGCGGAATACGAAAAGCAGGGTGGGCTCCAATTGAAAAATACATATCCTCTTTATCTGCATTTACTACTTTCCACTGAAACGTTAATCGATTGTTTTCCAGACGGTAGCTAATTTCAACTGAACATTCAAATGGATATACGTCTTTAAACCGGCCGTTTGTGGCAAATTTCAGCCGTGCTGTTTCGTTTGTTTGCTCAATCACGGTGAAAGTAGAATCACGTAAAAAACCGTGCTGAGGCAAAGAGTATTCGCGCTGATCAACGGTATACTGATCATTTTTTAATCGGCCTACGATTGGAAACAATACGGGCGATACTCGTCCCCAATAAGCGGGGTCTCCGCTCCACATAAACTGCAGGCCTTTTTCTTTATGAAATACTTCTACAACTTCCGCTCCTTTTTCTTCAACGCTGACTTTCATTTCGCTATTTTCTAGTACAATCATTACAACATCTCCCAAATCATTGTTGTACGCTCGAGCTGTCTCAAACGTACTGGCTTTGCTTATATTATACCCTTCTTGGCAAAAAAGGTATTAATTTCCCTATTTTTGTTCAAATTAATATAGAAAAAGGAGGGTTCAAATATGAATCATGCAACATTATTGCTCATTAAATTTGCAGCGGCACTTATTGCGTTTGGTATAGGCCTTGATTTGTTTTTTGATGCAACCATCGGAGACATTATTTCTTTTAGCTTGTTAACGACAGTTGTGACATATCTAGTAGTGGATCGAATTGTACTGCCTCGAGTGGGAAATCGTGATGCCATTATTGTTGAATTTGTTCTAACGTATATGAGCGTATGGATTTTTGGCACATTGTTATTAGACAGTTACGTTCAAATTGCTTGGGGAAGTATTATTTCTGCAGCTATTATTACATTTGCTGAAGTTTTTGTTCACCGCTACTTATTCAACCATATTGAAACAAAGCATACAGCGAGAACGCGCCCGGCTTTTAAGCGAAAACTAGCGTATGACACAGAATTTGCAGAAGAACAGCATGTAGAAAATAAGGAAAATCCAAAATAAAAAGAAAGCTCAATTTTGAGCTTTCTTTTTATATGTTAATGCATAAAAGTCATTTCTTTTAAAGGCCAGTATTTCATGTTGACTTCTCCCATGATTGAAGAAATGGGAGTGAGGCCAAAATGTCTTCCGTCCCGGCTTATGCGTCTGTTGTCACCTAGCACTAATACGTATCCATCCGGTATCGTGCCGTCTGGAGACAGTTCGTACGTGGAAAAGTTTTCAGTAAATCGCTCGTAAGCGGGCACTTTGGATAAATATTTATGAAGATGCGGCTCTTTTTTGACTTTGTTATTTATATATAGAACATCATCTTTGTATTCGACCGTTTCTCCTGGTAAGCCCACAATCCGCTTTACTAGAAAATCACTGCTATAGGGAGCTTGTAACACGACAATATCAAAGCGCTCCAGCTCGCTGTGTTTGTTAATAATAATTCGATTGCCTTCGTGCAAAATAGGCTTCATAGAATCGCCTTTTACAGTGTAGGGCTGAAACCAATAGTGCTGAACGACAACAGAAAGCAAAACGGTGCCGAGGATGACGCTTGTGTATGTAAGAATTTCACGCTTTATTTTTTTATTGATCATAATGGATGAACACCTTCTTAACGGTAAGACTATCAATTTAGGTTTTTCATAGAGATATAACAGTGTTGATTGTACCATTCAGAACTAAAGTTTTCCATATCTATCTGTTTATGCGTGTATCCCGAAAATATGCTTGGCGGAACAAAAAATGAAAAAAGCCGTTATTCTAGAAAATAACGGCTTTTCTTTATTATAACTGAGCGCGCTCAGTTCGAGTAGCTGGTTGATTTGGTTCTTCTTCCACAACAGGCTCAACAGGCTTATGCTGCTTGATTTCTTCTTCCAGTTCAGCAATTCGCTTGTTTTTCTGTTTCACTTGTCCTCTTAGTTGAACAATTTTCACAAAGCTCAATGAAGCAGCAACAACTCCTCCAAACACAGCCGTTGTTAAGATGATTAAAATAAGAGGCCATTTTTGTGAACCAAATACATAGTTAAATTGTACAGGATCGTTGTTAATTACAGCTAAAACAGCAATGATAAGAGCAAATATAAGTCCTAAAATAAAAAAGCTCTGTCCTTTCATAAGCTGCACTTCCTTTCTTTTACAACTTTTATAGCAAAACTGCTTACCTTAAGTGTTTGCCATCTTGCTTATAGGTATACGTATCCACATTTAAACAAAATCAAACATTTTCTTGATTATATATATCTTTCTTTTAAAAGACAATATATCGATTGGTGTAGAAACTTTGACATGTCCAAAGACCTGGTAGAGTGGAATTTCTGAGGGGAGGGAGTGGGTATAATACTTCATTGTCATAAAAAAAGCACGCGTTCGCCGCGTGCTTTTTTTATGTATAAACTTAAAATGCGTTTAGGGTGTTATCGCTTAACCACTGTTTGCGTTCAGCTGCATCTTCGAATAACTCATCTGCATTTGTAAATTGAGAAGCAATGACATATTCAATTGTTGCAAGAGGAGCTGTTAGCAAACGCCAGTTTAATACAATTGTATTATCTTGAGTCGTAGCGTATTCTTCACCTAACTCGTCCCACTTAACAGATTCAGGAGCATTGTCAGCTGCTTTTTTAACAGATTTCAAAGCTTCTTGGAATTTTTCACCTGCGCGGCCTTGGTACCATTCTGTTAATAGTTGTCCAATACCTTCATTTGTTTGCTGCTCGTTCCAGCTTTCAGGTACTGTAGCAATGAATTTTGCACGGAATGTCATTTCAGCCTTTGCTACATCTCCACGAACGATGTTTAAGCGGTATTGACGCCCTAGGTAAGGGAATTTGTCTCCTTCTTCAAAAGAACCAGTTTTAGCTGCAGAAGCTGCTGCTTTAGGAGCCTCTTTTTTAGCTGTTTCTTTTTTTACTGCTTCTTTCTTTGGAGCAGCTGGCTTTTCCTCAGCTGGTTGTGAACCGTTTAGTTGTTTTAAAATCCATGTTGCTTTGCGTGCGATGATTGAACGCACATTGTTTTCATTAAGACCTCTTGGGATAATAACTTTTACCCCTTCTTTGTCACAAATTTGCACCGTGATATCGGTTCTATTTGGAACGACTTCAATTTTGTAGTCAATTGTTTGATTGCCTGTTTGATACGTATACATAAAATTTTTCGTACTCCTTTCTACAAATCTTCATTTTATAAGCAAAGGTAGAGTTTGGTCAAATGAAAGAATAATCAGACAGTTATCAACTGCTGTTGCAGCGCCTTGCAGGAAGATATGTATTCCAATATTTAGTGGAAAAGCGCCAATAATAATTGTTTCAATTCTTCTTTAGTTTTTACAAAAAAATATAAAAATATGCCGATACTACTAATATAGATTAGACATTCTATGTCTTTAGATTGTATAGGGGATGAAAAAATGAAAAAAGCTTTTCAAAGTTTACGCATGAAAATGCTATGTATGATTGCAGCCATGATGGCCATAACATCTACTGTAATTGAAGTAACCAATTATTATCTTATTGTGAAACAAGAGCAAGCAGCTTCGATTACGCTAGTGATTACATTTCTGTTTGTTTCTTTTACAACTACCGTGTTCTATTTTATCATACGTCGCTACATAATTGCGGTTGAAAATTTGTCAAAAACAATGAAAGGGATTTCAAACGGCGATTTATCTGTAGATGTTGTTCCTTTGAAAGGGAAAAATGAGATTAGTACACTCATATCTTCATTTAATGAAATGATGACTCACATGAGAATACTGCGTCAGAAAATAAGTAAAACAAAGAGCACGGTCAGTCATTCCTCAGAGCAATTGCTTGTAAGCATGGAGGAAACAAAAACAGCTGTGACAGAAGTTACGATGTCTATTCAAGAAATTGCTGCGGGTTCTGATAAGCAGTTGCTAAGTGTGGTTGAAACCGAGCAGGCTATGGTGGATATGGCCAAGCTGCTTCAGAAAATGACTGATCATTCTTCAAAGGTACAACAATCGATGAACAGAGCCTCTGAACATACTTCTACCGGAAATGTTGTGGTGAAAGATGTGACGAATCAAATGAATAAAATCTATGAAACCGTTAAGATATCGACCAGTGAAGTAAAGGGACTCGAAGATCGTTCCGCAGAGATTGGCCGCATTATTAATACGATTACAAGAATTGCTGAACAAACAAATCTTCTTGCACTTAATGCTGCTATTGAAGCTGCAAGGGCTGGAGAACATGGAAGAGGTTTTGCTGTAGTGGCAGGGGAAGTACGTAAGCTAGCGGAAGAATCTAAAACGTCCGCTATACAAATCAGTCATTTGTTAAAAGAAATTGAAGTACAGGCAAAGCGGGCTTATCGAAACATGGAAGTGAATACGGAAGAAGTCACGCTTGGTATTGCCACTGTCGAAGATGTAACGCAACAGTTTTCCACAATTATGGAAGATGTCTTTGCCGCTCAAGAACAAATGAACAAAATGACAAAGGCAACAGGAGAGATTGATGGGTATTCGTTTAAGGTAATGGAGTCTGTCATGGCCCTTTCGGAGGTTGCTAAACAAGCAGCTGCTTACGCTGAAGAAGTAGCTGCGGCTTCACAAGAGGAGTTAGCATCTATAGAAGAACTTGTGATGTTGGCAGCTAATTTAAAAGCTACGGTAAGTGAGTCCTGAAGTCTATCTTGATATGTACGTAATACGCGCAGTTTTCTGCGTGTATTTGTTTTATTTATATCTTTTATAGAAAACGATAAATAGAATTGACACGTTATCAAAGCAGTTGTATAGTGAGTACGCAAGGCGGCAGTCTGCCTTTTTTAATTCTTAGTAAACTTATAAGTTAAATAAAATATTTAAGTACTATATAAGGAGACAAAGAGATGAAAAATGAATTCCGTTTGGCAACAAATGACGACGCGGATAACTTATTGAACTTAACTCTACAAGCATATAAGCCTATTCGAGAGCTAGGCATTCCTTTCTTAGCAGCTACTGCTGATCTTGCCCTCGTTAAGAAAAATATTTCTCAAAACCTTTGCTATGTATACGAAGAAGATAAAAGAATCGCTGCCACTATATCTATACGAATGCCTTGGGGAGAACATCCAGGTCCGTTTGCTGTTCCGCATTTTTGGTGGTTTGCAGTGGACCCGTCGTTTGCCAGGAAAGGCGTTGGATCTAAGCTGCTTCATCTAGTAGAGGAAGAGGTAATAAAAAATACGTTTAAATCGCCAGGTGTGTCTTTAGGAACAGCAAAAGAACATCCTTGGTTAGTTGAGATGTATGAACGAAAAGGATATGTTCAAGCTAAAGAAAAGCACCTTGCAGAAAGCTATACGACCGTATTTCTTTATAAAAAATTCAATGAGGTACACTCTTTGTCGTAAAAGATAGAGAAGTGGTCTAAATTAAGAAATGTGAAAGAGTGATAAATATGACAGATCAATTACTACTAAATACGCTAATAGACATACGCCGTGAGCTGCACCGGTTTCCAGAGCTTTCAATGAAAGAATATGAAACAACTAAACGTATTAAAAAGTGGTTAAAGCACTACGATATTTCTATAGCGGATGCATTCCATTTAGACGTGGGAGCAGTAGCGGAAATTGTGGGAGGAAAGCCGGGACCTACTATCGCTATTCGAGCTGATATTGATGCGCTGCCAATTGAAGAAAAAACCAATCTGCCATTTGCTTCTGAAGTGAACGGTGTTATGCACGCATGCGGCCATGATTTTCATACGGCTTCTATAATCGGAGCAGCCATTCTTCTCAAAGAGCGTCAGCAGGAGCTTTGCGGTACGGTTCGATTTATCTTTCAACCGGCCGAAGAAACGGCTTCTGGGGCAAAAATGCTCGTTGAAAAAGGTGTGCTCGAAGGAGTAGAAGCGATATTTGGGATGCATAACAAACCGAATCTTCCTGTAGGAACCATTGGTGTCAAATCGGGACCTTTAATGGCAAGCGTTGATCGTTTTGAAATTGACGTCAAAGGAGTAGGCGGTCACGCAGGTATTCCAGAAAAAACAGTAGATCCGATTGCTGTTGCTGGTCAAATTGTTACTAGTTTACAAACCATTGTCAGCCGTAATCTCAGCCCATTTCAAAATGTTGTTGTCAGCATAACTCAAATCCACGGAGGGAGCTCGTGGAACGTCATTCCTGACAAAGTAACGCTTGAAGGAACGGTGCGTACCTTTCAAGAAGAAGCGAGAGAAAAAATACCGGCTCTTATGAAACGATCTGCTGAAGGGATTGGAGCAGCTTTCGGGGCTTCAGTAGACGTTAAATGGTATCCGTATCTTCCTGTAGTAAACAATGATGATACGCTGGAAAAATTGGTTATTAACGCTGCAGAGAATCTTAGTTATCAAGTCGTAGAAGCTGAACAATCGCCTGGAGGAGAAGATTTTGCCGTATATCAGCAGCGTGTACCAGGATTTTTTGTATGGATGGGTACGGCTGGAGAATATGAATGGCACCATCCTTCTTTTTCATTAAATGAAGAGGCATTACTTGTAGCAGCTTCTTATTTTGCTAATCTAAGCTTTGACTTTTTGAATTCATTCCATTACCAAAAAAATTAAAATATTTTTATTTTTCTATTTACGCGGATGGAATTGTTTGATAAAATAAATTTTAAATTAAAAAAGTTATCACGAGTGGACGAGAGATCTGGCTCTTTGACTCCACAGCAACCTACGAATGTAAGGTGCTCCTACCAGCAAAGCATGTGCTTTGGGTGATAAAACGGGTGAAAAACTCATTTTGCATCAAAGCAAAATGAGTTTTTTTATTTTTCTAAAAGGAGAGGGTTTTATGAGTCATACAGCAGTTGCAGCACATACAGGAGAGAAAGCATTAAAGGAAGCCGTAAAATTATTAGGAAAGCATTATCAAGTAGCTTATCGTGAATTAGAAACATTTTATGAAATTGTGGTCGAAAACCATGTTCGTACATATGCTGTAGGCATAGATATTAAAGATGTACAAAAAGCAAATGAACTAGAAATTTATTCATCATGCTGTTCCAAGCTTGAGCGAGTAGGCTGTCTTTTATAGAAGTCTGCTCGCGCCTCTATTTTTAAAGTGTTTTTAAATAGAAAGCATGTTTTTTGACAATTGAAGAATCTGGTGGGTATAATCATTACTCACTAGGTTTCAAAATTAATCATAAATTGTCGAAATTTTTACACAAATTAAAGGTTACATTCGAAATGAATTGTGGTATGTTATAAAACAAGAATATTTTATGAAAGGAGCATTGAAATGGAAATGTCTCTTGAACATGGAAACGATGCAGGAAGCGAACAGCTTATTGATCGTATCCTAGACTTTTTAGAAGATGACGAAAAGTAAAAAAAAGAGTGTGCGGTGCTAGCCCTAGCCGCGCACTCTTTTTTTATCATGTGCGTCAAGGAAGCGCATACTATGATACATAGGGATAGAATGAAAGGGTCTCTGTCAAAGGGATTGACGAATCGTTTTGTTTGATGGAAAATTTAGAAAAAGGAAAGAGATGAAGGGTATGTCGAACAAAACATCTTTGTATCAAACAAAAGAACAGTTAAAGAAGCTTGTAAGCGAATTGGTTTCTATACCTAGCGTGACAGGAACGATGGCAGAAGTGGAAATGGCTGAATCGATAGCGTCGTATTTATTGAAGCTGCCTTACTTTCAAAAAAACGAGCAAGTTGAGCTTCATTCAACAGGAGACGGGCGATCGATTGTCACAGCTTTTGTTGAAGGGAAAAATACGAATAAAACAGTTGTATTAGTCAGTCATTACGACGTAGTGGATGTACAAGATTATGGACAGTGGAAAAAGGATGCTTTTCACGCTGATACGTTAACGAGTACTTTTTATAATGATATGGAACAAGTTCCGGCGCACGTACAAAAAGATATGATAAAAGGAGACTGGCTTTTTGGCCGAGGAACGATGGACATGAAAGCAGGTATTGCTCTGCATATCAGTATGATTGAACGAGCATGCAACGGAGAGTTTGACGGAAACATCCTGCTTCTGTCGGTACCGGATGAAGAAGTAAATTCGCTCGGAATGAGAAAAGCAGTGCCTGTTCTTTTAGAACTTGCGTGCAAACATCAGCTGGATTTTTCTCTCATGCTAAATGCAGAACCAGTGTTCAGCCGCTATCCTGGTGATCAAACGAACTATGTGTACTCAGGATCGATTGGCAAGATCATGCCAAGCTTTTTGTGTTATGGAAAAGAAACTCATGTAGGGGAACCGCTAGCTGGTTTGAATGCTAATTTACTAGCTTCTTATTTAACAAAAGAAATAGAACTAAACGTTGATTTTTGCGAAAAAGTAAGAGATGAAACGAGTCCACCTCCTACTGTGCTGATACAAAAAGATTTAAAAGAAGAGTATTCCGTTCAAGTTCCGCACTCTGCCGTTGTATTATTTAATTTATTTATGTTAAACCGCTCTCTTAAAGAAGTAACAGATCTGCTGTTGAAATCGGCTGACAAAGCGGCTTTGAATGTAAAAAAACATTATAATAAAGCTGCTCGGCAGTACGCTGTGGGAATGGAGGGTTCATCCCTTGACGTGAACGTATGGACGTATGAAGAACTTTATACTCATGCAGTCAAACAGCACGGTAAAAAATATGTGCAAGAAATGGAAGCGGCACTTTTGGCACAAGAAGATGATGACAGAAATAAAACCATTAAATTAGTAAACTCTTTAGCTGGTTTATGTAAAGAAGCAGCTCCGATGATAGTCTTATTTTTTACGCCGCCTTTTTACCCGGCCGTTTGTTCACATGATGATCTCTTTGTACAAAAGATTTTGTCAAACGTACAGGCAGCTGCCAAAGAGCAATTCCAAGTGGAGCTAGTTGAACAAAGTTATTTTGGTGGAATTTCGGATTTAAGCTATGCCAGCCTGCAGCACCCGCTTCATACATTTAACACGTTAGTAGCCAATATGCCTCTATGGAATAAAGGATATCATATCCCGCTAGAAGAGCTAGAGGAGCTGAAGATGCCGGTGCTGAACATTGGACCGCTGGGAAGAGATGCGCATCAATGGACCGAAAGATTAGACGTTCAGTATTCCTTTGAGATTTTGCCTCACTTCATTTATCAAGCTATAAAAGAAGCACAGAAATAAACATCCGCCCGCGGATGTTTATTTGTTGAATTTAAAAGAAGCTCCTTGTACGGTAATTTGTTGCGGTGTTAGAGCGTGATCCAATTCAACCAAAAATGGACGCTCTCCAACTTTTTTTAATGTATCGTGGACAACACCTTGTGTTCCGCTGCAAAAAATAAGGTTTCCTTTATTGACATATAGTTTTTGACAACGTGCATCAAGTAAAGAGTCTTTGTAGCTTTCGCCAGCCTGAACGTCCAGCAGTTTTGTCCATTTGCTGATGGATTCTTCAAGGTTATGTACAGCACAGTAAATGTTTTTTAGCTGCAGCTGACCGGCTTGATGGGAAGAAAGAGCAGCTAGCTTTGGCTTGCGTTTTTCTTCTGGTTCACCCCACTCAATAAAGAAAGGAAAAGGGAGGACATCATGGTCATCTTCAATAAAACACATTTGCCATTGAAGTCTTTCTTTATCATTAGTTTGACGAGACCCCGCTACAGGGCCTTTTACAGTGTAGCCCTTGTCTTTCAGCTCGGTTATGAGCAAATCCGTATCATCTGTACGAAGGGCAAATCGCCCAAAATGACCAAACGGCGTATGTTCGTTAACAAGCTGCTGAATAAGATCATTATCTGTAACTGTTTGAGCTAATGCGATATCTGTAAGCCCAAGCCACTCAATATAGCTCAGGTGAAAATAAGCCAACGTGTTAAAAGTGCCCCATTTTTCATGGGTACCGCCTTTAATAACATTGATTCCGTATTCGTTTAGTTCTTTCTGAGCTTTAATAGGATCAGGTGAAAAATGAACAAGATGATCAAAAGATAAGTGCATGGGTAGGCCTCCTTTTAAGAGAGATTCTTTCCCACTATTATACTTTGTTTTCTTTTTTAAGAAGAGTAAATTATACTTTGTTTTCTTTTTTAAGAAGAGTAAAACGAATGATTATGTAAAATAAAAATCTTGAAAAAAGCAAGCCGCGTATGTTTTAGACTCGGCTTGCTTTAGAGTTAGTTAGCGACGGCAGCCATGCCCTTTAAAGCAGCAGCCAAATGATTTATTAAACCATGGATATGAGCAGCAAGGTGAACCGCAGCGACAGCGGCGACGGCTAGAACGGCGAGTAGAACGGCGAGTAGTGCAGCGAGTAGAACGGCGAGTAGTGCGACGAGTAGAACGACGAGTAGAACGGCGAGTAGTGCGACGAGTAGAACGGCGAGTAGTGCGACGAGTAGTGCGGCGAGTAGTGCGACGAGTAGAACGGCGAGTAGTGCGGCGAGTAGAACGGCGAGTAGAACGACGACGAGAACGTCTGTGAAGAGCAGTTGGCTCTTGGTACATAAATGTTTCAAGCTCAGTAGAAGCAAGTGCTTCTGTTGCTTCTCTAATTCTTTCAGCAGTGATATGCATATAAACACCTCCTGGCTAATTCGGTACATAATACAATATGTACAAGGAAGGTGTTTGGATATAGTGAAAACATGGAATTTGTCTAAATTTGTGAAAGAAATGGAGTGGTTTTCATGCTTCAAATCCTCGAACATCAAAGAGTGGATATCGCTCTTCAAATAGTAGCTGTGCAAGTAGAAGCTTATCAAGAAGAAGCAAGGCTCATTAGCTTTTCAGATATTCCTCAGCTTACAGAAAGCAAAGAAGATGTTATGAAAAGCAAGGAAGTGTTTATCGGAGAAATAATTGAAGGTAAGCTAGCAGGCGTGCTGTCGTTTGAAAAAGAAAATGAGCGATTAACGATTTGCCGCCTTGTTGTGCGTCCTCGTTACTTTCGAAAAGGAATCGGAAGCCGTCTTTTAACATATGTACTTCAAAGATATTCAGAATGTGAGTGTATAGTTTCCACAGCCGAAAAAAATACACCTGCGATTAAGCTATACGAAGCTCATCGGTTTTCAATTATAAAACACACTGCAGCTGCGGATAATCTTGTGTTAGTAACGATGAAAAGAGATTGAGACATAGCTAGATTAATCCAAAGACTAACAAATTGGCTACATGAGCTAGTAGGAATCGGCTGTTGATTTCCCTACAAGGCTTCGCTTTCCGCAGGAGTCTTCGCCTTGCCCTCCAATCACCAGCTAGAAGTACCTACATACATGAAACTTACGTTTACCATAGCAATAAAAAAATCCGAACGCGTTGGATTCTCCACCAAGAATCTCGATTCATCGTTCGGATCTTCCTTCAGCTAAAATACTTTTGTTTCAGCCTCTATGATGATAGTGTTTGCTCAGAATAATCTAGAGCTGTATGACGCTGAATCAGCAGTAAAGCAGCTAAAGTGACAACTGCTCCGATAATAAAAGGCAGCGTCATATTGAGTTTAAAGGCAAATGCACCAAGCAGAGGGCCAAAAATACGCCCTAAGCTATCCATTGAGGCAGTTAACCCTGAAGCAGAGCCGTATCCTACTTTGGTTCTCATCGTAATTAATGAGAGGACACAAGGACGAATAAGGGCATTTCCTGCTGTAAATATGCACAGAAATAAGGTAGCATTAACGGCACTAGAAGATAACAAAATAGACGTAAATCCTATTGCTGAAACCAATAAGCCAATAGCCATCAGTTTTTTTTCATTTCCTTTTTTAAATCGCTGCAGTACACCGCCTTGAATCAGGGCTTGAGTTAAACCGCTCGCCATAAACATCCATCCGATTGTCGTGGGAGTAGCATTGATTTTCGCTATTTGAAAAAATTGAAAAGTAGCTTCTAAACCAGCGAGCGTAAAAGTAGCTAAAAATGAAAGAACATATAAATACTTCATAGCTCCTTGAAAATCTGACGTGAAGTCATGCCATCTGGATGTCTGTATTTTGGCAGCAGGTTCTTTTCGTAACGATTCTTTTAACGTAAAGAATGAGAACGCTGTCATAATCAGTGACAAGATACCAGAGATAACGAAGGGAACAAACAAGCCGAAAGACGAAAGGACACCGCCTAATGCCGGTCCAAAAATAAAGCCTAAGCCAATTGACATCCCTAACAGTCCCATTGCTTTCGTGCGGTTTTCTTCATCTGTACTATCAGAAGCGTATGCAAAAGCACAAGGAATAACAGCTCCTGCAAACAAACCTCCGATGATGCGTGACGTATACATCAGAGTCAGAGAGTTTTCTGCCACCGAAAAAAGAAAAAAGCTTGCGCTAAAGCCAAGTAAGCCCCAAAGTAAGATGGGACGGCGGCCTTTTATATCGGAAAGCTTCCCCCAAAAAGGTGCGGTAATAAAAGATGCGATCGAATAGCTAGCCATTAGTATCCCTAAATTGACCGTGCTTGCACCCGTGGCACGAATAACTTCAGGTACGATGGGGATGATCACTCCAAAGCCGACAAATACCATAAAAATAACAAACATTAACGTTCCAAGCTGTTTGTTCATATGCAATTAAGCCCCTTTCTCTGTAGAACATGCCGTGAGTTTAGTATACCAAATACAAAGACGTTTTTTACGTATATTTGGTAAAAAGCGCTTTATTTATAAGTGAAGAAAACATGTTAATATTTACCTGTTGCGTTGAAGCTGATACAATTAAAAGAAAAGGGACGTGAAGCAATTGCCAATATGGATTGTATTTGCTGGGATCATAGGCGGTCTTTTAGGATTTGGGGCGCTAGTGGATTATATAGCTAAAAAGAGAAGTGTCGAGTTAAATCCAGAAGAAGGGATAAAGAATGCTTCTGATGCAGAACAAATCTATGTGGAAAATTACCTTTATCAAACAAAAGAAAATAACAATCACTTTCAATAAAAAAAAAGCTTGGAGAGAAATCTCCAAGCTTTTTTAATGCGGTAAAAAGATGAGCTGATAGAGAAATAAAACAGCAAAGACATACACAAGCGGATGAACTTGTTTGCCTTTTCCTTTTACCAGCTTCATTAACGGATAAGAAATGAAGCCAAGCGCAATTCCTGTTGCAATACTTGATGTAAGAGGCATCGCTAGAACAACTAAAAAGGCAGGGAACGCTTCATCAAAGTCGTTCCAATTAATTTTAGCTACAGCACCCATCATCAAGCTTCCGACAATAATTAATGCAGGTGAAGTAATAGCTGCTACACCAGAAACCGAGCTTACAACCGGGCTAAAGAACGCTGCCACGATAAATAGAATGGCTACCGTCACGCCCGTTAGACCTGTACGTCCGCCTGCTGCTACACCAGATGAAGATTCAACGTAAGCGGTTGTTGGGCTTGTACCAAATAAAGCTCCAATCGTTGTACCAAATGAGTCAGCAAGCAATGCTTGACGCACGCGAGGCATCTTATTACCTTTCATAAGACCGGCCTGTTGAGCTACGCCTACCATTGTACCTGTTGTATCAAAAATCGTCACAAGTAAGAAAGAAAAAACAACTGTGTACAAATCATGATGAATAACATCTCCAAAAGCAGCAAAAGGATTTGAAATCATTAAGCCATCTGGAAGGTGAGGGGAAGCAAACAAACCTTTATCAAATGAAAGCTGTCCTCTAAAGAAAGCAATTAATCCGGTAATAATCATACCGAAGAATAAAGCGCCGTTTACATTTAGCGTATATAAAATGATTGTAATCGCAAGTCCAATCAGTGTTAAAACTACTTTCTCAGACTGCAAATCACCAAGTCCAATTAAATTTGATTTATTTGCAACAATAATACCGGCTGAACGAAGCCCGATAAAAGCAATAAATAAACCGATACCAGCACTGATCGCGTGCTTTAAATTGTTTGGAATAGCTTCAATTAATTTTTCACGAAACGATGTTAACGATAGGATGATAAAGATAATACCCGCTACGAATACAGCTGAAAAAGCAGTAGCATAGTCGATACTTCCATTTGAACCAACAACTAAAGCAGCAAAGTATGCGTTCATTCCCATACCGGGAGCAATAGCGATTGGATAGTTAGCTGCAAGAGCCATCCATAGCGTAGCTACGACTGCTGAAATAATAGTAGCTGTAAATACTTGATCAAAAGGAACGCCGGCGCTGGACAAAATAACTGGGTTCACAATGACGATATAAATCATGGTTAAAAACGTTGTAATACCAGCTAAAATCTCCGTTTTAGCATCCGTGTTATATTCTTTTAACTTAAACATAAGTAACCTCCAAAAATAACGAACATTAAAAGCAACATGATATATAATATTCGTTTTTTACTTGAAATGCAATAGATTTGCATATAAAAAATCAAAAACTAAAAAAGTGACTATAAAAGAGCTAAAATAAGTGTGAAATATTTCTTTTTTTCGGTGCTTTTTATAGTGTGCGCGTATAGAAGAGGCTCATACGAAAAAAAGCCGCTTAGGCTATAGCGGCTATGTTGCTTGTTTTGAGGAAACGACTATCGGAAATTTTATTTTAATGGAAAGAGTTAAATCGTGATAGGTATATTCCAAGCGTCCTTGGTAGTTGGAAACAAGTTCAGAAATGATCCACGTGCCAAGGCCTTCGTGGTGTTCTTTCTTTTCTGTCACATGAAAAGAAGTAAACAAGTGATCTTGACGCTCTCGTGATAAAGGAGCGGTAGAATTGCTGACTTCTAAAATGTAAATGCCACTTCGAATCATACTCGAAACGGTTATCTCTTTTTTCTCAGAAGAATGAGCGGCTTCTAAAGCATTATGCAGTAAATTCATGATGAGATTCATTTGGTCAAGGTGCTTTAAAGGCAGCTGTGATAACGGTGAATCTAATTGAACATTCATATGTATTCCCCACGTATGTGCTTGATTCTTGCTTTGATGTACAACAGAAGCAACGTGCGAATGTTCACCTTGAATATATGAATGGGTATCATTCAAAGCTTCAACGTAATCTTGAATATACTCTTGTGCCTGCTGTCTTTGGTTTGTTTCTAGAAGATAGGATACGGCGCTGACATGTTTAATAAAATCATGTCTTTCAGCTCTTAACGCTTGAAAAAGCTCATTGTTTTTTTGAATTTCACGTGAAGCACTGCTTTCCCGGTTAGCGACGAATATGTATTGTTGATAAGACGAAAACATGTCGGTCATGTAACCAATCATTGCGATAACGGTTAGGACAATACTAAGAGGTGAAGATAGGCTAAATAAAAGCAGAAAAAAAGACGTCAGTACGATTGCTTTTTTTATCGTTAGTGAAGGAGCCGTTTGATATTTCTTTCTCCATATAAAAAATGAACCAATTATAAAAGAACTAAGTAGGAGATGTAAACTAACAGGCAGGTCTTTAAAAAAGAGGAGCACGAAAACAGTTAGTAAAACTAGTGTGTAAAATAGTTTCATTTTAGATAGTCCCTCCTTTAAAAGTACTCTTTTTGCAAGATGTCTAAATTTGTTTTCGTGATTAAAGCTGTTTTTTCGGTGCTTTGAAACATCACGGAGTAGGAGTGCTTAGTATACAGGGAGAAATTTTGAATATAGGAAATGTTGATAATAAAAGCTCGATGCGACCTTAGAAAATGACTCGCTGTTAATTCTTTTTCAATTTCGTTTAATGATTGATAGGTACTAAATTCTCCATTTGTCGTTATGATGGTGGTAGAGCGACCCGTTCGCTCTGCAAATATAATATCTTGTTTGTTCAGCACTTGCATTTCGGTTTTTTGTTTTAAAATAAGCTTATCTCTTGTATCAGTTGATTGTTTTTTTTGATGAAAACGCTGAATGCCTTTTAACAGACGCTCTTTAGAATAAGGCTTCATAATGTAGTCCAAAACGTTGAGTTCAAATGCATGAACGGCAAAGCCGCTGTGCCCAGTGACAAAGATGACTTGAATATCAAGTGCGTAAGCATTGATAAAGTCTGCAAGCTCATAACCTGATAGCTTTGGCATTTCAATATCTGTAATTAATAAATCAATTTCATTTTTTTTAATTTCGTTATAAGCTTCCTCCGCGCTGCTAGTCGAAAAAAGTATGTCTATATCATCTTCTCTTTCTAAAGAAATCCTCAATTTTTCTAAATCATATGAATGATCATCCACTAATCCTACCTTCATAAATAAAAACCCTCTTTGTTTCATTCTATTGGATCTTACCACACTATTTTACCATGATTTACAAGGTGGGAAGGACGTTTCGCGACATAAAAAACCCTCTTTATGACAAGATGGAAGATGCTGTATAAAAAATAAGCTAAGATAGAGTCAATCACAGTAAAAGGGGAGAGCGGATATGATTGAAATCAAAGGTGTGACGAAATATTTTAAAGAGAAAAAGCAAACAATTGCAGCTGTTCAAGATATTCATGTAACCATCGCACAAGGAGAAATTGTAGGACTATTAGGTGAAAATGGAGCGGGGAAAACAACTCTTTTACGTATGCTGTCGACTGTACTTGAACCATCGGAAGGCCATATGTTCATTCACGGAATTAACATTCATAAACAGCCTGATAAAATAAAGCAAAAAATCGGCGTCCTTTTTGGCGGTGAAACAGGTTTATACGACCGTTTGACTGCGCGTGAAAACTTAGCTTATTTTGCTAAGTTTTATGGAATGAGCAAACATGAAACAAAGATAAGGATTGAGGAACTGGCCAAACGTTTTGGAATGAAAGACTACTTGGATCGCCGCGTCGGAGGCTTTTCAAAAGGAATGCGTCAAAAAGTAGCCATTGCACGCACTATTCTTCATAACCCGGACGTTATCCTATTTGATGAACCGACTACAGGATTAGACATTACATCAGCAAACATGTTTCGTGAACTTATTAAAAGTCTGCAAAGAGAAGGAAAAACGATTGTTTTTTCCAGTCACATTATGGAAGAAGTGGAGATGCTGTGTCAGTCTATCATCATGATTCATAAAGGAAAAATGATTTATCAAGGAACAAATGAACAGCTGTATAAAGAAGAGGAAAGTACAGACTTAAACTACATCTTTATGTCGCGTATCGTGAGGGGGGCTTAATATGATTTGGCATATTTATAAAAAAGAGTTGATTGATTGTTTGCGAGATCGCAAAACGATTATCTTTAGCGTGTTGATTCCGATTTTATTAAATGTAGGGATTATCTTTTTTGCAGACAAAATGATGGCTAGTGATCAAACAGATTCCATGTCTGTAGCTGTTACAAAAGATTCTGATGCCAGTGTGATCGACTGGTTAAAAAACGATGACAATATTAAAGTAATTGAAAGCAGAAATCCACTCAGTGCTGTAGAACAAGGGAAAGCGTTAGCGGCGTTAAAGCTACCAGACGATTTTTCTTCAGAAGTGCGTAAGATGAAATCGCCAGAAGTTACTGTTTATACGGATTCAGCGAGCATGAACTCAGGTGCTACCGCAGAGTATATACAAAATATACTGAATAAACATCGAGAAGCTATAGTTAGCGAACGCTTAGACCAACTAAATGTGAATAGTCAAACGATAGCTCCGTTTAATGTGGTTGAAAAAGGAGTGTCTAAAGAAGATGACGGCTCTTTAACAATGATTGCGATGTTTGCGCCAATGATTATCATTATGGGCGTTTTAGGTGGCATTCTTCCTTCTGCCAATGATATTTTTGCAGGTGAAAAAGAACGGAAGACGATGGAAGCTCTATTGATGGCTCCTGTCAAACGAACGCAATTACTGGTTGGAAAATGGCTTACGATCTCTACATTCGGTATCGTAAGCGGTCTTTTGTCTACATTGGCATTTGTTTTCTCTGTACGTTATTTAACAACTATATTAAATGATGCACTGCAGCTTAAGGGTCATGTTACAACCTTTATCTTCTCGTTTTTAGTCACCCTTACCCTGCTAGCGCTGCTAGGAGCCATAGTATTATGTATCCTTAGCCTTTTAGCAAGTTCGGTTAAAGAAGCGCAGAGCTATACATCTCAAATTGTGATGGTAGCGATACTTCCATACTTTTTACTGATGGGAAAATCCGTACATGAACTGCACCCAAGCGGATTTTTAATTCCTATTTATAACGTATTTGCACTTATGAAACAGCTTCTCTACGGTGTCTATGACATGCAGAGTCTAGTCTATACAATAGGAAGCTTATCGGTTTGTACAGTTGTTTTATTTACGATTGGTTATACGATGTTTACCAAAAGCCGCTGGGTGCTTGGTAAAGGGTAAGAGACTGGGCAAAAGTAGTTTAGTTGAAGGAAGGTCCGAACGAGTAATCGTTCGGATTTTTTTATTGGAATGGTGAACGTAGGTTTCAAGTATGCAGTTAGTTGCTTCTAGCTGTGGGTTGGAGGGAAAGAGCAACAAAAAGAGAATGTAGAAAGAAAGGGGAGTGAGACAGTTGCATCCTATTATAATAGAAGAAATTCCTCATTCGATAAAAAAGTATGTAAAGCAAATCGAAAAAGTGACGTTTCCGAAGCAAGGGTGTACCTCAGATGTTGGTATCCTTCATACGGCTAGAGGGAGATATGTTTTAAAACGGACAAAAAGGGAAAAGTACAGAAAATGGTTATATAAGGAATATTATGTATTAAAAAATATACAGGCACTGGCGGACTTTCAAAGCCCGAGCGCTTACAAGTTTGTTCAAACAGCAGAGGAGAGCTGGATGCTGCTAGAATTTTTTGAAGGAAAGACGGTAAGAGAGTATTTAGAGAAGGAAGATAATGAAAAAAAGCGTGAGCACGTTGTCTATGAAATGGGGCATCTTCTTGCTCGTATTCACAATGCTGAGTGTCCAGAACGATTAGTGAGTAAGCAGCCGTGAATCCACCGAATGCTGCAAGAGGCAGAGTACAATTTAACCCACTATGAGGTATACGGAAATCAACCGCTGCTAAAACAACTGCAGAAGCAAAACATGATATGCAAACAAGAGGTACTTATTCACGGAGACTACACGATTGATAATGTACTTGTACACGACGGTCAGATAACAGCTGTTATTGACTGGAGCGGAGGAACTTTAGGAGACGCTCGTTATGATATGGCGCTGGCTGTTCGTTTTGAAGACGGAATCTTTACAGGTAAAGAGCGCGCGTCTTTTTTTAAGGGATACGGCAAGGGGATTTCACAGAGCGAATTTTGTTATTTTGCAGAAGGTTTATACGAGTTTTTCTAGGGAATAATGACATCATTTTCTTCATTTGTTGAACGTCCACTTTCTTTGACGAATTCATACTAGTTTTGTCACGTATGAAGGGATTTAAAGATTTCTCTCGAAATGGCTAGTAAATGAAAAAATGGAGGGATGGAACATGACGATGAAAACGGTGGATGTGGCAAAGTCGCTGGGAATACATCCAAGTACGGTATTAAAATGGGTTAAAATGGCGGATATCGAGCTAGAGAGAAATGAATCGGGACACTGTGAGTTTACAGAAGAAAATATTGAAGCACTTAGAGACTTTCAAAAAAACCGCAATCGTCAAGCCGTCGTCAAAGTGGTAGAAAAAGTAGTAGAAAAAGAGGAAGTCGTTATATCTGATGAACGTGCACAAGATATGCAAAAGCAGCTTGATCAGCTTTTTTTAAGACTGATTGAAAATGAAAAGCGTACAGAAGAAAAAGCGGGAGAAGTAGTGACCTTTCAAATTTTAGAGCATCGTTCAGAAATCGATCGGTTAAATAAAGTTATTACGAAATTAGAAAATCGAGTAGCGGAACTTGAAAGTCAGTTGAAAAGTGAAGACAGCTTAAAAGGTAAAAAGCCTGTTCCAAGATGGAGAAGCTTTTTAACCGGTATTTTTAGCTACTAGCAGCGATTTACCATAACGGTAAATCGCTTTTTTTATGGAATTTTATGAAAAATACATCAATTCGTACAGAATTGTGGAAAAAAATCTCAATAATAGTTGACGAAACGCTTAGTAATTTGATAAAACTAATTAAGTTAAGAAAGTGAAATACTTTCGTAAATACATATTCGTTATCATGCGATAGCGTTAAGGAGAGTGACAAGTGAAAAAAAGAGAAGAGCTCGTTCAAGAAATGGAGACGCTGTTTCGCTTTGTGTTCAGACAGCTTCGCCAAGAAATTAATGAAGTATACAATTCAGAGCTATCAACAAATGAATTTATGGTGCTTCGTATGCTGGTTGATTCCGGCAGGCAGCGATCAACTGATTTATCTAAGTATCTTCAAGTGTCAGCAAGCCACATTACGGCGGTAACCGACTTGCTTTTGTCAAAAGGCTACATTGCACGCAAACGGTCTGAAAATGATCGACGTATTATTGATATTGAACTGACCAAAGAAGGGCAAGATATTTTTAATGTGATTCAAGAAAAAAAACGAGCGTATTTCCTTGAGCGGTTTGAGCACTTTACAGATAAAGAAATTGAAACGATGAATAAACTGTTTCACAAAATTAAAGGTGATCAAAAATAAAGCGCTTTAAATGCGGAAGAATAATCAGTGAAGATGAGCTTCACTGATTATTTTTTTGTCTTAAAACGGAAAGAGTACAAGAAGCAAGTTAGTTGGTGAGAACATCAAATCAGCGTATAATAATAGAAAGAATACATGAAGGAGGTCATCTTTTTGACAGAACAATATGAAGTAGCAACTTTTGCTGGAGGCTGTTTTTGGTGTATGGTGAAGCCCTTTGATGAACAGCCAGGCATTATAAAAGTTGTATCTGGCTATACAGGCGGTCACAAAGAGAACCCGACGTACAAAGAAGTATGCTCAGAAACAACGGGCCACTATGAAGCGGTCCAAATTACATTTGACCCAGAAGTTTTTCCATATGAAAAGCTTTTAGAACTATACTGGCCTCAAATTGACCCAACGGATGCAGGCGGACAATTTGCGGATCGAGGCGATTCATATCGAACAGCTATCTTTTATCACAATGAGCACCAAAAGGCACTAGCTGAAGAATCCAAGCAACAATTAGAAGCAAGCGGTCGTTTTTCTGAACCAATTGCCACACAAATTCTACCGGCAAAACCGTTTTATGAAGCGGAAGAATACCATCAAGGTTATTATAAGAAAAATAAATTCCGCTATGCTATGTATCGACGAGGATCTGGACGTGATCGTTTTATTAAAGAAAACTGGAAAGACTTTGGCCGCGACGAGCAGCTAAAAACGACATTAACGCCTATTCAATATGAAGTTACTCAAAATGACGCAACGGAACCCCCGTTTCGCAATGAATTTTGGGATCATACAGAAGATGGTATTTATGTAGATATCGTATCAGGAGAGCCGTTGTTTAGTTCAACGGATAAATATGATGCCGGATGCGGATGGCCGTCTTTCACAAAAGCGATTAATAAAGATGAAGTAAAAGAAAACATGGACGTTAGTCATAATATGGTTCGTACAGAAGTACGAAGCAAAACGGCTAACTCTCACTTAGGTCATTTATTTGATGATGGTCCGCAAGATGCAGGCGGCTTGCGTTATTGCATCAACTCAGCAGCTCTTCGCTTTGTTCCGAAGGAAGATTTAGAAAAAGAAGGATACGGGGAATACGCTGTTTTATTTAACAAATAAAAGAGTATGAAAAAAAAGAGCGTGATTCAACTTAAAGTTGGCTCACGCTCTTCTTTTTGTGCTTTCTTTTGTTTTATTTTGGCTCGAATGAAGCTATAGAGAAAAAGGAAAGGAATGTACCCATAAATAAAGTAAAAGCCGGTCATAGATAGTCGTGTATTAAGCTGATCAATCGTTTCTCGATCATCAAAGAAAATAGAAAAGCCAAGAAGAGCAATTAAGGCTAGTATGAGAAAAATAGTAGGCGGTTTATTAAATGTTTTACTAAATCCGCGAATTGTACACCACAAGCTAACAGCAATCGTGGGTAGAACAACTAAAAGCCACAGAGAAATTAAGATATATTCAAAACGCTGCAAAAATGGAATTTCAATAATTTTAGCCATCGTTAAAGTTGGCCAAATGGTATGGCCTAACTGTCCCTGACTAAAATAGACAAACGAGACTAATGCTGTGCAAAAATATAAAAGCGTACTGAACAAAACGCCATATTGAGCCCACTTCTGACTAGTAGCACCATTTTTTATAAAAGGATAGAAAAAAAGAACGGATTCAAATCCTAGGTTCTCAAAGGTCATCATTTTAGTTGAAATTAAAAATTCCCATATTGTGTGATCGAATAAAGGAAATAGATTGTCCAGATGAGCATATTTTAACGGATAAATGAGCGCAAATAGGAGAGGCAAAGGCATAATGACTCCAAAAAAAGCAACTCCCGTAATGACACGAAATCCACCTGAAACCGTGTAGTAAATAATAGGCAAGTAAACGATTGATACAATCCATGTAGCTAACTGGGGAAACATCCATATTTGCAAAATTTCTACATACGTTCGGTAAATCGTTAATGCAAAGATAAAATAATAAATGGAAGCGGCAAGAGTTAAAGCTCCTCCAACGTATTTTCCGAAATATAATCGGTGTATATCAATTATATCGCTATTCTCGCGGATTAAGATATTAAAAATCATCGCTAACAAAATACAGACGCTAATTGCAGCAAGGATGATAGATATCCAGGATTCATACCCAGCACCTTTCATAATATAGCGCTGAAATCCTAGTATCCCAACGCCAATCTGCGTAGAGTGCACTAAGAAAAAAAGAAAAGAGGGGGAAACTTGATTTTCTTCTTTAATTGTATTGTGCATCTTTTCTTCCTCCTAGTTGCTGATACCCGTTTGAATAAGGTGAACATGCGCTTTCACTTTAATGTTCATATTAGGATATTTCGCTTTAAATTCTTGACTGTTAAAATGACGTGTTTTACTTCGAGCATAGTCTGTGAAACAAATCGGATCAATTTTTTCTCGCTGAAGTTTTTTTATGAATGTATTACCGTTTTTTTCAATATCATTTTTCAGCTCCTTTTCTACCAGTTTAATACCTGAAGACGTGGTTAGATCAATCCAGCTAGGAAACTCTTTGACAAGACCATCAATTTTTACATGAGTAATGATTGCTGGATTGTGAGGATCTCCTTTTAGTTCATACGTTGTTTTTGTTCGCAAGTTTTGGAGTATGACTTTTCCGCGCTGATTATTTTCTTTGATTTTCACGCCATAGCGTCCATGCTTAGTACCTGTTGTTAAAAGTTTGAATAAAAACGTTTCTTTTATTCCAACGGTGGTGGCCAACTCTTTTCCTTTAAACAAGGCGAGTCCTTTTAATTTAATGGCATCTTTGTCCTGCGTTAAGAGCGGGAGATACGCGTCGCGGTCATCACTGAAAAAACTGAATAAAAATATTTGCAAATTGGTATTTGGCAAATTTTCTGTTCGAATGTTTTGTTCGATTAAATTTGAAATAAACTGATAGTCCTTAATTTTCTTTTTCGTCACAGAGCTTAATAACTCATGGGCTTTACCGTCTACAATGCTTAATTTAATGTTACGGCCAAGGTCTGGGTTACGCGCGAGAATATTGACTAATTCATCCACTCCATGTTGGGCGAAATTTTCTCCAATGACTACGCTTCGCAACTGGCCAAAAGCGATAGGAAGTGAAGATTTGTTATTTAGCTGAAGAGGAACATCAAAGGCTGATTTTGCATTGGCCGCAATAATGCTTGGTTCTTCAGTTGGTCCATATTTATAGATAGGATATAAAATAGTGCCACGTACTTTTTTAGTGTCTGGATTATAGTCGTAGCCTAAAGAATTAACCACTTGAATTTCATCAATAACTTCCCGGTCTGCACAGCCGGCTAAACAAATGAGGCAAGCACATAAAATCATCGTTTTTTTCATGTTAGTTCCTCGCTTTATTCAGTATCTAAATTACTTTTTCTTTTCGCTTTTTTAGGATCATAGCGGAAGCGGTCTAATGGCCGTAAGTAGCTTGGACGCTTCGCGGTATGACTATAAGGCAAGCGAAGAAACGTATCTCTATATTCTTTTGGACGAAATGGGAATAAAGGAACAAGGTAAGGTGTTCCTAAAGATTTCAATCGCAGCAAGTGAACTAATAAGAAACAAAAACAAAATGTAATTCCCACTAAACCAAATGCCGTAGCAAACAGAATAAAAGGAAAACGCAGTAAGCGGATGGTGTTAGACATTTTAAAAATAGGCGTTGTAAAAGAAGCTAAAGCCGTCAGTGAAACAATAATAAGCAAAATATTGCTTGTTAACGCAGCTTCTACCGTTGCTTGCCCAATAACAATCCCACCTACGATTCCTAGCGTTTGACCTACTTTTGTTGGAAGTCTGGCTCCCGCTTCTCGAAGCAGTTCAATGGTAATTTCTAAAAAAAGTACTTCGATGACGGGTGGAAAAGGAACGTTTGTCCTTGAAAAAATAATAGGTCCCAGAAGATCTTTGGGCAGCATCTCATAATGATATGTAACAATGGCTACATAAAGAGGCGTAGCAAAAATAGAAAAAAAGACGCCAAAAATACGAATGACTCGGAAAAATGAGCCTAGTACCCACGGCAAATAGTAATCTTCGGGTGAAATAAAAAAATCAAGCAGCGTTGACGGTCCCGTAACCGCGTAAGGTGAACCGCTTGAAAAGAAAGCGACTTGCCCGTTTAACAGGGTAAATAATACCCGATCGATTCGCTCTGTTGTTAAAAACAGAGGAAACGGCGTAGAAGAGTTATCCGAAATTAATTGATCAAGCATCGTACTATCAAAAATAACGTCGAAATCTACATCTTCAAGACGCTGGGTCATAGTCTCTACGTGCTGAGGATTCGTTACGCCTTCTAAATAAACAAGCACGACGCGTGTTTTTGATTTATTTCCTACGGTGAGCTCTTTGAAAATAAGATTTTCGGAAATAACCGTTTTTCTCATTAAATAGAGATTGACATCTAAATCCTCTACAAAACCAATTTTAGGACCGACGACGCTAAACTCATTTTCCGTTTCATTTTCCTTTCGAAACCCTGTATCAAAGCTTTGAACTTTAATAAGAGCTACTAGCTTATCGTCTTTATGCAGTTGAAACATCACGTAGCCGCGCAGCATTTTTTCTAAAATTTCTTTTGTATCTTTTGTAATTGAAATATCTTCAATTGGCAGAACATTTTCGACTTCGTGCACACTGCTTAACGTAAAGTCTAGTTTTTGAAAGGGTTCAAGTATTTTATCTTCAACACTTTGCATGTTTACGAGCTGCTTAAAATAAGTAATGATGTATTTTCGATGCTGCGAACCAATAGCTAATGTTGTGAAATCACTTGATTTTTTAAATTGTTTAATCAGTTCATCCAATGTTTTTTTGGGCTGATCGTCTGCATTCTTTTTTTTAAATAAATGTTTAAACATAACCGTGCCCCTCGCATGACTTTCTATTACTGGTAGTTTGTTCATGTACTTCCTTTTTATTCGACTATTTTTTCTCAAGAAGAAAGGGAGAATATAAAAACAAACTTTACACTCTTTTACAGTGGATAAACAGTAGATTTACGTTTGGATGGTAACTTTAGACATGTCGAAGATAATGAAATAAAGGAGCGGGTACATTTATATGAAGAAAAAATTAGCAGGTATTACACTGGCAGGAGCGGTAGCATTGGCCTCGTTTGGTGTAGGAAACTCACTTATTCAAACGGAAGCAAAAGTGGAGCATAAGTCAGCTAAGAAACCTCAAAATGTCATTATGATGGTAATGGATGGGACGAGTTCGAATGCTACTACACTCGCAAGATGGTACAAAGGAAAACCGTTACACATGGATCAGCTAATGGCCGGGGGAGTACGGGCGTATTCGGCAGAATCTGCTATTACAGATTCCGCTCCAGCAGCTACTGCTTTAGCAACAGGAAATAAATCAAATTCTGGTTATGTAGGTGTGCTCCCTTCAGTAGTGAATACACCTGGGGTTAAACCCGTAGAAAAAGAAGATCAGTTTCGTCCCGTAGCAAACGTTCTAGAAGGAGCAAAGCTTTCGGGACGCGCGACAGGAATTGTGGCTACTTCTGAAATCCAGCACGCCACACCAGCTGGTTTTTCAGCCCACAACTACAGCCGTGATGATTTTCAAACGCTAGCGGAGCAGCAAGTGTATCAAAACATCGATGTAGTACTTGGAGGAGGTAAGCAATCTCTTCTTCCAGGAGCAGAAGAAAAAAGCCGAAAAGACGGTGAAAACTTAGTCAATGTATTGAACAAAAGAGGATATGACTTTGTAGAAAATAAAAAGGAATTAGAGCAGTCACGCGCCAAAAAAATCTGGGGGAGCTTCGCTGACCGAGACTTAGCGTATGATATGGATCGACCGCAGACAAAAGCAGAACAGCCAAAGCTGTCCCAGATGACAAATAAAGCAATAACAACACTCTCCAAAGATAAAGACGGTTTCTTCTTATTTGTTGAAGGAAGCAAAACGGATTGGGCAGCTCATGCGAATGATCCAGTAGGCATGATTAGCGATGTATTAGCGTTTGATGAAGCAGTGGGCAAGGCAGTAGAGTTCGCTAAAAAAGATGGAAATACGATGGTTATTGCGATTGCTGATCACGGAAACAGCGGTCTTTCAATCGGTAATGCAAATACAACAAAAGGATATGATATCACACCTGTTTCTGCTTATATTGATCCATTAAAAAAAGCAAAAATGACGTTAGAAGGTGCTACGTCTAACTTAAAAGAAGATTTATCAAATAAAGAAGAAGTAGCTGCTTTGTATGGTTTATCAAACCTAACTTCAGAGGAAAAAGCGCAGCTGACTAAAGCAAGAGATAAAAAAGAAATGAGTGCTACACTATCAAAGCTATTAGCCAACCGAGCAAACCTTGGGTTCACAACGGGCGGTCATACGGGTGAGGATGTATTTCTGTATTCATACGGCGTCAATCGACCAACGGGGCACTTTGATAATACGGATATTGCCAAACATATGGCTAAGTCAATGAATATTAACTTAAACGAGTTAACAAATGAATTATTTATTGAAGCAAATAAAGCTTTTAAAGGCTCAAATGTAGCGGTGGACTCAAAAGATAAAAACAACCCTGTGCTCGTTGTTACAAACAATAAGCGAACGGTACGTTTTCCGGTAAATAAAAATATTGCGATTGTAAATGGAAAAGAGATACAGATGGACAGCGTGGTGGTACAGGATAAAAAGGGTCGCTTCTTTGTATCGAAACAGGCACAGCAAATTGTAAAAAATGCAAAATAAGAAATGAATGTAAAACAGGCCGAAGTATAACTTTAGGCCTGTTTTTTTACAGATAATAGATAGATAATTAGATGTATTAGCCTTTAGAGAGGAATGAATTGATTTATTTTACAAATAAATAGCTTTGAACTCTTAAAGGAATGGAAAGTCTTCACCTTTAAATATATGTGATTTATACTATGAAATGGTATAATAATCATAGTTCTAAAAGGAACTAGTTCGGAATACATATGTAAGTTCATAACGTTATATGCTAGAATTTTTATAATAAAATGAATAAAAAATACATAAATTTCTTCAAGTGAAATTACAAATACAGGGTTATTAAGGGTTGTATGTAAGTAATTACCTTGAATAAAAAGTAAAAAAATGAATAAAAGTATGGGTGGAAGAACGTAGAACATGTTTTAATAGTAAGAGAATAAGAGAAGACAAAATGATTGAAAATAGCGTGTCGCCTTTATTAAAAATATTAAATAAAGATTCTGGCATGCTGATTTGCAGATTATAAAAAGGGTATTAAATCATTGTTAGGAAAATAAATGATAATAGATAAACGGTTTTATTTCTTCTTCTAGAAAACCTACAATTATTGCAATATTCCCCATGAACAATCGTTGTGCGTTCCATTAACGATTAGCGTCCGTGTAGATCATTCATCTCAACATAAAAACACTATAAAGATGTGTAGACATGCATAAAACAGAATGGGCAATAGTTCGTACTATACTTTAACATTGTATCCTAGGGGGAGTCAGGATGAACAAAATCAACTTAATTATTGCCGATGATAACGAAGATTCGGTTGAAATTTTAGATTATTTTATAGAACAGCTTCCGGAATTTGAAGTGATTGGCATCTGCAAAGACGGAGAGCAGCTTGTACAGGAAGTGATGGCTAAGAGTCCAGACCTTTTGCTCGTAGACATTAATATGCCTACGGTTAACGGTGTAGATGCCATAAAAAAGTGCCTGCGCATTAAGCCGAATTTAAACTTCATTTTTATCACCGGTTATGATGAATTTGCTGTGAAGGCATTCGAGTTGTCGGCACTGGATTACATTGTAAAACCAATTGAAAAAACCAGACTTTATATGGCGCTAGAGCGGGCAAAAAACTCCATTGGAATTGATAAAAATCAGTCAAAAAAGCCAGGTGAGCAATTAAAAAGACTGCCTGTAAAATTTAATGGATCTACTTATTACATTCCAATTGATCAAATTATTTTTATCGAAAAGTCCGGGAAAAAATGCTTAATCTATACTCAATCACGTGTCTATGAGACATATGAAAATATTAGTGATATCTATATGTATTTGAACCCTTCTGTATTCAGTCAAACACATCGGTCTTATATCGTAAATTTGCAGAAAGTTTCGCACATCACGCCAAAAAACGAAACATATCTTGTTTATTTCTTAGAAATTGATGAATATGCTCATATCTCAAAATTAAAAATCCAAGACGTTCAAAAACAGCTGCATCAGTTAATGACAAATTAAGAGATGCTGCTGCTTCTAAAATAGTTATGTTGATGAAAGGACGAAGCTTATGTAAGTTTCGTCTATTTCATGTGTCTGCTTTCGGAATAAATGATCGTAATATAGTTCTTATAAGGAGAGTTAGATAGAAGAAGTAACGTTAAAGTGAAAGGAAAGAAAATGATTTCAATTACTGGTCACTATAATGAATTTACCGTATTTCTTGCTGTCATTGTAGGGATTCTTGCCTCTTATACAGCACTTGATATTATGAGCAAAATGATAAAAAAACAGCGAAACAATTATTTGTGGCTTACACTGTCAGCAACTTCAATGGGGCTTGGAGTGGGGGCGATGCACTATATTGCGATGCTTGCTTATTATGTTCCTGTTAGCTTTCATTTTGATGCTGTACTTTCTGTTCTTGCTTTAATAATAGCAATTAGCGGGTCATTAGTTGCGTTTTGGACATTCTGGAAATGGCGCACGTCGGTATGGTCAGGGCTTATTTTAGGAAGCAGTATTCTGGGTACGCATTACATTGCAATGGCAGCAATCGAAACAGAAGCACACATTCATTATGCGATGCTATCTGTTTTGCTTTCCATCATCATCGCCCTGGTCGTTGCATTTTATGCGATGCACTTGTTTTTTCGTTCGAAAAGCGTGAAAGCTAATCCATTTCTTAAACTTGTTAGCTCCATTTTACTAGGCATTGGCATTTCAGCTATGCATTTCATTAGTATGTATGGAATGAAGCTGCATATTGCACATTCAGTTGCTAGAAGGTGGGGCCAGTGGCTGCCGTATCAAGCGCCGTTTTCCAATATTATTGCAAGCATCACAATTACGCTACTGATTGTCTTCCTGCTCGTTGCTGCTTTTAAGCGTCAGGAAGAAGTGAGGGAAAGTCAATTAAAAGAAGAGTATTATCAATCCCTTTTTAACTACAATCCCAATATTGTGTGTGCAGTTGATTTGTACGGCAATATTCAAACGATTAACCCAAAAGGAATCGAGCTAACAGGATACACGTTAAATAAAATGGAGACAATCCCGTTTCCTTCTATGTTCAGAGAAGCTGAAAGAGCTGAAGAATATATGTGGAAATCCCTGAGCGGAGACTCTGTATATTATGAGGCAACGTTGATTCGAAAAGATAATCAGCCTGTATACGTTGAAGTCACGCAAATGCCCATTATTGTTTATGATCAAATTAAAGGAAGTTACGTTATCGCCAAAGATGTGACAGATCGAAAAAGGGCTCAACAGCAGCTTCTGGATTTACAAAAAGATTTAAAACGCACGCTTTCACAGCAAGATGGTACTATTTTTAAATTTGTGAAGAACAGTAAAGGATATGTCTATACGATGTGCGAAGGCAAAATGATTCGTGAAATGGGATATGAGGAAATAGATGTTGTCGGAAAAACACCTGAGGAATTTTTACCTGAATCCTACGCAAGAGATAATAGGAGTTACTATGATAAAGCATGGGCGGGAGAGAAAGTGTCGTATGAAGTACTTTTGAACGACTTTGCTTACTATACGAAATTAACACCTCATATCTACAAAGGAGAAGTACAAGAAGTTATTGGTTCTATAGTAGATATTACTGATCTTCACGAAGCAAGAGAAAAGCTGGCTAAAAGTGAAAGCATGTATCGATCCGTTCTTTCTACAATGTCAGAAGGCGTGGTGTTTCATGACCTTGAAGGTAACTTAATTGCTGCCAATGCATACGCTGCTAAGATTCTAAACGTGCCTTATGACCAAATGTTATCGGTTAACCCGTTTGGTTTAGACTGGGAAATTATTCATCCTGATGGTACAGCTTTTGCACTCGAAGATATTCCATCTGTCCGCTGTCTTCATACAAAAGAGCCTGTGCGAAATACAGTCATGGGCATTTATTTAAATGAGAAAAAGTTGACTTGGCTTTCGGTGAATGCTGAACCTCTGCAAGAAAGCAAATATTATAAAGGCGTAGTTGTCACATTTTATGATATTACAAAGCAGCAGGAACAAGAACAAGACCTGCTTCATTCCAATCAGCAAATGATTATAGCCAAAGAAGAAGCCGAAAAAGCAAATCAGGCTAAGTCAGAATTTTTATCAAAAGTAAGCCATGAACTTCGAACGCCTTTAAACAGTATTTTAGGCTATGCACAGATATTGGAAGAGCAAGGAGAAAAAGATTTAACAGAAAAACAATTGAATCGTATACGAAAAATTTTAAAAGCAGGTAATCATCTTCTTTATTTAATAAATGAAACGCTTGATTTATCGAAAATTGAATCAGGTCACTTAGCGATTAACCTTGAACCAGTGTCGGTAAAAGAAGCAATTGAAGACGCGCTTAAAATTATGAAACCATTAGCAAAAGATAAGCATAGTATATTTTATACTCGCTTTCACGCATACCAAGAAGTGTTTGTTGAAGTAGATGAACTTCGTTTTCAGCAGATCTTATTAAATCTGCTTACAAACGCCATTAAATATTCGCCCGCTTATCGCGATATCATTATCTATACCAATATTACTCAGCATCACGTAACCATATTGATTGAAGATAGGGGCTTTGGAATTCCAGCTTCAGAATTAAATCGGATTTTTGAGCCTTTCTATCGCGTGAATAGACTAGAAAAAGACGGAACAGGGATTGGGCTGGCGCTTGTAAAGCAGCTTGTTGTCTTAATGAATGGAACGTGCGGAGTGCGAAGTGAAGAAGGAAAAGGCAGTACATTTTGGGTTCGTTTTCCCTTAGTACATCCACCTGTTTTTAAACGCTTATCCAATGAAGGGGAAGCCGAGTCATTTTTAGGTTTTTCCATGCCGATCTCAATTGTGTATATTGAGGATAACGATACAAATATTGAGCTTATGCAATCGATTCTTTCTCCATATAAAAACGTTAAGCTCTTAGTTGCCAAAACAGGAGAAAACGGCATCGGGCTAATCAAGTCTATTTCACCGGATATGATCTTAATTGATATTGATCTGCCTGATATGAATGGTTTTGAGGTATGCACACAGCTTCAGCTGGAAAAAGAGTTGAAGAATATTCCGCGAGTTGCCTTGAGTGCAAGCGCAATGCAAAGCGACATCGATCAAGCTTTTTTAGTCGGTTTTAGTGAATACGTAACAAAGCCTATTCATATTGCCACGTTTTTAAACGTATTAAAACGCTTAACAAAAGCTTAACAAAAGTTTAGAGGGCTTTTCATTGACTTATTAGTGGACCTTTTGTAAAATAAAAACAACTTAATACATTTACTTCTTACGGAGTAAAGGGGAGTAGCGTCAGGGAAACCTGAAACAAAGTCGTCATTACATGGAGTATTCCATCGGCTTTGTTGGCATAATGATTATGCTTAGCAAGACCTTTGCCATATTTGGCAAAGGTCTTTTTGTGTTTTATTCCGGTAATGAGAATAAATCAACTTATACAAAGAAACGAGAGGGGATTTTTATGGATGCATCGCTTTTGTTAGAATATGGCTGGGTATTGTTGGTGCTGGTTGCATTAGAAGGAATTTTGGCGGCGGATAATGCTCTTGTAATGGCCATTATGGTCAAACATTTACCGGAAGAAAAACGCAAGAAGGCATTGTTTTACGGATTAGCCGGTGCCTTTATTTTTAGATTCGGTTCATTGTTTTTGATTTCATTTTTGGTAGATGTATGGCAGCTTCAAGCAATAGGAGCCATTTACTTATTGTTCATTTCCATTAATCATATTGTGAAGCGATATGTGAAAAAAGGTGATCATGAAAAAGTAAAAGAAGCGGACGGAAAAAAGGGCTCAGGTTTCTGGATGACGGTCTTGAAAGTAGAAGTAGCGGACATTGCTTTTGCGGTTGATTCAATTTTGGCTGCTGTGGCTCTTGCCGTTACGTTGCCAACAACCAATCTTCCTAAAATTGGCGGACTCGATGGCGGACAATTCTTGGTGATCTTTGCCGGAGGAATTATGGGACTAATCATTATGCGTTTTGCTGCAACTTGGTTCGTCAAGCTATTAAATACGCGCCCGGGGCTAGAAACGGCGGCTTTTGCTATCGTAGGCTGGGTAGGGGTTAAGCTAGCAGTTTACACTCTTGCTCATCCGGAGTTAGGTATTATTAATGAACACTTCCCTGAATCAAAAGTATGGAAAATTACGTTTTGGGTTGTGTTACTTGGCATAGCAGCTTCAGGCTGGTTTTTATCTAAAAACAAAGAACAAACTGATCTTGAAGGTTCAGAGAAAGAAAAAGACTCATTAAAGAAAATTGAAAATCAATAATACAAAAAAACGCGCTTTTAATGCGCGTTTTTTTGTATATTAAGATAAAATACCTAGTTTAAATTGTTTTGAGAAAGGGTAAAAGAACTAACTGATGTTTAATTACTGTATATCCGAATGTTTTGCTTTTTCGTTCATATTCTGTAAAGAACGGAAGCAGCGTTGGATAATTCAGTTCAATGAAGTTTATTTCAGTTCATAAACATATATTTCAAATGTATGTTAATTGGTAAAATTGAGCTATTATGGGTTATAATAAAGAGAAATTAAAAGGAGCAGAGCGCTTCTTGACCCTGTTCGTCATCAAAAGAATGGATATTAACATGGTATAAAGCAACTGAGTATAGTAAAAGAGGTGAAGCCAATGCTCACAAAAGTTCAAACGCCTCCATCGCTTGAAACGCTTGTACTGACGATTCAGCAAGGGGATAAACAATTACATAACGAAATGATTCAACAATATAAACCGTTTATTGCTAAAGTTGTTTCAGCTGTATGTAAACGTTATATAAGTGAAGCTGACGATGAATTTAGCATTGGTCTGATTGCGTTTAATGAAGCCATTGAAAATTACACAATCCAAAAAGGAAGATCCCTTCTTGCATTTGCGGAACTGATTATTAAAAGAAGAGTCATCGACTATATTCGAAAAGAAAAGCGAAACCAAACGCTGCTCTATAGCCGAATTGACAATGAAGGTTTTATGCAAGGTAAGGTAGAAAGGGATATATCGCTTTCTAACTATAAAAGGCAAAGTGAAACTTCATATATTCAAGAGGAAATGACTTATTTTTGTCAGACGCTGGAACTGTTTAAATTAACTCTTGAAGACATTATTAACACGTCTCCTAAACATAAGGATGCAAGGGGAAACGCAGTGGAAGTTGCATCTTTTATCGTCAATGAAAAAGAATTAAAAGATAAGCTGTTTTTAAAGCGGCAGCTTCCCATTCGCTTGATTGAAAAAAATGTCAAAGTGAGCCGGAAAACAATTGAAAGAAACCGGAAATATATCATCGCAATGGTTATTATATTAGCGGGGGATTACGTGTATTTAAAAGACTATATTATGTAAGAAAAAGGCACACGCAGGTGCCTTTTTTTTAGCCATGTTATGAAGTTATGTTTTATTTTTGTGTGCTGCCGCTTAAGTGAGCTTGAGCTTGTTGCACCAAGCGTTTTGTGATTTCTCCGCCTACTGAACCGTTGCTGCGTGCAGCAGTGTCAGAACCTAGAGTTACCCCAAATTCTTGAGCGATTTCGTATTTATATTGATCTAAAAATTGTTCTACTCCTGGTGTTAATAGTTTATTTGTTCTAGCCATGATTAGTCATCTCCTTTTTTAGTTGTACAGCAGTTCACTGCTGTACCTGTATTATTTGCTGTTTACTATTTTGCATACTGGTAATGGTTTGCAAGAAAGTATAAAAAAGCCCAGCTTTCAAAGAAGCTGGGCTTTTTTATATATTATTTTACAACTGCATATTGCTCAAGAGACTGAGCAAATGATTTTTGAAGAGATTTTACTTGCTCTACGTATGCATCAGATACGTGTTGGAACTCTTGACGCGTTTTCTTTTGCTCTTCTACTAATTGTGTTACTACTTGATGATATTGTTCTTGAGCTTGCTTTACTAAAGAATAGCTTGATTTGCTTTGGTTAAGAGAAAGCTCTTGTAATTTATTTAATGCTTCATGCGTGCGGTTTGTCCATTCTTCATAAGAATCGGCAACAGCGTTACCAGCTGTTTTACGTAAGTTTTCAACTGTTTTTTGTTGAAGATCTTCTAATTCAGCTTTCCACTGTTTGTCTGTTGCTTGAAGTTGTTCAACTGCTTTTGTTACAAATTCTTGCTGTTGCTCAAGTGCTTTTAACGTCCATTGCTCAATTTGTTTGTTTCCGTCTGCAATGTTTTGTAATCCCTTTGTCCATTGTTCCCACATTGCATCAATTACTGTATCATACTTTACTGTTGACATAATCAAATTCCTCCTTGAATAATTTGGTCTGGCGAACAGTTATCGTAATGAACAAAACGTTAAAGAAGAAATTCGTAGTTGTGTAATAAACCTAACATTCCGCGCTCGCTGGTTGACCGTGAAATTTATTTAACATTATATTAGGAAACGCAGATGTACTGCGTGAATCCCTTTAATCGTTTTCTTCCTCTTTTGATTCTTTTGACTTTTTAGAAGAAGAAGAGCTAAAAGGGAACAACATGTCGGTATACATGTGAAAAAATGAATCTAACATGTTTTGATACTGTTCAAGTGAATTAGCCCACATGCTTAAATATTGTTCACCGGCATCTGTTAATGAGTAAATCCGGCGTGCAGGTCCTTCAGCTGACGTATCCCATTGCGATGTAATCAAGTTGTCTTTTTCAAGCTGTCTCAGCGTGCGGTAGACATTTCCTTGATCAACTGATGTGAATCCAAAGCTCATTAGTTGCTGAATGAGCTTGTAACCATGTAGATTCCAACCTCTTAAACTTAAAAGAAGAAAAGGAACCATCAAGTTTTTTGGTGCACCGCTAATCGATTTTTCTAAGTTGTTTGAATTAGAGGTGTTATCTTTTTCACTTGATCCCAAGGTAATCACCCCTTCGAAAAAAGAGAATTTGTTTTCTATATGTGTAATTTACACCTAGATGAAAAAATTGTCAACACTTTAAAACAGGTCTTTCAAATACAGGAAAAAAGAACGATTTTTTGAATTTCGACAAAAAGCGTCAAAAAAATTCAAAAATAAACAAAGATTTAGAATTGTTTATTTTGGGAAACGAATTTATAATAGTACATGTAGGTAATTTTTATAACATTTATAATTTGTTGGTAAGTGAATTGTGAAAAGATTTACATTATCCAATAAATAAACGCAAAATTGGTTGCGTTTACTTAGAGCTTCTAATATGTCGCTTGTCACATTAAGTGTCCATATTGAAAGCCATCACTTTTAACGTACACAAGAAAGGAGATGGAGTTTTGGAACAGCAAAAAGTATTTGATCCGTTTCAAGCATGGAAAGACGTATATGACAAAACCGAATCTTACTGGGGTAAAGTTATTGGGGACAATATGAATCGTGAAGAATTTTCCCAGCTCATGGGAAATGTGCTAAATATGAACCTTCAATATCAACAAGCAGTAAATGAAGTAACGGGGCGCTATCTGCACCAAGTAAATGTACCCACAAAGGAAGATGTAGCAAACGTTGCGTCATTAGTCATCAATGTGGAAGAAAAAGTAGAATTATTAGAAGAGCAATTTGATGATCGTTTTGATGAATTAGAAGCACAGCAAGAAAGTGCATCCGCTTTGAAAAAAGATGTAACTAAGCTGAAATCTGATGTCAAATCATTAGACAAAAAACTCGACAAAGTGTTATCTCTTCTTGAAGGGCAGCAAAAAACACAAGACGAGTTAAAAGAAACGATTCAACAACAAATTAAAACTCAAGGTGAGCAGCTTCAGGCTCAGCTTTTAGAAAAACAAGAAAAATTAGCTGAAAAGCCAAAGGCAGAAGCTAAAGCTGAAGCAAAACCATCAAACGCTCAAAAAACTGAGCAACCGGCTCGCAAGTAGGGCATAGGGGATTTTAAAACAACATTAACTGCTGTATTTACAGTAAAAATCATCGCTGAAGAAGCAAGGGGGAAATTTTTCATGACAACATTACAAGGTAAAGTAGCAATCGTAACAGGCGGATCTAAAGGTATCGGGGCAGCAATTACACGTGAGCTTGCTTCTAATGGAGTAAAAGTAGCAGTAAACTATAACAGCAGTAAAGAATCTGCAGAAGCAATTGTAAAAGAAATTAAAGACAACGGCGGAGAAGCTATTGCGGTTCAAGCTGACGTGTCTTATGTAGATCAAGCAAAACACCTAATCGAAGAAACAAAAGCTGCGTTTGGTCAATTAGACATTCTAGTAAACAATGCTGGAATTACGCGCGACCGTTCATTCAAGAAATTAGGTGAAGAAGATTGGAAAAAAGTAATTGATGTAAACTTACATAGCGTATACAACACAACATCAGCTGCGCTAACGCATCTTTTAGAATCTGAAGGCGGTCGTGTTATCAATATTTCATCAATTATTGGTCAAGCGGGCGGATTTGGTCAAACAAACTACTCAGCTGCTAAAGCAGGTATGCTAGGATTCACCAAATCATTAGCTCTTGAACTAGCTAAAAGTGGCGTAACGGTTAATGCAATTTGCCCAGGATTTATTGAAACAGAAATGGTAATGGCAATGCCTGAAGAAGTACGTGCAAAAGTTGTAGCAAAAATCCCAACTCGTCGCTTAGGTCACGCTGAAGAAATTGCACGTGGAGTTGTTTACTTAGCAAAAGACGGCGCGTACATTACAGGACAACAGTTAAACATTAACGGCGGCTTATACATGTAATAAATGCTGGCCCTGACTTTTGTCGGGGCTGTGCTTGTTAACTAACTACTAATGAAATGAAAGGGTGTGTATATTCGTGGCAATTCCTTACGTGCAAGAGTGGGAAAAATTAATCAAATCAATGCCAAGTGAATATAAAAGTTCTGCAAGACGTTTTAAGCGTGCATATGAAATTATGACAACAGAAGCGGAACCGGAAGTTGGATTAACACCAAAAGAGGTTATTTGGAAAAAGAATAAAGCAAAATTATATCGCTATACGCCAGTAAAAGATAACCTGCATAAAACACCAATTTTACTCGTATATGCACTGATCAATAAACCGTATATTTTGGATTTAACACCTGGAAACAGCCTTGTTGAATACTTATTAAACCGCGGTTTTGACGTGTATTTGCTTGACTGGGGAACTCCTGGGCTTGAAGACAGCAATATGAAGCTAGATGATTATATTGTGGATTATATTCCAAAAGCGGCGAAAAAGGTGCTGCGCACTTCTAAATCTCCTGATTTGTCTGTTCTTGGTTACTGCATGGGCGGAACTATGACATCTATTTTTGCTGCATTAAATGAAGACTTGCCGATTAAAAACTTAATTTTTATGACAAGTCCATTTGATTTCTCGGATACAGGTTTATACGGGGCATTCCTAGACGACCGCTACTTTAATTTAGATAAAGCAGTAGATACATTCGGAAACATCCCTCCAGAGATGATTGACTTTGGAAACAAGATGCTAAAGCCAATCACGAATTTTTACGGCCCGTATGTAACGTTGGTGGATCGTTCGGAAAATCAGCGTTTTGTTGAAAGCTGGAAGCTCATGCAAAAGTGGGTTGCTGACGGAATCCCATTTGCTGGTGAAGCTTATCGTCAGTGGATTCGCGACTTCTATCAACAAAACAAATTAATCAATGGTGAACTTGAAGTTCGCGGCCGAAAAGTAGATTTGAAAAATATTAAAGCTAATATTTTAAACATTGCTGCTAGCCGTGATCATATTGCGATGCCGCATCAAGTGGCAGCTTTAATGGACGCTGTTTCAAGTGAAGATAAAGAATATAAATTACTGCAAACAGGTCACGTATCTGTTGTATTTGGTCCAAAAGCAGTAAAGGAAACATATCCTTCAATCGGCGATTGGCTAGAAAAGCGCTCTAAATAAAATAAAAACGAGGCTGGCACAAAAGTATTTCAGCCGAAGTAAAAAACGAACCACTGATATCAGTGGTTCGTTTTTTGTTATGGTGAACGCAGGTTTCAAGTATGCAGTTGCTTCTAGCTGGTGATTGGAGGGCAAGGCGAAGACTCCTGCGGGAAAAGCGGAACAGGTGAGACCCCGCAGGAGCGTAAGCGACGAGGAGGCTCAGCGTCCGCCCGCGGAAAGCGAAGTCTTGCACGGAAATCACCAGCGGTGTCTCAAGTGTCCATACGAGCTCATGTATCCCATTTATTTGTCTTTAGATTAGATTAATTTAATTATGTCTTGACCTCGTTTTTTTGTATAAACAGACAATATTGAGTGAAGGTTCTTTATGCGGCTGCTTGGATTTATGATATCTAATGACAAGTGAGGTGACTTCTTTTATACTAATGTAGTCACCTTCTTGAACATGGGATTTTTTACATGGATATTGCGATCCATGTAACAATGAGTATGCTTTGGGAAGAAAGAAGAAAACTATTAGTATTATAACAAAAAAAGGAATGTCAGATTATGCCGCAACCATGGAAACGACGAGTAAGGCAGATGTCTTCAGCTCAAATTATTGTTACATTTTACATAGTGGCTGTTACGCTTGGATTTCTATTGCTTAGTATTCCAGAAGCTTTAAAGCCGGGAGTGAAGTTAGCATTTATTGATCGCTTATTTATTGCCGTTAGTGCGGTAAGTGTAACAGGGCTGACACCTGTTTCTACTCCGGATACATTTAGTACGACGGGCTATTTTTTGCTCGCTTTTATCTTTCAAATCGGTGGTATTGGTGTGATGACACTCAGTACATTCATTTGGATGATTTTAGGTAAAAAAATTGGTTTAAAGGAACGTCAGCTCATTATGACAGATCATAACCAATCCCGTTTATCAGGATTAGTTGACTTGATGAGAAATATTTTATTTATTATTTTTGCTATTGAACTAGTTGGTGCCATTATTTTAGGATTACATTTTCTCCGTTACTATTCGAGCTGGACAGATGCGTTTCTGCATGGTTTCTTTGCTTCTGTCAGCGCTACAACAAATGCCGGCTTCGATATTACAGGAACTTCATTTATTCCTTACGCCCACGATTATTTTGTACAAGTGGTAACCGTTATTTTAATTACGCTTGGAGCGATTGGATTCCCTGTATTAATTGAGATTAAGCACTATTTTTTAACGTTTAAAGAGAAGCGTAAATTTCAATTTTCTCTATTTACGAAGCTGACGAGCATTATGTTTTTTCTGCTGTTAGCAGGGGGAACAATTTTAATTCTTGTGCTAGAGCATTCAGGGTTTTTAGCAGATAAGTCTTGGGATGAATCGTTTTTTTATGCGTTTTTCCAATCCGCTGCCACAAGGAGCGGAGGAGTGGCGACCATGAATATTAATGAGTTTTCCCTTCCTACGTTAATTATGATGAGCGCGATGATGTTTATCGGGGCTTCACCGAGCTCAGTAGGGGGAGGAATTCGTACGACGACGTTTGCATTAAATATTCTTTTCCTGTTTTATTACGTAAGAGGAAATAAGACGATTAAAATCTTTCGCCGCGAAATTCATGAAGATGACATTATCAAATCAGTAGCCGTGTCGATGTTAGCCGTGATCATTTGCTCGATTTCTCTTCTTATTTTAAGTGTTACAGAACATTTTTCTCTCATTGAGCTTATTTTTGAAGTGTGTTCAGCTTTTGGGACAACCGGTTTATCAATGGGAATTACAGGAGGCCTTTCTGATATCGGTAAATGCGTTATTATGATTTTAATGTTCATTGGCCGAATTGGCATGTTTTCATTCATTTTAATGCTTCGCCGTCCAACGTCTGGACCGGATTATCACTATCCGAAAGAACGTATTATTATTGGATAAAAGAGGCTGGGACAAAAATATGTTAGTTGGAAGATCCGAACGAGTTTGTTTCTTGATTAAGAATCTAACTCGTTCGGATCTTTTTATTATGATGGTGAACGTAGGTTTCATGTAGCTGCTTCTAGCTGTTGATGGGAGGGCGAGGCTTATCGACCGCCCGCGGAAAGCGAAGCCTTGCACGGAAATCAACAGCGGTGTCACAAGCGGTTCAACGCATTTATCCTAGTTGTTCGTATTTAGAGTAAAGTGATTTTGTTATGTTTCAACCGCTTTTTTACAGCTTTTTCTGCTTATATTGCTTAGCAAAAGGCGCATTCTAAGAAAAGGAAGTTCAATGGACTTCCAAGCATAGGAGGGATAGATGATGGCAAAGCGTAAAGTAGGGTACAAATCAGCACTAACTAACAACAATACACCAAAAGAGAGCCTTTCAGATGCAGAATTTGCTGCTGAATATGCTGGCGGCGAGGAGCCGGCTAAAGGCGCGAATCGCAATTCTAAAAAAGGAAAGCAAGGTAAGTAACGATGAGCAAACATAAACAAAATAATAAGCACATCGCGAGCACCGAAGCAAAACAAAAACAATTACTGCAAGAAGAGTTTGGAACGGAAATGGGTGATCCGAACGCAGCTAAAATATATGAATCCCTTGGAAAGACAAAGTCTGATAAAGAGCATGAAAAGAAAAAAGAATGCTAAAGAAAAAAACCTCGGATATCCGAGGTTTTAGCTTACAACTGGAAGACCAAATGCTTCTACAGGTGCTGAATAAAGTTTTGTATCATTTGCTTTTTGATCATAATAAGCAAGAAGAACAGATGGTTGTTCATTGATTTGTCCTGTTTGTTTATAATACATATAATCAAATGGAAGAATCTCTAAAACAGTGTGCTTGTATAATTCTTTTTCAGCAAGCTGTTCAGCTTCAAAAGCCTGTCCCATGATAGAAGGATTAGCAAGCATTTGCTGATAGTAATGAGAGCGGACTTGTTTTTCTACTTTATCGTCCCACCAAGGCTTACGAGGCTTATGCTTTTGGTTTTGTAAATAATCAATTTTCATAAACCCTTCAATTACTTCTTCATTTGAAAAACTTTCTGTTTGAATATACTGTTTAAGGCGTCTGAATAAATCTTCAAGCTGATGACCGATTCGAACCCAGCCCATTTCATCCCAATACGTCCCAAAGTTTTGGAAAAAATCAAAAGGCGTATCATAGCAGTGTTCTACTAAAAACTCGATCGTTTCATCCATTCGGTGGTCATTCCAAAACTTTTCTAAAATATCTTCTACATGCTTGATGCGTACGACATCTGAAAATGGCAAGACGTTATTGCTTAAAATTTCATAAGGCGACTGATCCATGTATTGATAATTATAGCGAGGCGCACTTAAACGTAAGCCAGTGCCGCGAAGCATTTTTAAAAAGCCTAGCTGAAGCTCTTCAGGACGAAGTGCAAATACATCATTAAACGTATTTTTAAATGAGTTGTAATCTTCGTCTGGCAGTCCGGCGATTAAATCTAAATGCTGGTCGATCTTTCCGCCTTCTTTTACCATTGTTACGGTACGCGTTAATTTTTTGAAGTTTTGTTTGCGTTTGACTAGCTCATTAACGGCATCATTTGTAGATTGAACGCCAATTTCAAAGCGGAATAATCCTTTTGGCGCGTTATCGTTTAAGAACTGAATAACTTCTGGGCGCATAATATCGGCAGTAATTTCAAACTGAAATACGGTACCTTCACGATGTTCATCAATTAAAAATTGGAACATTTCCATGGCGTAGCTGCGGCTGATGTTGAACGTGCGGTCTACGAACTTAATTGTGCGGGCTCCGTTATCCATCAAATAGCGAATATCTTCTTTTACTTTTTCTCGGTCGAAATAACGAACGCCTACTTCAATAGAAGAGAGACAGAACTGACAGCTAAACGGACAGCCGCGGCTTGTTTCAATATACACAACGCGTTTTGAAAGTTCTTGGCGGTCTTCTTCAAAACGGAAAGGAGAAGGCATTTCGCGCAGATCAATTTTATTGCGCTGTGGGTTAACAACTGGTTTTCCTTCTTTTCGGAAAGCCACGCCGCTTACGTTTTCAAACTGACGCTCGCCGTGAAGTTCATCTAACAGCTGCTTGAATGTTTCTTCACCTTCACCAATAGCGATAAAGTCAGCTTCAGGAATACGCTCTAACCAGTGAGTTACATCATAGGTTACTTCTGGTCCACCGAATATAATGATGAGCTCAGGATTGATCTTTTTAAGCATTTGTGCGACTTTAATCGTTTCTTCAATATTCCAAATGTAACAGCTGAAACCAATAATATCTGGGTTGCGTTTATATAAATCCGTGACAATGTTCATAGCAGGATCTTTAATCGTATATTCGGCCATATCCACTTTATAGTCAGGCTCGGCATAGGCTTTTAAACATCGAAGGGCTAAAGAAGTATGAATATACTTCGCATTCAATGTACTGACAACAATGTTCATTCAAAAAGCTCCTTTTAACTCGTAATATGAAATCAATTTACTATTTTAGCACATTTGAGAAATAAAGTATAAATACCTTTGCACTTTTGTTGTGGCGGGGAAAAGATTTCGGTAAAATGTAACAGAAACGTAAAAGAAGAAAGAGTCTCGGTTAATGTGAACCTTGGTGAACGAAAAAAATGAGGTGGAAAACGTGGAATATAAGCGAATTAAGCCAAAAAAAATATACGAAGAAGTAGCCGAAACGCTTCTTGAGAATATAAAAGAAGGCAGCTTGAAGCCTGGAGACCGTTTGGATTCAGTGCAGCAGCTGGCGGAAAACTTTCAGGTAGGACGCTCAGCTATTCGTGAAGCTCTTAGCGCTTTGCGGGCGATGGGGCTTCTGGAGATGAAGCAAGGAGAAGGCACATTTGTACGCGAATTTAACTCAGATATGCTGTCTTTGCCTGTAACTAGCGCTGTATTAATGAATAAAAACGATATTGAGCATTTGCTTGAAGTGAGAAAAGTATTAGAAATTGGAGCTGTTCGAGCGGCAGCTCAAAAGAGAACGGATGCGGACCTTAAACAGCTGTCTAATAGTCTGGAACAAATGAAAGGAGCGTTTGGCAATGAAGAACTGGGAGAGAAAGCAGATTTTGCTTTTCATTTAGCCATTGCCAAAGCCTCACAAAACCCTCTTTTAGTGAAGCTTATGAATAACGTATCAGAAATGATGATTGAAACGATGAAAGAGACAAGACGCATCTGGCTTTATGCAGAAGAGAAAACGGCTGAACGGATTTATAAAGAGCATCAGCAAATTTATGAAGCTATTCTTTCTCAGCATGCAGAAGATGCTCAGCACTTTATGATGAGTCACCTTGATAATGTTGAACATGTACTAATGAAATACATACCGGAAGAAAAATAACGCCATTTCAGGCAGAAAAGTGCGCTCTAAACAACAGAAAAACTAAAATTCAAGCACCTTCCGATAATTTATGCTTGCTCTATTGTGAAAAGATTTACATAATAGAAACTAGGATTGTCAAATGGAGGGTTACAAAGTATGAAAAAGCAATATAGAGATGATAGTCTAGCTTTGCATACAGATCTATACGAGCTGAATATGGCGCATACGTATTTTCAAGACCAGATTCATAAACGTCGTTCTGTATTTGAAGCTTACTTTCGTCGGATGCCGTTTGAAAGCGGTTATGCGGTGTTTGCCGGGCTAGAAAGAGTAATTGATTTTATTGCTAATTTCAGATTTAGCGAAACGGACTTAGATTATTTATATGAAGAATTACATTATGAAGCGGAGTTTATCGACTATCTAAAACAGGTTCGATTTAGCGGTAATATTCGTTCGGTCGTAGAAGGCGAAATGATTTTTGCTAATGAACCGATGCTGCAAATTGACGCTCCTTTAGCAGAAGCGCAGCTTATTGAAACGCCGCTTTTAAATATTTTAAATTTCCATCCGCTGATTGCCACAAAAGCATCGCGTATTCGCTTAGCCGCGGGAGAAGATAATTTATATGAACATACGGGTACAAATCAGCTTATGGAATTTGGTTCAAGAAGAGCACATGAGCTGGATGCTGCTTTTTACGGGGCAAGAGCTGCTTATATTGGAGGCTTTGACGCAACCAGTAATGTAAGAGCGGGAAAAGTGTTTGGAATTCCTGTGTCCGGCACTCACGCCCACGCGCTTGTTCAAGTCTATCGTGATGAATATAGTGCGTTTAAAAAATATGCCGAATCACACCGTAACTGTATCTTTTTAGTAGATACATATAATACGTTAAAATCAGGTATTCCAAATGCTATTAAAGTAGCAAAAGAAATGGGAGAACGAATTAATTTTATCGGTATTCGATTAGACAGCGGAAGACTTCCATATCTTTCTCAAGAGGCAAGAAAAATGCTTGATGAAGCGGGCTATCATGATGTGAAAATTTTCGCTTCGAATGACCTTGATGAGTACAGCATTCTAGATTTGAAAGCGCAAGGTGCCAAAATTGATGGATGGGGAGTTGGAACAAAGCTCATGACGTCCTTTGATCAGCCGGCGCTAGGAGCGGTGTACAAGCTGGTTTCTATTGAAGATGATCATGGAAACATGGTGGATACGATTAAGCTGTCAGAAAATCCAGAGAAAATTTCAACTCCTGGTCTAAAAGAAGTATATCGAATTGTAAATCAAGTGAATCACAAATGGGAAGGCGATTATATTACGATGCAAGACGAAGTGCCGAATGAAGAGGAGCATTTAAAAATGTTTCATCCTATTCATACGCACGTCAGCAAGTTTGTCACGAACTTTAACGCACGTAAAATTCACCAGCCAATCTTTGCACAGGGAAAGCTTGTGTATGAGCAGCCTACCATTGAAGAAATGAGAGCCTACTGCTTACAAAACTTAAAGCATCTATGGGATGACTACAAAGTTATTACAAAATCGAACGAAGATGTATTTCGTCCTACAGAGTATCCAGTAGACTTAAGTACAAACTGCTGGGATAACAAAATGCAAAATATCGAAGAGACTAGAAGCAAGTTACTATCTGATACCGTACTTGTGTAGATTCCGTCAGCTAGTAATGAGAGGAGAGTTTTTTTATGAAAGAGCTACAAAAGCAAATTATTGAAGAAATGCATGTGCAAAAAGAAATTAATCCCGCGGAAGAAATTCGCCGCAGCGTTGATTTTCTGAAATCCTACATGAACAAATATCCTTTTTTACGTTCGTTTGTACTAGGTATTTCCGGCGGCCAAGATTCTACGTTAACTGGAAAGCTGGCGCAGCTAGCGGTTAATGAGTTGAATGAAGAAGCCGAAGAAGAGCGCTATCAGTTTATTGCTGTTCGTCTTCCATACGGTGTGCAGGCAGATGAAGCAGACTGTCAAGATGCACTTGCTTTTATTCAACCAACAAAATCTATTTCTATTAATGTAAAACCAGCAGTAGATGCGATGCTTTCTGCTGTTGAAGAAGCGGCAGATGATAAAGTTTCCGACTTCAACAAAGGAAATGTAAAAGCACGTGAACGAATGATTGCGCAATATACGGTAGCAGGCATGTACAGTGGAGTCGTACTTGGAACGGATCACTCCGCTGAAGCTGTTACAGGATTTTATACAAAATTTGGTGACGGAGGAGCTGACTTAGTGCCTATCTTCCGTCTAAACAAGCGACAAGGGAAACAAATGCTAAAAGAATTAGGCTGTCCCGAGCATCTATATATGAAAAAACCAACGGCTGATTTGGAAGAAGATCGTCCACAGCTTCCGGATGAAGAAGCGCTTGGCGTAACGTATGAGCAAATCGACGATTATTTAGAAGGAAAAGATGTAGGTGAACATGCAAGTAACGTCATTGAAGGTCACTTCTTAAAAACGCAGCATAAACGCCAATTGCCAATCACAGTGTTTGATGATTTTTGGAAATAAATAAGTAAGAAGCTGAGACAAACGTAGTTTAGTTGAAGGAAGATCCGAACGGTTTTGATTCTTGATGGAGAATCAAATTCGTTCGGATTTTTTTAATAATAGGGCAAACGTAGGTTTCACGTGTCTCAATTTCTTATTATTTTGTGGGGAAAATATCAAACAAAGAAATGTATTTTTGAAAAACTAGTGAAATTAGAAAAACATAGGAGTATAATAGCATTAAGTCATCTGATGACCTGTTAACTAAAAGAAGTAAAATGATCAGCTTGGAGGGAGCAAATGATGAAAGTATCTTTATTTGCCACATGTTTGATTGATATGTTTCAAACAAATGTAGGAAAAGCGACGGTAGAATTGTTAGAACGATTAGGATGCGAAGTGGATTTTCCAAAGAGTCAAGTATGCTGCGGGCAGCCTGCGTATAACAGCGGTTACGTAAAAGAATCAAAAGAAGCAATGAAAAATATGATAAAAGCGTTTGAGCATGCAGAGTACGTTGTATCTCCATCAGGCTCGTGTGTGACAATGTTTAAAGAGTATCCTCATCTTTTTAAAGGTGATGCTGCATGGCATGAGTCTGCCGTGAAGCTTGCTGATAAAACGTATGAGCTAACGGATTTTATTGTAAACGTTTTAAAAGTAGAAGACGTGGGAGCCAGCTTAAATGGGAAAGCCACTTATCATTCTTCCTGTCATATGACGCGTTTGCTAAACGTAAAAAAAGAACCTTTTACACTATTAAACAATGTAAAGGGTCTTGAAATGGAGAATCTTGAAAACAGTCATAACTGCTGCGGATTTGGCGGGACGTTTTCGGTTAAGATGGGGCAAATCTCTGAACAAATGGTCGATGAAAAAGTGGGCTGTATAGCTAAAACAAACGCGGAGTACTTAATTGGAGCTGACTGCGGCTGTCTTATGAATATTGGAGGAAGAATTGAACGAAAAGGACAGCCTGTAAAAGTGATGCATATCGCTGAAGTGTTAAATAGCAGAATGTAAAGAAAGGAGAATACCGAATGTCTATGAAAATAGGAAACGATCAGTTTAAAAAACGCGTCGATGACGGAGTCAATAATGCGTTTATGCGCTTTGCGGTTTCAGGTGCTCAAGAGCGCTTAAGAAGCCGTAGATTAGATGCGGCGGAAGAATTAGGGAACTGGGAAGAATGGAGAGCGCTTGGCGAAGAAATTCGTCAGCATACGCTTGAAAATTTAGATTACTATTTAGAGCAGCTCACGGATAATGTAGCTAAACGCGGAGGCCACGTTTTTTTCGCTCAAACAGCTGAAGAAGCGAATGAGTACATAAAAAATGTAGCGAGGCAAAAGCAGGCAAAGAAAGTCGTTAAATCCAAGTCAATGGTTACAGAAGAAATTCATATGAACGCTGCTTTAGAAGAACTGGGCTGTGAAGTTATTGAAACGGATTTAGGAGAATATATCCTGCAAGTAGATGATCACGATCCGCCTTCTCATATCGTAGCTCCTGCACTTCATAAAAATAAAGAACAAATTAGAGATGTATTTCAACAAAAGCTTTCTTATAAAAAAACAGAAAAACCTGAAGAACTAGCTCTTCACGCCCGGGAAATGCTGCGAAAAGAATTTTTATCAGCTGATATTGGCATCACGGGATGTAATTTTGCGATTGCAGAATCTGGGTCTATTTCACTTGTAACCAATGAAGGAAATGCAAGGTTAACAACGGCCCTTCCTAAAACGCAAATTACGGTTATGGGAATGGAACGAATTGTGCCAACGTTTGAAGAGTTTGAAGTGTTGGTAAGCCTGTTAACTAGAAGTGCAGTAGGTCAGCGGCTTACAAGTTACGTAACAGCGCTTACAGGACCTAGACTTCCAGGAGAAGTAGACGGACCGGAAGAATTTCACCTAGTGATTGTAGATAACGGACGATCTGCGATTTTAGGAACTGAGTTTCAATCTGTTTTACAGTGTATTCGCTGTGCGGCATGTGTGAATGTATGTCCCGTGTATCGCCATATTGGAGGGCATTCATATGGATCTATTTATTCAGGTCCGATTGGAGCTGTATTATCCCCTTTGCTTGGAGGCTATGAAGACTACAAAGAGCTTCCATATGCTTCAACTCTATGCGCAGCCTGTACGGATGCCTGTCCGGTCAAAATTCCGCTGCATGAGCTATTACACAAGCACCGTCAGCGAATTGTCGAGAAAGAAGGAAAAGCACCTATTTCGGAAAAGCTGGCGATGAAAGCATTTGGCTTGGGAGCCGCTTCTTCTTCTCTATATACAGTGGGCGCTAAAGTAGCACCGGCAGCTCTTACTCCTTTTATGTCAGGAAGCAGTATTTCCAAAGGGCCTGGTCCATTAAAAGCGTGGACGGAAAGCAGAGAGTTTCCGGCGCCTACAAAAGAGCGCTTACGAGATTGGTTTGATAAAAGGAGTGATGATGATGAACGGAAGCATTCAAAATAGAGACAGTTTTTTAGACAATATTGCAGCTAATCTTAAGCGAAGCAGGCGAACAAGCGGCGTAGTAAAGCCCCAATGGAAGCATGCTCCTCAGCATGAGGTCTACCGCAGCTATTCGCCAGATCAATTAAAGAAAGAGCTTGAAAACCATTGCGAACGTATTCATACTCGCTATGTAGAAACATCATCACAACACTTGCCAGCTGTCCTTGAAGAAGCCGTAGCGAACTATGGAAATGGTCTTGTGAGCACGTGGGATGATCCTAGGTTTTCCGAATATGGATTGAATCTGCTGATGGAGAAATGGGAAACAAGCAGTAGCCTTCATGTATGGAATTCTGCAAAAGGCGATGAGAATATTAAACTAGCTGAACAAGCAAATGTAGGCATCACATTCAGTGATTTGACGCTAGCGGAATCCGGCACAGTTGTTTTGTTCAGCAGCGGTGCAAAAGGACGATCGGTCAGTTTGCTGCCGGCCACTTATATTGCGATCATTCCTCAAAGCTCCATTGTCCCTCGCATGACACAAGCTGCTGAAATGATTCATGAAAAAGTAGAGCGAGGAGAAACGATTGCTTCTTGCATTAACTTTATTACGGGACCGAGCAATTCAGCTGATATTGAAATGAATCTAGTCGTTGGCGTGCATGGACCTATTCAAGCCACTTATATTGTAGTGAATGATCGATAGAGGCTTGGGAAAACGTATTTTAGCCGAAGTGAAAAACGAACCGTGAATCAAACATGTTGATTCACGGTTCGTTTTCTTTGTTATGTTGAGCATAGGTTTCATTTTGTTATGTCCCAGCCTCTTTTATTCATGCTCCTTTTTTAAATAACGGGAGAATGTGAAGAAATGTCGCATTTTGAATAAACGTGACTAATTTTAAAAAGGTAAAAAGCAAATCTTGTAGAATACTAAGTCTATAGATAAAAGGTGGGGAAATGGGAAGTGCAAAAGAAAGGAGCAATGAGCATGTCACCACACAGAGAATTAACATCTGAAGCTGCGCAAAAGCAGCAAGGTGAATTAGAGCAGCTACGAGCTATTTTTAATGACGTATTAGATGCCATTGTCGTATTTGATGAGTATTTTCAAGTTATAAATGCCAATGAATCAGCCTGCGGGCTGTTTGAAAAAACAAAGGATGAGCTATTAACGTATCAAATGAAAGATTTTCTGATGTATTTTCCGTATGACATGATTGAAGCGTACTATCCAGCGCTTTTAGAAGAAAGCTATTTCAAATATGAAGGCGCGATGACGCTTCAAAGCGGCATGATGAAACATGTTGAATTTACTTCACACAAACATAGTCACATGTCGGGCATTATTGTGTGTACATTTCGAGATATTACGCAGCACAAGATGATGGAAAATGAAAGGTTTATTAGTCATCATATGTTTATGGATGTATTTAATGAAGCGGTAGATGGAATTGTTATTTTTGATCGAACTGGTCAGCTTATCGATGCGAACCCTTCATTTTGCGAGCGATTAAATTATACAAGAGCACAGCTTTTAACTAAAACGTTAGAGGAGCTTGTAGAACCTACTTATCATTATAAAGTGAAAAAATTATGGAGAACTCTGCATCAAGAAGGAAAGACAAGCGGCGAGCTGCCGATTAAGCTCGAAAATGGAGACGTTACTTTTTTTGAATTTACCACAACGGCTAATATATACAGTCAATACTATATGTCCATTATGAGAGACGTGACGGAAAAACGGCTGATGGAGCAGCAGCTGTTGAGAAGCGAAAAAAATTTCAGGGCTATTTTTGAAAATGCGATTGAAGCCATTTTGATTTGGAAAGACGATGGGGAAATCTTAAACGCTAATCTTGCTTCGTCCCGTACTTTCGAGCTGCCGTTGAACAAATTGATTGGAAGTAATTTGTATACGTTTATCGATAAGCAAAGCTTTAGTGCATTAAAAATGCTGCAAACATTTCAAAAAGAAGGAGAAATTCGCAATCAGCTTCCTTTTTACATGCCAAATGGAGAAATCAAACAGTTGGAATTCACAGGGAAAAAAGGCATTATAGAAGGAGACCATTTAACCATTTTTCGAAACATTAGTGAACGTACAAAAATCGAACAAGAGCTTCGGAATAACGAAGAGAAATTCAGACAGATTTTTAATGGTTCGATCGATGGGTTAGTTTTATGGGACGGCAAGCGAAATATTATTGATGTGAATTCTTCTCTTTGTGATATTCTCGAACTCAGCAAAGAGGAGATTTGTGCGCATTCCATGGAGGATTTTATTTCTTCAGCGAATTTAGATGCGGTCATTGAGCATAAAGAAACAATTGAGGAAAAAGGGGAAGCTGAAGGAGAGATTACGTACGTTACGGGGAACGAAAAAGTTAAAAACATCGAATTCTCTACGAAAAAAGATATCTTGCCAGGTCTATATATGACGCTTTTAAGAGACGTAACGGAACGAAATCAAATGCAGGAGCAGATTCGGAAATCGGATACGCTTCAAGTAGTCGGACAGTTAGCAGCTGGGATTGCGCATGAAATCCGCAACCCGATGACGGCTTTAAAAGGGTTTGTTCAGCTGCTAGAAAGCAGCATTCAAGAAGATCACTCTCTTTATTTTGATATTATTAAATCCGAATTAAAAAGAATCGAAACCATTATTACAGAGTTTCTAGTACTCGCTAAGCCACAGGCCGTAAAGTTCGAAAAGAAAAATCTAGCTGCGGTTGTTAAAGAAACGATTGATTTATTAAATGCTCAAGCGCTTTTAGAAAATATTCAGTTTGAACTAAGTGTGTCCCCTCAGCTGCCAATGGTATACTGCGAGCCGAACCAAATTAAACAAGTACTAATAAATGTAATTAAAAACGCAATTGAAGTTACGTCAAACGGGGGAAGAATTTTTGTTGAAGTCTATTCTACAGAGCCGCACTACGTGACGGTCTCCATTCGAGATCAAGGAGACGGAATGCCCGAAGAGCGCATCAAGCGCTTAGGGGAACCATTTTATACGACAAAAGAAAAAGGAACGGGGCTTGGTTTGATGGTCTCATATAAAATTATCGAAGAACATAAAGGGCGAATTGAAGTGGAAAGCAAAATAGGAGAAGGAACGGCTTTCCGTGTTATTCTTCCAGCCTAAACAGAAAGGATAAGCGAGTATGTACTATGGAGAAATGAACTTATTTTCTGATTTGAAAATTTATATTGTAGCCTCGGAAAAAGGGGTTCAACATATTTGGTTTGATAGCGATGATCACAACGAGCAGCTTAAAAAACTTGTCCATGACGAGAATTATCACCTTGTGAAAGAAGCGAAGCGGCAGCTTCAGGATTATGCTGAAGGGCGCACGCTAACATTTGATGTGCCTTTGGATATAAAAGGAACAGACTTTCAAAAAGAAGTGTGGTTAACGCTTAAAGGTATACCTTATGGACAAACGTGGTCTTATAGTGATGTAGCGGAGTCTGTTAATCGCTCTAAAGCCGTAAGGGCTGTGGGACAAGCGAATCGTCGAAATCCACTGCCTATTATTTTACCTTGTCACCGTGTTATTGGTAAAAATGGAGCTTTAACAGGTTATGCAGGTTCCCAAACTCATATAAAAGAAAAACTATTAATGCTTGAAAGAAATGTAGCAAAAGGCGCTCTGGAGTTAAAATAACTATTCACCGTCTAATTTCCAGCCTTCTCCCTGCACAAAAACACCGTCAATTTGCTGAGGAGAAGGGAGGGAATTTAGTTCTTCATCTTTGGATAAATCGAATAGCTGATATTGCTGCTTGCGATTTAACGCTTTGTTTTTATCCGTTTTTTGCTCTGCACTCATTTTTACTCCTCCTTATTCAAAAAGAATCCCCTATAATATATGTAGAAAAAGCAGAGAGTACTGTTACAATTGTGTTACAAATGCAGCCAAAAAGCGCTGTTTAATAAAAAAGGTTGAGACATAACAAAATCAATGTCATCTAAAGATGAACAACTCGTATAGATGAACTGAACCGCTTGTGACACCGCAGTTGATTTCCGTGCAAGACTTCGCTTTCCGCGGGCGGCCGCTGAGCCTCCTCGTCGCTTGCGCTCCTGCGGGGTCTCACCCCTTCCGTTTTTCCCGCAGGAGTCTTCACCTTGCCCTCCAATCAACTGCTAGAAGGAACGAAACAGATAAAACGATATTTACCATCACAAAAAAACGAACCACTAATCAACATGTTGATTAGTGGTTCGTTTTGCAGTGGGGCTAAAATACTTTTGTCCCAGCCTCTTGTTATTGAGCAGATTGCAGCAAAACTTTTTGAATGGATTCAAAAGACGGGGAATGGATAACTCCATGCTCTGTAATAATGGCCGTAATCAGTTCGCTTGGCGTCACATCAAAAGCTGGATTGTACACAGAGATTCCGTCTGGAGCAATTTGCGTATCTCCAATGTGCGTTACTTCTTTAGTCGAACGTTCTTCAATAGGGATGCTGCTTCCGTCTTGAATAGATAAATCAAATGTGGACTGCGGCGCTGCTACGTAAAATGGAATACCGAATGCTTTCGCTAAAAGAGCAAGTCCATACGTTCCAATTTTGTTAGCCGTATCGCCATTTGATGCAATGCGGTCAGCACCTACAATGATCCCATTAATTCCTTTTGTTTTAATGGTATGAGCAGCCATATTATCCGTAATCAGCGTAACGTCTACTCCCGACTGCTGAAGTTCCCATGCTGTTAAGCGAGAACCTTGAAGAACGGGTCTTGTTTCACAAGCAAATACTTCAAGCGGAATATCGCGCTGCTTAGACAAGTGAAAAGGTGCTAATGCTGTTCCATAATAAGCTGTAGCAATTGAACCAGCATTACATATTGTCATGATTTTATCTTTCTTTTTAAATAAAGAAAGGGCATGATCTCCAATTCGGTAGCACGTTTCTTCATCTTCTACTTGAATTTGAATCGCTTCATGAACAACTTTTGTTTTAGCTTCATTAACGGACGAAGCGGATTCAGCGCTTTTCGCTACGCGGTCCAATGCCCAAAATAAATTGACGGCAGTCGGGCGTGAACTAGCTAAATACTGTTGATCTAGAGCTAGCTTTTTGTTAAATTCCTTGACTGAATCCGTGTCATAGCTAAGCGCAGAAAGAGCAAGACCAAAAGCCGCCGTAATGCCAATTGCAGGGGCTCCGCGTACTTTCAAGGTAGTGATAGCATCCCATACGTCTTTAATGGTTTGCAGCTTAATATATTCAACTTTGCCAGGAAGCTGCTGCTGATCTAATAAAGTAATATATGATTCATTCCATTCCACTGAGCGCGGAAGTGATAGTGTATTTGTCATGCTGATACCGATCCTTTCATTGTGTACATTATTCGTTATCGAAGTAAATGTTCAAATTCATTTGGTGAAACGTCTTGTTGGTGCAGAAGTAAATAGCGTCCAATTTTTAACGCAGTACGTTTAGCGTTAATTTTTCTTTCCTCTGAAGAAATTTCGTCTAAGTCCGCCACGTGAGCTAAGCCAATCGTACGTCGAATGATTTCACACCCTGCATATCCAACAGCATCTTGCCACGTTTGCGTTAAAATTTCATGTAACAAGCGCTCATCTTTAGCGAAAGGTTCAGTGTTTTCAGAATGCCAAAGCGCAGTAAAGGTATCTTTAAATACGTTCCATGTGTTCGTAATGTGTGCAAATAACGGTTCGCGATCTGTTTTTCGAGAAAGAGCATTTAAAAATAAATTTGCAACAAATTGGCCTAAATCGAATCCAAACGGACCGTAAAAAGCAAACTCTGGATCAATCACTTTCGTTTCTTGACTGCTAGCAAATATGCTTCCTGTATGTAAATCACCGTGAATTAGCGTTTGGGCATTTGTTAAAAATTTATATTTTAATTTTGCTGCTTGTAACTTTACATCTCCATCGTTCCACAATTCTTCTACATCAGGACGCAGCGCTTCTTCAAATTCATTTGTATCGATATCAAAAAAAGGATCTGTAAAAACTAAATCTTCCGTAATATTGCATAAGTCCGGATTGCTGTACTTGACGACTTCTTCTTTTTTATCCTGAGGCTTTAAGGCAAAATCCGACGTTTTGAATGCAATATGTCCTAGAAAAGAACCGATATGCTGTGAAAGCAGGGGATAACTTTCTCCTTGAATAAGTCCGGCGCGGGAAATCGTTAAATGAGACAGATCTTCCATGACCGTAACAGCAAGCGTTTCATCGTGGTAATACACAGCTGGTACGAGTTCAGGGGTAAATGCACCGAATTGCTTGAGCGCATTGCTTTCAATCGTGGCACGGTTCAAGGATAGAGGCCAGCTCTCGCCTACAACTTTTGCATAAGGAAGTGCTTGTTTGACGATAATGGATTTATTCGTTTGATCATTTATGATGTGAAAGACGAGATTTAAGTTGCCATCACCGATTTCACGGGCAGTCAGTGCTTCTGTGGCATCAAAGAGACCTAGCTTTTTCACAAGTTTGATTGCTGAAATTTCTGTTAAAGGCTGATACTTCTCTGTTTTTGTTGTTGACATTAGAATCCCTCCATAGTTTATTAAACTGATTTGTTTACTAAGTTAATAGGTTTAAGAATGTATGGAGGCTTTTATAATTTTAGAAAATATAAAAGCCTCTTTCGTTGGAAAGAGGCTTGATTGTAGTGTTCAAACCTCTTATCTGCCAGAAAGAATTACTTTCTGTTGGAATTAGCACCGTGCCTTTGTAAAAACATGTTTTACGGGTGTGATCCATCTTAGGATGGAATGACGGTCGGTTGCTGGGCTTCACAGGGCCAAATCCCTCAGCCAACTCTTGATAAGAGTACGATTACTTATTCAATTTTGATTTGTTTGAAAATTTTATGTTATCTGGTGAAAATCGTATCATGCAAAAAAACGGCTGTCAATACATAATTAATAAAATTCTGTGCGGCGATCTGTAAAGACAGGAATTTGTTTACGAATTTCTTTTACAAGTTCCAGGTTAACGTCGGCACTTAAAAGTTCTTCGCTATCGCCAGCTTCAGCGATTATTTCTCCCCACGGATCGATGACTAAGGAATGTCCGGCAAATATGTTATTAGGATCTTGGCCTACACGATTACACGCGATTACATAGCATTGATTTTCGATTGCGCGGCTAATGAGCAGTGCTTTCCAATGGGCAAGTCTTGGAGCCGGCCACTGAGCAACAACAAATAAGACTTCTGCTCCGCTGCTAGTATGCACGCGAATCCATTCTGGAAAACGAATATCGTAACAAATAACTCCTGCGCATAAAGACTGTTCAAGTGTAAAAAGATTTTTTGCTGTTCCTGCTTCTAGATAGAGGTGCTCATCCATTAATTTAAATAAGTGCAGCTTACTGTATTGTGACACTTCACGACCTTTTCGGTCGAAAATATACATCGTATTTGTGACGCCTTGCTCTGTTTTTTTCGCGATCGAACCTGCCACAATATTTACTTCGTTCGTTTTAGCAAATTGAGAGATTAATTGCTTGGCCTGCTGTCCTTCATCATCGGCAATTTCGTCTAGCCGCGTCAAATCATAAGCTGTATCCCATAGCTCAGGAAGCACAAGGATGTCAGGGTTTTCTTTTAGAGCTTCCGTCATTTTTTGTTGAATATATTTTCGGTTTTTAGTTGGGTTTCCAAACGCAATATCAAGCTGCAAACACGTGATTTTTACACTCACTTTATCATCCGTCCTTTTTTTAGTAGTTGAAAAAAATGACTTTACAAGTTGAGTATTACAATATATTATTTGTGACTAGAATTTCAAGAATTTTTTGAGAAGGTGTGCGATGATGAAACAATTTGAGCAATCGGAACTATTAAAAAGTTTACCAAAACAATTTTTTGCATCACTTGTAGGCAAGGTAGGAAAAGTAATGGCCCAAGGGCACGACGTTATTAACTTAGGGCAGGGAAATCCTGATCAGCCTACTCCTTCACATATTGTAGAAACACTCCAAAAAGCAAGTGCTAATCCTATGCATCATAAATATTCTCCATTTCGGGGGCACCAGTTTTTGAAAGAGGCCGTTGCGACTTTTTATAAACGAGAATATGGCGTTGATGTGGATCCTGAAAAAGAAGTAGCTATTTTGTTTGGCGGGAAGGGTGGACTTGTTGAAATCCCGCAGTGCTTATTAAACCCTGGAGATACGGTGCTGGTTCCGGATCCTGGATATCCTGATTACTGGTCTGGAGTAGAGCTTGCAAAAGCAAAGATGGAAGTGATGCCGCTCACGGCTGAAAATCATTTTCTGCCCGTATACGAAGAGATAGGTGAACGTGCTAAAGAACAGGCAAAGCTCATGTTTTTAAACTATCCGAATAATCCTACCGGTGCAGTGGCAACGGCAGAATTTTTTGAAGACACCGTGGCGTTTGCTGCCAAGCACGATATTTGTGTCGTACACGACTTTGCCTACGGAGCCATTGGATTTGATGGTAAAAAGCCAATCAGCTTTTTACAGACTCCTGGTGCAAAAGAGACGGGAATTGAAATTTATACTCTTTCTAAAACGTATAACATGGCGGGATGGCGAGTTGGATTTGCTGTAGGAAATGAAAGTGTAGTAGAAGCTATTAATCTTCTTCAAGATCATATGTATGTCAGCCTCTTTGGGGCGGTTCAAGAGGCAGCAGCGGCAGCTCTGTTAGAATCTCAACAATGTGTGAATGATTTAGTTAAGCGCTATGAATCTAGACGCAATACCTTTATTCAAGGGCTTCAAGAAATTGGTTGGGACGTTACATCTCCAGCGGGTTCCTTTTTTGCATGGCTAAAAGTTCCTAAAGGATATACTTCTGAACAATTTTCAGATTTACTTCTTGAAAAAGCCCACGTTGTAGTGGCACCTGGAGTAGGCTTCGGAACATATGGTGAAGGCTATGTGCGCGTAGGACTGCTGACGGATGAAGAGCGCATGAGAGAAGCTGTATCTCGAATAAAAAAATTAAATTTATTTTAAAAACGCATTGACAATCCTTTTTGAGTTGGCTTAATATGTAAGAAGTTAACGAGATTAATAACCGATAAATCCTAGCGGTATTTTTTATTTAGTATATAATCTACGAATTCAATTTAAATAAATAGCAACTTTCTTATTAAGAGTAGGTGGAGGGACTAGCCCGATGAAGCCCGGCAACCGACTTAACGCATGTTAAGCACGGTGCTAATTCTTGCAGCAGCAGCTGAGAGATAAGAAGAGCAACGAAAGCCTCTTCTTAATCACAGAAGAGGTTTTTTTTTATTAACGATATTAAACAGCAAGGGAGTTTTTAGCATAATGAGTGAAATCGTTGCAAGCTACTTACTACATGACAATAAAGGAAATTTTCATAAAAAAGCGGAAGGAATCGCTTTAGGACTAACCGTCGGCTCATGGACAGATCTGCCGCTTTTAGATCAACAGCAGCTTCAAAAGCATAAAGGGCGCGTCGTATCCGTAACTGAGCTTCAAGACTGCGAACGTGTTAACGGATATTTAGGCGGAGAGGTTAAGCAGGCTATTGTCAAAATTGCTTATCCTACTGCCAACTTTTCAAGAGATTTACCGGCTATTTTAGTTACGGTTTTCGGAAAACTATCACTTGATGGAAAAGTGAAATTATTAGACTTGGATTTTCCTGATGAATTATTAGCTGAATTCCCAGGACCGCGCTTTGGAATAGAAGGTATACGAGAGAAACTAGGCGTTTATGACCGTCCGCTTGTGATGAGTATTTTTAAAGGCGTGATTGGAAGAGACATGACGTACTTAACAACTCAGCTGCGTGAGCAAGCGCTTGGCGGAGTGGATTTGGTTAAAGACGACGAGATTTTGTTTGATAGTGAACGAACACCTTTTGAAACTCGCGTTACAGAAGGAAAAAAAGTACTGAATGACGTATACGAAAAAACGGGACACCGCACGCTGTATGCTGTTAATTTAACGGGACGAACGTTTGAATTAAAAGAAAAAGCGAGAAAAGCAGCTGAGCTAGGAGCCGATGCTCTTTTATTCAACGTATTTGCTTACGGGTTAGACGTACTGCAGGCACTTCGAGAAGATGATGAAATTAACTTGCCGATTATGGCACACCCAGCTGTTAGCGGAGCGCTTACGCCATCAGAGTTTTACGGTTTTTCAAATTCATTACTGCTTGGAAAACTATTGCGCTTAGCCGGAGCAGATTTCTCACTGTTTCCATCACCATACGGAAGCGTAGCGCTTTCTCTTGAAGATACGACAGGCATTGCCTACGAATTAACGCGTCCTGTGTACAAATATAAGCAGACTTTCCCGGTTCCTTCAGCAGGAATTCATCCTGGGATGGTACCGCAGCTTGTGAAGGACTTTGGAATCGACAGCATTATTAATGCAGGAGGCGGAGTTCACGGTCATCCAGACGGCGCTATCGGAGGAGGAAAAGCATTCCGTGCGGCGATAGATGGAGTACTCTCTCATCAAACACTAGCCGAAAAAGCGGAAGAATCAAAAGAGTTGCAAAAAGCTTTGCAACTATGGGGAACAGTAGAGGTGAAAGCATGACATCGTTAAAAATCTTTTGTGACTTTGATGGAACAATCACAAATAGCGATAACATTATTGCTATTATGAAACAATTTGCTCCTCCGGAGTGGGAAAGTATTAAAGACGACGTGCTAGCACAGCGCGTCTCCATTCAAGAAGGAGTAGGGCAAATGTTTGCCTTGCTTCCCGTGGAATTAAAGGAAGATATTATTTCTTATATTTTAGAGACGTCTGCTATTCGAGATGGATTTGATGATTTTATTGCCTATACAAAAGAGCATCATATTCCGCTTTATATTGTAAGCGGAGGAATTGACTTTTTTGTAAAACCGCTTTTGGGAAATCGAATTGCAGAAGAAATGCTCTACTGCAACGGATCTGATTTTTCCGGTGAGCATATTTCCATTACGTGGCCTCATACATGTGATAAACAGTGTACAAATGACTGCGGCTGCTGTAAGCCAACGATTATTCGCCATCTTGCAGATGAAAAAGATCATACGGTTGTTATTGGCGATTCAATTACAGATTTGCAGGCTGCCAAATTAGCTGACACTGTCATTGCGCGTGACTTTTTAATTAAAAAATGCGAAGAGCTATCTCTACCGTATCGTCCTTTTTCTACTTTTTATGATGTGATTCACCATTTACAAGAATTAACAGAAGAGGTGAAAGCATGAGTATTATGGCTCAGCAAAGATTACACGAGCTTGCAGATATAAAAGATGAGTTGGCAGAGCGCGATTGGTTCTTCGGTACAAGCGGAAACTTAGCGATTAAAGTGGATCAAAATCCGACAACTTTCTTTGTATCAGCAAGTGGAAAAGATAAAAGAAAACGCACAAATGAAGACTTTTTGTTAGTTGATCAATACGGGAAGCCTGCAGAAGAAACGCATTTAAAGCCTTCTGCTGAAACGCTTTTACACGTTAAGATTTACGAGTCAACGAATGCTGGGTGCAGCCTTCATGTACATACAATCGACAACAACGTGATCTCTGAACTGTACGGAGATGAAGGGTTTATTTCATTCAAAGGCCAAGAAATTATTAAGGCACTGGGTATTTGGGAGGAAGATGCGGAAATTACTGTTCCGATTATTCCGAATTACGCGGATATTCCGACACTAGCAGAAGAATTTTCTCACCATATAAAAGGCGATCAAGGCGCGATTTTAATTCGTAACCACGGGATTACGGTATGGGGGAAAAATGCGTTTGAAACAAAAAAAGCGCTAGAAGCCTATGAATTTCTATTTAGCTACCATGTGAAATTACTATCACTTAAAGGCATTAAGCCAAAGGTGCATTTATAAAAGGAGGAAATAAAAATGGCGCAAATTCGCTTACATGTAAATAATAAAAGGATTGAAACTCAAGAGGAAGTATCAGCTTTTCTGGCAAACAATGAAGTTATTTATGAAAACTGGGATATTACAAAACTTCCAGAAAACCTTCGTGAAAAATATGATTTAACTGATGAAGAAAAAACAGAAATTTTAAACGCTTTTGGTGAGGATATTAAAGATATTTCTGAACGCCGCGGCTATAAAGCTCAAGATGTTATCTCGTTATCGGAATCTACACCAAACATTGATGAATTGTTAAAAAACTTTCAGCGCAAGCATATTCATACAGATGACGAAGTTCGCTTTATCGTAAGCGGTCATGGAATCTTTGTTATTCAAGGAAAAGACGGTGAATTTTTTGATGTTGAATTAGAGCCGGGCGATTTAATTTCAGTACCAGAAAACATTCTTCATTACTTTACACTAATGGAAGATCGTAAAGTAGTCGCTGTGCGAATTTTCGTGACAACTGAAGGATGGGTACCTATTTACGCATAACAACTACTTGTAAAGCATAGGTCATGATCACCCCGCTTTTACATCTAAAAGCGGGGTATTCTTTGGATTATTATAAAACTAACTATTTTTATATGAATAATAAGTTTAATGGGAGGAACACCATGAAAAAGAGTAAAAAAATGCTGTGGCCACTTACTTTGCTCGTGCTTCTAGTTTTTGCGCTGGCTGCCTGCACGAAAGAACAGCCAAGTCTAAACGAGAAAGCACAGGCAGCTCCAGCGCAGCAAGCGGCTTCTGCTAAGCCTGTACAGCAAGAAGGAAAAAAGGTTACGAAAGATACAAAAATTGCGCTTATTTCTGAATTTACATCAGGCACTCACGCTGCTCAGTACATAACAGGTGTGACAAAAGCGGCTAAAAAAGCAGGAGTACAGCTATCCGTTTCTGATTCGAACAATGATCAATCTAAAATGGCGGCTTATTTAGACACGGCTATTAACCAAAATGTTGACGGCATTATGATTGACCACGGCCGGGCTGAAACCCTTGAACCTGGCGTGAAGCGCGCGATTGCAAAAGGAATTCCCGTTATTGCAACAGACGTAGAATTAAAAGTAGAAGGCGTTACAACCATCGATCAAGACGATTATATGCTTGCGCTGCAGGGTCTGAAACAAATGATGCAGGACATTAACGGAAAAGGAAATATTGTATATGCATTTGTTGGAGGCTTCGCACCGATGGAAAAGCGCGACAGCATTTATAAAATTATGATGAATCGCTATCCAGATGTAAAACAAATTGCCACGTTCGGAAGCGCAACGGACAACACCTCTCTAGACACTCAAAATAAAATGGCAGCCGTATTGAAGCAGTATCCAAATAAAGGAGACATTGCGGCCGTTTGGGCGCCATGGGACGAATTTGCAAAAGGAGTCACAAGAGCGATTAAAGAAGCAGGACGAGACGAGATTAAAGTATACGGAGTAGACTTATCTGATGAAGATCTGCAAATGATGCAGGCAAAAAACAGCCCGTGGAAAGCGTCTGCTGCCGTAAATCCAGCTTCAGTAGGAGAAAAGCAAGTTGATCTGCTTCTTAAAAAGATTTCCGGTCAAGAGATTCCTCGTTATTATTCCTTTGATCCGGTTTTAGTCAAACAAACTGACTTGCCTAATCAAACGATTAATATGGATCAGCTTAGTCAGTACGTAGAAGAATGGGGCAAAAAAGAGTAGAAGTGGAGGGACAGACATGACGAACGAGCTTTCAATGAAGAACATTACAAAAAACTTTGGTTCTTTTCAAGCGCTGAACAAAGTTGATTTTACTGTTCAAAAAGGGGAAATTCATGCTTTATTGGGAGCCAATGGTGCCGGTAAAAGTACGTTGATGAAAATATTGTGCGGAGCTTACGACGAGTACGAGGGAAAGATCTACAAAGACGGAGGAGAAATCTCTATTTCTTCTCCTAAAGAAGCGAAGAGTCACGGCATCGGCATTGTACACCAAGAAGTCGATGTAGCGCTGATTCCTTCGCTGTCAGTAGCTGAAAACATTGTGTTAGACGTACAGGCTTCTAATAAGAGTAAGGCATTTGTAAACTGGAAATCTATTTATAAGAAAGCGGAAGAAGCTCTTTCTTTACTTGGTTCTTCTTTATCCGTTAAAAAAAATGTCGTTGATCTAACTCTATCAGAAAAACAGCAGGTGCTTATTGCACGTGCAATTGTACAGAATGTTGATTATTTAATTTTGGATGAACCAACCGCACCTCTTAGTGTGGAAGAGACGAAACAATTGTTTTCTGTGATGAGAGAGCTGAAGAAAAGCGGAGTAGGCATTATTTATATTTCACATCGCCTTCAAGAAGTGGTTGATATTTGCGACCGCTTAACGGTTTTAAAGGACGGACGCTATGTAGCTACAAAAGAAACTTCACATACTTCAATTGAAAACGTGATTACGCTTATGCTAGGAACGTCTTCTGTAAAGCAGTGGGTCAAAAAATCAGTAGAAGTTGGAAACGAACTTTTACACGTAGAAGCATTATCTCTTCCAGGGCGGCTTTCTAATATCTCTTTTCATGTAAAAGAAGGAGAGGTAGTCGGTATTGCAGGGCTTGTAGGAGCGGGGAAAACGGAGCTTTGCCGAAGTCTATTTGGTTTAGAGCAATATGTGAGCGGCAGCGTTCGGTTAAAAGGCAAGAAACTAAAGTTGAATAAGCAGCCGTATTATTATATTGCACAAGGTCTTTCTCTTGTTCCTGAAGAACGAAGAAAAGAAGGAATTTTTGTTCATGAATCGATTGCCGATAACTTAGTTTTGCCAAGTCTGTCCCGCTTTACAAATTATTCGTTTCTAAAGCGAGGAAAGATCAAAGAAAAAGCGCAGAAAACGACTGGGCAAGTTGGCGTAAAGTCTCATTCTATCGAGCAGTCAGTTGGAACGTTAAGCGGTGGAAATCAGCAAAAAGTAGCAATCGGAAAATGGCTTGTTACGGACTCTGACGTACTGTTGTTTGATGAACCAACTAAAGGAGTTGATGTCGGCTCTAAGCGAGAGATATTCGACTTAATTACAAATCTTGTGTCACAGAAAAAAGGCGTTGTTTATGCAACCTGTGAATTCGAGGAGCTGCTAGGGGTAGCGGATCGAATTTATGTTATGTACAACGGAAAAATCGTGAAAGAATTATCCAAAGAAGAAGCAACTAGTGAAAAATTATTTTATTATACAGCAGGAGGAGTAAAAGGATGAGTGCGGAGTATGTAACAGAACCTGTAGCGAAACCAAAGAGAAAAATAAGCGTTTTCGACTTTTTTTATAAATATGGGACAGTCTTAATGATTTTTGTTATTATGATTATTTTTTCCATTGCCACACCTAATTTTTTAACAGGAGAAAACATTAGTGATATCCTGCGCTCTATTTCCATTGTTACCTTAATTGCGCTTGGTGTAACGATATCGTTAACTGTCAATGGACTGGATTTATCTGTAGGGTCTACGGCTGGGTTAGCCACTATTTTATCAGCCTCTATGCTTGTTTTACACAGACAAGAAATTGCAGTCGCTATCATTGTTCCGATTATTGCATCGCTTCTTATCGGGTTAGTAAATGCTTTTTTAGTAGTGAAAGTAAAGATTCCTGATATTTTAGCCACGCTTTCAATGATGTTCATCGTACAAGGGATTTTATTAACGTATACAAAAGGCTCAGCTATTTATACCAATATGCCTTTACCAAGCGGAGACAGAGCTCCGGGAATTTTTATTCCTTCTTTCCTTGCGCTGGGGCAAGGTCACTTTCTAGGTATTCCTGTTCCTGTGATCATTATGCTGCTGACTGTGCTGCTTGTTCATATCGTTTTTTCCTATACAAAGTTTGGGCGTTTTTTCTATGTAACAGGAGGTAACATAGAAGCAGCAAGGCTTTCGGGTGTACCGGTTAATCGTTACCGCATGTATGCCTATATGTTTTCAGGTTTGCTTGCTGGAATTGGAGGAGTCGTTTTAGCTGCCCGTATTGGAGTAGGAGAAGTGAACGCCGGCTCACCATTTTTAATGGATGCCGTAGCTGCGACATACATTGGTTTTTCCGTATTTGGAGCAGGGAAACCGAATGTATTCGGGACGCTGATTGGCTCTATTTTAATCGGTGTGCTGTTAAATGGATTAACGATGCTAAATGTTCCGTATTATATGCAAGATATTATTAAAGGAGCTGTATTGGCAGGAGCCTTGGCTCTAACGTATTACCGCTCGAAACAAACATCTACGGCTGTGTAAACAGCCGTTTTTTTTCGTTTGAAATCGGGAAGAATAAGGAAAAACAATAGTATAATCTATTATTTATGTAGAAAGAGGGAGTATAAATGAAACGTGTTGTCATTATAGGAGGAGTAGCCGCCGGAATGAGCGCAGCTTCACAGCTTCGCCGGATGAAAGAAAAAGAAGAAGTGGAAATCCTTGTGTTTGAAAAAGGTGGAGATATCTCTTACAGCGCATGTGGCATGCCTTACTATCTGTCAGGTGTTGTAAAAGAAAAAGACGATTTGATTGCTCGTACGAAACAAGAGTTTGAAGAGCGAAATATCTCCGTCCATCTTTTTCACGAAGTTAAAGAAGTAAACCATACAAAGAAATACATAGTAGCACAAGATGTCAAAACGCACACTGAAAAAGAGATAACATATGATGAACTCATCATTGCAACTGGAACAACGGCTGTTAAACCTAATTTTATGAGTGATAACATGCCGAATGTATGCACATTAAAGTCATTAGAAGACAGCGAAAGAATCTATACATATCTACAGGCTCACTCCGTAGAAAAAGTCACTATTATTGGTGGAGGATATGTCGGAATGGAAGTAGCTGAAGCAATGAAGGCTTTGGGAAAAGAAGTACGGGTCATTGAACAGGGAAAGCAGATTCTATCTATTTTAGATCAAGACATGGCAGAGCATCTACAAAAGCAGCTAGATGACGATATTTTATTTCATTTCGAAGAAGAAGTGGAAGCATTGCTGCATTCAGATGGTTCCGTCACTCACGTTCAAACAAACCGTCAAACGTACCAAACGGATTTAGTGATTGTAAATGTAGGAGTTCGTCCGAATACGCAATTCTTAGAAAGAAACGGACTAAGAATGCTTGAAAATGGAGCTATTTTAGTAAACGAGAAGTTGGAAACCAACGTGCCTCATATCTACGCAGCGGGAGATTGTGCAACGAGCTATCACCGCGTATTAAAAAAAGATGTTCATATTGCTCTTGGAACCATTGCCAATAAGCAGGGAAGGGTTCTTGGTTACCGATTAGGGGGAGAAAAAAGAGAATTTCCGGGTGTTGTAGGTACAAGTATTGTCAAAGTGATGGACTATGAAATTGGAAAAACCGGCATCTCAGAAAGAGAAGCAAGAGAAAATTCTCTTTTATACAAAGCCATCACAGCCGGGGCTCCGAGTCATGCTTCTTACTATCCAGGAGCTGAAAAGATTGTGATAAAACTTGTTTATCATCCTGAAACAAAAGAGATTTTAGGGGTTCAAATGATTGGGAAAGAAGGAGTTGCAAAACGAATCGATGTATTTGCGACAGCTATTACTTGCTGCCTCACAACAGATGAAATAACCATGCTAGATCTTTCGTATGCCCCTCCTTTTGCTACGGTATGGGATGCTGTACAAATCGCTGCTCAGAAAGCTGAATAAAAAAGAGGCTGGGACAAAAGTAGTTGAGTCCAAGTAAAAAAAGAACCACTCATCAACCTGTTTGATGAGTGGTTCTTTTTTTTTTTTGTGATGGTGTACATCGTTTTATTTGTTTCGTTCCTTCTAGCAATTGATTGGAGGGCAAAGAGAAGACTCCCGCGGAAAGCGAAGCCTTGCACGGAAATCAATTGCGGTGTCATAAGCAGTCCAGCTCATGTATCTCATTTGTTCGTCTTTCGATTGGATTTATTTCGTTATGTCTCAACCTCTTTTTTATTCGACAAGCAGCATCTTTTGTCGAAAAACAACTTGTAAAAAAAAGATAAACGGTATTCCTATAGCAATGTAAGCGTTTGTAAATTCCGACAAAATAATTTTTTTGCGAAAAAAATGTCTATTATTGCGACTCTATTTACATATTTAGTAGAATTTGTAATAATGCGTTATAAGCTAATTTCTTTGTCATAGGAGAGGATTTTGTGTTTGGAGTGAGAAATAGAACGAAATCAGAGAGATTATTAGTGGAAATCGTCCAAAAAAGACAAAAGATGGTGCAGCTCGGAGAAGAAAAAGGTCTGACTAATGAAGAAACCGTTACCTGTAGTCAAGAGCTTGATCAGCTCTTACTCGTTTATCAAAAGCAGCGTTTAAAAGAAGAGGAAGAAAAGACATCGTTTGCCACACTGATTAGCCGCTTTTTATCTTTTTCAAAGCTGTAATGCAGGACAAGCATTCGGGATCGGGCAGTGAAACAATTACGCTGCCCGTGGCCTCTCTTCAGCTTTAAAAAATGTTAATTAAAAAAATCATAAACAAAATACCAAAAATAAACGAATAAGTAGCAAATCTTTCGTTTCCATCGCCGTGACTTTCCGGAATTAACTCTTTATAAATAATAAAAAGCATGGCTCCAGCAGCAAACGCTAATCCATATGAAACGAGAGACTCCACAAAATTAGTTAAATAAAACCCGAGTAAAGACGTTACAATTTCAACTGATCCTGTAAGGGTAGCAATTAAAAATGCTTTTATTTTACTGATATTTTGCTGAGCTAAAAATAGCGCGACCAACAGTCCTTCAGGTGCATTTTGAAGACCGATTGCAAGGGCAATTAAGTTCCCTGTATTTTCAACATTTGAAGCGTAGCTCACACCAACAGACAGTCCTTCAGGAAGGTTGTGCAACGTAATAGCGGAAACAATTAAAAGTGCTTTTTCATCAAACTGTATGCCGGTTTTAGAATGCTCAAGATCAATGTGAGGAATATTCTGCTCCAAGAGTGTTAATGTTACCACGCCAAGCAGTAAGCCAATCGCTAAGGAAAAAAAACCGCCGCTTTGAAGAGATTCTGGAATTAAGCTCATAGTAGAAGCTGCTGTCATAATGCCTGCAGTGAGCGCAAGAAGTATATCTTTCCAGCGATGAGTGAGTTCTTGATTCAAAAATAGAATAGGCAAAGCGCCTACTCCAGTCGATAGCGCAGAAAGAATGCTTCCAATTAGTACCTCAGTCATAAACCGTCTCCTTTTACGTATTCTTCTTTTTATCCTCAATTCACATCGTTCTTTTAGTGTATGTTTTTTTGTTTTCTATGAGCATGACTATTTTAAAAATGAACAGCTTTATGCAATAATTTTACAAAAAAGTTGAACCAGTGAAGGTTCAACTTTTTAGGTGAAGTACAGCTCCTGAACTTGGTTAGCAATGTGCTCAAGCTTATTGGAAACTTGAGGAATGCCATATCCTACATACAAAGGAGATGTGGCAAAGCGAGGAATGATTTTCGCTGCAATTTTGCCGTTTTTAAGATTATAAAAAAACAAGTTGTAGCTCGTGCAGCTACGATGAAAATGATTTAATAAATAGTGAGCAGCCGTTTGAAGATAATCTGCAAACGTGTGCAGCTCTTTGTCAAGCTGATCTGTTATCACGTTAAATTCAAAAAAGCCCATTCGAGGTTTTACAGATAAATTAAATGTGACGTGTTCATTTTTGGCAATTGTGACTCCTTCAAACTGCTCTAGCTTCACATTTTCATTTACATCCATCTCATTTAAACCAATAATTTGCATATGAGGATGTCGTAATGATCCTCCGGACATGGGGCCGTGGTTTTTAAAGAAAAGAACAGAAGCATATTCTCCGCTGTTCATCATCGATATCCATCGTTCAGTAGCAAAACTCAGCAAGGTATACAGATGTTCTTTTGGATAAATAGATAGTTCTGACGAACACTCATCGGTCTCAATAATAACCGTCTGATAAGCATCTTGCAGAACGGGAAACTTATTTTTTAGCCAAATGATAGGTCCTTGTTTTTCAATGATGCCTGTAAGAGATTCTACGTCGCAAAAGGGACAGGGGTTTTGCCGGTTAACGATTGTTTCAGGCTTTTGCGAACCAATCGCGGAATTAAATAATAAATGGGTTGGTTTCATAATCATTCACCTTTTTATGTAATGTTCATATGTTTATTGTATTAAAAGCATATGTATAAATCCACTTATATACATTTTTTATCAAAAAAATTGTACAAGCAGAGAGAATAACCGATGAAATAAGCCTGCTTTGATTGACTTTGAAGGGAAATTTTAGTATTATCTTGATATCAAGATAATATCAAAGGAACTGATTAAAATGACGAATGATGTAACTAGAGAAGAGTTAGACCAATCTCTTAAATTATTTATTGTACTATCTCGTGCCAATCGTTCAATTAATGATCATGTGCATAAATTTATTCAACAGCATGGAATGAATCCAACCGAATTTGCTGTCCTAGAGTTATTGTACCACAAAGGCCAGCAGCCTCTTCAGCAAATTGGCGGAAAAATTCTGTTGGCAAGCGGCAGTATTACGTATGTAGTAGACAAGCTTGAGAAAAAAGGCTTCTTGGAGCGTGTTGCTTGTCCGAACGATCGTCGCGTAACCTATGCAGCTATCACCAAGCAAGGCAAGGAAATGATTGAAAGCATGTTTCCGAGTCACGAAAAAAGAATTCATGAAATTTTATCCGTTTTATCTAGCGAAGAAAAGGAAGTTGCCATTTCGATGCTTAAGAAACTAGGGCACTATGCAGATGAATTTTTGCCGGAATCGACTAATTAAGTAAGGAAAGCTCGTTTGTTTCTGTTGAACAAACGAGTTTTTTCTATGACTTCTTTCATGACCAATCGACATAAAAAATAAAAAGTGACAAAAAATTGAAATTAACAGGAATACAGCTGGATAAAAACGAATTAGGTTACATACAGACATATAGAGGAAGGGGAATAAATGATGAAATTTGAGAATTATACATATACGCGACCTGATATGAATGAAATTGAAAAGCAGTTTGAAAAGGCCATTACACATTTTACGGAAGCAGGGTCAGTCAGTCAGCAAAATGAGGCAATTCGTCTAGCAAACGATGCGTATTCTCAGTACAGTACAATGGGGAACATCTGCTATATTCGTCATTCTATCGACACAGCCAATGAATTTTATAAAGAAGAACAAGACTATTTTGATGAAACACAGCCGCTTTTAGAAGGATACGTAGAGAAATTTTACAAAGCCTTAATCTCTTCACCTTTTAAACCGGAACTAGAAGAAAAGTGGGGAAAGCAGCTGTTTTCTCTTGCTGAAATGCAGTTAAAAACGTTCTCTCCTGAAATAGTAAAAGAGCTGCAGGAAGAAAATAAGCTATCATCTCAATATACGAAGCTAGTGGCGTCAGCTAAAATTGTATTTGAAGGAGAAGAAAGAACGTTAGCTCAGCTCGATCCGTTTATGGAGTCATCTGATCGAGAAATGAGAAAAAAAGCAGCAGAAGCGAAGTTTCAATTTTTTACTGATCATGAAGAGGAATTTGATGATATTTACGACAAGCTTGTAAAAGTGCGGACTAAGCTTGCTGAAAAATTAGGCTATAAAAATTTCGTAGAAGTGGGCTATGCTCGTATGTCTAGAATAGGGTACGATGCTGAAATGGTTGCCGCTTTTCGCCAACAAGTGAAAGAGTATATTGTTCCCCTTACTGAAAAACTAAAAAAGCGTCAGCAGGAAAGAATTCAAGTAGAGAGCTTAACTTATTATGATGAACCGTTTCAGTTTGAAACAGGAAACGCAGTGCCAAAAGGTGATGAAAAGTGGATTATTGAAAATGGACGGGTTATGTATAAGGAGCTTTCTAAAGAAACGGACGAATTTTTTTCCTTTATGCTTGAAAATAATTTAATGGATTTAGTCGCTAAAAAGGGCAAAGCAGGCGGAGGCTACTGTACGTTTATTGAAGAATACAAAGCGCCGTTTATTTTTTCAAACTTTAATGGAACATCAGGCGATATTGATGTGTTAACGCATGAAGCAGGGCATGCTTTTCAAGTGTATTCCAGCCGAGATATGGAAACCAATGAGTATCACTGGCCTACGCATGAAGGAGCTGAAATTCATTCGATGAGCATGGAGTATTTTACATGGCCTTGGATGGAGTTGTTCTTTAAAGAAGACAAAGATAAATACCAGTTTTCTCATTTAAGCTCAGGCTTAACTTTCTTGCCTTACGGGGTAGCAGTAGATGAATTTCAGCATGCTGTATACGAACGCCCTGAGATGACGCCTTCGGAACGAAAACAAACGTGGCGAGAAATTGAAAAGAAATATATGCCTTCTAAAAACTATGATGGCCATCGTTATCTAGAAAGCGGTGGCTTCTGGCAGCGCCAGCTTCATATTTACACGTCTCCGTTTTATTATATTGATTATACGCTCGCTCAAATTTGTGCATTTCAATTTTGGAAAAAGGATCGAGAAAATCATGAACAAGCATGGCAAGATTACGTTCATTTGTGTAAGCTTGGCGGAAGTAAGCCATTTTTAGAATTAGTAGAGGAAGCGAATTTGATCTCTCCATTCGAAGAGGGCTGCGTGCAGTCTGTAGTAGATGAAATTGAAAACTATTTAAATAGTATTGATGATAAAAAGCTATAAAAACAGGGCTTGAGACATAACAAAATCAATCGAATCTAAAGACGAACAAATGTGAGAAACAATCTAGTATGAATCGCTTGTTACACCGCCGTTGATTTCCGTGCAAGGCTTCGCTTTCCGCGGGCGGCTGGTGAGCCTCCTCGGCGCTTATGCTCCTGCGGGGTCTCACCTATTCCGCTTTTCCCGCAGGAGTCTTCGCCTTGCCCTCCAATCAACAGCTAGAAGCACCTAGATTAAACCTACGCTCACCCTCATAATAAAAAAATCCGAATGAGTTTGATTTTTAATTAAAAAATAAACTCGTTCGGATCTTCCTTCAACTAACATACTTTTGTTCTAGCCTCTTTTTTTAATGGTTCACTCCTTGTTCCCATAAAGGAATCGTAAGGGTAACGCTGGTTCCTTCGCCCACAGTGCTTTTAATCTCAAATGTTCCTTTATGCTGATACAGAATGTTTTTAATCACAACAAGTCCAAGACCGGTGCCTGATGGCTTCGTGGTAAAAAAGGGCTTTTGAATGTGCGTAAGCAAATTTGAGGGAATACCCACTCCTGTATCTTTAATGAAAATAGTAAGGCCTTTAGTATGCTGAGTAACGTTTAAATGAATTTCTCCTCCGCTAGGCATAGCTTCGAGCGCATTTTTTAATAAATTAATGAGTACTTGCTTAATTTGATTGGCATCACAGCAGATGTATGTATGCGGAGCTTCCACCTGCGTTTTAACTACGACGTTTTTTAATACACATTCTGATTCATACAGAAGAATAACGTCATTTAAAATAGTAGAGAATGCATGTTTTTTCATAACCGTATCATGAGGTTTAGCGAGCAATAAAAATTCTCCAACGATTGAGTTAATACGATTCAGTTCACTCAGCATGATGGTTGTATAAGAATGATAGCGGCTGCTGTCTTCATGAATAAGCTGAATAAATCCATTCAGGGAAGTAAGCGGATTTCGAATTTCATGAGCGATGCCCGCTGCCATTTCGCCGGCTAAAGATAATTTATCGGTTTGGCGAAGAAATTTTTCTGTTTCCTTTTCTTCTGTAAGATCGCGTGAAATACCAAAAAGCGCAACGACTTGCTGATCACGATTAAAAATAGGTGAAACAGTGATTTCTACATCAATTATTTTTCCGTCTTTTCGCTTATCTTGGGTTTCAAAGGCTACCAGCTTTTCTCCTTTTTTAACCCTGTCTAATCGGTTTTCAGCGTCGCCTTTTAAGCCAGTAGGAATAAACGGGATGGTTTTTCCGACAATTTCTTCCGCTTTCCATCCGTATATTTGCTCAAAAGCATCGTTTACTTTAATCACTTTGCCGTCTAGACTGAACACGGAAATGGCGTCGCGATTGTATGTGAAAAAAGATTGTAAATACTCTTGAGCTGAGTAAAGTTCATCTTCGGTTTTGTTCATTTTGACCGTCGTAATAGCAATCAATTTTTTAGAGAAATGAGCACAATACAACAAAATAATCATTGTGATCAGCGTAAACAAAATGAAATAAACGATATCTAATTTCACGAAAGTCACAGATGTAAAAAGAGTGTTGCTTACATAAAAGTACAAAACAATTATTATGGACATTAATGTAGAAGTTACAATAGCGATATAGCTATAGTAAATAAAGCTAACAATTATTCCAAGAAACAAAAACAAATAATTAATAACAGCAGGTTCAATAGATGTTATGTACGCAATATAGGCATAATAGCATATAAAAAAAGAATACATAATGATAGCAGGATGAAAATGAAAGTAATACATAGCCGTCACTACCAATAATAAAACCCCTCCGCTTATAAAAACAATCAGATGAGGATCAGCTGCAATAAAGTGGTATAACACAATGTGGACAAAATACAGCAGCCAAAAAATAAGTAAAAGAATAAAATTACGTTTTTTTATGAGGTTGTGTGATTCCATAAAAAATCCCTTTCTTAAATGGTGAATAATTTTATAGGAGAATAACTTCATAGTCAGCTAGTCGCACGATACAGTAATATATCACTCATATTAGCATAGTTACAACTATGTGAATAGCCGAATTGAGCACTTAGACCAAGGAAGATAGATCTAGAATGTGGCTGGTCATAAACTATTAAGGAAATATGAGGGGAATATGAACGAAATGAAGGAGATGTAAAGCTTTTGTGATAACCTTGTAAAAGTGAACTTTTTTCCAATTGGATAGGCTATACTGCCAGTAGAGCCATATGAATGGTGACTACATAGAGGCTCAGATGATTCGAAAGGAGACGGTAAAATGAACAAAAGTTTATTAGTCAAGTTATTTGGATCACTTCTAGCAATTATGTTAATCACAGCATGCAACTCACAAACGGATGAAAAAGATGCAACAGAACAGCAAACCGAACAGTCGGATGATACTCAATCGGAGGATACAACAACAGATGATTCACAGGAAACAATGACGCAAGACGAAGCAGATGATTCATCTGGGGATGAAGCAGCTGATGATCAAGAAGAATCAACGGATAGTGCGGACGACAAAACAGATGAAAGTAAATAAACGAAAGTATTTCTATAAAAAAAAGCGACTCAAGTAGAGTCGCTTTTTCTATTAGTTTTGTACGGTGATTTCGCTTGCTGCATTTAACGTTACGTTCACTGTTGATACGTCCGCATCATCTAACAGTAAATCTGTAATTCGATCTTCAAGCTGTTCTTGAATTGCTCGGCGGAGTGGTCTAGCACCGAATGCAGGGTGATAGCCAAGTTCAGCCAGTTTTTCTTTTACCTCATCTGCTACGCTCAGCGTGATGTTTTGTTCTTGTAATGTTTCTTTCAATTCAGCAAGCATAAGGTCAACGATTTTAATCAAGTTATCTTTTTCAAGGTGATTAAATTCAATGATTGTATCAAATCGATTTAAAAACTCTGGTTTGAAATAAGATGAAAGTGAATCTAAAACGGATGCCTGCTTAAGCGCATCATTTTCTGCGTCAAACCCAACCGTAATTTTCTTTTCACCTACACCAGCGTTACTTGTCATAATGATAACCGTGTCTTTGAAGCTTACTGTGCGACCTTGACTATCCGTTAGACGTCCATCTTCTAAAATTTGCAAAAACATATGCTGAACGTCTGGATGAGCTTTTTCAATTTCATCTAGTAAGATGATGGAATAAGGGTTACGGCGTACTTTCTCTGTTAATTGTCCTGCCTCTTCGTGACCTACGTAGCCAGGAGGTGAACCGATTAATTTAGACACCGCGTGTTTTTCCATGTATTCACTCATATCTAGACGAACCATTGCATCTTTTGAGCCGAACAGTTCTTCAGCTAATGTTTTGGTTAACTCTGTTTTACCGACACCTGTTGGACCGACAAATAAGAATGAACCAATTGGGCGATGCTTCGCTTTTAATCCAGCGCGAGAACGTCGAATTGCTTTTGCTACTTTTTCGACAGCTTCCTGCTGTCCGATTACTTTTTGAGCTAAGTGCTCTGCTAAATGCTTCATTTTTGCTGATTCATTTTCTTGAAGTTTACCAACAGGGATACCCGTTTTCTTTTCAATAATGGCTTGAATGTCAGCAATATCCACATTCATTTTTTGCTGTTCTTCGTTTAGTTGTTTTTCAAGAGCAGCTTCTTCATCGCGCAGTTTTGCCGCTACTTCATATTTTTCATCCTTTAGCGCCTGCTCTTTTTCTTTTGTAATTTCTTTTAAGCGAGCGGCTGCGTCGTCTTTATTTGTAATGCCTGCCTGTAAGTTCATTTTTGAACCTGCTTCATCTAGCAAGTCAATTGCTTTATCAGGCAAGAAACGATCTTGAATGTAGCGGTGTGATAAATTTACACAAGCGCGGATCGCTTCATCTGTATAGCTAACGCCGTGATAATCTTCATATTTACTTTGAATTCCTTTTAGAATTTCAACGGCTTCTTCTACAGACGGTTCGTGAACCATAACCGGCTGGAAACGTCGTTCAAGAGCCGCATCTTTTTCAATGGAACGGTACTCTTTTAAAGTTGTAGCTCCGACTACTTGAAGTTCACCTCGTGCAAGAGCAGGTTTTAAAATATTGCTTGCGTCCATTGAACCTTCCGCTGAACCTGCTCCTACAAGAAGGTGGATTTCATCGATAAATAAAATCACGTTTTTTCGCTGTTGAAGCTCGGAAATTAACTGTTTCATACGCTCTTCAAATTGACCTCGCACGCCCGTATTAGCTACGAGTGATGCTACATCTAACAGATATACATCTTTATTTAGCAGCTTTGCAGGAACTTTTCCTTCCGCAATTTTTAAAGCTAACCCTTCGACTACAGCTGTTTTACCAACACCGGGTTCTCCAATTAGTACCGGGTTGTTTTTGTTTCTTCTATTTAAAATTTCAATGACGCGCTCTACTTCTTCTTCGCGGCCAATAACAGGGTCAATTAATCCCGTTTTCGCAATTTGAGTTAAGTTTCGACCAAATTGATCTAAAAAGCCTCCGCCGCCGTTTCCTTGCTGTGGCTGCTCCGGTGCAGCTTGTTCGTGCGCCATTTGCTTGAATAAATCATCGATGTTCATAAAGCCGCCACCTCCAAAGCCTGATGGGATTTTATGTTCTTTCATTAGTGCTTGATAACATGTATGACATAAACGATATTGAGATTTTTGATTATTTGTTTGTACATTTAATTGAATAGATGCTTCACGTTTATTACAGTTTTGACAAATCATTTAATTAGCCTCCCTAAATGATTTTAATCGAAGATCAGCAGGTGTTTGACCTTTCTTGACCTTTCATAATCTCATTATACTTTGACCTTTTTTGACTTTCAAGTCTTTTGCTTAAAAATTTTTTGAGGGAAGTTCCTCGCTTATGTACAAAAGGTAGTACATTAAAAAAACGTGTGTTTTGTGTGTACCCGTTTTATATATATAAAAACATTAGAAGCATTTTGTACAATGATTTGCTTAGATAGAGAATAAATATTAATAAGAAGAAAAGTGGAAAAATGAGTGCAGAGCCTGCCGTTGGATAAAATAAGTTATTGACAGCAAGAAGGATAAAAATTATACTCAAGAAGGTTTGCACTTAACTGCGTAAAAGCATAAAAGCGTTTAAGTGAAAAAGAAAGATAGAAAGGGAATACCTCATGAAAAAAGAAATTTCATTTATACAATCAATAGCGGTGGTTTTGGTGCTATTAGCTATTATTTTTGTTTCATTATTTATGTTAAAGCTGCCGCCTCATATTCCGCTAATATTTGGTGTAGCATTTATTAGTGTGATTGGCTTTTTGTTGAAATATAAGTGGACAGAAATGGAGAAAGGCATTTTAGACGGTGTTAGACTTGGCATTAAGCCTATCCTTATTCTAATGCTGATCGGGATGCTCATTGCGATTTGGATGGTAGGAGGAACGATACCGACGATTTTATCCTACGGCTTCCACTGGATTTCACCGCAGTACTTTTTAATTAGTGCTTTGGTTATCACCGTGTTAGTTTCAACATTCACGGGAAGTTCATTAACAACCGTCAGTACGGTAGGAGTCGCTTTATTTGGCGTGGGAACTGCTATTGGTGTACATCCAGGGCTAGCAGCAGGGATGATTGTTTCAGGAGCTGTGTTTGGAGATAAGATGTCTCCATTGTCTGATACAACAAATTTTGCTTCTGGTATCGTTGAAGTACCGCTCCCTAAACATATTCAGCATATTACGTGGACGACGGTTCCAAGTATTGTTATTACAGCAATCATTGCATTGGTAATCGGAATGAACGGAAATCATGAAAGCGTCAATTACGGAGAAATTCAAGGAATTCAAGAAGCATTAAAACATACGTTTAATTTACACGTGTTAACGTTGCTTTCTCCACTCTTAGTTCTTATTTTTTCGATGAGAAGAGTCGATGTATTGCCAACGTTAGTTTTAGGGATTGTAACGGCCATTATTACAGGAATGATTACACAGCATGAATTTACGCTGAGTCAATTGCTAGGGGTTCTTCAAAGCGGGCCAGCAATCGAGTCAGGCAATAAAGTAGTCGATGCGATTGTAAACAAAGGCGGATTACAGTCCATGATGTTTTCTATTTCTCTTATCATGATTGCCTTGTCGCTAGGTGGCTTGATGAGAGCGGTTGGAATTATTGATGCTTTATTAGAAGGATTAGCAAAACAAATCCGCCGCAGCGGAGACGTTATTTTTGCTACGCTTCTATCTTCAATTGGAGTGAACGTTATTACAGGAGAACAGTATTTATCAATTCTTCTGCCTGGGCAAACGTTTAAGCCGCTGTATGAAAAGTGGAACTTAGACCCGAAAAACTTATCACGAACGCTTGAAGACGGTGGAACGGTTATTAATGCTATTATTCCGTGGGGTGTCAGCGGAGCTTTTATTTCAACTGCATTAAATATTCCAGCGGCTGACTATATTCCATTTACATTCTTTAGCATTTTATGTCCGATTTTTTCAATTATTTTAGCAAATACAGGCATTGGTATTGCCAAGAAAAAAGCTCAGTCTTAACTGGGCTTTTTTCTTTTTAAAAAAGGACAGGTAAAAAACGACAAAAAAAGTATCATTCCACTTTTCAAATCTATAATTTAATAATACAATTTACTATACGTCTTTCCTCTTCATGTACTTGTATGAATTCTTATTTCTTTATTAATGAAGAAATTTGGGTTTTGCGGTATGATAAATAAGCTGTATTGGCGATGGGATGAATGCCCTTTTTAGCAAACATTTAAGAAGGGTAAAGGCAAATGAAAACACTCATTATAAAAGAGAAAAGATATTTATTGAGGAGAGGGTTTCTGTTGAAAAAATGGGGCATCATTGCATTAATCACTGTAGCTGTGCTCGGTGTGACAGCGGTTTTTAACCGAGCTGAAAGTGATGATGTAAATAAAGAAAAATTGAATTTATTATCGCCTTATTCAAATAAAGTAGATGTATATAGAATTACGTATCCTAGTGATAATTTAAAGATAAAAGGGTTTTTAGTACAGCCTAAAGACATTGCAGACAAACATTATCCGCTTTTAGTATATAATCGCGGAGGAAATCGCGAACATGGCATGATTCGCGCAAAAACACTTCAGTATTTGTCATACTGGGCAAGTAAAGGCTACGTCGTTGTTGCGACTCAATACAGGGGAAATGGCGGAAGTGAAGGAACAGAGACGTACGGCGGTAAAGATATTGACGACGTATTAAATCTTATTAAATGGGGAGAACAGCTTCCTTATGTAAATCACCAGCAAAAGGTAGCGCTAGGATATTCACGCGGCGGTATGATGACGTATTTAACGATGAAAAACGGCGTTAAATTTGATGCTGTTGTCGTACAATCAGGTATTACAGACATGTTTCAATTCTACGACCAAAGAGGGCCTGAAATGAAACAAGTGCTGCGGACAATTGTAGGAGATCCGGCGCAGTATCCAGAGAGGTATAAAAGTCGTTCTGTTGTCTACTGGAGCGATAAAGTAAATTCACCTCTTTTAATTTTACAGGGTGATCATGATCGTAAAGTTCATCACACTCAGGCTGAAAAGCTTGTGAAACAACTAGATGAGCAGGGAAAAGAATACAAATATGTACTGTATAAAAACGGAGACCATCCGCTAACTGCTTATTATGATCAATATAACGCGGAAATTGATAAATGGTTTAAAATACATTTAGCTAAGCAGTAAAGAAATTGGAAGCAGTTTTGATGAATGGAAAAGAGCAGCTTGTTTTATCCTACTACATGTAAGCATATAAAAAGGGGATGAAGCAAAATGACTCAGTCTAAAAGTCAAAAAGAGCGTCAGTGGAACGTACGAAAGCAATCACAAAACCCATCGCATGGAAAAGTAAAGTCTTTTGAAGAACTATCAGAAGAAATCACGCCTAAACGTAAATAAGCTAACCATCATATAAAAGAAGACACAAAAAAGGAGAGCTGAAGCTCTCCTTTTTCTATGTTTGTTTATGGATTTGTAGACCACATGCCCGCAGATTTGATAAAAATACGCGGATGCAGCTTTAATTGTGCTACCATAATTTCTGCTAGGTCTTCAGGCTGCATCACTTTATCAGGATTGCCATCCGTTAAGTTTTCTTTATATGCTAATTCCGTTGCTACTGTACTTGGTGTTAGAGCTGTTACACGAATATTGTGTTTGCGCACTTCTAGCGCTAAAGATTCAGTTAAGCCAAGCACGCCAAATTTTGAAGCGCTGTAAGCACTTGTAACGGGAGCGCCTTTTTGACCAGCAGTGGATGAAATATTGATGATGTCTCCACCATTTTTTTCGATTAATTGAGGTAGAACGGCGCGCGTTACGTAGTAAACGCCCATTAAATTCACATCAATGATTTGTTTCCACTCAGCTGGGTCTAGCTCTAAAAAGCCTCCGAATTTACCGATTCCCGCATTGTTGATTAAGATATCCGTTGCCCCTAATTTTGTATGTAGATGCTCAACTGCTGCGTTTACTTCTTCCATAGAAGAAACGTCTGCTGTTGCATAAGCAACTTGTACATCAAATGCTTCCAGTTCAGAAGCAACAGCCTTTAAATCTGCCTCTGTACGAGCAATTAAACCGATATTTACGCCTTCTTTTGCTAATTCAATTGCAGTTGAACGACCGATGCCTTTTCCTGCTCCTGTAATAAGAGCTACTTTGCCTTTAAGTGATTGTGCCATGTATAGACTCCTTTCAATGTTCCGTATAAACATTCTTTATAATAACGAAGAATTATCCATTACTATCCTATAGAAATGCACAAATGATGTCAAAAATAAAGATTATTAAAATGGCTTCAAGTATAAATTTCCTTTTCATACAAAAACTATAGAGAATAAAAAGAAGAAATTCCGTTTCTTTTCGTTCAATGTAGTGGAGGATGAACAATGCGTATTAAAAAACTATCGGAGTTAACGAATAAATCCAAACAGCGGAAAGAAAAAGCTGGTGAATCGAAGGACTCTAAGGCAACTAGTGCTTCTTCCACTGAGGAAGAGCAGAAATTGTCGGAGAGAGTGGGAGATAATATCTTCCACATGAAAAAAGCATTGGGACAGAGCACGGACTTAGTGACAAGAGAGTTTCGAATTTCAATTGAAGAAAAATTCACTTTAGGTGTTGCTTACATCGACGGATTGGTAAATAAAGATGAAGTTGAACACTATGCGCTGGACTCCATTATGCATTATCACGATGAGCATTTAACTCATGATGACGGTGTCGTTAATATGTACGAGTTGATTAAAAGCTATAGTTTGGCGGCCGGTGAAATTATGGAAGCCAAAACATTGGATGATGCTCTTCTTCATGTTTTATCAGGAGATACCGTGCTGTTTTTAGAAGGGTATCAAACGTGTATTGTGGCAAGTACAAGAGGGTGGAGAGACAGGGCTGTTTCTGAACCACAATCTCAGACCGTTGTAAGAGGACCTCGAGACAGTTTTACAGAAACACTGCGAACGAATACCGCATTGATTCGGCGCCGAATAAAATCTCCAAAACTTTGGATTGAATCTCAGCAAATAGGAGAGTTTACAAAAACGGATATTGCGCTCGTTTATATAGACGGCATTGCGGATGAACAGGTCATTCAAGAGGTAAAAGAGCGTCTTTCTAAAATTGATATAGACGGTATTTTGGAGAGCGGATATATCGAAGAGTTGATTCAAGATGAAGATTATACACCTTTTCCTACTATGCATAACACGGAGCGTCCAGACTCCGTGGCAGCAGGTCTTTTAGAGGGGCGGATAGCCATTTTAGTAGACGGTACACCTTTTGTATTGATGGTTCCTGCCCTATTTATTCAATTTTTTCAGGCGGCCGAAGATTATTACCAGCGCGCAGATATTAGTACATTGATTCGCTTAATGCGCTACATGGCATTTTTCTTAGCCCTTTTAACACCTTCTGCTTATATTGCTTTAACTACTTTTCATCAAGAGATGCTTCCTTTTGCTTTGTTAATTAGTATTGCAGCTCAAAGGGAAGGTGTGCCTTTTCCAGCTATTATTGAAGCGTTTATTATGGAAATCACGTTTGAAATTTTGCGAGAAGCGGGAGTCCGATTGCCTCGAGCAGTAGGTTCAGCTATTTCAATCGTGGGAGCACTCGTTTTAGGAGAAGCCGCCGTACAAGCTGGATTAGTATCGCCTGCAATGGTTATCGTTGTATCCATCACCGCTATTAGTAACTTTGTTTCACCGGTGTATGATATGGCCATTGCAGTAAGGATGCTGCGCTTTATTTTAATGGTTTTAGCAGCTACTTTTGGCTTGTTCGGTATTATCCTCGGGCTAATTTTAATGATTTTACATTTATGCAGCTTAAGGTCATTTGGAGTCCCTTATATGACACCTATGGCTCCCTTTGTGAAGCGTGATCAAAAGGATGTTCTAATTAGACGTTCGATCAAAAAAATGAAAACAAGGCCAAAGCTTATTAACGAGAAGAATATTTCACGTCAAAAGACGCAAAAAAACTAAACTGTGCAAAGGTGGCCGGTTACTATGAAAGCATTTCTGATGTTATGTATCTGTTCATTGCTGTTAAGCGGCTGCTGGAGCAGTCGAGAGTTGAATGAGCTAGCCATTACGGTTGCTGTCGGAATTGATAAAGCAGAAGATGGCATTATTGTTACAGTTCAGCTGATTAACCCTGGTGATATTCAGGCCAAAACCCCTACAAACGGGCCTTCTGTTACCACATTCTCTATTAAGGCTTCGTCTGTAATGGAAGGGTTAAGAAAAATAACGACAAAATCCCCGCGGAAAATTTATCTTTCTCATTTACGAATGCTAGTCATTAGCGAAAGCATGGCGGAAGAGGGTATTGCTGAAGTGCTTGATTTCTTTGCTCGGGATCATGAAGTGCGTACCGATTATTTTGTTGTTGTTGCTAAAAACACGAAAGCATCGAGCGTTCTGAACGTATTAACAACAATTGAAAAAATACCAGCTAACCATATGTTTGCTTCATTAGACGTCTCTCAGCGTATTTGGGCACCCACTAGAGGCGTAAAGTTAAATGAACTGATCAGTAACTTAACGAGCGAAGGAAAGCAGGCGGTGTTATCGGGAGTATTGGTCAAAGGCGACGTGAAAAAGGCAGGAGATATGTCGAGCATTTCCCGGACCAATCTGTCCACCCTGCTCAATTTTAAAGGATTAGGTGTCTTTCAAAATGATAAGCTGATCGGCTGGTTCAATGAAGACGAAAGTAAAGGATATAACTATATTACAGGAAATGTAAAAAGTACGTTAATTGTTATTCCATGCGAAGGAAAAGAAAAACAGCACGATATCATCGGAGTAGAAATGCTTCGAACGAACGTGAAGGTAACGGCTTCTATGAAAAACCATAAGCCTCATATTCACGTGGATTTAAAAGGTGAAGCAAACGTGGCAGATGTAGAGTGTCAAGTAAACTTACAGGACCCAGCTGTAATCAATATGCTCGAACGAAAAACAGCAGCGGACGTAAAAGAAAAAATGAATGACGCAGTGGAAAAAGCTCAAAAAGATTATAAAAGTGATATCTTCGGTTTTGGAGAAACGTTTTACAGACAAGATGTAAAGAGATGGTACAAAATGAAAAGAGACTGGAACAGAATTTACGCAGAAGATTTAACCGTCGAGTTAGATGCCAAAGTTCAAATCCGTCGCTTAGGCACGTTAAATAACTCATATATGAAGCAAATGAAGCATTAAGGAGAAAGAAAATGGAGGGATTTATCGCCTTACTCGTACTTCTTGCTTATTTGACTAAAAAAATTATGATTAACTTCCGAAAGGAAAAGTATTACCGTGAAATCGTTGTCTATCTTTGTCTTATAGGTATGGGTTTATTCTTTTGGGGAGCCATTACACTCCGTAAAGAAGTACCTACGCCTCTGTACTTTTTAGAGGAACTCATTAAGCCTCTTACTAAAACCGTTCATCATCTGTTATTTACGTAAGCATGTAGGAGAGAAGGGGTGTATGATGCAAATAAAAGAATTTATTACTCCGAAACAACTTCTTTTTCTCATTTATTTTTTTTGTATCGGAAGCGCTATTTTGGCAGTTCCGGCTACGTTATTAGAAACGAATAGACAAAATGCCTGGGTATGTAGTGTGCTTGCTATTGGCTTTGCCCTTTTAATTGTTGCGGTGCTGTTATGGCTGATGCACCGTTACCCTCAGCAAACGTTCATTGAAATAGCTAAAAAAGCGCTAGGTCCTTACGCCGGAGCGTGTATGTCTCTTATTTACATTTTTTTTATGTTCATTCAATCTACGTTTTCCCTTCGAGATATCAGTACATTTATGACGACGCAAATTGTCCCTGAAACGCTGCCTACGTGGATTCATGCTCTTGTGATTTTAGCGGTTATATACGGAGGGTATTTAGGCATTGAAGTGATAGCGAGAACCGCGGAAATCTTTTTACCGTGGATCGTCGTCCCTTTTTTATTGTTAATTTCGTTAAATATTCCTCAGATGAAACTGGATCGTCTTTACCCTTTGTTTGAATTCCGCATGGATGATTTAGTGTTAGGAACCACGTATTTCTTAGGAAATCCGTTTATGGAATTGATTTTTGTGCTAATGATTACGCCTCATATAAAAGATGGCAAAAAGGTAAAAAGAATGATTGTTATCGGCACTGTGGCATCGGGCTTGACGATTACGATTGCAGTTGCGGCTTGTATATTAGCTCTTGGCGCGAATATTGCATCAATGCACAGCTACCCAGTTTATTTATTAGGAAAAATGATTTCGTTAGGTGCAACGATACAGCACGTTGAAGTATTAGTAGCTATTATTTGGATGTTATCTATCTTTTTTAAAGTTGTCATTGTGTTCTATGCTATTCAGTTAAGTATCGCTCAATTATGTAATTTACGGGTGCGCAATTTTTTGAGCTTTCCTTTAGGTCTAATCATTACAGGCGTGGCGTATTACATTATTCCAAATACAGCATACTTCAATTATTTTGAAAAATATTACTGGCCGTTTTATTTATTTGTACTAAGCGTCTGTTTTCCGTTGTTATTTATTGCGCTTTCTTATATAAAGAGAAATAAGGCAGCTAAAGGTGATAGAAGCCAACAAACATAGCATTATTTATACGTATGTGGTATAGTATACGATGACAATTCAAGAAGAAACGCCGTACACGTTTGTATATGTACGGGAGAGGTTCGAAAACTCCCTCTATAAAAAACTAAGATCATCGTTGATGACAAAAGACACGGTTTTAGCGTGTCTTCTTTCACGTGCTTTTCTATCAACACGTCTTTTTGACGTGTATGCTGGCGAGGACGTGTATCTTAGTTGCTTTTTAGGGAGATTGCTGGAAAAGAGCAGTCTCTTTTTTGTGTTATAAAATTAGTCACAAAGGGAACGAACGGTTCAATAAAGTTTCTTCTTCTTTTGATTTCAATCAAAAAGGAGACGAACAATAATGATGAAAAATGAAAAAGCTATTGTTGTATTTAGCGGAGGTCAAGATAGTACAACATGTCTATTTTGGGCTTTGAAAAACTTTAAAGAAGTAGAAACGGTTACTTTCCAATACGGTCAGCGTCATAGTCAAGAGATAGAGGTAGCAAAAGCTATCGCAGCTGATTTAGGTGTGAAGCATACCGTCCTAGATATGTCACTTTTAAATCAATTAGCACCAAATGCCTTAACGCGAGATGATATTGAAATTGAGCAAAAAGAAGGAGAGTTGCCTACAACGTTTGTGGATGGCCGCAATCTGTTATTTTTATCATTTGCTGCCGTACTTGCTAAAAACAGCGGAGGCCGTCATATCGTAACAGGCGTTTGTGAAACTGATTTTTCGGGATATCCAGACTGTCGAGACGTATTTGTGAAATCGTTAAACGTCACGCTTAATTTATCAATGGACTTCGAGTTTGTGATTCATACGCCGCTTATGTGGATTGATAAAGCAGAAACGTGGGCGTTAGCGGATGAGCTAGGAGCGCTTGAATATGTGCGTGAAAAAACATTAACGTGCTACAACGGTATTGTTGCTGATGGGTGCGGCGAATGTCCCGCATGTCAATTGCGAAAACGCGGGTTAGATCAATACTTGCAAACAAAAGAAGGAGGAGAAAAATAATGCTGCAACAAATGTATCCTCAAGTCTTTCATGACTATGAATATGAATTGAACAAAGATATGCAGTTTGCTGCGGCACATTTTGTTCCTCATACAGAAGCAGGAAAATGCCGTCAAGTCCATGGACATACGTATTTTGTAAATTTAACTGTTGCCGGAGATACATTAGACGAAGCGGGCTTTTTAGTAAACTTTGCGCTATTGAAAAAAATTGTTTCTGGTCAATTTGATCATACATTATTGAACGATCATTCTATCTTTAACGAAGAAAATCCAAATGATTTTCCTACAACTGAAGTTGTTGCTCGTAAAATTTATGAGTTGGTTCAAGAATATCTAGACACACTACCAAATAAGCCTTCTTGCGTACAAGTATTCGTGCGGGAAACGCCGACAAGTTACGTAGTTTACCGCCCAAAGAAGGTGAAAAAACGTGGCTAATACAATTCCAGTACTTGAAATATTCGGCCCAACGATTCAAGGGGAAGGAATGGTTGTAGGACGTAAGACGATGTTTGTTCGTACCGCAGGCTGTGATTATTCCTGCAGCTGGTGTGATTCAGCTTTTACATGGGATGGATCAGCTAAAAACGATATTCGTCAACTAACAGCAGAACAAATTTGGACGGAGCTTAAAGAAATTGGAGGAGAGTGCTTTGATCACGTCACCATTTCTGGAGGAAACCCTGCGCTTATCAAGGCGATTGGTTCATTTGTAGAGCTTTTGCACAGTCATGGGGTAAAAGCAGCTCTTGAAACACAGGGAAGCCGTTATCAGGATTGGTTCCTAAAGATCGATGATTTAACGATTTCTCCTAAGCCTCCAAGTTCATTAATGAAAACAAATTTCTCCGTATTAGACGATATTATAGAGACATTAATAAAGGAAAAACGCATGGCGCACATAAGCATAAAAGTCGTTGTATTTAATGATGAGGACTTTGAATATGCAGCATCTGTTCATGAACGTTATCCTGAGGTTCCATTTTTTGTTCAAGTAGGCAACGAGGACTTAACGACAATCGATAATGCGTCGTTAACACAAGAATTGCTTAAAAAGTATGAGTGGTTAATCGACAAGGCAGTGGCAGCTAAAAACATGAACGATGTAAGAGTTCTGCCGCAGGTTCACGCCCTTGTTTGGGGAAATAAACGAGGCGTGTAAGCGCATAGCAAAAAATTTACAAAGAAAAATAAAAACAGATATATACAAAATAAAAAAACGCTGTTAGAATGACAATCGTAGAAAGAGAGGAAATGCAAATGAGCGGTCGAAAAGATGAAGAATTAGAAGGTGTATCACTCCTTGGAAATCAAGGAACAAACTATTTGTTTGAATATTCACCAGAGATTCTAGAAGCATTTGATAACAAACATCCAAATCGTGATTATTTTGTGAAATTTAACTGTCCGGAATTTACGAGCTTATGTCCAAAAACGGGTCAGCCGGATTTCGCAACCATTTATATTAGTTACATTCCAGATGAAAAAATGGTGGAAAGCAAGTCGTTAAAGCTTTATTTGTTCAGCTTCCGTAACCATGGAGATTTCCATGAAGACTGTATGAATATTATTATGAATGACTTAATTAAACTGATGAATCCAAGATATATTGAAGTATGGGGAAAATTCACACCACGCGGCGGGATTTCAATTGATCCATATACAAACTATGGCCGTCCTGGTACGAAGTATGAAGAAATGGCTAATTATCGCCTGATGAATCATGATTTATACCCAGAAACAATTGATAATCGTTAATTCGAACAAACAGGTTGTGTATGCAACCTGTTTTCCATTGCAAAAACAACAGATGAGAAGGTGAAAGAATGTCACAGAGATCAGCATTAGTATTAGGTGCAAGCGGACTTGTTGGTCAAGAACTTTTAAAAATGTTATTAAGCAACAGCTTATATAACCATGTGACAGTGTTTGTTCGAAAAAAGCTACCAATCGAACACACAAAGCTACGTCAGCTTGAAATTGATTTTTCAGAGCTTGATAAGCACGAAGAATGCTTTGCAGTTGATGATGTATATTGCTGTTTAGGCACGACAATGAAAAAAGCAAAAACAAAAGCGAAATTCATTAAAGTTGACTACGAATTTCCTTTAAAAGCGGCTAAATGTGCAGAAAAATATCGCTGCAAAAACTTTTTAACGATTACAGCAATTGGTGCTGATCTTCGTTCGCCATTCTTTTACAGTAAAGTAAAGGGGCAAGTAGAAGAAGATATCGCAAGCTTGTATATCCGTTCTACTCACTTTTTCCGCCCATCGTTATTATTAGGCAAGCGCCAAGAGTTTCGCCTATTTGAAAAGCTTGGGGGATACACGTTAAAGTCGTGTTCATTTTGCCTTGTAGGAAAGTGGAGAAAATATCGTCCAATTAAAGCGTATAACGTAGCCAAATCCATGATGAAAGCTGCACTTGAAGATAAATGTGGTGTTCATGTACATGAAAGCCAAGACATCTATACAGGTGAATGCTATTATTCGTTTACCAACGGCAAGCGCGTGTTATCAAAATAAAAAAAGCCTCTTCATAAGAAGAGGCTTTTTTCTATCTTCCGTCAGCATCCGCGTTCCCATCACCATCACCATCGTGATCGTGATTAGAAGCAGATTCACTCCAGCTTGTGTAGGAGTTAGAATCTTCTTCGGCATAATTCATGGGTTCAACGGATGTTTTTTTATTTGAAGTTTGCTTGCGTTTAAAAACGAACTGCACGATGAAAAAAAGAATGACAATAAGTGCAACGATAAACAATACAGTATCAAACATGCTAGTAATTCCTTTCAGTAAGTAGGTAGTAGTAGCTTGTTCTTATTGTCACACGAAAATAAGGCCCTTTCAAGAAAAAATGGGGCCTGGTTTTGTTTCTTTAAGGAAACTTTTTTTATCTTAGCCATATATTATTGTATGAAGAAACATTTTAGAAAAGAGGGAGTACAGTGAAAAAAAGTTCGAAGGATGTTAAGGTTCAACAGTATATTTATCTCATGTATAAGCTGGGAATTATTACAGAAGAACAAAAGAATCAGTTCTTTCAAAACCACTAAAAAAGCAACCGTTTTTGCGTTCCGGTTGCTTTTTCCCTTTACATAGCGGGATTAATAATCGTGTAGTTTTTGTGATTGACAACAGTTCGCTGTTCTAAGTCTAAATCCCGGTAGTTTGTCATGTAAGTCAAATCAACAATCACGGAGTTTTCATTTACTTTTTCGACAATGCCCTGTAAGCCATTTTTAAATTCTATCAAGTTTCCTACCTCTGCTATTTTCATCATTCATCGCTCCTTTGTTTTAAATTAGTTCATTATTAATTTTTTAAATAATTTTAATTTTGAAAATAGTGAAACTAGTTAGCGTTTTCTTTTTTTACAATTTTGCCTTAAAACTGGGAATTAGTAAAGGGTTTTTTGAAAAAATATAAAATAAAATTGAAAAAACAAGTAAAATGTGCTGAGGAATAAAAGGAATTGGTAGCTTTAACGAAAGAGAGAAGCAACACAGTTCCATCTTTGTTCATCTTTCGTTATAATAAACGAGGTATAATCTTGTCATAAATTATAAGAATTAGAAGGTGTAGAAATTGAAAGATACTGGACTCGTGCTCGAAGGAGGCGGTATGAGAGGCCTTTATACAACCGGAGTTTTAGATTACTTTATGGAAAGAAATCTGTACCTTCCGTATGTAATTGGCGTTTCAGCCGGCGCTTGTCATGCCACTTCTTATTTATCTAGACAAATAGGAAGAAGTCGCAAAGCTAATTTAGATTTTTTAGAGGATCCTCGCTACTTGTCGTGGAAAAATTATTTTAAAACAAAAGAGATATTTGGAATGGATTTCGTTTTTGATGAAATTCCTAATCAGCTTCTTCCATTTGACTTTGAGGCATTTGCTGAGCGTACAGAGAAGCTTGTAGTAGGAGCAACGGACTGCGTGACGGGAGAACCCGTTTATTTTGATGAGTATGATCGGGATATTTTGACAGCGGTTCGCGCTTCTAGTTCCCTTCCATTTTTAGCACCTGTCGTTACATATAAAGGAAAAGAGCTGTTAGATGGAGGAATCAGTGATCCGATTCCAATCAAAAAAGCAGTGCAGGATGGATATAGAAAAAATATTGTTGTGCTAACGCGAAACGAAGGATATCGAAAAAAGAAATCAAATATGCTTTGGTTATTGAAGCGCAAATATCGTCATTATGATGGGCTGACTCGTGCGCTTGAGAACCGCTATAAATTGTATAATGAAACATTGTCATATATTGAAGAGCAGGAAAGACAGGGGAATATCTTTGTGATTCGTCCGCAATCCCCTCTTGTAGTAGGGCGAATTGAGAAGAATCGTGAGCGTCTCGACGCTCTTTATAACCAAGGATATAAAGAAGCTGAAGCTCAATTTGCGTCTCTGCAAAATTGGCTGAACAGCTAAAAACGAGGTGGAACTGAATGGATGAACAAACAGTAATCAATATGTTAAATGAGTTAAGTGAAGGAAAAGTAACCGAAATTAAAGTTAAAAAAGAAGACTTTCTTGCTTTTCGCCCTTTTTTAGTAAATCGCCCTGATTTCAAACATTTTCGTGGAATCGCCGGACGCGGAGGCGATTTTACCTATACGTATCTAGAAATTCCTAGGAGTTAAACGAAATGATGGCATTATTTGATTATGCCTTATATAATGGATGTATGAGCCTGTACAGTAGAGAATATACTGTTACAAGTGCTTGTGCGTTTATTTAGTAACGTATAGTAAGAGCGAATAAACGTGTTTAGTTATAGGAGGGATATTATGGATGAGTTTCGAAAAAGTACAGCACCTTTTTATTTTGCAGATCATATATGGAAAGATAAAAATGGAATGACGACTTATGGGATGCTGTTAACGAACCGGCCCGAAGATGACGGGGACTATGACCTCCATTCGTTATTAGAAGAAGCATATGTAGATCATAAAAAAATTCTAATTACTACTGTTTACGACAACAGTGAACAGCAGTTGACCGGATACGTGATACATTTATCAGATGATCAAGACGTTTTTACGTTTATGGATGATACGGGTGCTAAGCTAGTGATTGATTTCTATGATGTTGTAGAAATTGAGATCGAAGATTAAAAAGAGCTGAATGTTGATTACAACATTCAGCTCTTTTGTGTAAAAGTAGATGAATTTAAATGTTTATCATAAGAATTATAAGGGAAAAACGAATGAAGAAATTTCTGATTAAACTGAAATAATGCGGGAAAATATACCTGTATTTCAGAAAAATTACCGTGAATATGACAAAAAATAAGGTACAATGTCATATTTGTGTTCCGAACGTAATTTTGTTCATCAAACTTAAAGAAATGTAATTGAATCGTTCGGTGAAACCCCCATATAGCTATGATAGAGTAATACCATACGAAATTTCAGGAGGTATTACCTATGAAACATAGTTATATGAAATCAATGGTAGTAGCTTGTTTAGCTACTCTTTCATTTATAGGTTTTAATGCAACAGCTACGGCTGCAACTAATTATAAAGTAGTCAAAGGCGATAGTCTTTGGAAGTTAGGTAAAAGATATAGTGTAACAATTGACGATATTAAAAAATTAAACAATCGTCAAGGAGATATGATTTATATTGGTGAAACATTAGCTATTCCGAGTAAGACAAAAGTGCTGGCTGCTGAAACAACGGAACCTTCAACGGCAGCACCTGCTAATACGGCTAAGCCAGAACCAAAACCAGAAGCCAAACCTGCAGACCAGGAAACACCTGCAGTTTCGATTTCGTCAAGCGAAAAAGATTTATTAGCTCGCTTAGTAGAAGCCGAAGCAAAAGGCGAATCGTATGAAGGAAAAGTAGGGGTAGCAACAGTGGTGTTAAACCGTGTAGATTCTCCGAAGTTTCCAGATACGGTAACAGGAGTTATTAAACAAGTTGTCGGAAAAGCATACGCTTTTTCACCGGTTCAAAACGGATCAATTAACAAACCTGCTTCAGAAGATTCGAAAAAAGCAGTAGAGCAAGCGTTGACTAGAAAAGATCGTTTAGACGATTCCATTTACTTTTATAATCCAAAAACAGCTACCGATAACTGGATTCGTTCACGTGCTGTAATTAAAACAATTGATCATCACGTGTTTGCTAAATAAAAAAGAGGCTGCAACAAAAGTATTTTAGACGAAGTGAAAAACGAACCATTGATCACATGTTGATCAATGGTTCGTTTTTTTTTGATGGTGAATATAGTTTTATCTGTCTCGTTCCTTCTAGCAGTTGATTGAATTCATTTCGTTATGTGTCAACCTCTTTTTTTAGTCTAAAAAGATATCTCGTTCCAAACTGCCTTCAGAACCCGTTAAAACTAGACCAATATCGGTATCAGCTTCTAAGTTCTGAACGATGGTAAAAGGCACTTTATATTGGTTAGCCGCTTGAATATAAGGGGAGAGGTATGAATAAGACAAAGAGCCATTTAAAAACAAATGACCGTCTTTCACTTTTTTTAAAAGAGGCTTTATTTTTGCTGCATCCTTTTTCATGACTTGCCCTTTTTTTAGCGCAATTTCAATATTCTCACGTAGAGCAGTTAAGAAATATCTTCTTTCGTCTCTTTTTGTTTCCTTTGCTCCGTACATTCCTCGTTCTAAGTATTCTTCTAGTTGATCAGACATTATGTCACTTCCTTTCGTTATAAACTATAAACGATTATGGATATAAGTAAAAGGGACAGGAAAAAAGGAAAATCATTGTGCTATATCACCTGTTTTTTTGCTGAGTACAAAGAAAAACAAAAAATGTGTTGAAATTTAGCCTAAAATATTGTTTAATGTAAATAGATAGAAAATCATATCGGTTTTTTATTAAAGGTTTGTAAGCGATTACAGATATACATACATAGCAGCGTTTGGGGAGACGCTCCTATGATTTTATGTTCAAAGCGCATTGTATAAAAAGGGGATTATATAGCTTTAGGGCATATACGGTCAAGCAAAGGGTCAGATAAATTAATAAAAAATCGCTATGTATTTTCATAAGAAGAACGGTCAACATGTTTGTTGAGCGTTCTTTTTATGCGTTCATATTATATTTATTCCTCATTGCAGCAGCTGCTGAAAATTATAAAGGTACATTCCTCCTTTGCTCTCTCTTATTTTACATAAGTTACATGTAGTATGTTTCAAAGCCTTAAAAAATATATGGCTGTACGCTTGTTTGATCCTAACGAGGTGATAGAAAAAGAATATTTTTTAAGAAATCACAAAAAAAGAGGCGATTGCCTATGCAAGAAGTAGGTGAATAACATATGTAATAAAGAGAATGAAATATAATTTGAGGAGGCATGTATCATGCAAGAATTTGATATTAATGACATAAGAAGACCATTCGGTGGTTTTGGAGGCTTTGGCCGTCCAGGATTCGGTTTCGGTCGCCCGGGTTTTGGTTTCGGTCGTCCTGGTTTTGGCTTCGGCCGCCCGGGGTTCGGTTATGGCTTCGGCCGCCCGGGGTTCGGTTATGGCTTTGGTCGCCCTTGGGGTTGGGGCTTTGGAGCTCCATTTCTTGGAGGATTAGTTCTTGGAAGTGCATTAGGAGGTCCAGGTTATTACGGTTATCCAGCACCATATTATCCGCCGTACCCACCATATTATTATTATTAAAACAGTGAGCGCTGATAAAGCGCTCTTTTATTATGTCCAATTCAAGGTATATATAGAATGCATGCAAGACGCTACGTTTAGAAAATGATAACAGTTTTAAATAAGGAATGAACGCTTAAGCTAAAGGAGACAAGTTTTCCTTGCAACAATTGTTGATTTTGCTATAATAACTTCGGTGGCATTTTTGGTCACTGGGTGGGCGAGGGATAGATGAAAAGAAGGAAATTAGATTGAACGCATTATTTGAAAAGTTGTTTCGTTTAAACGACCACCAAACAACTGTCGGAAAAGAAAGCTTAGCTGGGGTCATTTCATTTCTTTCCATCGTGTATATTATTGCTGTTAATTCAACCATTTTGTCTGATGCTGGTATTCCGCTTGAAGCAGGAATATTCGCAACAGTGGCTTCGGCTTTTGTAGGCTGTGTTATTATGGCTTTTTGGGCAAATGCGCCTCTCATTCTGGTGCCAGGTATGGGGATTAACGCATTGTTTACGTATACGATGGTTCAATCAATGGGGTTATCTTGGCAAGAAGGGTTATTAGCAGTAGTGATATCCGGCTTTCTTTTTATAGCATTAGCTTTTTCACGACTGTCTGCCAAAATTGTTTCTTCGATTCCGCATTCGTTAAAAGAAGCGATAACAGTCGGTGTTGGCTTATTTTTAACATTTATCGGTTTGCAAAAAGGGAAGCTTGTAGTTCCAAGCGAGAACACTTTTGTAGCACTTGGAGACTTGTCAGATCCGTTTGTAATCAGTACGCTGTTGACGTTAATTATCACAATCGTACTGTTTATCCGAAATGTGAAAGGTAACTTTTTGTTAAGCATGATTGCTGGATCCGTCCTTGCCTTCTTACTTGGTGTAAGAAGCAGTGCAGAAAAAGGACATTCCGCTGGGAGCGTGAACGACTTCTTTAGCAGCTTTGGCACATTGTCTTTTGGAGCTATTGGAGACGTTGCGTTTTGGGCAGCTGTCTTTTCATTAACAATGGTATTGATTTTTGAAAATATCGGGTTGCTGCATGGTCAGCTAGGTATGATGAATCAAGATAGCAAATTTCCGCGGGCCTTTCAAGCAACAGCTGCCTCAGCGTTACTAAGCGGCGTGTTTGGAACAAGTCCAACGGTGTCTTCTGTAGAAGGAGCATCTGGTATTGCAGCTGGAGGGCGAACGGGTTTAACATCGCTGATTACAGGAGTTTTATTTTTAAGTTCACTTCTGTTTATTCCATTTATCAAGCTGGTTCCAGATAGTGCTATTGCACCTATTCTTATTGTTATTGGAGCACTAATGATTCAAAATATCAAAAACATCAATTTACAGGACTTAACAGAAGGTTTCCCTGCATTTTTAATTATTGCGCTTATTCCTCTTACGTACAGCATTGCTGATGGAATTGCATTTGGGTTCATTGCGTATCCACTGCTTAAATTATTCCTTGGTAAAATGCGTGAAGTATCGATGTTTATGTATGTAAGCGCGCTATTGTTTTTCTTGAATTTTGTGCTGCATTATATTGCTTAAAATAGACGGCTGAGTACTTTTGCTCAGCTGTTTTTTGTGTTTGCGGTAAAGAATCCTCTTTTTAGATATCATACTCCGTATTTCGTGTCCTTTGGTTAATCAGCCGCTTCTAAAATGATGTTTCCTGCGTAAAGTAGTACAGAAGTCGGAGGGGAAATAAGGGGGAGAAAACGATGGGAATTAAATTAATTAAAATATCAGCCGTTTATTTTGGAATTGGCATCATATTGGGGTATTATATGTCAATTGTTCACAGCTACGCTTTGACGCCTGTTCACGTGCACATTAATTTATTAGGATGGACGTCGCTTACGTTAGCGGGACTTATTTATTATTTGTTTCCTGCGTTTAGCGAAAGTAAATTAGCTAAACTGCACGTATGGTTGCATAATATAGGATTACCGGTCATGATGATTGGTTTATTTCTCATGATCGTACTAGAAAACCAAGCTTTTACACCCCTAGTGGCAGTAGGAGCAACACTTACGGCTATTGGCGTTTTAATTTTCGTATATCACACCCTTAAAAATTTGAAACCTGAACGATAAACCAAGAAGGTCGTTGACGATGGCTGCTAATTTCAAAAGGAAAAAGAACCAGCTATAGCGAATATACATGTAAACAAGGTGAAAGTGCGATTTACATAAAGGTGTGCTAGGCATCTTTATAAGGAGGGGTAAGCTGCAGGGATTTCTAGCTCTTATAAAAGCCAATAAAAGGGCTGATTATAAGTTTCTTGCGGCGGAGATACTATGGGAGAACATCAACAATTAGTGCGTGTTAGGGAGCTAGCAAATGAAATTATTCGACTTCGTCTTCAAGACCGTACAACTTATGACGAATTAGAGTTGCAAAATAATGTAGAGTTGTTGTCTCGTTCTGTGGTTGACTTAGTAAACATTATGTTAGCCGAAGATGTGGATTCGTCTACGTCTTTAAAAGCTACAGCTTCTAAAATGAAAATGGTGTATAATAACATGCATCAAGCTGAGAAAAAAGATTATTTGCATTTCTAATTGCTAGGCTCCTTTTCGCCACAAACGAAATGGAGGTGTACGAGGCAGATGCTATCGTCACTAACGACTTCTGAAGCTATTGTAGCATCCGTTCTTGCACTGGTTGTCATTGCCGTTTCCATTATCTTTTTTGCCACTCTTATTATGGTTGTTGTTCGACGAGAAAGAATCAGCAGCTTGGTTAATCATGGAGAGCATGCAGATGGGAAGCAAAAAAGCTTAGGTGATTTTTTTCGTTCTTTACGAAAAAAATAACTACCGTTTTCTTATTAAATAGATAAAAGCGGTCAATTTAAACGTTGACCGCTTTTTTTAGATTGTTTGCTTATTTTTTTCTAAAACAATACGCGCTGCTTCACTAACAGATGACACAACAGCAGAGGCATGGCGCTGAACAGCTTCAGGAGCTGTAGCCATAGCGAAACTGTTCGGTGTTAATTGAAACATAGGAATATCATTAAATGAATCCCCCACACATGCAATTTCCTCTGGTTTTAGCTGAAGATGATTTAATAAAATTTCAATGGCATTTCCTTTGCTGATATGTTTAGGCATAATATCCAAACACTGCTTGGCAGAAATATATGTATCAATATAATCACCAAACTCTTCGTTCACTTCTTTTTGCAGAGCTACCATTTCATCATGATCTCCAAGAACCGTGATTTTAGATGGAGAAAGAGCGTGACCAAATGAATCTGTCATTTTAATTTGTTCTTCGATAGGGAAAAACATGTGAGTTTCAATTGCTTCAATAATTTCATTTCGCTGCTCTACATAATTCGTGTCGTTTGAACAGACAAGCGTAATACGGTTAGGATCTATCGTTTTTTTATAAAGTTGAACCGCTAAATCATCTTCAAACACTTTTCCATGAAGTTCTTGATTTTCTTTGGTCCACACAAATCCTCCGTTTTGGCTAATGCGATGAAATGTATTATTAATATCAGTAGAAATCTTTAAAATTTCCGTATCCATTCGTCCAGAAGCAAGACAAACCTCTACTCCTTGGCGCTGAAGTTCACTAAGTGCGTCTGCATTATGCTGTTCTACGTATTTTTCTTCGTGTAAAAGAGTTCCATCTAAGTCGCTTACAAATAATTTAATCATCTCTTGAAAATTCCTTTCCCTAAAAAAATTACCTTGATAAGAGTGTTACAAATTTATTACATTCCTTATTCTATCAGTGTTTCCCAAGAAACTCATAAAAAAAGCTCAAACCGGCGGTGAATTCAAAGAGATTAAGACATAACTACATCACTTTTTTTCGCAGGAGTCTTCGCCTTGCCCTCTAATCAACAGCTAGAAACAGCTACATGAAATCTAGTTCGCCATCATAATGAAAACAATCCGAACGGAGTTGATTCTCAATTAAGAATTAACTCCGTTCGAATCTTTCTTCAACTAAAATCCATTTGTCGCAGCCTTTTTTTTAGGTTTGTTCACTGTAAAAAAACAGCCGCGGTCTAAAAGACCGCAGCCATGTTTTACAATACGTTAAAATATTTCGCTTCAGGATGTGCAAAAACAAGGGCTGTAACAGAAGCTTCTGGTTCCATCATGAAACCGTCTGTTAACTGAATGCCGATGTCTTCAGGTTTAATTAATTTAAACAGTTTTGCTTGGTCTTCAAGGTCTGGACATGCGGGATATCCGAATGAAAAACGCTGACCTTGGTATTTGGCTGAAAAACGCTCCGCCATTGTAAAGTCAGGCGAATCGGGGAATCCCCAGCGGTCACGAATTTGCTGATGAACACGTTCTGCTAATCCTTCAGCTAGTTCAAGCGCAAGAGCTTGGAACACGTGACTCTTTAAAAACTCGCCGTTTTCTTTGAATTTCGCCGCGCGTTCGCGAATGCCTGTTCCTGCTGTTACAGAGAAGAAACATACATAGTCCATCTCTTTTTCTTTAGGTTTTGCAAAATCAGATAAGCACAGGAACTGTCCTTTTGCTTGTCGAGGGAAGGTAAAGCGTTCAATTTCTGTTTTTTCATCAGCAGGATCATAAATAATTAAATCATTTCCGTCTGCTTGAGCAGGGAAGAACTGATAAATAACCGCTGGTTTAATTAAGTTTTCTTTTAGTGCCAGTTCGAGAAGGTCATCAACGGTTTCTTTTAATTGAACAGCACGCTCGTCTTTTTCAGCAAGCAGCTTATTCACTTTTCCTTTTAGTCCTAAGTGATGGCCTAAAAGCATCTGCCAGTTAATATACGGAAGAACCTGTGCCAAATCGTAGTGTTTGACAACGTGGCGCTTTAAATCAGCCGGTACAAAAACAGGAACATCCGTTGAAATGGCGGATCTTTCTAAAACAGCCGTAGCTGCTTGAGCGGTTTGAGGCTGGCGTTCTCGAACCGTTACTTTCTTTTCTTGACGCGTTTTTAAATCTGCTAAAAGCTGAATAACTTCTTCTTTGTTCTGCAGCTTATTTGCTAACGCTAATCCGTCCATCGCATCTTTGGCGTAGAGGACGGCACCTTCATATTCCGGGGCAATTTTAAAGTCAGTAAATTTACGGGAAAGGGCAGCGCCTCCTACCATAATTGGAACATCAATGCTTGATTGCGTTAAATCTTGTGCAGTTAAAACCATTTGCTGAGCAGATTTTACTAAAAGACCTGACAGGCCAATGATGTCTGGCTTTTCGTCTTTTACTGCTTCAATCAGCTGCTGCGGCGTTACTTTAATTCCTAAATCAATGACTTTAAAACCATTGTTGCTTAAAATGATGTCTACTAAGTTTTTACCGATATCGTGCACGTCGCCTTTAACCGTTGCAAGAATCACTTTTCCTTTTCCAGAATCATTTTCAGTTGCTTCCATATGAGGTTCTAAAAAGGCAACGGATGCTTTCATAACTTCCGCACTTTGAAGCACTTCTGCTACAATCAGCTGGTTGTCATTAAACAAACGTCCGACTTCCGCCATCCCCTTCATAAGCGGTCCGTTAATAATATCTAACGGATCATCATATTGAGCTAAAGCCTGTTCTAAATCAGGAAGCAATCCTTCTTTTGTACCTTCGACAATATACATTGCCAATCGTTCTTCAAGTGTTAACGTAGAAATTTCTACTTTTGCTTCTTTCTTTTTATCACGATAAAAGTCCGTAAACGTGCTTAGCGTTTCATCAGTTGTGTTAAATAATAACGCATTAGCAAGCTCAATTTCAGCTTCTGGAATAGAAGCATAGCGCTCTAATTTTTCTGTATTAACAATGGCATAATCGAGTCCAGCCTGCGTACAGTGATAAAGGTAAACCGCATTTAGTACTTCACGTCCGACTGGAGGAAGACCGAATGACACGTTACTTACGCCAAGAATGGTCAGGCAATCAGGCAGGGCTTCTTTAATCATTTTAATTCCCTTAACTGTTTCTTCAGCAGAACCAATATATTGTTCATCACCAGTCCCTACAGGAAACACAAGAGGGTCAAAAATAATATCTTTTGGATTAAAGCCATGTTTTTTAACAAGCAAATCATGTGAGCGTTTAGCAATCTCTACTTTTCTTTCTGCAGTAACGGCCATGCCTGTTTCATCGATTGTACCGACAACCAGAGCTGCACCGAATTTTTTTACTAGCGGCAAGATTGCATCAAAACGCTCTTCACCATCTTCTAAGTTAATGGAGTTGATAATGACCTTACCTTGCGAGTACGTTAAAGCTTTTTCAATAACTTTCTCGTCAGTTGAATCGATTACAAGAGGAACCTTCACTTTTTTTACAACTTCTTGAATAAATTCCTCCATGTCTTCCATTTCTTCACGGTCTGGATCTGCTAAGCAAATATCAATAACGTGAGCACCATTTTTAACTTGAGCACGCGCAATTTCAGATGCTTCTTCAATTTTCCCTTCCGCAATCAGACGCTTGAACTTGCGAGAACCGATTACATTCGTACGTTCTCCCACAAAAAGAGGGCGCATAGAATCGTCATACACAAGCGGTTCAATACCGGTTACAGCATGATTATGCTCGGAGCGATCAAGCGAACGAGGCGCAACCTCTTTTACCGCTTCAGCAAGTGCTTTAATATGAGCAGGCGTTGTACCACAGCATCCGCCTACAAAGTTCAGCCAGCCTTTATCAGCAAATCCTTTAATTTTTTGAGCCAGCAGCTCAGGGGACTCATGATAATTGCCTTCTTCATCCGGAAGTCCAGCGTTTGGATAACAGCTAACAGCTGAAGTGGCTAGGTCTGAAAGAGAGCGAATATGATCCGTCATAAATTCAGGACCTGTCGCGCAGTTAAGTCCGACTGAAAGAGGCTTCATGTGTTCCAGTGATAAGTAAAAAGATTCGATATCTTGACCAGCGAGAGTTGTTCCCATTGGCTCAATCGTTCCTGAAATCATAATTGGAACTTCTATTTTCAGTTTTTCAAACGCCGCTGTAATGCCTAAAAACGCAGCTTTTACGTTCAGCATGTCTTGACAGGTTTCGACTAGAAGTAAGTCAACGCCGCCGTCTAACAAACCCCGAGCTTGCTCTTCGTACGATTCTACTAACTCAGGGAATGTAATACCTCCCGTAACAGAGAGAGTTTTAGTGGTAGGACCGATAGCTCCAGCTACGAACCTAGGCCATTCGGGAGTTGAATATTTATCGCGAGCTGCACAAGCAAGCTTCACAGCTTCGATATTCAATTCATACGCCAAGTAGCCTAAATCATATTCATCAAGTACGGTAGATGTTGAGCCAAACGTATTGGTTTCAATGATGTCAGCACCCGCTGCAAAGTACTCTTCATGAATGCGCTGAATCACATGAGGCGCTGTTCGGGTCAAATATTCGTTGCAGCCTTCATATTCTTCGCCGCCAAAATCTTCAGCGGTTAAATCAGCATCTTGAATCATCGTTCCCATTGCTCCATCGATGACGAGTATTCGCTTCTTTAGTTGTTGTTCGATAAGTGAGCTCATTTATATCTTCCTTTCTGATGTAACGAGTTGCTTGTCATGAATATAGCGTGTTAGAATTTCGGTCATTTCATAGCGCATAAACGGCGTAATTAAGTAAATACCGTCAAATAGCTCATATGCTGTATCAATTAAGTTTTTTGCAATCGCAAGGCCTTCGACTTCACCGCGAATCCGGTCATTTCCCGTTGCGTCCATACGTTCTAGAATATCTTCTGATAATTTAATTCCAGGTACTTCATGGTGAATAAATCGAGCATTTCTTGCGCTTGTTAACGGCATGATCCCGATGTATACCGGTGTTGTTAAATGTTTGGTTGCTTCATATACCTCTTCAATTTGCTTAGTTGAATAGAGAGGCTGAGTAATGAAATAGTGAGCCCCGCAGTCGATTTTCTTTTCCAAGCGCTGAACGGCTCGGTCTAAGTGACGCACGTTTGGGTTAAAGGCAGCTGCAATGGAAAAATTGGTTTTTTGACCAAGCGGTTTGCCGGAATAAGATAGTCCTTCATTAAACTGAGCGATTAAACTAATCAAGTCAAATGAAGATAAATCATAGACCGAAGTGGCGCCAGGGAAATCGCCAACTTTTGACGGATCACCGGTAATTGCAAGCACTTGATTCATTCCTAGCGTATGAAGTCCCATTAAATGAGATTGAAGTCCAATTAAATTTCGGTCGCGACAGGTAATGTGAATAAGCGGTCGTGCTTTTGTTTCTTGTTGCATCAGTGTTGCCATTGCCAAGTTGCTGATGCGAGGTGAGGCAAGAGAATTATCAGCTAATGTAATAGCATCTACGCCGACTTTATCAAGTGCTTTTGCGCCTTCTAAAAATTTCGTCGGACCAAGCTGTTTAGGCGGATCCAGCTCGACGATAACCGAGCGGCGCTTCTTCACAATTTCGTGCATATGAGGTTTATCCTGCTGCTCACGCTCTTGAACCGTAACGGCTGGTCTCATTTTAACGACTTTGCTTGTAATCGGAGGCAGGTCTTTTAAGGCAGACGACATGGCGCGTACGTGAGCTGGTGTTGTACCGCAGCATCCTCCGATTAAGCGAACCCCTTGTTCGCGGAATAAACGCGCGCTTTCTACAAAGTAGTCTTCATTCGTTTCATATTCCAGCTTGCCTTCCACATACGCCGGAAGGCTGGCATTAGGGTAAGCAGATAAGAAAGCACGATCAGGAAGCGGTACTTCTTCAAGAGACTGAATCATATGATAAGGACCTAAACGGCAGTTTAGCCCGACAACGTCTGCTCCAAAGTCTTCTAATTCTTTTAATGCATCTGCTAAAGGACGCCCATCTTGCAGTACGCCAATATCATGTAGGGAAACGTGAGTAATAATAGGCTTATCCGTTTCTTTTCTTGCTAGTGTAAGAACGGTCTTTAATTCTTCGAAATCATAGTATGTTTCAAATAAAAGGCCATCCACGCCTTCATTTAAAAGCCAAAACATTTGTTCACGAATGCTTCGCTTAACCTCTTCTAAACTAATAGCATTTTTTTGGAAAGAACGAATTCCGCCGAGTGTACCAACCACGTAAGCCTGATCTTTTGCAGCTTGTTTCGCTAATTTTACACCAGCAACATTGATGTCTTTGACTGAATCTTCTAATCCATAACGGGCAAGTTTTTGATAATTAGCAGCGTACGTATTTGTTTGAATAACGTTTGCACCAGCTTCTACATAGGCTCTGTGAATACGAGAAACCTCTTCTGGTTTGGTGATGTTTAGTTCTTCAAAACAGCTGTCAATACCGTGTGAGTAAAGGAGGGTACCAGTGGCACCATCCCCAATTAAAATTTTAGACTTTAAATCTTCAAGTAACCCCATGTCAAAACCTCCTTAAATTGTTCCGCTTCTATTTCACGAGTGATTCGTTTTATGCAATATGCCGATAAAATAGAAAAAGTCTTCTTAAGAAGAAGACTTTTTTCGCCTTCTTATCTTCCAAGCAATAAATTGCTTGCTGGATTTAGCACCATGTCTCTAACGACTGGTTGCTGAGGTTTCAAAGGGCCAGTCCCTCCACCTCTCATGATAAGAATCAATTGTATATAATTGAAACATATTTTTTTAAATAGAAAGAATACTTATTTAATAATTTATCTGATTTTTAGAAATTATACAACAGTAAATTGTGAATTTCCAGCAAATATTGAGGAAAATTTAAAAGCTAAAGGGAAAATATCCGTATATTTTGTTTGAAAACTGCCGTTATGTTAAGGGATAAAGGGTTTTCATGAAAAAAACAAGAAGGAAATAAAAAAACGAAAAAGGAACAGCACCGGGTGAGGCGAGGATTTACATATAAAAGGCTCGTCTTTTTTTAACCGTTTCTACATATAGTGAACTATGAAGGGTAGAAGGGTGATGGGCATGAAAAGGTGGAAACTCACGCTGCAGGTTGCTGCTACGTATGTAGGCACCGTTGTAGGAGCCGGTTTTGCAACAGGCAAGGAAATTGTTCAATTTTTTACACAGTACGGGGAACTTGGAATGGTTGGAATTTTGGTCAGCGGCTTGTTTTTTATTTGGCTAGGTTCGAAAATGATGCTGCTTTCGCACGCAATTGGGGCTTCTTCTTATCAGCAGCTTAATACATATTTATTTGGTGATGTACTTGGAAAAGCGGTAAACGGTGTAATGATCGTCATTTTATTTGGAGTAACTTCAGTCATGCTAGCGAGTACGGGGGCAATAGGAAAAGAACAGTTCGGACTGTGGCCTCCTGTTGGGATGATTTGTACAATTGTTTTAACTTATATATTTATCGCAAGAGGAATTAACGGTATTTTAATGGTTAATTCTCTTGTTGTGCCGATGATGCTTTCATTTGCTTTTATCATCTTTGTGCCAAATGTCAGCTATTTCTCACTGATTCAAACGAAGCCAGACTTAACGCTCGTCACACAGTGGAAGTGGGCGGTTAGTCCCTTTTTATATATTTCCCTAAATCTAGCTTTGGCTCAGGCCGTTTTAGTTCCATTAGGAAGCTCCGTGAAAGATAAGAGCGTGATCAAAAAAGGGGCCGTAATAGGAGGATGTGTACTTACGTTTATGCTTGTTTCTACTCATCTTGCCCTTTCCAATTTGCCTTATTCATTTCAACTTGATATTCCTATGAGTGCCGTTGTTAAAAATATCTCAGCGTGGGTGAATGTTTTATTTACGGTAGTTGTGTTAGGTGAGATTTTTACTACATTGATTGGAAATGTATTTGGAATCGCTAAACAGCTTCAATCATTTCTTCCCCTGAATGACAAACAAGCTTTTGCGTTTATTATCTTGGCATGCTTTATTATCGGGCAATTTGGATATGCTCAGCTTCTTGAGTTTTTGTATCCGATATTTGGCTATATTGGACTAGCTTTTGTATGGATGCTATGTATTAAAAAAGAAAAAATAAGCTAAAAGCTGGATTTTGCAGAACAGATGTGAAAAAACGAAGTTAAATGATGTGACAAGTCGATTTTACTTTGCTATAATGTAAAACAAATAAGACTCTAGCAGTCGAATATATTATCCTTCGGGGTCGGGTGTAAGTCCCAACCGGCGGTGATAAAGCATATGCTTTTAAGCCCGTGACCCGTTTTCATACGATGTATGTTAGCGGTGGATCTAGTTAAAATCTAGAGCCGACAGTAAAAGTCTGGATGGGAGAAGGATCAGGAAGCACAGTTGTTTTTTTGTGTTGTATTAATAAGGGACAGGTTTGCCTTTTTTAAAGCTACCCTTGTTTTTGTACACAAAATATAACTGTTTATTTCGTATACAATTAGCGGAATTTTGCATAGATAAAACTGATTCAGCTCAGCCGACCCCTTGGACATTTGTTCAAGGGGCTTTTTTATTTTCAGTGGTTGGGGGAAAGATAAATATGAAAAAAAAGCAGCTGCTATTTCAAAACGGCATAAGAAGTTGGAATAGCGCCAAAGCAGGTGAAGAAAATGTTCACAGGTATTATTGAAGAAATTGGAAAAATAAAACGGATTCAAAAGGCTACAGAAGCAATTGTTCTTACGATTGATGCGAAGACCGTGTTAGAAGATGTGAACTTAGGGGACAGTATTTCAGTTAACGGCGTTTGTTTAACCGTAACGGCTTACTCTCAAAATGAATTTACGGTCGACGTCATGCCGGAGACGATTAAAGCAAGTACCCTGCAGCTTCTAACCGTTGGATCACGTGTTAACTTAGAACGGGCGATGGCTGCAAATGGCCGGTTTGGAGGGCATTTCGTCAGCGGACACGTTGATGGAATTGGAACCATTGTAAGCAAAACACGTAAAGGAAATGCCTTTTATTATGAAATTCAAGTGGATCCTGAACTTCGTGAATTTATGATGTTAAAAGGATCTGTTTCTGTAGACGGAACAAGTCTTACTATTTTTGATGTCAGCAATCAATCATTTACTATTTCTCTTATTCCTCATACGGTGCTTCACACAGTCGTGGGAGACAAACAGCGAGGAGACAAGGTGAATATTGAATGCGATATGTTAGCTAAATATATGCATCAGATGATGGCTAACAAGTCAACTCCTGGCGCCTCGAATCGGTCAGGTAATATGAAGGATTTATTGCAGCAGCATGGTTTTACAAATTAACAGTGAGGTGAAAGAGATGTTTCATAAAGTAGAAGAAGCCATTGAAGAGTTAAAAAAGGGAAAAGTGGTTATTGTATGCGACGATGAAGATCGAGAAAATGAAGGAGATTTTATTGCATTAGCCGAAAAAACGACGCCTGAGGTTATTAACTTTATGGCTACTCATGGAAGAGGATTAATTTGTACACCTGTTAATGAAGAAATTGCGCATAAATTGAATCTTCACCCGATGGTAGTGAACAATACGGATGTACATGGAACAGCATTTACAGTAAGTATTGATCATATTTCAAGTACAACAGGTATCAGTGCGTACGAACGTTCTGCTACCGTTATGGCTCTTGTAAATGAAGCAACGGTAGCAAGTGATTTCCAACGACCAGGACACATTTTTCCGTTGATTGCAAAAGACGGGGGCGTTCTGCAGCGTGCGGGTCATACAGAGGCCGCTGTTGATTTAGCCGTGTTAGCAGGAGGAAAGCCTGCGGGTGTTATTTGTGAAATCATGAATGAAGATGGAACAATGGCACGCGTACCGGATTTAACAAAGATTGCAGAGCAATTTGATTTAAAAATGATTACAATAAAAGATTTGATTGCCTACCGCCGCAAACATGACCAGCTGATTAGCCGTGAAGTAGAAGTAAGCTTACCTACGGCATTTGGTGATTTTAAGGCTGTAGGATATACAAATAAACTTGATAATAAAGAACATGTGGCTCTTATCAAGGGTGATATCGATCATAATAGCCCCGTTCTCGTGCGGGTTCACTCCGAGTGCTTGACTGGAGATGTGTTTGGCTCTGAGCGCTGTGACTGCGGTCCTCAGCTTCACGCAGCTCTTACGCAAATTGAAGAAGAAGGACGCGGCATTCTGCTGTATATGCGTCAAGAGGGCAGAGGTATTGGCTTATTAAATAAGCTAAGAGCATATAAGCTGCAGGAAGAAGGATACGATACCGTAGAAGCGAATGAAAAACTCGGGTTTGCTGCGGATTTACGAGAGTATGGAATCGGTGCTCAAATCTTAAAGGACCTTGGAGTCAAACAAATGAAGCTTTTAACGAACAATCCTCGCAAAATTACTGGGCTAAAAGGCTACGACCTTGAAGTGGTAGAGAGAGTGCCTCTTCAAATGCCGGCAGTGGATGCCAATAAAAAATACTTAGATACCAAAGCTAAAAAACTAGGTCATTTATTACATTTATAAGTTTACACTTTTTTTCGTTATAACAAATGAAGCTAATTCATGAAAAGAAATGTAAATAACTATATATTACTACTAGCAGGAGGAACAAGAGATGAATCATTTATATGAAGGAAATTTAGTTGGCACAGGATTAAAAATCGGAATCGTGGTAGGGCGTTTTAATGAATTTATTACGGGGCGTTTACTTAGTGGAGCAGAAGATGCGCTTAAACGTCACGGCGTAGCTGATGAAGATGTAGACGTGGCTTGGGTACCGGGCGCTTATGAAATTCCATTAATCGCTAAAAAATTAGCTGAATCTAAAAAATATGACGCGGTTATTACGCTAGGAACGGTTATTCGAGGAGCTACTCCACACTTTGATTTTGTATGTAATGAAGTAGCAAAAGGCGTTGCATCTCAAAGCTTACAAACAGGCGTACCAATTATCTTTGGTGTATTAACAACTGAAACAATTGAGCAAGCAATTGAACGTGCAGGAACAAAAGCAGGAAACAAAGGATGGGAAGCTGCAGCATCAGCTATCGAAATGGCTAACCTTTCAAAAATGATTGAAGGATAATAGAGGTCATTCCAGTTTTTGTAAACTAAAGAGTTAAAAGAGGCTGAAACAAAAGTATGGTAGTTGAAAGAAGATCCGAACGATGAATCGTTCGGATTTTTTCATGGTTAGGGTTACATTACAACGTAGGTTTCCTGTATGTAGGCTTCTAACTGTTGAGTGGAGAGCAGGGCGAAGGCTCCTGTAGGGAAAGCGAAGACTTGCAGGGAAATCACCTGCAGTGCAGCAAGCGATCCATACTATCTCATGTATCCGATTTGTTCGCCTTTAGATTGGATTGATGTAGTATGTCTCAATCTCTTTTGAATAGCAGCTAGCTATGTATAATTTAGCTAAAACGTCTTACTCTAAGTAATAATTAGGTCGTAAAAGGGAGACGTCTATGCCTCATTATACTGCTTTTTTTGCATTGATTATTATCAGCACAGCCGTTTTGCTTACAGTATTCATACGTAAAAAAGATAAAAGGCTAGTCGTTTTGCTTTTTTTTATCATTGGAATGGCTTATGTACTAGAGTATGTTGTATTTGTGTTGTTTGAAAGTTACGAGTACGATCCTGATTTTATGACCAATGAATATTTTGATAATTTGTTTGGGTCCTTAACTTCTCAAACGTTTGCTTTTCCAATCATGGCTATGGTGGTAGCTGCTTATCAATTAAAATTCCGCTATATTTTAATCATTTCGGCTATGTTTATGGGGATTGAAGAATTATTTTTACACTGGGATATTTATACACATCACTGGTGGAAAACAATTTATACAGGCGTTTTAATGACTATAGGCTTTAGTATTTCAAAGATTTGGTATGTATGGCTAACAGAACGGTATATGACATTTGTGCATTACGCTACATTTTTTCTGGGAATGCTCGCCATTACTTCTACTATTATGTTTCTGCTGTTAGCATACTTTCATAATAATTGGTTTTATACGGGATGGTTTGCGTCGGCTACTCATGATTCCGTAAATGCAACGATGATTTATGTTTGTATTGTTACGATTCTCCTCGTTTGGAGTGTAGTCAAAGAATTTTTTATTGGAGCTGGGATCATTATAGCGGGGCTGCGTATAGTAGATATTTTACTAATTCACTATGGGATTTTACTGGTATCTATTACCACTTCACTTGTTCTTTTTACGCTTTTACAAGCGGGTGTATTCATTCTGAGCGTTATGCTTCAAAACTTTATTATGAAAAATTGTTATGGGACGAGCAAAAAAGACGTTGCGTTTCCAGCAAAGAACTACTAAGATAATACGTAACTCAAATAGTTTAGTTCAATAATATTTGAAACAAAGAAAAATGAATTGACGGTTATGCGTATTATTTGTAAGATAGGAAAGCAAATAATAGAAAGCCGAAACAGGGGAGTGAAGGATTCGTGAAAGAGTCCTTTTTTGTAGAAAAGGTACTTAATAATAATGTTTTAATTGCTAAACACCTTACCTATGATGAAGTTGTGCTAATTGGGAAAGGAATAGGGTTCAATAAGAAAAAAGGCGATGAAATCGATGCAAAAGCCGTGGAGAAAATGTTTTTGTTAAAGAGTGAAGAAGAGCAAGAACAGTACAAGCAGCTTTTAGCTCAGGTGGATGAAGACGTGATTGAAATGATGAATGATATTGTAACGCACATTCAAAAGCGTGTTAACATTCCTTTGAATGAGCATATACACATTTCATTGACGGATCATATCGCGTTTGCGATAAAACGTTTTCAGCAGGGAATGGGGCTTAAAAATCCATTTTTACTTGAAACAAAAGCCTTATATCCAGAGGAATACACGATCGCATCTGAAGTGGTAGAAATTATTAGTCGTAAAATAGGCGTGAAGCTTCCAGTAGGAGAGATTGGTTTTATTGCGCTACATATTCACAGCGCGCTGACTGAAAAAAATCTGCTGGAAGTGAATCAAGACTCGCAGCTTATTCAAACGATTATTAATGTGATTGAAGAATCGCTTCATCTGCAGGTAGACAAAGAATCTGTACACTATATGAGATTGATTCGTCATTTGCATTTTGCCATTGATCGAGTAAAAACAGGAGAAAAAATAGAAGAGCCAAAAAAAATTGCTTTGCTATTGAAAGAAGAATATCCTCTGTGTTACAATGTGTCTTGGAAAGTGATAAAAGTAATGCAGCAAGCGTTACATTTACCTGTGTATGAAGCAGAAGCAGTTTACTTAACGATGCATTTGCAGCGACTTATAACAAAAACGGATTTATAAAATCATTTCAATACGTGTTACTGATACGATCAGGCATGAGTGAGAAATGAAGCGATGTGTAATTGGATGAGTGTATCCATTTGTCGTTTCTTTTTCCTCATGCCTTTTTTTGTTATAAGAAAGCGCAATCATTGAAGACTTCGCCTCATAACACCAGGAGATGTAATGAGTTTTCTAGTTAAAGAAAGCGTTTTATGAAAGCGCGTTAATGATTCACGTATCAAATAAATAGCTTGTTGCACACTAAATATATAAAAGGAGGTAAGCGCCATGTTTAAAAAACTTTTTGGAGTATTACAAAAAGTCGGAAAAGCGCTTATGCTACCGGTTGCGATTTTACCGGCAGCAGGGATTTTACTTGGAGTAGGGACAGCGCTTCAAAACCCTACATTGTTGGATGCAGTACCGGCACTTGGTGCAGACTGGGTTCAATTAGTTTCAAATGTTTTGTCGCAGGCGGGTCAAATCGTATTTGACAACTTATCGCTATTGTTTGCCGTTGGTGTTGCCGTTGGTTTAGCCGGTGGTGACGGTGTAGCAGGTATTGCTGCAATCGTAGGTTACTTAATTATGAACAAAACGATGAGCACAATCTTAGTTGCTACAGGACAACTAGATCCTGACAAAATGGGTGCTAATCCAGCTTACACTAGCATCTTAGGAATTCCTACGTTAGCTACGGGTGTATTCGGGGGTATCATAGTAGGTATTTTAGCTTCATCCATGTATAATCGTTATTTCAATATTGAATTACCATCTTACTTAGGGTTCTTTGCAGGAAAACGATTTGTACCAATTATTACTGGGGTATTTTCAATTCTTTTAGGTGTTATTATGATTTTCATTTGGCCGCCAATTCAAAGCGGATTAAATGCTTTCTCTACCAACATGATTGATGCAAACCCAACTTTATCAGCGTTTGTATTTGGATTAATTGAACGTTCATTAATTCCATTTGGACTTCATCACATCTTCTACTCTCCGTTCTGGTTTGAGTTTGGTGATTATGTCAATAAAGCAGGTCAACATATTCATGGTGACCAAAAGATTTTCTTTGCTCAATTAGCAGATGGCGTGCCTTTAACAGCAGGAACATTCCAAGTTGGTAAATTCCCGTTCATGATGTTCGGATTGCCAGCAGCCGCTCTTGCGATTTATCACGAAGCGCGTCCTGAAAACAAAAAATATGTAGCTGGTATCATGGGTTCAGCTGCTTTAACATCTTTCTTAACGGGTATTACAGAGCCGCTTGAGTTCTCGTTCTTATTCGTAGCACCAGTATTATTTGCGATTCACGCAGTATTTGCTGGTTTGTCGTTTATGGTTATGCAATTATTAAATGTTAAAATCGGTATGACATTCTCAGGTGGGGTTATCGATTACGTTCTATTTGGAGTTATGCAAAACCGCACAGCATGGTGGCTAGTTATTCCAGTAGGTTTAGTTCTAGCAGTTATCTACTACTTCGGTTTCCGCTTTGCAATCCGTAAATTTAACTTAAAAACACCGGGTCGTGAAGATAAAGAAGAAGGAGAAGAAGATGTAAAAGTAGAAGCAGCAGAGCTTCCGACAAATATTTTGGCTGCACTTGGCGGTAAAGAAAACATTACACATTTAGATGCTTGTATTACGCGTTTACGTGTTTCAGTAGATGATGTGGGTAACGTTGATAAAAACCGCTTGAAAAAACTTGGAGCAGCTGGTGTTCTTGAAGTTGGTAACAATATTCAAGCTATTTTCGGTCCGAAATCTGACACGTTAAAAGGTCAAATTCAAGACATTATGAATGGCAAAACACCGGTTGTCACAAAAGAAGAGACAAAAACAATTGAAAAACCTGTTGCAACATCTGAAGTAGGAAGCGATAATGGTAATGATATTGTTTCACCGATTGAGGGAGAATTGGTACCTTTATCGGAAGTACCAGATCAGGTATTTTCACAAAAATTAATGGGTGACGGTTTTGCGATTATTCCGAAAACAGGCACAGTAGTTGCACCAGTGGACGGAAAAATAGTAAACTTATTCCCGACGAAACATGCTTTAGGTATTGAATCAACGACTGGACGTGAAATTTTAATTCACGTTGGTATTGATACAGTTAATTTAAAAGGCGAAGGTTTTGAAGCTTTAGTTGCCCAAGGCGATGAAGTGAAAAAAGGACAGCCTCTATTGAAAATTGATTTAGACTTTGTAAAAGAAAATGCGCCATCGACGATTACGCCGATCATTTTCACGAATTTACAAGCTGATGAAAAAATTGATATCTTAAAGCAGGGCCAAGTTTCTCAACAAGAAGCAAATATTATTAACATTTCAAAGTAAAAAGGAGATTGATTTAACATGGCACAAAAAACATTTACAGTAACAGCAGACTCAGGAATTCACGCACGTCCAGCAACAACTTTAGTACAAGCAGCAAGCAAATTTGATTCTGACATCAACTTAGAATTCAACGGTAAAACTGTAAACTTAAAATCAATCATGGGCGTTATGTCTTTAGGTATTCAAAAAGGCGCTACAATCACTATCTCTGCAGAAGGTTCTGACGAAGCAGATGCACTTGCTGCTCTTGAAGATACAATGAGCAAAGAAGGATTAGGCGAATAATGACAAAGGAAATTCAAGGCATTGCCGCTTCTAGCGGCATTGCTATTGCTAAAGCATTTCGTCTAGAAAATCCAGAATTAACCGTTGAAAAAAAATCAGTAACTGAAGTTGAAGCAGAAGTAGCACGTCTAGAAGCTGCGCTAGAGAAATCAAAATCAGAACTTGAAATTATTAGAGAGCATGCTCGTAAAGAACTTGGAGATGACAAAGCAGAAATCTTTGAAGCTCACTTATTAGTTCTAAGCGATCCTGAACTTATTAATCCAATTAAAGATAAAATTACCAATGAAAATGTAAACGCTGAACATGCACTTGATGAAGTAGCGGCAATGTTTATTAATATGTTTGAGTCAATGGACAATGAATATATGAAAGAACGTGCTGCTGATATCCGTGACGTAACAAAACGTGTATTAGCTCATCTTTTAGGTGTAAACGTTTCAAATCCAAGCTTAATCTCAGAAGAAGTTGTCATTATCGCAGAAGATTTAACGCCGTCTGATACAGCACAGTTAAATCGTAAGTTCGTAAAAGGATTTACAACAGATATTGGCGGACGTACTTCTCACTCAGCAATTATGGCGCGTTCAATGGAGATCCCAGCTGTTGTAGGTACAAAAACAGTTATGGAAGACATTCAAAACGGCGTATTAGTAATTGTTGATGGTTTAGATGGCGAAGTTATCGTTGATCCAAGCGAAGAAACAGTAAAAGCTTACGAGAAAAAAGCCGCTGAGTATGCAGAACAAAAAGCTGAGTGGGCTAAGCTTGTAAATGAAAAAACGGTTTCAGCTGATGATCATCACGTTGAACTTGCAGCTAACATTGGTACACCAGAAGATGTAAAAGGCGTATTAGAAAACGGCGGCGAAGGCGTTGGCCTTTATCGTACAGAATTCTTATATATGGGCCGCGAAGATCTTCCGACGGAAGAAGAGCAGTTTACTTCTTATAAAACAGTTCTTGAACGTATGGAAGGCAAACCAGTGGTTGTTCGTACTCTTGACATCGGTGGAGACAAAGAGCTTCCTTATTTAAATCTACCAAAAGAAATGAACCCATTCTTAGGATTCCGTGCTATCCGCTTATGTCTAGAGATGCAAGACATGTTCCGTACACAGCTTCGTGCGCTTCTACGTGCAAGCGTATACGGTAATCTGAAAATTATGTTTCCTATGATTGCTACTGTTGATGAGTTCCGTCAAGCAAAAGCTATTCTTTTAGAAGAAAAAGCAAAACTTCAACAAGAAGGCGTACAAGTTTCGGAAGACATCGAAGTAGGGATGATGGTAGAGATTCCTTCTTCAGCGGTAATCGCAGATTTATTTGCTAAAGAAGTAGATTTCTTCTCTATCGGAACAAACGATTTAATTCAATATACGCTTGCTGCTGACCGCATGAATGAGCGCGTGTCTTATTTATACCAACCGTATAACCCAGCGATTCTTCGCTTAGTGAATATGGTAATCAAAGCGGCTCACAAAGAAGGTAAGTGGGTAGGCATGTGCGGAGAGATGGCAGGAGATGAGATTGCCATTCCAATTCTTTTAGGCTTAGGCTTAGATGAATTCTCAATGAGTGCAACATCTATTCTGAAAGCTCGTTCTCAAATCCGTCAATTATCAAAAGCTGATATCGAACCTCATTTAGATACAATTCTATCAATGTCTTCTACGGAAGAAGTTATTGAGTTCGTAAAATCAACTTTTCATATTGGATAATAAAAAGGTGTGATCATATATGATCACACCTTTTTATCTTTTAAGCGAAAATAGTAGGCAGAAGCATATTCGCAAACAGCATTGTAAGAAGTGCTGCTACGATCATGCCAAGGCTAGAAAAAGTACCTTCAATTTTTCCAAATTCAAAAGCTCTTGCTGTACCTGTCCCATGAGAAGCTACGCCTAAAAGAAGACCTCTTGCTAGAGAAGAGTGCAGTGCGAGGAGCTTAATGAGTTTTGGAGCGACCATACATCCCACTACACCGGTTATAATCACAAACATAATGGTAATATTCGGATCTCCTCCTAGCGTCTGAGATACATTAACAGCAATAGGAATCGTAACCGATCTTGGAATCAAGCTATGAACCAGCGTTGATTGTAAATGAAACACTAATGCTAACAGCATGGAAGAAATCATGGCAGCAAACGTGCCGAGCCCTACGCTTAAGCTGATTTCAACATGATGTTTTTTGAGTAAATCAAAGTATTTAAACATAGGAACAGCAAAAGCAACGGTTGCTGGTCCAAGCATAAAGCTAATAGCACTGGCACCTTGCTTATAATGATCATAAGAGCCATTCGTTACTAATAAGATGCCAATTAAAAGAATGGGGGCTAGTAAAATAGGGGAAACTAGCATAGACTTATATTTTTTATAGAGCACTTTTGTGCCGACATAAACGAGCAGTGTAAGCGGAAGAGCAATCCATGTGAGTAATGTCATTTTAGCGAACCTTCCTTTCTTCTTGAAATATGTTCTGCAATGATTCCCGTTACAGACATCACAATAATCGTACTGATTGTGATAATAATCACAATCTGGATTCCAAAATGCATCAATACATCTCCATAATTGATGAGTCCAACGACGGCTGGTATGAAAAATAATAATAGTTCTCCCACTAACAGTGTTCCACCTTGTTCAACCCAGCTTAATTTAATTACTTTAAAGTACAGTAAGAAAAACAGTAAGAAAAATCCGATGATACTACCTGGCACTGGGAGGTCAAACCACTGTGAAATACTTTCTCCTATTAAAAACAGAGCCGTTAGTAATAAAATCTGTAAAATCACCATAATCAGTTTCATGATTAGCCTCCTTTATTTATGTTTTTATTCATTCATTCCTAGTTTGTTGAGACAATAATGGAGTCGTCTATGCTGAAAAGACGACTCCATCATGGGAAAAGAGAAACTATTTGGATTTTGCAAATGGGGATACAACTTAAGTAAATGAATGCTACACACTTATCTTACAAAAAAACGACTATAATATGAAATATATAATAACTATGATAACTATTCTTTTTAGTTATAGTCGCAAGAAATCTCTTTACAAATGCGTTGGTAACCTTTTCAAAAAAGCGTTTGTGAAATATAAGGTGTAATTATTTAATAAAAGGCAATCAAAAAAAGAAATTGTGACATGCCTACATCCATTCAATCTAAAGACGAACCAATGGGATAAATGATTTAGTATGAATGACTTGTTACACCGCCATGAAAAAAATCCGAACGAGTTTGATTCTTGATGGAGAATCAGGCTCGTTCGGATTTTTAATTAAACTACTTTTGTCTTAGCTTTGTTAAACTGTACTTTTAATATAATCAATAAAAGCCTGCGTAGCATAAGAGATATATCGATCTTTTTTAACAATTAAAGCAATTTCCCATGGAATAGCATTCTCGAGATTAATTACTTTCATATGCTCCAAATCAAGCTTTTCACATAGTGAATAAGGGAAAAGAGCAATGCCGAGATTAGCAGCTACCAGCTCTCCAATGAAGTCCCACTGAGAGCTTTTAAAAGCAATATTAGGCGTAAATCCATTTTTTAAACATTCGTTATAGACCATTTCATGCATGGTGAAGTCTTCATGAAAGGAAATAAGCGTTTCGTCTTTTAACTCTTTTAATGAAATCGTAGAATGCTGAGCCAACGGATGAGATTTATGCACAACAAGCTGCAGCGTTTCTCGAGCTAAAGGAGTCGTAAAGAACATATTTTCATCAACTGGAAGTAAAACTACCCCCACGTCCACTTCTCCTTGTTCCACAAACTTTTGCATTCTTTTAGCGCCATATTCCACTAATTGAATATCAATCTCAGGGTATTGCTCTCGAAATGCTTTAATAATAGTAGGAAAAAACAATGTACCAATAATAGGGGGAATGCCTATTTTGATGGTTCCTCTTTTTAAATGCATTAAATCATAGAGGGAATCCGATAAATCTCGGAGAGAAGATAAAATGCTTTCAGCTTGCTCGTACACAATTATTCCTGCATCGGTAAGCTGCACTTGTTTGCCAGCGCGATCAAACAAAGGTGTGCCGAGCTCTTCTTCTAATGATTTAACCATTTTACTGAGAGAAGGTTGAGAAATATGCAGCGCTTCAGAAGCTCTTGTGAAATTTTTATGTTTAGCCACTTCTGTTAAGTAATGCAAATGGCGAACATCCATTTTGTATACCTCCGTGTTCATACATGCTAATTAATAAGATACACACATTCTACCACATTCACGATCAGCTCTATACCTTTCTGTCCTATCCAATAAAATGATCAGTAGAAGGGGGAGTGAATACAAAAGAAATTGCCAACAATATATATTTACACATTGTTTATTTTAGAAGTATAATATATAAATCAGTAGAACGGTTACATATCGATCACAGAATCAATCAATAAGGTGGTTAGAACGGTTGAGTAAAGCAGATGAAATAAGAGATATCGTTTATATTAATGGCCATGTAAATAAAAAATGCTTTATTACATATGGAATTGAATTTAAAGAGTTTTATCATTCCCTTCCTACGCCGCTTGCAAATATATTATTGTTAAAGCACGGTTTTGAAGACAGTGATTACCATTACCAAACCCATATGGACTATGTAGAAGAAGAACAAATTCATCTTTTAGCAGAGGATGATGTTTATGATTATGGCGATTTTTGTTGGATTGATTTTGAGGATATATCTTCGTTGGATTTGTTAGAACCTCAAGATATTGCAGCGCTGCTGTATTTAGGTCATTTAAAAAAACCGCTCAATTCGCCATTTAATAATAAACTCGGTAATCAATTTGTTTATTTAGCTCACGATGATGGATTTTATAACAAAATCTATTTTCGAGACGTGTATGATATGAAGCACATTTTAAGTCGAATCATTCCGTTAAAAATGTCAGCAATTAAGCAAAAAAGATTTGTATTTAGAAGGAAGAAGTTAGAATATCCGATTTTGCCGCTCGTGTTAGCAAATACGCTTCTTACTTTAACGAATGACGGTTTGTTTATTGATTTTGAACATATGGTTCAATCCCGTAAAGATATTAAAATTCCTTTGTATACAATCGGTGATTTTGACGATATGAATGAAATGTATAATGATCGGTTTGAGCACAAAGAGATGAGTAAATTGCAGGCGCATCTTGTTCTGACTCATAAAGAACTGGAGTGGAGCATTGAAGAAGTTCAATAATCTAAAAAGAAGTTGAGACATAACGCAATGAATCCAATCAACTGCTAGAAGGAACGAGACAGATAAAACTATATTCACCATCACAAAAAAACGAACCACTAATCAAACATGTTGATTAATGGTTCGTTTTTCACTTGGGCTAAAATGCTTTTGTCCCAGCCTCTTTTTGAATAGACGTATAAAATGGATTTTTCCATTCCATTAGTACGGCGTAGTTGTGTGAATCTTCATCTTCAATATAGTTTGCTGCGAGGCCAATAGGCGTTCTGCCACAACGCATCAAAAAGGTCATAACGGGGTCGTAGAGAGTTCCGGCTGATACAAGGTTCATATATTCAACGGGCGTGTACAAGGAAGACACTGGTGCGTATCCAGGGATGCGGCACCCGCCGAGCAGCCTTTCTAACTTGTAATGAATCACCACTTCATATAAAGACTGCAACAGCAGCTTCCCAAGCCCCATTGATCGATGCGAAGGAGTGACGCACACGTCCACTACATAAAGCGTATTACCAGAAGGGTCGTGCGTATGAATATATCCGCTTCCTGTTACTTCATCCCATGTGTGAGCCGCATTTCCTTCCACTGAAACAATCGCGCTTGTGATAGATCCGCATATTGTCCCGTCTATCTCCACGCATAGCGCTCCATCCGGAAAAAGGGAAACATGGTTATTTAACTGATCTTTACTCCATAATAATTCAGAAGGGAAAGGAGGGGGAAAACTTTCTTCTTGAATCCGAATCAACTCATCAAAATCATTCGATGTATATGATCGTACCGTACATATTACAGGCTTATTTTGATGAAAGACAAAGCATTGCTTTTTATACACTGCTTTTTTGCCTCCTTTAAGAAATAATTTTCAGATAATTATACCATATGGAAAAAAGAAATTATTTCATATTTATTGAAGAATTTGACGAGAACGTGATAAAGTTAAAAAGATTCGAACTATTAGATGAGGTGAAAGAAATGGATGTTGAATTAAAAGGAAAAACAGCGCTTGTATTTGCAGCCAGCCAAGGGCTTGGCAAAGCGATTGCTGCTAGACTCGCAGAAGAAGGCGCAAACGTTATGATTGCAAGTCGTTCAGAAGAGAAACTAGCCCAAGTAGCAGAAGAGATTTCATACCTTGGAAGCGGACAAGTGTTACATAAAACGGCAGACGTTACAAAAACAGAGGACATTCAAGATGTTATTCAATATACAGTAGATACGTTTGGAACTATTGATATTTTAATTAATAATACAGGAGGTCCTAAAGCTGGGAATTTCCTTTCGTTAACAGATGATGATTGGAAGCAGGCATTTGAGTTAAATCTCCTCAGCTATATTCGTATTATTCGTGAGGTAGTGCCCTTTATGAAAAAGAGCGGAGGACGTATTGTCAATATTGCTTCTTCTTCCATTAAAGAGCCAATTGCTGGACTTATTCTGTCAAATACCTTCCGTACAGGAATCGTGGGACTTACGAAAACACTTGCTTCAGAACTAGCAGAGGACGGTATCTTAATTAACACGGTTGCGCCAGGAAGAATTGCAACAGACCGAGTGAAAGAGCTAGATACCATTCGTGCTGAAAAAATGGGAGTAGACGTTTTAGAAGTTGAAGAAGAGATGAGAAACCAAATTCCTCTTAAGCGCTACGGTCAGCCTGAAGAGTTTGCTAAAGCCGTTGCTTTCTTTGTTTCGGGAGCGAATTCATATATGACAGGCCAGTCGTTTCTAATCGACGGAGGCATGGTGAAATCCATTTAGTTACATAGAAAAACCCTGCAGCTGCAGGGTTTTTTGTTAAATCCAAGTTGTAACTTGATCTAATGGTAAACGATCGCTAGCATGTGCTTCTTTAGCTGCTTTTCCAACTGAAATAAGCATAACTGGAATGTATCGATCCTCAATTTTAAACTCTTCTACAAATTTTTGTGCGTTAAATCCGCCCATTGAACATGTGTCATATCCTTTTGCTTTTGCTGCAAGCATGAATGTCATAGATGCAAGCGAAGCATTTGTAAACGCGGCATCGCGGGCGAAAGCACCGTTTTTATAAGCGCCGTTAATTTGTCCTGACAAAATGTTTTTTACGTCTTCTGTCATGTGACCTGCTTCGACTAGTGGGTTGTACACGTCATCTACATTTTTATTGGCTTCTAAATCACCTAACACAGCTACTACAGCGCCTGCTTCTGTAATTTGTTTTTGGTTGTAAGCAATTGGAAGTAGACGTTCTTTCGCATCTTGGTCTGTAATAACAACGAAATGCCAGTGCTGTAAGTTCCAAGCTGATGGTGACTTCACTGTTGCTTCTAAAAGTTCCGTTAATTCTTCTTTGCTTAATTTAGCTGAAGAGTCATATTCTCGAATCGATGTACGTTCATTTACCACATCAAAAAAATCTTTTGTCATAATAAAAACCTCCGTTAAAAGTATGTATTTCTTTAGTGAATCGATGCACATTTTATAATGATACACTATTGAAGTCAATTTATATGCTTCTAGTATACCCGCTCTTATGTGCTATCACTCACAAAAAAATGCATACACTTCTTACCATCGGTTTAACGTGATTGACGAGATGTAAGATAAGCTTCAATTCGATCACAGGCTTCACGCAGCGTGTTCATGGAATACGCATACGACAGGCGTACATATCCTTCACCGTGGGAAGAAAAAGCGCTGCCGGGTACTAGTGCAACACCCGCTTCTTTGACTAACTCCAGGGCAAAATCAAATGAATTACTGTGGAAGTTCTGGATAGAAGGGAAGATATAAAAAGCACCAGTCGGCTTTTCTACGTCAAATCCCATGTTTACTAGTCGGTCATACACATAATTCAGTCTTTGTTCGTATTCTTTTTTCATATCCACCGCATCGTTTTTACCTGCTGTCAGTGCCTCGAGTGCAGCTGCTTGAGAGACAGAAGAAGCACAGCTCACGTTGTATTGATGAACTTTTAAAATATGTTTGGCTAAATAAGAAGGAGCAAATAAAAGACCAATTCGCCAGCCCGTCATGGAGTGAGACTTTGATACTCCGTTAATAACAATTGTTTTCTCTCTCATAGATGAAATGGAGGCAATGGACTGATGTTTTTTATCAAAAACGAGCTCGCTGTATATTTCATCAGATAGTACAAAAATATTTTTATCGCTTAAAAGAGCGGAAATTTCTTCTAATTCTTGCTGTGACAACGTCACGCCTGTAGGATTAGACGGATAAGGTAAGATGACGCATCTTGTTTTAGAGGTCAAATGTTGTTCGATTAAATCCGCAGTTAGTCGAAATCCTGTTTCGGTTGTATCAATATGTACAGGTTTAGCCCTGTTTAACCGGATAAGCGGTTCGTATCCTGGATAAACAGGTCCAGGCAAAATAACTTCGGAATCTTCTTCTAAAATGGTGCGAAGAGCAATATCAATTGCTTGACTAGCTCCAATGGTCACAATTACTTCATCCGCTGGGTTATAGTGCAAGTCATATTTTTCTTTGACAAATTGAGCTGCTGCCTCGCGCAGTTCGATTGTTCCAGCATTGTGGGTATAAGAAGTTTGGTTACCATCAATTGCAGATTTTGCCGCTTCTTTTACATGCTGTGGTGTTAAGAAGTCAGGTTGTCCAATTGTGAGGGATAAAACATCTTGGTATTGTGAGACCATATTATAAAATGTACGTATTCCTGATAGTTCAATTTCTTTGACACGTTTATTGATTAAGTGCTCCATGGTTTCAAATCCTTCCGCGTATTTTCAACTCATTTTATCACAATGAAAATAGGTAAAAAACCACTATTTGCGCATTTTGCAAATAGTGGTTTTAAGTTAGGTGTTATATAGCTTATTATAAGCAGTTGTTAGTTCATAAAATTGTTCTTCATCTCTGTTATCTAACGCATCGTCGATAAGAGATTTCAAATGCTGTTTATTAAAGTTTGTACTCATAGTCGTCAAAATACGATTGGCCTCTTTTGCGTAATAGTGTTGGTAAGGTGTGTACTGAGATGAGTGAGGATAGTGATTCATATTTTTTCGATAAGAACTCATAACATAAACCTCCTTTTTTAAAATAAAACGCAGCTTCTATTACTTGAAATGTACCCTTTCTATATAGTTGTTAACCCTGTTTTTAACTGCGAATGTGCTAAGGTATGTGTTAGGAAATCAGAGGTTCCTTGCTTCACGCTCAATTCTAGATTCAAAAAAATAAGTGAATAAAAAGACCTGCATATATATGCAGGTCTTGTATATTAGTCAGTGTGTATTTGGCCTTCACGCCAATAAACGGGGGAAACGTAGCCAAAATCAACTTCATGATCGTCCAATGTGACAACGCAGTGATCAGAGCCTTCTTGTTCTTTAATATCTTGATATACAGCTTCTTCTACGTTTTCAATAATGGTCATTTCATTATCGTCATTAAAAAGAATGACGGAGCCTTTCATATTACGAACACCTTCTTTTAAGATTATTCATTCACTTTGTGTAGTATAAACCGTTTTGGCTGTAGAGTCCACAGCTATCTTCGATTTCTTGTTAAAAATTTGTGAACAGGCTTTTAGGAATGAATAAGAAACCCTCTAAATAGAAGAGTAACCGACTTGTCTATTCTTTCTTGAAGGGTAGCAGAGTCGGGTTGGTTAGTACACCAGTAGAGAAGGGTGCCAAAAAAATTAAGTATAGCAATAGAAGCCATTTCTTCGGCAGGGATATCGACTATAAGTTCACCTCGGTCTTGTCCTGTTTGAAAAACTTTTGTAAAATGAGCGCGCATTTTTTCAATTTGAAGAATTTCAGATTGTTGAAAGGAACTGTTGGTAATAGCAATATGAAACCAAGAACGGATTAGGTGAGGGTTCGCTTCTTCGTTTGATTGTGCTAGTAATAAAAACAGTTGTTTGACAATGGCAGCAGTTGATTCTTCGGTTTGAAGGAGCTGTTCTAATTTATAGGAGATACGGTTTGTGAAATTAATTCCAAGGTAGTGAAGAACTTCTTCTTTTGTTTTGAAGTAATTAAAAAATGTTCCCTTTGCTACACCCGCTTCATGCGTAATTTGAGACACAGTCGTTTTTTGATATCCCTGCTGTTGGAATAAAGAGATAGCTGCTTTTTGGATGCGTTTTTTTGTTTCTTCTTTTTGTAATCCTCTGTTCATAAATTACACCTCATTTGAATAGGAGTGGTCGTTTGACTCAAGTTCATAAGCTAGTATAGAGAAGTAAAGTAGAGCAAGTAAAAAACTGAGCAGAGGATAAGACGAAAGGGATCAACGCTCATGTTTTTATATAGTATATAATATTCTGTTAATTCGTAAAACAATATTTTATGTATATGTTTTAGGGAAAAAGGATAATAAAATAAGAAAATTTTTCTTTACGGATATAAGAGGCGGTCACTATAATAGGAAATATGGACTATTAGATAAGCGGGTGAGATGAGAGGAGTAAGTGATATGAATCAAGATAAAGGAATACTGTTAGAAAGTGGTACAAACGAACTGGAAATTGTCGAATTTGAGATAGGAAATGTTTTATTTGGCATCAATGTAGTAAAAGTTAGAGAGATTATTAATCCTGTATCTATTACACCTGTTCCAAATGCGCATTCTTACATAGAAGGTATTATAGAGCTAAGAGGAGAAGTTCTTCCTGTCGTTGACATAGCAAAAGCGTTAAAAATGGAACCTTCAAATACGCCGGAAAAAGATAAGTTAATCGTCACAGAGTTCAATCAGCAAAAAATAGTCTTTCACACACACGCAGTAACGCAAATTCACCGTATTTCTTGGAAAGAAATTGAGAAGCCTTCAGATTTGTATCAAGGTTTGGAAACGCAGATTACTGGAGTGGTAAAATTAAACGGGCAAATGCTTCTGCTGTTAGACTTCGAAAAGTTGATTTCTGATGTGAACCCTGATGCGGGTATTAATCAGTCGAAAATAAAAAAGCTAGGGGCTAGAGAACGTTCTAATAAAAAGATTGTCGTGGCTGAAGACTCGCCGCTGCTGCGCCGAATGATTGAAGATACTCTTGCACAAGCAGGTTATGAGAACACGGAATTTTTCGAGAACGGTGAGGAAGCATGGAACTATCTAAGCTCGGTGATCGATGAAGGAGTGGAAATCAGTGATCAAGTCCAGCTGCTTATTACAGATATAGAAATGCCGCAAATGGATGGACATCATTTAACTAAAAAAGTGAAAGAAAATCCTCAGCTTTCTATCCTTCCAGTTATTATTTTCTCTTCTCTTATCACAGAAGATTTACGTCACAAGGGAAAAATGGTAGGAGCGGAAGGACAAGTAAGTAAGCCTGAAATCGGAGAGCTTGTTGAGTTGATTGATCTCTATATTTTGTAGGAAGACAAAAAAGTGCCTGGAAGCAGATTGCTCCACTTCAGGCACTTTTTTTAAAAATAACTTTTACCCAGCGGTTTAAACACAGGTGCTTGCCGTTTTCTTGGAGTCGAAACAGGGCTTTTAGCCGGCTGTACGAGATGACCCGTATATTTAGATAATAAGCGCTTCGCATAAGATAATGACATAGTCGTTTTGGGATTTCGATACTGATGGTTTAAATGGCCGAGGTGTGATAACTCTTTGAAGTCTTCTTTCTTTGGAGGCATATGGAAAAAGTAGTCTCCAACTGATACAAGTACATCTGATTTTTGTTGACTTTTACCAGGGTTTGGCGAAAAGTGAAGTCCTTCTTTTTTTGCTTTTCCTTCTAAAATTAGTTGATCTAATGCAATTTTCTTTAACGTATATAACTGCTTAGGATCAGGAGCAGCTTTTGCGTGACGATTTACAGTGAAAATAGCTTGTGCAATCTCAGATACAGACGGGGTCAAAGAGCCTTGTCCATTTGCTTGAGACATACGTTCACTCCCTTTCTATCATATCAGCTGTTCAACCTATAAGGTGAAAGGTGAAAGCTGATACGTTCATTATAGCGTGTCTTGTCCCATTTGAAAATAATTACACGAAGAAGTATTTTGGTAATTAATGAAATTTCCTATGTATAGGGTTTGTTTTGTTACGCTTCCTTATACAAGTAAAGTGGAACAGCACGCCATACTTTCTATTTTTAAAAAATGCTGCTCGCACAGTTAAACAATCATTGATTAGTAAATCCCGAACTATTGAGCCATTCGTCGAGAGGGTCGAATATAAACACCAGTACCATTTGGCACAATTTGAGCTAGCTCATTTACTTGGGCATTATACATACGAATGCATCCTTTGGATACGGCTTTTCCAATAGAACTTGGATCATTTGTTCCGTGAATGCCATATGACTTTTTAGACAAGCTTAGCCACATTGTACCAAAAGGCCCCCCGGGGTTTGGTTCCCGGTTAACGATAACAAAGTCTCCAGTAGGCGTTGCGCTCAGCATTTTTCCTGCTGCAATGGGATAGACTTTTTGTATGATATTATTTCTTCGTAATTCAAGCTGTTTTTCAGCAATAAACACGTGGATCGTGTAAGGAATGAGCTCTTTATCGGGGAGGTTTGGAATGATGATTACTTGCCCAGGCTTCAGCGCATGATGGCTTACAAAAGGATTAGCCATCCACAGGTCTTCAACCGGAATCCGGTAGTCACCTGAAACGCTTTGCCAGGTTTCACCGCGCTTTACTATATATCTCATTAACTTCGCTCCTTTGATATATGACTATGCTGTAACAGTATACGATTGAAAAAAGTAAAAGTGACTTTTTAAAGTTATTTTGAAAAAGGTGTTGAAATTACATTGACTTATAAGCATGGACTGATTGATATAGGTTCAAATACAATACGCCTTGTTATTTATGAATACAAAAAAGGCAGAGGGTTTAAGCAAATTGAAAACGTGAAAGTAGCTGCACGGATTCGAAATTATTTAGATAAAGAAGGAGTGTTAACGGCTAAAGGAATACATACCTTGCTTGATACGCTTAAAACGTTTGGAGTTATTACCAAGCATTATCAGCTGCTGCGCGTTACCTGTGTGGCCACAGCTACCATCCGTCAAGCGACTAATGCAAAAGAAGTTCTAGCCCTTGTAAAAAAAGAAACGGGCTTTTCTATTCGACTATTGTCTGAATATGAAGAAGCGTATTACGGCTTTGTTGCAGTTATTCATTCCACTTCGATCGAAGAAGCCATTACAATTGACATTGGCGGGGGAAGTACGGAAGTTACGTATTTTCGCAATCGAGAGTTAGTGCAGTACCACAGCTTTCCATTCGGTGCCTTATCTCTACGTCTGCAGTTCGTCAAAGGCAATATTCCCACTGCAGAAGAAAAAGCGAAAATCCGGGATTTCGTGATCCGGCATTTCCATGCTGTCCCTTGGCTTTTAAATCGTCATGTGCCGATTGTAGCAATTGGAGGAAGTGCAAGAAGTATGGTGCAACTGCATCAAGGTTTTATCCACTATCCTCTCGCGGGGCTGCATCAATATGAAATGAATTTAGCTGATATATTGCATGTGAAATCTGCTATAGGCTCATTGTCTTATCACAATCTTCAAAAGCTAGACCGCTTGTCAAACGATCGTGCAGATACAATTTTGCTAGCGATTGAAGTATTTCAATCAGTATATGAAACAGTGAACGCGACTCGCTTCATCCTAAGCCGCAAAGGCTTGAGAGAAGGGCTGTTATTTAAAGAAGCATCTGATGCTAATATCCAGCCAATGTACCCCGATGTCATACAGCAAAGTTTTCAAGAAATAATGGAAGAGTTTGAAGTAAGTAAAGATTACGTCAAACAGCTTACGCGCACAGCTAGTATGATGTTTCAGCATCTTAGGGAGCAGGGACCGGTTGAGTTAAAAGAGGATGACTTAGCGCTTCTTATAAAAGCTGCGCAAGTGTATGATATAGGAAAGTATATTGATGCAGAATCAAGCAGCCAGCATACGTTTTATGTGCTTGCTAATCGTACAATAGATGGAATTTCACATAGAGAACGTTTAAAGCTGGCACTTGTTTCTTCATATAAAGGGAAGTCTTCTTTTAGGCAATATGTTGCTCCTTTTAAAAAGTGGTTAACAAAAGACGAACAAAAAAAAGTTCAGCTGCTCGGTGCACTTTTAAAAATAGCTGATGGCTTACATGCAACAAAGCGAAATGTTGTTCAACATATTGATGTGAAAAGCGATGAAAACACAGTGACGATTAAACTATTATGTACAAAAACCTTTCTTCCTGAACAATATCAGGCTGAAAAACAGAAAAAGCATCTAGAAAAAGTAGTAAAAAAAAATATTGTTCTTGAATTTACTAAGCTTTAGAATAACGCTGGATCGGTTAGAATATTCAGTATAGCTAACTAGATTAAATTCATTATCCTGGAAGGTGAGGCTAATGTTAGAAAGTAATCGCACTTATAAGCAAACCATACAAGTGGCTGATTCAGCTTATTACAATAATCGTGAATTGAGCTGGCTGGCCTTTAACAAGCGGGTGCTGGAAGAAGCTGTAGATACGAAAAACCCTTTGCTTGAGCGATTTAAATTTCTAGGGATTTTCAGTTCGAATCTGGATGAGTTTTTTATGATTCGGGTAGCGGGGTTAAAAGATCAGGTGAAGGCTGGATTTAACAAACCCGAAAACAAAGCAGGCTTAACTCCTACACAGCAGTTATTCTCTATCTCCAAACAAAACCACGAGCTTGTCAAGCAGCGGTATGATACGTATATTCACACACTTCTTCCCGAATTACAGAAATACGGTGTGGAAATCATTTCGGTTGAAAAGCTGGAGAAATCAAATCTAGATAAGCTTGAACAGTATTTTGACGAGCAAATCTTTCCCGTATTAACTCCTATGGCTATTGATACATACCGGCCGTTTCCTATGTTGATGAATAAAAGCTTGAACTTAGCAGTTGTCCTTTCAGAAAAGTTAAATGATGAGCAGCAAATTGCCGAGATAAAAGGAAGACTAGCCATCGTTCAAGTACCTTCGATGCTAACGCGCTATATTGAAATAGCTACGTCAGATTCTACCCGTCTATTTGTATTGCTAGAGGATGTGATTGCCTATTTTATTAAAAAGTTGTTTAAGGGATACTGCGTTTCTTCCGTTTCTCAATTTCGAATTACCCGCAACGCAGATATGACTATTCACGAAGAAGACGCTCAAGATTTATTAAAAGAGATTGAAGAAGAGTTGCAGAAGCGAAAATGGGGAGCGGCTGTTCGGCTTGAGATTAAGAGTCCATACGATCAGGGTGTACTAGCGTATTTAAAGTCAGTCCTTGAAATTGACGATGAAGATGTGTATGAGATCAAAGAACAGTTGGATTTAACCAGTTTGTTTTCGTTTTATAGATTACTTAAATCTACCCATGAAGAGCTCGCTGAAAAAGCCTTTATTCCTAAGGTTACAACACAGTTACACCCGGATCAAAATGTTTTCGATCAAATGATTCAAAGAGACATTTTGCTTCACCATCCTTATGAATCGTTTAAGCCGGTGCTTGACTTTGTTAACTGTGCAGCAGACGATGAAAATGTGCTTGCTATTAAGCAAACGTTATATAGGGTAAGTGGAGATTCTCCCGTTATTAAAGCATTAAAACGAGCGGCTGCAAAAGGTAAACAAGTGACGGTACTAGTTGAACTAAAAGCAAGGTTTGATGAAGAGAATAATGTGCAATGGGCTAAAGAGTTAGAGCGGGCAGGATGCCACGTGATATATGGAATGACGCATTTAAAAACGCATGGTAAAATTACGCTCGTGGTGAGAAGAGAAGGAGAGCATATTAAGCGATTTGTTCATCTTGGTACTGGGAATTACAACGATGCGACGGCAAAGATCTATACGGATATAAGTCTTTTTACTGTCAACCAAAACATCGGGATAGATGCGGCCAATTTTTTTAATTACTTAAGTGGCTATACGCAAAAACCAGTATATCATCATTTATCCGTTGCACCATTTGATATAAGAAACGATTTTTTGCATCTCATTGATCAGGAAATACAGTATCACAGACGGTATGGCAATGGAAGAATCATTGGGAAAATGAACTCATTGACAGATAAAATTTTAATTATGAAGCTATATGAAGCTTCTATAGCGGGTGTGACAATCGAACTCATTGTTAGAGGAGCGTGCTGCTTGCGCCCTCAAATTCAAGGCGTTAGCGAGAATATAAGAGTAAGAAGCATTGTGGGACGATTTTTAGAACATAGCCGAATTTATTATTTTCATCATAATAAACAGGAAAAGTTTTTCTTTTCATCTGCAGATATGATGACAAGAAATATGGTGAAACGAGTAGAAATTTTATTTCCTGTCTTGGATACACATTTGAAAAAAAAAGTGTGGAAGTGGCTTGAAGTTATGCTTGCTGATAATGTAAAAGCACGAGAACAAGATCAAGAAGGGAATTATCATTACGTCATAAAAAAAGAACATGAGCTCTCTATCAATAGTCAAGAGATCTTTTGTCAATATGCTCTTTGCGACGATCAAGAATAATACAAAAAAAGCCGAGTGCTCGGCTTTTTAGTCATGTTATTATCTAGGAATGGGACCACCAGGACCGTATCCAGGTCCGTAGTATGTGTTATAAACAGGAGCACCGCCTCCATAACCGGCACCAGGGTAGCCTCCTCCAGAAAATCCAACGCCTCCAAAGCCGGCACCAGGGTAGCCTCCTCCAGGAAATCCACCGCCGTAAAACGGAACGGGATAAGGATAAGGTGGTGGACAGCACCCAGGTCTGCCTCCAAAGCCGCCAACAGCTAGTCCGCCAAGCAGCCCACCAGCTAAGCCAGCAACAAAAGGAAATCCAAAAAAGCGCTCGTCACCATTTGGAATATTACGATATCCTGTATAGGGATATTGATAGTACATAATTTAACCTCCTTGTCAGTTGTCTTTGTAGTGTATGGCTGAACGGAAGTTTTTGAGCCTGGTTTATTTCTTTAAGACTAGAATTAGGCGGTCATGATCAGCTAAAAAAAGACAAAAAAACATAAAAACGCCCTGTAAGGGCGTTTTTATGTTGATTGCAAGGTGAAAAGCGTAATTTCAGGCGTAGCTAAAAAACGAAAAGGAATGCGCGTGGTTCCTAAGCCTCTATTCACATAAAGCTTCATTTTAGAATCTCCAACTTCGTACATTCCTTCAGGGTAAACCGTCCCAAAGGGCGGTGTAATCAAAGGACCGTAAAAAGGAATTTGAATTTGGCCTCCATGACTGTGGCCGGAGAGCTGAAGATCCACTGGAAAAGGAGCTGCTTTGACAGCAACGTCAGGTTCATGAATCATAGCAATAGAAAAGATATCCGGCTGTAATTGTCCTAGCGTTCCCTCATATTGTGGATTCCCAAGCATAATATCATCGAGTCCACAAATATGAATGTAGCTTTTATCGGGCATGGAAACCGTGTCAACTTCATTTACTAGAAGTCTAAATCCTGCGTCTTCAATGGCTTGTTTGTAGATATTTGTTCCATACCCTCCATGATCATGGTTTCCATATATTGCGTATTTTCCAAGAGGAGCCTGAAGCCTCTGTAAAATCGGGGGAATTCTTTCTGGATGCGGGTATTCATTAGGTACATCCATTAAATCTCCAGTAAATAATATAATAGTAGGCTTCAAATTATTTATGGTTACCATAAGCTGTTCAAGTTGTAATAAATCATAAGAGAGTCCAAGGTGAATATCACTAAATTGTAAAATTTTTATTCCGTTAAAGCTTTTCGGAATGTTTTTAGAAGTAATTGTATGACGAACAATTTGCAGACGTCTAGGCTCAATATATTTGGCATATGTATACCCAAAAGACGTGGTGAGCAAAGACCCTAACGAAATAGACGCTAGTCCTTTCAAAAAAGATCGTCTTGTATACGTCTTTTTCATGCAAAATCAACCTATTCCTTATAGTTTTCAAGTTTTCATTATAGCATTGTTTTTTTTATCATCACAACGAGAAGTCTGCTTTTAAGTTAAATAGATAAAAGTTTCACTTTATTCAGAAAAAATAGTAAAATAATAGTTGTAAAACACTTATGTTTTGGGGAGGAAGATAAATTGAAGAACAAGGTCGTAATTGTTACTGGCGGTTCAAGTGGAATGGGAAAACATATGGCGAAGCGATTTGCAGAACAAGGTGCTCATGTGGTAATCACAGGTAGGTCAGCCGATCGATTACAAGAGACAGAAAAGGAAATTAAAACGTTTGATGGACAGGTACTTTCCGTGGTGATGGATGTACGCAATCCAGAAGATGTGGAACGAATGGTTCAAGAAACAGACAAGGCATTTGGACAAATTGATTTTTTAGTTAATAATGCTGCAGGGAATTTTATATGTGCAGCTGAAGACTTATCCGTTAACGGATGGAACAGCGTAATTAATATTGTATTAAATGGTACATTTTATTGCAGTTCCGCAGTAGGGAAATATTGGATCGATAAAGGTACAAAAGGAGCCATTACAAACATTGTGGCTACATATGCGTGGAACGCAGGAGCAGGTGTTATTCATTCAGCTTGTGCCAAGTCAGGAGTTTTAACCATGACGCGCACGCTCGCAGTAGAGTGGGGAAAGAAATACGGTATACGGGTGAATGCGATTGCGCCGGGGCCGATCGAGCGAACAGGAGGAGCCGATAAGTTATTTGAGTCAGAAAAAATGAAAGCGCGTACATTGAATTCTGTACCATTAGGACGCCTTGGAACTCCTGAGGAAATAGCAGGATTAGCTAGTTTCTTATTCTCCGATGAAGCATCTTATATCAATGGGGAATGCATCACAATGGACGGGGGACAGTGGCTAAATCAGCATCCTTTTTAAGGTTGGATACGCACTAAAAAGTACAAAGCAAACCTAGAAGGACTAGCAAAATTATGCTATTCGTATTATACTAACGTAAAGTGAACAAGGAGAGGGGAGAGTTGAGTGGACCCGTTAGATGTATTAACAAACATAGAGAAAACTCTTCCGTATTATCAAGCAATTTTTAGTGCAGATGGACACAGAGTAATTGGCTATGAAGTGTTGGCGAGGTTTCAAAATGAAGGGGAAATTGAAAGTCTCGGCCCATTCTTTCATGATGATGCGATTCCGGATGAATATCGCATAGAAGTTGATTATGCTGTTTTAACACAAGCGCTCGAGCATATGTTGACCCAGGAAGAACAATTTTTAATTTTTATTAATCAGAACCCTAATTTATTAATGAACGATCATGGAGAATCCTTGCTAGAATTATTGCAACTTTTCGAAAATAAAGGATTATCGCTTGATCGAATTGTTCTCGAAATTACAGAACACAATTTTAGTGGAGATTTGGAATCGCTTCAACACTTACTAAAGTATTATCAAACATATGGTATTAAGATTGCAATTGATAATATAGGAAAAGAAAGTAGTAATCTAGACAGAATTGGGTTGCTGTCACCAGATATCTTAAAAGTAGATTTACATATTCTAAGACAAACGGACATGGCGCAGTCGTATCAAGACGTATTGTATTCTTTATCTCTTTTAGCAAGAAAAATGGGTGCTACGCTTCTATATGAAGATATAGAAGCCTCCTATCAGCTGCAGTATGCATGGAGAAACGGAGGCAGATATTTTCAAGGTTATTATTTGCATAAGCCGGCTGCTGAACTTGTCGATCCGAACATCTTAAAGGATAAACTAAAGGAACGTTTCGAAATGTATATCGCTCATGAAAAGAAAAAGCTGCTTGCTGTTTACCAGCTGACGGAACGCTTTCAAGATAAAATGCAGCAGGTAATGACAAAGTGCAGAAAGCTAGAAACGTATGACGATATGCTGCCTGTTATTGCAGAAGAACTATCCAACGTGTGTTTTCGCCTTTACATCTGCGATGAAAATGGATTTCAAAAGTCTTCTAACTATGTAAAGAAAAACGAGGATTGGATTCTTGAGCCTGAATATGTAAAGAAAAATTGGAGCTGGCGCCCATATTTTCTTGAGAATATTATTCGAATGAGCTATGAAAAAAAAGGCATATTATCAGATTTGTATAATGATATTGAAACAGGTGAGAATATCCGGACTTTTTCGTATCCGATTGATAATATGCACTATATATTCCTTGATATTTCATATTCTTTTTTATATGAAAGAGACGTTTTGTAGAGAATATATAAGTTGAAGTTAAACCGGCAATCAGCAAAAGTGGTTGCCGGTTTTTTATGTTTTTTTAGAGGGGAACGACAGTCGGTTATAGAGATATGCATAGGCAGGGGAAATTTCGGAATTCTAATAAAAAAGAAGCGAAGGAGCTGAGTTAATTTGAAGAAAATATGCTTACTTGTCTTTTTGATGATGATCTTGTACTCAGGAAAATCTGTTCATGCAGAAGTGTCAGGAGAGATTAGGCATGAAATCTTTATAAATTTGCAGGACGCTTATCAGGCTCAGCTAAGAGCTGCGTCTGCCCATGCTAATCAAGATGCTGCTCGTGAGCTGAAATTATTTTTAGATGATGAGTATGCATCCGTATTTTTTAATGAGGCTCTCTTACAAAAAGCTCAAGGATATGTCGGAGAGGGACCTGAATATTTAACACACTACATCCCTTTCTTTTCTTTCGATGAACAGACGAAGGTAGCTCTTCATTCCGACCAAAACAAAGCTTATGTCTATCAATTTTTTCCGGCTGTGCATAATGAACGAGTAAAATACCAAGATCATTATGAAATGATCACTTTAGTAAAAAAACAGGGGAAATGGAAGGTGCAAAAGCTTATATATAGTAAGAAACACTCAAAATAGCCGAGAAAAGCTTATTTTGAGTGTTTCTGTTACCCAATGTTCAGAAGCTTCTCAAGCGCTTGAAGGTCAAACCCTCTGATAATTTCCTGATCAACACGAATAGTCGGAGTGGAATAAGACTCTAACTCAGTAGTCATTCGTTTTCGAGCAGAAGCATCTTTAGATACGTCAAATTCTTTATAGGAAACGTGGTGATGCTGTAAAAACTGTTTAACAATTTCGCAAGGTGGGCAAGCTGGTTGTGTGTACAGCTCTATAGATCTCAATGAAAGCACCTCCCTATATCAAAATGAATGGTGTTAAAGTAGAATGAAGTTTTGGATGATACATAGTATATCGCTATGTTATTATAATAAAAAACGACATATATCGCTATAATAAGGCATTTTCTTATGAAAAATCACGTAAAGTACTTGTGTTTTTTTAGTATGTGGCATATAGTGAAATGGTGTCTTTTAAGTATTAGTTTAGATAAAGTACTTATTTGAATTGATATTGTAGAAAAGTCGAATGCGTAATGATGTAATAGGTGAAAGGAGAGATTATATGTCACAATTACAAGGTATTTTAACTCGTCTTGTGAATCTCCGTGAGCAAGCAAGTGGAAGTGAAGCGCCACAACGCTTCTTCGAAGTAGAGGGAAAAAGAATTTGCAGCGTGAAATATCATGCAAAAACTGAAACATACGAACTTGAAGTATATCAAGATGGTGAAAAGCCAGCTGTTTATCAATTTGATAACGTTGATATGATTGCAATTGAAATTTTTGAACTTATTCATTAAGGGATAAAGCAAAACGAATGCCGCAAAGGATTTTATACTTTGCGGCATTTTTTTGTTACTGCGTATGGAGTTTTTGCGGTGGCTTCTGTCCTATTTTCCCGAGAAATACCGACAAAGTGATAGCGGATTTTCTGATAAATGGAAGGAAAGGGTCGAATGCTGTAAAAAAAGCAAAATAAAAAATTCAGATAATTATGAACTTTCGTTGACACTTGTTTTAAAAAAATCTAGACTTAACATATAAGGGAGAACATCGAGTGTGTCTGCTTCTATTCCCTCTTAAAGGTTCGCATTTACGTAAGCAAGCTATTTTCATTTTGTAGCTTGTTCTTTTTCTCTTTACACACGTGGAAGTTATGAGAAATGGAAGGAGAATGTATAAATGATTGATATTGATCACAATCAGTTAAATCAAATTGAACTTCGAGATTTGCTTGTCACTTCTGATAAAGTTGCTCATGTTCAAGTGGGAAATAATTTAGAACATGCTTTGCTTGTGTTAACAAAGACTGGCTATACGTCCATTCCCGTATTAAATCCAAGGTTTCAGCTGCAGGGGTTCGTGAGCATGACGCTTATTTTAGATTCGATTTTAGGGTTAAAGCGCATTGAATTTGAACGATTAGAAACCATGAAAGTAGAAGAAGTTATGAATCAAAATGTTCCTCGTGTCTCCATGAAAAAATCCGTATTAAAAGTCATAAATGCCATGATTAACCATCCTTTTTTGTGCGTAGAGAATGAAGATGGTATTTTTGAAGGGATTTTAACGCGAAGAAATTTGTTAAAGTCATTAAGAAGGCAGTCCATCATTCTCCCGAAAGAGTCATTTCAATAATTTTTTTAAGAAATCGTGTTTCAGCCTATCTTTCTCCGTTTTTTTCTTATATGATAAAGGTAAAATGAAAGTAAAAAGAGGCTTGAAAGGAATAACTGAATGCAATTAATAGAATGTCGAATGCTCGTTGTATTAGCTCAAGAATTAAATATGAGAAAAGCTGCAGAGAGATTATTTGTATCGCAACCAGCTTTATCACAGAGGCTGCAAACCATTGAAAAAGCATGGGATACACAAATCTTCATTCGTTCGCAAAAAGGACTGTCATTAACGCCTGCTGGAGAAAAGATTGTTCAATTTGCAAAAGAAGTAGTAGAAAAAGAAGATCGGGTTCGCGAGGACTTGCATCATTTAGATAATGAAGTATATGGTACACTCAAATTAGCGGTGGCTTCGATTATTGGACAGCACTGGCTGCCGGCGGTGTTAAAACGCTATATGGATCGTTACCCACATGCTAAAATCTCTCTTGTAACCGGCTGGAGCAGTGAAATGCTTCGCTATCTGTACGAAGATGAGGTACATATTGGAATCATACGCGGAAATCCGGATTGGAAAGGCGTCAAAGAACATTTGTTTACAGATCCTCTTTACCTAGTTGATTCAGAAATTGAAAGGGCAGCGGAAGTAGTAAATACTCATCGACCATTTATTCAATTTAAAAGTGACTCAACGTATTATCAAGAAATTTTAGAATGGTGGCATCGAGAGTTTCATACTACACCGAAGCGTACGATTGTAGTGGATCAGATTGAGACGTGTAAACAAATGGCTTTAAATGGTCTTGGTTTCGCTATTTTACCATCGATTGCTATCAAAGAAGCTGGAAGCCATATTCATCGGACGCCGCTTCTAAAAGCAAATGGCGAGCCAATTACACGAGACACTTCTTTAGTTGGATATGAATCAGCGTTTAAACTGAAGCAAGTTCGAGCATTTGTTGATATTGTACGTGAATACGTAAGAGAAACGGTCTAAAGCGAGCTCAGGTGCTCGCTTTTTTTATTTGCAATCGTTATCTTTTTATTAAAACGATAATGATGCTTGTCATTGTGAAAGCATTTTGTTACATTAAATGAGACATTGCTTACTTAGGAGGAATACATAATGAAAATGATGGATGCTAATGAGATTATCTCATTTATTCAAAACAGTACAAAATCAACACCGGTAAAAGTTTACGTAAAAGGTGAAGTAGAAGGAATTGACTTTGGTTCATCTTCTAAAACATTTGTAACGGGCAACACAGGTGTAGTATTTGGTGAATGGAAAGACATCAAAGCTGCTATTGAAGCAAACGAAGGAAAAATTGAAGACTACGTAATTGAAAACGATCGCCGCAACTCTGCGATTCCTTTATTAGATATGAAAGGAATTAAAGCCCGTATTGAGCCGGGCGCTATTATTCGCGATCAAGTTGAAATCGGCGACAACGCTGTTATTATGATGGGTGCATCGATTAACATCGGTTCTGTAATCGGTGAAGGAACAATGATCGACATGAACGTAGTACTTGGTGGTCGTGCAACAGTAGGTAAAAATTGTCATATCGGCGCAGGTTCTGTATTAGCTGGTGTTATTGAGCCACCTTCTGCAAAACCAGTTGTAGTAGAAGATGATGTAGTAATCGGTGCTAATGCTGTTGTTCTTGAAGGGGTAACAGTAGGTAAAGGTGCCGTAGTTGCTGCAGGTGCAATTGTGGTCGAAGATGTAGCTCCTTACACAGTAGTAGCAGGTACGCCAGCACGCGTTATTAAAGAAATTGACGAAAAAACAAAGTCTAAAACAGAAATCAAGCAAGAATTGCGTCAATTAAACGAAGAATAAGAAAAACGATCAGTTTGCGCTTTTTCTTTGCTGAATTAATAGGTTTTAGCGATTGGGATACTGAATCCTTAAACGTATCATATGGACAAGTTGGAAGCGTGGGCAACCACGCTTTCTTCTTTATTTCGTGAGGAGGACATACACATGGCTGAAAATGAATTTGTGAAAATAAGAAGAGAGCTACATAAAATTCCTGAATTAGGGTTTCAAGAGGTGAAAACACAGCGTTTTTTGCTTGATTATATTAACACTCTTCCGCAAGAGCGCTTAGAAGTAAAGACGTGGAAAACGGGACTCTTTGTTAAAGTACATGGTACAAACCCAACTAAAACAATAGGCTACCGAGCAGATATTGACGGTCTTCCTATCACGGAAGAAACGAATTATTCTTTTCAATCACAGCATGAAGGACTCATGCATGCCTGCGGACATGATATGCATATGGCCATTGGGCTAGGCGTACTGACTTACTTTGCTCAGCATGAAATCAAAGATAACGTACTGTTCATCTTTCAGCCTGCAGAAGAAGGTCCAGGAGGAGCACAGCCAATGCTCCAAAGCGATATCATGAAAGAATGGCTTCCAGATTTCATCTTTGCCCTTCACGTAGCTCCTGAATATCCGGTTGGGTCGATTGCGCTGAAGGAAGGGTTACTATTTGCTAACACGTCTGAGCTATTTATTGATTTAAAAGGAAAAGGCGGTCATGCTGCTTATCCACATACAACAAATGATATGGTAGTCGCTGCATGTCAGCTCGTTTCACAGCTTCAAACGATTGTTGCTCGCAACGTTGATCCGCTAGACAGCGCTGTAATTACAGTAGGAAAAATTCAAGGGGGGACGGTTCAAAATATTATTGCGGAGCGAGCTCGCATAGAAGGAACCATTCGCACGCTATCTCCTGAATCAATGAAGCGTGTTAAAGAACGAATTGAAGCGATTGTTAAAGGAGTAGAAGTAGGGTATCAGTGTGAAACAGCCATTGATTATGGATGTATGTATCATCAAGTATATAATCACCATGAAGTCACGCGAGAGTTTATGGAGTTTGCCAAAGCGCAAACGGACGTGGATGTTATTGAGTGCAAAGAAGCAATGACAGGAGAAGATTTTGGCTATATGCTAAAAGATATTCCTGGATTTATGTTTTGGCTTGGCGTTCAGTCTGAATATGGGCTTCATCATGCAAAGCTGCAGCCTCATGAAGGCGCAATAGATACTGCGATTTCACTCATTACAAAATATTTTGAACATAAAGGCAATCAATAAATCGTATAATCATTTTTCCTTATGGCTAAATTAATAGCATGAGGAGGTGGGCAACGATGGCACGAATTGGTGTAGAATACGGTTTAACAGATGTACAGGCTGCACTTCAGCAGCTCGGACATGAAGTGGTACAATTACGCAACGAAAGTGATGCACAAGGGTGCGATTGCTGTGTTGTAACAGGACAGGATTCAAACGTAATGGGGATTTCTGATGCAGTAACGCAAGGCTCAGTTATTACAGCTAGCGGATTAACGGCAGAAGAAATTTGTCAGCAAGTAGGCAACAAGGTACAAGGATAAAAGAAAGCCGAAGGAACAAATCCTTCGGCTATTTTTTATGCATGCTGAGGCTGCTTGGCATCTTCAGGCTGCTTTTTATCAATATTTACTTGATGAGGGAACGGAATATCAATACCGTTTGCGTCAAATGCTTCTTTAAACTCTTTGCGAAGCTGACGTTCAACCCCCCACTGCTCACCGTTTTTAGCTTTGCCAACTACACGAAGCACAACGTCCGACGCGCCTAGACCTTGAACTCCTATTACGCTTGGTCCTTCTACAATGTTTTCATTTGTTGCAGCAACGCGCTCGCATACTTTTTCTAGTACGGAAATTGCTTTGTCAATATCATCATCATACGAAATGCCAATATCAATCAACGCGCGCATATTGCCTCGGGAATGATTGCTTAAGCTTGTAATTTCACGGTTAGGCACATAGTGTAAAGTTCCATCAAACCCGCGAATTTGAGTAGTGCGAAGACCTACTGATTCGACAATTCCTGAAAAACTTCCGGTTGTTACATAGTCGTCAACATCAAGCTGTTTTTCAAGAAGTAAAAAGAAACCTGTTACAATGTCGCTAACCAGTCCTTGAGCACCGAACCCGATTGCTAGACCCACAACTCCGGCACCAGCTAATAAAGCTGTCGCATGGATATTTACTGCTTCAAGCAGCATGACGACAAAAATAAAAATAAGTACATATGAAAACACATTAACGGTTAAACTTTTGAGTGTGAGCATACGTCCGCGCGTAGCGTTTTCGCGCTCACTCATTCTTTCAAAGGAACGTTCAATAACTTTTTTACCAATTGCTCGTACAAGTAAAAAGACGATAGTAATGGCAATAAGTTTTAACACAATAACTCCAGCATTGGTAAGAAGCTGTTCCCAGTTGATGTCTTGCATCTTAAACATTCGTTGTTCATCCTTCCTATGTTCTGTTTCAATATTACTAAGTGGGAATTTATTCTGTGGAAAAGATTTTGTAAGAGTATGAGCACATTTGTTTATTCCCGATATTAGACATGCTAAACTGAGAAGGTAAATAAATGCAACCCTTTTATAGCATTTTTTTGCTAAAGTCAGGGTTTAATTTGCCCTCAAGGCGGGCATAACAACTATGTTACCATTATAAGGTGTTGTTTAAATTCATTCTTAATTAATATTGACTAAAAAAACAATATCCATTATAATGAAAACCGTTATAACAGTACATAAGTGAGAATGTTTTATACATTTTCTCATTTAATAATTATTTGGAGGGATCATGTATGCCAGAACGTATGGTAGGTAAACAAGCTCCACGCTTTGAAATGGAAGCTGTATTATCAAACAAAGAATTCGGTAAAGTTAGCTTAGAAGAAAATATTAAAAATGACAAATGGACAGTATTATTCTTCTATCCAATGGACTTTACATTTGTATGTCCAACAGAAATCACTGCACTTTCTGACCGTTATGATGAGTTTGAAGATCTTGACGCAGAAGTAATCGGTGTTTCTACAGACACAATCCATACACACTTAGCTTGGATCAACACTGATCGTAAAGATAATGGTTTAGGTGATCTTAAATATCCATTAGCAGCTGATACAAATCACGTTGTTTCTCGTGAGTACGGCGTTTTAATTGAAGAAGAAGGTGTAGCACTTCGCGGTTTATTCATCATCAGCCCAGAAGGCGAATTACAATATTCAGTTGTAAACCACAACAATATTGGCCGTGACGTTGATGAAACTTTACGTGTTCTTCAAGCGTTACAAACTGGCGGACTTTGCCCAGCTAACTGGAAACCAGGTCAAGCTACTTTAAACGCGTAAGCACAACGTTTAAAAGGTCTAACGTCCACGTTAGGCCTTTTTTTCATCGGATAATAAAGAACATTTAGTTAATAATAGTGAAAATAAGGGAGGCTTTTATTCATGAAATTACGTCAGCCAATGCCTGAGTTAACGGGCGCTACAGAATGGTTAAACGGAGAGGTTACAAAAGAGCAGCTAATTGGCGAAAAGCCAACGCTTATTCATTTTTGGTCAGTAAGCTGTCATCTATGTAAAGAAGCAATGCCTCAAGTAAATGAATTTCGCGACCAATACAAAGAACAACTAAACGTAGTAGCCGTTCATATGCCGCGCTCTGAAGATGATTTAGACTTAACAAAAATTAAAGAAGTAGCAGCAGAACACGATATTACGCAGCCAATTTTTGTAGACAGTGAACATAAATTAACGGATGCATTTGAAAATCAATATGTACCGGCATATTATGTATTTGACAAAACAGGTCAGCTACGCCACTTCCAAGCTGGTGGAAGCGGTATGAAAATGCTTGAAAAGCGCGTGAATCGTGTATTAGGCGAGAACGAATAAATACAGGCAGTTGTAACAGGTGAAAAGCATTCGATGCTTAGTAGAACTTGCATCGAATGTTTTTCTTTTTTGTGTGTAGGAAGTAACTGATAAAGGAAATATAAAAATGTGGATTTTTTCTTGTGAGTTTACACCATACTAACACTAACAACATGATACGAAACTTACTATTGGAGGTAATTTACATATGAAATTAGGTATGATTGGCTTAGGGAAAATGGGAGCAAACTTAGTATTGAATTTACTAGATCATAACCATTCTGTGGTAGCATTCGATGTGAACAACGAAGCCGTACAGAAAGTATCAGAAAAGGGAGCAGAAGGCGCTTCTTCCATTCAAGAATTAGTAAGCAAATTAGAAAAACCACGCATTGCTTGGGTAATGGTTCCAGCCGGAGAGCTCACAGAAAAAGTAATTTCTGAGCTTCAAGAATTACTTGAAGAAGGAGATATGATTATCGAAGGCGGTAATTCTAAGTATAAAGATTCCGTACGACGTGCTGCAGCTTCTGCTGAAAAAGGAATTCACTACTTCGATGTTGGAACGAGCGGCGGAATGGAAGGTGCCCGAAACGGCGCTTGTATGATGATTGGCGGAGATAAAGAAGCATTTGCTACAATCGAACCTATTTTCCGCGACATCAACGTAGAAAACGGCTATCTCTATTCAGGTGCAGCAGGAAGCGGTCACTTCTTGAAAATGGTTCATAACGGAATTGAGTACGGCATGATGCAAGCAATTGCTGAAGGTTTTGATGTGTTAGAGAAAAGTGAATTTGACTATGACTACGAAGCTGTAGCCCGCGTATGGAACAATGGCTCTGTTATTCGCTCATGGTTAATCGAATTAATGGAACGTGCATTTTCAAAAGACGCAAAACTTGACAGTATTAAAGGAGTTATGCATTCTTCCGGTGAAGGGAAATGGACGGTTGAATCAGCTTTAGATTTACAAGTGCCAACGCCAGTTATTGCTTTATCTTTAATGATGCGCTATCGCTCACTTGAAGATGATACGTTTACAGGTAAAGTAGTAGCGGCTCTTCGCAATGAGTTCGGTGGACATGCAGTAGAAAAACAATAAAAAAAGAAGCGGGGACAAAAGTATTTTAGTCCAAGTGAAAAACGAACCACTAATCAACGTATTGATTGGTGGTTCGTTTTTTTGTTATAGTGAATAGGTTTCGTCTATTTAGGTCTCTCTAGAAGTTAATTGGAGGGCAAGACGAAGACTCCTGCGGGAAAAGCGGAACAGATGAGACCCCACAGGAGCGCAAGCGACGAGGAGGCTCAGCGCCCGCCCGCGGAAAGCGAAGTCTTGCACGGAAATCAACTGCGGTATCACAAGCAGTTCAACTCATGTATTCCATTTGTTCTTCTTTAGATTGGATTCATTTAGCTATATCCCGACCTCTTTTTTATGACTATTTACCTTTTTTTGAAAAAATATCTAAAAATTATGGTAATTTATTTCGGGAACCGATATATTTAAATATGTGTGCCACATCTTAGCTAAGGGAAAGGACGGGGTATATGGGAACGTTTAAAAAACTAAAAGATTTTTATTTGCCGTACCGAATGTACTTTTTTTATTCTGCTATTTGCTTGTTATTTGTAACCTCCATCACTGTGATTTACCCTATTGTGCTGCAATATACGATTGATCATATCGTGTTAGGAAAACAATATCAGCTAGTCGATAATGTAGCATTTATTTTTATTGGACTGATGATCATCAAAGGAATCTTTACATATATTCAGCAATATTACGGCGACTTATTTGGAATTAAGTCCGTGTATACTCTTCGCAATAAACTTTACCGCAAACTTCAGTATTTACCGTTTTCTTATTATGACAATGCTAAAACAGGGGACTTGATGTCCAGGTTGACAGCTGATGTAGAAGGATTTCGTTTTTTTCTATCTTTTGGCTTCTCAGAATTAATTCGCTTCGTCATTTTACTTACTGCCAGCTTTTCCGTTATGTTCTATTACTCTATTTCACTCACTCTTGTCACAATCTGCCTGCTGCCTTTTTTGGGGGTAGCTGTTTATCGTTTTGATAAACGCGTTCATCCAGCGTTTCGCTTAATTCGCCAATCGTTTGGAGAACTTAATACAAATGTTCAAGAAAATATAAGCGGCATACAGACGGTCAAATCATTATCAAGAGAAAAATTTCAAACCTCTAAATTTAACGATTCCAACGGAGTTTATAAAAATCGAAACATTGAAACAGCGAATGTGTGGGCAACTTATTTCCCCTTAATGGAGTTTATAGGGAATTTATCTATTGTTGGTCTCCTTGCTTACGGAGGAGCGCTTGTTATGAACGGAAGCGTACGTCCTGGAGAGCTTGTTGCTTTCTTTAGCTTAACCTCTTATTTAATGTGGCCTATTATGAATCTAGGGTTTGTTATCAATATGTTTTCACAGTCTAAAGCTTCAGGTGAAAGGCTGCTAGAAATTTTAGAAGAAGAAGAAAAAGTCCATGAGCATGCCGGAAGTTTCTCTATTAATGGAACGGTCGAGTTTCAGCATGTTAGCTTATCCTATCCAAACGAGGATAAAAAATCGCTTGAGAACATATCGTTTTCTGCTTCTAAAGGGAAAGTAGTAGGTTTAATCGGTGCAACTGGAGCCGGCAAAACAAGCTTAACACAGCTGCTCACGAGGTTTTATGAACCGACTTCAGGACAGATCTTAGTTAACCATCGTCCGATTAAAGAGTATCCGCTCTCTGTTCTTCGGAAAGAAATTAGCTTTGTACTTCAAGAAACGTTTTTGTTCTCAAGCAGCATAGGAACCAACATCTCTTATGGCGTGCCGGGTATTTCTAGAGAAGACATTATTGATGCTGCAAAACGAGCGCAGGCGCATGATTTTATTATGGAGCTTCCAGATGGATATGATACGATGCTGGGAGAGAGAGGACTGGGGTTATCAGGCGGGCAAAAGCAGCGTATTGCGATTGCACGAGCGCTTATCTTAAATCCTAGTATTCTAGTATTAGATGATGCCACCAGTGCCGTTGATATGAAAACAGAAAGAGAAATTCAATTGGCTTTAAAAGAAGTGATGAAAAATCGTACGACGTTTATTATCGCGCACCGCCTTTCTTCTTTGCGACATGCCGATGAAATCTTGGTCTTACATGAAGGTCGTATAAAAGAGAGAGGAAGCCACGAAACGCTCATTCAAAAGCAAGGGATTTATAAAAACATTTACGACATTCAATATGAAAGCAGTACGTCGGTGATGAACGTATAACAGGGGAGGAATAGAATGGCAGGCGAAAAAAATAAAGTTGTGCGAGAGCGCTTTTATTATCAAACAGATCAAATCATTGATAAGACGTTTAACTGGAAGCAAATGGCCCGCTTGTTTCGTTATCTTCATCCATATCGAAAAAACTTGCTTCCTTTCTCGTTTCTTATGGTCATTATCACGACGGTCATTAGACTCGCTATTCCTATTTTGATAGGTGTCTATACGCTTGATCATGCTGTAAAAGATAAGAATAGCACGCTGCTCATGCAGTTAGTTTTCATCATTTTTAGCTTGTATATCCTATCTTATATTGCGAATGTCTTTCGGATTAAATGGATGAATCAACTCGGGCAGCACGTGATATATGATTTAAGAAAACATTTATTTACGCATGTTCAAGGGCTGTCGCACCGGTTTTTTGATACGCGTTCAGGAGGCTCTATTCTTGTAAGGATTATGAATGATATTAACTCTCTTCAAGATTTATTTACGAACGGGGTAGTTAACCTATTTATGGACCTCTTATTGTTAGTGGGAATTGTGGTTATATTATTTTCTCTCAGTCCTGCTTTGACATGTGCTGTTTTAGTCATTTTACCGATTATGTTTTTGATTTCTACAAAGCTGAGAAGAAGAATCCGCCGGTCATGGCAAGTTGTTCGTATGAAGCAGTCAGTATTAAATTCACATTTAAATGAGAGTATTCAAGGCATTCGCGTTACTCAATCATTTGCTCAAGAACAAGAAAATATGCTGTTTTTTGATCGCATAAACAGTGAAAATTACGAGAGCTGGAGGCAAGCTACTCGAAAAAATGCCATGTTTCGACCGTTTGTAGAACTCACAAATGCTGTCGGAACGGCCATTTTAATTTGGTTCGGTGCTGCACTTATTCAAGATGAGCGGCTAACAATTGGTATTTTTGTATCATTTGCTTTTTATCTCGGGATGTTTTGGGAACCGATTTCTCGTTTAGGGCAAGTGTACAATCAATTATTAATGGGAATGGCTTCATCCGAGCGCATTTTTGAATTTCTAGATGAAAAACCTCTCGTCGCAGATTTGGAAACCGCTACGTCTTTAGAGAATATGAAGGGGAAAGTTGAGTTCAAGCACGTCTCATTTTCTTATGATGGGAAGCGTAAAGCTCTAAACAACGTATCAATTGAAATAAAAGAAGGACAGACGGTTGCTTTAGTGGGGCATACTGGATCTGGAAAAACGTCCATTGCTAATTTAATCACACGTTTTTATGATGTGAACAAAGGGCAGATTTTAATTGATAATATGCCTATTCAAGATATTACGTTAGCGAGTTTACGAGCACAAATTAGTATTGTGCTGCAAGAAACCTTTATTTTTTCAGGAACCATCACGGAGAATATTCGGTTTGGAAAACCGGATGCTACCGATGATGAAGTGATTAAGGCCGCAGAAGCGGTAGGGGCTGCAGATTTTATAAAGCGTCTGAAAAAAGGCTATGATACGGAAGTAGAAGAGCGAGGAAACGTTTTATCGGTGGGAGAGCGTCAATTGATTTCATTTGCTCGAACGCTGTTGGCTGATCCTCGTATTATTATTTTAGATGAAGCGACAGCAAGCATCGATACAGAAACAGAAGTGAAGATTCAACAAGCGCTTAAAACGCTGTTAAATAACAGAACGGCCATCATGATTGCTCATCGGCTATCGACTATACGAGAAGCAGATAACATCATTGTGTTAGACCACGGAAGCATTATTGAAACAGGCAATCACGGGGAACTTATGCAGCAAAAAGGCGTATATTATTACCTTGTTCAAACCCATGCTACAGCTTAAAAAACAGAAGGAGCTGATCCTTCTGTTTTTCTATGAGAAATAGTAAAGACATATAAGCGTTGTTAACGGGAAAATGAGGTTGATACAAAAGAATTGTGGTAAAATAACGGTAGTTCAGATTTTTTCCTGTACATAATGGAGGAATTCAAATGAAAAAAGAATTTGCAGTCATCGGATTAGGTAGATTTGGTGGAAGTATTTGTAAAACATTAAGCGATCAAGGAATGGAAGTTCTGGCGATTGACATTGATGAAGAAAAGGTAAATGAGTATGCTAACGTTGCTTCGCATGCAGTAGTAGGCGATTCAATGGATGAAGGGGTTCTAAAAAGTTTAGGAATTCGTAATTTTGATCACGTTATCGTAGCTATTGGCGACAATATTCAGGCAAGTATTTTGACGACCCTTATACTAAAAGAGCTGGGGGTTGAAAAAATAACGGTAAAAGCGCAAAATGATTATCATGCCAAAGTATTATCAAAAATTGGCGCCAATTTTATCGTGCATCCCGAACGAGATATGGGACGAAGAATTGCCAATAACATGATTTCAAACAGCGTGCTGGATTATTTGGAGCTATCTGAAGAACACAGCATTGTCGAATTAGTAGCAAGCAAAAGAATGGCTGGCAATACGCTGATTGAGTTAGACATTCGTGCGAAATATGGTATTAACATTGTAGCCATTAAGCGTGATCGAGATATCATCGTTTCTCCTCAGGCGTCCGAAACGATACAAGAAGGAGACGTGTTGATTGTTATTGGAGCAGACGCAGATATCAACCGCTTCGAAAATAAATTTGCCAGTTCCTAATAAAAAAGAGCAGATGCAATTGCATCTGCTCTTTTTCTTTTATTAAACCTCCATAATGATTGGTAAAATCATTGGACGGCGCTTTGTTTTTTCGTAAAGGAATGGAGCCAATGTGTCTGTGATTTCATTTTTAATCTCAGACCATTGTGACGTACGACGTTCCATCACTTTGTTCAAGTGTTTTGTAATGAGGGACTGTGCATCATTAATTAAGTCGCCAGATTCGCGCATATAAACAAAACCACGAGAGATAATGTCTGGACCAGCAGCGATCTTGAAGTCTTTCATATTGATGCTTACAACGACAATAACAAGTCCTTCTTCAGATAAAATACGGCGGTCACGAAGTACGATATTTCCAATGTCACCAATTCCGCTTCCGTCAATATATACAGAGCCTGAAGGGATTTTGCCGGCTACTGAAGCTTCACTGTCGCTTAAAGCTAGCACCTCTCCATTATCCATAATGAAGCAGTTTTCTTCAGGAACTCCACAGTCTGTTGCAAGTTTGATGTGCATCTTCTGCATGCGATACTCACCGTGAATTGGCATAAAGTATTTTGGTTTCATCAAACGAAGCATTAATTTTTGCTCTTCCTGTCCGCCGTGTCCAGAAGTATGGATATCGTTTAGAGCACCGTGAATAACCTCTGCTCCTGCACGGAATAGCATATCAATTGTTTTGCTAACACTTACTGTATTTCCTGGAATAGGTGAAGATGAGAACACAACCGTATCTCCAGGGATAATTTGAATTTGGCGGTGAGTACCGTTTGCAATTCTAGATAGCGCTGCCATCGGTTCACCTTGGCTGCCTGTACATAAAATAGTCACGCGGTTAGCTGGAATTCGGTTAATTTGAGAAGGCTCAATGAACGTATCTTTCGGACATGAAATATATCCAAGCTGTTGGCCAATCTCAATAGCTGCTTCCATACTGCGTCCGAATACAGCAACTTTGCGGTTATGCAATACGGCTGCTTCCACTACTTGCTGTAAGCGGTGAATATTTGAAGCAAACGTTGCAAAAATAATACGGCCGTCTACTTTACGGAAAATGTCATGAATGCTGTCACCTACGCGGCGCTCAGACATCGTAAAGTTAGGAATTTCACTGTTTGTACTGTCTGAAAGCAAGCATAGAACGCCTTCTTTACCGATTTCAGCCATTTTTGTTAAGTTAGCCGGTTCGCCCACTGGTGTAAAATCAAACTTGAAATCTCCTGTATGTACGATTTGTCCGTTTGGTGTTTTTACCACAATTCCGTAAGAATCAGGAATACTGTGAGTTGTACGGAAGAACGTTACCGATGTTTTACGGAATTTAATTACGTCATCTTCAGTAATTTCATGAAGCTGAGCTGTACGAAGCAACCCGTGCTCGTCTAATTTGTTGCGAAGAAGTCCAAGGGCTAATTTTCCTGCATAAATAGGAATGTTTAATTCTCTTAATAAGTAAGGAATTCCGCCAATGTGATCTTCATGACCATGTGTAACGAAAAGACCACGGATTTTATCTGCATTTTTTACCAAATAACTGTAGTCAGGAATAACGTAGTCAATTCCTAAAAGCTCATCTTCAGGGAATTTAATTCCTGCATCAATAAGAATAATTTCATCTTGAAACTGTACGGCATACGTATTTTTACCAATTTCGCCTAGTCCACCCAGGGCGAAAACTGCCGTTTGATTATTTTTTACAAATTTCATTTTCATCATATCTCCAATACTTTAAAATCTTCATGCTGTTGTTCATATTCTAGATAGTCTCCAGTCACTGCTTGAACAAACTCAATATTAATTGAACGCGCTTTTAACTTTTTACGAACGTCACGCTCAGAATCTGCGTTCACATACACTGTTTTTGTATTTTCACGTACAGCTACTTCACTCATTTTTTCTTGAAAATAAACTTTAAAAATCATAACAAAAATCTCTCCTTAATTCCGAAATTCAAATAACTTATTTTATTATATTATAAAATGTGTATGTATTTCATGTATTTTCTAAAGAAACTTGCTTTCACTACATTTTAGTCATCTAAATATAACAAGTCAATTAATTATAGAATAATATTAATAGGAAACGGATACAAGACTATATTTTCCGGGCGTATAAAAAATAAGGGCTATTCCATTGTACGATGCAGACACACACTCTGCAAATTTTACAACAGAAAGCCCTAAAAAAATCGATTATGCCATCGTTTTTTTACGCAATAATTCATTCCAGCGTTTTAGCAGCCTTTTTCGAAAATCTTTTAACATGATTTTTCAGCTCCTTTGTTTTTTTGCGATACCTGCCTGTCTCTCTCTGTACTTTTATTATATGATGAAAAGGGAGAGGTTTCTCGTGGTTAAATATGGAAAAATTGTAAATGGGAACGTCCATTTATAGAGAAATCAGCGCTTGTTTGGTATAATTGGAAAGGCTTAACAAAGAGATAAAAAATTATAAAAAATAAGGTGATAAACGTGGAACGAAAGATTATTTTTTTTGATATTGATGGAACGTTATTGGATCATGATAAAAAACTGCCTGCTTCTACAAAAAAAGCTGTCCAGCTGTTAAAAGAGCAGGGGCATGAAGTGGCAATTGCAACTGGAAGGGCTCCTTTTATGTTTAAAGATCTGCGTGAAGAGTTGGATATTCAAACATATATTAGCTTTAATGGTCAGTACATTGTCTTAAATGGAGAAGTTCTTTACAAAAACCCGTTAAATAAAGAAGAGCTTCAGGATTTAACGGCTTTTGCTGTTGAGCATGATCATCCTGTCGTATACATGGATCATGAAGATATGAAATCAAACATTGAATTTCATGATTATATCGAATCCAGCATCAGCACGCTGAAAATTGGATTTACCCACCCTCACCACGATCCTGCTTATTTCAAAGGGCGTGAAATTTATCAATCCCTCTTATTCTGTACAGCGGGAGAAGAAGCTCCTTATGAAGAAAAATTTAAGAAATTTGACTTTATTCGCTGGCATGAATTTTCAACTGATGTTCTCCCAAAAGGTGGATCAAAAGCGCGAGGAATTGAGACCATGATTGAAAAGCTTGGCTTTGATAAAAAAGATGTATATGCATTCGGAGACGGCTTAAACGATATCGAAATGCTTGAGTTTGTCGGAAATGGCGTAGCGATGGGAAATGCGGAAGAAGTCGTGAAAGAAGTGGCTGATCTTGTTACAAAAGATGTAGCAGAAGGTGGTATTCTCCACGGATTAGAGCTAGTAGGATTGTTAAAATAAGAAAAAACGCGAGCTCTAGCTCGCGTTTTTTAGCGTTCATATGGAAAAGCATTTTCAGGTTCTTGAAATGGGTTTTCTTTATTGATGTAATCATAAAACATAATTCCGTCTAAATGATCAATCTCGTGCTGAAATACGACAGCAGGAAGGCCTTTCAAACGAATTTTCACTTCTTCGCCTTCAAGCGTTGTGCCTTTTACTGTGATGCGTGCATATCGAGGAACAAATCCTGGGATATCTTGATCGACAGACAAGCAGCCTTCACCGCCTGTAAGATATGTCTTTTCAACTGAGTGGCTAATGATCTTAGGGTTAAATAATGCATAGCTGTATAGCTTGCCTTTTTCATCCGTAACGTGTACCCCAATCATTCGTTTTGATACATTAATTTGAGGAGCGGCAAGTCCGATACCAGATCGCAGTCCATATTTAGCAGCAATTTCAGGGTCTTGGCTGTTTTTTACATATTCTAATAAGCTATGTAAAATCTTTTTGTCTTCTTCAGAAGCAGGTAACGGTACTTCTTTTGCTACTTCTCGCAGCGTTGGGTGTCCGTCTTGGATAATATCGTTCATTGTAATCAACTTTCACATCTCCCTAGGCTATTTTATAGGTATAAAGTGTACCAAATCCGTATAAAAAAGTCATTACCTCGACCTTGACCACATAAATGTTTCTACTAATTATATGTATCAAACATTTGGAAAAACATGCATAAGAAAACATAAAAGCGGCAGTTAGCCGCTTTTATTGTATAATTACCAGCCGCCACAGCTGCAGCCGATAATAACTAATAAAATGAACAGTACGATTAATAACACGAAACCTTTATTAGAACCGCCGCAGCCATATCCACCATAACCCAACATAATGTAACCTCCCGTAGTTATCAATCCCAAGGTAAAAAGTAATAAACTCCCTTTTTTTCACGATTGGGTTAGTATAATATATTAAAAGGTGGAAAAAGGGTGTAGATAAATTGCTAATTTCCTACAAAAATTGTATAATGACCCATGAATAAGGGAGGATTTACCAAATATGAAATGCGTCGGAAGATATATAGTTATTGGCATTGCTGCTATGTCACTAGCAGGCTGTGCAGAGGGCTCATCGCCTGAACTTGAGGTATATAATGGATTAGAAAAAGTGGTAGCACAAGAAAAGCAATTTGCTGATCAGCAAAAACCGTTAGCTGATTTAGAACAGCAAGAAAATGCGATATACGACCAAATTATTGAGCTAGGGATTAAAGATAAAAAGAAAATAAAAAATAAAGCACAAAAAGCGCAGCAGTTATTAGATGAGCGTGAAAATAAATTACAAAAAGAAGAAAAAAGCATCAGCGCTTCGCAAAAACAGTTTGAAGCGACAGAGCCAAAGATCCAAAAGCTAGAGGACGGCAAAGCAAAAGAAGAGGCGCTTGAACTATCTTCGTTAATGAAGAAGCGTTATAAGGCCTACCAGTCCTTACATGATGCCTATCTTCATTCCATTGAATTAGATCGTCAGCTATATACGCTCTTTGAAAAAGACAATGTGAAATTAGAGAATCTTGAAACACAAATCGCTTCGATCAATGCTACTTATAAAGAAGTTGAAAAGAAAAAAGAAACGTTTAACACACTAACAGCTGACTATAACAAAGCCAAAGAAGATTTTTATAACAAAACGAAGTTAAAGGTGAAAAATAGCGAGGATAAATAAGAAGGCCTGTGAAGTTTACAGGTCTTTTTTTTTGGCTGAAAAGGAAGGTTTTCTGAAATAAAGAAAGAGTTTCGACACGATTCAAGTAAAAATTACAAAAGGTTATTGTTTTAAAAAATCGTTTATTTGTGGCAAGATAGGAGATGTGCAGACGTAAAAAAAGAGAAGGTTATTATAAAACATATAATACAGTTTGTATCTGTGTAATAGTACAGCATGTCTTTTTTATGTGTTTTATTTCACAAACTAAAAAAGCGTAATTTCTTGATGTAAATGCATTGACGAACTGTTTTAGTGTATTGTAAACTAGGTAGCGTAGTAAGTGTTGTATTAATCATTTTTGCAAAATAATTAATACAGTTTAACGAAACGCTCGTTTCGCTTAAACTTTCCTTTTACGTAAATGTTTGCACAGAATTCGCTGGGGAATACATAGAAATGTTAAGGGTTAGCGAATTCAAAAAGCTACTCGACAAAATATGACTTTTACTTGTCCATTTGGGACATTCTAAAAGCGTGTATGTTTGTTTGATTAGTAAAATGAATTTATACGGCTTAAATGAAAGGAAGAGGTGACTTAGATGGCTGCTAAAACTAAAAAGGCTATTATTGATGTATCAAAGCAACTTGATAAAATCGCTGAGCAGTACCAAACGTTCCAAATTCTTAATGAAGAGGGCGAAGTAGTAAATAAATCAGCGTTGCCAGATTTATCTGACGAAAAATTAAAAGAGTTAATGACTCGCATGGTATACACTCGTATTCTTGATCAACGTTCAATTTCATTGAACCGTCAAGGTCGTTTAGGTTTCTATGCACCAACTGCTGGGCAAGAAGCTTCTCAAATCGCTTCACATTTCGCATTAGAAAAAGAAGACTTCATTTTACCTGGGTACCGTGATGTGCCTCAGTTAATTTGGCATGGTCTTCCACTATATCAAGCGTTCTTATTCTCTCGTGGTCATTTCCACGGTAACCAAGCGCCAGAAGGTGTAGATGTACTTTCTCCACAAATCATCATCGGTGCACAAATCGTGCAAACTGCTGGTGTGGCACTAGGTCTTAAAAAGCGTGGTAAAAAAGCAGTAGCGATCACTTATACAGGTGACGGCGGAGCTTCACAAGGTGACTTCTACGAAGGTATGAACTTCGCAGGTGCATTCAAAGCTCCAGCAATCTTTGTTGTACAAAACAACCGCTTTGCAATTTCAACACCAGTTGAAAAGCAATCTGCAGCACGTACAATCGCTCAAAAAGCAGCGGCTGTTGGTATCCCAGGCGTTCAAGTAGACGGTATGGATGCACTAGCAGTATACGTTGCAGTAAGCGAAGCTCGTGAGCGTGCAGTAAACGGTGAAGGTCCAACTTTAATTGAAACATTAACTTACCGTTATGGTCCACATACAATGGCTGGTGACGATCCAACTCGTTATCGTACAGCTGAGCTTGACACTGAGTGGGAAAAGAAAGATCCACTTGTTCGCTTCCGTAAATTCTTAGAAGCTAAAGGCATCTGGAATGAAGAAGAAGAAAACAAAGTAATCGAGCAAGCTAAAGAAGATATCAAACAAGCTATTAAGAAGGCTGACGATTATCCAAAACAAAAAGTTACAGATTTAATGGAAATCATGTACGAAACTATGCCTTCAAACTTACAAGAGCAATATGAAATCTACAAAGAGAAGGAGTCGAAGTAAGCCATGGCGCAAATGACAATGATTCAAGCGATTACTGATGCGTTACGCACAGAAATGAAAAACGACGAAAACGTATTAGTTTTTGGTGAAGACGTTGGCGTAAACGGTGGAGTATTCCGTGCGACTGAAGGTCTTCAACAAGAATTCGGCGAAGATCGCGTATTCGATACGCCATTAGCTGAATCTGGTATCGGTGGTCTTGCTGTGGGTCTATCGACTCAAGGTTTCCGTCCGGTTCCTGAAATTCAATTCTTTGGTTTCGTATACGAAGTACTTGATTCTGTATCAGGTCAAGCTGCACGTATGCGCTACCGTTCTGGCGGTCGCTGGAATGCACCAATCACATTCCGTTCACCATTTGGTGGAGGCGTTCATACACCAGAACTTCACGCTGATAGCTTAGAAGGTATCGTAGCATCTCAACCTGGTCTAAAAGTTGTAATTCCTTCAACTCCATACGATGCAAAAGGTCTTTTAATTTCATCAATCCGTGATAACGATCCGGTTGTATACTTAGAGCACATGAAGCTTTACCGTTCATTCCGTCAAGAAGTACCTGAAGAATCATACACTATTGACTTAGGTACAGCTGATGTGAAACGTGAAGGTACAGACGTAACGCTTATCGCTTACGGTGCAATGGTACACTCATCATTAAAAGCAGCTGAAGAACTAGAAAAAGAAGGTATCTCTGCTGAAGTAGTGGACTTACGTACAGTTCAACCTTTAGATATCGATACAATTCTTGCATCAGTTGAAAAAACTGGTCGCGTAGTAGTAGTTCAAGAAGCTCAAAAACAAGCTGGTATCGCAGCTAACGTTGTAGCTGAAATTAACGATCGTGCAATCTTAAGCTTAGAAGCACCAGTATTACGTGTAACAGCACCGGATACTGTGTTCCCATTCTCTCAAGCTGAGGGCGTATGGTTACCAGACCACAAAGACATCGTTGAAACAGCTAAGAAAGTACTTGAATTTTAATTAGCATTTTACTGTGATAGAAATCAGCTTTGTGCTGATTTCTGTCTTAGATAAAATAAACACTAACAAATTGAACGCAACTAACTAGGAGGGTGAAGACACGTGGCATTTGAATTTAAACTGCCGGATATCGGTGAAGGTATCCACGAAGGTGAAATTGTAAAATGGTTCGTAAAAGCTGGAGATGAAATTGATGAGGATGATGTACTAGCAGAAGTACAAAATGACAAAGCTGTTGTTGAAATCCCATCTCCTGTAAAAGGTAAAGTATTAGAAGTAAAAGTTGACGAAGGTACAGTAGCTACTGTAGGACAAGTTATCGTTACTTTTGATGCTCCTGGATACGAAGACTTAAAATTCAAAGGTGACGATCATGATGATGCACCAGCAGAAGAAGCTAAAGAAGAAGCTTCAACTGAAGAAGTGACTGAAGAAGCAACAGCTCCTGCAGCACAAGCTGATGTTGATCCTAACCGTAAAGTAATTGCTATGCCTTCAGTGCGCAAATATGCTCGTGAAAAAGGTATAGACATTAAAGCTGTTCCTGGTTCAGGTAAAAACGGACGTATTGTTAAAGATGACATCGATAGCTTCTTATCTGGTGGCTCTACAGCTACAGCAACTGCTGAAGCTCCAGCTAAAGAGGAAACTGCTTCAGCTGAACCAAAAGCAGCAGCAGCACAAGCTATTCCTGAAGGCGATCTACCAGAAACTCGCGAGAAAATGAGCGGTATCCGTCGTGCAATCGCAAAAGCTATGGTTAACTCTAAACACACTGCTCCACACGTAACATTAATGGATGAAATCGATGTAACAGCTCTTGTTGCTCATCGTAAAAAATTCAAAACAGTTGCAGCAGATCAAGGTATTAAATTAACATTCTTACCTTACGTGGTAAAAGCGTTAACTTCAGCACTTAAGAAGTTCCCAGCTCTTAACACTTCAATCGATGATTCTACAGATGAAGTAATTCAAAAACATTACTACAACATCGGTATCGCTGCTGACACTGAAAAAGGTCTTTTAGTACCAGTTGTGAAAAATGCTGATCGTAAATCTGTATTCGAAATTTCGGATCAAATTAACGACCTTGCTGGAAAAGCACGTGATGGTAAATTAGCTCCTGCTGAAATGAAAGGCGCTTCTTGTACAATCACAAATATCGGTTCTGCTGGTGGACAATGGTTTACTCCAGTTATCAACCACCCAGAAGTTGCAATTCTAGGTATCGGACGTATCGCTGAAAAACCAGTTGTACGCGACGGTGAAATTGTAATTGCTCCAGTATTAGCATTATCACTAAGCTTTGACCACCGTATTATCGATGGCGCAACAGCTCAAAACGCTCTTAACCAAATCAAGCGTTTATTAAATGATCCAGAATTATTATTAATGGAGGCGTAATAAATGGTAGTAGGAGATTTCCCAATCGAAACTGATACTCTTGTCATTGGTGCTGGCCCTGGTGGCTACGTTGCAGCAATTCGTGCAGCTCAATTAGGTCAAAAAGTTACAATCGTAGAAAAAGGTAATCTTGGAGGCGTATGCTTAAACGTTGGTTGTATTCCTTCAAAAGCATTAATCGCTGCAGGTCACCGTTTTGAACATGCTAAACATTCTGAAGACATGGGGATTATCGCTGAGAACGTAACAGTTGATTTCTCTAAAGTTCAAGAATTCAAAAACGGCGTTGTAAACAAACTTACTGGCGGTGTTGAAGGCCTTCTTAAAGGTAACAAAGTTGACATCGTAAAAGGTGAAGCTTACTTCGTTGACAGCGAAACTGTACGTGTAATGGATGAAAATTCAGCACAAACGTACAAATTCAAAAATGCAATCCTTGCAACTGGTTCTCGTCCAATCGAGATCCCTGGATTCAAATTCTCTGAGCGCGTAATCAACTCTACAGGTGCATTAGCGCTTAAAGAAGTTCCTAAAAAATTAGTTGTAATCGGCGGAGGTTACATCGGTACTGAGCTTGGTACTGCTTTTGCTAACTTCGGCACAGAAGTTACATTTGTAGAAGCTGCTGATGAAATTCTAGCTGGTTTTGAAAAACAAATGAGCTCTCTTGTTAAACGTAACCTTAAGAAAAAAGGAAACGTTGAAATCTACACAAAAGCAATGGCTAAAGGTGTTGAAGAAACTGCTGATGGCGTACAAGTTACGTTTGAAGTAGGCGGAGAGTCAAAAGTAATCGATGCTGACTACGTATTAGTTACTGTAGGTCGCCGTCCTAACACTGATGAGCTTGGTCTTGAGCAAGTTGGCGTTAAAATGACTGACCGTGGTCTTATCGAAATCGATAACCAAACTCGTACATCTGTAAGCAACATCTTTGCAATTGGTGATATCGTAACTGGACCACCACTTGCACACAAAGCTTCTTACGAAGGTAAAATCGCAGCTGAAGTAATCGCTGGCGAACCTGCTGAAATTGACTACTTAGGAATTCCAGCAGTTGTATTCTCTGAGCCTGAGCTTGCATCTGTAGGTTATACTGAAGCACAAGCAAAAGAAGAAGGATTAGCTGTTAAAGCTTCTAAATTCCCATTCGCTGCTAACGGACGTGCGCTTGCACTTAACGCTGCAGAAGGCTTCTTGAAGCTTATCACTCGTAAAGAAGACGGAGTAGTTGTTGGTGCTCAAATCGCTGGACCTAGCGCATCTGACATGATCGCTGAACTTGGTCTTGCTATCGAAGCTGGCGTAACAGCTGAAGATATCGCATTAACAATTCACGCTCACCCAACATTAGGTGAAATCACAATGGAAGCTGCTGAAGTAGCTATTGGAAGCCCAATTCACATTGTAAAATAATGTTTTTAAAAAGCTGATGCGTATGCATCAGCTTTTTTTTTTGAAGAAAACGGTTTTCATAAAGTATAAGGTGCTTGTCAGACAGTTTTTTTACTGGTTGAGTATAATTCTAGCAGAAAGATGTAAAAAGCGCTGAGACAGTCTTAAATGAGTTCTAGATGCATACATATAAAGTGGGACGTGCTTTGCTTATAGTTGGACACAAAATTGCTTCTTTGGATAACGAATGAAAAGGCGGCGAAGGAGCTATGAAGACATATTTCGTTTGGAGCTTGCACATTGTTATTTGGATGGGGTATTCACTGGTTGAATTATTATCAAAACGTGATCAATTGACATCTAAAATTATTTTATTTTTAGTATTTGCTTATTTAGCTTACGGTATAGCAGAAATGAACGTCAAATCTAAAAGGCTGGCGCTTATGATGACGGGCACAACGTCAGCTATCTGCTTGACATGTTATCAACTAATTTTATTTTGCACGGCGTAAGAGTGCATAAAAAAAGCGTTAGCTTATATAAGCTAACGCTTTTTTTGTCTTACACAGATTTCTTTTCTCTTTTTAACGCGCCTTCTTCTTTAAATGCTTTCATTAATGAGAAGACCGTTAGCACCAGCACAATTGAGAATGGAAGTGCTGCTATAATCGCAGCTGTTTGGAGCGCATCCAAACCACCTGTCCAAAGCAAAATGATTGCTGTTAACGATTGAATTAAGCCCCACGTAAGCTTAATAGAGCCTGAAGGATTTAGATCACCGTTTGTTGTCTGCATTCCTAAAACAAATGTAGCTGAGTCAGCTGATGTAATGAAGAATGTAGCAATTAAGCAAATAGCAACAATGGACATGAACGTACCAAATGGAAACTGTTCAAGTACGTAGAATAAAGCAACTTCTGTTCCTTTATTATTGATAACATCCATAACAGGAAGATCCTTAAAAAAGTCTAAATAAACCCCAGAACCTCCGAATACAGCAAACCATAATCCGCCAAATACGGTCGGAACAGCTAGTACACCAATTAAAAATTCTCGAATGGTTCTACCTCGTGAAATACGAGCAATAAACGTACCAACGAACGGTGCCCAGGCGATCCACCATGCCCAGTAGAAAATTGTCCAATCTTGAACCCAGGTGCTGTTATCAAACGGGCTCAATCGAAAACTCATCGACGGCAAGTTTTGAATGTAGCTGCCAATTGTTGTAACGAATAAGTCCATAATAAAGTTGGTTGGACCTGCAAATAACAAGAATAGCATTAACAGAATAGCTAAAACAATATTAATGTTACTCAAATACTTAATACCCTTGTTCAGACCTGTCTGTGCTGACAGCATGAACAAGAACGTCACGATAATAATAACAATTAATTGAGTCGTGAAATTATTATCAATACTTGGCGACAAGTAAGAGGCTCCACCAGTAATTTGAATAGCGCCCAGTCCTAGAGATGTTGCCACCCCAAAAATAGTTGCAAATACGGCGATAACGTTTATGATCGTTCCAAGAGGTCCATCAACACGTTTTCCTAATAGTGGACGTAAAATATTACTGATTATGAACGGGTAACCTTTTCTAAATTGAAAATATGCAAGGGCCAGTGCAAGAACGGAATAAATAGCCCAAGGATGTAAACCCCAGTGGAAAAACGAATAACGTAGAGCTGCACGAGCTGATTCTGCTGTACCGCCTTCACCAGAAGGTGGAGTATGAAAATGATTGATTGGTTCTGAAACACCCCAGAATACAAGTCCAATCCCCATACCAGCACTAAATAACATAGCAAACCACGAGACATAACCATACTGAGGCTTTTCGTCAGGTTTACCTAGTTTAATGTTTCCGTACTTTGAAAAAATTAAGTACAGCGTAAAAACTAAGAATAATGTAGCTGCTAATAAATAATACCAGCCAAATTTCTCGATGATAAAACTATGTATTGCCGATGTGACAGGTGTAAGCGCTGCGCTTCCTAGCACAGATTCCGGAATAACACCCCATACGATAAATACTGCAGCAATAATAACCGAAATGATAAAAACAGGAGTCAGTTTTTTCATCGATTATCACTCCTTTCCTATTCTATTTTACATAACATAGTTTCTCATATAACCTTTTTAGCTATACATGAAACCACATGGTTATACATTCTAGTAAAGTTTGTATGAAATGTCTACCCTATTAGTAAGAAAAAAAGGCAAGATCTCAAATTCTTATTTTTCGTAATTATTTTAAAGTGCCGAAATAGATATGAAATTAGACATAGTTTTTTCATATAAATAGAGATGATGCTAAGGGATCAGCTTTTTGAAAACAAATATAACATTTATGAGAAAAATATTTTTAATGTGACATACTAATTAGTTGTTGACATATTTAATGTGACATAATAATATAATATCAAGAGTTGTAAAACGCTTACAAAAAAAGACGGTTAAAGGGGAGTTTACAAAATGGGAACAATCGTATGTCAAACATGTAACTGCACAATTGATCATTTCGAAGATGAGAAAGTGACGCGATTATACTCAACATGTAAAAGCGGAGAATGTCAAAAAGCAGATGAAGATTTAGATTAATTCAATAAAAAAAAGGTGCGGAATTCCGCACCTTTTTTTATTGAATTGCTTTATGTTCTTTAATGACACGAAATGTCTTTAATTCAAAATCTTCCGGACCCTGCACTGGTAAACCTGCCTCTAAGTTTGTTTCAATATAGGTTAAATTTTCCTCAGTGATGATTTCCCCAGGAATAAAAATAGGAATACCAGGAGGATAGACCATTACAAATTCTGCAATAATACGACCTGCTGACTCATGAAAAGGTACCACTTCGGTTTCAGCGTAAAAAGCATCACGAGGTGTTAAAGCCAATACAGGAATATCAGGTAATAAAATAGCAGGTTTTGCCGTTGTCTCAGAAAGGTTATGGAATTTTGCGGATAACTCACGCAGAGCTGTGACAAGACGTGAAAGATCTTCTTCTGTATCTCCGGGCGTGATAATACATAGAATATTATAAAGGTCAGACATTTCCACTTCGATATTATGAGCTTCACGCATCCATTTTTCTACGTCATAGCCCGTAATTCCTAAATCTGAAACAGAAATAATTAATTTAGTAGGGTCTAAATCATACGTAGCTTTTGTGCCTAAAATTTCTCTGCCTATACATCGGATATGCTCAATTGTATTAATTTCTTTTCGTGCTTTTTCAGCAAGAGAAATTGCACGTTCAGCCAGCTCTTTTCCTTCTGTAGCTAGACGTTTTCGTGCAACATCTAAAGAAGCCAGCAGCAGATAAGAGGTTGATGTTGTTGTCAGCATGCTTAAAATAGACTGTACGCGTTTTGGAGAAATTAAGCCTTCGCGTATGTTTAAAATGGAACTTTGCGTCATAGAACCGCCTAATTTATGAACGCTTGTTGCTGCCATATCTGCACCGGCCTGCATAGCAGACAGAGGCAAATCATCATGGAAGTGAATATGAACGCCGTGAGCTTCATCAACAAGTACAGGCACTTGATACGAGTGGGCAATTTCTACGATTTTACGAAGGTCTCCGGAAATTCCAAAGTAAGTTGGATTGATAACAAGCACTGCTTTTGCTTCAGGGTGCTGCTTTAAGGCTTTTTCTACAGAGTCCGATGTAATACCGTGAGAAATGCCAAGATTTTCGTCAATTTCAGGATGAATAAAAATAGGCGTAGCTCCTGAAAAAACAATCGCACTCATAACAGATTTATGCACGTTTCTAGGAACGATAATTTTATCTCCAGGTCCACATGTCGCCATAACCATTGCCATAATTGCTCCGCTCGTTCCTTGAACAGAGAAAAAAGTATGATCAGCACCAAATGCTTCTGCAGCTAAATCCTGCGCTTGTTTGATAATGCCTTTTGGCTGGTGAAGATCATCAAGGGGACCGATATTAATTAAATCAATGGATAAAGCATCATCGCCAATAAATGAGCGGAATTCAGGATCCATTCCATTTCCTTTTTTATGTCCAGGGATATGGAATTGTGTTGGGTTTTTCTTAGCGTGATTAACCAATCCAGTAAATAATGGAGTTGAAAATTGAGAAGACAACTTTGCTATACACCTCTTTTATCATAAATTGTCAGTCCCTCTAAGCAAAGCTTAGAGGGACTTTGATTGTTTTTTTATCAAATTACAGCATTCAATTTTATATACCAAAAACTAATGGCTGTTGAATTATACATATTAAAATATCAGATCTTTTTTCTACAAAAGAAATTCAACAGAAATTCTACTCCGCAGTTTTCTTGATTTTAACCATTATATAAATGAATGAAACGCGTATGTTTACTACTGTTTGATAATATAAATACAATTTTTAGTTAAAAAAATACAAGTAATTGTAAACTGCTTATTACTTATTATTTTATAGTTCTTTATGTTTTGAAAATCCCCATAAAACAAAAGAATTATAGCACTTATTAACCTATTTGCAAAGATATTTTAAAGAGAAAATAAAAAGAAAAAAAAGGAGAAATTCTTTTGGGTGAAAAGAGAATAAATTTTGTGTACATTATAGATTGTGATAGAGTTAAGAATATAGATATACATAGAATGAAGAAATAAATGGAGTGATGAGAAGTGGAATATCAATACCCTATCTCCCTTGATTGGAGTACAGAAGAAATTATTGATGTAGTGAAGTTTTTTGAAAGCATTGAACGAGCTTATGAAAAAGGTATTGAGCGTGATCACCTAATGGCAGTCTATCGCCGATTTAAAGAAATTGTGCCAAGTAAAGCAGAAGAAAAAACAATCTGTAACGATTTTGAAGACCAAAGCAAATACTCTTCTTATCGAACGATTCAAAAAGCAAAGGCTGCTTCTTCTGGAGATCTCATAAAAATGTAAAAACTGAGACTGGACAAAAGTAGTTTAGCCGAAGTAAAAAACGAATCATTAATCAAATTGTTTGATTAATGATTCGTTTTTTTTGTTACGGTGAACATAGAGTTTATCTGTTTCGTTTCTTCTAGCAGTTGATTGGAAGGCAAGGCGAAGACTCCTGCGGGGAAAGCGGAACAGGCGAGACCCCGCAGGAGCGCAAGCGACGAGGAGGCTCACCGGCCGCCCGCGGAAAGCGAAGCCTTGCAGGGAAATCAACTGCGGTGTCACAAGCGTTTCAGCTTATGTATCCCATTTATTGGTCTTTCGATGAGCTTCCTTTCGTTATGTCTCACCCTCATTTTTTTATATCAATTCGTTAAAATTATGCATATGCTTTTTTAGTTAGTTCATATAATGGAGTTACCGTATGAAATGTTTGTTCAATACGAGCCATCCATTCTTCGCCGTTCATTGCAATCGCTTCTTCTTTTGGAATTGTAATGCCGCATAGGATCTCAGCTTTTTTAACCGTCTCTAGACGTTCAAACAAACTCTCTAAGTCTTCAGAAGATAAGTCGCCCATTTTTTTACTATCAGGTTTTGTATGATCTTTCGACCAAACAAACGAGTCTGGGATATTTTGACGAATCTCCTCCATGTTTTGTTTTAGCAGCTTTCCAAATTGTTCTTTAATAGGTGATTCGTAAATGACGGCAAACCACACAAAGACGTGTGTTTCCCAAAGGCCAATTTGAAAATGAGGGAGCTTTTTATACCCGCGTTTACTGTTAGCAAAGGCTACCCACGTATCTGCTGGCGGGTTAACTGTTCTTCGTGCATGTTTGGCAATGTGTACGAACATTTCATCTCCACAAAGTGAAGAAAGAGTAGGAGCAAAATGATTGCTCAATTGTTCGAATTTTGGGCGTATCGTTGTCTTGATGGCTTCCATACGTGCATCAAGCCCCTCGATACGGAATACGTTAAAGTCATCTTGTGAAAATCCTGAGAATGCCATGTGAAACCTCCGTTTTTTTAGTGAATATGTATAGCTGCTGTGCATCTATGCAAGTAAGTATGATTTACGCGAAGATTCTACCACATGAAAAGCATAAACACCAATTAATTCGCATATGCTTGTCAAAACGTGTCTATCATTTTTTTATAGGTAATCACACAATTTAGTTGCATGAGATTAGGTTTCGACATAGACTATATCAATCAAAATATCTGAAAATTTAGTTTTCTATAAGTGGGTTCAATAATTTGAGAGGGGTGTTTGAAACATGAAACAAGTGGTGAATATGTATAAGAAGAATGATGGACAAAAAAGATTAGGTGTAATTCGGTTGGAGTTAGATTACGAGTTAGCGACGTTATATGAAGCCATGATGGAGAATAATGAGGAACAAAAACAAAAATGTAAGCGAAAGCTCGAGAAACTTCGTGAAGAAATGATATCTCTTCAGTAGCAGACACGGGAATAAAATAGAACAAATATGGGTAAACTGTAAAAAAGGATTAAACTGAATGAGCAGATTCATAAGTGGTAACAGAGCACGTGGGAGAAGAAGCGGCAGTTCTTCTCCCACGTGCTCTGTTAATTGACATCTTGCAGAGGTTTTTTTAAGCTTAAATAAGAGACGTATTTTTGAGGGGGAATTGAGATGACACAACGCTGGAAAGAAATTGATACATACGTTAAAGAGTGGCTAAAAGAAGCTGGACAAAAAATTCAACAGTCGTTTAGTAAAGAACTTCTCATTCAAACGAAATCGAATCCAAATGATTTAGTAACAAATATGGATAAAGAAATTGAACAGTTTTTTATCTCAAAAATCAATGAAACCTTTCCGGAACATCATATTCTCGGAGAAGAAGGATATGGGGAAGAGCTTGAATCAGAAGAAGGAACGATTTGGATTATCGATCCGATCGACGGTACGATGAACTTTGTTCATCAGCAGCGAAATTTTGCTATTTCCATCGGTATATTCGAAAATGGTGTAGGACAAGCAGGTTATATTTATGATGTTATTCATAATGAGCTGTATCATGCTTTAAAAGGACAGGGCGCGTTTATGAATGACATCCAATTGCCGAAACTTGAACCTGTACCAGTTGAAGAAGCTATTATTAGCTTAAATGCAACGTGGGTGACGGAGAACCGCCGTATTGATCCTTCCGTATTAAGTCCGCTTGTGCGTAAAGTAAGAGGGACCCGTTCATATGGATCCGCAGCTATTGAGCTTGCTTACGTAGCGGCTGGACGCTTGGATGGATACATTACTTTACGTTTGGCTCCATGGGACTTTGCTGCCGGTAAAGTGTTGATTGAAGAAGTTGGAGGAGTCATGACGGATTTAGAAGGGAAGCCGTTAGAGATTCTTGAAAAAAGCAGTGTATTTGTAAGCAAACCAACATTACATGACGAAATCTTTCGTACGTACCTTGAAGGAAAGTGGAATAAATAAAATAGAAGTGAAGACTTACGTGTAGTCAAAGAATTTTGTGATGAAAAAACGTCATGAACCATTTTGATGTTGCAAATGGCCATGACGCTTTCAATCATCGCAAAAAAATTACAGCTGCCCTTTTTCTCGCATTTTTTTCTTAGTCGTAAAGCCAAGACCCATTACAACAATTAAAGCTACGATAGCTAAAATGACCCCGAGAGCGCTTCCTTCTCCGATAAATATGCCAATTGACATAATAGCTGCAGTTGCGATGAATGCATATAAAACGAATACCCACTTAATGTTTCTCATGTTGATTCCTCCCATTTGTAACGGATATTTATAGTGTACAACAAAATCATTCTGCAATTCTAGAGTTAGTGTGATATAATAGCTTAGTTATTACAAGCATAGGAGTGAAATGCGTGAACATTCGTAAAGATTTACGTAATATTGCCATTATTGCCCATGTAGACCATGGGAAAACAACGTTAGTAGATAAATTATTACATCAGTCCGGAACATTCCGTACTAATGAGCATGTTGAAGAACGTGCGATGGATTCAAATGACCTTGAGCGTGAGCGTGGAATTACAATTTTAGCGAAAAACACAGCTATTAATTATAAAGATACGCGTATCAACATTATGGATACGCCAGGACATGCTGACTTCGGTGGAGAAGTTGAGCGTATTATGAAAATGGTAGACGGTGTTCTACTTGTAGTAGACGCATACGAAGGATGTATGCCTCAAACGCGCTTTGTATTGAAAAAAGCATTAGAGCAAAACTTAACGCCGATTGTTGTTGTTAACAAAATTGACCGTGACTTTGCTCGTCCAACTGAAGTAGTTGATGAAGTAATTGACTTATTTATTGAACTAGGTGCAAGTGAGGAACAAATTGAGTTCCCTGTTGTTTATGCTTCAGCAATCAACGGAACGGCTAGCACGAACCCAGAAAAGCAAGATGAGAACATGTCATCTCTATTTGACTCAATCATCGAGCACATTCCAGCACCAGTAGACAACAGCGACGAACCACTTCAATTCCAAGTGGCAATGCTTGACTACAATGACTATCTTGGTCGTATCGGTGTAGGGCGCGTATTCCGCGGAACAATGAAAGTAGGCCAGCAAGTTGCATTAATGAAGCTTGACGGTACGGTAAAACAATTCCGCGTAACAAAATTATTCGGTTTCCTAGGCTTAAAGCGTGTTGAAATCGAAGAAGCAAAAGCAGGAGACCTGATCGCTGTATCAGGAATGGAAGACATCAACGTAGGTGAAACAGTATGTCCGTTTGACCACCAAGATGCACTGCCAATTTTACGTATTGATGAACCTACTTTACAAATGACGTTCTTAGTAAACAATTCACCGTTTGCTGGTCGTGAAGGTAAATTTGTTACATCTCGTAAAATTGAAGAGCGCTTAATGTCTGAACTTGAGACAGATGTAAGTTTACGCGTGGAAAATACTGATTCACCGGATGTATGGGTCGTTTCAGGACGTGGAGAACTTCATTTATCTATTTTAATTGAAAATATGCGTCGTGAAGGATATGAGATTCAAGTATCAAAACCTGAAGTAATCGTTCGTGAAATTGATGGCGTTCGCTGTGAGCCAGTTGAACGTGTGCAAATCGACGTGCCTGAAGAACATACGGGTTCTATTATGGAATCAATGGGTGCTCGTAAAGGTGAAATGGTTGATATGATTAACAACGGCAGCGGTCAAGTTCGTCTGATCTTTATGGTTCCTGCACGTGGTTTAATCGGTTATACAACTGAGTTCTTATCGTTAACTCGTGGATTCGGTATCATTAACCATTCATTTGATAGCTACCAACCAATGCAGCAAGGTCAAGTTGGAGGTCGCCGTCAAGGTGTGCTTGTTTCTATGGAAAGCGGTAAATCATCTACTTATGGAATCCAAGGAGTAGAAGACCGCGGTACAATTTTCGTGGAGCCAGGTACAGAAGTATACGAAGGTATGATCGTAGGAGAACACACTCGTGAAAATGATATCGTTGTTAACATCTGTAAAATGAAGCAAATGACGAATATGCGTTCTGCTAACAAAGATCAAACAACAGGTATGAAAAAACCTCGTATTATGTCTTTAGAGCAATCACTTGAATATTTAAACGAAGATGAATATTGTGAAATCACACCAGAATCTATTCGTCTACGTAAAAAAATTCTTGATAAAAATGAACGTGAAAAAGCAGCGAAAAAGAAAAAATACGCTGACACGAAATAATAAAAAAAGGAAGTCGTTAGCTTTATTTGCTAGCGGCTTGTTTTTTATCAATTATATCAGAATTTTCTATTTTTTGAAAGCGTTTTATAAAGAGAGAATTTGGAAAGGAAAAAGGTGGCTTATATCGAATAATGTAAAGTAAGGAATAGGGGGAAGGAAGATGGATGTAAAAGAACACCTTTCATTTTTTGCTGCTTTGTATCAAGTAGATGAACATGCAAAAATAGGAATGTGGCTGTTATACTTTACTATTTTAGGGCTATCTGTTCTCGTGTACAAACTCGGGTTTGCAAAGAAGCTGCCGCTTTTAAAATCTGTGGTTATTTATCTATTTTTAGCTTTTGGATGTACGATTTTAACGTTTTTAGGCATTTTTTTACCTGTAGCTGAAGGGCTAGTGGTTGCAGCGCTTGTATTAATTATTTATAAAATACGGCTGTATCAGGCTAAAAAGCAAAACTCCACGTTGGGTTCATAAAAGACTACATAAAAAGACGCTTGTAGCTACAAGCGTCTTTTTAGTATGATATAGCCGAAGACAAGAGCGGCTGCGAAAATTAAATGGCCAGCTGTCCAATAAAAAATTGCTACTGCATCATCCACTGCAGGCGTAGGCTTAAGCGCAAGGAGCGTCAACGGAAAATACAAAGGAATGGTTGGAAGTGTTAATAAAAAAGAACACAATACGATTTTTCGAATAGACATATTGTTTAATTTACCTACTATGTAAACAAAAACGATCCCAATTGCAACGGCAATGAATAAATGAAAAACAAACTCCACCCATTCAGGCCATTGAATAGGGCCAATGATAGGAATAAAATCAACATTTAATAAAAGGGTATAAACTTGTTTGCCGGTTAGCCATTCTATCCATTTCAAACATAACCCAAGGATAATCCCGCTGAACATGCCGATACTTATTCCTAAACGGAGCACCTTACCAATCCTCCTCTGTCTTTTTCGACTCATATAGTTTAAAGTTACCAGTAGCTATGCGTTCTTTTGTTCGTTTTTCAATCCGTTCAGAACATTCATTGCACATATATGTATGGATAGGACGGTTGCGCAGTCGTTTTGCCACGAGCGTTTCATCCTCAATTGTTTCAATTTTATCGCACATGACACATTGTACTCTCATTTCTATCACCTCAACTTCTCTATACATCATTCTAGCCGAAAATTCTTGTTTTATAAAGTTTTTTTGCGGTGCTATCTCTCAGGAGAAAAGGAACGATAGGAAAACATTCCTAAAGAAGCAGGTAATTTTGCTTGTTAGCTCGAAGATAGTAACTAGTAAGTACATAAACAGTAGGAGGGATGAAAATGGCCAACGAAGTCGAGACTCAATTAGTAGATGCATTATACGATGAGCTACAGACAGAGAGATTTGCAACCATTTCAACTATTGATTTTGAAACAAACGCTCCAAATGTTAGTGCCATTTCGTGGTTAGTAGCTCCGACTAAACAAAAAATTCGATTTGCCGTAGATGTCAAATCGAGGATTGTAGAAAACATTAAACATACGAATAAAGCAGTGGTAAATATTCTTGCTAATGAATCATGCTACTCAATCAGCGGAATAGCTGAGGTAGTGCAGGAAAAGTTAGAAGGAGTAGCTTTAAAGCTGACACTAATTGAACTAGATATTAATGAAGTAAGAGATGTCATGTTCTATGGCTCTAAGATTTCAGTAAACCCTTCATATGAAAAGACCTATGATCCAGTAGCAGCCGCTAAACTCGATAAGCAAGTAATTGAAGCGATAAAAAAAGCTTAGCAGCAGCCTGCCGCTAAGCGACTTTCTTATTCATTTTTTTGAAGATGATTATTAGATTGTTTTTCCTGCTCATTCTTTAAATTTTGCTCTTGTTTATTATTTAATTTTTGATTGTTTGTATCTGTTGAACTAGGATTTCGGCGGATTTCTTCTGCAAATTCAGGCATCACTCGGTTTACAATGGCTGCTAATTCATCTAAAAATCCTGTAACCGGCCGACCTTTGCGAATTTCATTTCCAATTTGTTTTAGCCGAGCGACCGTATCAGGATCTGCAATAACAACAGAGTTAGCGCCGTACGGATCAGCTTTCAGACCTTCGGCAACTGTATATTTGATTGAACTTACTTCTGAACGATCAATATCTTTGCCGACGTCAATGCCTACGATTGCATACTTGCCGAGCACAATGGCAGTAGCATCATTTACATTCGGAACGCTTGAAGCCAGTTCAACTAAATGCGCTGATATTTCATTAGCAGTACGCTTGTGAGAGCGTTCAGGAGATGAATTTTTGACCTGTACAATTCGATCTGTCTTTTGCCCTTCTTCAACGTCTGCTTGATTATTGTTGCAGCCGGTTAGTGTAATAAAACATAAGCTAATGGATAGAAAAAATTTGTTCATGTGGGAGACTCCTCCTTATGAATGACTCATTTTTTGTAGTAATTTGTATTTAGTTTCTAATAGTTCTTCTATCTTTATACACGTGTTCATATATTTAAAGAAAATGGTCCGTCCATTTAAGGTCACTTCACACATGTGCGTTACATAGTATATAAATGGATGGGTGCCTTGTTTCACTCCTTACAGGAAAAACAATCGGAGTAGGAGGCTGAATTATTGGGAAAAATTTATGTATTAGATACGAATGTTTTATTACAAGATCCGCATTCAATTTTTTCATTTGATGATAACGAAGTAGTGATTCCAGCCGTTGTACTAGAAGAAGTTGATTCGAAAAAAAGAAATATGGATGAAGTCGGACGAAATGCAAGGCAGGTATCCAAACTCATTGATAACTTGAGACAACATGGAAAGTTATATGAGAAAATCCCGTTAGAAAATGGGGGCCATTTGCGAATTGAACTCAATCATCGCTCTTTTCAACAGCTTCAAGAAATCTTTGTAGAAAAAACAAATGATAATCGAATTTTAGCTGTTGCTAAAAATTTATCCCTTGAAGAGGAAACAAAAGAAGATGGACGTGAAGTGATACTAGTGAGTAAAGATGTGTTGGTACGTGTGAAGGCTGACGCAATCGGTTTAAGAGCAGAAGATTTTTTAAGTGATCGAGTAGTGGAATTCAATAGTATTTATACAGGCTTTTCAGAAGTCTATATTGCAAAAGAACTGCTGAGTCAATTTTACGAAAAAGGAGAGCTGCTAACGTCTCAAATTGCAAACCACTCCTTTTTTGCAAATCAATTCTTAGTGATGAAAGATGCATTTGGAGGATCCGGATCAGCCATCGGCATTGTCGATCAAACAACAACGAAAGTAAAAAAACTTTTATTTGAATATGATCATATATGGGGAATTAAACCTCGAAATGTTCAGCAAATTATGGCGTTAGAACTTCTTCTTAGAGACGACGTTCAACTGGTCACGTTAATTGGAAAGGCAGGTACGGGGAAAACGCTGCTTGCTTTAGCTTCAGGACTTATGCAGACGGAAGATCTAGGGTGTTTTAAAAAGCTGCTTGTAGCTCGTCCAATTGTTCCTTTAGGGAAAGATATTGGATTCTTGCCAGGAGAAAAGCAGGAGAAGCTTCGTCCATGGATGCAACCAATTTATGATAACCTAGAGTACTTATTCAACACTAAAAAACCTGGAGAACTGGATGCGATTCTAGCGGGTCTGAGTTCAATAGAAGTGGAAGCCTTGACGTATATAAGAGGCCGAAGCATTCCGGAACAGTTTATTATTATTGATGAAGCACAAAATTTAACGAAGCATGAAATTAAAACAATTTTAACAAGGGTAGGGGAAAAGAGTAAAATTGTGCTTATGGGAGATCCGGCTCAAATTGATCATCCTTATTTAGATGAGTATAACAACGGATTAACGTACGTAGTTGAAAAGTTTAAAGAGCAAAAAGTATCGGGCCACGTTCGGTTAATCAAAGGAGAGCGCTCCGGGCTAGCACAATTAGCAGCTGATATTCTTTAAAAAAAAGTGGGGTTCCTTTTGGAACCCCACCTTTTTTTATTATGTAACGATGATTTCTTCCACATATTTAATAGGGTTATTTCGGTTAGATCCATCCGGTAAATAGACATAGATAGGCCCGTCTTCTCTAAGAGGCTTTCCGTCTTGGCTGAAACCAAAGATTAGTTTTTGCGCTTCTTCTAATGAAAAAGAAATCAGCGCGTCTTTTGTTTTAAATGAAACGTTGGTAGCGTCTTCAGTAGGTGAAGCGTTTGCTAGAAAAGGTGCAAATAAAATCCCAAATGTTCCATTTACTAGCTCCTGTTTTTTGAATTTCTTTTCGGTTTTTAACGTAGGAGGAAAGACGGCTCCTTCTTGAATTTCACGGTCCCAATGCTTAGAAACAGCCTTTGTGTACGCTTCTGTCTCGTCTTTTTGCTCCGGTGGATGTTCAAAGAAAACGTCCATATCGAGCTTGCGGTCATCGAAAATCCACACGCTTGGGTCGAGTGTCAGCGTATATTTTACTTTTCCTTTTAACATAATAATTGAATTCATCATAAATGCCCCCTTGCTAAAAGTATAAGCGCTTTCTCCTTATTTGTCACTTTGATGAAAAAATTTAGTTGAGAGTGATTCTCGTATGATATAATGTAAGAGTCAACGAAAGTGCGAAATTTCCTACATCTATGGTAATGGTTTTGAGAAAGTAACAGTATAAAAAAGACGGCCAGCCTCACGGACATGTTTATCCTTGCTTTTTTGGAGCATAGCCTTTAAAATTGAGAGATAGATTAGGTAATCGCTCGCGAACGGAGGGATTGAGTTTGACGCCTGAGACAATGATAGATCATCGTGAAAAAGCGTATGCGTTGTTAAAAGCTGATGCAGATAAGATTTTGCAATTAATTCAAGTTCAAATGGATAACTTAACAATGCCACAATGTCCTCTTTATGAAGAGGTTTTAGATACACAAATGTTTGGTTTATCAAGAGAAATTGATTTTGCAGTTCGTCTTGGTTTAATTGATGAACGTGTTGGAAAAACATTGCTAGACCGCCTCGAGCGTGAACTTTCTGCACTGCATGAAGCGTTTACAAAAAAATAAAAATCACGCGATCGAAACTCAAACTATATACAAACGTAGTTTGAGTTTTTTATTACAGGTGGTTGAAATTTCCTAATTTACTCAAATTTGTACATAAAAAATGAAACGAAACAGAAACACGTCATTTTTAAAGGAAGAGGGTTATGGTAAAAAAAATATTTAGGCATTTTGACTATTCAATTGTAATTCCAGTGCTGCTTCTTTGTGCGGTTGGACTAGTTATGGTTTACAGTTCAAGTATGATTGTAAGTATTACAAGATATCATACGTCAAGTGATTTCTTTTACAACAGACAAAAAATGTGGCTTGCTTTTACGCTTGTATTGTTCATTTTAACAATGCTAACACCTTACAAGCTGTATCCTAAAATACTGCCTTATGCGATTCTGGGCATTTTTGTACTGCTTTTGCTTGTGTTTGTAATGGGGCATACGAGTAACAATGCGCAAAGTTGGCTGCAGCTTGGCGGAGCAAACATGCAGCCGGCTGAGTATGCCAAGCTTGTTGTCATTTTATACTTATCGTATGTTTTGTCTAAAAGGCAAGAGTATATTGACAACATCAAAAAAGCTTTTTTTGGACCTATGGGTCTTGTATTTCTAATATTAGGTTTTGTAGCGATTCAGCCTGACCTTGGAACGGGATCAATTATTTTTGCGATTGCCGTTACCATTATGCTATGTTCGGGAATCTCTAAAAAAACCTTTTTCCGCATGCTAGCACTAGGTATTATTTTGCTTACGGTCATTATTACGATTGGTTTTTTTACAGGTCAGTTTACTGCCAATCGAATCGGCCGTTTTACCGGTGCGTCAGATCCGTTTGCTAATGCTCAAGGAACCGGTTATCAGCTGGTTAATTCATATTTAGCAATAGGTACAGGAGGCTTAAAAGGCCTTGGTTTAGGAGAAAGTGTACAAAAGTATGGTTATCTTCCTGAGCCCCATACCGATTTCATTATGGCCATTATTGCAGAAGAATTAGGATTCTTTGGAGTTATGCTCGTGCTGGGCCTTTTAGGCTTCTTAATTTTCAGGATTTTAATGCTGGCTAAAAAATCTCAGGATCCGTTTGCTAGCATGATTTGTATTGGAGTAGCCAGTATGATAGGTATTCAAACAGGCATTAACCTTGGAGGGCTTACGGGACTCATTCCGATTACCGGCGTCACGCTTCCGTTTATCAGTTACGGAGGGTCTTCGCTACTAACGCTGATGGTATCTATGGGAATTATTGTAAATATTTCGTTTTTCGTAAATTATCAAAATAAAAAACAGAAAAATACGGAAAATATTGTGCTACATCCGAACAATACATCAACAACAAGTGATTGATTTTCGTAAAAAAATTGTGTAAAAAAAGCAAAAATTTATTGGAATTTTATTATTTTCCATTGATTTTTGCTTTTCTTTTATCCAATTTTGCTATATATTGAAGTTTATACGAAATTGAGAGGAGATTAGCAACATGAGTTTTGTAACTAAAAAAATCAAAAAAGTATTAGTAGCAAACCGAGGAGAAATTGCGATTCGTGTATTTCGAGCATGTACTGAACTGAATATTCGGACTGTTGCAATTTATTCGAAGGAAGACGCAGGTTCTTATCACCGTTACAAAGCGGATGAAGCCTATTTAGTAGGAGCGGAGAAAAAGCCGATTGATGCTTATTTAGATATAGAAGGCATCATCGACATTGCTAAGTCTCATGATGTAGATGCTATTCACCCTGGCTATGGTTTTTTGTCAGAAAATATCCAATTTGCAAAACGTTGCGAAGAAGAAGGCATTATTTTCATTGGCCCAAAATCCAAGCATCTTGATATGTTTGGCGATAAAGTAAAAGCACGTCATCAGGCTATTCAAGCAGATATTCCCGTTATTCCTGGTACAGATGGTCCTATTGATTCAATTGACGAAGCAAAAGAATTTGCTAATCAGCATGGATATCCTCTAATGATCAAAGCAGCTTTGGGCGGAGGCGGTCGAGGCATGCGTATCGTTCGCGATGCAGACAGCCTGAATGAATCTTATGATCGTGCCAAATCAGAAGCAAAAGCGGCTTTTGGTAATGATGAAGTATACGTCGAGAAACTAGTTGAAAATCCAAAACATATTGAAGTGCAAATTTTAGGTGATGAACAAGGAAATGTTGTGCACCTTTACGAACGCGACTGTTCAGTGCAGCGTCGTCACCAAAAAGTAGTAGAAGTAGCACCAAGTGTTTCTATAGATGAAGACTTACGTCTCCGCATTTGTGAAGCAGCTGTGCAGCTGATGGAAAAAGTGCAGTACATAAATGCTGGTACAGTAGAATTTTTAGTATCAGGAAACGATTTTTATTTTATTGAAGTAAATCCACGTGTTCAAGTAGAGCACACAATTACTGAAATGATTACAGGTATTGATATCGTTCAATCGCAAATTTTAATTGCGGACGGCTACGCACTTCACAGCAAGGAAGTGTCTATTCCTGCACAAGACCAAATTCACGTACATGGATATGCAATTCAATCTCGTGTAACGACAGAAGACCCGTTAAATAACTTTATGCCGGATACGGGTAAGATTATGGCTTATCGTTCTGGCGGCGGTTTTGGCGTACGTTTAGATACGGGAAACAGCTTCCAAGGTGCTGTCATTACGCCGTATTATGATTCACTGTTAGTAAAAGTAACAACATGGGCCTTAACATTCGATCAAGCCGCATCAAAAATGGTACGGAACTTAAAAGAGTTTCGTATTCGTGGAATTAAAACCAATATTCCATTTCTTGAAAATGTAGTAAAGCATGATAAGTTCTTAACAGGCGCTTATGATACATCCTTTATTGATACAACGCCTGAACTTTTCGTCTTCCCTAAGCGAAAAGACCGCGGAACTAAAATGCTTACATACATTGGGAATGTTACGGTAAACGGATTCCCGGGTGTATCGGAAAAGAAAAAGCCAATCTTTACGAAACCGCGTGTTCCTAATGTCGATATAAAACAACCAATTCCAAACGGAACAAAGCAGATTTTAGATGAAAAAGGCGCTGAAGGGCTAGTAAATTGGGTGAAAGAACGCAAGGAAGTGCTATTAACGGATACAACTTTCCGTGATGGCCATCAGTCTCTTTTAGCAACGCGTATTCGTACAAACGACTTAAAACAAGTAGCTAACCCAACTGCACGCTTGCTTCCGGATTTATTTTCTATGGAAATGTGGGGAGGAGCAACGTTTGATGTCGCTTATCGATTCTTAAAAGAAGATCCGTGGGATCGCTTGCTTACTTTACGTCAACAAGCGCCAAACGTTCTTTTCCAAATGCTTCTTCGCGCGTCAAATGCGGTTGGATATAAAAACTACCCTGATAATGTAATCAAGGAATTTGTTGAAAAATCAGCTTATGCAGGTATTGATGTTTTCCGTATCTTTGACAGCTTAAACTGGGTGCAAGGAATGACTCTTGCAATTGACTCCGTTCGTCAAACAGGGAAGATTGCAGAAGCAGCGATGTGTTATACAGGTGATATTTTAGATCCGACGCGCCGTAAGTATGATTTGGATTACTACAAGAACTTAGCAAAAGAGCTTGAGCAGTCTGGAGCACATATCCTGGGCATTAAAGATATGGCGGGTCTTTTAAAACCACAGGCAGCTTATGATTTAGTATCGGCTCTAAAAGAAACGGTTGATATTCCAATTCACCTTCATACGCATGATACAAGCGGAAACGGTGTATACACGTACGCAAAAGCAATTGAAGCAGGTGTAGACATTGTAGACGTAGCCGTAAGCTCAATGGCAGGCTTAACGTCTCAGCCGAGCGCTAACTCTCTTTATTACGCATTAGAAGGTGCGGACCGCAGACCAAATCTGGATATTAAAAATCTAGAAGAGCTTTCTTACTATTGGGAAGACGTGCGAAAATATTACCAAGACTTCGAAAGCGGGATGAATGCTCCTCATACGGAAGTGTACGAGCATGAAATGCCAGGCGGTCAATATAGCAACTTACAGCAACAAGCAAAAGCAGTTGGTTTAGGAAACCGCTGGGATGAAGTAAAAGATATGTATTCACGCGTGAATTTGTTATTTGGTGATATTGTAAAAGTTACGCCATCATCAAAAGTAGTTGGAGACATGGCATTGTTTATGGTTCAAAACAATTTGACAGAAGAAACGCTGTTTGAGCGCGGTGAAACGCTTGACTTCCCGGATTCCGTTATTGAATTGTTTGAAGGGTATTTAGGACAGCCTCACGGGGGATTCCCTAAAGAGCTTCAGCGCATCATTCTAAAAGGCAGAAAACCTATTACAGTTCGTCCTGGAGAACTGTTAGAAGATGTGGACTTCGATGCAGTGAAAGAAAAGCTATTTAAAGACTTAAATCGTCAAGTGACGAGTTTTGACGCCATTGCTTATGCACTGTATCCAAAAGTATTTATGGATTATCACAAAGCAGTCGAACAATACGGAGACATCTCTGTTCTTGATACACCGACTTTCCTATACGGCATGCGTTTAGGAGAAGAGGCTGAAATTGAGATTGAAAAAGGAAAAACCTTAATCGTTCGCCTTGTATCCATTGGAGAACCGCAGGCAGACGGTACGCGAACAGTATACTTTGAATTAAACGGTCAGCCTCGTGAAGTCGTGATTAAAGACGAAAGTGTCAAAACAACCGTTACGGCAAAACAAAAAGCCGACCAAGGAAATCCGGCCCACATTGGCGCTTCAATGCCTGGAACCGTTATTCGAGTAGTAGTAGAAAAAGGCGATAAAGTCTCAAAAGGTGATCACTTAATGATCACAGAAGCAATGAAAATGGAAACAACCGTGCAAGCACCATTTGACGGCGTGATTAAACAAGTACACGTATCGAATGGAGATGGCATCCAGCCGGGAGATTTATTAATTGAATTAGAAAGCTAATCAAAAAAGGTACGAGCTCAGAGCTCGTACCTTTTTTAATTAATTATGTGTATGACGCGTTGCAAGTAAGGTCAAGTAGCTTAATACACCGAATAGGAAAGAGATAATTAAAGAATGAGCAAGCGCGAGCTCTAGCTGCAGACGTGTGACAACAACAAGCATACCGGAAACCGCCTGAAAAATAACTAGAATGAGAGCAGCTAACCATCCGTAAAAAATATTTTTTTGATGACGATAATATTTAACTGCATGGATAAAGGCAGCTAAAATCCATACAAACGTTAAAACAGCAGCGGATCGATGTCCCATTTGAATCCACTGATTCAAATCAACGGGTAGCCAACCGTTTCCGTTTGAACAAAATGGAACGTCTGGACAGGCTAAGCTAGCTTCTTTATGGCGAACAAGCGCGCCCGTGTACACAACGGCATATGTGTATAAGATAACCCCGTAAATATGTTTTTTCATTTTAGAGCCTAGCTGCATGTTAGCTGTGTCGAGCTTTTGATCCACTTCAAAGATGATAAGTGTTAACAGCAGCACAGAAGCAAACGAAATAAGGGAAATACCAAAATGAAGAGCAAGCACCGCATCTGATTGCCCCCACATAACGGCAGCGGCCCCAATTAATGCTTGCAGTACTAGGAAGAAAAAAGAGATAAACGCTAAAGGTCTAACTTCTTTTATATGTCCTAGTGAAATCCACGCCCATACGCATAAAGCGAGTACAAGAAAGCCCGACACGCCAGAAACTAAGCGGTGGCTTAATTCAACAACGGTTTCAAATGTTAAAGGGTCGGGAATGAGCTGTCCGTTACACAGAGGCCAAGAATCTCCGCACCCGTCTGCTGAACCAGTTTTCGTAACAAGAGCACCGCCAAGTAGAATAAGTAACATGGCTATGCTCGTCACAACGGATAAAAACTTTAATCCAAGTCGCACAATAATCACCATCCTAAAAGCAAAGTAAGTAATATAACGAGCTAAACATTTTATTCTAATCTTTTTGTATATTAAACATAAATTTCATTTATTCTCCATAAACTTGATTGAATTTGTTATAATGGTAGAAAGTGTAAGGTTTGTTCATGAGTTTGACTCTGCAGATATGTAAAAGGTACCGTACAGAAAACTATTTTACTTGCAGAAATATCTTTTAACAAGTGACAGGGACATGCATTTAGCTCATGACAAAAAAAATCCATATTTTTTTCATGAATTCTTCACAAAGTAACGGCAAAATATGGTTTAATAAACATGAGAAATAGATAATTCTCTACTATTTTATCGTTTACATGTGAAGCTTTTAAGTAGTTTCGGTGAGAGGAATATGACTTCTTTGTGAACAAAGAGGAGATTTTTGTAAAAATATGTTGAAAACGCCTTCATTTATAGACTCTTTATTTACTAGATAAAAGTCTGTGGATGAGTAAAGGAGGAAGCGCCATGGAAGATTCAAAAATGGTGGAAGATTCAACGCTTTCTGCATCGCCTAACACAGCTCATGTAAGCGAAAATAGTTCCATTTGGTCAGATTTTTTAGCTGCGATTAAAATCGGAATAGTCAACTCAAATTTCATCACCACCTTTACTGGTTTTTGGCTAGCTCTTTTCTTCAACGAACAACACTTCTTAGAAAACCTGGATAAAGCATTTTTTACTTTAATAGGTTCTTCACTTATCATCGCCGGTTCATGCAGTTTGAACAATTACATAGATCGTGACATTGACCCTCTAATGGAACGAACAAAGGGACGACCTACAGTGACAGGAAGTTTTACACCTTTGACGGTCCTTGGGATTGGAATCGGTTTGACGTTAACCGGCTTGCTTATGCTACTAGTTGTTTCTTCCATAGCCGCTCTCATCGGATTAGCAGGAATACTTACATATGTAGTTCTTTACACCATGTGGTCCAAAAGACTATACACAATTAATACAGTAATCGGAAGTATATCAGGCGCTGTCCCGCCATTAATTGGATGGGCCGCTATCGATCCCAATTTACACGTAGTGGCTTGGGTATTATTTTTAATCATGTTTATTTGGCAGCCGCCTCATTTTCTAGCTCTTGCTATGCGAAGATGTGAAGAATATCGAGCAGCGGGAATCCCTATGTTGCCTGTTGTACATGGTTTTGAGCTTACAAAACGACAGATTCTCATTTGGATTGCTTGTTTGTTGCCATTACCTCTTTATTTATACGAATTAGGCATTCCATTTCTAATTTTGGCCACTGTTTTAAACATAGGATGGCTATTTTTAGGATTTGCTCAATACAATAAACAAGAAGACACAAAGTGGGCTAGCATGATGTTTGTCTACTCACTAAACTATTTAACTATTTTATTTGTCTCAATGATTGTCGCAACGCTTTTTGCCTAGATAAAATCTTTCACTGAATGCGACGCTGCACAAGGGGGATTTCTTCTACATGTAGAATTCATTATAGAAGGAATAAGTTTTATGCTCAAGAGGGCATAGATGAAATCACGTCAATGAAAGAGAGGTTGGGGAATGGTATGAAAAAATGGCGATTGAACTTTCGTGTTTTGTCGTTATTTACGCTGCTTGCATTCGTGTTATCGGCCTGTGGAAAACCGTTTTTGTCAACACTTAAGCCTGCAGGTGAGGTAGCTGAAGAACAATATTCGCTTATGCTTCTTAGTACAGCCATCATGGTTTTAGTTATTATTGTGGTCACCATTATCTTTATATTTGTTATTCTGCGCTTTCGCCGTCGTAAAGGCGAAGAAAACGTGATTCCAAAGCAAGTGGAAGGAAGCAGAAAGTTAGAAATTATATGGACAGTGATTCCTATCTTGCTGCTCATTATTTTGACTGTTCCAACGGTCATCTCAACATTTAAGCTAGCGGACGTAAAAGGAATGAAGGACAAAGATGCTGTCGTAGTAAATGTGCGTGCTAACTTGTACTGGTGGGAATTTGAGTATCCTAATCAAAAAATTATTACATCCCAAGATCTAGTTGTTCCAACGGATAAAAAAGTCTACTTTAATATTAAAGCTTCTGACGTCAAGCACTCATTCTGGATTCCTTCAGTTGGAGGAAAGCTCGATGCTAACACAGAAAATGATAATAAATTCTGGCTAGTGTTTGATTCTAAAAAATCGAAGGAAGCTAACGGGGTTTTCTACGGAAAATGTGCTGAGCTTTGCGGTCCATCTCATTCTCTTATGGACTTTAAAGTACGGGCTGTATCAAGCAATGAATTTGATACGTGGGCAAAAGATTTGAAAAAGGCAAAGCCTGATGTAGAAACAGCATCCGCAAAAGCGGGTCAAGAGGTCTTTAATGAAAGCTGTATCGGATGCCATGCTGTTGATGTCAAAGACAATCGTCCGGAGCAAGCTCGTCAAGCACCAAACTTAGCCGGTTTTTCTGAACGTGAGCGTGTAGCTGGAGTGCTTCCTCACAACAAGGAAAATATCAAAAAATGGTTAAAAAACCCTGAGAAAGTTAAGCCGGGTAATAAGATGAGTGGTACATATCCTGACTTAACTGATGAACAAGTAAATGAGCTAGCAGACTATTTAATGAGTTTAAAAGAAAAATAAACGTCCAGTCGTTTTTAAAAGGGGAGGTTTAGCGATGAGTACACTCAGTCAAAAGAAGGGTGTAGGTGGAATAATTTGGGACTTTATGACAACCGTTGATCATAAAAAAATCGCCATTCTTTATTTAATTGCCGGCGGTATCTTTTTTCTAGTCGGAGGAGTGGAAGCGCTATTTATACGTATTCAGCTGGCTATACCAAGCAATGACTTTGTTAGTGCAGGAACGTATAATGAAATTTTAACAATGCATGGAACAACGATGATTTTCTTAGCTGCCATGCCGCTTCTTTTTGCTATGATGAATGCAGTTGTTCCGCTGCAAATCGGAGCTCGAGATGTAGCATTTCCATTTTTAAATTTGTTAGGTTTTTGGTTGTTTGCCTTTGGGGGACTCTTTTTAAATCTAAGCTGGTTTTTAGGAGGAGCACCTGATGCAGGTTGGACATCATATGCTTCGCTGTCTATTGCATCGCCTGGTCACGGAATTGATTTTTATGCGATAGGTTTGCAGATTTCCGGAGCCGGGACATTGATTTCAGGTATCAACTTTCTCGTAACAATCATTAACATGAGGGCGCCAGGTATGACTTATATGCGTATGCCGCTGTTTACGTGGACGACGTTTGTTGCATCAGCTCTTATTTTGTTTGCGTTTCCAGCACTGACGGTTGGATTGTTTTTAATGATTTTTGACCGCTTGTTCGGTGGAAACTTTTTTGACGCCACAATGGGTGGAAATACGATTATCTGGGAACATCTTTTCTGGATATTCGGTCATCCGGAAGTATATATTTTAATTCTTCCAGCGTTTGGTGTTTTCTCGGAAATTTTACCTACTTTTTCAAGAAAGAGATTATTCGGATACTCGTCGATGGTTTTTGCTACCGTATTAATCGGATTTTTAGGGTTCATGGTGTGGGCTCACCACATGTTTACAACCGGACTTGGTCCGATTGCAAATGCCATTTTTGCTGTCGCTACGATGGCCATCGCCGTTCCAACTGGAATTAAAATTTTCAATTGGCTGTTTACGCTTTGGGGAGGAAGTATTGAGTTTACGTCTCCAATGCTTTACGCTGTCGCCTTTATTCCGTCATTTGTTATCGGGGGAGTAACAGGAGTTATGGCAGCTGTAGCACCTGCAGATTATCAATTTCAAGATTCTTATTTTATCGTTGCTCACTTCCATTACGTTATCGTAGGCGGTGTCGTATACGCTATATTAGCAGGTGTCACATACTGGTGGCCAAAAATGTTTGGCAAGATGTTAGATGAAAAGTTAAGCAAAGCAACGTTCTGGCTCTTTTTGATTGGTTTCCACTTAACGTTCTTTATTCAGCATTTCTTAGGTCTAATGGGGATGCCTCGCCGCGTATGGACGTTCTTGCCTAATCAAGGTCTCGACCTTGGGAATGCAATCAGTTCATCAGGAGCTGCTTTCATGGCGGTTGCTACGCTCATTTTACTTGTTAACATTATAAAAACCACTGCCAAAGGACAAAAGGTAGGAGGAGATCCTTGGGGAGACGGACGTACATTAGAATGGGCTATTTCATCTCCGCCACCAGAGTATAACTTTAAACAAACGCCGCTTGTACGCGGGTTAGATGCATATTGGATTGAAAAAATGGCAGGAAATAAAGAAATGACGCCAGCCGAACCTCTTGGTGATATTCATATGCCAAACTCATCGTTTATTCCATTTATGATATCGCTTGGGATGTTTATTGCAGGGATTGGCTTTTTGTATCGAAATGATCATGCGTGGGGAGATGTTGTAGGGATTATCGGAATGATCGTCATGTTTTTATCGATGTTCTTCCGTTCATGGATTGATGATCACGGCTTTCATATTCATAAAGAAGACTTAGTTGATGATGACAAGGAGGCGAAGATGTAATGGAGACTGAACAAAAGCTAACCGCTGAAACTTTCCCTGCTTCGCCTGAAAAAGCAACGCTTGAAGGGAAAAATAAATTCACCGGCTTTTGGCTCTTTTTAGGCGGGGAGACGGTTTTGTTTGCTTCACTTTTTGCTACTTATTTAGCTTTGCGCAATTCAACGATGTCAGGACCTAAGCCGGAAGAATTGTTTGATATTAAGCTTGTTTTTGCAGCAACCATGATTTTATTAACAAGTTCACTAACAAGCGTATATGCTATGTATCATATGAAAAATTTTGAGTTTAAAAAGATGCAGCTATGGTTAGGCGTTACGTGGCTTTTAGGTTTAGCGTTTTTAGGGCTAGAAATCTATGAGTTCAGGCATTATGTTCATGAAGGGCATACGTTTACAAGCAGCGCATTTGGTTCTTCTTTCTACGCGCTGGTTGGGACACACGGAGCTCACGTAACGTTCGGACTGCTTTGGATTGGTTCTTTGATGATTCGAAATGCGAAGCGGGGGCTAAACTTATATAACGCTCCTAAATATTATGTCGCAAGTTTATACTGGCACTTTATCGATGTTGTGTGGGTCTTTATTTTCACGGTTGTATATTTAATGGGAATGGTGGGATAAGCTGATGACGACAAATCAATCAAACTCAGATAACCCAAGGCTCAATTTAGAATATCGTAAAAAAAGAAACGCAGAAGATATGAAGATGCAAGTTATCTCTTTTGCAATGATGTTGTTTTTAACACTAATTGCTTTTTTTGCGGTTTATCAAGAGTTTAGCGGATGGTACATTATGCCGGTGATTGTGCTCTTGGCGGTTGTTCAAGTCATCTTTCAACTTTATTATTTCATGCATATGAACCACAAAGGACATACCATACCAGCATTTTTCTTGTATTCAGGCGTATTGGTAGCTCTTTTAACCATTTTAGCTTTTGTAACCATTATTTGGTGGTAAAGAAAAGGGCTGGCATGCGCCAGTCCTTTTCATCATCTGTAGAAGGAGGAATAGACGTTGATTAACAATTTGCAGATGTTTGGTTTTGAAGCACTTTGGAGCCCTTACTATTTTTTAACCATTTGTCTGGTGACCGTCTTATATTTTTTCATCGTTGGTAGATGGAGAGGGAATTTTATAGGAGCGGCGGCCGTAGACAGAAAAACAAAAGCGTATTTTGTTATCAGCATGGTTCTTTTGTATATATGTAAAGGAGGACCTGTAGATTTACTAGGGCACTTTATGTTTAGTGCTCATATGACGCAAATGGCAATTGTTTACTTGGTGATTCCCCCGCTTTTTATTTTAGGAATTCCACCGTGGTTAGCTCGTTCTGTTATTTATGTAAGAGGGGTTAAACCTGTTTTTAAATTTTTTACAAAGCCCTTAATTGCTTTACTATTATTCAATGGGTTATTTTCTTTGTATCATATTCCGCTGCTTTTTGATGTTATTAAAACGGATATGACGCTTCACGGAATCGTGAGTGTTGTATTATTTATCGCTGCATTTTGTATGTGGTGGCCACTCATTAATCAGCTAGAAGAAGAACAAACGCTAAGTTCTTTAAAAAAGCTTGGATACATTTTTGCAGATGGCGTACTTCTTACTCCAGCGTGCGCGCTGATTATTTTTGCAAACCATTCTTTGTATGCGACGTATACAGACTCAAGCGCTTGGGTACAAGCTCTTTCCCTTTGTGTACCGCCTTCTATGATTGCAAGTTTAGGGCAGCTTGCTCCTGAGATGTTTAATACGCTGCCACCCGTGGAAGACCAGCAGCTAGGCGGCGTTATTATGAAGATCATTCAAGAAATCGTGTATGGAACGGTTTTAGGCTTTATTTTTTTTCAGTGGGCTCGAAAAGAACGAGAGAAAGATACGTACATGCCTGATTTTACTGAATCTCAAGATATAAAACCAAAGGAATTTCCGTCTACTCCTCCTTTGAATTAAAAAAAGCGCAGTCTGATTACTGCGCTTTTTCTAATTCTATAGCTGAACGGTTTCAAGCTGTGATTTGATTTGTGTTAATATCTTTTCACACTGTTCTACAAGGGATGGCGGGAAATATTCTCCGTCTCCATATTCTACACCGTGAGGATAATAATGTTTGCCTAATAGAGGTGTCATAAGGTGAATAACAGCATGCCTGCCCCCTACATCGCCTGAAATAGCATGTCCTTGGACTCGCAAATAGAAGGTATCTCGCTGAAACTCGAATTTTCGATCGTACGTGACGCGTTCATAATCCCATTGTCCGGCGCGGACCAGGCCAAATTGATGCATAATCTCATCTAATAAATCTAAATCTACCTTTAATGAATCAAACTTTGCATATTCAAATTTCATATGAACTCCCTCCCAAAACAGATATACCCCAACTAAATCATAAGCCGAATGGATAAAACTTGCAATATCTAATAAGGAAAAATGTAAACGTTATCTATTTTTATTTAAACGTTTTAAATGCGAAAGTTTACTAAAAAGTTGGTCACACTATAAAGCGAACACACTATGTAAAGGAGGATAAAACAATGAAAACTGTACAAGAGGTAATGACAGCTGATACGGAAACATGCACCACGCTCGATAACGTATATGAAGTGGCAGTGAAAATGAAGGAATGGAATGTAGGCGCAATTCCAATTGTCGATAGAGATCAGTTAGTAGGAATGATTACAGATCGAGACTTAGTTATAAAAGGCATTGCAGAAAAGAAGCCAAATTCAAGTAAAGTAACGGATGTTATGAGTGAAGAGCTTATAACTATTACAGCGGAAGCCTCTGTAGAAGAAGCTTCTAAGCTTATGGCTCAACATCAAATCCGTCGTCTTCCTGTTGTGGAAAATCAAAAGCTAGTCGGGATTGTTTCGCTAGGTGATTTATCAACGTTTCGCTATGCAAATGAACGTGCAGGAGAAGCGCTCTCAGACATTTCAGAACATACGCATTAAAAAGCGAAAGCCAACTGTTTGCAGGATATTCGTAAATAGTTGGCTTTTTCTTTTGTTTCCTTCATACCGATAGCTATTTTTTTTTGAATGCATGTATAATAGAGATAAAAATAAGTTAAACAGGTAAAGAAAACAGGTGTAAGGAGAGGAAGAAAAGCTGAAAAAAGTTATTTTTATTCTCGTATTAATAGTGGCATTTGTATACGCGGAGGATTATTTACCTCAGCTAGAAAAATATCTAACGGGTCAAAATATTGAGCAAAACCAAACGGATTCCAAAAGTCAGCCCACCCAAGAAGTGGCTTCTTATGAAAAACAAAGTGAAAATATGATGAGGCTCATTGGAGATCATTCAGAACAGTTAATTGGAATGCTTGGAGAGCCGGATCGTATTGATTCTTCTGCATATGGCTATGACTGGTGGATTTACAAAAAGAATCGTCAAACGTATGCGCAGGTAGGAGTAGAAAATAATCAAGTCGTATCCGTATACGTCATTGGTTCAAAAACAAATACAGATCCTTTTGAGATTGGTGAGAAGCGAGAAGAAGTGGAAAAAAGAGTTTCACTTTCATCCGAACTCACGCTTCAAAAAGACGGAAATGAATACCGATTTCGTCTGAGTGAAGAGGATATGAAAATGCGTCCAATTATTAAATATGGAGATGTATACGTCCAACTATATTTTGATCAGTTCCTTAATACAATCTCAAGTATTCGAATTATGGATATGGACACGCTATTAAAACAGCGTCCGTACGAAATTGTTTATCGCGGCGAGCTTCCAACAGCTCCGTCATTGACAGCAGAGGAGTGGAAAAGTGTCCAAGAAGGAGAAGAGCAGCAAATTATCGATATTACAAATGTAATTCGAGACCGTTTTCAGCTGTCACCTTTAGCTTGGGACGAAGCCACTGCGGGAGTAGCTTATTTACACAGCAAAGAAATGAGTGACTTAAACTATTTCTCTCACGTTTCACCAGCACAAGGTGATTTAGGCAACCGTCTGCAAAAAGGTGATGTAGTATACCGTATCGCGGGCGAAAATATTGCCTCGAATTATCAGGATGGAATCGCTGCGGTTGAAGGGTGGCTTAATAGTGAGGGACATCGTAAGGCTTTACTCAATAAAGAGTTTACGCGTCTTGGTGTAGGTGTATATGAGAAGTATTATACGCAAAACTTTATCACTCCGATGAATGAATAGTAAGATTAAAACTTCCTTTTGAAAATAGGTCTACTCTTGTCCTCTTTCTCATAAGTTTTAGTAGAGGTTAGAGGAGGGACGAGAATGAAAGGAAGAATAGTAGGAATATTGCTCGTACTTTTCTTTGCATATACGACTACTGTACATGCAGCTGAAGGGCAGTGGGAAAAGCTTGATAACTTATCTGATCAAACGCTATCGCTTGTAGAGCAAAAGGAGTATAAAGCAGCCCAACATTTGTTCAGAAATTTTTCGAATGAATTTACCAGTCTCAATACAGCTTCTTTGGGCGTATCGGCCGAAGATATACGTATTTTAACTCTTTGTTATGAACAGGTAGAAAGGTCTCTTTTATCTTCTGATTCCAGTGATGAAGAACGTCTTCAAAAAGCTACTCAATTTCGATTATTAGTCGATGCGCTGCACAGCAAGCATCAGCCTATGTGGACTGAACTCGAAGGCAGTATGCTAGCAACATTTAAAGAGATGCGAAATGAAGCAGTAAAAGGAGAACAGGCGGCTTATGAAGCGCAGCTTAAGCAATTTTTAAAGGAATATGATATGATCTTACCGAGCGCGCAGGTAGACGTGTCGTCTCCCTACGTACAGCGTGTGAGCGCAGACGTTCACTTTTTACAAAGTGAAGGAACGCTAAGTGAGATTAACGATGACCAGTTCAACCAAATGGAACAAAATTTAAAAGATTTTTTTGAACAAGTAAAAGAAAATCGTACGGACCCGTCTTTTATTTGGGTTACAATCACCACCGGAAGTATTATTATTGCTACACTTTTTTATGTAGGAGCGCGAAAGTATTTCGCTGACCAGAAAAGAAAGTCAGCCAGAGGGCGTAATGATTGACGTAAAAGCGCAGAATTGTCTAAAATAAAAGAGTAGTCAAACACATAATGAAAGGTGTGGGTAAATGAGCTTTTTGATTTATTTTCTCATTATTATCCTTGTGCCAATTTGGGCACAGTTTAAGGTGAGAAGTGCTTACAAAAAATATTCACAAGTAAGCAACTCATCAGGAATGACAGGCGCAGAAGTAGCAAGAAAAATTTTGGATGAAAACGGATTGTACAACGTTCACGTAGAGCCTGTAGGCGGATTTTTATCCGATCACTACGATCCTCGCTCAAAAGTCATTCGTTTGTCAGAAGACAACTATTACGGAACGTCTGTCGCAGGCGCTGCCGTTGCGGCTCACGAAGTGGGACACGCGATTCAAGACAAAGAAAACTATTCGTTTTTACGCCTTCGCCACTCGCTTGTGCCGGTGGCAAGCCTTGGATCAAACGCTTCTTGGATTTTAATTATGATTGGAATTATCGCGTCGATTAAGCCGTTGCTATTGTTAGGTATTATCTTCATGGCAGCAGCGGTCGTATTCCAAGTTGTAACACTGCCTGTTGAATTTAACGCTTCAAGCCGAGCGATGACGCAAATCGTCTCAGTCGGAGCGATTCGAAATGATGAAGAGCGCGAGACGCGCAAAGTGCTTAACGCAGCGGCTTTAACATACGTAGCAGCCGCAGCAGTAGCAGTTCTTGAGTTGGTTCGTTTAATCATGATTTATACAGGAATGAATAACGACGACTAATAAAAAAATACCGCATTAGCGGTATTTTTTTATCTTTCAAGCGGTTTTTTATTTTCATCAAGGGTAAATCCTTCACCTAAGACATCATGAACATCCGTAACTGCAACGAAGGCGTGTGGATCTACAGAAGTAATAACTTGCTTTAAACGGAAAATTTCATTTTTACTAACAACGCAGTATAGCACGTTGGTATCTTGCTTAGAAAAAGAACCCTGTCCTTTTAAAATCGTCACGCCTCGATCCATTTCTTTCATAATTTTATCCGATATGGCTTCGTTATGATTCGAAATGATGGTTGCGCCTTTGGCCGCATACGCACCGTCTTGCATAAAGTCAATAACCCGTGCAGCGACAAAGACTGCAACAAGTGTGTACATAGCTTCTCGGTAGGATAAATAAATGAGAGACGCACTAATTACAATAAAGTCAAAAAGAAACATCGTTTTCCCCATATTCCACCCGATATATTTTTGAACAACACGGGCAATGATATCGACTCCTCCTGTTGTTCCTCCAAACCTGAAAATAATGCCAAGACCCACTCCAATAAAAACACCGGCAAAAAGAGCTGCTAGAGTCATATCATGGCGCAGGGGCATATTCACCGGAAAGCGCTGGAATATCCATAAAAATAGCGATAAGCTAACAACTCCGAGCATGGTATAAATAAATGCTGTTCTCCCTAATAGTTTCCACCCTACAAAAAACAAAGGAATATTTAACACTAAGTTAGAATAAGAGGGATCAATGTTAAATAAGAAAAATAAAAGCAGGGTAATGCCTGTGAATCCACCTTCAGCTAAATTGTTTTGCATGTTAAAATTAACAAGTCCAAACGCAAATATAGCAGAACCAAGCAGTATAAAAATAATATTTTTTAATCTGAGACCTTTCATACTTACAAACCTCCTATGACCGTTTTTGCACTACCTTATCATAAAGGAATATATTTCATTTCGTAAATAACTATCGAAAAGATTTTTGAAAATAGTAAAAAGTGATGATGTTTCTTCTAGTGCTATGTATTAGTAGTATCCTCAATTCGTAAAATATAGACAGATTTTTGAGAATTAAGGGAAACGTGAGGATTATTGTGAAAGAGCATCTGACAAAGGCGTGGTAAGAAGAAGTAATTACACTAAATAATTTGAAGTAAAGATGTTATAATAGTAAGCTGAGTGTACTTCTAAAAGAGGTGAAATAAAAAGATGTCAAAAAAAACGATGGAGCAAATGCAGCAAGAAGTTGATGCATATATTAGCCAATTTAAAGAAGGATATTTTAGTCCTCTTGCTATGCTTGCGAGAATGTCGGAAGAAGTGGGCGAATTATCGCGCGAAATTAACCACTATTATGGTGAAAAGCCTAAGAAAACGACTGAAGCAGAACGTACGGTCGAAGAAGAAATGGGCGACATTTTATTTGTATTAATTTGCTTTGCAAATTCATTAAATATTGATTTACAAGAAGCGCATGATCGCGTTATGAATAAATTTAATACGCGTGACAAAGATCGCTGGACGAAAAAAGAAGACTAAGGAGAGAAAAAGAATGGACAAAATTCGAATTGTACTTGCAGGACCAAGAGGTCGTATGGGAAAAGAAGCTGTATTATTAATAGAAGAAACAGAGCATTTTGAATTAGTAGCAGCGGTGGATCGTATCAATGAAGGAAAATACATAAGTGATATTGAAGGAATGCCAAATGTACAAGCGCCGATCTACACGGATATTGAAAAATGTTTTCAAGACGTTAAGGCAGATGTTTTAGTTGATTTGACAACACCTGAAATTGGACGCGTTCATACTAAAACAGCTTTAACATATGGAGTACGACCTGTTGTAGGAACAACTGGCTTTTCAGAAGAAGATTTAAAAGAATTAAAGCAGCTTGCTGAAGAGAAGGAACTTGGCTGTATTATTGCACCTAATTTTGCGATTGGCGCTATTTTAATGATGAAGTTTTCACAAATGGCAGCTAAATACTTTGATGATGTAGAAATCATTGAAATGCATCATGATCAAAAGTTAGATGCACCATCAGGAACAGGCTTAAAAACAGCGGAGCTGATCAGTGAAGTTCGTGAAGCAAAAAAACAGGGCCACCCTGAGGAAAAAGAATTACTAGAGGGCGCACGCGGTGCAGATTATGAAGGAATCCGCCTACATAGCGTACGTTTGCCAGGACTGATTGCTCACCAAGAAGTGATGTTCGGAGGATTTGGACAAACGTTAAAAATTCGTCATGATTCATACAACCGCGCTTCTTTTATGTCAGGTGTGAAGCTAGCTGTTGACACAGTTATGAACGTAGACACACTTGTATATGGGTTAGAAAATATTATTGACTAAGGAGCGAGAAAAATGAAAATCGCCTTAATTGCACATGATAAAAAGAAAAATGATATGGTACAATTCACAACAGCCTATCAAGCGATTTTACAGGAACATTCGCTGTTCGCAACAGGAACAACAGGAACGCGTATTTCAGAAGCAACAGGTTTGCAGGTTCACCGCTTTCAATCAGGACCGCTTGGAGGAGATCAGGAGATAGGAGCTTTAATTGCTCAAAATGAAATGGATATGGTTATTTTTTTCCGCGATCCGTTAACAGCTCAGCCTCATGAACCTGATATTTCAGCTCTGATGCGTCTATGTGACGTCTATGCGGTTCCTCTTGCAACGAATATGGGAACAGCAGAGATTTTAATTCATGGACTTGAACGAGGCGATTTGCATTGGCGTTCAATTATAAAAAAATAGGGTGAAGATAATGAAAGAAACAATAGATATCCTTGCCTTTGGTGCTCATGCCGATGATGTAGAAATCGGCATGGGTGGAACCATTGCAAGAATGAGTGAACAAGGTTTGAAGGTAGTTATTTGCGATTTGACGCAAGCTGAACTTTCTTCAAACGGAACGGTTGAAATTCGAAAACAAGAAGCGTCTAAAGCAGCTGAAGTCTTAGGTGTTCATGAGCGAATTCATCTGCATTTGCCAGACAGAGGTTTGTTTTTAAAGCCAGAATATATAGCTGAAATTGCATCAGTCATTCGCACGTATCAACCAAGGATTATATTTGCTCCTTATTTTGAAGATCGTCATCCTGATCATGGAAATTGTGCAAAGCTTGTAGAAGAGGCCATGTTTTCCGCTGGCGTTAAAAATTATATAGATGATAAGAAGCAAAAAGCTCATCGTGCGGAGTCTCTATATTTCTATATGATAAATGGATTTCATAAGCCAGATTTTATCGTAGATGTATCAAGCACGTTTCAAAAGAAAGTAGCTAGTCTAGAGGCTTATGAAAGTCAATTTATAAAAACAGCAGATACGTTTGATACGCCGCTCGTAAACGGATATATTGAAACGGTAGAGAGCAGAGAGCGGTTATTTGGCAAAGAAGTCGGGATAGCTTACGGTGAAGGTTTTTTATCTAAAAAACCGATTTTGATGTACGACGATTTAGTAGGTGGAAAATAAATGAAGTTAAAAATTGGTATTACATGTTATGCTTCCGTTGGAGGTTCAGGAGTGGTAGCAACGGAGCTAGGGAAGCTGCTGGCTGAAAAGGGGCACGAAATTCATTTTATTTCCTCTAGCATGCCTTTTAGATTGACGAAAGTATATCCAAATATTTATTTTCACGAAGTAGATGTAAATCAATACTCCGTCTTTAAATACCCTCCGTATGATCTCGCTTTATCCAGTAAAATGGCTGAAGTGGCTAAAAGAGAAAAGCTTGATATTATTCATACGCACTATGCAATCCCCCATGCCGTTTGCGGGATTTTAGCTAAACAAATGGTAGAGCACGAAGTGAAAATTGTGACGACTCTTCATGGAACAGATATTACGGTTCTAGGAGAGGATCCATCGTTAAAAGACTTAATTAAATTTGGAATTGAGAAATCAGATGCAGTGACGGCTGTATCTCAGTCACTTGTTGATCAAACTCACCATTTAATTAGTCCAGATAAAGAAATTGAAACGATGTATAATTTTATTGATGAACGAGTTTATCATAAAAAAGAAGTTCAGTATTTAAAAGCGGAGTATGGCATATTAGAAAATGAAAAAGTCGTTATTCATATTTCAAACTTTCGTCAAGTCAAACGAGTTACAGATATAGTCAAAACATTTGCTATTATTAATGAAAAGCTTCAGTCTAAGCTGCTGCTTGTAGGAGACGGCCCTGAAATGACGGTTGTGTCTCAATTGGTAAAAGAGCTAAATCTTCAAGATTCTGTGTTATTTCTTGGGAAACAAGAAAATGTAGCAGAATTATATTCGATTAGCGATTTAAAACTGTTATTATCTGAAAAAGAAAGCTTTGGGCTTGTACTTTTAGAAGCTATGGCTTGTGGTGTTCCATGCATCGGAACAAATATAGGCGGAATTCCCGAAGTAATTGAACACGAAAAAACAGGATATATTTGCGAAGTTGGAGACGTCGAAGAGGCAGCGAGCAAAGCAATTCAGCTACTTGAAAATGAACAGCTGCATCACCAAATGAGGGAAGCGTCTCTAAGCGCAGTTAATCATAAATTTCATTCAACAGAGATTGTGAGTCAATATGAAAAACTTTATTATAAATTGGTACAGGGTTGAAGAATGGAGGACGTTATGAAAGAACCGTTCATTCATCCGCTTTATATTATTGAAAAACTGGAGACAGCCGGTTACGAAGCGTATTTTGTTGGAGGAGCGGTCCGGGATCTCATTTTAAATCGGACGATTGGAGATATTGATATCGCTACGTCAGCTAGGCCGGAACAAGTGATGGAACTCTTTCCTAAGACGATTCATGTAGGAATCGAGCATGGTACGGTTGTCGTTGTTCATGAGAACGAGACCTATGAGGTGACCACTTTTCGCTCTGAGGGAGAATATGATGATTTTCGTCGTCCCTCGTCCGTTACGTTTATTTCGTCTCTGATAGAAGATTTGCAGCGTCGCGATTTTACAATTAATGCAATGGCTATGAATGCAAAAGGAGAAATTATTGATCCATTTAATGGAAGGGAAGATTTACGAAACCAGTTAATTCGTACTGTCGGAAATGCTAAAGAACGCTTTCATGAAGATGCTCTTCGTATGATGAGAGCCGTTCGCTTTGTCAGTCAGCTGGCGTTTTCGCTGTCTGATCAAACTAAAAGAGCCATTCAGCAATACGGTGAACTACTGAGGCATGTTTCTATTGAACGCATTACAGTTGAATTCGAAAAAATGCTGAGCGGAAAGCGGCCGTCTTTAGCATTAGCACTTGTAGCAGATACGGAGCTGTATCGCTACTTGCCCGAATTGAATGTAGATCCGCAAAAATTCCGATCTGTTTGTGCACACGATTGGATGATGCTTCAGCGAGTATCGGAGTCGTGGACACTTCTTGTACATCTGCTCGACATTCAAGACAAGCAGGCATTTTTTAAAAGCTGGAAATTATCTAATAAGCAAATTAAAGATATTCAGCTTCAGTCTATTGGTCTTCGGGACGTTTTGGAAAATGGATGGTCAAAACGCATCATGTATACAATTGGAGAGCAGGCCAGCGTGAGCGTGAATCGTATTTTACAACTTCTTCGAAGCAATGAGTATATGAATGAACATGAGCTTCTTTACATCTATAGCGAGCTGCCTATTCATTCTTTAAAAGATTTAGATATAAATGGTCAAGATCTTTTAGTATGGACAGGTAAAAAGGGTGGTCCATGGGTGTCTCAACTATTAAAAGAAATTGAGGAGAAAGTTCTATACAATGAGTTAATGAACACGAAATCTTCAATAAGAAAGTGGGTGCAGTCTTGCAGTCAGATATAAGAAGAACGCTGCTTGAAATGTTTACGAACGCAGATGGGGACTATGTGTCCGGCCAAAAGATCAGCGATTTATTAGGCTGTTCAAGAACAGCTGTATGGAAGCATATCGAAGAGCTGCGAAAAGACGGCTATGATCTTGAAGCTGTTCGTAAAAAAGGCTATCGCATTGTTGGGAAGCCGAACAAAGTAAGCAGCAACGAGCTTTTATTAGGGCTTCAAACAACAAAAATCGGCCAGTATATTCACTATGAGGAAAGCGTGCATTCTACTCAAAAAATTGCTCATCGAATTGCTCAAGAAGGAGCAAAAGAAGGAACGGTCGTAGTTGCTGAAGAGCAAACGGCAGGAAGAGGAAGACTTGATAGAGCGTGGTACTCCCCAAAATATACTGGTGCCTGGATGAGTATTATACTGCGTCCTTCTATCCCTCCGCAGCAGGCTCCTCAGCTGACTTTACTATCAGCAGTGGCTGTTGTACAGGCCATTCAAGAAGTGACGAACCTTTCTCCAGACATTAAATGGCCGAATGATGTTTTATTAAATGGGAAGAAGCTAGTTGGGATTTTAACGGAAATGCAGGCTGATTTTGACCGGATTCATTCGGTCATCATTGGAATCGGCATTAATGTGAATCAGCAGGAAACGGATTTTAATGAACAAATCAAACACATTGCCACATCTTTACGTATTGAAAAAGGTGAAGAAATTAATCGTGCCGCTTTGATGCAAGCGTTTTTCTTAAAGTTAGAAACCCTTTATGAAGAATACTTAAAAAATGGCTTTGGTTTAATTAAAGTTCTTTGGGAAACGTATGCAATCAGCATTGGAAAGCGAATTATAGCACGGACGATGACAGCCAACATTGAAGGCTTTGCAAAAGGTATAACAGATGAAGGCGTTTTATTGATTGAAGACGATGAAGGTGTTATACACCGAATTCATTCTGCAGATATTGAGCTCTCTGCTAAAAAATAGTAGAAAAATAAAGAAATTTTTATTATAATACGAGTATCAAGGTAGTATCGAAAGAACTTCACTTGATACTCGTTTGTTTATTTTTAATACGACAATAAATCTGCCTTGATCCATTAAGGACTAGGACAGAGGGATGACGCGTAGGTAAGCACATTAGGTAAAGTGTGCTTTTTATAGATGAAGTCTGTCAAAGTCCTTCTTCCTTTTATAGGTAGAAGGGCTTTTTTGTGTGCAGACGTGCGCTCATCTCCTCTGAGAAGGAGGAGAAAGTTAGTGAAAACAAAATTAGATTTTTTACGTATGAAACAAAACAATGAACCAATTGTGATGCTGACTGCGTACGATTATCCGTCAGCTAAGTACGCTGAAGAAGCAGGCGTAGACATGATTTTAGTAGGCGACTCTCTAGGAATGGTCGTTTTAGGATATGACTCTACGATTCCTGTAACGGTAGATGATATGATTCATCATACAAAAGCGGTTAAAAGAGGGGCTAGTGATACATTTATCGTCACCGACATGCCGTTTATGTCCTATCACGTGTCGAAAGAAGACACGATGAAAAATGCTGCTCGCATTATGCAGGAAAGCGGAGCTCATGCTTTAAAAGTAGAAGGTGCAAACGATGTTCTCTATACAATTTCAGAATTGACGCAAGCTGGTATTCCGGCTGTTGCACATCTCGGGTTAACACCTCAGTCTGTCGGTGTTCTGGGCGGTTATAAAGTGCAAGGGAAAGAAGCGAAAGAAGCCAAACAGCTAATCCAAGACGCAATCAAGTGTGAGCAGGCGGGAGCTATTGCTGTTGTATTAGAGTGTGTTCCTAAACAAGTAGCAAAACAAGTAGCTGAACGCTTAAGCATTCCAACAATCGGAATCGGAGCAGGAGCTGAGACGGATGGTCAAGTACTTGTATACCACGATGTATTAACGTACGGCGTAGAGCGTGTGCCCAAATTTGTTCAGTCATTTGCGAAAATAAATGAGCCTATTTTACAAGGGCTTTCTCAGTATGTAAGTGAAGTGAAAAAAAGAGAGTTTCCGAAAGAAGCACATACTTTTTCAATGAAAGAAGAGCAGTTAACGGCACTGTACGGAGGGAAATAAGATGAAAGTCATTACAACAATTAAAGACATGCAGCAGGAGATGAAAAAAGAAAAGCAGCTTGGACGTTCAATTGGATTTGTCCCGACGATGGGCTATTTGCATGAAGGCCATGCTACTCTGCTTGGAGCAGCTCGCACAGAAAATGAAGTAGTGGCGCTAAGTATTTTTGTGAACCCGACTCAATTTGGACCAAATGAAGATTTTGATACGTATCCAAGAGATTTTGAGCGCGATGAGCGCGTGGCAAAAGAAGCTAACGTCGACTATTTATTTTATCCTTCAGTAGAGGAAATGTATAAGTCAAGCCGTTCAGTTGCTATAACCGTGAGAGATCGTGTAGACGTATTGTGTGGACAGAAGCGCCCTGGTCATTTTGACGGAGTAGCCACGGTACTAACAAAGCTTTTTCACATTGTAACCCCAGATCGTGCATACTTTGGTAAAAAAGATGCGCAGCAAGTTGCTGTAGTAGATGGTTTAATTGAAGATTTTAATTTCCCGGTGGAGCTTAGAGCAGTAGATACGGTGAGAGAAGCAGATGGATTAGCTAAAAGTTCTCGTAACGTATATTTAACAGATAAAGAAAGAGAAGAGGCACCTGTTTTATTTAAGAGTTTACAAAGCGCTCTGCAGCTTCTTGAAGGCGGAGAGAAGCAAGTAGAAATGATTAAAGGGACCATTCGAAAAGAAATTGAGCAACATACGAGCGGTAAAGTGGATTATATCGAGGTTTATACGTATCCAGAGCTAAAACCAATTAAGAAAGCCGCTGGAAAAATCATTATCGCTTTAGCTGTTCAATTCTCTAAAGCTCGTTTAATTGATAATGTAATTGTAGACGTACAGGGGGATAACTAAATGTTTCGCACGATGATGAACGCTAAAATACACAGAGCTCATGTAACTGAAGCCAACTTAAATTATGTTGGCAGCATCACCATTGATGAAGATATTATCGACGCAGTAGGAATTGCAGCAAACGAAAAAGTCCAAATTGTAAACAATAATAACGGAGCTCGCTTGGAAACGTACGTGATTCCCGGCGAACGAGGGAGCGGCGTAGTTTGTTTAAATGGAGCTGCTGCAAGACTCGTGCAGCCTGGAGATATCGTCATCATTATCTCTTATGCGCTCGTAGCAAATGAAGAAGTAGCTCACCATCATCCAACCGTAGCGATTATGAATGAGCAGAATAAAATCCAACAATTGCTTAAACAAGAACCAGCTGGTACAATTCTATAAGAACAGTCCCCCTTTATGAGGGGGATTTTTATTTGAATACATACGCTAGTAAGTGAACGGTATAAACCTCTATACACACTAAAGTAAAACTTCTATGTATGAAAGCCTCTCTGTTTTTCACGAGAAGGAGTTGCGCTTTTAAAGCATATAGAGCAGGCTTTCACTTTATACTATAAAAAGACAGACTTGCGAGGTGTTGACCGTGAATAAACGCTTTGTTGTGGTAGATCTTGAAACGACGGGACATTCTCCAAAACAAGGAGATAAAATGATTCAATTTGCTGCTGTCATAGTAGAAGACGGCAAAATTGTTGAACGTTTTTCTAGTTTTTTAAATCCTGGTATGGATATTCCGCCTTTTATTACACAACTAACTAACATTCAAAATGATATGGTGAAAGATGCGCCTTTATTTGAAGAAATTTCACCTAAAATTATAGAATTGCTAGATGATGCTTATTTTGTTGCACATAATGTGGCATTTGATTTAACTTTTTTACAAGAAGAACTCTATCAGTGCGGGATGGAGACGCTTTATAATTCAACCGTGGATACCGTCGAACTGGCCCGGATTCTGCTGCCTACAGTTGATGGGTACAAACTTAGTCAATTAGCTGAGTATTTACATATTGAACATGAAAACCCTCATCAAGCAGATAGTGATGCAGAAGTAACGGCACGTATTTTACTTTTACTAATTGAAAAATTAAAGAAGCTCTCTTTAACAACCTTGAAGCAGCTATACGCGCTAAGCTTACACTTTAAAAGTGAAATTGGAGAACTGATTCAACAAGTTATAGATGATAAAAGTTATGCCGAGGATGATTCTTATGAATTTATACACGGCATTGCGCTAAACAAATATCAGCCGCATTCAGCTAATGAAAAGCAGCACTCTCATACTTACGAAATATTTGAAACTGAAAAGCAAAAGCTGTTCCATCAGGCTCTGCCATTGTTTGAAGAACGAAAAGGGCAGTGGGAGATGATGAACTTTGTACAAGAGTGCTTTGCAGGCAACGAGCATGCTTTAATTGAAGCGGGGACCGGTATTGGTAAAACCTACGCTTATTTAGTTCCTGCCGTGTTTTATGCTTCTGTTCATCACCACCCAGTCATTATCTCAACTAACACGGTAACGCTTCAGCAGCAAATCGTCGAAAAAGATGTGCCCATTTTAGAAAAGATTGTTCCGTTTCCTGTCACAGCAGCTGTTTTAAAAGGAAGAGAACATTACATTAGTATAAGAAAATTCATTCAGCTCTTAAAAGAACGAAATAATAATTACGATGCGATCCTCACAAAAGCGAAGCTGCTTATTTGGCTGACCGAAACGGAAACGGGCGACAGCGATGAAATAAACCTGCCTTCTGGGGGTAAACTTTTTTGGGAACAGCTAAATGAAAGCAATCCGTCTCCAAGTGACTTTAAGCATCCTTGGAAGCTTTATTCTTTTTATGAACGAGCGCAGAACAGAGCGCAAAATGCCCATATAGTAGTGACAAATCATCGCTTACTGTTGATGGATGTGATGAGTAATCATGAGCTGCTACCTGATTATGAACAAATTATTATTGACGAGGCTCATCACTTAGAAGACATTGCCGGAGAAGAACTGGGAGAGCGCTTAGATTATTTTGCGGTTCATGCGCTATTAAACCGAATCGGAACCATTCAAGACAAAGGGCTGTTAAAAAAAGTTCATCATACGCTTGTAAAATATAGCATCGATCTTAACACTGAATTTCTTCAAAATCTGTTTGTGCAGCTTCATTCTGAGTGTGATGACTTATTTCGTTTAATTCATTCTTTTGTTCAAAAAAGAATCGGCAATCAGCAGGGCGAGATTGGAAGAAGCAGCTATCGGTACAAAGTGGAAAAAGAGCATGGGCATTACTGGACGGCTATTCAAGAAGCAGCGTCGCGCATTCGTTTTTTAATTCACGATCTTTTTACATGGAATGATGGGGCAAGACATTCCTTTGACGATCTATATGACAAAGTCACAAAAAATGAACAGTCGTCTCTTCATGAATTTCAAACGGCTGTTAAAGGATTTGAGCATATATCTCAGCAAATAGAAAAGCTTTTGTTCAAACAGCAGAGCAATTACGTAACGTGGTTTGAAATTGAGCCAAAAGGAGCAGCAAATGCTACGTATATCTATAGTCAGCCTACTTCCATTGCCGATACGCTGGCTGATGAATTTTTCGCTAAGAAACAAAGCGTTATTTTAACATCGGCTACATTGACGGTGAATGGAACATTTGATTATTTAATTCAAGAGCTAGGGTTATATGACTTTCAGCCTGCTCAACTCATTCTTCCTTCCGAGTTTGATTACGAGAAGCAAGCTAGAGTCTATATTCCTCAGGATATGCCTGCTGTTAACGAAGTATCATTATATGAGTATAGCGCTATGATGGCAGAAAGTATTCTTGACGTAGCCAAAGTAACAAATGGCCGTATGCTGGTGCTTTTTACTTCATATGACATGTTGAAAGCTACATATGGTTATTTGAAAGAGTTAAACGATCTTGAAGAGTTTGTCCTGCTTGGTCAAGGAGTCACAACTAGAAATCGCAATAGACTGTTAAAAGACTTCAGTCAATTTGAGCATTCCATTCTTTTGGGTACAAACAGTCTGTGGGAAGGAATTGATTTGCCAGGAGATTTATTATCATGTCTCGTAATAGTCAGACTTCCTTTTTCATCTCCAAATCAACCTCTGTTGACAGCTAAATTTGAGCAGATGAAAAAAGAAGGGAAAAGTCCCTTTATGAATTATTCACTTCCTCAAGCCGTTATCCGTTTTAAACAAGGATTTGGACGGTTGATTCGTTCAAAAAGTGACCGGGGAGCTATATTTATTTTTGATAATCGTATTACGCGAACAGCATATGGATACCATTTCCTTCACTCGCTTCCAAAAGTCCAGGTTGTTCAAAAAACGTTTTCAAATATCTTACTGGACTACAAAGAATGGTGGAATGAAAAGACTTGAGCATAGCTTAAGTCTTTTTTTATGCATACTGTTTCTTCACTTGAGAGACGATAGTAATATACTATGATAAGCAAATGAGGACAGTGTATGATTAAAATATTGCTAAGTGCTGTACTGTTTTTTAGTTTTATGACCTGTTCGGTTTCAGCAGCCGTCATTAAAAACGTAGATTTTGGTTTGCAAGCTGATGAAGTAGTGATCACCTTTCTGCCTCTTTCAGATGGAGAAGCAAGTCTGATTCAAGATGGAAGCGGTGAGGCGATTTTAGTAAATACCGGGAGTGCATCTTCCTATCCGGAGCTAAACAAGTGGCTGCAGCGATATAAAGTAAAAAAAATCAACCAATTAATAATTACGAAACAGCAAAAGTACTATGATTCAAATGTTCAGCGAGCTGTGAAGGATTATCATATAAAGCGTATTATTGTGCCGGCTCAGTACCAGGCGGAATTTCAAACAGAGAAGTGGAAAGAAAATGATTTATTTCAGTTAACGGATAATATACACGTTGATGTCTTGCATGCATCGAAGCAAAAAACAGCGGCTATGGATCTATTATTCACGATTGGAGAGCACCGAGTTCTATATGCCATGAGCGGCTCAGATGAAGTAGAGGAAAAGTTTTTACGCATTCCCCTTACTCATGTAGATATATTGAAAATTCCTAATTTTGGAGAGGGAACGTTTTTTTCGAATACATTTTTGAAGCAATTAGATATACAGCTTGCCGTTGCGTTTACGAAACCAGGGCGTTCCTATTCCCCTCGACTGCTTTCAAATTTAACAGCTGAATGGATTGAATTATATGACGTAAGAGAGGGGAGCGCTTACTCTATTAAAATGTCGCTAAAATCCTATGATGTGATGAAATTTTCTGCAAAATAAACAAATTTCCTTTTGCAAAAAGAGGTAAATTCCTTATAATATTATATATGTTTACTTATTTATTCGGTTTTTACGCAAAACGTACGGGCTGGATTGATGAGTGAAAAAGATGACGATGGTTTTTGATACCTGTTATAATACGGATATCGTCATTTTTGCGTCGTGATAGACGAGCTAGGAGGTTTACAATGGAAAGCAGGATTGAAGTATTATCAACTGTCCGCGTGGAAAATTCCTCGGATTTATATAAAATTGTTGATAGTTTGAATCGCACGTTGAAAAAGCAAGATTTGATGTTCGGATTAGCGTTAGATGAAGAAGATCAAAGCAAAGCTGTATTTACAATTTATCGTACATAAGTAGGGATTTTATGAAAAAGTTAATTATTGTAGCGGTAGCTGCTGTGCTTTTAATTATCGGAGGCATTTCTTTTAGCATTTATCACTCGTCTGTGAAGGATGTTCAGTCTGCTGAGGAAAAAGCAGCATCTCAAGCAAAAAAAGAATTTAATTTGAAATCTGTCACAAGCACCCAGCCATATTTCGGCAATCATGCATTTTATGTAGTAGAAGGTACAAACCGAAGCAATCAAAAGGTAATTGCTTGGATGCCTAAAAGCAAAAAACAAACAGCTGTTTTAAAGAAAGCAAGCAGCGGGATCACAAAAGAGAAAGCCATTTCCATTGTGAAAAATGATAAAAATCCGCAGGAAATTAAGTCGGTGCGCCTAGGCATTGAAAATAAAAAGCCGCTGTGGGAAGTAACATATGTGGATAAAGATAAGAAACATTTAACATACTATTATCTTGATTTCTCTAGCGGTGAATTTATAAAACGATACAGCTTATCTCAATCATAAATCGTTTATACCATATGAAATGTCATATGTGTCATAATATAAGATTTCAGCGCTTTATGAAAATGAAGCCAATTTTTTATCTATAATCAGCCTGCGGGCTGATTATAGCTTTAGTTCATAGGGGGAGATTTTAGTGAAGTTAGCAAAACGTGTATCAGCATTAACGCCATCATCAACATTAGCGATTACAGCAAAAGCGAAAGAATTGAAAGCGGCTGGTCATGATGTGATTGGACTTGGAGCAGGGGAACCTGATTTTAATACGCCGCAGCACATTTTAGAAGCGGCTGTTACAGCAATGAATGATGGTCAGACAAAATATACGCCAGCAGGCGGTCTTGCACCATTAAAAGAAGCGGTAATTGAAAAATTCAAACGCGATCAAGGCCTGACGTATTCACCTTCTGAAATTATTGTTTGTACAGGTGCTAAGCACGCACTGTATACGTTATTTCAAGTTCTGTTAGACGAAGGTGACGAAGTAATTATCCCAACTCCTTACTGGGTAAGTTATCCTGAGCAAGTAAAGTTAGCAGAAGGTACACCAGTATTCGTTGAAGGTTCTGAAAATAACGAATTTAAAATCACACCTGAACAATTAGAAGCGGCTATTACTGCTAAAACTAAAGCTGTTATTATCAATTCACCAAGCAACCCAACGGGTATGATTTACACAAGAGAAGAGCTTCAAGCTTTAGGAGAAGTTTGCTTGAAGCACGATATTTTTATCGTATCAGATGAAATTTATGAAAAGCTTGTGTATGGTCAAAATGAACATGTATCGATTGCACAGCTTTCACCAGCGTTAAAAGAAAAAACAATTATCATTAACGGTGTTTCTAAGTCACATTCCATGACGGGCTGGCGCATTGGATATGCAGCTGGTGATGCTACAGTTATTAAAGCGATGACAAACCTAGCGAGTCACAGCACGTCAAATCCAACATCTATTGCTCAATATGCAACAATCGCTGCTTATAACGGCACTCAGGAGCCGGTGGAAATGATGCGACAAGCTTTTGAAGAGCGTCTAAACGTAATTCATGAAAAGCTGATTAACATTCCAGGGTTCTCATGCTTAAAACCACAGGGTGCTTTCTACTTATTCCCTAATGCAATTGAAGCTGCAAAGTTAACTGGCTTTGATACAGTTGATGCATGGGTAGAAGCTATTTTAGAAGAAGAGAAGGTAGCGCTAGTGCCTGGATCAGGATTCGGTTCACCTGAAAACGTACGTCTTTCTTATGCTACATCACTAGATCTGCTAGAAAAGGCATTGGAACGAATTCAATCATTCATGACTCGTCATATGAAATAAAAAAGATTATATTTAAAAACAAAAGAGCCTTTTAGCACAAATCACACGTGTTAGAAGGCTCTTTTTGTTTGTTACTTGTTATTATGTTTGTCGAAATGTATAATAGGATGGCATACATAATTACGAAATGTAAGTTTTTTGGAGGGATATTAATCGTGAAAATTACGATTTCAGAAGCAAACAAGCATGTAGGAAAAGAAGTAACAATTGGTGCTTGGTTAGCGAATAAACGTTCAAGTGGTAAAATTGCCTTTTTACAGCTGCGCGATGGATCAGGATTCATGCAAGGGGTAGTTGTAAAAGCTGAAGTAGAAGAAGAAACTTTTAAATTAGCTAAATCTATGACGCAAGAATCATCACTATATGTAACAGGTGTGGTACGCGAAGATGAGCGCTCACCGTTTGGCTATGAGTTAACAGTTACAAGCCTTGAAGTTATTCATGAAGCTGTTGATTACCCAATTACGCCAAAAGAACATGGAACAGAGTTCTTAATGGATAACCGTCATTTATGGCTGCGTTCTAAACGTCAACATGCTGTTATGAAGGTTCGTAACGAAATCATTCGTGCAACGTATGAATTCTTTAACGAAAACGGGTTTACAAAAGTAGATCCTCCAATCCTAACAGGAAGTGCTCCTGAAGGAACAACAGAATTATTCCACACGAAATATTTTGACGAAGATGCATATCTTTCTCAAAGTGGACAGCTTTATATGGAAGCAGCGGCAATGGCGCTTGGAAAAGTATTTTCATTCGGTCCAACGTTCCGCGCTGAAAAATCTAAAACACGCCGTCATTTAATTGAGTTTTGGATGATTGAACCAGAGATGGCTTTCTACCAATTCGAAGATAACTTGAAAGTACAGGAAGAGTATGTGTCTCATGTCGTACAGTCTGTTTTAACAAACTGTAAGTTAGAGTTAAATGTACTAGGCCGTGATACATCTAAGTTAGAACAAATTAAAGCGCCATTCCCTCGTATTTCGTACGATGAGGCTCTTAAATTCTTACATGAAAAAGGATTTACAGACATTCAGTGGGGAGATGACTTTGGAGCACCGCATGAAACGGCTATCGCAGAAAGCTATGACAAGCCGGTATTCATTACACACTATCCAACGTCATTAAAACCATTTTATATGCAGCCAGATCCAACAAATGAAGACGTAGTATTATGTGCAGACTTAATCGCACCAGAAGGCTACGGAGAAATCATTGGAGGCTCTGAACGTATTCATGATCAAGAGCTTTTAGCTCAGCGTGTAGAAGAGCACAAATTAGATACAGAAACATACAAGTGGTATTTAGAGCTTCGTAAGTATGGCTCAGTTCCACATTCAGGATTTGGTTTAGGCCTTGAGCGTACAGTAGCATGGATTAGCGGCGTAGAACACGTTCGTGAAACGATTCCATTCCCACGCTTATTAAACCGTTTATACCCGTAAGGAAGTGAAAAAGTATTCTGACTCCTGTAGTCAGGATACTTTTTTAGCTTTTTTTTATGAATCATAAAAAGAAAAGAAAAACGAGGTTTTTACTTATATCACAAGGAAACAACGGCAAACATAGAAGAGAGTCTAACTTAAAAGGGAGTTGCAATTCTCGAAAAAATAAGTTAGTGTAATATTCTTGGAAGGAAGTCATCGTTCGTATATATTTTATATGTGCAGAGCAATGGTACGGTTTCAGCGGAAAGTTTTACATAGAAGCTTTTTTAGCTTCGAATAATTGTTACTTTGACTATAAACTTCATGATATACTAACTACTGAGGTGTTCGGATATGAAAAAAGAAACGTTAATTGAATGGTTTGAACAAGGCACAGTTTCAATTCCGAAGCTGCTGTTTAATCACTATAGCGATTTGGGAATGAACGAAACGGAATTCATGACGTTAATGCATATTTATGTTTCCATTGAAGGCGGTGAAGGTTTCCCGACACCTAACGAATTGGCGGCAAAAATGAGTATTTCAAGTGCTGTGTGTATGGATACGCTGCGAGCATTAATTCAGCGCGGCTTTTTATCTATTGAGCAAGATCAACAGCAAAACGCCCTTATTTGTGAACGTTATTCATTAAAACCGCTTTGGGAAAAGCTTATTCATCATATGATGCAAGAAACAAGAGAAGTAGAAAAAAGCGAAGAAGAACAAGAAGAGCTTAATTTATATACAATGTTTGAAAAAGAGTTTGGCAGAGCATTGTCTCCGTTTGAATGCGAAACGCTAGCGATGTGGATTGATCAAGATCATCATGACCCCATTATTATTAAAGCGGCACTAAGAGAGTCGGTGATGTCTGGAAAATTAAACTTCCGGTATATTGATCGTATTTTATTCGAATGGAAGAAAAATGGCATTCAGACCATTGATCAAGCCCGCAAGCATAGCCAAAAATTTCGTCAAAATCAACAGCCCAAAAAACTATCTTCTGTTAACCCTTCTCAGTCTACATCAGCCATTCCTTTTTTTAACTGGCTAGAGCAATGACAGGATAAAAAGCTGCTTCAAGATCCAAGTAATTGAATCTTGAAGCAGCTTTTTTAAAAGAGTATGGACAAAAGTAGCATTTGACAGGAATCCTATTGTAAAATAGGAGGGAACTACCTGTAAGAAGAAGGAGAACTAGTATGTTAACGTTAAAACAAATCAGACAGTGCCTAGATGCTATGGCAGAAATGTTTCCTGACGCCCACTGTGAGTTGAATCATCGGAATCCCTTTGATTTAGTCATTGCCGTGGCGCTATCTGCTCAGTGCACAGATGCTTTAGTCAACCGCGTAACAGCGGATTTATTCAAGAAATATCAAACGCCTGAAGACTATTTAGCCGTTTCGTTAGAAGAGCTGCAGCAAGATATTAGATCAATCGGCTTATATAGAAATAAAGCTAAAAACATTCAAAAGCTCTGCCGTATGCTCATTGATGAATACGGAGGAGAAGTTCCGAAAGATCGTGATGAGCTGACCAATCTTCCGGGAGTAGGGCGTAAGACGGCTAATGTTGTTGTATCCGTAGCTTTTGGAGTACCGTCAATAGCCGTAGACACGCATGTAGAACGTGTAAGTAAACGCCTTGGGATTTGCAGGTGGAAAGATTCAGTTTTAGAAGTAGAAAAAACGCTGATGAGAAAAATTCCGAAAGATGAATGGTCCGTTACGCATCATCGACTTATCTTTTTTGGACGCTATCACTGTAAAGCACAGTCTCCTCAATGTCATGTCTGCCCGCTTCTTGATCTTTGCCGAGAAGGAAAGAAACGAATGAAAGGAAAAGAGAAGAAGACAGATGTTACCGATTGAAGTGCCGTCACATTTCATATGCGAACCATTTTATTCAAAAGAAGATCGGGTTCTTGAAACAGATAAAAAAAATGGAAGAAATTATTTTGCTTATGATATTTTATACGATGTACATAAAGAAACGAAAACACCTTGGAGGGATGTTCAAAAGAACATACGGCCATTTTTTGAAAAGTGGGAAACTCAAAGGGAAGAACTGCATACGCTTTTTTCTCAGCGAAAAGCAAAAGAAGCAGCGCCTTGTATGAAACAAGCTGCTGCTATGTATATTAGTTTACTGTTTTGGATTAATGGACAGCCCGTTCGGCGTTTAAATCGGCTGCAAGAAGACATAGCGGACCTAACCTATAAGCCTATTAACTGTGCTGAGAGACTTCTATTTTTGCTGCAGCGAGTTTCTTCTTATCAAGCGTATATTCAGCTGACAGAATTATTTAATGAGCTGCGTAAGCAGTATGCAAAAATGCTTATTCTTCACAAGAAATAAAGCCCCTACACGTGTAGGGGCTTTTTACTGCTGCGTTAATTTTCAGTTGTTGGCTCTTGCTGCGGTGTAGCAGGTGTTGACGGCGTCGATGGTGTAGCAGGAGTTTGTGGTGTTTGACTTCCTGAGTCACTTCCACCGTTGTCTGCTGGAGGAGGAGTTGTGCCTCCGTTATTATTGTTGTTGTTGCCGCTATTACCATCGTTAGCATTGCCGCTATCGTTATTGTTATTATCGGTATTTCCGCTATTGTTACCGCCGCTATTGCTGCCATTATTGCTGTTTTGGTTATCATCCGGCTGAGTAGATGAATCGTCACCTTGATCAGAGCCGTTGTTTTGATCAGTGTTGCTATTGTCTTCATTTTGATTATCGTCCGTTGTTCCGTCATCTTCAGGCTTAGTAGAATTATCTTCGGTAGCTTGATCTGATGAATCAGGAACTTTTACAGAAGAACTAGCGCTTTGGCCCGTATTTGTTGTTACGGTGAAACTATACGTTGCGCCTGGTGCTGGATTGGAAATTGTTTTTCCACCGGCTCCTGCGCCAGATGCGAGTTGTTCAGAACCGTTAGGAGAAGACATTGTGACTGTAAAGGTCGTATCACTGGCTGCGTTTGACGCTGACCAGTTAACTGAAATTGCTCCTCCGCTATACGAAGCAGTAATTTTTGGCTTCACATCTTTATTGTCTTTTTTCTCTTTTTTGTCCTCTTTTTTATCTTCTTTCTTTTCTTCTTTTTCTTTCTTCACAAACGTTTGAGATACTTTTGTCGGTGCAGTACCGCGCACAAAGTATTCTTTTGTAATTAAGCTAGAAGGAGTAGAGCCGCTTGGGCGTTTTAAGTCTTTGCCCGTTGGTTTTTCCACGGAACGTTCAACTACGCTGTCCGGCTGCTTGAAACTTCCTTTAGGTTTGCCTTCAGAAATATGAGTAATAACATGCTTAAAGATATTTTTTGCCATGCCTGTTTCATTAGGACTTAAAATATAGCCGTCTTTAGCAGTTTCATAGCCTGTCCATACGGAAATCGTATAGTTTGGCGTAAATCCATTAAACCACACGTCTTTTTCACCAGCGTCTGGAATGTTGTATCGTTTTTTCTCGTCAGCACTAAAGTTCGAAGTTCCTGTTTTACCCGCAATTTCTAATCCTGGTGTACGAACAGCACGAGCTGTACCATAGGATTCGTTTACAACAGATTTCATCATGTCCGTCATCATAAACGCCGTGTAATCTTGCATTGCGCGTTTTGGTTTTGGCGTTAAATCAATTTCTGTTCCATCAGGGAATTTTACCTTTGTCACTGTATGCGGTGCATTGTACATACCTTCATTTGCAAAAGCACTATAGGCTCCAGCCATTTGCAGAGGTGTAACACCTGTACGGAAGCCTCCGATAGAATAAGATTCAGAATAAGCTTCGCCGTCTTCTTCATCTAATTTTAGCCCAAGGCCCGTAGCGAACTCTTTTGCTTTGTCCGCACCGGTTGCTTGAAACGCTTTTAAAGCAGGGATGTTCAGTGAGCGTCCTAAAGCTTCACGCGCTGAAACCCACCCTTTATAGTTGCGTCCAAAATTTCGGATTGGCGTGCCGTTTGAATAATGATATTCTTCATCTTTTATCGGTTGTCCAGTAGACCACTTTAAGTTCTCAATCGCTGGACCGTAATCTAAGATCGGCTTAATTGTTGAGCCGGGCTGGCGTCTCATATTTGTTGCAAAGTTCAAGCCGCCTGACACACGGTTACGTCCGCCTCCAATTGCTTGAATACCGCCTGTTTCATTATCTACAACGACAAGACCTGCTTGGAATTTATCGTTCGGGAAGTTGACTACTTTGTTATTCATCACATCATCCACATAGTCCTGAGCATTCGTGTCAAGCGTTGTATAAATTTCTAAGCCCGCAGAAAATGGATCCGCGTCTGTTTTCTTTTTTACTTCCTCGATTACTTGATCAATAAATACATCGTACTTAGATGTTGATTCAGTTTGTTTAGCTAAGTGAGCCTGTACATCTACTTGTTTTGCTTTGTCGGCCTCGGCTTGTGTAATGAAGCCGTTTTTAGCCATTAAGTTTAATACTGTGTTACGGCGTTTAGTAGCATTCTCTGGGTTTGTAACTGGGTTATAAGTAGTTGGCGCTTTTGGTAAGCCTGCCAACATAGCAGCTTCATCAAGAGTTAAATCTTTTACGCTTTTAACTCCGTAAAATTTCTCAGCTGCTCGTTCAATACCGTATACTTCACCTGATGCGAAATATATTTTGTTTAAATACATTTCAAGAATTTGTTGCTTCGAATATTTGCGCTCAAGCTGGTAAGCTAACCACATTTCTTGTACTTTACGTTTAACCGTCTTCTTTGGTGATAAGAACGAATTCTTAACCACTTGCTGAGTAATCGTACTACCGCCCTCAGCACCGAAGCCGTCTTTAAAGTTCGCCATTAATGCTCCACCAATACGGTAAAAGTCGACGCCGTGATGTTTATAAAAACGAACGTCTTCCGTAGCGATAAATGCATTTTTGACGACTTGAGGGATTTCATCGTATTGCACATATGTACGTTTTTGAGCTCCAATTTCTTTTACAACTGTTTTTCCATCGTTTGCATATACTTTAGATGAAAAAGAGTTTTTTAATACCGAGTCATCAACTTTTGGAGCATCGCTTATCATAGCAAAAAAAGTTCCCACTCCGGCAATGAGCCCGATGATTCCTATCAGTAAAACTGCGGCAACAATTTTACGAAATAGGCCTCCTTTTTTCTTCTTTTTCGGTTTTCCTTGAGATTTACCTTCTGGTTTGTTGTCATTCATAGCTCTTCGTCGTTCTTCACGAGAGCGATAATTATCTGACATAAAAACTCCTACCTTTCAACGCATTGTAAGAGAATGATTTCCGTAAACATATATATCATACTCTTAAAAGTATAATTTATCTATAGTTTTTATGTAATCGATTCTCGGATGGTAACCAAGTTCGATGAAATGTCCTTTTTTTTCAATATCTGCCTTAGGGATTGATTTTCGTCCATCTTTTTTCATGGCATCCCAATAAGGAAAAAGGAACTGTGCTTCGAACAAGTATATTTCTTGTAAAGTAGAGAACATTAATATAACGAAACAAACCCCGTTTTGTTTCACAATTTGCTTCATATGTTCAATTTGATGTTCATGAAAATTACGCAGAGGAAATGAGGTTTTATTTCTCGTTTCTTTTGCTTCAAAGTCAAGGTGTTTTCCTTTATAGATTCCATTATAGTCTGTAGTAGAAGCCTGCTTAAAATAAGCTTCTTTGATAACAGCGGCACTTCTCTTCGGATAGTCTACTTTTACAATTTGAACAGGGGTTGGTTTTTTGTGAACAATGGCTATTCCTTTTGAAACATAGTATTCGTTTGTTTCGTTTAAATCGTCCTCCAGCGTCATACCACGATTGCTATAGCTAGCTTCTAGCTTTTTAGGGGAAGGACTGCTGGTATTCAATGGCTTATAGGCCTTTCCGTTAGGATAGCGAATCATAACCATCACTCCTTTAGTGTAAATCTATTAAACAAACAAATTCTATTATACCAAATCCTACAAATAAAAATAGATGAAAGAAGATGAAGAGATGTCACTCAATAGTTCGGAACAAGCGCTGTTGACGGCGATTAATAAAACAACAGACAAGCTGAATATTGATAATATATCAAGAACCCAAGCTTATGCAACTTTTTATCATAGATATCCTGAAGTAAAGTGGGCATTTCTCGCAAGTATGGTATCGCGCAACGCAGGGTGGAATATGTGTGATTTGCAAGGAGAACCAATGAAAAAAGCGTTATCAAAGCAAACGCGCGATTTATTATTTTTGACGTATGAAAGAGCAAATTGGCTTATTTTTAAAGATGCCTTCCCGCAATTACTATTGTATGCTGTTTCGCGTAAAAAACATGTCTCTTACGTTCATTTACTTCCCTATTTAAATGTTTCATCTTTTATCGAAGAAAAGTGGAGGCAATTTATGCAGAAACCTTCTGAACTGCAGCTTATTCATGCGTTAATTGTAAATGAGCAGCACGTTATTCAAAAGCCCGTTATTGAACAGCCTTTTTATCAAGATAGAGTATTTAAAAGTATGCTGTTTTTTTTTCAAGATATATTCCACTTTAGTTCCGTCCTTTTTCCTACTACAAAAGGGGAGCTATACGGTTGTTCTGTTCATGATTTTACAAAAGTAAATAATCGGATTGATTTGGGGAAGAAATTAGCGGCTTTATTATTTCATGAAAAGTATTATCCCTTGTTTTATGAATTTTCTTTGAAAACAAAGCATACGGGTTCGAGATACGATTATGAGCAGTATTTTGTGGATGAAACCAGTTGCTGTACACCTGCACTTCGAAAGGTGTATCCGGCTATTAGACATCATGAAAAAAAGAGAGAAGAGTGGTTTTTAACAAAAAAACAGGAACAAAAGCTCATGAAAAAGCCGCCTTTTCCAAAGAAAGTTCATTTTACAAAGTGGTATCTTCAAAAGCAAAAGCAGCTGCATATATTAATGAAAGTAGCGCAAGTAGTTAATGTAAATAAAAACGGTCACAAGTGACCGTTTTGTTCTTAAGTAGAAGGCTGGTTAGGACCGTTTAACTTTTTAGGATCACCGTAGGTTTTTGTTTCAGGCTTATTTTTAGGCTGTGATTTTTGCTGTTTGTTGGCCATATCTAGGCACCTCCTATCATGTTGTAATGAACGTTCAGCAGCAGAATGTATCCACTTAGCTGAAATGTCTATACTAGTGTTTTCAATATGTTCTCTTTCGATTCACCATAAATGAAAATGTCGAAAACATCTTTCTTTGACGAATAGAAACTAGTTTTGTCATGTGTGAAGGGACAATGAATAAAAAAGAGAATACGTTATGCAAAGGAAAATTTGGAGGGATGGCGATGAAACAAAGTATGGTTAAAACAAGCGAAATGATGACTTTATTAGATAGCTTACTAGAGCAAGTAGATCTAGTGGATAAAACGATGTCTACATCTATAAATGAAGCATTTACACATTGTGAAGAAACATATATGGAACAAGTTCATCGCATTGACCAATCGCTGCAAGAAATTGAAGTAACTGTGTATGAAAGCATGCCTTCCGAAACAGAATGGAGTAGAAGACGAAGAGAAATGGTTCTTCATACAGTATAAAGATTGTTTATGTTACAATAGTCATCGTAGAGGTGACGAATAACGATGAATGAAGATGTGAAAAAAAGTACGGAGATCATGTTTCAATATAATGAAGTAGCTGTAGAACGATTAGCGTCTATTCAACAGGAAGAAAATTATGAAGTGAAATTTTTTGAAGAAGTAAAGCCTTATGGAGACATTTTCTTCAAAGAACTTGATGAATGGGCTAGTCTCGTAACGGAATGGCTGAAGAAAGAGCGACCAAAATATATTCATGTTAATCAAGTAGAGACGTTAAAAGAAAATTTACAAAACGTTGTACTACAGTCATTTTATCCCGAGACGCGAGAAAAGCGATTTAAAAAGATGTATCACTCAAATAAGTATGTGCTCGAGTCGATATTGAATAATTAATCCCGGCCTTCCGTTGAGACTTATAAGGTGGGGATTTTCTATGTATGCCTAAAGAGAAAACTCTTTAGGCATTTTATCATGATCAATAAAAAGTTAATCAAAATCTTTTTGTGATTGGATAGAAACAGCTGGGTGATCTTGTGAAGCAACTGTATCGATATGATAATCAACTTTTTCGGTATGTTTAGAAGCAACGGCGTTATTTGTTTTATTTACTGCACTTTGTCCTTGTTTTTTATGATCAAAATGTTTTCCACGACTCATGAAATAAACCTCCTTTATTGAATACTACGTTAAAGCCTTTATAGTATAAACAAGTCAAAAAAGAAGTATGTGTCCACTTTATAGGAAACAAAGAAACCACCGATTTCTCAGTGGTAGTAAAAAAATTAATCATCTTGTGCACTAAAATCAGGCTTAGTAGCTCCAATTTGTTCGAGTTCACGTACAGCGGCTTTGTAATTCATAGGAGTTAAAAAACCTTTTAAATACTGCTGCTGAGCAAAATCGAGTAATTCATTACTTGACTGCGGCTCATATTGTTTCACCGCAATAAAAGCTTCTTGAAGTTCGTTCACATACATGTAAATTCCCTCCTAATCCCCATTTGTGCCACTACGTATAGGTAGTATCACTTGTTCTTATCGTACCATATATTTAAATAATCTCGTTTTTTTGAAAAATTTAAACTTTCGACAGAAACCTACATATTTTTGAATGCGTTCTCCAAAAGTACAAGTAGACGAACGTCACCTCTTATTTCTGCATACATACTATATATTATGTAATATTAAAAAGGAGGTATTGATTTTGCATGTATACAAGTAAGCACTATCCGTATTATGAGCAACATCAACCAGAACGTTTTGATTTAAGTCAGGTACATCCATTTCCACAGTATCACCAGCAGCCATGGACGGAAGCTTATATGCCGCAACATCCGTACGCTCAGCAACAAATGCCTTTTGGCCCTCAGCAAATTCCCTATATGAACGGAATGTACCAGCAGCCCATGTACAACAATGCAGGTGCGCCTTTTAATCCATATCCTAAAGGTCAGCAGCAAAAGCCTCAGCCATCTCAATTTCAGTCATTAATGTCTCAGTTTAAATCGAGTGATGGCAATTACGATATGAACAAAATGATGAATACTGCGGGACAGATGATGGGAGCCATGAACCAATTAACATCCTTAGTAAAAGGGTTTTCCGGGATTTTCAAAGTATAAGGACTAGAAGTTGTTTTCTAGTCCCAGCTTATTATTTTTTCTGTTGATTTTTCAAATAGTTTTCTCCAAGAAGTGCAAATACTTCATTGTAAGTTAGTCCAGACTGCGCATTTAAACGTTTGATTTCTTCGACATCTGTAGTTGATGAAGTTAAAATTCGATGCTTGTTTTTTTTCATAAAAGCTCTCCTTTTCTATGTAAAATGAATAACGCTCCATCTTAGTATATTTCCAAATGTGCACCTTCTATAAGTGGAAAAAAACGCCGAAGACATTCGTAGTTCTTCGGCGTTTTTTTGCAATAAAGATGAGTGTTTAGAGAAATTAAGAGCGGCGAGTAGAACGGTGAGAGCGGCGAGTAGAACGACGAGAGCGGCGAGTAGAACGGCGAGAGCGGCGAGTAGAACGACGAGAGCGGCGAGTA